>CAVRIQ010000022.1:0-335036 GCA_963721275.1 uncultured Alphaproteobacteria bacterium | reverse complement strand
TCGGGATAGGGGGGAGCCTCTCGGCTCCGCCCCTCCCACACCACCGTACGTACGGGCCCGTATACGGCGGTTCGAGAAGTTACGCTAACGCGCTTCGACTAAGGACAGGAGACCAAGTGATTTGAAGTGAGCATTGGAAAGTCCTACGGAGAGCGCTTTACTCCGGGCAATATGCCAGGGGCCACGACCGCTGCCGGCCGTGTTGCGCAACTCTCCCGAGACTCCGAGTGCGATGAGTGCCGTTCGGCGACGCCGTGGTGTTTTCCATTGACGCCAAAGAGCGGCCCGCAATCGTAACCGGACCCAGCGAGTAAGAGCGATCAACACCTCGGGTGTTTCGCAGAAGCCGAAATAGCCGCGCCAGCCTCGCATATACGTAGCCAGCTCTTCCATTGTCGTCTTGATGCTGACGCCCTTGGCCCTTCGCGTGGTCTCTCGGATTCGCTGCTTGAACCGTTCCAGCGATTTCGGCGCGATCGTGCGCTTGATGTCTGGACCAGCCGTAAAGCTGAACCCGAGGAACTTCCGTTCCTGCGGTGGTGCCACCGCACTCTTTGCCTCATTTACCTTGAGCTTCAGCTTTTGTGTGATGAAGCGCGAGATGCTCTCCATCACCCGCTGACCCGCACGTTCGCTGCGAACGTAAATGTTACAGTCGTCCGCATAACGTACAAAGCGGTGTCCTCGGCGCTCCAGCTCGCGGTCGAGTTCGTCGAGCACGAGGTTACTTAGCAGTGGCGAAAGCGGACCTCCTTGCGGAGTTCCTTCCACGCTCGGACTGACCAGTCCGTTCTCCATCACCCCTGCATTCAAAAATGCACGGATGAGCTTCAACAGCCGCTTGTCCTCGATCCGTTTGGCAATTTGGCCCATCAGTTTGTCATGATTGACCCGATCGAAGAATTTTTCCAGATCGAGGTCGATCACCCATCCGTTGCCTTGCGCAATGTACTGCTGCGCTTGAGCCACGGCGTGATGCGCCGACCGACGCGGTCGGAACCCGTAGCTGTATTGGGAGAACGTCGGATTCCATTGCCGCTGCAGGACCTGCATCACCGCTTGCTGGATGAAGCGATCCAGCACGGTTGGGATGCCAAGCTTTCGCACCCCTCCGTCCGGCTTCGGGATTTCCACCCGTCTCACCGGTTTCGGCTCGTAGGTCCCGTTCAGCAATTGCTCCCGAATGGCCGGCCAGTGCTGTTTCAGATAGTCGCCAAGTTGATCGACCGTCATCCGGTCGACGCCGGCGCTACCTTTGTTGCCCCTCACCTGCCGCAATGCTTCCTTCAAGTTTGCTCGTTCACATATTTCCTCCATGATTCGACGCGTGTTGGCTGGGCGTTCGGGCTCACTCACCACCGAGAGCGATTCGATGTCTTCCCGTCCCGCCTGCCGGGCTTCACCCGTCGGCATCGATGAGAAGTCCAGTCTCAACTGGATGTTCAGCCGCTTGTCGCTCTCGAGGTTCATGTCCTACTTGCCTCTCCTCTCGTTCGGGCCTTCAGTCACCGTTCCCGGCTTGGCCTATCTGTTGCCTCCGCCTTTCGGCACGGAGTGCCTCACTAGCCTTGCCGACGACATGACCTAATATGCCCTCTGCTGACTTCTGCTCCGCGGTCAGACCGCCTCACGGCGCTCTCAGTCGCCGAAGCGACACCGAGCAGATCTCCTGGGGTAAGTTCAGTCGCTTTCCGTGCACCGTCGCCGGATCTACGCTTCGCATCCTTGATGGATATGGACTTCGCGGTAAGTCGCCCGCTCGTCCGACGCTCGCGCCTTGTACCCGGTTCTTGTCCATCGACTCGCACGTTTGCTCGACGCTTCCTTCAGACCTCGCCTCGCGGCGACAGCCCTTGCGTTCTCGCTAACCCTTCACCTCCATCAGGTTGGGTAGAGGACTTTCACCTCCAAGCTACTGAACATGCCCAGCACACGGCTAAACCGCTCACGCGGTAGGCGCTAAGGCGCGCAGCGCGGGCTTCCAATAATGAACGAAACGATGGACCGTCTAGCTGGGTGATGAGGAGCCAGGAGCATGCCCCAGAACCGGCGATCCGTTCGGTATGATGATCGCGCGATCCAACGTCGACGGCGTTGGGGCGCACCGGGACGCAGCGATACGGCATCTGCATTGCGGACAGTTTCGAATACCCGAACCGATGCGATCGGAGATGCGGTTATGATCGCAAGTGGTCGCCACCACCTTCATGGGGCCGACATCCGCAAACCTTCACAGGAGCGGCGGTTCCGGGCTGTCCGATCCGGGCACGACCTGCAAGGACTGGATTATATCAAATCGGGCTTTGGCGCCTGTGATGCGCCTCACATGCGCTGAGATTGAAATCGATGGGCATCGAAAACATCATCGCCTAAACTGGGTATCCCTTTCTCCATCGCGATCTTCGACAGGTTGGAGTACGCCAACTCGCCCGGAGGACACTATGAATTGGGTTGATGCCGCAGGCTATTTGGCTTCCGCGCTCGTCTTGGCGACGTTTTGCATGAAGACGATGATCCCTTTGCGTATCGCTGCAATAGGCAGCAATATTGCCTTCATCCTCTATGGATTTTACGACAGCGTACACCCTGTCCTGATGTTGCACGCGATATTGCTGCCGCTCAACGCCTGGCGCGCTATTCAGCTGCTCCGCTTGATAAAGCGGGTGGAGGCGGCCTCCAAAGGCGATCTCTCTACGGAATGGCTAAAGCCGTTCATGAAAGAAGCATACCTGAAATCCGGCGAAACAATTTTCAATAAGGGAGACTACGCGGATCGCCTCTACATGATCATTGCCGGCGACATACATCTTGAGCAGATCGACCACGTCTTGCGTGCCGGCGACTTGTTCGGAGAGATTGGACTATTTTCCGCAGATCATCAGCGGACCCAAACGGCGCGAACAATGACTGACGTTCACCTACTCTGGATAAGCGAACGCGAATTGGCACAAATTTGCTATCAAAATCCCGGAATAGCCTTCTATTTCCTCCGGCTTACCACCAATCGCCTCATTGCCAATGCTTCACGCGTCGTGACCGATAAAGCGACCTTGCCGGCGCCTTCCTGAACGCTCGGAACGGTCCGCTTTGCGCCCACATGCTGCTATTCCAACGAGCTTTCAGTCGCACTTTTATCAGGAAGCGAGGAGAATTCAGGCGCGGTTGCGCCAAAGGCTAAACCGCTCGCTCGGCGCAGCGGTGCGCAGCGCGGGGCGCCAATAGTGGACGAAACGATGGACCGTTTACTGGTGATGAGGAGCCAGGAGTATGCCCCAGAACCGATGATCCGTTCGGTATGATGATCGCGCGATCTATCGTCGACGGCGTTGGGGCGCACCGCGACGCAGCGATCCGACATCTGCATCGCGGGGCAGTTTCGAATACTGAACCGATGCGATCGGAGATGCAGTTATGATCGCGAATAAGTTCGGATTCGCATTCGAGGACGCATTCCATCGGGCTCGCTCAACGCTGCTGCGCACCAGTCGAGGCCAAATCCGCAGACGGTTCACGCCTGAGCGCGCCGTCCTCGATGTAGACGATCCTGTCGGCAAATCCGAACAGCCGCGGATCGTGGGTCACCACCAGAACGGCCCGGCCGCGCTCCTTGGCGATCGCAGAGAGAATGGTCATGGTGGCGTGCCCGTTGGCCGCGTCCAGCGCGGCAGTCGGCTCGTCGGCGAGAATGGCGGAAGGCTCCGCCACGATGGCGCGCGCGATCGCGACCCGCTGCTGCTCGCCGCCGCTGAGTTGGCGAGGAAAAGACGCCAATTTGGATGTCAGGCCGACGCTCGCCAATATCTCCTCGGTTTTCGCCATCGCCTTGGGGCCGCGTTCGCCGCGCACGTCGAGGGCCAATAGGACGTTTTCGGCGACAGTCAGGGTGGAGAACAGGTGATAGGATTGGAACACGAAACCGATATGCTGTCGCCGGATCTTCGCGAGCTCTTCGGGCCGCGACCCGCTGGTGGAGGTGCCGCAAATCCGGACGGTGCCGACGGTAGGCGCAAGCATGCAGCCGAGAATCGACAGCAGGGTCGTCTTGCCGCTGCCGGACGGCCCCATCAACACCGTCAGTTCACCGCCATTGAGGCTCAGATTGACGTCCTTCAGCGCCTGCACCCGTGCCGGACCGCTGCCAAAACTCTTGCTGACGTTCGCAGCCTCTATGACGGATTCGGTCATCGGGTCAGCACAACCGCAGGATCGACGCGAACAACGCGATAAATCGCGCTGATCGCCGAAACGATGCACATGACGACAGTGAGAACGAACAGCTCGGCCATCAAAGCAGGCGTAATCACGACCTGCAGTGCGCTTTTCGCCGTGAAATGGGCGACGGCGTTTCCGATCAAGGCGGCAATGGCAAATCCGATGATGGCGTTGACCAGCGCCTGACAGATAATGACCCGGTAAATATAGCTGTTCGAGGCGCCCATCGCGCGCAACGTAGCGAATTCGTAAAGATGGTCCTTGGTACTGGAATAGAGTGTTTGCGCGACGATGACAGTGCCGACAATCACCCCGAGCAATGCGCCTGCAACGAGTGCCGCGCCAGCTCCCGTCCGGAAAAGCCAGAACGACCGGCTTTGTTCCTTGAACTGATCCGGAGTGAGCGCCTGAATGCCGGAAATGCTCGAAAGAATATTCTGACGGGTCCGTTCAATATCGGCTTCCGGCTTCAGCCGGACGAGGAAATGAGTGGTAAAGCTCGCCGGCAATCCGGTGTAGGCCCAGGCATCGCGAAGACCGGAAAATACATAAGGCGTCGTCGTGAAAGAGCGAATGCCGTCGGTGACCGCAACGACCGTTACCGGCAAGCCGCGAATTTGAGCGGTTGCGCCGACGCCAGAGACGCCGAGCCGATCGGAATAGGACCGATCGATTGCCACTGTTCGCGGAGTATTCAAACTCTGGGCCGTCCCTTCCACGACATTCCAGGGAGACAATCCGCCGGAGGCCGGGTCAGCTCCGATGATGAATACCGAAGTCATGGCTCCATCCGGCAGACGCCAGGCGGAGAATCCGGCGACCCCCGGAACGACTTTGGACACGCCTTCGATCTTCAGGAGGCGGTCTCTCATCCCGGTGCTGAGAAGCGAGAGATCCTCGAAGTATTTGGTTCCGCTCGAAACGATCCAGAGATCGGTCGAGGTGTGATCGATCACAGTCGTGATCATGCCGCTGAAGCCGAAGTAGAGGCCCATCTGCACCATTACCAGCACCACCGAAAAAACGATGCCCATGAGCGAGGCGACAAAGCGAAGCCGGTCCTGAAACAGATTCCGCATGGCCAGCGTAAGAACGAGTGACATATTTCGGAGCCCCGGCTGGCGCTGAAAAGTGCGGTCAAGTCGCTGCAAACGCACCGCCAGCCCCGGTACGGACGGCGTCACGAATGCGGTAATTACTCAACATGGATCAGTATTCCGTTTGGGGCGCCGTTCATTGATGTGAGTCAACGATCGTCGTCGCTTCGGAGGTCCGCTGTGGGGCGATCTCGTCGGTTCCGACGATGCCAGGCAAAGTCCCCCTTAGTTTGCATCGTGTCGGCGCTCTTGCGGCGGGCTGCAATTGCTCGAAAATCAATTGTGGCAGGGGCGTGGAGGTTTATTGTTGACGCCGGTCCGGTCCGCGCCGGACCGGGAAATGGCGCCGTCCTTCGAAGACCGCTTTACATTCCTTGCTCAGCTGCGCTCGGTGTTTCTGCATGCACGCCGTAATCCGATCGACGTCTGGAACGTACTCGCCGCACAGCCGCATCGCGTCGTCATTACAGAGCCGCTGCTGTTCCTCGGTATAGGCGTTACCCGACGCCGGCGATGCCACGGCGCCGATCGAGGCCAGGATGACGGTCAATTGAAAGCGCCGGAACGCTGAGAAATTCATCGACATTCCCTCTCAGATTGCTCTTGATCCAAGCGTGCGAAAGGCCTCACTTCCCCGGCCAGGACGGCTTGCGCTTTTCGCCGAAAGCCTTGAGGCCCTCTTTGGCGTCTTCCGTCATCGCCAGCAGCGCGATCTGGCTTTCGGTGTAGGCGATACTTTCATCGAACGACATCGAGGCGATCGCGCGCATGGCGTATTTGCCGCGCCGGATCGCAGTCGGCGACTTGTCGACGATGCGGCCGATCAGCCAGTCGACCTTGGCGTCGAGTTCGGCCGGCGGCACCACGTAATTGAGCAGTCCCGCAGCCTGCGCGGTGCCGGCGTCGAAGGGCTCGCCGGTCAGCGCCCACTCGTTGATCAGGCGGCGCGGCGCGATTGACTGCAGGAGCGCCATCACCTGCATTGGAAACACGCCGACCTTCACCTCGGGCAGTCCGAACATCACGTGATCGGCGGCAACCGCCATGTCGGTCATGCACAACAGGCCCATGCCGCCGGCCATGCAGGCGCCGCCGACCCGCGCGATCGCGGGTTTGGTCGCGTTCTGCGACAACCGCAAGAGATCGGCGTAGTCGACGTTGGGTCTCGCAAAATCCATCGCAAAGGCAGCACCCGAGTTCTGCAGGTCGGCGCCGGCGCAAAACGCCTTGTCGCCGGCCCCGGTCAGGACGATGACGCGGACGTCCTTGTCGTCATGGGCGTCGCGATAGCCTCTGGCGATGCCTGATATCACCTCGCCGTTGAGCGCGTTGCGCTTGTCCGGCCGGTTGATGATGATCCAGAATGCCTGCCCGCGCTTCTCACACACCACGCTGTTGCTGTCGGTCATTGCTCTGCCCGCTTTGTCATTGCCGGCAGACATTAACGGCAGGACGGGGCAGAACCGCAAGGACGATTTGACTATTCTATGGCGTTTTCGAGCGAAGTGCATACCGGTTCGCGTCAAGAAGACGCGTCAAACAAAAGATCTGGAGTTTCGTTTCTGATTCCATCAGAACCGATCAAGCCCTACGCGGCCGGCACCGCGGCCTTCTTCGCCCAGACCTTGTTGTCGTGGAATGCGGCGCCGCCGATCGGCGCGATCGACGTGGCGCCGGTGAGCATGTTGATGCCGCGACCGCCGATATGGGCCTTGTTCGGGTGGACCGATTCTGCGATCAGCACGCCGCGGCGCAGACCATCGAACAGCCTTGCGGTCAGCGTGGTCTCGCCCCGCTCGTTGCCGAGGGTGACGGCGTCACCGTCGGCAATCCCGAGCGAAGCGGCGTCATCGGGGTGGATCATCACCGAGGGCGCGCCCTCGCGGGCTTGCGACGACGGGGTCTCGTTGAAGGTGGTGTTGAGAAAACTGCGCGACGGGCTGGTGGCGAGCCGGAACGGATGCGCGTCATCCGCCTGCTCGATGATGGTCCAGTGATCCGGCAGCGCCGGCATTTTCTCGATCTCGCCCATCAACAGGCCGAATGGCGGATGGGCCCAGTCGGCCTTGAAATGGAACTTGCCATCCTTGTGCGCAAAGCCGTCGAGGTAGTGCGAGGTGCGGAAATCCGGCTGCAGGTCGCGCCACAGATCGGCTTCCAGGGTGGCGATGTCGCCGTGACCGCTCTTTTTCAGCGTGGCGTCGATCAATTCGCGCGGCGTCAAGTCGAATCCGGGATGCACCGCATTGAGGCGGCGGCCGAGGCCCTGCAGCACCTCGTGGTTGGAGCGGCATTCGCCGGGCGGCTCGATCAGCTTGGCGCCGACCGAAATATGCTGATGGCCGCCGCCGTAATAGAGATCGTCGTGCTCCATGAACATGGTAGCGGGCAGCACGATGTCGGCCATTTGCGCCGTCTCGGTCATGAACTGCTCGTGCACCGCCATGAACAGGTCTTCGCGGGCAAATCCCTTGCGCACCAGCGCCTGCTCCGGCGCCACCGTCACCGGGTTGGTGTTCTGGATCAGCATCGCCTTGACCGGCGGGCCGCCGTGCAGCGCCTCGGCGTCGCCGGTCAGGATCCGCCCGATCTTGGACTGGTCGAGCACCCGCGTCGAGTGATCGATCGCGTCGTGGCCCTCGATGATGGACTCGTTGAACTTCCACAGCGCGTAATTGTTGAAAAACGCGCCGCCGCCTTCGTACTGCCAGGCGCCGGTCACCGCCGGAATGCACAGGGCCGCATGCATCTGCGCCGCGCCATTGCGGCTGCGGGTAAAACCATAGCCGTAGCGGAAGAACGAGCGCTTTGTCTGCCCGACCAGGCGCGCGAACGCCTCGATCTCCTCGACCGGCACGCCGCAGATCGCCGCAGCCCATTCCGGCGTGCGGGTGGAAAGATGGGCTTCGAGCTCCGCCGGACAATCGGTGTAGCGCTCCATATACGCGCGGTCGGCAAAGCCCTCGCGGAACAGCACATGCATCACGCCGCAGGCGAAGGCGCCGTCGGTGCCGGGCCGCAGCAGGATCTTGATATCGGCCTGCTTCATGGTGTCGTTGTTGTAGATATCGACCGCCGCGATTTTGGCGCCGCGTTCCTTGCGGGCGCGCATCGCGTGCGTCATCACATTGACCTGGGTGTTGACGGGATTGGTGCCCCAGATCACGATCAGGTCGGAGACGCCCATCTCGCGCGGATCGACGCCGGCGATCTTGCCGGTGCCGATGGCGAATCCCACACGCGCGACGTTGGCGCAGATGGTCGAGTAGAAGCGCGAATATTTCTTCACATGCGCAAGGCGGTTGATGCCGTCGCGCATCACCACCCCCATGGTGCCGGCGTAATAATAAGGCCAGACGGATTGCGCGCCGAACTCACGCTCGGCCGCGTTGAAGCGATCGGCGATTTCGTCGAGCGCCTCGTCCCAGGAAATCCGCGTGAATTGCCCGGAGCCCTTCGCACCCGTTCGGCGCAGCGGATGCATCAGCCGGTCCGGGTGATGGATGCGCTCGGCGTAGCGGGCGACCTTGGCGCAGACGACGCCGGCGGTATAGGTCTGTTGCCTGGAGCCGCGCACCCGGCCGATGGTGGAACCATCGATCACCTCGACATCGAGCGCACAGGCCGACGGGCAATCGTGCGGACAGGTGGAATGCCGGATCTCGAGCTTGGCCTGCTGGTTCATGCCCTGATTGCTATCATCAAAAGCGGCGACAGCCGAGGGCATTTATCCGGCATATCACGACGAAAACCGCGGCTCGCCATGCGCTACGCGCCGAGGTCGGCCCCCATTGCTGTGGATCGCCTGCCGTTGATGCAGCGCACGCCGGGTCGCACAGGAAGGAACCGCACCGCCGCGGCGACATCTGCCGGCCTGTCCGCGCGCGCCCGATGACGGTCTGATCGGTCATCGAATGATGCGCGGGTTCCGGCTTGTCCTTCGGCCGTGGCTGCCGGTCAGGCCTGGAGCGACGCAATTCACGGTAGTGTCGTCGGAGGCCAGGTGAGTACGATGCGCCGCGATATTCCCCGATGTTTCATCCTGTTGAACCTTGTTCGGGCGAGACTTGGTACCCCGGAAGCTATCCCTTATTCCTGCAGGACATAGCGAGTCTTTCGTCGACATCGTCTCGCTATTGCCTCTAGACTTCTCTGCCAGATTTGACCAACAACAAGTACATAACAAGACCAGAATTCGGGAGATTGAAATGACCGCCCCAAGGTTTGCGCTTGCGTTAGCGGCGGCGCTTCTTGCGACGCAAAATCTCGTCGCACCATGTTTCGCGCAGGATTATCCGACAAAACCGATCCGGATCATCGTTCCCTTCGGCGCCGGCGGGCCCGCCGACGTGGCGGCGCGCCTGCTCGGCAACATCCTGCAGGACAAGTTTCACCAGGCCATCGTGGTCGAAAACCGCACCGGCGCCGGCGGCGTGATCGGCACGCAGGAGGTCGTGAAATCGCCGCCTGACGGCTACACGCTGCTGATGATGTCGAATACGCAGACCGCGAACGAATCGCTGATGCCGAAGGCGCAGCGCAAATACGAATTGATGCACGATCTCGTGCCGATCGCGCCGGTCAATTCCTCCGACCTCGTCATCGTCGTGCATCCAAAGGTCGCGGCAAAGACGCTGGCCGAGTTCATCGCACTCGCCAAATCGGAGCCGGGGAAACTTAACTACGCTTCGTCCGGTACCGGCACGCCCTATCACATGGCCGGCGAACTGTTCAAAGCCATGGCTGGTATCGATGTGGTGCACGTCCCCTACCGCAACAGCGGCGAGGCGCGTTCGGGCGTGATCGGCGGTCAGGTGCAGATGATGATCGACGCGGTCCCCGCGATGGCGCCCAACGTCACCGCGGGCCAGGTGCGGGCGCTCGCCACCACCGGCAAGACGCGTTCGGGCGTGCTGCCCGATGTGCCGACGGCCTCCGAGGCCGGTGTCCCCGGCTACGAGGCTACCATCTGGCTCGGATTGATGGCGCCGGCTGGAACGCCGAAGCCCATTATCGACAAGCTGAATGCCGCCGTCAACGAGGTGGTCAAGCGGCCGGACATTGTCAAGCTCTGGAAGGACCAGGGCGCGCTGCCGATGTCGATGACGCCTGAGGAGTTCGACAAATATCTGCGCGGCGACATTGTGAAATGGGCCGAAGTCGTCAAGAAGTTCCCCAACAAGCCGCAATAGGCTTTTTCTCGATGCCAAGTGTTCGCTTTCGCCTCAATGGCGTCGAGACCGACGTCGATGCCGACCCCGATTGCTCGCTGCTCGCCGTCCTGCGCGGGCGGCTCGGCATGACCGGTGCGCATTTCGGGTGCGGTGCCAACGAATGCGGCGCCTGCAACGTGATCGTCGGCGATCACGCGGTCGCCGCATGCGACACCCCGCTGTGGTCGGTGGCGGACAAGGACGTCACCACCATCGAAGGGCTGGGAAGCGCGCAAAAGCCGCATCCGCTGCAGCGCGCCTTCATCGCCGAACAGGCGTTGCAGTGCGGCTACTGCGTTTCCGGCATCCTGATGAGCGCAGCCGCGCTTCTGATGCAAAACCCCAATCCTTCCGGCGCCGAGGTCAGAGCGGCGCTCGACCGCAACCTTTGCCGCTGCGGCTCGCATAACCGGATGGTACGGGCGGTGTTGCGCGCGGCGGCCGAGATGGCCGCGCCATGACCAATCCCGCGCCCTCCTCCGCAGCGAAATTGCCGGTCAGCCTCGCGGCCAACCCGGTGCTGTCGTCATGGATCCGGTTCGCGGCGGAAGGCCGGGTGATGGTGTCGCCGGGAAAGGTGGAGATCGGGCAAGGCATCGTGACCGCGCTCGCCCAGATCGCCGCCGACGAACTCGATATCGAGATCGGCCGCGTGCAGATGATCCGCGCCTCGACCGCGGGCAGTCCCAACGAGGGCGTCACCTCGGGCAGTCTGTCGGTGCAGCAGTCCGGCCGCGCGATCCGGCAGGCCTGCGCCGAAATCCGGCAGATTTTTCTCGCCGCGGCGTCCGATCAGCTCGGCGTCGGGATCGACGCGCTCGACATCAGGGACGGCACCATCTCGGGGCCGGGCAATATCAGGACCAGCTACTGGGAACTTGCGGACAAGATCTCGCTGGACCGCGAGGCGACGCCGGACGCTGTGCCAAAGCAATCAACCAAGCGCGTGCTGGCCGGAAATTCCGTGCAGCGGCTGGATATCCCCGACAAGGTTTTCGCCCGCCCCCGTTTCATTCACGATTCGGCGCTGCCGGAAATGCTGCACGGCCGCGTGCTGCGCTCCGAGCTCGCGGCGGCAAAACTCACCGGCCTGAAGGAAGATGCAGCGCGCAGCACCGCCGGCCTTGTCGCCGTCGTGCGCGACGGCAATTTCGCGGGCGTCGTCAGTGAAAGCGAGGACGGCGCCGAGGCCGCGCTGACGGCGTTGCGCAAGGGCGCGACATGGGTGCCCGGCGAAACGCTGCCCGATGAAAACGGGCTGGCGGAATGGCTGCAATCGCAGCCGTCGGAACCGACGGTGATCGATACGAAAACCTCGTCCGCACCGGGCGAAAAGACGCGCACGGTCCGGCGGCAATATACCCGCCCCTATATTGCGCATGCCTCGATCGCGCCGTCCTGCGCGATGGCGCAGTGGAGCGGCGACCGCGTTCACGTCTGGACCCACAGCCAGGGGGTCTATTTTCTCCGCGCCGACCTCGCGCTGGTTTTGAAATTGCCGCTCGAGAACATCACCGTCGAGCATATGGAGGGCGCCGGCTGCTACGGGCACAATGCCGCCGACGACGTCGCGCTCGATGCGGTGCTGCTGGCGAAGGCCGCCGGCGGCCGGCCGGTCCGCGTGCTGTGGTCGCGCGCGGACGAGCTGTCGCATGCTCCGTTTGGCGCGGCGATGGCGATCGAGATCGAGGCCGATCTCGACGCGCAGGGCGAGATCGCCAACTGGCGCCACAGCGTTTGGAGCAACGGTCACACCGCGCGGCCAGGACGCGCGGCGCAGCCGGCGCTGCTCGCGGCGACCGAACTGGCAAATCCGTTTCCGCGCTATATCGCCACCAATCCGCCGCAGGCCAATGGCGGCGGCGCCGATCGCAATTCGGTGCCGTTGTATGATTTTCCATCATGGCGGATCGAGTGCCACCGCCTCCTGACCATGCCGATCCGCACCTCCGCGCTGCGCACGCTGGGCGCGCAGGGCAATGTGTTTGCGATCGAATCCTTTCTCGACGAACTCGCCGCCGGGCGCGGCGAGGATCCGGTCGCCTTCCGCCTTCGGCATCTGAGCGATGAGCGGGCAAAAGACGTGATCCGGTCCGTGGCCAAACGCGCCAAATGGAAGCCGGACAAACAGACCGGGCGCGGCTACGGCGTCGGCTTCGCGCGCTACAAGAACACCGGCGCCTATTGTGCCGCGATCGCCGAGGTCGAGGGCGCCGAGGACATCAGCGTCAGGAGGCTGACGATCGCGGTCGATGTCGGCGAGGCCATCAATCCCGACGGCGTCATCAACCAGATCGAAGGCGGCGCGATCCAGGCCACCAGCTGGGTGCTGAAGGAGCGGGTGCGCTTTGACGACAAGCGCATCACCAGCAACAGCTGGGCCGAGTACCCGATCCTTCACTTCAGCGAGGTGCCGGAGGTCGACGTCGAGTTGATCAAGAGGCCCGACAGCGAGCCGCTCGGCGCCGGTGAAGCCGCCCACGGCCCGGTCACGGCGGCGATCGCCAACGCCGTCTACGATGCGCTGGAGTTGCGCGTCCGCAACCTGCCGATCACCCGCGACAGCCTGATCGCGGCGATGGAATTGAGCGCATGACAAGCCTGAACATTCTCAGCGGCGGCGCGGCCCACGGCCTGGTCGCGAGCCTCGCGCCGAAATTCAGGGAAATGACGGGGTTCGACGTCACGGGCGAGTTCGGCGCGGTCGGCGCCATGGCCGATAGACTGCGCCAGGGCACGCCTACCGACATCGTCATCCTGACCGCGGCCATCGTCGCTAAGCTGGCGGAAGAGAATCTCGTCGTCCCCGCCTCGATTGCCGATATCGGCGTGGTCGAAACCGCGATTGCGGTTCGCGCCGGCGATCCGCAAGTCGTGGCCAAAGATGCCGACGCCTTGCGCGCCGCCTTGCTCGCGGCGGATGCGATCTTCGTTCCCGACACCAGGGCCTCGACGGCCGGCATTCACGTGGCAAAGGTTCTGCAGCAACTCGGTATCGCCGACGAGGTCGCGACCCGGCTCAAGATCCATCCGAATGGCGCTACCGCGATGCGCCATCTGGCCGCGTCCGACGCGGTCAGGCCGATCGGTTGCACGCAATCGACCGAAATCGTCAGCACATCGGGCGTGGTGCTGTCGGGTTCGCTGCCGCCGGGATGCGAGCTTGCGACCATGTATACCGCGGCAGTGACGGCGCGGGCCGCGCATGCACAGCAGGCCCGGAGCCTGATCGATTTGCTGACGGCGGCCGATCAGCGCGCGCTGCGCGCGCGCGCGGGTTTCCTCAGCGGAAAATAGCGGCGTCCGGTCTCGAAAAGCTCATTTCGCCAGTTGCGTCAGGCCGGTCGGGGGCCCGTCGATGCCGGTCCAGCCGCCGTCGACGAACAAGGTGCTGCCGCTGACATGGCTGGCTGCAGCGGGCCCCCGGGCGGATGCTGCGTTCCACGAGACACGACGGCCGGGAGGGGCCCGGTCGTTCAGGCCGGTCTCAATAAGCCTTGACGGTGCGCACTTCCCCGGCGGGTTGCGCGCCTTGCGCCGGAATACCCCCTGTCGCCTGACCCGAGCTCACGAGCTCATCCTGCTCCGCTTCCGATATCCAGCCGGATACGTTCGGCTTGGCGATCGCCAGTCCGACGAGAAAGGCCACCAGAAGGACGGGCAGAACAAAAATTCCAATGCCCCAGCTTCGGTAGATGCTGTTACCGGTGGTTTCGTCTGATTTGTCGAACCTGCCGTGCACGGCCGCCTCCATTGTGTGGAAGTCCCCGGCATGGCTTAGCTCACGGCGCGCAGGACCGATGTGAATTGCTTCACATTGGACGCGATCACGCTTTCGGGATCACGCGCTAGCCATCTTCGTCGGCGCCGGCTTCGGCAAGCTCCCGAAGCATCTCGACATTGAGCACGACGATGGCGCCGTGCTCGAGCCGCACCCAGTCGCGCGCGGCCCAGGCCCGCAACTGCTTGTTGATGCTCTCGCGGGTCATGCCGACCATCTCGCTGATTTCCTGCTGGGTAACGGCGATGGTTCGACCCTTGGGCTCCTGCTTGTGTTTTTCGGTCAGACGAATGAGCGCGCTGGCGAGCCGTCCCGGCAGGTTCTGAAGGATGACCTGCTCGACCTGGTCGCTGGTCCAGCGCAGCCGCGCGCACAACAGCTCGATGAATTTCATCGCCAGCGCCGGCTGGCTTCGCACAAACGGCAGAAATTCGCGGCGGTCGATGGTAAAGATCTCGCAATTGGTATTGGCGATGGCGTCGGCGGACCGCGGCTGTCCATCGAGCACCGACATTTCCCCGAAAATCTCGCCTGGGCCGATCAGGTTCAGGATCGCGCTGCGGCCGTCGACGGAGGAGACGCTGATTTTCACCGTGCCGCTGATGACCGCGATCAGGCTGTTGCCGGGGTCTCCCTTGGAGACGATCGTGGTTCCCCGCTTCAGCGTGGAGTGCTTGGCGTAACGGCAAAGCTGGTCGAACGCCTCGGGATCGAGATCACAAAAATACGGATGCTTGCGCAGGACCGACAGCTTGCTGCTCGAAAACGGCCGAGCTTCACCCTTATTGTCCTGAGGCACGGCGGATTGAACTCCGGGGACGAACTGGAAGGCGCCGTTCATTCCGTAGTCAAGGCTGAGGGTATTTTCAACCGGAAAGCAACTTTTGCCGCAATTGGGCTGCCAAACGAGCAAATAGCCTCGCCTACACGGAAAACAATCCGCAAGGCGATCGCCCAAGCCTTTATTAAACTTGTCCGGCCGCCCTGCTCCCGGCGAGGACGGCGTCAATCTCCGTTTCGTTGTCCGCCATGAACTGGACGAAGCGCCCCAGCGTTTCATCATACGGCGCTTGGATAAGTGCCAGCCGGGCGTCTCCAAAACTGATATGTTGGTGAGCAGAATTTCCCACTCGGGTTCGCGCCCGATTGCGAGGCTTTCGAGCCTTGCGCCCGGCTCGCTATTTCCCAGGGGGGCCGCTCAAAGACGCCAAGAGCCGCGACCGGGTGGCGCGGCTCTTGAGTTTCTCAGCCTGAGGGGCACTACGCCGGATGGCCAGCCCTCAAAGATCAGATCACTTCTTCAGCGACGCATTCGGGCAGAGCATGTGCAGGCCGATATGCTCGTGGCCCTTGTGCTTGAACGTCTTGACATGCAGATCGTGGCTCGCGTCGACGTTCTCGCCGACCTTCAAGACCATCGGTTTCGGTTTCTTGGACCGCATATTGGTCCTGATCACCCTGGTCAGCTTGTTGCGGATCTTGTCCGGTATGTCGCCGGAGTGCTTCTCCCAGCTGCTGTGTCCCTTGGTCGATCCCTTTTCGTCCTGCCAATGTTCGGTCTTGGGGACCAAAACTTTCGTATAGCCCTGTCCGAATTTATAGGGCCCGTGCTTTTTCTCATACTCCGCGAATTTCTTCGCGGTCTTGTTAATATTTTTCGGGCTGTACAATTCGTTGATGTGCTTTTCGAATTTTCCGCCGTAGGTAAACCCACCCATCTTCCACTCCTCGAAAGCGGCCAAGCCTGCCGCGGTTACAATATGTCACGAGTTTGAAAACTTTGAGAGCGCAGCCTTAGCACGTTCCAGGTGAACAGTCATTTTCGATTGATCAAAAATTGCGATCGCCTGGGCGAGTTCGTCCCGGGCCTCGGCTGTCCTGCCGGAAGCGGCCAGCAAACGAGCGAGGACCCCCCTGGCGGCGCCCAGCAACGGGCGAGCCTCGAGCCTGGTGGCGATTTCAATGGCTCGGTGCGTAGATCCGATGGCTTCCGCCGTCGCCGGCTCCCCTTGCGACGCGAGAATGTTGGCTTCGGCAAGAACCGCCAGCGCCTCGATGCCCCCGTAACCCTTTTGCTTGGCGCTTGCCTGGCAGGCCCGCACCAGTGCCAAGCCGCGCTGGACGTCCCCAAGCTGACTGTACGCGGAGGCAAGATAGGCGGGCCCGACAACGATACTGGTTACATGACCAAGTGTTTCAGCCTCGTCTTTCGCCTGAAGCAGGATATCGCGGGCACGAGCGGGGTATCCCTGCTGCGTATAAAGATTGCCGATTGCAGACATCAGGAGCGGCAAGAACAACTGCACTTCGCTCTCGCGCGAGATGCGCAAGGCTCTGCCGAGGACGTTTTCTGCCTCATCGAGGTTGCCGCGCATCATCTGAACGAGACCGCGACCGTATCCGGCCGCGACCAAATCATATGGCCGCTCGTTCTCGTCGGCGAGGTCACCCGCCTCTCCGCAGCATCGTTCGGCCTCATCGAACTCGCCCAACCATGCATGAACGATGGCTCTCATCATATTAGAGAGCACGAGCAAGCTCGATGCCGTGTTTCCAGGCGGTACGTCCTCAGGGTCGCTGGCGAGGCGCGCACTGCCTCGTCCGAGCCATAATTCCGCCTCGCGATACCTGCCTGCGAGGAAATAGGACTGGCCAAGTCCGTACTCCGCGAAACCCAGCCAAGTCCTGTTATCCAGCCGGTTCGCCAACTCCACCGCCTGCTCGCCCGCCGCGATCCCCTCATAGGGCGTGCCATGAAAATTCAACGCGGCGGCCCTGATCGCGATCGATGCAAGCCGTCGACCCTCATCGCCGATTTTCTCGGAGCGAGCTTCGCCTTCACGACCAAGCTCGAACCACCTCTCGATGTTTCCAAGCGAAACATAGGCCATCCGAGCCTCGATGCGCAGATCGATCGCCCGCTGCTCGCGCGCGGTCGAAGCCGGCTGCTTGTCGACGGCGTCCATCGCAATCTCGAAATATCCGGTTGCATCCCGGAACGCCGATCTGGCGAATGCCTTTTTTGCCGCCATCTCGGCGTAAAAGTCCGCCTTCAGCCAGTCCCGCGCCTGGAGCGCGTGATGACAAAGCGCCTCCGCAACCTCCTGTTCGCGCCCCTGGGAAATCGTCTCCAGAGCCGCCAAGATCCGGCGGTGCAGCTCCTCGCGCTGCGGCCGGAGGATCGAGTCATAAGCGACCTCGCGGATCAGATCGTGCGCAAAACCGTATTCGGGGGCGCCAGGCGTTGGCAACTCGACCAGGAAATCCAGAATTTCCAGCGACCAAAGGCGGCTTTGCAGTTGCGCCGCGGGCATGCCGGTCACGGCCGTCAGCAAGGCCGGTGAAATTCGCGGCCCGACGACGGATGCGAGCTGGAGAAGGGACTTGTCCTCTTTCGGCAGGCGATCGATTCGGGACGCGATGACCCCTTGTACGGTGGGAGGAATTCCCAGTGCGTCCCACGGCGCCTTGGCGGCAAACCGGCCGGCATCGCCATCGAGGACGCCGCGGTTGATGAGCTGCCGGGCGACCTCTTCGATGAAGAGCGGAACCTGGCCGGTATGGCGAAGGATGTGGGTCTTGAGCGCGTCGAGTTCGGGCGCCGTTCCAAGCATGTCGCCGAGCAAGACATTCGCCGAGGAGACATCGAGGGACCGCAGCCAGATCCTGCGAACGTCGAGCCGTGCCAGCCATCCCGGCGTGTCTTCGGTCCGCCATGTCAGCACGACGAGCAGCGGACGGCTTGCCGCGAGCGACATCAAGGCTTCGACCACGCCTTCACTCTGGCTATCGCTCCAGTGCAGGTCCTCCAGCAGCAGGATGGTCGGCCGCGTCGAGACCACCCTGTCGATCGTGTTGCATACGGCGTCGGTGATCACGCGGCGTCGCAGCAGGGGTTCGAGATCGCTCCAGCGCGGATCGCTGACCGGCTGGTCCAGTACGGCGCAAAGCGCCGCGGGCCAGAGATCGCAATGCGTCGGCTGCGGTCCCTCGGGCAACTGAGGCCTATCCTCCGGCGCGATGTTGCCCGCGCGGAGCACGTTCTGGAGCAGCTTTTTCACCAGGGCATAGGGCACCGCCTGCTCCAGCGGGCTGCCGTCCGCTTCCAGGACCTGCCAGTCCTTTTGCCGCAGCGCGGCTACAAATTCGTGGGCTATTCGGGATTTTCCGATACCCGCCGTGCCGACGAGCGCAATGACCTGCCCGGCCGTGGCGACGTCCGCTGCCGCCCGCTCGAGCAGGGAAATCTCTTCCCCGCGTCCGACAAACGACGACAGCCCCTGGGTCGAACGGGCCCCCCAGCGGGTGAGCCCGCTGATTTCGACAAGCTCGTAGCAGGGCACCGGCGCGGAAAATCCCTCCAGCCGCTTCGGAGCCATCGCGTTGAAGGTCACCAGCCCCGCGGCCAGGCTTTGGCACGACTCCGACACCAGGATCTGGCCGGCCTGCGCCGCGCCCTCGAGCCGCTTGACCAGATGGACCGCCGGACCGCCGGCTTCGTAGATCGAGGACAGATCGGCCTCGATAACGTGGGCGACGACATAGCCGGAATGGACGCCAACCCGGACCCGCAGCGCCGGATCGTTCAAGAGCTTGACGCGGCGAACCAGTTCGACTGCCGCGTGACAGGCCATGACGGCATGATTGTCATCCGCGTGCGGCGCACCAAAAAGCGCGATCAGCCCGTCGCCGCCTTCCTTGCTGACGATGCCGCGGTTGCGGCGAACCGCGATGCGCATGGCGACCAAAGCCGGCTCGAGGCGCGAAATCGCAGCCTCCGGATCCAGTTCCGAGATCAGGTCGGTCGAGCGCTGCAGGTCGGCGCAAAGGACGGTAAGGTACTTCCGCTCGCCGGCGATGCGGCCACGGACTTCCGCGGCCTGCGGCTTCGCGGCGTGCTCCGGGACCACCGCCCCGCAGGACGAGCAATACAAATCGCCTGCCTTCAGGGTCGAGAGACAGACCTGACAAAGCACCCTCGGCTCCTTCATCCAGCCAATTCAGATTAACGAAAGATTGCGACAGAACAAGCGTTTGCAGCGTCCGTGCCGGCCGACAATGGTTCAAGCATGGGAAGCATTCACGCCGGGGGGATTCGGGAACGCAAAGATTAGACGACAATTTTAGACGATGATACCCGCGCCGGGGCGTAGCTGCCCCCCGGCCATCGCACCCCAAGGATGCTGCCGCAGCGAACCTTTCGGCAAATGCGCACTCTATTCGTTGGCAATTCCGCTCGGCCGCCCCCTTGCCGGCGGACGCTATTTTGCCTTGCCCGCTGCTCACGGCGACCCTGTTGGACAGGGCGGCAATGCGGCGCGCCCGTTCGGGATCAAGGAAGCCTGATCGCGCGGACGCGCGACGAATCGGCGACGGCTCGCGCTGCGGACGATCGCCGGTCCGGCGTCTCGCGAGCGGCTAACCTCGATGCCGGTGGGCAACCTTAGCGGCTGCGGCGCTTCGGAGGGTTCGAATCGGCCTTCAGCCGATCTGGCCGCGTTTGAAGATCGCCCCACAACAGCGCGCCCGCGAGCGCCAGGAACATCACGACCACGCCTGCGCTCACCACCATCGCATCAAACGGCATAAGACCTCCCTGCCACAGAATTTCGAGAGGCATTTATCCCGATGGGAAAGTTGGAGGTCTTTGATCTGAATCAAATCGCTGCTTCCGCGCGGCAGCGCCGGATTGGGCTGCCGAAGACTATTCTTCGTTCCGCCAGGCGCCCAACAGGAATACCCGGCGCCTTCCCCGGTTGCGCCCCGCCTGCGCTTGAATGTCGGACAGCTCAGTGCCGCTTCGCTTCATCCACCGCCCGGCGGCCACCTTCGCGACCAGCCCGATTACCAGGAATGAACCGAAGAAAATGCTTGCGGTCAGCAGCGCCCTCATGGGAGGCCTCGCAATACCCTGATCGTCCAAGAAGCATCGCGCCGATTTTGGGCCAAGGCAATCCCTAGTCGCCGGCAGACCGCTCGGCTAGACCCTGTCCCGCTGCTCCTAGGCAGCGGCCAGGGCCTCGGCGCGCGCGGCATCCAGGAGGCAGATGCTTCCCGGCAGGATTTCGATCACGCCGTCGCGTTCAAGCTTGGTGAAGGTGCGGCTGACCGTTTCAATGGTGAGGCCGAGGTAGTCGGCGATGTCCTGACGGCTCATCGGCAACGGCACCGTCTTGGCGAGGTCGCTGAGCCGGCCTAACCGATCGCGCCAGCCGATCAGGAAGGTCGCAACTTTCTCTTCCGCCGAACGGCGTCCGAGCAGAACCATGTGGTCCTGAGCCTGGCTCAGTTCGCGAACCGCCAATTCGTTGATTCGGCGGAGCAGATGCGACTTGTCCTCGATAAACCGGGCAAACGCCGCCCGCGAGAACCGGCAGATGGTAACAGGGCCGATCGCATCGGCGGAGAAGCTGTGACGTGGCGAGGCCGTCATTCCCAGAAAATCGCCGGGCAACGCAAATCCCACGATCTGCCGGCGGCCGTCGGGCAGCAGCTTGTAAAGCCGCATGACGCCTTCGAGCAGATTGTAGAACGACGTCGTCATCTCCTCCTGGGCGAACACCGTTTCGCAGGAGCCGAAATGAACGTGACGGCCCAGATGCTCCAGTTCCCGCAGTTCAGCCCGGTCGAGCGCCGCGCAGAGGCTGAATTGACGTACCGAGCAATCAATGCAGGGCTGCTGTCCGTTTGGCTCGACCGCAACCAGGGAAATCTTCATGCGCCACTCCAGAATGGGCCGGGCAGCAACCGTATCGTGCGCCGAGCCTGCCGACGGCTTGCATCTTAACCGATCGCCGGGATGGCGGTTGATGCAGATCAAATGCGGCCCACTTCGTCGCCCTATCTTGCCTTCATAGCCTCAATTGAACGAAAGACCGGTCCTTAAATGCTGCGATTTGCCCTGCGCCAAGCCCTCGTCACAATGGTGCTGATGACGCCGGCCCTGGCCGCCTCGTCCGACGTGCAGCGGGGAAAAGCCTATGCGTCAAGGCATTGCGGGCGCTGCCACTCCATCGACCTCGTGTCGAAAAGCCGGCTCAAGACGGCGCCGCCATTCCGCATCCTGCACAACCGCTACCCGGTCGAAACCCTCGCCGAGTCGCTCGCGGAGGGCATCTCTACCGGTCATCCCGCGATGCCGGAAGCCGAACTCAGTCCCGACCAGATCCACGACCTGCTGGCATTCCTGAAGACCCTCGAATAGCGCCTGCGGCCCAGCTACAGCGCCTGCACGGTCCAGCCGATCATCTCTTTCGCGATCCGGCCGAACGCCTCGTCGAAGGCGGCGACCGCCGCCGGCGGCTCGAGCTTGTCGAATTTCTCGCTGTCCTCGAACAGGCGCGAGGCGACAACCTTACCGTTCTTGTCGACAATCCGCGCCGACAATCCGATCTCGGCCACAGGCCCTGGATCGGTCGCGATCCGATAGCGCCGGACATCGATCAGAAGCTGGAAGTCGGCCTGTCCGATATCTGCTGCCCGGAGCGGAGCGTGGGCAATATCGTAATTTTCAAAACTTTCGATCAGCCTGGCCTGCAGCAATTTCGGAATGGCGTCGGCCCAGATCGCGTCCGCAAAGCCGGGATAGTCCCTGGCGGGCGAGAACAGGAACCGCTGCGTCTCCAGCATCGCGACGGCGGTCGGCTCCGGAATCGCCAATTGCCCCTTGAGGGTCTTGGCCGCCGGTCCGAGATGTTGCGGCGCGCGCAGGTCGTAGGTGATCTTTTGCGCGGGCGTGCCGCCGCCGGTCAACTTTTCGACACCGGCAAGGATGCTGTCGATTTTGCCGGTATTGCGCGCCAGTCCGTCCGTGAAGGTCTCCAGATTGGCGATGGTCTTCTTCAGGGGTTCCGAGTTCTCGCTCAACACGGTATCGACCTTGCGCAGCGCATCGCGGGCGGCCTGGGTCATGCTCTGCCCGGCCCCGGGATCGGCAATCAACGTTGGCACCGGACCGGAATTCGAAAGCTGCGTGCCGCCTTCCAGCGCGATCACGGGAACACCGGTCAGGCCCTGGAAATCCAGGCCGACCTTGGTGTCGGGCCGCACCGGCGTCGTCGAGGCGACCGAGATCGTCGCGTTGACGCGGCGGGGATTGTCCGGTGCCAGCGCGAGATCCGTCACCTCGCCGATGCGAATGCCATTGAACAGCACGCCGGCGCCGATCAGCAGCCCGGGCACCGAGCCGTCGAACTGGACATGATAGGTCGTGCGCGGACCGAGCCCGCCGGTGTTGTGAAGCCAGTAGACGAAGCCGAACACGGCGACGATGGTTGCCAGCACGAAGGCGCCGACGACGACGAAGGGAGCGCGGGTTTCCATCTCTTCAGCTCGCTTTTGGTTGCAGCATCTGGGAGCGCTTGCCATGGAAATAGGCCCGCACCCAGGGATGCTCGGATTGAAGCAGTTCGCGCATCGGTCCGATGGCGACGATCTTGCCGTCCGCGAGCGCCGCCACGCGATCGCAGACGATGTTCAGGCTGGCGAGGTCATGGGTGACCATGAACACCGTCAGCCCCAGCGTTTTCTGCAAGGTCTTGATCAGGGCATCGAAGTCGCCGGCTGCGATCGGGTCCAGACCCGAGGTCGGCTCGTCGAGAAACACGATCGCGGGATCGAGCGCGAGCGCGCGGGCCAGCGCCACGCGCTTGGTCATGCCGCCCGACAATTCGGCGGGAAACTTGTCGCCGTCCTCCGGCAACAGCCCGACCATTTCGAGCTTGGCGATGGCGATCTCGTCCATCAGCGCCTGCGACAGCACCAGATTTTCCCGAAGCGGAAACTGGATATTCTGGCGCACGGTGAGCGATGAAAACAGCGCGCCCTGCTGGAACAGAATGCCCCATCGGCTCGCGGCGCTCAGCGTGGTGCGATCCTGTGCGCCGCCGATCGCGGTGCCCATGACCTCGATCTCCCCGCTTCGCCGCGGAATGAGCCCGATGATGGTTCGCATCAACACCGTCTTGCCGCCGCCGGAGGCGCCGACCAGGCCGAGGATCTCGCCGCGGCGGACATCGAGGGACAGATGGTCGATCACGACCTGCCGGCCGAAGCCGACCACGAGGTCACGCACACGTATGGCGAATTGCGGATCGGATTGCGGCATCGCTACATTCCGATCGATGCGAAGAAGACCGCAAACAGCCCGTCCAGAACGATCACCAGAAAGATCGATTTCACGACGGACGTCGTCGTCTGCTTGCCGAGCGACTCGGCGCTTCCCTTCACGCGCAACCCCTCGCTGCAGGCGACGATGCCGATCGCCAGTGCCATGAACGGCGCCTTGATGATGCCGACCTTGAAGCTGGTCACGGACACGGCGTCATGCAGGCGCGCAATGTAGATCGCCGGACCCATGTCGCCGTAGAACTGTGCCACCAGACCGCCGCCGTAGAGCGCGGCCATCGATCCGATGAAGCTCAGGATCGGCAGCGCAAGAATCAGCGCAATAATGCGGGGCAGGATCAGGACTTCGACCGGGTCGAGGCCCATAGTCGACAGCGCGTCGATTTCCTCGCGCATTTTCATCGAGCCAAGCTCGGCGGTGTAGGCGCTGCCCGAGCGGCCGGCGACCATGATCGCGACGATCAATACGCCCAATTCGCGCAGCACCAGGATTCCGACCATGTCGACGACGTAGGAGTCGGCTCCGAACTTGCGGAAATGGAAGAAGCCCTGCTGCGCGATGATGGCCCCGATCAGGAAGGTGATCAGCGCGATGATCGGAATCGCCTGAAAGCCGACCTTGTACAATTGATAGATCAGCGACGTCAGTCGCAGCGATCTCGGCCTGCGCAGCACGCCGACGAGGGCCAGGAAAAGCGAACCGAGCATCTGCAGGAATATGCTGACGTCTTCCCTCGCGCCGATCGCGGCGCGGCCGACGTCGTTCACCCTGGCCACGACCGGGTTTAGTGTGGGCACCGGCGCCGGGTTGCGGCGATTGACCTGACGGACCTCCTCGATCAGCCCGGCATAGTTCTCCGCAATACCGGCCACCTCGGTGCGATGACCGGCTGAAGCCGCCCGCCGCGACATTTTTTCGAGCAGCCAGGCCCCGAGCGTATCGAGCTCGCGCACCCCGGCCATATCCAGCTTTACGGTTTTTGACCGGTCAAGCTGATCTTTGACGGCGTCGGAGAGCGCTTCCAGGGTGGTCGCATTGGCAGCGGTCCAGGATCCGCCCGGACGCAGCTCAAGCACATCGCCGGACGGCGTGGCCGTTAACAGGGGTGGGGACGCCAAGATCTGTATTCCTTAATCTGGTGGGAATGTCTCTTTCCCAAGGCCTTTTACTAGGCCCTGGTGCGGCGCAGGGATTGACCTGCCTCAAACCGAAAACGGCCCGGCCCTGCCTTGTTGACGCAAATCAATAGCCGCAGCCATGGCTCGCCTAGATTGGCTCGCATGGAATTTCGGCTGGATTATGCAGCAAAGGCAAGACCGATGTACGACTCTAGCGAGCTGAGAGATGAGCTGGAAGCGCTCAAAGGCGACGTGTCGCGCCTGTTGAACACCACGAGCGAGGGAATCTTCGACACCACCAGGAATCGCGCCGAGGCTGTCGCCGACCAGATCAAGTCCGCGCTCAACGAGCTCGGCGAAACCCTGAGCGAGCAGGAAGAAAATCTCGAAAGCATCATATCCGAGCGGCCGATCACGTCGATTGCCTCCGCCTTCGCGCTCGGCATCGTGGTCGGCTTCATGTTGAGGAGACACTAAGGTGAACACGGAGAACGTCATCAAGCACCTGCGCGTGCTCTGGCGCACCGACAGGATCATCGCCGATATCCGGATGCGGCATATGCTGATCGGCCTCGGCTTGAGGGCGTTTGCGGCGCTGATCGCCGCGTTCGGCCTCCTGATGCTGGAGCTTTCGGCGTATTTCGCGCTGGTCCAGATCTGGAGCGCCATTTTGGCCGCGGCCATTCTCGGCGCCGTCAACTTCGCGATTGCCGCGATCCTGTTCCTGATCGCCGGCAGGGCGCCAAGCGGGCGTGAGCTCGAACTCGCCACTGAAATCCACGGCAGCTCGATCGATGCGCTGCAGCTTGAGGCGCGGGCGCTGCAGTCGCAGGTCTCCGGGGCGATTCACCATCCCCTGAATGGAATCCTGCCCCTGATCGTTCCGCTGATCATGATCATCGTCAAGAGCCTGAAGAAGCCAGCAGCCAAAACCGCCGCCGCAGCAACAACAGCCGCTGCGGAACAGAAATGACCGCGAGCCACTGCGTTGGCCGCAAGCCCACCAACGAGGAGCAATACCGACATGCAAAGCGTCAATCCCAAGCCGATCCTGAATACGTCGCTGCCGGCGCAGTTTCGGCAGATCCGTATCGAGCTTGCCCGCGAACCCGGTCACCCCGAAGGCGACACCGGCTTCGCCTATGTCATCGTGGCACCGCTCGATGCCGATGACCGCATCGACCCGAAGCTGTGGCGCGAGCATCGCGAGGCCTGCCGGATTGCGCGGCTGCGGCCGGACCAGGATGATCAGCACGGCCACCTCGTTCGGAGCAGCGAGGGCTGGGCATTCAGCTATCCCGATGTACCGGACGAGGTCGGTTACCACTTCGCGGATGAGCGTTTCGTGTTTGGCGAATATGTCTCGATCAACGAGGACGGCAAGATGCATACCTACCGTGTGGTATCGGTGACGCACCTGTAGAATAGTCTTCGTTGCTCCGGGGCGCGCAACGCGCGAACCCCGGACGCACGATAGGCATCGAGTTTCCGGGTTCGGTGCTTTGCAGCGCCCCGGAATGACGTTCGGTTCAAAGCTTGAGCTTCACGTCGCAGATGCCGTGCTCGACGGGATCGGCCTTCACTTCGAAGCCGAGATGCCGGCACATGTCCAGCATGACCGTGTTTTCCTTCAGCACATCCCCCGAGATGGCTTTCAGACCCTCGGACTTCGCGTATTCGATGATCAGCTGCATCAACGCCCAGCCGAGCCCCCTGCCCTTGAGGTCGGACCTGAGCAGGATCGCGTATTCACCGGTCTCGTAGATCGAGTCGGAGTGAATGCGAACCACGCCGACCATCTGATTGGTGGCTTCGTCGAACGCGACGAAAGCCATCGCGCGGGCGTAGTCGAGCTGGGTCAGACGGGCGATGAACTCGTGGCTGAATTCCTTCATCGGCGCGAAGAACCGCAGCCGCAGATCATGGGCGGTGACGTGCCGCAATAATTCATGGATCAGCGGTTCGTCCTCGGGACGGATCGGGCGCACGAAGACCCGCCAGCCGTCCTTGACCTCCATGTGCCGCTGCCATTGCGACGGGTATGGCCGCACCGCGAAGTTGGCCGGGCCCGTGCCCATGAACTTTCGCTCGACCTGCCCGACCGAGATGCGCGCGTCCACCGCCAGTACGCCGTTCTCGTCTGCCAGCAACGGATTGATGTCCAGTTCGCGGATCTCCGGGATATCGGCGGCCATCTGCGCCAGCTTGACCAGAACCATCGCGACGGCGTCCGGCTTGGCCGCGGGCACGTCACGGTAGGCGCGCAACAGCCGCGAGACACGGGTGCGCTCGATGAGCTCGCGGGCCAGTTGCAGATCGAGCGGCGGAAGGGCCAGGGCCTTGTCGTTGATCACTTCGACCGCGATGCCGCCGCGGCCGAATACGATGACGGTGCCAAAGGTCGGATCGTCGGCGAGGCCGAGGATCAGCTCACGCGCCTTCGGCCGCAGCACCATCGCCTGCACGGTGACGCCGGCAATCCGGGCCTCCGGGCGCAGCTTTTTCGCCCGCGCCATGATGCCCGCCGCCGCCAGGCGCACAGCCTCGGGGCTGGTGAGGTTGAGCACAACACCGCCGACGTCGGATTTGTGAATGATATCGCGCGACATGATTTTCAGCACCACGGTGGCGCCCTGCGCGAATATTGCCGAAGCGTGAGCGACGGCCTGCTCGGCGTCGGCGGCCGCGAACGTCGGCACCATCGGGATCTCATAGGCCTCGAGCAGCCGGTTGATCTCGACCGGATCAAGCCACTGGCGGCCGTCGGCGAGCGCCGCGGCAACGATGGCCCGGGCCGTATCGATGTCCGGCTCGAACTCCCTGGGCATCGCCGGCGGAACCTGCGCCAGCTCCGCCACCAGCTCGCGATGCTTCACCAGATACATGAAGCCCCGCACCGCGTCGTCTTCGGTGGGGTAGTTCGGAATTCCGGCGCCGCTCAGCAAATCGTTGGTCTTCTGGTCCGCACCGACCCAGACCGCGAGCACCGGCTTGGCCGAGCGATGGTGCTGCTGTCGGTACTTGCTGACCAGCCCGGTCACGGTAGCTGCGATGTCGTCGGCCCGGGCGATCGCGGTCTGGACATTCATCACCAGGATCGCGTCATTGCCGGGATCGGCCAGCAGCACTTCAAGCGCCGCTGCGTAACGCGCGGAGTCGGCATCGCCGACGATATCGACCGGATTCGATCCGGACCAGTTCCGCGGCAACACGGCATCAAGCTTCTCGCGCGTGGCGGGCACGATCGCCGCGGGGATTCCTCCGAGCTCGACCAGGCGATCGATCGCGAGAACCCCTATGCCGCCGCCATTCGTCAGCATCGCCAGCCGCTTTCCCGGAGGCGATCCGACACGTCCGAGCGTCTCGGCGCAGTCGAACAATTCGCGCAGATCCGACACCCGCAGAATTCCGGCGCGGCGGAACGCGGCGTCATAGACCGCGTCCGAACCGGCCAGCGCGCCGGTGTGGGTGGTAGCCGCTTTTGCTCCCTGCGCCATCCGCCCGGATTTAACGACGACGACGGGCTTGATCCTGGCGGCGGCGCGCGCCGCCGACATGAACTTGCGGGCGTCCTTGATGGCTTCGACATAGAGCAGGATCGCTCGCGTCTTGCCGTCCAGCGCGAAGTAGTCGAGCAGATCGGCGATATCGACGTCGAGCTGGTCGCCGATCGAAATGATGCCGGAGAAACCGACCCCGCGCTGCGCGGCCCAATCCACCATGCCTGTCGCTATCGCGCCCGACTGGGAGATCAGCGCCAGATTTCCCGCGCACGGCATGTGCGCCGAGAAACTGGCGTTGAGATTTGCACCGGGCATGATGATGCCGAGGCAATTCGGCCCGATCAGCCGCATTCCATATTTGCGCGCGGCGAGATCAGCGGCCTCAGCCAGCGACCCCGCACCATGACCGAGCCCCGAGGTGATGATGAGAGCACCCACCGCCCCCCGCGCGCCCGCCTCCTCGATGAGACCGGGAATTGCGGCAGCCGGCGTCGTCATCACCACGAGTTCAGGCACAAACGGCAATTTGCCGATGCTGCCGACCGTGGCGACACCGTCGATCTCGGGGTAATGCGTATTCACCAACCCGAATTCGCCCTTGAAGGCGGCCTTGTGGATGTTGCCGAGAATGGCACGTCCGACCGAACCCTGGCGCGGACTTGCCCCGACCAGCGCAACCGAACGAGGTGAAAGCAGATTTTTCAATTGATAGGTGGACATCAGCTCGCTTTATCCGGCTGGCGCCGGCTTGCTGGTATGAATCTCGACGCGGCTCTATGCGCACCCGAACGCCTGGCAGGCATCATAACCCGGCGCCGGTGGCCATCCTATGACGGTTTCGCCGCGGTCCCACAACGGGCAGCGACGATGACGCCGCCACGATAGGCGCCCGCGCTCCGTCGCGGTTGATCTCCATCAAGGCGACGGTTCCCGCCAATTCATCGCCGCCGCCATGCATTTTGATTGAGGTCAAGGGCTCCCCGGCCCGCGGCGCTATGCGTTATGTTGTTGATCATTCGGGTTCCATCCGGAGAAGCAGATGCGCGCGATGGTGTTGCCTGCTCCGGGGGCGTCTCTCCAGATGCAGGAGCGCCCGGACCCGCTCCCGGGCGACGGCGAAATTCGCGTCAAGGTGAGCGCCTGCGGGGTTTGCCGGACCGACCTTCATGTCGTCGACGCCGAGCTTCCCGGCATCAAATATCCTGTCGTTCCCGGCCATGAAATCGTCGGCCGCGTCGACCTCGTCGGTCGCAACGTCACCACCCACCGGATCGGCGAGCGGGTGGGAATCCCCTGGCTCGGCTACACCTGCGGCGTCTGCCGCTTCTGCAAGGACGGCATGGAAAATCTCTGCGACCGTCCGCTCTTCACCGGCTACACGCGGGACGGCGGCTTCGCCACGCACACCATTGCCGACGTGCGCTACGCGTTCCCGCTCGGCGAAGACGGCGACGACGTCGCGATCGCGCCCTTGTTGTGCGCGGGCCTGATCGGCTGGCGCTCGCTGGTGATGGCGGGAAGCGCGAAGCGGCTCGGCATCTATGGCTTCGGCGCGGCGGGGCACATCGTCGCCCAGGTCGCGCGCTGGCAGGGCCGCTCCGTTTATGCGTTCACCCGGTCCGACGACGTCGCGGCGCAGGACTTTGCCCGCCGCTTGGGTGCGGTATGGGCGGGAGCCTCAGGCCAGATGCCTGACGCGCCGCTGGACGCGGCCATCATCTTCGCACCCGCCGGCGAGCTGGTGCCGGCGGCGCTGCGCGTCGTGCGCAAGGGCGGCCGGGTGGTATGCGCGGGGATTCACATGAGCGACATCCCGAGCTTCCCTTACGATATTCTCTGGGAGGAGCGGCAACTGGTTTCGGTGGCCAATCTGACGCGGCAGGACGGGCTGGATTTCCTCAGGATCGTCCCACAGGCCGGAATCCGGACCCAGACCACGGCATTTCCACTTGCCGAGGCCAACGACGTCCTGACAAAACTGCGGACCGGACAAATCCTGGGCGCCGCGGTCCTCAAACCCTAGGGCGCGGGCCAAGATGACAACTGCAGCAACAGCCGACTCCCGCATGCAGGAGAATGTGTTCGCATTTCTGACCGATCCTGCGACGCATCCGCATGTTCATCGCATCGATACCCACGCGGCGTCGGTTTTTCTCGAAGGCGACCGGGCGCTGAAGATCAAGCGCGCCATCCGTTTTCCCTTCCTCGACTATTCGACGCTCGGGAAGCGGAAAGCCGCCTGCGACGAGGAGATCAGGATCAACCGCCAGTTCGCGCCGCAAGTCTACCATCGCGTGGTCGCGATCACGCTAACGCGCGATGGATCGCTCGAGATCGGCGGCAAGGGTGAACCGGTCGAATATGCCGTTGAAATGAGCCGCTTCGACGAACGCCAGACCATCGACCATCTGGCCGCGGCCGGCCCGCTCGACCCCGCCCTGGTCGACGCCATTGCGGAAGCGATCGCGACCTCCCACGCGGTTGCGCCCCTGGCGCCGGCCCAACCCTGGATCAATTCGATTCCGGGTATCATCGAAGGCAATACCGCGGCGTTCCGGGAAGCGGCCTGCTTTCCCGCCGGCGACATCGACGATCTCAGGCAGGCGTCGCTGTCGGCGTTTGCCCGGATTCGCGGCTTGCTGGAGGACCGCGGCCGGCATGGTTATCTGCGACGCTGCCACGGCGACCTGCATCTGGCGAACATTGTATTGATCGACCGCAAGCCCGTTTTGTTCGATGCGATCGAATTTGACGCGACGATCGCCTCGACCGACGTGCTCTACGACCTGGCCTTCCCGCTGATGGATTTCATTCGCTACGGCCGGCAGGCCGAAGCAAACGCGCTGCTCAACAGATATCTTGCGCTGACCGCAAGCGAAAATCTCGACGCACTCGCCGCGCTTCCGCTGTTCATGTCGCTGCGATCAGCGATCCGCGCCCATGTGCTGCTCGCCCGGCTCGACCGGAATGCTCACGACAGGAGTGACACCCTGCGTTCGGCCCAAGCCTATTTCGAGCTGGCGAGCCAGACGATCGTGCCGGAGGCGCCGGTACTGGTCGCGGTCGGCGGGCTGTCCGGGACCGGAAAATCCGTTTTGGCGCGCGCGCTTGCGCCTTCCGTGTTGCCGCAGCCGGGAGCCGTGGTGCTGCGCAGCGACGTCCTGCGCAAGCAGCTATTCAAGGTCAATGAGACGGACCGGCTGCCCGAAAGCGGCTATCGGCCCGCGATTACCGCGCAGATCTACGAAACTCTGGTGCAGCGCGCCGTTCGCGTTCTTTCCCAGGGTCATTCCGTCGTGGTCGACGCGGTGTTTGCCCATGAAGCGGAACGCAATGCCGTCCGCGATGCCGCGCGCAAGCTGAATATCCGGTTTGCCGGGCTGTTTCTCGTGACCGACCTTGCGACCAGGCAGAGCCGAGTCGGCCGCCGTGAGAAGGACGCCTCCGATGCCACGCCTGACATCGCCGGACTGCAAGAGAACTACGATATCGGCACAGTCGATTGGGCGGCGATCGATGCCTCCGGCACATCCGAACAGACCCTGCAGCAAAGCCGGATCGCCCTTGACGAGGCGACGCGCCTAAATCGGCGCCATCCCCTATAAACCGCATCTTTACCAACTTTGATCGCGCGGCGCTGCGGCGGAAGGGGGCGTTTACATCCCATCGTCATTGTCCTCCGTAACGAGAGGATGCCAACGTGCTGCAGATATTGTCACGCCTGTCGATAGCGGCTGTCCTGCTGGCGGCCATGAACGCTTCGGCCGGCGCGACACCGAATTGCCTGAAAGACCAGCAACCTTATGCGCTCACGGATGACGTTGTTCATTGGACGATGAACATCGTGCCCGGGGCCGAATGTATTCAGGGACTGCGCTGGTCGTACATGCAGATCGAGCAGGTTTCGATTTTGACTGCGCCGAAGAACGGCAAGGCCGTGATTATTGGTCCGGGCTTTCGATATTTTGCCGATCCGGGATTTCAGGGATCGGACCCCTTCACGGTGGCGGTGTCCGGCAAGAACCGGAAAACCCCCGGCAACTCGATCCTGCAGATCGAAGTAATGGCACGCCCAAAAGAGATGCAGGTCGTATCGACTTCGCTGAAGTAAGCCCTTGGCAGCCCGATGGCTCGCGATGGCGTACAGATCGTGAGGCTGAAGGCAATACCCAGCAGTGCCGATTCGACACCAAAAGCAGATAGCAAGACCTCGGCGGCTACGCTATCCTGGCCGCGGCGTGCAGCGCGGGCAATCTGCGCGGTGATGCGATAGACCTCCTCAATGCCTCCATCCTCGAAAAGCAAAGCCGCCGCTCGCGCCGAACCGGCGCAGCCGCGGCATTATCCAATTCCGCGGCTGAACGCCACGATGGCCTGCGATACGGCATTTCGAATTATCGCGCGCCGCTATCTCGGGGATTTGACGGCAAATCAGGATGCGACATGCAGCGGCGATGCGACTGCGCTGCATCAAATGCGCGTTGCGCTGACGCGCCTGCGCACCGCCTTATTGTTTTTCTCAGCCATGGTCGCCGACTCGCGGCAGACGCAGATCCGGGATGGATTAAAATGGCTGAACGCCCATCTTGGTGCGGTGCGCGATCTGGACGTCGCGATCGAGCGGCTCGGCGAGATCGACAAGCAGAAGCCGCATGCAGCGTCCTATCATCAGTCCTGGCACAAGAAGCGCGCGGACAGTCACCGTCTTCTGGCGCGGGCGCTTCAGTCAGCCAGGTATCGGCGCCTGATCAAGGATACATCCGGCTGGATCGAGAACGGACCCTGGTCGATCAAAAGGGCAAAGCACGCCGCGAACGAACGCGCCTGCCCGATCGCCGAATACGGCGCGGACAAATTGACGCAATGGCAGCGCAAGCTTCTGAAAAAGAGTCGCAAACTTCTCAAAATGAAGGCGGAGAAGCGCCATCGGCTGCGTCTGTTGAACAAGAAGCTGAGCTATTCGATCGAGGCCTTCGAAGACCTGTTTTCGGATGAGCGATTTGCGACGCTGCAGGCCGGGTTGAAGCATTTGCGTAAAGCGCAGCGATCTCTCGGCCAGTTGAACGACGATGAGAGGGGCCGAGCCCTGGCGGCCACCCTGAAGCGGGACGGCGCCCGCGCGCCCTGGCACTTCCTCGGCCCAAAGCGCGAGAAGCGGCTGTTGCAGGCCGCCGCCACGGCCTACCGGAAGCTGGCGGCGCTGGAGAAGTAAGACGCTCGACTATTGATGAACGTAGTCGCCGGGCGCATCCGGCAGATCGCGACCGTCGCCCGGCCCGACGCCCATCCGCGGCGGTTCGCATGGCTCGCCGGATCGCGCGGTCAGCCACCTCGTCCATTCCGGCCACCACGATCCTTCGGTCCGCGGCGCCGCCTTCAGCCATTCGTCGGGACCGACATAGGGCGCGTCCTCCGGCTTGTACTTGACCTGATAGAAGTGGCCGTCCTCGCCGGGCGGCGCCACCACGCCCGCATTGTGGCCCCCGCTGGTCAAAAGGAACGTCACGTCGGCGTCCACCTGGTAGTGAATTTTATAGACGGATTTCCACGGCGCGACGTGGTCGCGAACCGTCCCGACCACGAACATCGGCGCGTGAATATCCGACAGCACGATCGGCTTACCCTCGACCAGATAGCGGCCCTCCGCCAGATCGTTGTCGAGAAACAGCTTGCGCAGATATTCGGAATGCATCCGGTACGGCAGCCGCGTGGCGTCGGCGTTCCAGGCCATCAGATCGCTGGGCGAGGTCCGTTCGCCCATCAGATAGTCGCGGCTGACCCGAGACCAGATCAGATCGTTCGAGCGCAGCAGCTGGAAAGCACCCGCCATCTGCGTGGTGTCGAGGACGCCGCGTTCCCACATCATGTCTTCGAGGAACGCGATCTGGCTCTCGTTGACGAACAGCGTCAGCTCGCCGGCTTCGGTAAAATCGGTCTGCGCCGCCAGCAAGGTGATCGTCTTGAACGGGCCGTCACGCCCCATTGCTGCGGCTGCAATCGACAGCAAGGTGCCGCCCAGGCAATAGCCGAGTGCGTGGATTTGCCGGCCCGGCACGATATCCCCGATGATTTCGACCGCAGCTTTCACACCCAGCTTGCGATAGTCGTCGAAGGCGATATCGCGATCGCCGGGTCCCGGATTGCGCCAGGAGATCATGAAGACGGTGTAGCCCTCGCCGGTCAGGAACTTCACCAGAGAATTGTGCGGCGACAAATCGAGAATGTAGTATTTCATGATCCACGCCGGAACGACCAGGATCGGCTCCGGACGGACCTTGCCGGTGGTCGGACAGTACTGGATCAGCTCGATCAACTCGTTGCGGTACACGACCTTGCCGCGTGACGTCGCCACGGTCTTGCCGACGACGAATTCGGCGTCCTCGGCCGGCTTGCCGGGCGACAGCACGCGCATCAGATCATTGTACCAGTTCTGCCAGCCGAACACGAAATTCTCGCCGCCGCTCTGGAAGGCCTTTTGCAGCACCTCGGGATTGGTGGCGGCGAAATTGGACGGCGCCAGCATATCGAGCACCTGCCGCACCGAAAACTCGACGACGGCCTCGTTGGCCGGCGCCACGCCGCGCACGCCTGTGGTGGCGTTGTGCCACCACTGCTCTCGCAGGAGAAACGCCTGGGCGAGCAGGTTGAACGGCGGGATTTCCCACTCCGGAGCGGCAAAACGCCGGTCCTGCGGCTTCGGTTTGATCAGGGACCACGGTCCCTGATCGGGTGAAAAATAATGCCGCGCCGTTTCGAGGAACCCGGCCGCGTTTCGCATTCCCTCCTGGGCAATCTCCATTCGCCGCTGCGGCGCCAGCGCCAGATGCGCAGCCCAGTCGATATAGGCGAGCGCCAGCCCGACCGGCGATATGCCGCCGGTCAGGCGCGCCGCCAGCGCATGCAGCGCGCGGTCGCCCTCAAACGTTTCCGGCTGCTGCCGTTTGTGTGCTTCGGACGCCGGATCGGCGCCTGGCCCGGCCGGAACGGCGGCGCGGCGGTGTTCGCCATAGCCCGGGGCATGCGCGGGACATGGCAACCTCGGCACTTCAGCCTTCGGTAAGGTCGATTTCGATTTCATGGAATCCATCTCTTCCACTTCTGACCGGACGATTAGCCTTCAAATCCGTCAACAGACCAAAGACAGATCAAGCCTGCGGCCCAAACAGCTTCGCCGCGGCTTCGAGCATCCGTTCGCCATGCTTGAAAAGCCGCTCGCTGTCGCGGCGGACGAAGTCAATCTGATGCTGGCCGCATTCCCCGCACATGGTCTTCAGATCCTTGACCGAATGCGATCCGGCCATTTTCGAGACGAATTCGGAAAACAGGTGTGTTTCGGTTCGCGCCCGCTCGAGCATCTCATTGCCGGCGAACACCATTTCCTCGAGCATGACCTTCTGCGCACCCGTCATGAAATCCAGAGCGCGTTTGTTCGCCTTGGTCAATTGCGTGGCGGCATCGGCGGCCGATTGCTCAAAAATCTCGGCGCGGGGTCCGGAGAGCTCCATCATGATAACCTCCACTTTTTACGTCGTTTTTCATGATATGCTCCTGGCCCGGGGCCACATTGAGCTGCATCAAGCGAACGGCCTTCCGTGCCGCCCTTGACCTGCGTCAAATCGGAGCGCCCCGGCTGGCATAACCTGCCAAATATCGGTTTCAATCTCGAACTTGCGGAGCCCCCCATGCGCGCCCACCAGATCATGACCCGGCCGGTCATCTCAGTTACCCCGGACACCAAGGTCGTCGATGCGGCAAACACCATGCTGCAGAGGCACATCAGCGGGCTTCCGGTTGTCGACGCAACCGGCAAGCTCGTCGGTATCGTCTCGGAAGGCGACTTCATCCGCCGCAGCGAAATCGGCACCCAGCGCAAGCGCGGCCGGTTCCTGAAATTCATTCTCGGCCCAGGCAAGGCGGCAGCCGATTTCGTTCACGAGCACGGCAGCAAGGTCGACGAAATCATGACGCCGCAGCCGCTCACGATCACCGAAGACACGCCGCTGGAACAGATCGTGGAGCTGATGGAGAAGAACAACATCAAGCGCCTGCCGGTCATGCGCGCAGACAAGATCGTCGGCATCGTGTCGCGCTCCAACCTGTTGCAGGCGGTCGCGAGCCTCGCCCAGGAGATTCCCGATCCGACCGCCGACGACGACCACATTCGCAACCGCGTCATCGATGCGATCGAAAAGAACGACTGGTGCCCGTTCGGCCTCAGCGTGATCGTGCGCGACGGCATCGTCCATCTGAGCGGCGTCATCACCGAGGAGCGCTCGCGGAAGGCTGCGATCGTCGCCGCGGAGACCGTCACCGGCGTGGTCAAGGTGCACGACCATCTGTGCTGGGTCGACACCATGTCCGGGATGTACCTGAACTCCCCGGAAGACGACGAACTGGCGAAGGCGAGCTGATCGGCGGGGGCGATCAGGTCATCGGGCGCGTTTGGATCGGGAATCGGTTTCTCCAGGTGCCGATTTCCCGGGCTAGACGCGCTCGATGATGATCGCCGGCGCCATTCCGCCGGCGGCGCACATGGTCACCAGGCCGCGCCTGAGGTCACGCCGCTCCAGCTCGTCGAGGATGGTGCCGATCAGGATCGCGCCGGTGGCCCCGATCGGATGGCCCAGCGCAATCGACCCGCCGTTGACATTGACCTTGTCGCGATCGAGGTCGAGATCCCTGATGAATTTCTCGGCCACCACCGCGAAGGCCTCGTTGATCTCGAACAGGTCGATATCGTCCAGTGTGAGCCCGGCCTTGGCCAGCACCTTGTGCGCGGCAGGCACGGGCGCGTTCAGCATCAGGGTGGGTGAATCGCCCATATTCGCCATTGCCACCACGCGGGCGCGCGGCTTCAGGCCGTGCGACCTGGCGTAGTTCGGCGAGGCCAGAAGAAGCGCGGCCGAACCGTCGACGACCCCCGACGAGTTGCCGGCATGGTGCACGAAATTGAGGTCCAGATCGGGATACTTTTGCAGGATGAGGTTGCGATAGGTCGTGCCCTTGTCGTCCAGCGGATAGTCCGCCACCGCCGTGAAGGCCGGCTTGAGACCGGCCAGCCCTTCGAGCGTGGTCTGCGGCCGCGGATACTCCTCCCGGTCGAGCGCAAGGCTGCCATCCTCGCGATGGACGGGAACGAGGCTCTTGTTGAAATGGCCGCCGTTGATGGCGCTGGCGGCCCGCTGCTGGCTCTCGAACCCCAGCCTGTCGACATCCTGCCGCGTAATGCCTTCGAGCGTCGCGACGGCGTCGGCGCAGACCCCCTGATGCGACTGCGGATGGAGGGCGCGCAAATGGAGGTTGCCATTGTCCATCATGAACGGACCCTCGCCGCGGCGGCCTTCCATCGACATCATCTCGGTGCCGCCTGCGATCACGAGATCTTCGGAGCCCGACATGATCGAGGCGGCCGCCATGTTGACGCTGGTAATTCCCGAGCCGCAGAACCGGTCCAGCGTCACGCCGCAGGCGCGGACATCGTAGCCGGCATCGAGCGCCGACATCCGGCCGAGATCGCCGCTCTGCGGTCCGCGCTGCGAACTGGTGCCCCAGATGATGTCGTCGACATCGGCCGTATCGATCCCGGTGCGCTCGGCCAGCGCCCGCAGCACCGTGGCGCCCAACCGCTGCGGATGAATACCCGACAACGCACCCTTGCCGGCCTTGCCAATGCCCCGCGGCGTTCTGCATGCATCGATGATCAGCGCGTCAACCATGGTGTTTCCTTGAGGGAATTTGTTGCCGGCATTTGGATTACGAAATCCGCCCCCTCAAAGCAACTTCCCGTCCGGTCCGAAAAACGGATGCGGGCCGTCGAACTCCCCGATCGGGACCTGGTGGGTGACGACGCTGCCAAAACCTTCGCCGGGAAACCAGCTGTGGAGATGAAAGGCCGGCGGCTCGACCTTGAAGGAGGGCTCGCGCAACTCCGCCAGATCGAGATCGACGGCGTGATTGGGCGCCGGGCAGATCGTGGTCGCTACGCCCGCGAACATCGTCAGTGTGGCGCGGTGGACGTGGCCGGTGGCGATGCGTTGCACGCGTGGATGTCGTCTGACGACGGCTGCGAGCTCGGCGGCGTTGCGGAGATTCTGGCGGTCCATGTGCCAGATGCCGGCCTTGAACGGCGGATGGTGCAGGAACACCAGCGCCGGGCGGACCGCGGAGGATGCAAGGGTGGCGTCGAGCCATTGCAGGGTCGGCCCATCGAGTTCGCCATGCGGTTTGCCGGGCACGCTGGAATCCAGCAGCACCAGATCCAGCCCGCCGATTTCAAGCCGCTGATTGAGCGGCCCGGATGGAAACGCATACGCCGCGGATGGCAACGCGGCGCGCATCAACTCGCGGGAATCGTGGTTGCCGGGAATGCCGGCAAAAGGCAACTCCAGCGGCGCCAGCAGGCGCTCGAGGTGCTGATATTCCTCGGCTGTCGGCGTATCCGCCAGATCACCCGAGATCACCACGAAATCGGGCTTTGGCCTGAATGCGTTCAAGGCCGCCACGCAGCGCCCGAGCGCAGCCGCAGTATCGACCCGCCCGTAGGCGAGCGATCCCGGCGGCTTGATATGCAGATCGGAGATCTGCGCGATGTGAACTGGCTTTTCCGGCATCACTTCCTCAGTTTTCAGGCGGCAGCAGGCGGACGGCGTCCGGGGCGATCAACAGTCCGACCCTCTCGCCAATTTCGGCCTTGACGGTGTTCGGCGCATCGACGGCGAGGGGCTTGCCGGACGCGCCGCTGACGACCATGCGCTGCCGGTCGCCGATGAAACTGACGCTGTCGATGGTTCCCGACAGCGGCGCGCTTCCCGCTTCGACCACGCGGATGGTTTCGGGGCGGATCATGGCGATCGCGGCGGACAGACTTGCATCGCCGCCGATCGGCTGCCGCCCGCCCGGCAGCACCAGATGGCCGTTCTCGACCGCCGACTCGATGATGTTCGCGGCGCCGATGAATTCGGCGACAAAGCGGTTCTTCGGCTTGAAATAGATCTCGCGCGGCGTGCCGACCTGGGCGATCGCGCCCTTTTGCATGACGACGATGCGGTCGCCGAGTTCCATGGCCTCGGACTGGTCGTGCGTGACATAGATCGTGGTAATCCCCAGCGCGCGGAGCAAGCGATTGAGCTCGCCGCGCAGGCGATCGCGCAGCGCGGCATCGAGTGCGGTCAAGGGTTCGTCGAGCAGCAGGATGCCCGGCCGGATCGCCACCGCGCGCGCCAGCGCCACGCGCTGGCGCTGGCCCCCCGAGAGCTGGTCGATGCGGCGATTTTCCAGCCCGGTGATATTGGTCAGCGCCACCAGTTCGGCAACGCGTGCGGCGCGCTCTTCGCGTCCCATGCCCCGGATCTTCAGGCCATAGCCGATATTGTCGGCGACGCTCATATTGGGGAACAGCGCATAGGATTGAAACACCATGCCGACATTGCGCTTCTCGATCGGCACCGACGTCATGTCGTTGCCGTCAAACAGCACCAGGCCACCTCGATCGGGCAGTTCGAGCCCTGCAATGATGCGCAGCATCGTGGTCTTGCCGCAGCCGGAGGGGCCGAGCAGCACCAGCGTTTCGCCGCGCGCGATGTCGAGCGTCGCCGGCTCCAGCGCGCGGGTGCCGTCGGCAAAGGTCTTGCCGCAAGCCTCAACGCGCACCGAGGCGCCGTGTCCCGCGGCCACATTCATCTTGCCTGCTCCCTGTCGGCGAACAACTGCATCGCCACCAGAAGCGGGATGATCATGATGAAGAAAATCAGCGTATAGGCGGACGCCACTTCCAGCCGCATCGAGGCGTAGCTGTCGGCAAGCCCGATGGGCAGCGTCTTGGTCAGCGGCGTGTGCAGCATCCAGGTCAGGTTGAACTCGCCGAGCGAGAGCGTCACCACCATCAGGCTGCCGGCCAGAATCCCCGGCATGGCGTTGGGAACGATCACGTCGCGAAAGCGCCGCCACGGCGAAGCGCCCAGCGACGCTGCGCCTTCGTCCAGCGTCTTGATGTCGACGGTGGCGAATACCGCCATCACCGATCGCACCATGAACGGCATGGTGAAGACGACGTGGCCGGTCAGGATGAACAGCCAGGAGCGGCGAAACCCGCCAAAACCCTGATAGGTCAGCAGCAGGCCCAGCGCGATCGCCAGACCGGGAATGGCCAGCGGCAAAGTGATGATTTCCTCGACGATCCGCGACAGCCGCCCTCCCCTCACGTGCAAGGCATAGGCTGCGGGAACGCCGGCCACGAGCGTCACGGCCAGCGCGGCAAAGGCGATCTCGAACGACAGCAGGATGGTGCCGGCATAGAGATCCCAGACCTGAAACACCCATTGCAGCGTCACGCCCGAGGATATGCCGCGAAAGTAATTCACGGTGATCCCGGCGACCATCGACTGAATCGCCGGAACGACCAGGAAAGCGGCCACCAGCAGCGTAAAGACGAGTTGGCCGGTGAAGATCAGGCGGTCGCGCATGGTCTCATCCGGCCGCCGCAACCGCGCTGCCGCTGAACGAGCGGGCCAGCGCCAGGATCGCCCAGGAGATAATCCCCAGCCCGACCGACAGCGCCGCGGAGGTGGCGAAATTCGCGGCCAGCGTGAACTCGGTATAGATCAGCATCGGCAGCACATCGATATTGGTCGCCAGCGTGAACGCCGTGCCGAACGCGCCCATCGCGGTCGCGAAGGCAATGGCGCCGGAGGCGACGAAAGCCGGCCCCAGCGCCGGCAGCACGACGTCGCGCTGCACCGCCCAGGGGCTGGCGCCGAGCGAGCGCGCGGCCTCTTCCAGGCCGACATCGAGTTTCTGCACTGCCGCCATGATCGTGAGAATGACGCGCGGGATCGAAAAATAGAGGTAGCCGAGGAACAGCCCGTAGATCGAATAGGCAAAGACCAGCTTCTCGCCGAACAGGTGGCTGGTGATGTCGCCGATCAGGCCCTGACGGCCCGCCAGCAGGATGATCAGGAAGCCGACGACCACGCCGGGAAACGCCAGCGGAAAGGTCAGCATCGCAATCAGCACCGCGCGGCCGGGAAAGCGATGGCGCTGCAGGAACATCCCCGCAATCGTGGCGATGACCAGCGTGGCGACCGTGGTGGCGGTCGCCAGCAGAACGGTGTTGATCAGGGTCGCGCGGTAGCGCGGTTCGGTCAGGATGGCCAGATATCCCGCCAGCCCTTGCGGGCCTTCGGCGCCCGTCACCACCAGCCGCGCCATCGGCAGCACAAAGAACGCCACCGTCACCACGGCGAGCGGCAGGAGACACAGCCAGACGAAGGATGTATGTCGCATCAAATAATGACGCCCCTGGACAGAGCGTTTTCAAGCGAAGTGGAAACCGGTTCGCGTGAAGAAAACGCGTCAAACAAAGAGGTAGAGCCTTCCCGGTTCTGGTTCAATCAGAACCGGGAAGGCTCAGGGCGCCATATTGCATCAGCGGACCTCGGCGAGATAGCGGTCGACGAAGCCTTTTTGCACGGTTTCCATCCGGCCCCAATCGACGCTCCTGGCGCGGGCGTAGTCGCTGTCGGGCAAGAACTTCTTCTTCACGGCTTCCGGCAATTCGATCGGGCGCGCCGGGCGGAGGTAGGCGTTGGTCCAGATCGCCTGCCCCTTGTCGGACAACAGATAGTCCAGCACCTTCTTGGCCTTGTCCTTGTCGGGCGCGTTCTTGACGAGGCCGACGACATAGGGAAACACCACCGAGCCTTCGCACGGGATCACAAACTCGAAATTACCCTTCTCCTGATATTTCGCGCGATAGGCGTTGAAGTCATAATCCAGCAGGATCGGCATTTCGCCGGAAACGACGCGGGCGTAAGAGGTCTGCTTGGGAACGATCGGATCGTTCTTGCGCAACTCCTTGAAAAAGGTAATCGCCGGATCGAAATTCTCCGCGCTGCCGCCAAGCGCCAGATTGATCGCGACCGCGCCGACATATCCCACCGCCGCCGAGGTCGGATCGAGATAGCCGACCATGCCCTTGTAGTCGGGCTTCAACAGATCCTTCCAGCACGCCGGCACCGGCTTGCCGCCGAGCGCATCCTTGTTCACGAACAGGCCGAGCGTGCCGGAATGGATCGTGGTCCAGTAGCCGTCCGGATCCTTCAGTCCGGCGGGTACCTGGTCCCAGTTGACGGGCTTGTAAGGCTCAAGCGCATCCAGTGCCTTGGCCTTCATGCCGAAGGTGACGCCGAAATAGCCGATATCGCCGACCGGATTGTTCTTCTCGGCCAGGATTTGCGCGAGCGCCTGGCCGGAGTTCTTGTTGTCGAGGGGGATGTCGTAGTTGAGATCGGCCTTGATGGCCTTGAGCATGGAGGCCCAGTCCGCCCATTCCGGCGGGCAGTTGTAGCAGATGACGTCAGCCGCCTTGGCGGACTGCAAAGGCGCCACCAGCGCCAGCGCCAGCAGGGCGAGGACAAAACGGACGGTCTTCATGAAACTGGCTCCGATCGCAAAGGAAGGCATGTCCTAACATCAGGACATCAACACTATCGGGGCACCAAGTACAGGCCGCGCATGAAGGATTTGCGACGGCTTTTTTGCTGTGCAGCAAAACTGCGGAGAGGGCGCAAGTCTGTGACTCAGGCAAAAAGTTCGTCGACCGCTGCGCACGGGCGATGGCTGAGTTGCATTGATGGTTGTGACCCCGCCTTGCGGCGCAACTGAAGTTGCAGCTATCCTGAAAACCTGCCGGTCAGGCCCAGGCTTACGCGACACCGCCCGTTGCAACGGAGACGCTCCATGACCCCTCCCGTCAATGCCCCCGCGATCAAAGTGGTAAAATCCGTTCGCGAACAGGTGAGCCCGGAGGAATGGCAAACCCGGGTGGATCTCGCGGCCTGCTACCGCCTCACCGCGATGTACGGCATGACCGAGATGATCGCCAACCACATCTCCTGCCGCGTGCCCGGCTCGCACGACCATTTCCTGATCAACCCCTACGGGATGCTCTATGAAGAGATCGACGCATCCTGCCTGATCAAGATCGATGTCGACGGCAACGTCCTCTTCAACGCTTCGGACTATGGCGTCAACGCGGCGGGCTTCGTCATTCACAGCGCCATCCACATGGCCAGGCACGATGTCGACTGCGTCGCGCATACGCACACGCCGGCCGGCATGGCGGTCTCGGCGATGGAATGCGGACTGCTGCCGCTGGCGCAGACCTCGATGCGCTTTCTTCACATCGCCTACCACGACTTCGAAGGCATCGCCGACGATATCGGCGAGCGCGAGCGGCTGGTCAGGGACCTCGGCGATCACGAGGCCATGGTGTTGCGCAACCACGGACTGCTCGTGGTCGGACGCACGATCCCCGCGACGTTCAACCTGTTGTATCGCATGGAACGCGCCTGCGAGGTGCAGGTGATGGCGCTGTCCTGCAACACCAGGCTGGTCTACCCGCCGCAGGACATCCTGGAAAAGACCTTCGACAAGGTGAAGCCGCGTCCCAATCTGCCCAACCGCAACGGCGAACTGGCCTGGCCGGCGCTGCTGCGCAAGCTCGACCGCGCCGATCCGTCGTACCGGAACTAGCGCCTGCGTTCCGTTCACCTCTCCGCGTCGGCGAGAGGTGCGCAGAGCGCGCGAATAAATTTGGTCTAGCCGAAAATCATCATGGTCTGGACTGCCGGAATCCGGTTCAGCGCGGCACCACCGCCGTCGCCTCGATCTCGACCCGCGCCGCCGGTTCAACCAGACGCACGACCTGGACCAGCGCCATGGCCGGATAATGCGCGCCGAAGATATCGCGATAGGCTTGCCCGAGCGCCTTCAGGTTCGCCAGATATTCCTCCATGTCGACGACATACCAGGTGAGGCGCACGAGATGTTCGGGCCGCGCGCCGCCCTCCGCAAGAATGACTGCGATATTGCTCAGGGTCTGACGGACCTGCGCGACAAAGTCAGCCGGCAGATCGCCGTGATGGTCCCAGCCGATCACGCCGCCGGTCACCACCAGGCGGCCGTCGGCCGCCATGCCGTTGGCATATCCTTTCGGCATGGGCCAGCCGCTCGGCTGCAAAATCTGCGGACCCGCAGGCGAAGCCTCGCTGTTCGCCGACCGGCAGCACCGCAAGCGTGGGCCCGTTTGGCGTGCTCACGGACAATTCTCCGTCATCCCGGATGCATTCATTCCGCGGCCATGCCCGACGAGGCCGCGCCGGCCTGCGCGATCTGCCGCAGGGCAAACCGTTTCAGCTTGCCGGTCTCGGTCTTGGGCAGTTGCGCCACGAACTCGACCGCGCGCGGATATTTGTAAGGCGCGATCTCGCGTTTGACATGTTCCTGCAAGGCGACCGCCAGCGCGTCATCGGCGGTGACGCCGGACATCGGAACCACATAGGCCTTGACGATCATGCCGCGCGCCTCGTCGGGGGCGCCGACCACGCCGCATTCGGCGACGGCCGGATGGGTCAGCAGGGCCGCCTCGATTTCAGGGCCGGCGATGTTGTAGCCGGAAGAGACAATCATGTCGTCCGAGCGGGCCACGAAGCAAAAGCGGCCCTTGGCGTCGCGGACGAACGTGTCGCCGGTCAGATTCCAGCCATCGCGCACATAGTTCGATTGCCTGGAATCGGCGAGGTAGCGGCATCCGGTCGGACCGCGAACCGCAAGCTTGCCGGCTGTGCCCGGCGGCAATTCGTTCATGTCGTCGTCGACGACCTTGGCCTCGTAACCTGAAACCGCGCGGCCCGTCGTTCCGGCGACGGCGTCGCCTGTGCGGTTCGTAATGAAGATATGCAGCAATTCGGTGCTGCCGATGCCATCGAGAATCGTCTTGCCTGTCTTGCGGATCCAGCTTTCGAACACCGGCGCCGGCAAGGTTTCGCCGGCCGAAACCGCAAGACGCAGCGACGACAGATCGGCGCCCTCGTCCATCGCAACCATCATCGCCCGATAGGCGGTCGGCGAGGTGAAGCAAATCGTGGCCTTGTAGGTTTCAATGATCTTGATCATCTCGCCGGGCGCCGCATTTTCCAGCAGCGTCGCGGTGGCGCCGAACCGCAACGGAAAGATCGCGAGACCGCCGAGCCCAAACGTAAAGGCGAGCGGCGGAGAGCCCACGAAGACGTCCTCGGGGGTGACATTGAGGACTTCCCTGGCATAGCCATCCGCGACGATCAGCAGATCGCGATGGAAATGCATCGTCGCTTTCGGCTCGCCCGTGGTGCCGGAGGTAAAGCCCAGCAAGGCGACATCATCCCGGCCCGTCTTCACCGCATCGAACCGCACCGGCTTGCTCAGCGCCACGCGATCGAGTTCGGCATCATGGTTCGACGTTCCGTCGAAATTCACGACCTGCTTGAGGAAGCGGCTGGTCTTCGCGCACGCGACCAGTTCGTCGGCGATCCGACTGTCGGTCAGCGCGAGGGCGATCTCCGCCTTGTCGACGATCTTGGTCAACTCACCCGCACGAAGCATCGGCATGGTATTGACGACCACGGCGCCGGCCTTCGTCGCCGCGAGCCATGCAGCGACCAGGGCGGGATTGTTGCCTGAGCGAATCAGGACGCGGTTGCCGGGCTTGACGCCGTAATTCTCCACCAATGCATGGGCAAGGCGGTTCGACCAGTCGGCCAGTTCCTTGTAGGTGCGCTGGCGGCCGTTGCCGATCAGCGCGACACGATCGCCGAGTCCCTTCTCGACGATCCGGTCGGTCAGTTCGACCGCGGCATTGAGATACTCGGGATACCTGAACTCGGGCCGGTCGAGAATCAGTTCCGGCCATTGGTCGAATGGCGGAAGATTTCGTCGCGTAAAATCATCGACATGACCGGATGGGCCAAGGGACGGACCAAGGGATGGGACAGGGCTTGTCTCAGCCGACATGTTCAATGCCCTCCTTTGCGGGATGAAAGGCTTCAGTCCAACAGGCCGTCCGGCAACGCGCCATGGCAAACATTTTATACTTAAAGTAATTTCACGCAAGAGCCCGAATCCGGGCGATCCAAACCTTTTTTGCCGCCTAGCGCGCCGCCAGTTCCTTCAGCCGCAATGTCATGGGCGAGGCCGGATCGGCCAGCGGGGCAATCGCCGTGAAATGATTGGCGCCGGGGACGACGCCGAACCGCGTCGCAAGGCCGGCGGCGCCCCAGTGCTCGACGATTGTCTTGCCTTGCCGAAAATATTCCGCGCTTTCGTTTTCGCCGACCACCGCGTCGAGGCTTCCATGCGCCGGCGCCTTCCAGAACAACGGGCTCGCAGTTCGCGCGGTCGACTCATCGAGCTGCAATGCCGTGTTGATCGAGGTTCCGACCAGCGGCCCCAGATCGAACAGCCCCGAAATGGCATGGGCCGCAATCACGAGATCCCGGGACAGCGAAGCGTCGTAGGCCGGCCAGTCGGTCGCCAGCATGCAGGCGGCGAGATGCCCGCCGGCGGAATGGCCGCCGATGACGAGGGATCGGCCCAGCCGCGCCAGTTCACGCGTCGCTCTCCGCATCTGCTGAATGATCTGATCGACGGTGACCGCGGGGCACAGGTCGTAGCTTGGGATGGCGACGCTGATCCCATGGGCATTCAGGCCGCCGGCGAGATGGCTGAAGCAGGAGCCATCCAGCGCCTGCCAGTAGCCGCCATGAATGAAAACGACGACCGGCCCTTGATTGCCGCCGGGAAAGAAATCGATCGTGTTCCGCGCGCCCGGGCCATAGGGAATTGCGCGCGGGGCGTGGCGCTCGCGATAGGCGGCGGCGTCCCTTGCCCAGCCGGCGATAATCGCGGGGTTTTCCGGGACCCGCGCCCGGTTGTTGTACTCGACCTCGTAGTCGACCTCGGCGCCCAAGACGCGACTAAGCTCGTTTTTGCGCGGACTTCTGCGCCGAGGCCTTGGTCTTGGCCAACAGCCGCATCAAATCGCGGACGTCCTTCGGCGTCAGGTCGGAAAAAATGTCGGCGATCCAGGTTTCGTGCTCGGTGGCCATCTTGCGAAACTCGACGCGGCCGGCTTTCGTCAGCCGGATCACCTGCACGCGCCGGTCGGTATCCGATGTCCGCCGGTCGAGATGGCCTGATTCAACGAGGCGCTCGACCAGCCCGGTGACGTTGCCGTTACTGACCATCATCCGCTTGGAGACATCCGACAGCGTCATGCCTTCCGGTGCCTTGTCGAGCTGGGCCATCAGATCGAAGCGCGGCAGCGTGACGTCGAACCGCTCGCGCAGCCGGCTGCGCACCTCCCCCTCGATCAGGGTCGTGCAGGTCAACAGGCGGAGCCACAATCTCAGTTCGTTGCCGTGATCTTCCGGGAGTTCGACGGCCTTGGTCTCGGAATCAAGGATCATGATGCAATCACACCTGCCTGGGTCCTCACGGCCGCTCATAGCGATGCCGTCAACCTTGCGTCTGTCGGGCCTGGCCCCCGTTGTTTTGACCTTCAAATAATTCGCCTCCCGCCGCAAGTCAAAAGACCGGCCGGCCCCAAGCCCCTGCCGCTTTTCCGAAAACTTCTTTAGGGTTCAAACAATTGGCGCGCGGCTTGCATGCCGCCTCTCCGATGGGATTGGGCGAGCCACGGCTCTGCTTGCGGCAACGGCCGTCATCAGAATAAGCTCAAGCCTTGAGCGCGGAATCTCGGTTGGAGCGGGGGAGTGATCATGAAGCAGCAGTTGAAGTTGGCCGGGCTCGCGGCTCTCTTGAGCGTCGCGGCCAGTCAAGCCATCGCGCAGGACAAGCTCAAGATCGGCGTGATCGTGACGCTATCCGGTCCGGCGGCGGTACTCGGCCAGCAGGCCCGCGACGGCTTCATGCTCGGGGTCAAGGATCTCGGCGGCAAGATGGCTGGCCGCGATGTCGAGGTCGTCGCGGTCGATGACGAACTCAAGCCGGACGCCGCGGTGACCAAGGTGAAGGGCCTGCTCGAACGCGACAAGGTCGATTTCGTGGTGGGGCCGATCTTCTCCAATGTCCTGCAGGCGATCCACAAGCCGGTCACGGATACCAGGACGTTCCTGATCAGCCCGAATGCCGGACCGTCGAGCTACGCCGGCAAGAACTGCAGCCCCTATTTCTTCGTGACCTCATACCAGAACGATCAGGTGCACGAGGTTCTCGGCAAGGTCGCCCAGGATCGTGGCTACAAGCGCGTCTACATCATGGTTCCGAACTACCAGGCCGGCAAGGATTCCGTCGCCGGCTTCAAGCTCGACTACAAGGGAGAAATCGTCGAGGAGACCTACGTGCCGCTGGGCACGCTGGATTTCCAGGTCGAACTCTCCAAGATCGCCTCGACCAAGCCGGACGCCGTATTCACCTTCATGCCGGGCGGCATGGGCGTTAGCCTCGTGAAGCAGTACAAACAGGCCGGCCTCGCCGACAAGATTCCAGTGCTGTCGGCGTTCACGGTCGATGAATCGACGCTGCCGGCGCAACAGGATGCGGCGGTCGGCATGTTCGGCGGCGCGAACTGGGCGCCCAATCTCGACAATCCGCAGAACAAGAAATTCGTCGCCGCCTATGAAGCGGCCTACAACAGCGTGCCCGGCCACCTATGCCATGCAGGGCTACGATACGGCGATGCTGATCGACAGCGCGGTCAAGGCGGTGAAGGGCGATCTCACCAACAAGCAAGCGGTGTCCGCGGCATTGAAGAAGGCCGACTTCACCTCGCTGCGCGGCGGCTTCAAATTCAACACCAACGGCTATCCGATCCAGGATTTCTACCTGACCAAGGTCGCAAAACGACCGGACGGCAAATTCCAGACCGAGATCGTCCAAAAAGTGTTCGAGAATTACGGCGACCGCTACGCCAGGGAATGCACGCCGGGCAACTAGAGCGTTTTCAAGCGAAGTGGAGACCGGTTCGCGTTGAGAAAACGCGTCAAATCAAGAGTCTAGAACCTTGTCCGTTTCGATTCTATCGAAACGGGCAAGATTCTGAACAACCCAAAGCGTTTTCGAGCGAAGTGGATACCGGTTCGCATAGCAATCGAGTTTACGCAGATTGCGTAGACTTATCTGCGGTAGAAAACACGTCGCAATGACGAGGGGAAGGAAACAGGGCATGAAGACCGAAATCGCCGGCATCACCCGGGCCAATGAGGGTATCCAGGGAATTTCCTGGAACATTCTCGGCCAGACCTATGTGCCGAAGAACGTCACCGAACATTGCTTCTCGTGGCACGCGACCTTCCCGCCCGAGACTTTCGTGCCGCCGCATATCCATCCGGATCAGGACGAGTATCTCTACATCCTGGAAGGCAAACTCGACTTCATGCTGGGGGGCGGCGAAACCCAGGCCACGCCGGGCGATCTGGTCCGCCTGCCGATGGGCCTACCACACGGCATCTTCAATAAATCCGGCCAGACCGCAAAGACGCTGTTCTGGGTCTCTCCGACCCGCAGGCTCTACGATCTGTTCTGGGCCATTCACAACATGAAGGAACAGACGCCGGACGCCGTCGTGGCGCTGGCCGCCGAACACAACATCCACTTCCTGCCGCCGCCCCCGGGGGCGTGAGATACACGGCGCCGTGGCGCCTTGAGACCGTTGCGAGCGAAGCGAAGCAATCCAGGATCCGCTAAGAAAGCAATGGATTGCTTCGTTCGCTTCGCTCCTCGCAATGACGAGAAAGATTGGCTCGTAGGGCGGATTGGTTAGCCGAAGGCGTAATCCGCCTACCGGCGGATGACAAAGAGGTGGGTTACGCTCGCGCTAACCCGCCCAACGCGCTGCCGCCGTCCCCGGGCGCGTTGAGGGAGGCGACAGAGCGCATCTGCCAACCCGACGTCGCCGCTGACCTTCTCGAAACCGCGGACGAGGAAGTGCTGATACCCGGCGCGGCATTTGAGCGTCCCGAAAGGATGCTCGACGATGGCGGAGCGGCGACGCATCAGTTGGCTTGTGCCTTCCTTTGCCATCCTGCGCGATGACGGTCCAGAACAGCTTCGTGCTCCCAGCGAAAGACGCTGCGGATTTTCGCCTTCGGGCCGAGACAACGCGCCCTCATCGGACAGGCATCGCAGCTCATCCTGGAGCTCAGATAGCGGATCTCGACCCGACCGCTTGCATTCGTCCAGGACTTCTTTGTCGGATGCAGCAATTCGCCGGCCGGGCAACGATAGACGTCGTCGTTCGCATCATAGCTGAAGTCCTTGCGGGGGAAACGGCCCTGCTTCTCGAGAGTCCTGTTGCCATCGTGGATCGGTACATAGGCGGTGATGCCGTCATCCTCGCAGGCCTTCAGGTCTTCGCTATTGTAGTAGCCCTCATCGGCCAGCACCTGCAGCGCCTTGACATCCAGAGCATCCTTGGCCGCTTTTGCCATCACATGGAGATGGCCTGCATCGCTGCGATTGACGACCTCGCTTCCGACGATGAGCATGTGCTTGTCGTCGACGACGCTCTGCACGTTGTAGCCTGCGATGGTCTGGTCGCCCTTGCTCAGAAGCCGTGCATCGGAATCGGTCTTGGACACCTGCCCCCTGTCACTGGTCCCCAGGTCCTTGAGGTCGGCCTGCGCACGTTCGCGCCTGGCCATCAGCTCCTTCACCTTTGCGCCGACATCGCCGCCGTCGCCCTTGCTGCCATCCTTCAGATCGATGCTCAACTGCTTGGCCTCTTCCGTATCGTTGGCGTCAAGGGCCTTGCCATAGGCATCGATCTCCCTGTCCAGCTCGGCGATCTGCTTGGCGAGCTTCCCTTTCGTGAAGATGCTCCCCTTGCTGGCGTTGCCGTGGAACAGGGCGCCGTCGAGCGCAACGAGGGTCCCGCCGATCAGATCGAGTTCGCGCAACACCAGCACGAAGTTGCGGTTCGCCGCCTTCAAGGCCGCCCAGTTCTCCTTACGGAAATTGGCAATCGTCCGATAGCCGGGCCGCAGGGTCCTCAGCAGCCAGATCAGTTCCAGGTTGCGGCCGGCTTCCCGCTCCAGCCGGCGCGATGACCTGACCCGGTTGATGTAGCCATAAAGGTAGAGCTTCAGCAGATCCGACGGATCGTAGGGCGGTTGCCCGGCGCCGACGCCGCGGTTCGCATGCCGAAACCCGAGCTTGACCAGATCGAGAGCGTTCACGAAGCCGTCGATCGCACGAACCGGATTATCCGGTCCGACATAGTCTTCAATCCGAGGGGGGAGCAAGCTGGCTGCGCGCGGCTATCGCCGCTCTTGAACATGCGATTCATCATACGCGAATCGTACACTCAACTCCCAAAATTTGCCTAGTCCAGTATTCTTGCCCAGCCTCGACGGGCAAATCACCAAAAGCCTGTCCAGCCCCTTTTGCAAAAATATTCTGATTTTCCGAAGACGCAAATCACCTTATAACCCTCGCCGTCCTGTCCCACAGAGGGGCGGCTCGAGATCGTCACGGACGCGGGACAGGATGCGGTGGACGCGAGCGGCGCCAGAGACGAAGGCGCTCAACTTGCGGACGGAGAAGTCGTGTGGTCCTGACGCCTCGACGCTGGCGTCAAGTTCGCGAAAACAAGTTTTCGCGGATGACGGTGACAAAAAGCCGATCGCCGGGAAGAGCACGAAGTAAGCCGTTAAAACCATTGCGCGGGGAATGCCGGGCGATTTCCGGTGTGACCTGACTAACGCGTGTGCTCACTACCACTACCTCCGCACACGCGGCTATCGGGCGCATCGGGCGCCCGGCATTCCCTGCGCCCTCTGATACGAGAGGGCGGAACGAGAAGGCCAAAACTCGCGCGATATGCGCGGCGAGATCGCGAACGTGTATCCGATGATGCTCCGCTGTTTGAAATTCGAATCCGTGGCCATGCGTTGCGCGCGAACGCGGCGCACTCTTTCGTCGTCCCTGCGCACGCAGGGACCCATAACTACCGGCGATGATGGTGAGGCAAGGCGTCGAACATCCGACCCGAACGAGGTGCCGCGGCGTATGGGTCCCCGCGTTCGCGGGGACGACAACCGGGTTTAGTCGTTAGACAATGCCGTCGTTCGAATTCGCATCCGTCGTGAGCGCCCTGCGCGCTTTACGCCCGCACCGCCGCCAGGCCGAGTGCCGGTGCGGCGAAGCCGGCCTTGCTGGCATAGCCCCGAACGATGGCCTCGCGCTGGGAATAGCTCAGCACGTTCTCGACATTGTCGAAGCCGTCGGGCGCCAATTGCTCGACCGCGTCGATCACGCCTTCCGGGCCGCCGCGGCGGTTGGAGCGCACGATCTCCGCGGTCATCGGCAACCGCTTCTGCTTCATAGGCCATCAGCGCCTGGCGCGGATGTTCGGCGCGCGCCAGCGCGTCGGCGAGGCAGCGCGCATCGAGAATGGCCTGCGAGGCGCCGTTCGAGCCCACCGGGTACATCGGATGCGCGGCATCGCCGAGCAGCGTGACGCGGCCGCAGGACCAATAGGGCAAGGGATCGCGGTCGCAGGTCGGATATTCGTAGAATTCTGGCGTCGCCGAAATCAGGTTCGGCACGTCGACATAGGGCACCTTGAACCGCGCCACATGCGGCATCAATTCCTCGCGCTTGCCCGGCCGCGACCAGTCCTCGCGGCGGGGCGGCGGCGCATTGCCGTCGCCGACCTTCACCAGCACCGCCCAGTTGGTCAGGCGGTTCGCCGGGCTCGATCCCTCCGCGATCGGATAGACCACGACCTTGGCATGCAGGCCGCCGGCGACGATCATCGAACGGCCGGTCAGGAACGCCGGCCAGTCGCGCGCGCCGCGCCACAGCATCAGCCCGTTCCAGCACGGCGGCCCCTCCGCCGGGAAACAAGGTCTCGCGCACCCGCGAGTGAATGCCGTCGGCGCCGATCAGGATGTCGCCGCGCACGGTCTTGGTGTGGCTGCCGGCGCGATCGAAGAAATAAGCCGTGACGCCGCCTTCGTCCTGGGTGAAGGCCCCCAGCCTGCAGCCGGTGTGGATCGCGTCATTCCCCAGCCGCGTTTCCACGGCGCGGTGGATCACGCTCTGCAGCCGGCCGCGATGGATCGAGAATTGCGGCACGTCGTGGCCGGCATCGATGCCGCGCGCCTCGCGCCAGACTTCCTGACCATGACGATTGAGATAATAGAGCACGTCGGTGCGGATCGCGACGTCGTCGAGCTTCTGCAACAGGCCGAGCCCGGCGAGTTCGCGGATCGCATGCGGCAGCGTATTGATGCCGACGCCAAGTTCGCGGATGGTGTCCGACTGTTCGAACAATTCGCAGCCGATGCCGCGTGCCCGCAGCATCAGCGCGGTGGTGAGGCCCCCGATACCGCCCCCGACGATAATCGCCTTCATCGCCGCTACTCCACTAATACCCTAAACGCCACGCGAGCCTTAGGCTGCCACGACCGGTCACTCCGCCGCAAGCGGCTTTGTCGCCTCCGCCTTCAGCTCCGCCCGGGTCTTCGGCTTAGCCTTAATTTTCAGGTCCTCGAAATCCTGCCGGTCGCGCACGCTGTTGCGGAAAATCTGCTCCTTGCCGGGCAGGTATTGCGGCGGGCAGAACACGCCATCGGCGCCGTACCAGGCCGCGGCCTTCAGGGTGAACGACGGATCGACCAGATGCGGCCGGCCGAGCGCCACCAGGTCGGCGCGGCCGGCGGCGAGGATGGTATTGACCTGATCCGCCGTGGTGATGTTGCCGACGCACATGGTGGCAACCCGCGCCTCGTTGCGGACCTGTTCGGAGAACGGGGTCTGGAACATGCGGCCATAGATGGGCTGGGCGTCGCGCACGGTCTGGCCGGTGGAGACGTCGACCAGATCGACGCCGGCTTCGGCAAAGGCCCGCGCGATGGCGACGGCATCGTCGCCGGTGATGCCGCCCTCGGCCCAGTCGGTGGCGGAGATGCGCACCGACATCGGCTTGTGCGCCGGCCACGCCGCCCGCAACGCCTCGAACACCTCCAGTGGAAAGCGCAGGCGGCCCTGGAGCGAGCCGCCATAGGCGTCGGTGCGCTGGTTGGTGAGCGGGGAGATAAAACTCGCCAGCAGATAGCCGTGGGCGCAGTGCAGCTCCAGCATGTCGAAGCCGCAAGCTTCGCCGCGCTCGGCCGCCTGAACGAACGCCGCCTTCACCGCGTCCATCGCGGCACGGTCCATCTCCCGCGGCACCTGGCTGTCGGGAAAGTACGGAATTGGCGAGGCCGAGATGACGTCCCAGCCGCCCTGCTCCAGCGGACGATCCATGCCGTCCCACATCAATTTGGTGGCGCCCTTGCGGCCGGCATGGCCGAGCTGCAGGGCGATCTTCGCCGCGGAATTGGCATGGACGAAATCGACGATGCGCCGCCATGCGGCTTCCTGCTCGTCGTTCCACAGTCCGGCGCAGCCCGGCGTGATACGGGCATCGCGGCCGACGCAGGTCATTTCGGTAAAAATCAGACCGGCGCCGCCGACGGCGCGCGAGCCGTAATGCACCAGATGAAAATCGCCGGGCACGCCCTCCCTCGCCGAATACATGCACATCGGCGACACCACCGCGCGATTGGCGAGCGTCATCTCGCGCAGCCGCAGCGGCTGGAACATCGGCGCCAGTGGTTTCCTGACATCGACGTCGAAACCCTTGGCGCGAACCTGTTTTGCGAATGCCTTGTCGACCTCGGCGACAAATTCCGGCGCCCGCAGCGTGAGATTATCGTAGGTGATCGCCTTGGCGCGGGTCATGACGCCGAAGGCGAACTGCACCGGGTCAAAATCCCAGAACCGGTCGACATGCTCGAACCAGACCAGCGACACGTCGGCGGCGTGCTGGGTCTTCTCGACCTCCTCGCGGCGGCCGGTCTCGTATTGCTGCAACGCCGCTTCGACGGTCGGCGCGCGATGCATGGCGTCGGCCAGCGCGATCGCGTCTTCCATGGCGAGCTTGGTGCCGGAGCCGATCGAGAAATGCGCCGTCGCCTTGGCGTCGCCCAGCAGCACCATGTTGTCCTTGACCCAGCGCTTGCTGCGGATCATCGGGAAATTGCGCCACATCGAGCGGTTGATGAGGAGCGGATGTCCCTCGAGGAACCAGCCGAAAATCCCGGCCATCCGGTCGGCGGATTGCCGCTCATCCAGACCCTCGAGCCCGGCGCGCCTGAAGGTCTCGGGATCGGTCTCGAAGATCCAGGTCGAATGTCCCACTTCGTATTGATAGGCGTGGGCGATGAACGGGCCCCACTCGGTTTCCTGGAAAATGAAGGTGAAGGCATCGAGCGGCCGGGTCGAGCCCATCCAGGCGAACTTGTTGGAGCGCAGGTCGACCTCGGGCTGGAAATGTTCGATATACTTGTCGCGGAAGCGGCTGTTGATGCCGTCGGCCAGCACCACCAGATCGGCATCGGCAAAGCGGGCCTCATCCTCGATGTCGGCTTCGAACAGCAGGGTGACGCCGAGTTCGCGCGCCCGCTCCTGCAGGATCAAAAGCAGCGTGCGGCGCGAGCAGCCGCAAAAGCCGTTGCCGCCGACCCGATGCACCGTGCCGCGGAAGTGCACGGCGATATCGTCCCAATAGGCGAACTGCTCGGTGATGCGGCGATAGCTCGGGGCATCGTATTTCTCGAAATTGTCCAGCGTGGCATCGGAAAACACCACGCCGAAGCCGAAAGTGTCGTCGGCGCGATTGCGCTCATAGACCGTGATCTCGGCCTCGGGCCGCTGCTTCCTGAGCAGGATCGCGGAATAGAGACCGGCCGGTCCTCCGCCGATGATCGCGATCTTCATGAGAGCCTCCGGCGCAGCGGGACGTTTTAATTATTTTAAACCTAAAACAATTTTCCGGCAAGGCCCCGCCCGACGGCTCAATTGCCCTGAAACACCGGCTTCGCCTTGTTGGAAAACGCCTCGAAGGCCCTGGCGAAATCCGCCGTGGTCATGCACAGCGCCTGCGCCACCGCCTCGGCCTCGATCGCCTCCTCCACCGACATCGCCCATTCCATTGCCAGCATCCGCTTGGTCATGGTGTTGGCGAAGGTCGGCCCCGCGGTGATCTCTTTGGCAAGCGACTGCGCCTGTGCCAGCACCTGCTCCGGCGCGACGATGCGGCTGAAGAACCCCCAGCGTTCCCCCTCCTCCGCGGTCATGAAGCGGCCGGTATAGAGCAGTTCCGAGGCGCGGGACTGTCCGATGATGCGCGGCAGGATCGCGCACGCCCCCATGTCGCAGCCGGCAAGCCCGACCTTGTTGAACAGGAACGCGACCTTGGCGCCGCTGGCGGCGAGCCGCAGGTCGGACGCCATCGCCACGATCGCGCCGGCGCCGGCGCAGATGCCCTCGACCGCGGCGACGATCGGCTGCGGACAGGCCCGCATCGCCTTGACGAGATCGCCGGTCATGCGGGTAAAGGCGGTGAGGCCCCTGGTATCCATCTTCACCAGCGGGCCGATGATTTCAAAGACATCGCCGCCCGAGGAAAAATTGCCGCCGGCGCCGGTCACCACGACGGTCTTGACCTCGTCATCCATCGCGCAGGCGCGGAAGAAATCCGTCAATTCGCGGTAGCTCTCGAAGGTCAGCGGATTCTTTCGCTCGGGGCGGTTCAGCGTCACCGTCGCCACGCCATCCGTCACCCCCAGCAGGAAATGCCTGGGCGAATATTGCGAAAGCGGCAGCGTGACGGGATTGGCGGGCCTGTTCATGGAATCTCCCTTACGGATTGTCGTTCGTTGTTGTTGCGCGCGGTCGATGCTTTCCTCAGACTTCTCCGCCCGCCACCGCGATGGCCTGTCCGGTGATCGCGCCGGCGCCCTCGCCGCACAGCCACAGCACGGTGTCGGCGACTTCCGCCGGGGTGACGAGGCGGCCTTGCGGATTGTGCCGGGAAAGATCGGCCACCGCCTGCTCAAGACTGCGGCCGGTCTTCTTCATGATGTTGTCGATACTGCCGGCGAGCAGATCGGTATCGGTGAAACCGGGACATACGGCGTTGACGGTCACGCGTGTGCTGGCCAATTCCAGCGCCAGCGAGCGCACCAGCCCAACCACCGCGTGCTTTGCCGCACTATAGGCGCTGGCATAGGCATAGCCCTTGAGGCCCGCGGTCGATGCAACAGCGACAATGCGGCCATAGGGCCGGTCCTTCATCGCCGGCAGCACCGCCTGGACGGCATGAACCACGCCCATGAAATCGACATCCATCATGCGCCGGAACAGTGCCGCGTCGGATTTTGCGAATGGCGCGGATTCCGCGATCCCGGCATTGGCGATCAGGATATCGATCGGCTGGCGGCCTGCCGCTTCCGCAATCGCGGCGTTGACGGCTATCTGGTCCGCAACATCGGCGACGCCAGCAAATTGCGCGTCGCCGGCGGCCACGGCTTCATCCAGCGTCGCACGATTGCGGCCGAGCACCGTGACGGTTGCGCCCGCGCGCACCAGGGTGGATGCGATGGCGCGGCCGATGCCACGTCCGCCGCCGGTGACGAGCGCGTGGGGCGAACGCGGCAGTCCGGACATGCGCAGCCTCCCCGACGGAATTAATCACCTGGTGACTTGCGTATATTTTAGACTTCAAGCTTTTGCAAGAAATGCAACGCAACGGCCTCTCTTCCGGCCGTCGCCGGCAAGCTGGAATCGACCGCAAACGTCACTTGCTTTAGATATGAAATATCGCTTTTCATACGCCGGGGTCCTGTTAGCATCGACAGGCCCGACAAGACAGGAGCCCCCGGCGTGCCAGCATCTGCGCCCATGAAAACCAGCGATGGCCGTTTCGGTTACGAGGCCGCCGGCGATCCAGCGCTGCCACCGCTGGTGTTCCTGCATGGTATTGGCGGCGCAGCGCGGGCATGGCGCGGGCAGATCGACGCCTTCAGCGACCGCTATCGCGCCATGGCCTGGGACATGCCGGGCTATGGCGGGTCGGCGCGACTACCAGCCGTCAGCATCGCCACGCTTGCCGACGCGCTGCAGGACTTTCTAGGAGACGTCGGCGCCACCAAACCCATCCTGGTCGGGCACTCGATCGGCGGCATGATCGTTCAGCAGTGGCTGACGAAACACGCTGATTTCGCCGCCGCCATCGTCCTGGCGCAGACCAGCCCGGCGTTCGGCAAAGCCGACGGCGACTGGCAAAAGGAATTTATCGGCGCGCGGCTTGGCCCGCTCGATCGCGGCGAAACCATGGCTTCGCTCGCGCCGACCCTGGTGAAGGAACTGGTGGGCGACGATCCCGATGTCCGGGGTATGGAAATTGCCCGCGACTGCATGGCCGCCGTGCCCGAGGCGAGCTATCGTGCCAGCATGCTGGCGCTGCTGGGGTTCGACCAGCGCAGCGCGCTGAAGAACATCGCGGTGCCGACGCTGGTGCTGTCGGGATCGAAGGACAAGAATGCGCCGGCGCCGATGATGGCGAAGATGGCGACCTACATTCCATCGGCCACTTACGTTGAACTCGAAGGCGCCGGCCATCTCGTCAATCTCGAGCGTCCAGCCGCCTTCAACGCCGCGCTGGATTCCTTTCTGAAAGCCCATATGGCTGTAACCCAAGTGACGGCATAATGACGGTACAACCGAGCAAGAGCGTGGCTGCGATCGACAAGATCGATCTGGACGCGCCGATCTTCGACGCCGCCGCGTTTCGGCTGAGCGACGAACAGGCCGGAATCATCGCGCGCGCGCGAGAGCTTGGCCAGAGCGTGTTCGCGGGCCGCGCGGCGACTTACGATCGCGAGGCAAAATTCCCGACCGAGAATTACCGGGATCTGCATCGCTCAGGCCTGCTCGGCATTGCCATTCCGAAGAAGCACGGCGGCTTTGGCGCGGACTATCAGACCTACGCCTTGGCGGCCGCCGAGATCGGCCGCTATTGCGGCGCGACCGCGCTGACCTGGAACATGCACGTCTGCTCGACGCTATGGTCCGGTCCGCTGGCCGATGATCTCGACATGGATGCCGCCACCCGCGCCGAACATGAGCGGCGGCGCGCGGTGCACTACAAGCGCATCGTCGACAACGGCGCGATCTATTCGCAGCCGTTCTCGGAAGGCGGTGCGGCCGCGGCTGGCGGCGTTGCCTTCGGTACCGAAGCAAAGCCGGTCAACGGCGGCTGGATCGTCAACGGCAAGAAGATCTTTGCGTCGCTGGCGGGCCACGCCGACTACTACGGCGTGCTCTGCACCGAAGTCGCCGAGGGTGAAAAAGCCTCGCGGCGCAACACGCTGTATCTCGCGATCCCGGCCAAGACCGAGGGCGTCTCCGTGGTCGGCGACTGGGATCCGCTGGGCATGCGCGGCACGGTATCGCGGACGCTGTTGTTCAAGGACGTATTCGTGCCCGAGGATGCGGCGCTGATGCCGCGCGGCGTCTATTTCCAGGCGGCGATGCGCTGGCCGCATATGTTCCTGACGCTGTCGCCGACCTATATCGGCCTGGCGCAGGCCGCTTACGACTTCACCTTACGCTACCTTCGCGGCGAGGTGCCCGGCACGCCGCCGGTCAAGCGCAGGATGTATCCGACCAAGCAGATCGCGGTGGCGCAGATGCAGATCAAGCTGGAGCAGATCAAGGCGATCTGGTTTCAGGCGGTCACCGAGGCCTGCGCCAATCCTTCAAAGGAGCAGGTGCTGCGCGCTTACGCCGCGCAATATTCCGCGATGGAAGGCGCCAACGAGCTGGCGACGCTGGCGATCCGGACCTGCGGCGGCCAGTCGATGCTGAAATCGCTGCCGCTGGAGCGGATCTATCGCGACAGCCGCTGCGGCTCCCTCATGCTGCCGTGGACCGCCGAACTCTGTCTCGACCGCATCGGCCGCGATGCGCTGTACGAGACCGGCGAATCGGACGACTAGTTCGAAAATGGACCTTTCCGATCTCATCGAACGGAACGCGGCGTTTACGCCGGACAAGCCTGCGACCATTTTCGAGGGCGAGACTCTCAGTTACGCCGAGTTCAATGCGCGCATCGCACGGACGGCGCGCGCGCTGAAGGCCGAATGCGGCGTCGGCCGCGGCGACCGGGTCGCGATCCTCAGCCTGAACCGGCCCGATTATCTGGTGTTGCTCTATGCCTGCGCCCGGCTCGGCGCCATGCTGGTGCCGCTGAACTGGCGGCTGGCGCTGGCCGAGCAATTGTTCATCCTGTCGGACGCCTCGGTTAAGGTGCTGGTGCTCGAACAGGCATTTGCGGACATTCTGTCCGCGCTGGAAGACAGCCTGCCCGACACGAGTGTCGTGGGGCTCGATTTTGCGCCTCCGCGAGGCATCGCATTCGGCGCGCTGTTGGAAGAGGCGGACGGCGACGGCCGTAATCCACATACCGACCTCAGTTGTCCGCTTCTGATCGTCTACACGTCGGGCACGACGGGAAGGCCCAAGGGCGCGGTGCTGCGGCAGGAAGCGCTGTTGTGGAACGGGGTGATGAGCCAGCACATGCACGGCCTCACCTCGGATGATCATGTGCTCACCGTGCTGCCCTTCTTCCATGTCGGCGGCCTCAACATCCAGACCACGCCGGCGCTGCACCACGGCGCTACCGTGACCATCCATGCCCGCTTCACGCCGGACGCGACCCTCGCGGCCATCGAGCGCGACCGCCCGACCCTGACGGTGCTGGTGCCCGCCACCATTCAGGCGGTAACCGACCATCCCGCCTGGGCTGCGACCGACCTGTCCTCGCTGAAAGCCGTCTCGACCGGATCGACCATCGTCCCGCCGCATCTGATCGATCGCCTTGTCGCGCGCGGGGTGCCGGTGCTGCAGGTCTATGGCTCGACCGAAACCTGCCCGGTCGCGGTCTATACAAGGCTCGGCGGCGATCTCTCTCGGGTCGGATCGACCGGCCTGCCCGGCCTGTGCTGTGAGGCGACGGTGGTAGACGATGCCGGCAACGAGCTGCCGCCGGGCACGCCGGGCGAGATCGCGGTGCGCGGCCCCAACGTGTTCTACGAATATTGGGGCAACGAGGAGGCAACGCGGGAGGCGCTGCATGACGGCTGGTATCGCACCGGCGACATCGGGCTGCGCGACGCTGACGGCTATTTCTGGGTGCACGAACGCAAGAAGAACCTGATCATTTCAGGCGGCGAGAACATCTATCCTGCAGAAGTCGAGCGCGTGCTGCTGGAGCATCCCGGCGTCGTGGAATGCGGCGTGATCGGAAGGCCCGATCCCCGATGGGACGAGGTGCCGGTGGCCTATGTGATCAGGCGTTCGGGATGCCTGGTCGAGGCGGAAGATCTGCGCGCGCACGTGCAGACGCAGCTTGCCCGCTTCAAGGTGCCGCGCGATATCGTGTTTGTCGATGACCTGCCGCGTACCGCCCTGGGCAAGGTGCAGCATTTCATGCTTAGACAGCTTGATGCGCCGGAGTCGTCGCAAGGAGACGCCATTTGAAGATCGCAGTACTCGGCGGCGGCAACGGCTCGTTCGCGGCCGCCGGCGATTTTGCATTGCAAGGCCATGAGGTCGGGCTATGGCGGCGGGACGCAGCCGCGGTGGCGGAGCATCGCGCGGCAGGTTCACGCGTGGTCCTCAAGGATTCAAACGGCCGGCACGACGAGCAGCTCGCGCTGGTAACCACGGATATCGCCGAAGCAGTGCGTGGCGCCGAGTTGATCCTGTGCCCTGCCCCGGCCTTTGCGCAACCCGATATCGCCAGGCTGCTGGCGCCACATCTCCGCGATGGGCAGGTGGTGTTCCTGCCGCCGGCCAGCTTCGGCTCGATGATTTTTGCGAACGCCGCGCGCGACGCCGGCAATCGCGCTGCGGTCGCCTTCGCAGAGACCGGCACGCTGCCCTGGTTGACGCGCAAGCACGGCCCATTCGAAGTCGCCATCACCATTCGCGCCAAGCGGTTGCCGGTCGGCGTATTTCCGCTGAAAAGCGCAAACCATGCGCTGGACGTGATCGATCGCGCCTTTCCCGGCGTGATCGAATCCTGCGGCGACGCGCTGTCCGGCGCGCTGATGAATGCCGGTCCGATCATCCATCCGCCGCTGATCGTGATGAACGCGGGCCCTATCGAACATTTCGAGCGCTGGGACATCCACAAGGAAGGTACGCAGGCTTCGATCCGCCGCGTCACCGACGCGCTCGATGCCGAACGCATCGCGGTGCGCGAAGGTTTTGGCTATGGGGGCCCGCATTTTCCACTGGCCCATCATTACGCGACCGAAGGCGAGCAATGGATGTATGGCCGCGGCTCGCATGATCGCCTGACCGATTCCGGCGACTGGCGCGAGCGGATCGTCCTGACCGAGCATCGCTACATGCGGGAGGATTTGCGCCTCGGCCTGTCGTTGCTGGTCTCGGCTGCCGAACTGGCCGGCGTCGCGACGCCGCTGGCGAAGGCATTCCTGGCCATCGGCGGCGCGATCTGCGGCGAGGATTTTGTCAACGGCGGACGCACGCTGGCGAACCTCGGCCTCGGCGGCCTGGGCCGCAGCGAGTTGCAGAGCCTGTTGCGCGAGGGATTTGAGCGATGACCGCGGCTCGCCCCGCTATCGCCTGTCTCGGCGCCGGCCGCATGGGCCGGGGCATCGCGGTCGCCTTCGCCTATGCCGGTCATGCCGTCACCATGATCGACGTCAAGGCACGCTCCGCGGAGCAGTTTGCAACGCTCGAAGCCGAGGCGCTCGGCGAGGTCAGGAAGACGCTGGCGAGCCTGGCGCGGTTCGGGTTGCTGGCTGACAAGGACGCCGACGCGGTCGTGGCCAGGGTTTCCGTGACGCCCGCGCAGAACATGGCTGCAGCGCTCGCCAACGCCGCCATCGTGTTTGAGGGCGTGCCCGAGGTCGTCGATCTCAAGCGGGAAGTATTGGCGGCAGCGTCGAAATGCGTCGGGCCTGACGTCATCATCGCCTCGACCACATCCACCATCCTGGTCGACGATATCTCAGGCTCAGTCGAGCATCGCGAGCGTTTCCTCAACGTGCACTGGCTCAATCCGGCCTATCTGATCCCGCTGGTCGAAATATCGCCGGGCGCAGCGACCGATCCGGCCGTCATCGCCAAGGTGAAAACCCTGCTCGAAGGCATCGGCAAGGTGCCGGTGGTGTGCGCGGCCACGCCCGGTTTCATCGTGCCGCGGATCCAGGCGCTCGCCATGAACGAGGCGGCGCGGATGGTGGAGGAAGGCGTCGCCAGTGCCGAGGAGATCGACAAGGCGATCCGCTATGGATTCGGTTTCCGCTACGCGGTGCTGGGCCTGCTGGAGTTCATCGACTGGGGCGGCGGCGACATCCTCTATTACGCCAGCCGCTACCTCGAGGGCGCGCTCGGCAGCGATCGCTACCGCGCGCCCGAGGTCATCTCGCGCAACATGCGCGACGGCCGCATCGGCATGCGGACCGGCGCCGGCTTCCTCGATTATTCCGGCCTCGACGTCGATGCCTACCGTGAGCAGCGCCTTGCGGCGATGGTCGAGTTGCTCCGGCATTTTGGTCTGGCAAGGCCGCCGGTGCTGGATCGGGACTAGCCAAAGACGTCCTGCAGCACGCCTTCCCGGACCACGGCGACGCCGTCGAGTTCGATCGTCGTCCCCATCATCGGCAGATCGAAATGCCCGGCGGTGTGGCGGCCCGCGAATTCGTTGGCGCCGGTGGAAAACAGGAAGTTGCCGGAAACCGCGCGCAACTCGGTGCCGTTGGTGTCGCGCTGGTCGTACATCGTCAGCGCCTCGTAGCGCGCTCCGGGATTCATGCCCCAGCCGACATGCGACACCGCATAGGCCTCGCGGTCGCCCCAGGCAGCCAGATAGGCGCGCATCATGGTGGCGTCGGCGCCCTCGCCTTCGAGGTTGGTGACGTAATCGTCCTTCAGCGTCATTCTGATCGGCGAAGTCAGATAGCGCTTGAAGGTAAGATTGATGTCGCCGGGCGCCATCACGATCGTGCCGTTGACGGTCCTGCTCTTGGGGAAACTGACGACGATGCCGCCGGGCCAATGCGCCAGCGTACCCGGCCTGTCGGTCCAGCCCCAGACGCCGACCGTGGAGGCACCGACCATGTCGACGGCGAGGTCAGTCCCCGCTTTCGAGGTCACGCGCATGCGTTTGGTGCCGCGCAACATCTTCGCTGCCGCGCGCACGCGCTTTTCCAGCGCCAGATCCGGCACCATACGCTCGAGCGCTTCCGGATGTTCATTGGAGATATTGAGAATACGCGAGCCGGCTTTCAGGATTTCCGGAGTCTCCACCGCGTGCATCAGCCCTTCGATGGTGCAGTCGACCACAAAACCCGCCTGCTGCAGCGCGGTGACGACCGGCCCAAGCCGCTGGATCGCGATGCTGGCACCGGTCGAGCGGATCGGAACCACCTCGCGGTTGCGCGGCGTCGGCACGACGATGTGAAACGGCTTGGCGCCCATTCTCAGGAGGGCGAGTTCGGCGAGGTGGACGTTGAGCGCGCGCGACTGGGTCTCCGAAAGGATCGCGGCGGTATCGCCCGGCTTGACCGCGCAGCGCTCGAAGATCTCGCAGAACGCGTCGATCCATTTCGCTTCGATGCGATCTGCAAACATGTCTTGTCTCCACTTCAATCGTTGTATCAGACTTCCGGAAACCCGCGCAGCAGCCAGGTCCGCAAGCCTTCCAGCAGGCCGTTGAGGATCAGGCCCAGCAGCGAGATGGTGATCAGCGGCACGAACATGTCGACGGCCTGAAAGGTTCGCGCTGCCGTCACCAGGACATGGCCGAGGCCGTCGGTCGAGGTGATCATTTCCGCGAGAAACACCACGATGCATGAGATTACAAGCCCGATGCGGCAGCCGGTCAGGATCGACGGCACCGCGGCCGGCAGCACCACCTTGAACAGGATTTGACCGCGTGGCGTACCCGCCGCCATCGCCGACCAGATCAGCTTCTGCTCGACCATCGACGCCCCGTAATAGGTCGAAAGCAGGATCGGAAACAGCGCGTCGGCCGCGACCAGCGTGATCTTCAATTCATGGCCGAAACCCAATAGCAGCAGCAACGCCGGATACAGCGCGACCTTGGGCAATGGTGCGAGCACCCGCACGATCGGCCGCACCACGGCGTTGATGCCAGGGCTTGCCGCCGCCGCCAGGCCGATGCTGACGCCCAAAATCACCGCGATCAAGAATCCCGCGAACAACCGAAACAGCGTGGCCGCGATCTCCTCCTGATACGTGCTGGTCGCCAGTTGCTGCACCAGCCGCATGAACACGACACCGGGCGGCGGCAGCAACGTCGGCGGCGCATAGCCGAACGACGAAATCGCCTGCCAAAGCGCGATCAGGAGGGCGATCGGCACGATCCCGAGCAAAACATCCGTGGTGACGGCGCGCAGGTTCATGCGAAGCTCAAGGGAATGTCGAAGCCCGGCTCGGACCATTTCACCAGCCTGCCGCGCAACTTTTCGAACGCGGCGTCGAGGCCGATGCCCATCGCGCCGATGATGATGATCATCGCGTAGACGGTATCGTATTGCCCCATATCGAGCGCGTTGAACAGGATGTTTCCGGCGCCGGACTGCCGCGCGATCATCTCCGAGGTGACCATGGTGATCAGCGCCAGCACCAGTCCGGTGCGACAGCCCGTGAGAATTTCCGGCAGCGCCGCCGGCAGCACGATCCGGACCATGCGCTGCGCCGCCGAAAGTCCCATGGCGGCGCCCGACCACACCATCTTTTCCTCGACCGCCTTGGCGCCCTGAAAGCTGTGATAGATCACGGGCAGGCTGACGCCGAGGAAGATCACCAGCGTCTTGGCGACGTCGCCGACACCGAGCCAGAGCATGATGATCGGCATCAGCGCCGCCTTCGGCACCGGATAGATCACCATCAACAGCGGATTGAAAAACGAGGCGACGCCGCGTGAACGGCCCATCATCAGGCCAAGTGGAATCGAAAAAAGCACGCCGATGCCGAAGCCGACCGCCATGCGGCGCAGCGAGGCCAGAATGTTGATCAGGGATTCCTTGTCGCCGAGGATGGAGGGAATCGCCCGGACAGCTTCCCACGCGGTCGGAAAGCTGTCGGTATTGAGGATCAGCGCCCCAATCTGCCAGACGCAGAGCAGGCCGAGACAGGCCAGCCACGGCGCCGAGCGCGAGAGAAGGACGCGCCATGAAATCATGGCCGCAACTCGTCTTCGCCGGTGTCGTCGAACATACGCTCGATATCGACCACATATTTCTGGTAACGGGGATCGAGCAACAGCTCCGTCCGTCGGCGCGGCCGCGGCAGATCGATATCGATGATCTCCTTGATGCGGCCTGGTGAACGCGTCATCACCACGACCTTGTCCGACAGATACACCGCCTCCTCGACCGAGTGGGTGACGAACAGCACGGTCTTGCGGTCGCGTTCCCAGATATTGAGCAGGTCGTTCTGCAGCCGCGTGCGGGTATGCGCGTCCAGCGCGCCGAACGGCTCGTCCATCAGCAACACCGCCGGGTGATAGGCCAGCGTGCGCGCCAGCGCGACGCGCTGCTTCATGCCGCCGGACAGTTCCTTGGGGTAGAAATGCTCGAAGCCCTTGAGGCCGACCATCTCGATCAGCGCGCGGCTTTGCGCCTCGGCTTCGGCCGGCTTCACGCCCTGCTGGCGCGGACCGTACATCACATTTCCGAGCACGCTCTTCCACGGAAACAGCGCGAACTCCTGAAACACCGGCCCGCGATCAGGCCCGGGCCCCGTGATCGCCCTGCCCTTCATCCTGGCCACGCCCTCGGTCGGGCTGACAAAGCCGCCGACGATGTAAAGCAATGTCGATTTTCCGCAGCCGGAAGGGCCGAGAATGGAGACGAACGCGCCATCCTCGATTGCCAGCGAAATCTCCGACAACGCCAGATGGTCCTGACGACCGGATGTGCGGAAAACCTGCGAGACGCGATCAATCTCGATCATCGCAACCGCCGGCTGGCGCGCCGCCGCGGCATCCACCCCAACATCCGGCCGCGATGGCACCAGCTTCATTCCCGCTTTTCTTCCCGGCACAAGTCCGTCAGACACAAATGGTTTCCCGATCATGTCAGGTTAAAGCGAGCATAGCTGAAACATGCAAGGCCTGGCGATGCTGTTTCGGGCTGAGTGCCTGATCACCGCTGATCAAACCACGGCCATTCGGCCGCGCCGTCATGGGTGACGGCGCCTCCGGGCGCCTGGCCGACCAGACGTGCATATTTGGCGAGCGCGCCTGCCCGATGCCGCGGCGGTCGCGGCTTCCAGGCCTGACGCCGCTTTGCGAATTCAAGGTCGTCGATCAGGATATCCATACGACGCGCCGCGGCATCGATCCGGATGCGGTCGCCGTCGCGCACCAGCGCCAGCGGACCGCCAATAGATGACTCCGGCGAAACATAGCCGATGCACATCCCGCGCGTCGCGCCGGAAAAACGCCCGTCGGTGATGAGCGCGACCTTCTCGCCCATGCCCTGCCCGTAGATCAGCGCGGTGACGCCGAGCATCTCGCGCATGCCGGGACCGCCGACCGGCCCCTCATTGCGGATGACGAGAGCGTCGCCGGCGGCATATTTGCGGTTCCGTACGGCATCGACGCATTGCTCCTCGTCCTCGAACACACGCGCTGTGCCCTCGAACACCAGGTTCTTCAGACCAGCCACCTTGATGACGGCACCGTCAGGACAGAGATTGCCCTTCAAGACCGCGACGCCACCGTCCGGCATGATCGGCTTGCCGGGACTGAACACGATCTCGCCATCCGGCGCATTCGCTTCACCATATTCTTCCGCGATCGTCCGTCCGGTAATCGTCAGGCAACTGCCGTCGATGTGGCCGCTCTCGACCAGCGCACGGATCACGACCGCGGTGCCGCCGATATCGTAGACGTCCTTGGCGGTATATTTGCCGCCCGGGCGCAGATTACCGATCAGAGGCGTGCGCGCGAATACCTCGCCAACGTCGTCCAGCGTGAAGGATATCCCGGCCTCGTTGGCAAGCGCCGGCAGATGCAGCGCGGCGTTGGTCGACCCACCCGTCGCCGCCACGATGGCCGCACCGTTTTCCAGCGCCTTTCGCGTGACGATTTCACGCGGTAACGGGCTGCCCCGCCCCAGCATCTGCATCACCAGACGTCCGGCGCGGCGCGCGACTTGCGCGCGCTCGGCGTAGACACCGGGGATCATCGACACGTTGGGCATCGACAGCCCCATCGCTTCGGAAACCATGCCCATGGTGTTGGCGGTGAACTGGCCCGCGCAGGCGCCGATGGTCGGCAGGCAGCTGCGCTCGATGCCTTCGAGCGTCGCCGCGTCGATTTCGCCGGTCATGAAGCCGCCAACGGCTTCGTAGGAGTCGAGCACGGTCAGGGTTTTTCCCTCGAACCGCCCGGGCAGCGCGCTGCCGCCATAGATGAAGATCGACGGCACGTTGCACCGGATCATTCCCATCATCACGCCGGGCAGCGTCTTGTCGCAGCCGCCGAACCCGATCAGCGCATCATAGGCGAGGCCGTGCACCACGGCCTCGATCGAATCGGCGATCAGCTCGCGCGACAGCAGCGAGAACTTCATGCCCTCATGGTTCATGCTGATGCCGTCGGAGACCGAGATGGTGGCGAATTCCCGCGGCGTGCCGCCGGCCTCCGCGATCCCCGCCTTGGCGGCATCGACCTGGAAATCGTGTGTCATGTTGCAGGGCGTCTGCTCGCCCTTCATGCTGACGACCCCGATCATCGGCTTGCCGAGCGCCTCGTCGTCGAGCCCCATCGCGCGCATGAAGGCGCGGTGAGGCGCGCGATCGAGGCCATCGGTCGTCACGCGGGATCGCCACTTCTTCATCGGTACAATCTCTCTCCAGCTCGTCCCGACATTCGCCGGGACGACGCTTGGATAATCCTCGCCTATTGCAGCGGCGCCACGATGGTCGGATGCTTGAACTGCGCGACGTCCATCTTCGGGAGCATCCCCGTCGAGGCGTAGATGTCGAGCATCTTCTGGATCGCGGGGAAATTCGGCGCCGCGCCGGGGTCTCTGCCGAAATCATTGTCCTTGAGCAGATAGGTATCCAAAACCGGGATCGGTGCCTTCAGCACTTCGGAGACGACCTTGAGCGTCTCCTCGCGATTGGCCAGCGCCTTCTTCATGCCCAAGGTAATGTCGCGCACATAGGCCTTTGCCAGTTCCGGATTCTTGTCGACAAAGTCGGCGCGGCAGGCTTCCAGAATATGAACGATGTTCGGCATTGCCTGGTTGAGCGAAAACAGCTTGCGTATACCGCCCTTGGCCTCGGCTCGCGCCGCGAAGGGCTGGTTCATGTTGACGGCGTCGACGCGCCCCTGACGCAGGGCGTCTTCGGAGACGGCGAAGCCGACTTCGACCAACTTGATGTCCTTGGTCGGGTCGACCCCATTCTGCTTCAGAAGCATGTTGAACGGTCCCTGGGTGCCGCCGCCGATCACCGAGATGCCGATGGTCTTGCCCTTGAGATCGGCAATGGTCTTGATCGGCGAATTGTCCTTAACCGCCCAATAGACCGAGAAGCCGCCGGGCTTTTCAAAGACGTGCTGGGCCACGATGTAGGCCTTGAGGTTACCGCCGACCACGCCGTTGGCCAGCGACAGCGGCGCCTGCGTCGCGCAATCGAGCGCGCCCGCGGCCAGCGCCTGCGTCATGGGCGCGGTGCCCTGGAATTGCGTCCATTCGACATTGTAGGTCTTGCCGAGATCGGGAAATTCGGCCGGCCTTCGCATCATCCAGTATTTCGATTCTTCGGCCGGAATGGTCCAGCCGACGCGGATCGTCTGCTGCGCCTGCGCTGAACTCAAGCTGCCAAAAACGGCGGCCAGAGCTCCGGCCGCCAAAACCCATTTTGAAGAAATCCGCATCATCCCCGCTCCACTTTTCCGATGCCGCCCGGCGTCATCGCAATTAACGTGGCCCAAGCCTTTCATGGTTCAAACAATCAGGCAAGCCACCGGAGCGCGCTTGTCATGTCCCGGGCTTGGCCGGAATGTGGTAAGGCCATTCCTCTGGATGAGGTCCTGCGGCGGCGAATAGGGGAGAAATGGAATGGCCGGAATTGGCGGGGGGGACGGAGGGAAAGCCGAAAAGCTCGGCTATCTCGGGCTCGGCATGATGGGGTTTCCGATGGCACGGCGCCTCCTGAACGCCGGCCACGACGTCACGGTCTGGAATCGTTCCCCCGGCAAGGCCGCCGCCCTGGTCGGGGCCGGCGCAAGACCCGCGGGCAACCCTCGCGATATGGCCGATGCCGCCACCATCATCTTCATGTGCCTCACCGATGCCGCGGCCGTGGAAGAAGTGGTGTTCGGCCCCGATGGCCTGGCGACGGCGGCCGGCGGCGGAAAACTCGTCGTCGACTTCTCCTCGATCCACCCGGATGCGGCGCGCGCCATTGCGGCACGGCTGAAGATGACAAACGGCATGGGATGGATCGACGCGCCGGTTTCCGGCGGCACCATGGGCGCCGAAGAAGGCACGCTCGCGGTCATGGCCGGCGGCGATGCCGCCGACATCGAGCGGGCACGGCCCTATGTTCTGGCGATGGCGCGACGGCTCACGCATATGGGTCCGACCGGCGCGGGCCAAACGGCAAAACTGTGCAACCAGGTGATCGTCGGTTGCGCCATGGCGGTGCTGGCAGAGGCGACGCGGCTTGCCGTGAACGCCGGGATCGATGCCAAGCGACTGCCGGAAGCGCTCGCCGGCGGCTTTGCCGATTCGATTCCCTTGCAATTGTTCGTGCCGCGCATGGTGCAGGGCATTCATTCCCCGCCGCTCGGCCATATCGCCACGATGCTGAAAGATCTGGATACGGTGATCGACGTCGCCCGCAACACATCGAGCCCGGTGCCGATGGCTGGCCTCGCCGCGCAATTGTTCAGGCTGGCCAAGGCAGCGCGCGGCGCGGATGCCGATGCGCTCGAAATCTACAAGCTGTCGGCCGACCAAACCTTGACCTGATTGCTCGCAACAGGGAATTTTACCGCCCAGACTTTTCCGATAGGGTTCGGCTACACAGGGATACACGCCAATGTACGAGCCGCCAGGCGTCAGGACCTCACCCCAATTTCCCGTGCCCGCGCAGATGAAAGCCTGGATCCTGGGCGACCCGGACCAGCTCCTGTTGCGTGACAAACCGACGCCCGTTCCGGGCCGCGCGGAAGTTCTGGTCCGCATCGACGCGGTTGCGATCTGCGCCACCGACATCGAGATCATCCATGGTGGCTCTCCGGCGAGCATTGGCGGCGGCCTGCCCTTCAACAAGAACTTTACGCCCGGCCATGAATACATGGGCACGGTTGCAGCGCTTGGACCCGACGTCGACGAGTTCAGGATCGGCGAGCGTGTCAGCGTGGAAATCCACGCCGGCTGCGGCCAGTGCAAGCGATGTCGGCAGGGCATGTACACCTCCTGCCTCAACTACGGAAAACCCGGCAAGGGCCACCGCGCCAACGGCTTTACCACCGACGGCGGGTTCGCCGAATACGCGATCAATCACATCAACACGCTGGCCCGGGTGCCCGACACCATGAGCGATGCGGAAGCCACCCTGGTGGTCACCGCCGGAACCTCGATGTACGGATTGACCGAACTCGGCGGCCTGGTTGCCGGCGAAAGCGTTGTCGTAATCGGCCCGGGTCCGATCGGACTGCTCGCAGTCGCGGTCGCCAAAGCGCTGGGAGCCAGCCCCGTCATCCTGACCGGTACCCGCAACAAGCGGCTGGCGATCGGCAAGGAGCTGGGCGCCGATCGCGTCGTCAACATCGCCGAAGAGAATCCCGTCGATGTCGTCCAGGCGCTCACCGGCGGCATCGGTGCGGATTATGTGATGGAGTGCGCCGGTCTTGAAGCCACCGTCAATCAGGCCATCCACATGGCCAATCGCGGCGGGAAGGTCTGTCTGGCCGCATTCCCGCATGATCCCGTCACCACCGACCTCGCGCATCTCGTGAAGAACAATATCTATGTTTACGGCATTCGCGGCGAAGGGCGCAGCGCCACGCGTCGGGCGATGGCGCTGATGGCGGCAAAGCGCTTCGACGCCACGAAAATCCACACCCACACCTTTGCGCTCGCTGATCTGCCCACGGCGCTGCGATACGCACGGGACCGGGTCGAGGACGCCATCAAGGTGGTTGTCGCGATCCGGCAGGCGAGCGCGCTGAGTGGTGTGGCCGCGGAGTAAGCCGCGCACGCCGGCGCGAAGCCGAAGCTTCGGCCTCGCTGTTAACACCCGTCCGGCTTGCTTCAATAATGCGGGTCGTACATTTGCGATTGAACGAACGCCATCAGGTCATTCGGCGCTGGTACGGTCGCAAGGCCGCGCTTGTAAGCCACCTCGGCGACCGCCACGGCGATATGGGCCGAGACTTCGCGGATCCGCGGCAGCGCCGGGTAGAGGCTGCCCTGTGCGATGTCATCCTTGTTGACGAGATAGGCCAGCGTGTGCGCGGCGGCCATGAACATCTCGTCGGTCACCAATCTTGCTCCGGCCGCGATCGCGCCGAGACCGACGCCGGGGAAGATGTAGGAATTATTGCCCTGGCGCGGCACGAAGGTCCTGCCGTCGAGTCTCACCGGATCGTAGGGGCTGCCGCAGGCGAACAGCGCGCGGCCTCCGGTATGGCGGTACGCTTCCTCGGCGGTGCATTCCGCCTTCGAGGTCGGATTGGAGAGTGCAAACACGATCGGCCGCTCATTGATCTCCGCCACGGTCTGCAGCACCTCCGGCGTGAAGGCGCCGCCGACCGCGGCAACGCCGATGATCGCGGTGGGCTTCAGCGTCCGGATAGCGGTGAGGAAGTCGCCGACCGGCGCATGATCATGCGCGTAGCGAAGCTTGTGGTCGGTGAGACCCGCCCTGTTCTTCACGACGAGGCCGCGCGAGTCCACGAGCCAGGTACGGCGCAGCGCCTCGGCTTCGGATCCGCCCTCGGCCATCATCGCGGAGACCACGAGGTCGGCGATGCCGGTTGCCGCCTCGCCTGCACCCAGGAAAAGCACTTTCTGATCGACAAGCTTCCCGCCGTTCACGCGTAGCGCCGAGAACAGGCCCGCAAGCGCCACCGCGGCGGTTCCCTGGATGTCGTCGTTGAAGACATTTATCTTGTCGCGATATTTGTGCAGCAGCCGGAACGCCGAGTGATTGGCAAAGTCCTCGAACTGGATCAGCACGCCGGGGAACGCCTCGCGCGCAGCGGTGATGAATTCGTCGACCAGCTCGTCGTAAGCCGCGCCGCTCAGGCGTTTCTGGCGCAAGCCGATATAATAGGGGTCGTTCAGGAAGTCCTCGTTGTTGGTGCCGACGTCCAGCATAACGGGCAGGCAATACTCCGGGTGTACGCCGGCGCAGGCCGAATAGAGCGACAGCTTGCCGACCGGAATGCCCATGCCGTGGGCGCCGAGGTCGCCGAGGCCGAGGATGCGCTCGCCGTCGGTGATCACGATGAGCTTCGCCGGATACGGCCAGTTACCGAGCAGTTCCGCGATACGCCCGTGATCGTTGGCGCTGATGAACATGCCGCGCGGCCGCTGGAAGATCAGGCCGAACCGCTGGCAGGCGAGGCCCACGGTCGGGGTGTAGATCAGCGGCTGGATCTCATCGATGTTGTCGCACACGACGCGGAAGAACAGCGACTCGTTGCGGTCGTGCAGCGAGTTGAGCGCGATGTATTTTTCCAGATCGTTGGGCAGGCTGCGCAGATTGACCAGCACACGCTCGACCTGATCCTGCATCGAAAGCACGTGTGCCGGCAGGAAGCCGCGCAATCCCAGTGCATCGCGCTCGGCTTCCGTGAAAGCGGTACCCTTGTTAAGCAGCGGATCGCGCAACAGCGCCAAGCCGCGCGGCGATTCTGGGGGCGGTGAGCTGGGCCTCGCCCGGACTGGCACGCTCATCATATTCCTCCCAAAACCGGTTGATTCATTTTTTTAGCATGCGCCCGAATTGAAGCAGAAAGCGTTGATTGAGATCAAGGCCGGAACAGCGCTTTCGGGCTTCCCGCTCCCCACCGATCTGCCCGCTACGTTGCAATGCGATATGAGTGCTCTTTTGCCAGCGCCGCTGGGACCGCTGATCGATGTGATGGCGCCGTTGGTGAATTCGGCCACAGCGCGCCCGAAACCCTTAGCGGCCGATCATGCGATGCCGCCGAGATAGAGCCGCTTGACGATGTCGTTGCCTCTCAGCTCGTCGACCGAACCGGCCGCGACCACGATTTCGCCGTGGACGATGATGTAGCCGCGATCGGCGATGCGGATCGCCTGATTGAAGTTTTGCTCCGCCATGAGCACCGTCAAGCCGAAACGCCGATTGAGTTCACCGATCTTGGCGATGGTCTGCGATACCAGGAGCGGCGACAGACCCACCGAAGGCTCATCGATCAACAGCAGGCGAGGCGAGGACATCAGCGCGCGCGCGATGGCGAGCATCTGCTGTTGCCCGCCCGACATGGTGCCGGCGAACTGGTGCTGCCGCTCCTTGAGGGTGGGAAACGTTTCGAAGGCGAGCGCAAGGTTGCGATCGATGTCGCGGCGGGCGGCTTTTCGGAAGGCGCCCAGCATCAGGTTTTCCAACACGGTCAGCTTGGGAAACAATCGTCGTCCCTCGGGAACCAGCGCCACACCGAGATCGACGATGGCCTCGGGCGCCAGCCTGGCCAGATCGTGCGCCTTCCCGTCGATCGTCAGCGAGATGCCGCCGCGCCGCGGGCGAACCAGGCCCGCTATGCATTTCATCAGCGTACTCTTGCCGTTGCCGTTGGTGCCTAGCAATGCGACGGTCTCGCCAGCCTCGACATTGAGCGTAACCCCTCGCAGCGCCTTCACCGCGCCATAACCGGCGTCGAGGTCATGGATGGCGAGGCTAAGTGCCAAGGTAAGCCTCCTGCACCCGCTGGTTGGCCATAACCTCGGCCGGCGCGCCGATTGCGATGATTCTCCCGGCGTCGAGACACATCACGCGGTCCGAAAATCGCATCACAGCCTGCATGATGTGCTCGATCATGATGACGGTGATGTCGTGGCTTGCAAGGGTCATGAGGAGATCAAGCACCTCATCGACTTCCGCGCCGGCAAGGCCGGCCATGGCCTCGTCCGAAATCAGCAGTTTCGGGCGCGTCGCCATCGCGCGGGCGAGCTCCATCTTGCGCAACTCCACCTGGCTGAGCCTGGTGGTCGACACGTCCGCCTTGGATGCGAGGCCGGTCTGCGTCAGGATCGACATCATGGCGTCGCGCCGTTGCGCGGCCGGGACGAACTCGTCCACGGCGGTCGCGAAGTCAATCGCCACCATCAGGTTTTCGGCGACCGTCATGCTTTTGAACGGCCGCGGGATCTGGAAGCTGCGCGCAATGCCGCGGCGCGTGCGCATATGAGGCGGCAACCGCGTGACATCCTCGCCGCGGAACACCACGGTGCCGACCTCGGTACGGAACGCGCCGGAAATGCAGTTGATCAGCGTCGTCTTGCCCGAGCCGTTCGGCCCGATGAGGCCGACGCGCTCTCCCGGCCGAATATCGACGCTGACATTGTCGAGGGCGGTGAAGCCGCCGAAGCGTTTTGTGAGTGCGGCGATCCGCAGCAAGGGCAGCTCGGGTCCGGGCGCGGACATCAGGCTTCGCCCCCCGTGCGATTGCGGACAAGCCGGCGGAACAGGCCAATCAGGCCCTCCGGCGCCGCCACCACGAACAGCACCAGCATGACACCGAGCACAAGCACATTCACTTCCGACGAGATGGTAACCGTCAGCAGTTGCTGCGTCGTGCCCAGCAAGACCGCGCCGAGAACCGGGCCTATCCAATGCGCGGTGCCGCCGATCAGCGACATCGCAAGCACCGAAACGGAGTAATTGAGATTGAAAGCGGACGACGGGTCCGCGTACTGGAGGTACATGGCGGCGGGTGCACCGGCTGCGCACATCAGCGCGCCGGAGATGACGCAAGCCATCACCTTCAGCCGCAAGGTCGGCACGCCGGTGCATTCCGCCGCGAGTTCGTCGTCCTTGAGCGCCTGCAGGCCGCGGCCCATCCATGAAATCTGCATGTAGCGGGCAATCGTTACCGCCATGACCACGAGGAGCGCCTGAACGAAAAACAGCATTTGCACGTATGTGTCGAAGAGCGGCATTACCGGCGGCCGCTGCAGCTGGATGCCGGCCGCGCCGCCGACGTATCGCCAATTCGTCACCGTCGTCTCGATGATGATCGTCATCGCTATGGTCGCGATCGAGAAGTAGATGCCCTGCATGCGCAAGGTCACCAGGCCCACCGCGAAGCCGAGCAATGCGCCGACGATCGCGGCGGCGGCGATCTGCACGGCAAGCGGCGCGCCCGTCACCTTGAACAGGAACACGGCCGTGTAGACGCCAACGCCGAAAAACGCGCTGGTGCCGAAATTCACGTAGCCGGCATAGCCGCCGAGGATGCTCCATGCCACGGCAAGCACGATGAACTGCAGGATCACGTAGCCGGCAAAGAACGGATATTCGTTGCGGACGACCTGCGTCATCAGCGCGGCGGCGACGAGGAACAGGGTCACCCCGATCCAGAAGCGTATGCTGTTACGGTTCATGACCGCCTGCCGAACAGGCCCTGTGGCCGGACGGCGAGCACGCCGAGCAGCATCGCAAACGAAATGGCCGGCGCCCAGGAGGCGCCGAACAGGGTCAGGACGATCGTTTCGGCGACGCCGAGGATGATGGCCGCGACGAGCGTACCGGTCATGCTGCCGAGCCCTGCCATGACCACGACGCAGAATGTCCGCCCGATATAGGCGCGGTCGAGCATCGGATCGACGGGGGCAACGATAATAAGCAGGGCGCCCGCGATCCCGAGCACGGCGGTTGCGATGCCGAACGCCCATTGCTTGATCCGGACCGGGTTGGCGCCCATCAATCGCAGCGCCTCCTGGTCCTGTGCGACCGCGCGGATCGCACGTCCCATGAAGGTCCTCGACAGGTACAGCGTCAACAGAATTGTCATCGCAGAGGCGACCGCGAAGGCGACCAGCATCCGGATCGGAATCCGCATTTCGCCGATCTGCCAGGCCTTGCCGATATAGGACGCGGTGACCGAACGCTGGTCCACGCCGAATTGCATGATGATCAGCACTTCGATGATGAATGCGATGCCGAAGAAGAATGCTATTCCGCGTACGCCGGCATCGCTGCCGCGCTTTTCGAATGTCTCGTAATACAGGCGATAGGCGACAAGACCGAAGAGGAAGAGGAGCGGCGTGATCAACAGCCCTGCCAGCAGCGGGTCGATATCGAAGCGGTCGTTGAGGAAAAACACGCCGTAGGACGCCATCACCAGAAAGGCCGGATGCGCCACGTGGGGAACGTCGAGCAGGCCGAACGAGACCGACAGCCCGAGACTCACGGCCGCATAGAAGCAGCCCAGCAGCACCCCGAGCACCACGGCATCGCGCAGCAGATCCATTGAAAACACGTGAGGTCCCCTGACCCTTTTGAAAGCACCGTTGCCCGGTTCGCGCCAGGTTGACCATCCCCGTGCCCGGGACGCATTTCCCCCAGACCCCGGCCAGCGCTGGCGGGGTCCGGGGGAAAAGGGTCGCGAGGTTTACTTCCGGGCGGCCTCGAATGGAGTGATGAGATCGCCGGACTTCAGCCGGTCGGGGAACAGGATCACCTGTTTACCCGGACTGCGGAACTGTTCGACGTTCTTGTCCACCACACCGCGGAACTGCGCCATCAGCGTCGCGGATTCCTTGCGCTCGCCGTCAGCAGCAAACGCGATCGGACCGACGATGGTCTTGAACTCGTGCTCGTGCAGATATTTCGCGATGGCCTTCTGGTCGAGCGACCCCGTCGCCTTGACGGCCTGCTCGAGGAGCTGCCCCATGGCGAAGCCGAACGGCGCAAGATAGAAGCCCAATGGATCGACCTTGGCTTCCGCGGCTCGTTTCGCGTAGGTCTCGAAGAACGCCTTGGTCCCGTCGAAATACATGCCCGGTTCCGGGAGCCATGTGTTGTAGTTGACGACGCCGTTGAGCAGCGATCCGAGATTCTCCATCACGGGACCGAATTGCAGACCGACCATGCCGCCGCCGAAAATCTTGACGCTGTCGCCGATCCCCAGCTCATTCACCGCGCGCAGGATTCCCGCCGAATCCGGCGGATAGGACGCGATATAGACGATGTCGGGTTTCGCGGCCTTGAGCGCACGGAGGATGCTGGAGAATTCCACGGTGTTGGGAGGATACGCCTGGTCGAAGACGATCGGCATGTTGCGCTTCTTTGCGACTTCCCGCGCGGTCAACGCCAGATTCTGGGCGAATTCCTGATCGGCCGCCAGAAGCGCAACGGTCTTGCCGCCGGCCTTCTGGCCGAGATCGAGGAACGCCGTCGCCCAGCTGTCAGCCGGTCCCCACGGCGCATTGTTGAACCACATGTCGTGGCCAACCTTGCTGTTCACCTGGAACGAGAAGTTCCCCATCAGCAGCAGCCCGCGCTGCTTGACGAGCGGCATGATGGGCGCCGTCGGCACTGTCGCGTAGGGCGCGAACAGGATATCGACCTTGTCGACATCCAGCAATTTCGAATAGATCGCCGGGGTCTCGGCGGCGCTCGATTTGTCGTCATAGACGACAAGTTCGATCTTGCGGCCGAGCAAGCCTCCCCTGGCGTTAATATCGTCACGCCAGATCTCGATGCCGAGCAGCGCCGCCTTGCCGCCGGCCGCGAGGCCGCCGGTTTGCGCCATGCTCATCCCGATCTTAATTGGTGGCTGCTGGGCAACAACGCCCGAGGCATGTCCAAGTACGGCGACGGCGATAGCTCCGCCGAGAAGCGTCCTGCGTTTCATTGGTCCTCCCATATGTCTCGTTTTTTGGTCGTATATTGGATGAACAAAGCCGACATCACAATGAAAAAGCGTCATGCCCTGCTTTTGGCCCGAATAGTCTTCTTGGTCATACTTCCCCCTATGAGCATTACATTCGATTTTACCGCCTCGTCCTCGCTCAAATTCTACCCAGCGCGGTCAGGATGACCTGCGGCGTCAGTGGAATCTCGGTAATAATAGCGCCGAACGGCCTCAGCGCATCATTCACGGCGTTGGCCACGGCCGCCGCGGCGCCGGCCGTCCCCGCCTCGCCCGCGCCCTTTGCTCCGAGCTCCGTCTCCGCCGTCGGGGAAACCACATGGCCGACATCGATATCGGGCATTTCGCCGGACATCGGGACCAGATAATCGGCCATATTGGCGTTGGTCAGCTGGCCCCGCTCATCGTAGACGCACTTCTCGAACAGCGCCGCGCCGAGGCCCTGCACCACCCCGCCCCGGATCTGCTCGTCGACCAGCTGCGGATTAATGATGGTGCCGCAATCCTCGACCACCCAATGCCGGAGCAGCTTGACAAAGCCGGTATCGGTATCGACTTCAAGCCAGGAGGCCTGAACGCCGTTGGTGAAGGCGAAGGGATATTCACGCGGCACGAAATGGCGCGTCGCCATCAATTCCGGCTGAATGCCGGGCGGCAGCGTGTCCGGGCGGAAATAAACGATCCTGGCGAGTTCGCGTAGCTCAATACGCGGTGAGCCGTCGCTGGCGGTCACCACGGCATTCTTGACGATGTCGAGTTCGGCGGGCGACGACTGCAGGATCGCGGCAGCGACATCGAGAATGTTCCTGCGCAGGATCTTCGCCGCCTGAAGCGCGGCCTCGCCGCCGATGCCGGCGCCGCGCGAGGCCCAGGTGCCGCCGCCATAGGGCGTATTGTCGGTATCGCCAGATATGACGCGGACACGCTCCATCGAAACGCCGAGTACGCTGCCGACGATCTGCGCGGTGAGCAATTCCGAGCCCTGCCCCTGCTCGGTAATGCTGGTCTGGCAGATTACCGAACCCTGAGCGTCCAGCCGCACGGCGACGCCATCCTGCGACGAGATTCGGGCGCCGCCGACCCCGTAAAATGCCGCGCTCGGATTGGTGACCTCGATGAAGCTGGCGATGCCAATGCCGCGATGGATGTTCCTGGTACGCAGCGCCGCCTGCTCGGCCCGCAGCGCGTCGTAATCCATCATCGCCATCAGCTTGTTCGTCGCGGCGTGATGCGACAGCAGCTCGAACCGCAGGCCTGAGGGTGACGCACAGGGATAGGCATCGTCGGCGATGAGATTGCGGCGGCGGATTTCCACCGGATCCATCCCGATCTTCGCCGCCGCCAGATCGACCAGCCCTTCCGTCACCGAGCAGGCAATGGGATGGCCGACGGCGCGGTATTGGCACATTACATTTTTATTCTGGAACACGACGCGGGCGCGGGCGCGATAATTCCTGGTGACATAGGGGCCGCCGACCAGGTTGACGACCTGGTTGGCTTCGATCGCGCTGGTGCGCGGATACATAGAATACGGACCAATGCCGGTAAGATCGTCGATTTCGAACGCCGTGATGGTGCCGTCGCGCTTGACGCCGATCCGGCCCGTGCAGCGGTGATCGCGGGCGTGGATGTCGGTATTGAAGCTTTCGACGCGGTCGGCCACGAATTTGACCGGCCGGCGCAGCAATTTCGACAGCGCATAGGTCGCCATTTCATCGGCATAGATATGGACCTTGATGCCGAAGGAGCCGCCGACATCCTTGCAGACCACGCGAACCTGCTGCTCCTCCAGCCGCAGATGCAGGGCTGCGATGTTCTGCACCATGTGCGGCGCCTGGGTGCCCTGGTAGATCGTGAGCCTTTCTTCGGCTGCGTTCCAGTCTGCGACCACCGCGCGCGGCTCCAGCGTCACGCCGGTATGCCGGCCAAAGATAAAATCAGCCTCTACTACCTCGTCGGACTCGGCGAACGCCGCATCCACATTGCCAGCATCGAGAGTGCGTTCGAACGCTAGGTTGTCGCCGAGCGAGGGATGAATGACGGGGGTTTGCGGATCGAGCGCGGTGCGCATGTCCGTCACCGCCTCCAGTTCTTCGTAATCAATCCGCACCAGCTCAGCCGCGTCCTCGGCCAGGGCGCGGCTCGTCGCCACGATGGCGGCAACGGCTTCGCCCTGCCAGCAGACCCGATCGATCGCGATTGCGTGCTGCGGCGCCGATTTGAGGCCCTTCAGGTGCGAGAGCACGCCGACCCAGGGCGTGATGACGGCCGCAAGCTCCTGGCCGGTCACAATGGCAATGACGCCGGGCAAGCGCCGCGCCTCTGCGGCGTCGATGCCGATGATTTTCGCATGCGCATGCGGCGATCGCAGGAACGCCACATGCCCCATCCGCGGCAGTTCCATGTCACTGACATAGAGCCCCCGGCCCTGCATCAGCCGATCGAGGTTGGGGCGTGGGACCACCTTGCCGATATAGGAGTTCGGCCGATCGAGCTCGGAGAGAATTTCGGGGTTGGCCGACGTCACAGTCATGGCTGGCGCCCCGCGCGCAGTCGCGCCGTGGTCTCGACCGCGTCGATAATGGCCTGGTAGCCGGTACAGCGGCAGTAATTGCCCGAAAGATGCTCGCGGATCTGTTCCCGATCCGGCTCGGCCTGCTGTTTCAACAGATCCTGCGCGGCCATCAGCATACCCGGAGTGCAATAGCCGCATTGCAGCGCGTTACGATCACGAAAGGCGGCTTGCAGATCCACGACCTCGCCGCTGTCGGACAATCCCTCGATCGTTTGGACCGACGTGCCGTGTGCCTGAACCGCCAGCATCAGGCAGGAACGAACGATGTCGCCGTTGACGCGCACTGTGCAGGCGCCGCAGACCCCATGCTCGCAGCCGACATGCGTGCCGGTCAGCTGCAGATGCTCCCGCAGGAGGTCCGCGAGGTTGAGACGCGGAAGAACATGGGCATCCACGCGCTCGCCGTTGACCATGAGCGAGATCGGAAGCGGGGCCGTCACGCCGGTCCCCCGGCCTTGAGGTCCGGACGGTTGAGGAGCTTGGACACGCAACGCCGCATCAGCACCGTGGCGAGATGCCGGCGCATCGCGGCAGATGCCTGCTGGTCTTCCTGGGGGGCGAGTTCCCCGGCGAGCGCCGCCGATGCTTCCGACAACACCGCAGGCGTCACGGCAGTCTTGACCAGTTTGTTCGCGGCCTTGGCCAATACCGGCCGATCACCGACCGCAAAGAAGGCCAGACGCAGGTCGGTAAAGACATCACCCTCCACGCTCGCCTGCGCTGCCAGCCCCGCGATGGCATAGTCACCGTGGCGCCGCGCAAATTCTTGAAAAAAATGCGCGGAACTCTTTCGCCCGACGGGCAATTCAACGGCAACGAGCAACTCCTCTGGCAAAAGCGCCGTTTCGTAAATTCCCTTGAAGAAATCCACAGCCGCGATTCGCCGCTCGCCCTTCGACCCACGCGCGACAATCGTCGCATTCAGCGCGACCATGCAGGCGGGCAGTTCGGAGGCGGGGTCGGCATGCGCGAGGCTGCCGCCGAGAGTTCCCCTGTTGCGGATCGCGGGATGCGCGACATGGGCAATGGCTTCCGTCAGTAGCGGCGCGTGCGCGGCCACTCCGGGCGACCGCTGCAGGTCGACATGGCGCGTCAGCGCGCCGATGCTGAGGACATCGCCCCTCGCCGCGATCCCGCGCAACTCCGCGAGCTCGCCGATATCGACGATCAGTTCCGGAGAGATCAAACGCAGATTCATCGCGGTCATCAGGCTCTGGCCGCCCGACAGCACCTTCGCCCTGTCCCCATGCGTAGCCAACAATTCCAATGCGTCGGCTACGCTGGTTGCGCGTGCGTAGTTGAAAGCCGAGGCTTTCATTGACGTGACCTCCCCCGGCCGGTCTTTCGGCTTATTTTTGCTGGATTAGACGGCCCAGACCATCAAAGGTCAAGTTTGTTTATCGAGCGATTATTTCGCAGCATTCGACTTTTGGACATGGCATAATATCGCGAGCGCCGCGTGGCCGGGACGCGCCAAGATCGGCCCCGGGGAGGAGCAATAATGAATCTGGGTTTCTTTACGATGCCGATCCACCCACTCGGCAAGGAATGGAAGCTCTCGTTGCGGGAAGACCGCGAAGCGTTCCTGCTTGCCGACGAGCTCGGCTTCACCGAGGCTTATGTCGGCGAACACGTCACCGACCAGGCCGAGAACATCACCTCCTCGATCGCGTTCCTTGCCTGGATCGCCGCCGCCACCAGACAGATCAGGCTCGGCACCGGCACGATCAATATGCCGAACACCCATCCAGCCACCGTTGCCGCGACCGTGGCGATGCTCGATCACATGCTGGACGGACGGCTGATTTTCGGAATCAGCCCGGGGGGGTTGCTGTCGGATGCGGAATTGTTCGGCAATCTCGATGCCGACCGCAACGCCATGTTTCTCGAATTGATCAACCAGGTGCTTGAAATCTGGGCTAATGAGCCGCCATACAATATTCAGGGTAAATACTGGAACATCTCGACGCAAGAGACCCTGATGAGGGATATCGGCCAGGGATTCATTGCGCGGCCCTTGCAGCGGCCGCATCCGCCGATCGTCGTAACCGCCGTCGCTCCATTCTCGAAAGGCGTTACCGAGGCCGCCGCGCGCGGCTGGGATCCGATTTCGGCCAATTTCCTGATGCCGGCCTGGGTGAAAAGCCACTGGCCGAAATATGCCGAGGGTTGTGAACGAGCCGGCCGCGCCGCCGATTCCGGCAACTGGCGCGTCGCCAAGAGCGTGTTTGTCGCCAAGGACGCGGCGACCGCAAAGGCCTACGCCACCGATCCAGATGGGCCTTACGTCTATTACTATCGCTCGCTGTTTACGAAGTTGAAGAAGAACGGCCGCGTCGAGCTGTTCAAGACCCGCCGCGACCAGCCCGACGATGAAGTGACGCTGGAAATGATCTGCGACAAGCTCATCATTTATGGCACGCCAGACAGCGTGGCGGATCAGTTGCTGGCGTTCCAGGACGAAGTCGGCCAGTTCGGGACGTTGCTGTATGCCGGCAAGGACTGGAAGGATCGCGAGCTCGGACGGCAGTCGATGATTTTGATGGCTGAAAAGGTCATGCCGCGCGTCAACGCCTGCACGTCGAAACAGCCTAAATCAGCGCAATCGTCCGCAGCCAGTTGAGAAAGCTCGCCGTGGCCCTTTCCGATCGCATCCCCTATCAGGCGCAAATCGACCGGCCGAAACTGAAGCTTCCGGACGGCAAGAAGCTCGCGGTATGGGTCATCCTCAATGTCGAGGAGTGGCGGATCGAGAACGCGATGCCGCGGACCGTGCTGAGCCCGCCGATGGGACAGCCGCTGTTGCCCGATGTACCCAATTGGTCATGGCACGAATACGGGATGCGCGTGGGCTTCTGGCGCCAGTTCAAGGCCCTGACCGACCGCAACATACGGGTGACGCTGGCGTTGAACGCCAATGTCTGCAACTCCTATCCCCGCGTCGCCTCGGCAGCACTGGAGGCCGGCTTTGAGTTCATGGGCCACGGCTTCGTGCAGGGCCCGATGCACAAGCTCGACAGCCAGGCCGATGCGATCAGGCGCGCCGTCGACACCATCGCCAAATTCAGCGGCAAGCCACCGCGGTCATGGGAAAGTCCGGGCCTGACGGAGACCAGTGAGACCCTGGATCTTCTGCGTCTCAACGGCATCGAATATGTCGCGGACTGGGTGATCGACGATCTTCCGCAGGATATCGCGACGCCCCATGGCACCATCACGACGATCCCCTACTCGGTAGAAACCAACGATATCGTCATCCATGCGTTGCAGCACTTGCCTTCCGAGCAGTTTCTGAAGCGCTGTACCGATCAGTTCGACCGGCTGTATCTGGAAGGCGAAAGCAACGCGCGGATCATGGCGATCTCGATTCACCCCTACATCACCGGCGTTCCACATCGCATCAAATATCTGGAAGCGCTGCTGGATTATGTCATCGGCCATGACGGCGTGGCGCTCATGACTGCGAGCGAAATCGGCGACTGGTACCGGGCCGCAATGTCGAAATCATAGGCCCGGACCGGAAAAACGCTGTCTCTCAATCTGGAGCCGGCTCAGCCAACCGCCTTGACCGGCACACGCTTGGCCGCGGCCGGCGCAGCGAAGACGCGTCCGAAGCCGGCCAGAAAGACCTCCAGCGCGTCGCTGATCATCTGCTCCTTGTCTTCGAGCACGGGCGATTTATAGATGTATTTGCGAACGCCGTAGTAAAAAATCCCGCTGTGAAACACCCACGCCATCTCCAACTCGGAGGCGGTCGGCTTGCTTTGCGCCGGAAGCCCAGCTTCATGGCGGCATTCTCTGACGATGCGCGTCAGAATCTTGTCCCGCACGATGCCGACATACCAGCGATTGATGTCGAGCCCCTTCAGGCCTGAATAGAGATAGATTCGCAGCCATTTGCGGGTGAAGATCACATTCGTATAGGCGTTGTAGAACTCCTGCAGCCGGTCGCGGATCGGCCGGGAGCGGTCGGTGAGCAGCTTCTCCCAGCCGGTATCGAGCGGTTCCAGATAGACGGTGCGATACACTTCCTTGATCAGATCGTCCTTGCTGGGAAAGTAGCGGTACAGCAGCGGCTGGGTCACGCCGAGCCGGCGGGCCAGGTCGCGGGTCCCGCCGGCAAATCCCTCTTCCGAGAAGAATTCGGTGGCCTTGGCAACGAACTCCTTGCGGCGATCGTCGGGGGATAACCGCTTCTGCTTCGCGCGAACGCGCTTGGGCGGCGGTTTCTTGCTCATGGCTTCGACGCTGGGCCGCCGTCGCCCGGGAGAAACCGGCCGTAACCGCCGCGCGCAAACAAGAGCGGCTCCTCGCGGTTGTATGCATAGGCTTCGACGGCCCCCAGGAAAATGACGTGGTCGCCGCCATAATAGCGACCAGCCGAACGGCATTGAAAATTGGCCACGGTGTCGGCGAGAAGCGGCGCGCCGCCAAGCCCCGGCGTCCATTCCACGCCGACAAATTTGTCTTCCGAGGATTTCGCGAATTTGTTCGATAGCGCCTGCTGCGATGCGCCGAGCACGTTGACGACGAAATGGGTGGCGTCCTGAAAGATGCTCAGCCCCTGAGAAAACATCCCCAGGCTCCAGAGCACCAGCGGCGGGTTTAGCGACACCGAGGCGAACGAATTGCAGGTCAGCCCATAAGGCTTTCCATCGGCCGCGATGGCCGTGATGATGGTGACGCCCGTGGCATAGGTGCCGAGCGCATTGCGGAAACCCCTGGGATCGATCGGTGAATGGTCGCTGGCCAGTTCGTTGGCCGGATCCGGTTCGCTCGGATGCTTCGGGGCGTCGGTCATCCGCCGTCTCAAAGCGTCAGATTTTCGGAGGGCAGCCCGAGCGCAACCCGACCGTAATTGGTACCAGCCGCATCGAAATTGAACGCGATGTGCGAATTGATTGCGTGGGCATCGCGAAACTGCCGCTGCAGCACTCCTGTCGTGAACAATCCCCGAGCTCCACTTGCTGAAAACAACAACGACACGGCCTCCGTGCAGAGATTTACGGCAAAAGCGCCATCGCGGCGCGATTTGGTCTTTCCGGCGATATCCGGGACGTAACCGCGCCTGGCCTCAGCCATCGCCTCGATGCAGGTCGAGCGCATGATCAGGCGCGCCGCGTCGATCTTGGCGGAAGCCTCGGCAATCTTGATCTGCGTACTCTGGAGGGAGCCGATCATGGCGCGATTGTAAGTCGAGGCGCGATGCCGCGCGATATCGACATAATCGTCGAGACAGGCTTGCGCGTTTCCAAGCGCCACGCCGGAAAGCACATAAGGAAACAACGAGAACACGGGGAGCGCGTAAAGCGCATTCGGATTGACGGCGCTACCGGGCGTTGGGCCACCGTCGAGATCACTCACAGCCAGCGTCATGGGCTCGGCCACAAAGACATCGGTGACCTCGACGTCGTTCGAGCCCGTTCCGCGCAATCCGGCCGCGTTCCAGGTGTCGAGGATCTTGTAGTCGCTTTTGTTGACCAGAAAGATCCGGTACTCGATGCCGTCAGCCTCATCGTCGGGGGAAACAACACTTGCCAGCATATTCCATTCGCAGGAATCTACTCCCGACGAGAACGGCCAGCTGCCCCGCAGCACATATCCGCCGTCCACTTTGCTGGCGCGGCCGGCTGGAAAAATGAAGGAAGATGCAATCAGAGCGTCGACGTCCTTGTTCCAGACCAGATCCTGGGCGCGCTTGTCGAACATGCCCAGCATCCAGTGGTGGCTGGCGAGATTGGCGAAATTCCAGGCCACCGACGCGTCGGCCTGCCCGATCGCATCAGCGCAATCGACCAGCGCGACATAGTCGAGTTCGGAGCCTCCCACCCGCTTCGGCTGCACAATCCTGAACAATCCTGATTCGTGCAACTCGCGCTCGGTCTCCGGCGGCAGACGCCGCAACTCTTCAGTCCGGGAAGCGCGATCGCGCAAGCGCGGAATCAGCGTCCTGGCACGCGCAATCATGGCAGCATACGAGTTGTCCGCGTCCGCCCCCGCAGGCACGCTTGCGTCTGGTTTCCAGCTAGCACCTGCCATTTTGGCGTTCCTCGCTATTCCGCCCGTGGTGCGATTTCGGGATTCGGGCCATCGAGTCTCGCGGAGGCAGCCAGCCCCTCTCATTTTGAAACATCGCGAAGAAAGCTGCTTGACCGGTCGAAGCCACTTGATGAATGTTTATCGTCTGATCAGTAATTAAGGCGCGGCAAGCGTTGCCCGTCAATCGAATTCGACAGATAAGGAACGAACTCTCATGGACAAGACCGTTGGGATTATCGGGCTTGGCATCATGGGAGGTGCGATTGCCCGCAACCTCGCCGCGCGCGGATGGCGCGTGATCGGCTTCGATACCGACGCCGCGCGCTGCGCCGAGCTTGCACAGGCCCATGTCGAAATCGCCGTCGACATCGCGCAGGTCGCGCGCGCTGCGCCGATCACCATGACCAGCCTTCCCACTCCGGCTGCCGTCGAGGACGTCGCGCAGAAAATCGCCGGTTCCGATCAATCTCCGCGCATCGTGGCCGAACTCTCGACCCTTAGTATCGCCGACAAGCTTCGCTTCGAAGCCATTTTGAAGAAGGCTGGTCATATTGCTCTGGATTGTCCGCTGAGCGGAACCGGCGCGCAAGCGAAGGTTCGCGACCTTATCGTCTATGCCAGCGGCGACAGCGATGCCATTGCAGAGTGCAAGGACGTGTTCTCCGACTTTGCCAAGCAAAGCGTCAATCTCGGCCGATACGGCAATGGCAGCCGGATGAAATTCATCGCCAATCATCTGGTAGCCATCCACAACGTCGCCGCTGCCGAGGCAATGGTGTTGGCGGAGCGCGCCGGGCTCGATCCGAAAATGGTGGTCGAGATGGTCAGTCCCGGCGCGGGCGGCTCGCGGATGTTCCAGATGCGCGCGCCGATGATGGTCGAAGGCGTTTACGAGCCCGCGACCATGAAGGTCTCGATCTGGAAGAAGGACATGGCCGTGATCGCGGAATTCGCCGAAGACGTAGGCTGCGCGACCCCGCTGTTTACGTTGACGCAGCCGGTCTATGCGGAAGCTTTGGCGATGGGACTGGGCGAGCAGGACACAGCATCCGTGTTCGAAGTCCTGAAGAAAACCATCATCAAAACTCCCAAATCAGCCCGACGTGATCGGGACTGACCCGGCCGCCTGCGATACCGCACTGCATCAAAAGAGCGACCCGGGGCGTCCGACCTACCCGCATGCCCCGCCGCGAAAATACGCGATGCGCCAAATCGATAAAGTGGTTATCACTTGATCATTTACGGCATCCATCGGATAAATCACCAACCCATAAAAATAACAGACGGTATCCAGTTTGTAGCGTTCCAAGACCACCAAAAGCAACGTCAAGGACAAGAAAGCGCTGATGACGGCGATCCGCGCCAGCAACGCCGATACGGTGCGTGGCGTCGTCAAATTCGACGAATTCGGCAATGCCACCGGCACGTCTACATCCGCAAGGTAACGAGAAAAGACGGACAACTGCAACTCCGTTATCAAAGCCTGCTCCGGATGTTGCGGTCAGGCGGTGATCCTTAACACCGGACGCTGCGTGTTCGGCGGGCCGGTCGCCGATGTCTTGAACAACGAGGAATTGATCGCGCAAAATCTCGGCGTGTTTCATGCTCACTAATCCAAGATCCAATCTCTAGATGAGGTCAGAAAAATGAAGATCGGCGTATGTGGAACTGGACGCATGGGATCGGCGATCGCCCAGCGATTGATGTCGGTGGGCCACGAAATCGGGGTCTGGAACCGCAATTCGGCAAAAACGAAATCCCTTGTAGACGCTGGCGCAAAGCTGTTCGCGTCGCCCGCGGAACTCGTCGAGGGATGCGATGTCACTATCGTAATGCTGCTGAACGATGCCGCGACCGAAGCGGTTTACCGCGCGCCGAACGGCATCCTGAAAGCCAAGCTCGCCGGCAAGCTCGTGATCGACATGAGCACGATCCTTCCCGAGACCATGAAAGCGAACGGCGCTGCAGCGTTGCAGCAGGGCGCCGCCTTCGCCGAATGCCCGGTCGGCGGCACCGTCGGCCCTGCGAAGGAAGGCAAGCTGCTCGGCCTGGTCGGAGGATCGAAGGCGGATGTCGCCCGGGCGATGCCGATCATGGAGCAGCTGTGCCGCCGCATCGAACATGTCGGCGAGATCGGCGCCGGCTCGATGATGAAACTTGCAGTCAATCTGCCGCTGCTGGTGTACTGGCAGGCGCTCGGTGAGGCCTTGACGATCTGCAAGCCGCTCAATCTTCCGGCTGATCGGCTGATCGACATCCTGACCGATACGTCCGGCGCGCCGACTGCCATGAAGGGCCGTGGTCCGGCCATCGCCAAGGTATTGGGCGGAGCGCCGCTCGGCGAGACCGCGTTCGGCCTCAACGCAGCGAAAAAGGATCTGGCCTGCGCGGTTCAATTCGGCGCGTCCCTTCATGCCGAGATGCCGGTCACAGCCAGTGCGCTCGCCTGCTATGAGGAAGCGGAAGCCGCGGGCCTGGGCGATGCCGACGCTACCGCGGTGTCGAGCCGCTGGGGTCAGCGCAAGGCCAAATCGTAGTCACGGCAGTCGCTACACGCCACGCGCAGATTCGTTCAACCGCAGAGTCACTTCAAATGATCGATCGCAAGAACCGCTATGGCCGCACCGCGGCACGTATCAACGACGCCGACGGCCTCGCCCGACGGCCGTCTTCCACCACGATCGACATTCACGCCCACATCGTGGTGCCCCAGGCCGCCGAGCTGGCGCAGCCGCACATCGACGTCAGCCGGATCCCGCTGGCGTATTTTGCGGACGCCGCGACCAAGGAGGTCAATGCGCAGCAGGCAAAGGACGTCGGCGAAGTCATGACCACGATCGATCGCCGTCTGTTCGATCTCGACAAGATGGGCATCGACATCCAGGTCGTGGCACCGGCGCCGGGGCAGTGTTACTATTCGGTCGACCCGAAAATCGCGGAAGCCGCCCATCGCCTCGCCAATGACGGCGTAGTAGAATATTGCTCGCGAAAGCCCGACCGCTTCGTCGGGCTCGGGGTGGTCACCCTGCAGGAGCCGGAGATCGCGGTCCGAGAACTCGACTACATCGTGAAGGACCTGAAACTGAAGGGCGTCGAAATCCTGACCAATGTCGACGGCCAGGAATTGTCAGATCCGAAATTTCGTCCCTTCTTTGCGAGAGCCGAGCAGCTTGGGGCGTTCATCATGATGCATCCGAACGGATTCACCCATGGCGAACGCCTGACCCATTTCTATCTCAATAACGTGCTCGGCAATCCCCTCGATACGACGCTCGCGCTTCACAATCTGATATTGTCCGGAACGCTGGCGCGCTTCCCGGATTTGAAGCTGATGGCCGTGCATGGCGGCGGCTATCTGCCCGGCTATTCCGGCCGGATCGATCACGCCTGGGGTGCGCGGCAGGATTGCCATGCCGACCTGCCGTTGCCGCCGACGACCTATTTGCGTCAGGTCTATCTCGACACCGTGGTTTTCTCCTATCATCAACTGGCCTACCTGATCGACACGTTCGGCCCCGACCGTATCGTGATGGGCACCGACTACCCCTTCGACATGGGCGAATATAATCCGGTCGGACATATCGCGGGAGTGCACGGCATGGATGAGACGACGCTGGCCCAGATCGCCGGCGGCAATGCCGCGCGGGTGCTCGGGCTCGATGTCTAGCGCGTATTAGGCGCGGCGGCCGTCCTGAATCCTGGCTGTTCGAACGGATGGGATGTCTTGAAGGCCGGCAGTTCAAAGCAACGGTCGGCTAGTCGCGCCACCAATGGGAAGGTGCCGAGTTCGAGCTTGAGGAAATGCGCCCCGACGACCTGGCCGGCGATGCAGATATCGGCAAGGCCGGGCTCGGCGCCCAGCGCAAACGGCGCCGGCTTACGGCGCGCGAGCAGCCGTTCATAGGTCGCAAGTCCCTCATTAGTCCAATGCTTGCCCCATTCCTCGATCGCCTTGGCATCGGCACCGAAGGTTTTGGCGAGATGATTGCGGACGCGCGGCGTCACCAGCGGATGCGCATCCGCAATCGTCATCAGCGCGAGCGAGCGCGCATAGGCGCGCTCCCTTGGATCCTCCGGTAAGAGGCGCGGATCGGGCTGAATATCGTCGAGATATTCGATGATGGCCAGCGACTGGAAGATGGAATGTCCGTCGTGAATGAGCGTCGGCACCACGCGCTCGGCATTGACAGCCTCATAGCCCGTCTTGAACTGCTCGCCCGAAAGAATGTCAATCGGGATTTCCTCGAACGCCAATCTCTTGAGCCGCAAGGCAACGCGGACACGAAACGAAGCAATCGACCGCCAAAATCCGTAGATCTGTATGCTCATCGGAATATCCTCCAGCTTGCGCAATATTCCCGCTTCATCCCAAAACCGCATACCAACCAGATAAGCCGGTTGTTATTTGCCCCGCAATACCGCACCATTAGAGGCCTCAAATCACCGAGCAAGACATGTCCCGACCCAAGAACGTTCTCTGGATTATGTGCGATCAGCTTCGCTTTGACTATTTGGGATGCACGGGGCATCCGACCCTGAAGACGCCGAATATCGACGCCATGGCCAAGCGGGGAGTGCGTTTCTCGAACGCCTATGTGCAGTCGCCGATCTGCGGCCCGTCGCGGATGTCGTTCTATACCGGCCGCTACATGCGCTCGCACGGCTCGCACTGGAACGGCTGGCCGTTGCGCGTAGGTGAGCCGACGCTGGGCGATCATCTCAAGAAAATCGGGGTGCGCAACGTGCTGGTCGGCAAGACCCATATGGCGCCGGACCTCGAAGGCCTGAAAATGCTCGGGATTGCGCCGGACTCGATCATCGGCGTTCATGTCGCCGAATGCGGCTTCGAGCCGTATGAGCGCGATGACGGTCTGCATCCGAGCGGCAGGCCTCGCCCGAAATATGACGCTTACTTACGCGAACGCGGATATGACGCCCCTAACCCGTGGGAGCACTGGGCTAATTCCGGCGCGGCGGAGGACGGCACGCTGCAGAACGGCTGGCTGCTCGTTCACGCCGACAAGGCCGCTCGCGTTGCAGAGGAGGATTCCGAGACACCCTACATGACACGCCGCGCCATGGATTTCATCGCAGAGGCGGAGACGGAGGGGCGGCCATGGTGTCTGCACCTGTCCTACATCAAGCCCCACTGGCCCTATATCGCGCCCGAACCCTACGCCAGCATGTACGGCCCCGCCGACGTGCTGCCGGCGGTTCGTTCCGCGCAGGAAAAGCAAAGCGCGCATCCGGTTTTCGCGGCCTATATGGACATGCGTTACTCCCGCAATATGGCCCGCGACGAGGCACGGGAAAAGGTCATCCCTACCTATATGGGCTTGATCAAACAGATCGACGACCAGATGGGCGTGCTGATGCAGTTCCTGGAGGCGCGTGGCCTGCTCGATACCACCATGATCGTATTCACCTCAGATCACGGCGACTATCTCGGCGATCACTGGATGGGCGAGAAGGATCTGTTCCATGATCCATCCGCCAAAATCCCGCTGATCGTAGTCGATCCATCCGAGGCAGCCGATCGCGCCCGGGGCACGGTCTGCGATGCGCTCGTCGAGGCTATTGATCTGGCGCCGACCTTCATCGACTATTTCGGCGGCAAGCCGCCGCATCATATTCTCGAGGGACGTTCGCTGATGCCGCTGGTGCGCGGTGAGACGCCCGCAGACTGGCGCAAGGTGGTGTTCTCGGAATACGACTATTGCATGCAGGATGTCCGGCTCAAGCTTGGCCAGCCGATCGAGCAATGCCGGCTGTTCATGGTGTTCGACGGACGCTGGAAATACATTCACGCCTCCGGCTTCCGGCCGATGCTCTACAACCTTGTCGAAGACCCCGAGGAATTGACCGACCGCGGCGAAGATCCCTCCTGTGCCGATGTCATCGCCCGGCTGCAATCGGCCCTGTTCGAATGGGCACTGCATCCCAAGGGCCATATCACCACCAGCACCGAGAAGATCGCCGCCTATGCCAACCAGCAACTCCAGGTCAAGGGCGGAATCCTGATCGGTATCTGGGATGAGGCCGAACTGTCGGCGATCCGCAAAAGGATCGGGATGAACGAACTCAATAGGTGATCTTGTAGCCGGTGGCCTTGACGATCGGCTGCCAGAGCGCGGTATCGGCGGCGAGTTCCTTCGTGAGTCCTTCCGGCGTTGTCCCGACAGGAATCAGGCCGATCGCCAACAGCTTATCGCGAACCTCCGGCCTGGCAAGCGCGGTAGCCACGGCGGCGCTGAGCTGGCTCGCGAATTCCCGCGAGCTGCCGGCCGGCAGCCACATCCCGTACCAGGCGTCGGCGACAAGATCGACGCCGCTCTCCTTCAGTGTCGGCACATCAGGCAGGAAGGGCGAACGCTCTGCACTGCTCACCGCCAGAATCTTGACGGTGCCGGCGCGGTGTTGCGGAATCGCGTCGGCAATGGTGACAATGGCGAACGGCAGATGACCGCCGATCAGGTCGTTGATCGCGGGCGCGCTGCCGCGATAGGCCACGCGCGTCAACGGAACGCCCAGCACCTTCTCGAGTTTTGAGCCCGTGAAATGCGGAATGGTGCCGTTGCTTGGGACGCCGAAGGTGGCCTTGCCCGGGTTGGCCTTAAGCCAAGCCACAAATCCTTTGAAGTCCTTCGCATCGACGGCGGGACCGACGACGACGCCGAATTCGAAGCGCGCGAGCAGCGAGACCGGCACGAAATCCTTGTTCAGGTCAAAGCTCGGTTCAGCCTCCACCATCGGCAGCAGATACATGGTCGGGCCGGTGGTCACGAGGATAGTGGCCCCGTCAGGGCTGGCATTCTTGACCCACTTGATTCCGATCAGCCCATCACCCCCGGTACGGTTTTCGACGATCATCGTCCGATCGAGTAGTTGGCCCGCATACTGCGCCACGAGCCGGCAGAGCGTGTCTCCGCCGCCGCCAGCCGAAAACGGAAAGATCATCTTGGTTAGCGGGCCGGACTCGCCGAGCGCGTCCTTTGCGATCACGGCTAACGACAGACCGGCGCAGCCGGCCATGAAACTTCGGCGATCCATTGGTCTCTCCCCGTCAGATGTCTTGCCTTATTACATCAGACTGCGGGGCCGATTGAAACCGTACCAAAGTTGCCATCGCCGTCTTTCTTAATTCCGGCATCTGAGCGGGACCAGCTCAACTTGAACCGCCATCCGCCCCACCCCGACATATGGCCAGGCGCCGGATCCGCCGGTGCATTGGCATGCCAGAGACACCATGGAAGAGCTGTTCGAATTTCTGTTCGGCGCCAGCGGGCGTATCAACCGGGCTAAGTATTGGCGCTCGGTTCTCATTTATATCGGCGCGGGGCTGATGACCGCCGTGATCCTGTTCACCGCCGCCGGCATCGCCGCGCCGCTCTTTGTCGTCATGGTCGTCGTCGTCCTGATCCCGTGGCTACTTTGGGGAATTTCCTTTACCACTGAGCGGCTACATGACCGCGACAAGAGCGCGCGGTGGCTGGTGGTTTTTTACCTTGCGCCCGGCGCGCTCGGCCAACTCACGAAGGCTGCACGGTTTGGCGGAACCGCAGGCATGGTACTGGATTACATCCTGACGCTGGCGGTTCTTGCACTGACGATCTGGGGATTCATCGAAATCGGCTGCCTGCGCGGCACCGAGGGACCGAACACCTACGGGCCCGACCCGCTGTTGCAGCCTGAACGACGGGTCTGAACGGCAAGCCCCGAAAGCGAAAAAACGCCCGGCGGCCGTCAGGCCACCGGGCGGATATGCAATCCCGTAAATATACTACGTGCTGCCGATGCCCCGTGCGGGGCGAGGTTCACACGTCAGCCGTAGTCCGTACCATCCCAAAAGCCCCAGCCTCGGAGAGCATTATGATGCGCGCATCGTCGTAGCCGAGCGTCCTGCGCAAGACTTCCTTCGTATGCTCGCCGAGCAAGGGAGCGGCGACGGGATCGACGACCGGCGTCAGGCCGAGATTGAGCGGCGATTCGATATTGGGTACAGAGCCCGCGGCCGGATGCGAAATCTGGCTGACGCGATGGCGCTCGCGTACTTCCGGTGAGTTGAAGGCCTCCTCGACGGTGCGCAAATAGCCGACGGGGATATTGGCCCCCTTCATCTTCGTCACCCAGTTTTCGCGAAGATCCTGCACAAAGATCCCCGTGAGAATAGCGCGCAACTTTTCCTTATTGGCCGTCCGTGAACGCCGGTCGCCGAATTCGCCGCTGGCGAGGTCAGGCCGTTCGAGCACTTCGATGACGAGGCGGCGATACAGCCGGTCATTGGCGCAGGCGATATAGAACGGTGCGTCGGAAGCCTCGTAGACGCCAACGGAGGGAGACCCGTTCGGCGAATTGCCCTGGCGACTCGGATTCACGCCTGTCATCAAATAAGCCATGCCGTAGAATTGGGTCATCGCCACTGCGATGTCGAACAGCGCCACCTCGACATGCTGGCCGCGGCCGAGCCGATCGCGGGCGTACAGCGCCAAGAGGATGGCGTTGCAGGCTGACATGCCCGTCAACAGGTCGACCGCGGGTGGTCCGGTCCGCACCGGCGGCCCTTCCGGAAAGCCATTGAGCGACATAAACCCGCTTTCGGCCTGGGTGATCGGATCGAATCCTGGGCGGGATGCGAATGGGCCCTGGCGGCCATAGGCTGAGATCGAGCAATAGACCAGACGGGGATTGCTCGGCGCGACCGACGCATAGTCGAGGCCGTACTTCTTCATCACGCCGGAGGAGAAATTCTCCACCACGACATCCGCCCGCGCGATCAGTTCACGCGCGACGTCGCGCGCCTCGGATTTGGTGAGATCAAGAGCAATGCCGCGCTTGTTGCGGTTCAGACTGACGAAGGCGGCGCTCTCGCCGGCCAGATCGGCATGTTCATAGTGTCGTGTATCGTCACCGCCATCCGGATTCTCGATCTTGATCACCTCGGCGCCAAAATCGGCCAGCGTTTGTGTGCAGGCAGGACCGGCCACGACCCGGGTGAAATCCACCACCAGCAGACCGTCGAGCGCGGTCGGCGCGCCCTTTGTTCGCTGCACGCGGTCCGGCAATTGCGGTCTGGCTGTCATGATCGGTCTCTTCCCTTCCGGTTCTCATTGACGCCATGGCCGACGGCGCGCGCCGATTTTAAGGTCTATTACCGGAAGGGCAATGTCGGCAGCAGCTTGGGGGCATGCGCGAATTGCGCCCCACGGCATTTCATTTGATGGATTTGCGCCAATATAGGGTATTCGGCCAGGCCCACGGATCTTGCGGCTGGTACAGCCGATAGCTGTCGGGATTTTCAGGGTGGACAATGACACGCTCGATTCTATGGATCAGTTCGAGAGGGCCGTCGTCGGCGTTCTCGATGGCCTGCGTGGGCTTACCCCAGCCGCGGTCCAGGATGGCGTTGGCGGCCGCAACCCGCGCCGGCGGCGTCGCTTTTGTGTTACGCATCACGGCCACCAGCACATTCAGCGCGGACTTGGTATGGCTGCGCGCCAGCGAGCGGATTTCCGTCACCGATCTAGGCATCGTCCGATCCTCCCGGCTCGGGGCGGACATCTTCACTCTGATCCATCACGAGATCGTCCAGCCGCGCCTCCGAGCGAAACACAATCGTTGGAAAATCGGAGTGCCCGCCATGGCGTTTCGGCTCGCGGACGAACTGAATGATCTCTGCGCTCACGACAATCCCTCCCACACCGCGATCGCGACCAGGCCGGCCAGCGCGAGCGAAATCAGATACGCGGTCATGTCAGGCCTCGCTTAATCGCAATCAAATGTGCGGCATGACCGTATTGATGCGGTCATTTCAGGCGCGAACCCTATCTCCGTCCAGGAGGCCGCGTGCGGACGCGGACCATGCCCACGCCGCGTGCCGGAACGTTCGCGCGCACCGGCAAATTTATTGGCATGATCCAGACCCGAAGGGCCGCGTTACCGCAAAGCACGGAGCGGTTTTCCTTCAGGACAAACGCAAAGCGTTGCCCGAAGACCACGCCCCACTTAAGGAGTTCGGACGGCAGCGTGCTTTGAGGCGCGTCTTGCGATGATGCGCTGCTTGGGGAGATGGTGCGCCCGTGAAATGCGGCCGCCGTCCGATTCAGGATATCCGGTTCATGGATTGCGAACGAAAAAACCCGCAGCCGGTTTCCCGGCGCGGGCTTTTGCAATTTCTGCGATGATAAAGATATGCCGGTGATTTGCCCGACGTGTCAAACTCTTTTTGAAGCAGCCACCTTCTAGTCAAATCCCTGGACCGGCGGCGCGGCTTTTCCGGCGGCAACCGCTTCGGCAGGTTTTGCCGCCGGCAGCGGCGTCACCTTGGCGGCAGTTTGCTGCTCGGTGCTGGCGTGGGCTTGCGCCGTCCGCCTGGCGCGGGGGCGCGATGCGGACCGCCCGACTCCCCAGGAACGCGCGATCGTGGGTCCCGCGCTGTATCCGATGAAGGCGCCCGCCACCGCGCCCACCGGCCCAAGCACGATCGCGCCCGACAGCGCGCCCAAAGCGGCACTTCCGGCTCGCTCCTGAGCGTTTGCTCCGTACGAAATGATAAATGATCCAGCGACCACCGCCGCAACTAGCAGTTTCTTCATCGCGGTTCCCTTGGACGTGCGCCCCCGGGGCACGCCACTCCAGGAATGCGGCGGCAGGAAGGTTGCACGGCGGCAGTCGCCGTTCCGATTAAGGGCGGCCGATTTAAAAAGCCCGCGACCGTTACTGGCGCGGGCTTGCAAATTTCTTGCGACGATGAAGATATGCCGGTGATTTGCCCGACGTGTCAAATCCTCCCGCCCGCGTTCTAATTCCTCACCGCGTAAAGCGGTGTTCGGATCGTCAGCTGGTAAGACGGCTTCGGCACCCACGCGATCTCGGCGGTCACGCCGAACAGGCGATTGTCATTGTCATCCATGTGGTCGAGATCCAGCCTTACGAGCGGCTCAGTAAAAGCTTGAAACGGCGTCCGGTTCAGAAGCTGGGCCCCGCCAAACGACTGAACGCCGAAGCGGCCGGATAGCTTCCAGTTGTTGTCCCACTGATAGTAGCCGCCGACATAGCCGACGATGTTCGGGCTGACAGTCACCAGCGGCGTGTCGACGCTGATTTCTGGTGTATTGAACGCCGGCAAGCAGCCCGCGTGTTTCGTCCTTGTTCAGGGCGTAATCGAACTCGACGATCGCATTCAGGGACGTCGTGGCCAGCGGCGCATCCGGCACCGATCTCGTGACCGTCGATTGCAGCGTGATCGTCGGGATCGATCCGCCATTCTGCTGATAGACGTCGGCTTGAACTCCGGCCAGCCAGGCACCGACCGTGAAATTCGACCAGTCGGTCATGTCGGTGCGCGAGGTACTGCCGCTGAAGCCGCCATAGACCGAGATGCGGTCGTTGAGGTCCACGGTCAGGGGAACGTCGACCCCGATGCTCTGGCTTGCCGGCGAGGAGAGCGTCGGCAATGCGGGGAGCGGGCCTGCCGGGAGCGAGCCGAGATTTCGAGAGCGTCGCCAACAGCGGAAACCTTGCGGACAGCGAAGCGTTGCCCAGGCCGATGGCGAGTGTGTCGGCAGGAATGGTCGCATAGGTCGTTCGCAGGTCAAGATAGATAGTTGGCGGCCAGGCATCCTTCGCCGGCGGGTCGTCGCTGTCGTCCTGGTCCCTGCCCAGGGCAACGCCAGGCAACGACAGTGACGCCACTGCCACGAGCGCTGCGCAAAATGCGGACTTTACCGGCCTGGTCTTCGAGGCAACACGCATAAATTTCACCGAACCACCGGTTTGCGCCGGCCTTAGCGTCGATCTTCGCTTGCTTCGCACTGCGAGGAAAGCTCATCGAGGTCGATCGCACGCCCGGCGCCGTCCTCGACGGTTATATTCTCAAAATGCTGCCGCTCCAGCTCCAATACCTTATCGACGGCAGCCGAAGCAGTCGTGCAGGAGAACGAGACTGCCCCGGCCGAATGGTTCGCCAGAATCGTAAATGACATTTTGGGCCCCTTTGCTTTACGCCAAGCATAGCATGGCTTGCGGCGCAAGCGCGACGGGGTTTGAGCCGCACGAAACCCGCCGGCGGCATCAGTCCGGCGACCTTCCAAGATGTTTTTTTAATCGGGCTCTCAAACTCGAAAAAATTCCGGCGACTCCGGACAGGCGCGCATTTTCCAGCTCGGCGCGCAGTCGGGTCAGCTCCCGGTCGTGTACAAGATTGTAATAGCCGGCGTGGTCCCGGTCGCGGCGCAACGCGGCCCACCGTTCGACATAGGCCGCGTCCAGCCGGTCGGACCAGGCTACCGGAATCCGATAACGCTCGAACATCCGGTCGAGCCAGCACCCCTTTGGCGGCGCGATATTCTTGGGTACCCCCGCCTTTCGCCACATCTCATTCCACAAATGAACGAAAGTGGAATTCGAAATGCGTTCATCGACCTCGTCGCGGGCTTCCGGGAGCAGGAATTTATGGAATTCGTCAGGCCCGATCGCATAGGTGCTCTCGCGCGGCGCGATCGGAATATCCGGCGCATGGACGGGCTGCAGTTCGGTGAGCAATTTCGGCCCGGTGTCACCCCAGCGCGCATTTTCCAGTGCCGATGCCGTTCCTTGACGCGCCGCCTTCATCAGCGGATGGCCAGCCGGAAATCGCATCGCCGATCCGTTCAATTTCTGCTCCGACTGACGCGCCAGAAAGATGCCCGCGGCGGGCAGCGACTCAGCCGTCAACAGCACGTCGGTATCTACCCACCAACCGCCGATGGCTTCCAGAAGCGCGTAGCGGAAATGATTGGCATGCAGGGAGGGGCTCGGCCCGTCGAATTCGTATTGGTAGAAAGCGACATCCCGATCGAGAATATCGCGAGAGTCGCGCTGCGTCACGCCGTCGGGCAGGCCGGCTACCGGTCCCTCGCAAAACAGCTCTACCTGAATTCCAGCCGCCACGAAGCTCGACAGGCACAGCGCCTCATAGGACGAGAACTGGCCATGCCAGAAGCTGCGCACCACGCGATCCGGCGGCTCGCCGGATCTCAGATTGGAATTTTCGGCCATGAATCTTCGGGCGTAGCGGTTAGGACAGGACGGCACGTCTTTCCGATTAGCATGCACATTGCCAGCGAGCGCAAGCCCCTTTACGAATAGTGAAAGCGGTGAATCTGGACCTGGCGCGATCGCATCATGAATGAACATACTATCATCGCGTTGGTGGCGTCCAAGGGTGTTGCGGACTTTCTCCTGAATGCGCTGACCGGACTGACCAGAGCCGGTATCGATCCGCGGATCGTCCACGTGGCCCGGCCGGACAACGCCGCCGATGAAATCGATCCCATTCTCGCCGAGGCCGGCGCCGTGACGCATCCGTTCTCGGATTTCGGTTCATCCGCCCTTGGCGCGTTGCCGGAGCACTATGTCGACTACGGCACGGAATCCTTTATCGAAATCAACTGGGAAAAAGTACGATACATTCGCTGGCTGCTCGATCATTATCGCCATGTCGTCTATGCCGACCTCGATGTCGGCTGGCTTTCCGATCCCCTGTGGTACCTGCAATCGGTAGCGGAAACGTTTCCGCTCGCGTTCCAGACCGAAGCCTGCCGGCGCTTTCCTCCGGTCCTGTGTTGGGGATTTGTTTCCGCCAAGTCAGCGCCGGTCACGCTCGCGCTGCTCGATACGATGTTGAGGCAATACGATGAGCGCCCGGCCGGACATCCGCTCGTCGACGAGCAGAATACCCTGGATGCCATGATCACCCGAGATCCCGGCTGGCTCAGGCATATTCACCTCCTGTCGGAGGGCCTGTTCGTCAACGGGCTCGGCTATCGAAATCTGCTCAAGGCCCCTGCTCCGCTCGTGACCATGCATGGCGCGCTCGAACCGCTCATCTTTCACGCGAATTGGACAGTCGGGCTGGCGAACAAGCGCGCGCTGATGACGCAGACGGGGACGTGGCTGCTCAGCGCCGATTGAGGCCGCAGCCACCCCACTCGATCACTTCATCGGCGCCGTCAGCGTCAGCGGAATCCTAGCCGCCGGCGACGCCGCGGAGGTCGGCGAAAGCAGAAAACGCCTGTCTTTGCTGGGAGTTCCTCTAGCGGAACATTTTTTTGTCGCGAATGTTCACCGAGGGCCTTACCGATACAGCAGCCCTCGAATCTCAAAGAATTTCATGACTGAAACGACCCGCTCAGAAGCCAAGAAGAAGCCCCAAAACCTGGTGCTCCGGTTGCTCGGCCCGGGACTGGTGACCGGCGCTGCAGATGACGACCCGTCCGGCATTGCGACCTATTCGCAAGCCGGCGCGCAGTTCGGTTACGGCCTGCTCTGGACGGTGTTTCTGACCACGCCGTTCATGATCGCCATCCAGCTCGTGAGCGCTCGGATCGGCCGGGTGACCGGCAAGGGCCTCGCCGCCAACGTCATGGAACTGGCGCCACGCTGGCTGGTGCTGGCGCTGGTCTTTCTCCTGGTCACCGCGAACACGTTCAATATCGCGGCCGACATCGCGGCGATGGGAGAATCCCTCTCGCTGGTCATTGGCGGCCTCAACCACGAACATGCCCTGATCTTTGCGTCGGTATCGACCTTGCTGCAGGTCTTCGTGCCGTATCGTCGATATGCGCCGGTACTAAAATTCCTGACGCTGACGCTGTTTGCCTATGTCGCAACCGCCCTCACCGTCAGCATTCCGTGGAGCACGGCATTGCTGGCGGCAGTCTGGCCGAAGCCCACCATCAACGCAGACTACTTCCTGATGGTGGTTGCGGTGCTGGGGACGACGATAAGCCCCTACCTGTTTTTCTGGCAGGCTTCGCAGGAAGTCGAGGAAATGAATCAGGGCAAGGCGCACCGCCCGCTGCGCGAGCTGACCCGAGGCGGCGTGACCGAGATCGACCGCATCAAAGTCGATACGACCGTCGGAATGATCTTCTCCAATGCGATCGCCTTTTCCATCATCCTGACCACCGCCGCCGTCCTGAACGCCCACGGCGTCACCAATATCAACTCGGCAACGCAGGCCGCCGAAGCGCTAAGGCCGCTGGCGGGCGATTTCACGTTTCTGCTGTTCGCGCTCGGCATTATCGGCACAGGCCTGCTGGCGATCCCGGTGCTGGCCGGGTCGGCAGCCTATGGGGTGTCCGAGGCGTTCGGATGGCACGCCACCCTGGAAGCAAAGGCTCCCGACGCCGTCGGATTCTACACGATCATCGCAACCGCGACCGTGATTGGATTCGGTCTTGGCTTCACCGGCATAGACGCCATTCACATGCTGGTCTGGAGCGCCGTGCTCAACGGTATCGTCGCAGTTCCGATCATGGCAATGATGATGGTGATCGTCACAAACGCGCGGCTGATGGGACGGTTCAGAGCCAGCCGCCGGCTAACCGTACTGGGCTGGATCGGCACCGGGGTCATGGCCGTGGCGGTGATCGCGTTGTTCTGGTCGTTCTTGATCGGGTAAGCGGTTCGGCTCGCGCGCTTGTCATTTCCTTGTGACGCCATCACCACCTCGCGTGCGCGCTTCCTGCATCCAAGGATCAGAGGAAAAATCGGGGAGCGGGCGGGCGCGCAAATTCCTGTTACCCCCGCTGAAGCCCAAACCGCCGCTTACTTCACAAAGCTGAGGTATGAAGCGAGCGCCTCGATTTCGGCCGGGCCCAAATGGCTTGCAACCATCGGCATCGGTGACGGCGCCGAGTGATATCCTTCGTTCCACTGCTCGAGCCGGCCCTTCAGGTAGAAGTACGCCAGTCCTCCGAGCCGGGGAATGTCTCGCACGCCCTCGGCGTTCGGGCCATGACAGGCGTAGCAGGACACAACATTGGCTTCCGGAATTCCCTCGAGATAAATCGTTCTGCCCTTGGCCGCGAGAGCCCTGTCACCGTCATTGGCGGGCTTCGGCGCGATCGTTGCAAAATAGTTTGCCAGATCGCGCGCGGCGTACGGACTCAAGGCCGCCACCGCTCCCCACATATATTGCCTCGAAAACGGATTATCCCGCGTGTGATCGTGAAAACTCCGAATCTGGCTCGCGATGTATTGCGGCCTCTGGCCGGCCAACCGCGGCGCGGCCGCAAAACCCTGCCCCGATGGACCGTGGCACCAGGTGCAATTGCGGACAGCGGGGCTTTCCGAATCACCTGCCCACGCCGGGACGGCCAAGGCGACAATCGCCAGGATCGCTATTCTCAACCCGATGCGCTTCATGACCTCAAGCTTTCGCGCCTTGTGCATTCACCGAAACGGTGACGTGTGGAATGGCGGCCCTCACTGCAGATAACTGACATAGGCTGCGACGGCTTCAACCTGGGACCTCGTCAGATTGTGCGCCGTCGGTGCCATGATGGCGGATGTATCGACCGCCGAACCCTGACCTCGCTCTGTCTTCCAACCTGTCAGCTGACCTAATGTGTACGCGTAAAGCTGACCGGCCAATCGCGGAATTTCATTGTGGCCCTTGCCCTCGGTGCCGTGACAGGCGGAGCACGCGGGAACGTTGGATTCGGGAAGCCCTTCCTCGAAGATTTGTTTGCCGGTGGCGATGGATCCCCGTGGCGCCCCTCCAAACGGTTTCGGATTTAGATTTTTGAAATGCGCGGCCAGGGTTGTCAGCATCGACGGACTCAGGACATGCGCGACGTTGAACATGATCGGGTTCGTGCGCCTGCGTTCGGCGAATGCCCGCAACTGGTTTTCTATATATTGAGGTTGCTGTCCCGCCAGCCGAGGCATTGGAAAATATCCGAGATAGCCCTGCCCCGACAGGCCATGGCAAGTCTTGCAGTATTCCAGCTTGGCTTCCAGGCCGCCTTGCCGCGCAGACGCGCCTCTGTCCTGCGCGTGAGCTGCCGCGGAAAAGATCACGGCCAGCATCGCCGCTTGCAACACCGCCCTCGGACTGGTGAGATTCATGATCCGCCTCCGCGCCAACCGCTTGACGCGTCCGTTTCACTTGAACAGGCTTCAGGCATCACAAGCCCGCCCCCCAGATGTGAAAGTTCAGCCCGACCTTTACAACCTGGATGTTCTGCCTGACGTCCACGTTGCCGAGGAAGGCGTTGGTCGCATCGGACATCGTGATGACCTTGTGTCCGAACCCATAGTAATCGTATTCGATGAAGGTGGACCAATGTTGCGAGAACGCCCAATCCACGCCGCCGCCCGCAGTCCAGCCGATGCGGTTTTCCAGCCCCACAAAGCCGAACGGGGCGCCGGCGAATGAACCGGTCACGTCGTATCGGTCTGCCGCCAGGGCAAAGCCGCCTTTGCCGTAGAGCAGGACGTTGTCGAACGCGTACCCGATCCGTCCGGTCACGCTGGTCAGGAAATCGGTCTTGGCTTGCACCTGCGCCGTGTCAGGATTGCCGAGCGGGAGGCCCACGGTCGTGGATCCCTTCATGGTCGAGCCTGAGGCGGCGCCTTCGATGCCGACCACCCAGGAGGGGGCGAACTGATAGTCGCATCCGATTTGCCCACCGATCACGGCACCGGTCGGCGCGGGACTTGCGGTGGTCACCCCGTTGGTCGAGCCGGCGCCCAAGAATGAATCCTGCACCAGTTGTGCCGGATCGGTAATGTCCTTGTGCGCAAAGCCGCCCCCAACATGCCCGCCGAGATAACAGCCGGTCCAGGTGAACCGTTCAGCAAACGGCGCCGCCGCCTTAAGCGGCATATCCGCGGCGACGGCCGGTCCGATCATGATCACGGCAAGCGCCGCGCTCTGTACAAAAAGCAATCTTCTCATCGGACAATCTCCGTCTGCGGGCGAGCCCGCCTACATGGCAAACCAGGCGTGGAGGAACACGGTGTTGTTGTCTTGGGCGCCGACCGTGGTGCCGTTGAACTTGTTGTAGTAGGTGTATTGCAGCCCGATGCGGGCATTGAACCAGGGCCAGCCTATCGACTTGCTGACCCCGAACGGGATGTAGGCGATCTCCGCCATCCAGCCGTTGCTGTTCGGGGTCAGGGCGTTGCCGGTGTCAGGATCGGTCCCGAACAATCCAGCATCCGCGGTGCCCCAAATATCGAAATATTGCCCGGTCAGAACGATCCTGTTGTCGCCGCCATAGGCAAACGACGCCTGCAGCTTCATGCTATTGAGCTCGTTGGTCGGATTGGCCGACGCAAAACCGGCAAAGCTCGCGTCGAGCCGCTGAAACTCGCGAATATAGCTGCCGCGCAGCGTCAGCCAGTAATTGTCGCCCTGATATTGATATTGCGAGTCGAAGCCGATGTCGGTGAATTTGTCCGATTGCGGAAGCGTGGCGGTCGTTCCCGTCACGAAACTTGGATCGAGCCAGGGATGCACATCCATATACATCCCGAACGTACCGACCATCAGCGAATGTCTGCCCCAATGCGGTTCGAGTGCGACACGCCAATAGGGCGCAACGCCGCCGAACTGCCCCGGCCCGTCGAAGGGATTCATGCCGAGCGAGTTCTGCTCGCTGAACCCGAGCGTCTTGTACGCGGTCAATTCCATATAGAGCAGGTCATTGATCATCGTGTAACCGCCTACGCCGCCGACACGCGCGGCAAACGCGCCCTCGATCATCGTGCTGGCGCCGGGCGTGCCCGCAAGTGACGATACGGCGTAGGGGAAGGACCAGGCCGGCGTGGTGTTCCACAAGTCCTGGACGGTCGGATTGTTGTTCGCGCTGACGCCATAGACGACGTTAAGGCCGCCGATATTCGCGGTGTTGGCATAGCGGACGTCGGCATTGTCCCACGACCAGGTGTGCTTGAACTGGTCCGCGGGCGTGCCTGACAAGGCGGACAACGGATCTGGCGCGCTATAGGTAACCTGGGCAAAGGCGCCGATATGGTCTGTGATCGCTCCGCCCCAGAACCCGCTGAATGGCGACAGCACCACGTTGTCGTTCGCATTGTAGGGATCCGTCGGCGGCGCCACGGTTGGTCCCTGCGTGTGCGTATAGCCGACGATGGCCATCATCGAGATCGGCGGAACCCATTCCTTGCCACCATCAGTTGCCGGTGGATTCACCGCCTTCGCGTAGCCGCGCAGCTTGTCGAACTCCGCACGTGCGTTGCTTCCGGCCTGCGAAGAGAACGGCGTCGTCCGGAATTCGCCGCCGCCGGTAGTGTATCCGAGCAGCTTGAACCTTCGGCCATAGGGGGTAAGCGCAGGATAGTCGGTGTGGCAGGTACCGCAGGGCTGCCCGGTCTGGCGCGCGAAACTCGGCAGCGCTTGCGCCGGTGGCGCAAAGCCGATTGTCAGATAACCAGCAAGCACGACAAAAAGCCCGACAGCAGAGAAGAGCCTGCAACTTAAACGGGATTGCAGGAAACCAACGGTTCGCATCGAGAGCCATCCCATCTGCTCGCAACATGCCGTGCAAGCGCGCGGACATGAATTTAGTGACACTCCCGAACTAGATCGGAGACGCGGGGGCGACTGTTCAAAACGGAACAGCGAATCCGATTTCATCAGTGTGAGGTGTTTCGGCAACAAGGAATGGGCGTAGACAAAGCGAACGTTGCGCGCGACGTTCGTGTAGACGGCCGGCAAGCAACAGAACTTTTGGAGAAGCGGTCATGAAGGTCAGTGAACTGGGGCGGGCATTGCAAGCAGCAATCTTGATAGTTGGCTTCTCCGCGCCCGGCCATGCGGAGAACAACGCTGCGTCCGCCATCTCGGCGCAAGAACTCAAGGCCAAGACGGACTATTGCAAAACCTGCCACGGGGTGTCGGGGCAAGGGTTTCGCGGAGCCTTTCCGATGCCACGACTGGCAGGACAGCAACCCGAATACCTGAAGAATCAGTTGCAGGCATTTATCGAACGCAGGCGAACGAACCCGGTGATGTTTAACGTGGCGCATGTTCTGAGCCCGCCGATGCTGACGGCATTGTCGACGTATTTCAAAGATCTCAATCCCAAACCGTTGGGAGGGGCTCCAAAGGAGCTCGTGGCCGCGGGAAAAAAAATCTACGAAGAAGGCGTTCCCAGCGCCGAGGTTCCTCCATGCGCTTCCTGTCACGGGCCGGATGCCAAGGGAGCGGACGCATTTCCCCGTCTGGCAGGCCAGCTTCATGACTATATCTTCAGGAAGCTGACGAACTGGGACAAGGAGCGGGGTCAGGATAAGGCCAAGCCGGACAACTCGGCGATAATGGAGCCGATCGCACATAACCTGACTGAAACTCAGATCAGGGCCGTCGCTGCCTACGTGAGTTATTTGGAGTAACGCTCCAAAGAGCGAGCAACCCTACGCTGTTTGAAGCCTCATCGGTCTGCAGCCGTGGAAAGACCTGCTGCCGCGCAAGGCTATGCGCGGCATATGCTAAAAAGCCGGCAGAGAGACTAACTTCCTAGCACGGTAAGCAATAGCGCGGCGTAGACCTCTATTCTTCCGCTATGACTGTTGTAGCTAATGAATCCCTTTTCGCGGAACTTGTTCATGAAAGTGCTGACCCGGGATCGGGTTGTACCAACCATCTCTGCCAACACTTCCTGGCTGACTGTCACCGGAACCGGCTTCTCACCTTCCTGTTCGGAGTCCGCAAGAAGCAGTAGAAGTCGAGCAAGCCGCTGTTCGCTTGGATTAAGTAGCTGGTCGGTCAGGTCTTGTTCAAGCCGGGCAATCCGCGACAACAATCGGGTCGCGAAAAACGCAGAAAAAACAGGCTCAGAATTGAGTGTCGAAAGCATCGCATGCTTTGTGATCGAGGTAATCAGGCACTCTTCCAACGCTGCAATGGTCGCAGTGCGCGACTTTACACCGCCCAGGCAGGCTTCGCCGAGGAACTGGCCCTTTTGAAAAATCCCAACAATGGCTTCCTTGCCATGGTTAGATAAGACGGTTGCCTTGACTCGTCCTTTTCGAATGTAGCCGACCGTGTCGGCAGGCCCACCCTGAACAAAAATCAACTGGTTCTTTTGAAATTTTTCCAATGTCATTCCGGCACCAGTCTTGCCGAGGAAAACCTCGGGGTCAAAAGGCGCCTTCGAACTCAGACCGCGCGAAAAATTCAGCATAGCACGCACAACGCCCACGAGAGTACGGAGCCTCGGAAATGCCTGTCCCCGGCAATACCGGGAGCGCGTCAGTCCCCATCGCTGATCAATCTATCAATGATGCCATGCTTGAGCAAAATCAAATCTCCAGCGCACGCTGCTTTTGACAATCAATAGCATCAGCGACGTCGACCTTGAGGTTCTTCCGCGAGCAGTGGAAAGTAGCGGCAAGATCTCGGGTCAGGGCTGGTCTGAACGCGCAGTCGGACGCTGCCCGTCGGCTGTGGCGATCAAGCGGCTCGGCACCAGCAGCAGCGCCGGCAGTATCAAGGCGTAGACGATCGTGATCGCGATGACGCAAATGGCAAAGCCGCCGTAGCGATCGTAAAGGTAGGTCCCCAGCACGTCGCCAAATCGCACCACGACGAAGTAAAGACTGCTCGACATCATGAGCGTCGTCCCCTGCAAGCCGCGCGGGCAGGATCGAATGATCAGATCCAGGTAAGCACCGGTGGCCAGACCGCCCATCAGGCCGATCGGTATGGCCGCGATCAAAGCCTGTGTCATCGTATCAATGAAGAGCAGTGGAACCATCTGCGGAACGGCGAGAACCGTTCCCCACAACAGCAGCGACTTCAAGGGAAACTTTCGGCAGAGCAGTCCGTAGACGATGTAGGTCGGGATGAAGGAGGCCGCAAAGATGGCGTTCCACTCACCCCATTGGGCATCGGTGGCATGCAGAGTGTTCTGGAGATAATACTGCAGCGGCGTGGTCGAGCCCGGCGCGAAATTCCACAACAGCCAGATCAGCATCGCCGGATAGATCGGCCAGTGCCGTACCAGCCGCTTCAGGTCCTCGATCGGATGACGACCGGCTCCGTTTTCGACGCTGATATTGTCGAATACCTCCGCCGGCTTCCATAGCGCATAAAGCGCAATCACCGCCATGATCGCGGCCCCCACCAGAAACAGGAAGCGGAGCGCCTGATCGGGGTCCTTTTCTTCCAGCAGACCGCTGAGCTTGCCGCCGATCAACAGGGCCCCGACGGTGGGGATCGACAGGAAGACGTTCCACGCCGCGCTGACCTGGCCGGTCATCGCGTGTTGCTGGCCGATCACCGACGTCAGCCCGTTTTGGGCGCTGGCGACGAAAAGGAACGAAGCCGTCAGCAGGACGACCGCGACGAGGAGCGTCGCGTAGGTTATGGGCGTGAAGGCGCACAAAATGTAGAGCAAGGCGGTGATGCCGCCAAACAGCAGCATGAAACCGCGATCTCGCATCCCGAGCGGGTTCCACATATCGCGGAAGAATCCGAACACGAAGGACAGGTAGAGCGGGATCGCGGCCACGAGCCGGAAAGTGGCGACCTCGTGGGCCGTCAAATGCAGCCTATTCTTGAGAAAGAAACTGATGGGAATATCGATCAGGCCGCCCGAAGGGCCGCCGAAGGCCAGCAAGATAATCAAAATGCCGAGATAGAGAAAAATGCCGTGCCGCACTGAGGGCGACAAATCGGCGGGAGCGGCAGCCACTATGGTGGCTGTAGAACGGTCAATCGTCATCGCAAGCGATCTGTCCTTTGAGAACGGCAATGGTGAAGCACGCTCTTTTGCGGACGGCTGAACGAGCCAACTAAACCACGATCAGCATCGCAATAACGGCGGTGGCGATCAATGCCGAATGGCGGATCTCCAGCCGGGTGAGCCCCACGTCGTAGTGCGCCACATGTGCCAGCAGGAAAGCGATCAGTATCGCCGACCCGGCTATCACGGAAAGGGTAATCATACGGCCAAGCCAGTACATAACCCCTCCCTGTCGAGGCGGGTCGACGATCGCGCAATGGTGCCGCTACGCCAGCTCCGAATATGACGACGTCGGCACCTGCGCCTCGATTGCCTGTTCCTCGGCAACGATCTTCGGCTTGCGCAGCCAGACATAGATCTGGGCCACGACCAGGACAACGCAGATCAGCAGGAAGAACGCGCTGATCGGACGGTCGATGAACGTCATAAGGTCGCCGCGCGAGATCAACAGGCTGCGCCGGAAGTTCTCCTCGAAGCGCGGTCCCAGCACGAAGCCGAGCAGGATCGGCGCAGGATGAAAATCGAGACGCAGCAGGATGTAGCCGATGACGCCGATGAACAGGGTTTCGCCGACCTGGAACATGTCGTTGTTGGCGGCATAGACCCCGATGCAGACAAAGAACATCGCGCTCGGATAGAGATAGCGATAGGGAATGCTCAGAAGCTTCACCCACAAGCCGATCATCGGAACGTTGAGGATGACCAAGAGGATATTGCCGATCCAGAAGCTCGCGATCAGGCCCCAGAAGATATCCGCGTGCTGGGTGATCAGCTGCGGACCGGGAACGATACCGTGAATGATCAGCGCGCCCAACAGCAGCGCCATCACGGTGTCGCCGGGAATACCCAGGCTCATGGTCGGGATGAAGTCGCCCTGCACCGAGGAATGCGTTGATGCCTCGGGGCATGCGACGCCCTCGATCGCGCCGTGGCCAAAGCGCTCCGGCGTCTTCGATATTTTCTTCTCGGTGGCGTAGGACACGAACGAGGCGATGGTCGGTCCGGTACCCGGAATCAGCGCGCAGAGGCTGCCGAGAAGGGTGCCGCGGATCATCGGCCAGAACGCCAGCTTGATATCCGCCTTTGACGGAAACATGTCGGAGATGCCGACCTTGGCGTATCTCAAGTCGACGGTTTCGGTGTTGTTGATGCTGTTCATGAACTCGGCAATGCCGAACATGCCGAGCGCCAGCGCGATGATCTCAACACCGTCGAACAGTTCGGTGATGCCGAAGGTGAAACGGGGCTGTCCCGTCTCGATGTCGGAACCGACGATGCCCACCAGGAGGCCGAGCACCGTCATCGCGATGCCCTTGAGCGGCGATCCCTTGGCCAGGGTCGACCCGCCAGCAATCCCACCAGCATCAGCGAACAGACTTCGGCGGGGCCGAATTCGAGCGCCACCTTGACCAGGAACGGCGCCAGAAAGATCATCTCGGTGATGCCGAAGGAAGCGCCGACGAAGGCGGCAATGATGGTGATGCCGAGCGCGGTGCCGCCCTTGCCCTGCTTGGTGAGCGGAAAGCCGTCGAGACAGGTCACTGCGTGCGGCGGATGGCATGGCAGATTCAAGAGAATCGAACAGATCGCTCCGCCGTACTGGGCACCGTAATAGACGCCCGACAGCATCAGGATCGCCGGCACCGGCTGCATCCCGAAGGTCAGCGGCAGCAGGATCGAAATGGTGGCGACGGGGCCCATTCCCGGCAGCACGCCGACAAGGTTGCCGACCAGCACGCCAAGAAAGCAATACATCAGATTGTGCGGCTCGAGCGCCACGCCAAAGCCGTACCAGAGATCGGTAATCGCCGTTGAGATCACAGGTTGAACCCCCGCAGCAGAGGGAACGGAATGCTCAGCAGATAGTGGAACAGCACGACCCCGAACACGGTGATACCGGCCGCCAGGATCGCCGAGGATTTATAGGTGGCGGTGTTGTCCCCAAGCGCGCAGACGAAGACACAGGCGAACACCGCCGGGATCATGCCGCCATACTGCCCCAGGATAATGAACAGGACAGGGCCGCCAATGATGCAGAGCCAGCCGAACCATTGCGGATTGTCCGGCAAAAACCTGGTGTCGTCGGGCTCTGAGGACCCCAGCGCGGTGCCGGCGATCAAAAGGCCAAGAAACGCGAGCACGACACCCAGCACGACCGGCATGAAACCGGGACCCATTCGGGCGAGGCTGCCGAATTTGTAGCCTGTGCCCGTCATTGCGGCTCCGAGACCGAGCAGCAGCATCAGCCCCCCGGCATAGTAGTCGCGTTTCAGCGCAAATTTCCCCCGCAACGGAGTTCTCCCCTTATCGTCTTTGGGGCGGACCCTACCCGGGGAGGCGTGGGCTGTCGATACTGTCCCAAGGGGCCCCGACAGCCCTCCGCGAACGAAGACGACGCTCGAGGGTCATGCCCAAAAAGCCGCCACCTCCTGAGAGCGCCGGGCCGATGGGAATGCAGCCCCTGGCGCACAGCCCGATCGCGGCCACGCAAATGCTGCCGACGATGCCTCGCGCCGGGGAGGAAGAGAAAGAAGTGAAAGGTGAAACGCAGCAACGCGCAAAAGCAACGGCGCCGCACGTTCGCGGGTGCCTTTATGTTCCGGGCGGTTCGCGAATCGTGCCGTAGATCGCTGGCGCTCTGTCGCGAAAAACCGCCGCGGCGCTGCAGCAATTTTAGGCGCGCTTCAGCCCGAAGGTTGCAAACGTCCGCTCGGGCATCCCCGCATTGAGTGATTGTCCGAGTGGGTTCCGGGGCATCGGTACCCGGCCAATTCGCCAAGGGCGACCGCCGGTAGCGCGGTGGCCGTCATCGGACGCAATTGCCCAAGCCGCACACGCATTCAATCTTTTCCGTTAGGGCGCGCTATTCGCTGACCAGTCCAACCGGCGCATCACCTGAAATCTGCGATGCGATCAGGAACGCCGCAACCACGGCCGGGACGCTTATGAATCTCAGGAATTGATCTACCGAAAGCATCGCCCATGTCCCCCGAATGGCCGGCTGCAAAATGGCTGGCTTCAATCCGGCCTTTGCGCAGTCTGCTGATTGCTGGTCAGAATCTGGTCTGTGTAGGCCGCCCCGGAAATCGTGAGCAGCGCCAGAATCGAAATAACGGCCAGCGTTTTCATGCTGGGATGGTCGTGTTCGAATGTGGCCGAAAACGTCAGAGCTTGGCGCATTTTCTGGCCAAACCAGCGAAACAATCATGGCCGCAACTGTGCCGGCACAAGTCGGGCCGCTCTATTCGGTAGCCGCCTTCGGCGCCTGCCATTTTCATTCGATGACCCGGTCGGCGCGAAGCACAAACGACTCGGGTAACTGAGACCAATCGTCTTGGCCGTTTTGAGATTGAGGACAACTGCGGAGCACCCGCCGCCTCATCAACGTTTCCCCGAGCCCGCTCGATTTCCAGCCAGTCCGCGGACCGCTGTACTTGGCATCGAGCATCTAACGGCTCCGTCCCGCGTCGTTGCCGCCCCGGCCGATTTGCCGTAACGTCAGACAATAAGAACGAGGGAGGACTTGCCGATGGACATCGTGCCGTTGGGTCCAGGATTCGGCGCAGAATTGCGCGGCGTGACGCTTGCCGACGTCGCTGCCGGCGATGTCACCTATGCGGCGGTGCGCGCGGCCTTCGAAGATCACTCCGTTCTGGTGTTTCGCGACCAGGACGTGACCGACGAGGTTCAGCTCGCCTTTTCCCGCCGCTTCGGCCCGCCGGAAGTGACCAAGGTCGGCTCGCAAGGCACAGGCTCGCATTTCGTGATCCTCTCTACCATCGGTCCTGACGGAAAAGTGGTACCGCCTGATCACCGGCTTTCGCTCCGCAACAAGGCCAACCAGCTCTGGCATACCGACTCCTCGTTCAAGCGCGTGCCGGCGCTGACATCGATCCTGTCGGCGCGCGTCATCCCGGCCAATGGCGGCGAGACCGAATATGTCTCGACCCGACTGGCCTTCGAGCGGCTCGATGCGGAGTTGCGCAACAAACTGCAAAATTCCTTTGCCTGGCACGACTACGCCCATTCGCGCAGCCAGATCGCCGCCGATCTCGCCAGCCCCGAGGAGCGCGCGGCGCTGCCGCCGCAATGCTGGCGCATGGCGTGGAAAAACCCCGTCAACGGCCGCGGCGCAATCTACCTCGCCTCGCACGCCTTTGCGGTCGAGGGCATGGAGAAGGCGGCCGGGAAGAAGCTGATTGACGAACTGGTGGCGTTCGCGACCGCGCCCGGCGCGAGCTACCTGCACCAATGGCGCAAAGGCGACGTCGTAATGTGGGACAATCGCGCGACCATGCATCGCGGACGGCCGTGGCCGGCGCACGAAGCACGCCTGATGGTGCGCACCACGATCTCGGCAACCGAGGCCGACGGCCTCGACACCATGCACCCGCCGTCATCGCAGGCAGCGGAATAGCGGCCTCCCTTCTCTCTCAAACGCCGAATCATCACTGGCAGCTGCCGAGCCAGTCCTCCCGGACGGTTACAAAGAAACAAGAAAAGGAACGTCATGACGAAGAATTCGAAGATCCGAAGCGTGGAGTTGCTCGCCTGCGACGCCGGATGGAGAAACTATCACTTCGTCAAGCTCACCACGGAAGACGGCATCGTCGGCTGGAGCGAATTCGACGAGGGTTTTGGCTCGCCCGGCGTCGGCGCCGCGATCCAGCGTCTCTCGGCGCGAGTGGTCGGACAGAACACTTTTCAGCATGAACGCATTTACGCAGAGCTCTTTTCCGCGACCCGCCCGGCGGCCGGCGGCGTTGTCGCCCAGGCGCTCGGCGCGATCGAAAATGCGCTGCTTGACGCCAAGGCAAAACTGCTCGGGGTGCCCGCTTACGAATTGCTCGGCGGCAAGATCCGCGACCGCATCCGGGTCTACTGGTCGCATTGCGCCACCTGGCGCATCAATCATCCCGGCTGGTACAAACCTGCGATCACCGACCTCGACGGCGTCAAGGCAATCGGCCGTGAAGTGCGGGAAAAGAAATTCACTGCGCTGAAGACCAACATCTTTACCTACGACGCGGGCAAGCCAGCGGGCTGGCGGCCCGGCTTCGGCTCACCGTTCCAGCCCGAAATCAATGTCGACCGCAAGGTGCTGCACGATCTGCGCATGCATCTTGAAGCGATCCGCGATGGTGCCGGGCCGGATGTCGACATCCTGCTCGACCTCAATTTCAATGCCAAGACCGAAGGCTACCTGAAAATCCTGCGCGCGATTGCCGACCTCGACATGTTCTGGATCGAGATCGACAGCTTCAATCCCGAAGCGCTCGGCTATATCCGGCGGCAGAGCCCGCATCCGGTCTCGTCCTGCGAGACGCTGCTCGGCTTGCGCGAATTCCTGCCCTATTTCCGCGAACAGGCGATGGATGTCGCGATCATCGACACGCCCTGGAACGGCGTCTGGCAGTCGATGAAGATCGCCGCAAGCGCCGAGGCGCACGAAGTCAACGTCGCGCCGCATAATTTCTACGGCCACCTCTGCACCATGATGAACGCCCATTTCAGCGCGGCGGTGCCGAATTTGCGGATCATGGAGACCGACATCGACCGGCTGGCCTGGGATCACGAACTCTTCACCCATCTGCCGGAGTTCGTGGACGGCTATCTCGTGATGCCGGACCGCCCCGGTTGGGGTACCGAGCCCAACGAGGAAGGTTTGCGTGCGCATCCGCCGAAGGGCGTCGGCGGATTGCTGAACTATGGTCAGAAAGCCCGGTAACAGCAGGCTTATTGCGAGGTCTGGCGTCTAGAGTCAGCCCTGGTCAAGCAGTTCAGCTAGCGCTGATCCGGGCGAGGCAGTCGCAAATCTGCGTTACCTAAGAGATGCCACGCGGATTCGCCGCAAATCGAACATTGCAGCGCCGCAGAACGAAACTTCGGAGCGGGAGTAGTCTCGCCGTAAAGCGGGATACGCCAGAGAATGCCCGAATCCTTCAACAAGGTTCCCGAGGTCACGCTCGCGTTCTGGATCATCAAAGTCGCGGCGACGACGTTGGGCGAAACCGGTGGCGATACCGTCACCATGACGCTGAACTGGGGCTACCTGGCGGGGACTGCCCTGTTTCTGGTTGCATTGGTGCTACTGGTCAGCCTGCAGATCATCGCGAAGAAATTTCATCCATTTCTGTACTGGGGGTTGTCGCAGCGAGCTATTACTGCACCAATATCTCGCGGGTCACGCTGTTCTGGGCGGCATTCATTCTGACCCGGCCACTGGGCGCAACCGTCGGCGATTTCCTCGACAAGCCTGTCCATGATGGCGGCCTTGCCCTGAGCCGCCCGCTAGCCTCCGCGATTCTCGGGATTTTTATCCTCGGCTGTCTTCTCGTGCTGCCGCAACGCGCCGGCTCGTATCCGGCGCAGGCAGAAGCCACACGCAAATAGCGCAACCCATTTTACAAGAATTATCTGAAAATCGTGCGGCCGCCTTCAACCGAAGTCGAAGATATTTGCGCTGAACTGGAACAATCGAAGAGTACAAAATTCGGCAGCACGGCGATCGCATCGAGACCAATTATGCCGCCTGCTCCCGATTGGAGGGTCCGATGTATTTTGCGGCCGTAATGCTGATTATTTCGTCCGCGGTGTTCTACGCCGCCGGCCAACATGAGATCGGCAGTTTCGGCGCGGATGTATGCCGATACGGCGGCACGTTCTGCGAAAATCCGGTCTATGTTTTGGCCGGCGCCGGGCTCGCGGCGGTGTGGGGAAAGTTTGTCAGCATCCGCTGAGACGATCGCGCCAGCAGCTTTCGAACCGAAAAGCCGAAACGGTCGACCCTAGGGCATGACCGGATTTTGAGGCTGGGCCGGCTTGCCTTCGGGAGGAGTGGGTTCGATCGCAGACCTGGGCTCGGTCGGCGTCACCGTCGCGCCAACGGCGCGCGCCGCCTCCCCGGTGGTCTTGTAAGTGGCGACCTCTGCGGTCTGGACATGAGGGCGACTCCATGGGCCGTGATCGACGATCAGCATGGCCAGCACGCCGAACACCGCGACCGCGATCGCGACCATGAGAGGGCTGCGCCGGCTCCACTTCGGGTTATTTTCAGTCTTCGGGCGATTTTCCCGCATCGGACGCGCCTGACGTATTTCCTCTAGGAAACAAATCACCGGCGGCGGCGAAGGTTCCTCCCAGGCGGCCTGTTCCTTATGCTTATTGGCGCTTCATCCAGATCCCGATCGCGACCTTCGCAACCAGTCCGAGCATCACAAATGCGACAAAGCAAAGCAGTGCGGTGACGAGTGGGCTCATCGCATCGTTTTCCCAAAATACCTTAAGCCGGACCTTCGCGCAGCCTTTGCCATCGTGTTCCCCGTTCGAGGAACTGGCAAGCCCCCCGCACGATCGACGAATACAAGCCTTCGGCGACTCCTTCGCGGGAACGATTTGCTATCCCGCCTGTTGCCCGTTCTCAAACCAAGGAGGTGCAACAATGGCTACGGAAGCAAGAGAAACGGGTTCCCTGATCGGCAGCGACAAGGTGGAAGGGACGGCCGTCTATGGCGCCAACGATACCAAAATCGGATCGATCGAGCGCGTCATGATCGACAAGAAGAGTGGCCGGGTTTCCTATGCTGTGCTGAGCTTTGGCGGCTTTCTGGGCATCGGCGACGACCATTATCCCCTGCCCTGGCAATCGCTGAAATACGACACCAATCTCGGCGGCTACCTCACCGGTATCACCGAAACCCAACTCAAGGGCGCGCCGAAATACGGCAACGACAATACCTGGAACTGGAACGACCCCGCGCGCGCGCGCGCCGTCAATGATTATTACGGCGTCGCGATGCCTTGATCCCGCCGCGGCACTCGCCACCTGCGATAAAAAGGCCCGCCTGACGGCGGGCCTTTTTATTCGCCGTTCGAAAGCGGCAGGTAATCCCGACGAGATTTCTTGTCAATCTATACCTCCATTCATAACGGAGGCATTTCCGGCAGGCCGGCAATTAAACCGTACTTTGGCTATCGCGCTATCGGCGGCTCATTGCGGTGCGGCAGAAAGGGCAAGGAGGGAGAGCAGCAGCGCGGGCGGCATTATGACGAGACCCAGTTTGAGAAATCGCAAGGCGCTGACACCCTCTCCTTCGCGGCGCAGCGCGATCAGCCACAGGATGGTGGCAAGCGAGCCCGTCACCGACAGATTCGGTCCGAGATCGACACCGATCAGGATGGCGCCCCTGACATGCGCGGGAACCTGCGCGGCTTGACTGGTCGTCGCCGCGATCAGGCCGACGGGGAGATTGTTTGCAAGGTTCGACGCCACGGCAACCACGATGCCGGCGATCCAGGACGTCGCCTGCGGCGACGCCGTCGTGGCCTCCCTGAGAATGACCGCAAGTGCCGGCAGCACGCCGGTCCGGTTCAGCCCCTCGACCAGGATGAACAGGCCCGCCACCAGCGGCAACACGGACCATGAAATGTCCTTGATCACCGGCAGCGGCGACTGCCGTCCGATCAGAAGAATAACCGCGGTGACGGCGGCACCGGCAACGAAGGTCGGCACCCCGAGATCCCGGCCCATTGCCGAAGCCGCGAGCAGCACCATCGCCGTCAGTACGATCCCGAATGCCGCGAGCCCTCCACCCAGCGTCAGCGGGGATATGTCACCGATTTCGGCGACCTCTGCATCGAGCGCGCGGCGCTGCGTCAGCCGCAGCGCCAGATAGGTTGCCACGATCGCGACCACCGACGGCAGCGCGAAGATACGCAGCCAGTCCGCCAGCGGCGGCATCGCTTTGCCGAATACGACGAGGTTGGCGGGATTGGAGATCGGCAGCACAAAACTCGCCGCATTGGCGATGAAGGCGCATATGAACAGGTACGGCAACGGCTCGACCTTGGCGGCGCGGGTCGCCGCATAAACCGCCGGCGTCAGCACCACGGCCGTGGCATCGTTCGACAACAGGACGGTGACGATGGTTCCCACCACGTAGACGATCAGAAACAGCCGCTTCGCCGAAGCCTGTGAATGCCGGACCGCCCAGGCCGCGAGCCAGTCGAACAGCCCTTCCTGGCGCGCGACTTCGGCCAGCAGCATCATGCCGATGAGAAAGAAGTAGACATCGGTGCCCTTGGCGGCGGCGGCAACGGCATCCGGCCAGGGCAGCAGATTGAACAGCACCAGCAGCGCCGCGCCCGCGATCGCCCAGATGAACTCCGGCAAATGCCAGGGACGCGCGATCACGCCCAGAGTTGCGAGGGCTGCAATGCCCCAGGTTGCGACGTTGGGCTCAGGCGTCACTGCGCACCCGCCTGTGCGGCCATCCGTCGATCGCTGGAATGATCATGCAGGCGCAGGCAGGCCTGAGAACCGATGCAAAACCGAGCCACAGCGCAACCGATCCGAGCGCGAAACTGCCGAGAATGAGAAACATCGCGCTGAAACCGATCTCCTGGGCAATCCACCCGCCGATCGCAGGACTGAGCGAGGCGCCGAGACCCTGCGCGGTGCTGACCGCGCCCTGGCCGACACTGACGCGGCCGGTGCTGTCAGGGATGCGCCCCGCAAGACCCGGTACCGCAACGCTCTGCAGTCCGGCGCTGATCCCGTCAAGTACTTGAACCGGATACACACCCCATTTGCCGATCAGATCGGCGGCGATAATGCCCCGGATCGGCATCACGGTCCCGATCAGTCCGCTCTGCCAGCCATGCGCGAGCAGACCCCCCGAGAAATGGCGATGCCAGCCTGCATGTCCGCCATGAAGAAGTTCAGCGACAATAGCGGCCATAGGCCTCGACGGGGGTTCGTTCGATGCCTGTTTCAGGGATCCGGACACAAGACGGTCAGGCGACGCCGGAAGGCGTCACCTTGGCTGAGTTCAGGGAATGCCGGCTAAACCGCAGAACCTGATTTTGGTCCGGGCTCGCCGCCAGCGTGGCTTCATGGCGGGTTGGGCCATCTCTCGAGCGCAAAATGGGAACCCGGCCTGCGCGCGCCACCAGGGCAACTCGACCAAATAAACTTGCTGCCCAGGGCCTTTTCGATTTAGTTAAACGGGTGTGCAATAGAGGCCGTACACGTCACTTCTGTTTCTTTCTTCCTGTCGCGCCGATGTCCTTCCCATGGAATTGAAAGTATGACGGCCGCCCGGGTTGACCGACGTCTCGCGGCCATCCTCGCGGCTGATGTGGCCGGTTACAGCCGCCTGATGGGCGGCGACGAAGAAGGCACGCTGGCGCGGCTGAAGGCCTGCCGCCGGGCGCTTGTCGATCCGAAGATTGCAGAGCATCGTGGCCGGATCGTCAAGACCACCGGCGACGGGATGCTGGTCGAGTTCGGCAGCGCGGTCGACGCGGTTCGTTGCGCCGTCGAGGTTCAGCGCGGCATGGCCAACGGCAATATCGACGTGCCGGAAGCAAAGCGGATCGAATTCCGCATCGGCATCCATGTCGGCGACATCATCATCGACGACAACGACATCTTCGGCGACGGCGTCAACATCGCGGCCCGCCTTGAAGGCATCGCCGACCCCGGTGGCATTTGCATTTCCGATGACGCCCACCGCCAGATCCGGGGCAAGATCGAGATCGCCTATGACGACATGGGCCATCAATCGCTGAAGAACATTTCCGAACCGATGCGGGCCTGGCGCGCCCGGCCGGTCGGCACGGCGCCAAGTTCGCCGGGCGCTGTCGATCGGCCGCCTCCCGCCCTCGCCCTTCCCGACAAGCCTTCCATCGCCGTGCTGCCGTTCACCAACATGAGCGGCGATCCCGAGCAGGAATATTTTGCGGATGGCATGGTCGAAGACATCATCACCGCGCTGTCGCGCATGACCTGGCTGTTCGTGATCGCGCGCAATTCGAGCTTCACCTACAAGGGCAAGGCCGTCGACATCAAGCAGGTTGGCCGCGAACTCGGCGTGCGTTATGTGCTGGAGGGCAGCGTGCGCAAGGTCGGCAACAGGGTACGCATCACCGGACAGCTGATCGATGCCTCGACCGGCACGCATCTGTGGGCGGATCGCTTCGATGGGAGCCTCGAGGACATTTTCGAGCTTCAGGACGAGGTGACCACAAGCGTCATCGGCGCGATCTCGCCAAAACTCGAGCAAGCCGAGATCGAACGCGCCAGGCACAAGCCAACCGAAAAGCTCGCGGCCTATGATTATTTCCTGCGCGGGATGGCGAATATCTATCAGGGAACGAAACAGGCCAATCTCCAGGCGCTCGGCAATTTCGAAAAGGCGGTGGGTATAGATCCGGATTTCGCGACCGCCTATGGCATGTGCGCGTATTGCTATGTCTGGCGGAAGGCAAACGGCTGGGTGAGCGATCCCAGGCAGGAAAGGACCACCGCGGAAAAACTGGCCCGGGAAGCAGCAAAGCTGGGTTTCGACGATCCCGTAGCCCTCTGCCAGGCCGGATTCGCGCTCGCTTTCGTGGTCGGCGATCTCGATGACGGCGTGGCATTGATCGACCGGGCGCTGGTGCTCAATCCCAACCTTGCGGCGGCGTGGCGGTTCAGCGGATATGTCAGGGTGTTTCTCGGCGAGCCTGACCTCGCGATCGAGCATCTGAACCGCGCCGTCCGCCTGAGCCCGCTCGATCCGCTCATCTTCATCGTGCAGAACGGCATCGTCCTGGCCCACTTCTTCGCTGGCCGCTACGACGAGGCGCTTTCCTGGGCCCAGAAGACCTTGCGGCAGAACCCGAACTATGCCGCTGCCATCATCATGGCTGCCGTCAGCGGGGCCCTGGCCGGGCGCGACGACGAAACGCGCAAGGCGGTTGAGCGCTTGCGTGAGATCGACCCCCAGTCGGCCGTCTCCAGTTTCGCCAACGTCTGGCCGCTGCGCCGGCCTGAGGACCTGGCCGCGTTTGACAGAGGGCTTCGCCTGACCGGGTTACCCGATTGACCGGCACTTTCAGTCGTCGAACACGACGACCCCGCGCAGATTTTTTCCCGCGTCGAGATCGGCGTAGCCCTGGTTGATCTCGTCCAGGCGATAGCTGCGCGTGATCAGCTCCCGCAGCTTTATCGCGCCCTTGCGATAGAGCCCGAGCAATTCGGGAATCTGCAGGCGCGGACTGGCAAAGCCGTAGACCGCGCCCATGATCGCCTTTTGCGTGACGAACAGCTCGAGCGGCGGGATCTTGATTTCGGTCACGGTGTCCGGCGTCAGCGCGGTCACCACGACATTGCCGCCCTTGGCCGTGGCGCGAAATGCCGGCAGCAGGGTCACGGGCGGATCGATACAGACAAAGGCATGGTTGACGCCGATACCGCCGGTCAGTTCCAGCACGGCGCGGGTCAGTGCTTCGCCTTGCGCGGTGACGCCATGCGTCGCGCCGAATTGCCGCGCCCAGTCGAGTTTGGCGGGTACGATATCGGCGCCGATGATTTGGGCCGCACCGCACAGCCGTGCGCCCTGCACCACGTTCATGCCGTCGCCGCCGCATCCCACCACCAGCACGCTTTCGCCCGGCTGCACCCGCGCCCGCTGGCGCACCGCGCCGATTCCGGCCGGCACACCGCAGGCCACGAGGCTCGCCAGATCGAACGGGATGTCGTTGTCGATGACGATGACGGAGGCTTGGTCGACGACGGTGCGTTCGGCAAAGGCGCCGATCATGCAGAAGGCGCCGACCGCATGGCCGTCGCGGTCGCGGCGGCGGTAGGTGCCGTCGAGCTGCGGCCCCTGCGTGATGCGCGGGCCTTCGGCGCACAGATGATGCAGGCCCTGCCGGCACCAATGGCACTTTCCGCAGGCCGGGATGAAGGTGAGAATGACGTGATCGCCCGGCTTGATGCCGCCGACCGCCTCACCGATCCGTTCGACGACGCCTGCGGCCTCGTGGCCCAGCACCATCGGCTGCATGGCGACCCGCCGTTCGCCGCGCATGACATGATAGTCGGTACGGCACAGGCCCACCGCGGCGATGCGCACCAGCACCTCGGTGGGCCCGGGCGGATCCAGCGTGATGCGCTCGATCGAGACCGGGGCGCCTACGTCACGAAAAACAGCCGCGCGCGATTCCATCCTTCATGATGCCTCGGCGGGCCCGGGGTGAGCAAGGATCACGGGCGGCGGCGAACCGAAAGGCCGCGAACTGGTTGATTCGTCGGACTGCCGGGGCGATCGCAAACGGAGACCAAGATGACGGATACTGACGTCCTGATCATCGGCGCCGGCCCGACCGGGCTGGTACTGGCGCTTTGGCTGGCGAAGCTCGGCGCCAAGGTGCGCATCGTCGACAAGACCGCCGAACCAGGCACCACTTCGCGCGCGCTCGCAGTACAGGCGCGTACGCTCGAACTGTACCGGCAGCTCGATCTCACGGAGGCGGTGTTGGCAAATGGCCATCAGGTGCCGGCCGTCAATCTTTGGGTGAAAGGCGAAGCCGCAGCCCGCGTCGCGTTTGGCAGCGTCGGCTCGGATCTCACGCCCTACCCTTTCCTGCACATCTTTCCGCAGGACCAGCACGAGCGGCTCCTGATCGAACGGCTACAGGCGCTCGGCGTCGCGGTCGAGCGGCGCACTGAACTGATCCGATTCCGGGAAGAAAACGATCGCGTCATCGGCCGGCTGCGGGGGCCCGACGGTCAGGAGCTTGACTGCGCCGCGGCCTATATCGCGGGCTGTGACGGCGCGCGCTCGATCGTGCGCGAGACCATCGGCACCGGCTTTCCCGGCGGCACCTACCGGCAGGTCTTCTACGTCGCCGATGTCGACGCCGCCGGCCCCGCCGTGAACGGCGAACTGCACATCGATCTCGACGAGGCCGATTTCCTTGGCGTATTCCCGCTGGCCGGCCAGGGCAAGGCGCGTCTGATCGGCACGGTGCGCGACGAGCGGGCCAACCACATCGACACCCTCGTCTTTAACGATGTCAGCGACCGCGCGATAGCCCACCTCAAGGTGGGGGTGAACAAGGTCAACTGGTTTTCGACCTATCATGTCCATCACCGCGTGACCGGACATTTCCGCACAGGACGCGCCTTCCTGCTGGGCGATGCCGCGCACATCCACAGCCCGGCCGGCGGTCAGGGCATGAACACCGGCATCGGCGATGCCATCAATCTCGCCTGGAAACTGGCCGCCGTGGTGGCGGGCCGCGCCGGCGACAATCTGCTCGATTCCTACGAGGCCGAGCGGATCGGGTTCGCGCGGCGGCTGGTCGCGACCACCGATCGCGTCTTCAGTTTCGCCACTGCCGAAGGCAGGATTGCGGATCTCCTGCGCACCCGTATCGCGCCGCTGCTGATCCCGAGGGTCGCCGCTTTCGAGACAGTCCGCGAATATCTGTTCCGGACCGTTTCGCAGATCATGCTGAACTATCGCGGCGGCCCTTTGAGCCGCGGCACGGCCGGGCATGTGCACGGCGGCGATCGCCTGGCCTGGGTGCGAATCGACAAAGGCGATAATTTTACTTCGCTCGACAGCATGGACTGGCAGGTCCACGTCTACGGCACAGCCAACGCCGAACTCGCAGCGTGGTGTGGGGATCACAATCTGCCCCTTCACGTCTTCGCCTGGCGATCCGAATATGAGGCGGCGGGGCTCGCCCGCGATGGGCTCTATCTGCTCAGGCCCGACACCTATGTGGCGCTCGCCGACGGCTCCGGCGCGGCTGATGCCCTCGCCCGCTACTTCAGTGATCTCGGCATCCGCCCTGCACCTCTCGCGCGAAGCTAGCGCGATGATGCCTCACTCGCCCGGCTCGATCGCGTTGGTGGGCGTCGGCCGGTCGGTGATCTGCTGGCCGAACAGGCTGCCGATCAGTTCGACGGCGGTGCGCGCGGTGCGGCCCCGTTCGTCGAGGAACGGGTTGAGTTCAACGATATCGGCCGATCGCACCAACCCGGAATCGTGCAGCAGCTCCATCACCAGATGCGCCTCGCGATAGGTCGCACCGCCCGGCACCGTGGTGCCGACGCCGGGTGCGAGGCTCGGATCGAGGAAATCGACGTCGAAGCTGACGTGCAGCACGCCATTGCGCGACTTCACTTTGTCGATGACACGGCGGATCAGGACGCTGACACCGAATTCGTCGATCTGGCGCATGTCGGCGACGCTGACGCGGCGATCGCGCAGCAGATCGTTTTCCAGTTTGTCGATCGAGCGCACCCCGAACAGTTCGAGCTGGCCGGGGTCGATCGATGCGCGCGGCTCGTCGCCCAGAAGCCCGTCGAGTCCGGGCTCGCCGCACAAAAACGCTGCCGACATGCCGTGCATGTTGCCTGACAGCGTGGTGGCGGGGGTGTTGTAATCCGCATGCGCGTCGAGCCACACCACGAACAGCTCGCGACCTCTTTCGCGCCAGTAGCGGGCAAGCCCGTTCACCGAGCCCATCGAGAGCGAGTGGTCGCCGCCGAGAAAGATCGGGAGAGCGCCGGAGCGCGCAATCTCGTATGCCCGCGCGCTCAACATCCTGATCCAGCGCTGGATTTCGCGATAATGCCGGGCATTGTCGGGCGGCGCATCCGTCAGCCCGGCCGCCTCCCCGATCGAGAGGTCGCCGCAGTCTTCCACCTCGAAACCAAGGGAGTCGAGTACGGTCAACAGACCGGCAGTCCTCAGCGCCGCCGGCCCCATCAGGGTTCCCCGTTGCGACGCGCCGATCTCGATGGGCGCCCCGAGCAGCGCGATTCTTCTCGTCAGCTCTGATCTGGAAGCATCGATCACGGGCGAATCCCCTCGGGTGCAAATATCTGGGACGAACGGCGCGGAAAAGACAGGGCCGACCTTCAGCCCAGCCGGTCCTATCCTCAGCTTTCGCGGCCATTTTAAGGGCCATCCACGGCTCTCGAAGGAACAAACTCGCCGGCGCCGCATTTTATTCGGTGAGGCCGCCACCCGCCGTTCAAAACGGCGCCTGTCGCGGATAGCCAAAGGTCATTTGACCCGCTGTTCAAAACGAGCGCGCGCGCGGATAGCCAAAGGTGGCGGCCTCATCGCGCTGCGGTCCAAAACGTCGAGGCATGAAAATCGTGAATTTCGAAACACCCGAACCGACCCCTCAGCCCGGCGTGGCGGAACGCGCGATCGATACCGCAACCGACGTGTCGCGCACGCTGTCCGAAATCTCCGCAGGTCTGCAGGCGGCGGTCAACCGCCTGAGCGAGGCCATCGCGACGGCGCGACAGCCGGGAAAACCGCTTTCGACCATCAGCGCCATTACCCGGGAAGCGCCGCTTGCCAGCCTGTTCGTCGCGTTCCTGTTCGGGGTAGCGGTGGCGCGACGGCGCTAGGTTTTTCCGCGCGGCATGAACGCTCTACCGAAAATGTTCGCGCTCGTATCGATTGGCTTGCGCTGCCGTCCTGACCGGCGCCGGCGAGCCCTTTGGCGTCGCGCCAAAGCGCCGTCCATGACACCCGGTTGACATGCAATTGACGAGGCGCGAGGGCTGAATGATGTCCACAGTCGAGGCCGATTGCCTCGGCTACCAGGCCGGAACACCGCCCGGTTCAAAACAGCTTCGGCCCGCGGCGGTCTTGCTTGGCCTCCCAGGTCATCAAGGTCGCCGCCGCGATCATCAGCGCGATCCCGGCAAGACTGACGGCGGCTTGCATGGCGACGCTGCCGGAAATTTGGGTCAGTATCACCAAGCTCATGAACGACAGCAATACGCTGAAGCAATACATCGCCAGCGAGTTTTCGCCGCAACGGATCATCGCGGTCATCCAGGGCTTCATCAACCCCTGCCAGTCCGACGGCGTCAGCCGCGAGACCAATGCGGCCAGCGCCAGAAAGTGCACGAGTCGCAACGGTGCGAGGTGGCTCTTGTAGATCGGGTAAATGAGCTTCGACACCGTATCGGGGATGAACTCCTCGAGCGCCTCGATTTGCCAGCTCAAGGCGATGAAGAGACTGAGCGCTAGATAGAGCGCGGCCAGCGCCAGCACGACACGCGACTGCAAGATCGTCTTGAGCCGTCCGGGGCCTTCATAGGCATACCAGGCGCCGAACACGAACAGCACCTGCCAGGCCAGCGGGTTGAAGTACAACTCGCCGCTCGGCCACGCCGGAAGATGCCAGCTGAAGATCTGCACCATGAGATAGAGCACAAACGATAAGGCCAGCGCGACCGCGGCGCTGCGGATCATGAGCCACAGCAGGGCCGGAAACGCCAGATGCAGCAGCACGAAGGTCGGCAATATGTCGGTGTTGACCGGCGTGTATTGCAGGATTGCGGCGTGGATGAGTGCCGCCCCTGGATCTTCGAAAAAGAACTTCGTGTTGGTTTCGTCGAGATAGCGGCTGCCGCCGCCGGCTATCCAGATCAGGACGAAATAGGCGATCACCAGCAGCAGGAAGGCGGCGTAGATTTCCCAGCCTCGCCGCAGCGCGCGCGTCACGATCGTTGCCCAGCCCTGCTCGCGCAACGCGCCGCCGTAGGCCAGCATGCAGGTGTAGCCGGACACGAACACAAACACTTCGGTGGTGTCGCTGAAGCCGTAATTGCGAAGCGTCAGCCAGGCGAGCGCGTTATCGGGAATGTGATCGATGAAGATGAACCATAGCGCCAGCCCGCGGCATGCATCCAGCCGCAGGTCACGGAGTGCGCCATCGATATGAACGACGGCGACTCTGGCGGTCCCCGGCACAGCATTGGTCACGACCTCACGAGCCATCGTCGATCTCACGCCCCCGCGCGACCGTCATGTTACAGATTCGGCGGCGATTGTCTGTATAGGTGGCGGCTCCGCGATTGTCGCCTCCGCGGAACCAATCGCCGCGCTCCGGATTGTCGCTGCAACTGCTTTTCGGAGATCGCCATGAAGCCGCTGATCCTCGGTGCTGCCATTCTGGGCCTGGCGTTGGCTCCCGCCGCCGCCGAGGCGAAGGGCTGCATCAAAGGCGCCATCGTCGGGGGCATCGCGGGCCATATGGCAGGCCACGGCAAGGCCGGCGCCGTTGCCGGATGCATCATCGGCCATCACGAGGCCAGCAAGCGGGACGCGGAAAAGGCCGATCCGAAGGCGCCGCCGTCCTCCGCGGACAAGCACATCTAGCGCCGCGCCCGGCGCGAGCAGCCTGCCTAAGCCGCTCTCCCGGCGCCGGACGCCGCGGCGGCTTCTGGCGCAGCCAGAAATTGGCCTTCGAATACGGCGGCCGGCACCGGCCGGCCGAAGAAATAACCCTGCCCCTCTTCGCATCCCATGCTGACCAAGAGATCAGCGGTCGCGCGGTTCTCGATGCCTTCGGCGATTACCGACAGGCCGAGCTGCCTGCTCAGACCGACGGTCGAGCCGACGATCGCCGCATCGCCCGAATCGGCGAGTAGTTCCAACACGAATGTACGGTCGATCTTGAGTCCGTCGAGCGGGAATTTCTTGAGATAGCTCAGGCTCGCATAACCGGTGCCGAAATCGTCGAACACAACGCGGACGCCGAGCGCTCTTATTCTCCGGAAGGTATCGAGCACCCTCTCTTCGTCCAGGAGCAGGATATCCTCCGTCACCTCGAGTTCGAGCAGCGACGGCGTCAGCCCGGTGGCCTGGAGTATTTCCGCAACCGCGGTTGCGAGGTCGGCCGACTGGAATTGCGAGGGCGAAAGATTGACGCCGACGCGAACAGGGTGGCCGCCCCTCTCCCACATTCGCGCCTGGCGGCAGGCGGTTTCAAGAACCCAGGCCGCAAGGCGGTTTGAGATCGAAGAGGTATGGACGACCGGCATGAATTCCGCGGGCGAGACCAGGCCGCGCACCGGATGACGCCAGCGAATGAGGGCTTCCGCGCCGATCAGGCCGCCGTCGACGAGCCGGACCTGCGGCTGGTAGAACAATTCGAATTCGTTTCGCTCGCTGGCAAGTACCAGTTCCGCCTCTAGCGTCAGGCGGGCCTCAAGCTCCTGCCGGATCGCATTTTCGAAGATCACGTGGCTGCCGCGCCTGGTCGCCTTGGCCCGGCAGAATGCGAGATGACTGTTGGCTAGAAGTTCATCGCCGGTCCGGCCGCCCTCCGGATAGACCGCCGCCCCGATACTGACCTTGACGCGGTGCTGCCGCGCTGCAGCCAAAAGCGGGATGTCGAACGCACGCGCGATGCGTTCGGACAATTCTGCGACCGTCTCGGCCGTATCGGCGCGAGGGATCGCGATAGCGAATTCATCGCCGCTCAGGCGCGCCACCAGGGCGGCGCCGCCGGCTTCCGCGTTCAATCGTTCGGTCACAGCTTGCAGCACGAGGTCGCCGCAGGCATGGCCCAGCATATCGTTGATCTGCTGGAACGCATCGAGGCCGATCACCAGCAGCGCGACTTCGTCCCGCTGCGCTTCGGCCGTGGAAATCATCGCGGCCAGGCCGGCGTTAAGGCTGTTGCGGTTGGCGAGCCCGGTGAGAGAATCGTGTTCGGCCAAATACCGAATTCTTTCGGCCTCGCTCTTTCGCACTGATATGTCGCGAAGGATCGCGCCATGCTGAAAGCCATCGGTGCCTTGCCAGCCGGAGAAACAAGCCTCGACCGGAAACACTTCGCCATTCTTGCGGCGGCCGTCGAACTCCATTACCAGGCCGCCGGGCGATTGCGACCGCGCGCGCACCGCCTCGCTGACGGCCGCGACATCGTCGCTGCCGGCGCAAATCGTGTCAAATGGACGGCCGATCATTTCGGCAGGATCGCAGCCGAATATCGCCACCGCACCCGGATTCCATACCGTGATCCGGTGGTCCTGATCGGTGCATACCAGGCCGTCGCCCAGCGACATCGCGATGCGCTGAAAGCGGCTCTCGGCGATTCGGCCGAGCAGATCCCGGAAATCGATTTCGTCGAGCGCGATCGCGGCCATGTAGACGACGATCGCGGTATGGAACAGCGACGTATCGAGAATGAGAGGAAATCTTGCTTGCAGCAAGGCTGCGGCGACTTCAGCGACGGCGGCCATGCCGACGAGGATGATAACCCGCATGCTCGCCGCAAGGCGGCGCCAGGACAGCACCATGATCAGCGCAATGATGCATAGCCCAAGCAGCGTGACGGCATCGGAGGTAAAACGCAGGGTTCGATTCTGCAGGATCAATTCGGCGGCGAGGGCCTGCAGAAGTGGCCCGGAGACGACGCCGCCGTTGGGCACGCTGAAGCGGTCCCCGAGCTCCAGCGCGGTGGCGCCGATGATGACTTTCTTGTCCCTGAGCTTTGCCAGCGTCGCCGCGTCGCCACGCAGGACATCGACGTAGGATACTTTCGGAATCGAGGCGGCGCGGATGCTGAAATCGATCAGGAAGGACGGGCGCTTGTCGGCATATTGTTCGGCCAGCACCGCGCCCATCGCGGGCAGAAACTGCCCGTCGAACCTCTCACCGAACGGGTAGCGCCGGACCAGGCCGTCGGGCTCAACCGTGACATTGACAGCCGCCGACCATGAATGATCGGCGAATGATTTCAACGGACGATTGATGTGGATCGCCGTTCCATTGCGGCCGGGCTTGCCGGGCTGCTTGAAGGATGGCAGCACCACGCTTCCGCCCGCGCTCTCCAGCGCGTCGACAAACGCGCGGTCCGACGCCGGGTCGGATGGCGACGAGAAATCGACATCGAACGCAACGTCCCGCACGCCGGCGGTGTCCAGCCGCCGCAGCAAGTCGGCGTGGAGCTGGCGCGGCCAGGGCCAGACGCCAATCTGCTCGATCGAGGGGGCATCGATCGCGACGACGACGATGTCGCCGCTGGCCTGGCGCTGGTCCCAGGCAAACCGCAGATCGGTCAGCGCATTGCGTAGCGCGCCGTGCAGGCCGGACGATAGAACGATCGCCAGCGCAACCACTACAAAGACATGCGGCCGGTAATGTTTCACCATGTTCCCCATCCCCCGCCAAAGGCGAAACGCCCCCTTCAAGGACCGCCAACCGTTCGAGTAATTTCGTTCGGTATTAATCCTCTCTAAAGCCCTCTAGCCCCGGCCCGCTGCGGCTAAATCTTGCCGTGGCCGTTGGCGTTGCCGTTGCCGTTCCCGCCAGCATTGCCGTTGCCGTTGCCATTCCCGTTGCCATTCCCGCCGGCATTGCCATTGCCGTTGGCGTTCCCGTTGCCATTCCCGTTTCCGTTCCCGCCGGCATTGCCGTTGCCGTTCCCGCCAGCATTGCCATTGCCTTCCCGTTGCCATTCCCGCCGGCATTGCCATTGCCGTTGGCGTTCCCGTTGCCATTCCCGTTTCCGCCGCGCCATTGGCATTGCCGTTGGCGTTGCCGGAATGGACCGCGGTTGCGGCGGTCGCGGCGCTTGTGCTCGCTGCAGCGCTACCGCTGCCGCTGGTGTCGCTGGAATTGCCATTGCCGATGCCCATGCCGGCCTTGGCGTGGTGCGAGTTCCAGATCGTATCCGTGTCCGCGCTGTGTTTCAGCGAACCCGGAGCCGAAACCGATCCATGGGCAAGACCGTGAGTGACTTTCTGGAAATTGAGCCGGACTTCACCGAGCGAGGCCGATATCCGCGTCGCGCCGGGCCGCGTGGCGGCGTTGCCGGCGGCGAAATGGCCAAGCGCGTGCACTTGCTGCCCGTTTGCAGCGTGACGCGGCGCGGAGAGCCCTGTCTTCGGCACCATGATCCGTTCGATCGATGAGGGGCGCGGCTTGCCTTGCTCGATCGGATTGAGCGGGCCCGATCCGCTCAGCGAAAGCCCCGGCTTGCCGTGCGCGAAAGCGGTTGCATGCTGGCCCGGCATCACTTGCGCGATCTGGCCCGTTTTGAAATCAGCGACCTCGACCTGCCCCCTGAGCACGTCGACGCTGGTAGAGGCGGCGTTCACCGAGACACGGAAATGCGTTCCCTTGACCACCGCGGCGAGGTACGGAGTCTCCACCTCGAAATGCTTGACGTTGCGCTTCTCGACCTCCAGAAGGATCGAACCGGCCTGCTGCAGGATCGTCGTCGACAGTCCGTCCTTCTTCTCGGTGGGCAGGCCGATCACCGAATTCGGCGAGACCAGAATCGTTTCCTCGCCGCGGACCAAAAGCACGCGGCCGTTGCGCCCGGTCCGGATGGAGTCGCCCGGTTTCAAGACATCTTCCTGCGTCAGTGACGCCTGCTGGACCCCTGACGTCGTCGTCCAGACTTCGCCCGACGATTTGCTGACTCGCCAGACGCCGTCTTCGGCGGCGGCTACGCTGGAGGCCGCGGCCAGAGCGAAGACCATCGTCAGGATGCGCGAAATTCCACCGGTCCAAGCCATGAAACACTCCGTCTACCCGTCGCTGGCCCTCAGGCATACCGGAAAAGTTTCAACATAGAATGAGCGAAAACCGCCAACCCCGAGGGCGTTTTTAACGGTTCGTTGACCATAAAAATCTATGAAAAATCATGTGGCTAGCGATTTTTCATAAATTCCTGGAAGCGCATCCGGAGAACTACGGAGAAGCGGTATCCCGTACCGGCGCGCCACCGCATTGCGCCCTGGGCAAGTTCGCTTGGCCGGGCCTGGTGCTGATCTTGTCGGCGATTTCAATGCCGGCAGAGGCACAGCAGACTAGCCAGCCGGGCTTCGATCCGAGGCAGACCGAAAGACGCTTCGACGTACCGCAATCCGGGCAGGCGCCTTCCGCCCGATCTTCCTTGCGGATGCCGCTGGCGTCCCGGCCGGAAGCTACGGCGGACGCCAAACCGCTATTCGTGCTGCGCGGCGTTTCGCTGACCGGTGAGCATGCCATCCCGCGCGATCAGATCATAAGAGCCTATCAACCCTATCTTGGGAAAAAAGTCTCGCAGGCCGATCTTGCGGCCATTGCCGCCGGCGTCAGCGACCTCTACCGCGCGGCCGGGTTTCACCTCAGCCGGGCGATCGTTCCGCCGCAGGACATCCGCGACGGCAGGGTTCGTCTCCAGGTGATCGAAGGCAGCATCACGGAAGTGGCGCTGAAGGGCGATGGCGCGGAGCAGTTCGGCATCCGGCCGATGCTGGACCCGGTGCTCTCCGAATGCCCCTCGCGGCTGCCGACGCTGGAACGCCAGCTGCTGCTGATCAACGGCCGGCCGGGCGTGCGCATCGCAGATACCGCGCTGGAAGAGATAGGCAATGCGACCGGCCGTTTCCGCCTCATCGTCTATCTCAACACCTGGCACATCTACACCTCCTTCGGCATCGACAATCTGGGATCGTCGGCGGTCGGCCCCTGGCAGACCTACGCGACCGGCGCCTTCAACTCCTACCTCGCGGCCGGCGACACGCTGGCGCTTAACCTGTCGACCACGCCCGGCGATCCGCGCGAGTTGGCGTTCGGCCGGCTGGCCTACGATGTCCCGGTCGGCACCGATGGCGCGCGCATCGGTGCATCCGCTCTGTACAGCGAGGTTCGGCCGGGCGATTACCGGCGCCTGTACAACGACAACACCAAAACCGAGTTCTTCGAACTCCATGGCAGCATCGTCCCGCTGCAGTCGCAAAAATCGGCACTGACGCTCACCGCGGCCGCCGGATTCAGCAACGTCTCAGAGAGCAACGTGTTCGGCCCGATCTACAACGATCATATCCGCACCGTGAGCCTGACTTCCGATTACCGCCTGCAGGACAATTTCAGCGGCACCAATTACTTCACCCTGACGTATCGTCAGGGTCTTGATATCTTCGGCGCTTCGCATTTCGGCGACGATCTTCTGTCGCGCTACGGCGCGTCGGGCAATTTCTCGCTGATTGATGCGTGGTTCACCCGCTATCAGACGCTGACCGATGCGTGGTCGGTGAAGATCGCCGCCGCCGGCCAGATCGCTTCCGGCCCGCTGTTCACCTCGCAGCAATTCTATCTCGGGGGTGCTGCCTTCGGACGCGGCTATGGCAGCGCCGAGATCAGTGGCGACAACGGGATCGCAGGCTCGCTTGAACTGCGCTTCGATCAAAAACCGAATTTCCGTTACCTGACCGGTTATCAGCTCTACGGTTTCGTTGACGCCGGCGCCGCCTGGAACGACGGATTTAGCTACAATGACGGCCTGGCGCTGACCTCCGCAGGCGCCGGCGTGCGGTTCTTTCTGGGCGGCGATCTGCGGGCCGATATCGCGGTGGCCTTGCCACTGAGCTACCGCGCGCCCGACAACTCGAGCCGCAGCGCACGTTTGCTATTCTCCTTGTCCAACGCCTTCAAGCTCTGCCCGCAGAGAATGCAGACCAACTTCTTCTAGTCGCAGATGGAACTCCTGGACGAGTCAAAAAGCCCATCTTTCGAATCCGCCTCGTGACGGATTCTTTCGAACCTGAATAATCCGCAGAAGTGCCCGGCATCCTTTTTGTCCGGCCGGTTCCGTAATCACCCGATTGATCGCCGACGGCAAAGGTGTTCGCCATCCCAAAAGATGAGAACTCCCGTGATCTACAAAGGCATCCGATACACCATTGGCGCCGGCCGCTGAAGCGGACATCTGGCATTGGAGTTCCAGATCGGCGATACCGTCGGAACCGGCAGGCCCCCAAGGGCAGCTGAAGTTGAACCCAATGCCCATGAGTGCGGCGTCGATTTTGAATTGAGCGCGGCGGGCGGCCAACTCGGCGAGCCTGGTCTTAAATCTGCCCGCATGAGCAATATTGATGACAGGCCATGCCGCCCGATTGGCCAAGCTGCTTTCCCGCCAGTTTTCTGTCATCGATCGGTAACTGGACACAGGTTTTCCTGAGGCTCAAACTGGCGGCTGTGGCTGCCTTCTCGAGCGAGGCCGAAATGGAACAATTCGTCCACAGAGAGAACGTCAAGCTCTATCGGAAGCTGCTGGCGGAGACCACCGACGAACAGAAGCGCCAGGTGCTTCTGAAGCTCTTGGCAGACGAAGAGGCAAGAGACGCGCAGCCGCCTGAGACGGAGCAGAGCTGAGGCGCGCTTTCGGAAGCCGAAGCTCGGTCGGACGGCCCGCCGGGACCGCTGGCCGCACAATCGTCCAAGAGACGCCAGCGGCTCGAGCTTCCGCAACGTCTCGTCGAATGCCAATTTGATGCAAGGGACGAAGGGAGATTTGCAAGGGAACTCCTCGTTCTCATCGTCGACCAGCATCGATGCCTTCGCTTCGAACATCGCGAGATTTCCCGAAGCGGCAGCATCCCCGGCTGGCCTCGCGCCCGTCGCGGGGGGCTTCCATATTTCAAAAATAGGACGTTTGGTCAGGAACCGGACATAGTCCAAATGCTTAGCTCAGGCGGGAGCTTGGCGTAGGCAGTACAGGCAAGTTCGTGTGCGGCTGTCGATTGCTGACGGGGGTTCGGCCTCCTCGGCCGTGCGGCATTCTCAGCTGAGGAATAAGACACCTCGAGGAGGCGCTCATGGTCGGGATGCGAAGTGACCGCGCACGCGCGCGCGCCAGAAACCTGCTGGCGACGATTTATCCGATTCCCGACGATCCCGAACTCCACCGTCTGCGCGAGTTGGCGATCGATTATATCCAGGAGGCCGAGCGGCTCGAGGCCGAGCACAAGGGCCACGTGGCCGAATCCGACGAATTGATCTCGGCTGCGCTGGACGCGGTCGCGAGGGATTACTTCACGCGCGCCGTTTCGCGCGCCAGGTCGCAAGGCAAGGGCTAGCCGCCTGCGCGGCGCTTCACGCCCTCACCTCCTGACGCTGGAACACGATATAGGCGGCGACGAAGAGCACGATGGTGCTGGCGATCAGCGCCACCGTTTGCGGCCACGCGATGATCAGGCTTTCGCCGATCGGCAGCGGCGCACCCATCACGGCTCCGCGCAGTTGCTCGATAAACACCGGACCCAGCGACCGGGTCGTGGGCGACAGTACCGCCAGCATCGCCTCGCCGAACAGATCATTCGGCGACAGCCGCGACAACGTCTGCGTCCAGATCCCGGTCTCCGGCGTCTGCAGCCCGAGCGCGGCGTAACGCGGATCCGGCGGCGCGATCACCTGGGCGAGCGCGGGGGCCAACATCGGCCACAGCACGGTGAGGAACAGCCAGATGCCCAGGGCGACCAGCGCCGCGGTCGCGGGCGAGCGAAACACGATCGAGAGCAGCATCGCCAGCGCAAGCCAGACGCCCGCATAGAAGATCGCGACCACCAGGAACGCCAGCGAGCGGGCGATCTCCTCGCCGCCCGGCGGAACGCCCAGGAAGATCAGGCCGAGGCCGATCACCATCAGCCACAGCGCCGCCAGGTTGATCGAAAGCGTGGCGAGACCAGCGACGAATTTTCCCATCAGCAGCGCGTCACGGTAGATCGGCTGCGCGAGGATGCGTGAAAGTGTGCGCCGGTTGTGCTCGCTGTTGACGGAATCGAAACCGAGCCCGATCGCCATCAGCGGGATCAAAAATCCCAGGATGGCGACAAAGGACGGCAGCGGCGCGCGGTCGACCGTGAATAGCCGCAGCAGCAGGAACGGATCTTCCGCCGTGTTCTGTCGCAAACTGTCGATCGCGCCGTAAAGCGCGGCCAGCGCCGTCAGCACGATCAAGAGCTCGAGCACGAACATGCGCGCGCTCGACAGATTGTCGGACAATTCCTTGACCGCCACGGTCCCGAGACCCTGGAACGGTGATCCCTCACGCCGCATGACGCGCTCCTTGCGATGGCTCCTTGTGGTCCTGGAAGTAGCGAGCATAGATCGCCTCGAGCGACGGTTCATCGACCGAGAGCCGGCGCAGCGATCCATTGGCGGCGACGACGGCGCGCGCCGCGTCCGGCCGTACGTCGCGATCGGCGGTCATGCGGAAGCGATCCTCCGCCAGCGTGTCCACGCTGGTGACCCCCGGGATGGTCGCAAGCCGCCGGGCGAGCCCGACGCCATCGGCCTCGACTTCCACGACAAAGCCTGCCCCCAGCACCTGACGGGCAAGATCGGCGACCGGCCCCATCAGCACGATACGCCCGGCCTGGAACAGCGCCACCCGGTTGCATATCCGCTGTACCTGATCGAGCATGTGGGAAGACAGCAGCACGGTCACGCCTTCGGCCTTGAGCTCGCCGATCAGTTCGAGGAACTCTTGCGTGGCTTGCGGATCGAGCCCCGAGGTCGGCTCGTCGAGAATGGCGATTTCGGCCTGCTTGACGATGATCTCGGCCAGTCCGAGCCGCTGGCGCATGCCGCGCGAGAACGTCGCGACACGCCTGTCGGCGACATCGGACAGCCGCACCCGCGCCAGCGCTGCCGCGATGCGCCGCGCCCGTTCGGCGAACGGAAGACCCATCAGCTTCGCGGTATAGGACAGGTTCTCAAGCGCCGTGAGGTTGTCGTAGAAGCCGACGGAGTCGGGCAAATAGCCGACCCGGCGCTTGACCTTGAGCGGCGCACGCGCCGGATCATGGCCAAGCACGCTGACCTGGCCTGAAGATATCTCGGTCAGCCCGAGCATCATCAGGATCGTCGTCGTCTTGCCAGCGCCGTTCGGCCCCAGCAGTCCGAACACCTCGCCCTTGACGATGTCGAAATTGATGGCGTCGACGACACTGACTGCGCCGTAGCGCTTGGTCAGGCCGCGCGCGGCGATAACGATATCGTCGGCTGTAGCAGCCCTGCTTTCGGTCATGCTCATCGCCGTCCGAACCTCGCGACCGCGCCCAGCATCAGAAGCAGCGCAACTCCGATGACACCGGCGCCGGCCATTCCCCATACCGTTGAGGTGGACACCGTGATGCGAAACTGGCCCGAGGCGTTTTCCCCGCGCGACGTCGCGCTGACCGAGGTCATGTAGTCGCCGGCCAGCGACTTGTCGCTCGGCGTGACCAGGGCCTGGACCTCGGCGTCCTTGCCCGGAACCAGCCGATCGATCGAGGCCGGCTCGAACGTCACTTTCCAGCCGGTCGGTGCGCTAGCGGAGAGCTTGACGTTTTCAGCCGGCGCGGTGCCGGTGTTGGAGACGACGATCGGGATCGAGCTTTGCTGGGCCGCGACCGCTCGCGCGCTCAACAGCCCGTCGCGTCCGGACACCTGGAGCTGCGGCTGCCCCACGACATCGAGCGCAAGATCCAGCTTCGCCGAAGCGTCCTCCGCGTTGACCGTCACCTTGACCGGGAAATGTCCGGCGTCGATCGTACTGGGCGGCCGGACCTTCAGCTTGATATCCTTGGACTGGCCGGCCTCGATCGGAATCGAGGAGAGTTCCTGGCTGCCATAGGCTTCGGTGAACGAGGTTTCGAAATTAGGTGGTGCTTCAGCGGCGAAGCTTGCGACGAGATTGCGACCGCTGTCGTTCTTGATGTTCACCGTGTACTCGAAGTTCGATTTCGGGCTGCCGCGAAGCGACGGAAGTTTCGACGTCACCGCAAGTTTGGCTGGCAACTCCTTGGCGAGCGCTACGTTGACCGGCAACGTCGCCTGGCTCCCCTGCCCTTCCGCCTTGACCGTCAACGTCTGCTCGTCGAGTTTGGCGTTGGCCGGGACATCGAGGCGAAGCTGAAGTGAAACATTAGCGTCCGGCGCCGGCATCGCGGCTGCGACGGGCTGCCCACCGCCCAACAGCGTCGCGGTCCATCCGCTCGGGACGCCCTGGACCGAGAGCTGGTATCGCTGCGGCTGCAGTCCATAATTTTGCAGGCGCAGAGGGATGTTTGACGTGGTGCCCGGCCGCACCGTGACCGCCGGATAGTCGGTCATCAAATAAAGGCCCTTGATGTCAGGCGGCGTTTCCGCGGCATGTGCCGCCGGGACGATCAGTGCAGCCACGAAGACAAAAGGGGCGAGATCGAGCGCTCGCATCGCAACACTCCTGCAATTGGCGAATAGGACGTTTGCCGCCATTTCGGCTTGGGCGGCCGAAACTACGACGGTTGAGGAGGCGGAACTAGGCAAGGCAATCGTGACGAAATGTGGCACGGCCCAATTACGAGTCAGTGATCGCCGATAGGAAATTAGTATAGGTCCGGGGTCTGCAGGCCGCCGCACATCAGCGTCGGAGATCGCCGTTGCCTCGCTTTGCTGCGGGGCAAAAAGATTTCCTAAATTTAATCTTGGCGCGGTGGCGCCCGTCTCGGCGCCGGCGCGTTTGCACACCATCTATTTATACAAAGTGATTGGGACGGAAACGATGAAACGGGGAATTGCAGTTTTGACGTGCGTCTGTGCCCTCGCCGGCGCCGTCTATTTTGGCGTCAGCAAGTGGGGTATCCGGCACGAGACGCTAAACCTGTTCGATAGCGCACGACAGCGGCCGGTTGCCGTCGACCTTGCCGTGCGTCGGGACTATGAGATGAAGGCGGATGACGGCTACTGGAAGCTGCCGGTCGCCATCATCAGCAACGGCAATACCGTCAAGAACACCGAGTATTCGTTCCTGGCGAACGTGTTCGCCGCCCGGGGATATCTCGTGGCCAGCATTCAACAGGATCTTCCGACCGACCCGCCCTTGATGACCAAGATTGGCATGCCCTATGTCGGCAGGCAGGGCGTGTACGAAAAAGGCGAAGCCAACATCCTGTTCGTGCTCAAGCAACTGAAGAAATCGGAGCCGAATGCCGATTACGACCACCTGACGCTTGTGGGACATTCGAACGGCGGCGACACCGCCATGTATTTCGCCAAGGAGCACCCCGAGCTGGTGTCGAAAGTGGTCACGCTGGATAATCTGCGCGTCCCGTTCGTGCTCAGCCACAAGATGAAGATCCTTTCATTCCGCTCGAAGGATCCGAACTTCCAAACCGACCCCGGCGTGCTGCCGACCCCGCAGCAGGCCAAGGCGGACGGTGTCGATATCATCCACACCCAATTTCAGCATACCTGGATGAGCGACCGCGGCCCCGATTCCGTAAAGGAGAGGATCCAGGCCACGCTCGACGAGTTTCTGGGCAATGGCAATGCCAGCGAGCTGGCGCCCGCCGATACCGGTAATTTGATCGTTAGCAACGCCGGCGCGCCGCTGCCTTGAGTCGAGCCGGCTGATTCCCGAAAGACCTTTCGGGTGCGGGGGCTTTCGCCTGGTCTCGTTTACCGCGGCGGGCCCCTGCCGATATCAGGCGGGACGATCGCGGGTCTCGTGCTTTGCTGGGGCTCGACGATCGACCACAAGTCGGTCATCCGGAAAGCCGTTCGCGACTACTCCGCCAGCCTGTCGACGTCCCGCTCGGACGCGGTGCGGATATGAAGCTGGCTTGCCCCGTTCGCGGCTATGCCTTCCGACCATGCAATGATGAACATCAAGCTGCCTGGATTGTCACTGCTGCGGCGTCGATCGTTGCCGGCTGCCGCCCTGGTCGGCGGCATTCAGATGCGCATATTCCTGAAGCACCTTCGCCGCGGTGCGCCTCCGGGATTCATTCACGCGCGCGCAACAGCACGCGCCCGGCACGTCTGGAAAACTCTCCGACGTGGTGTGTGAAGCGGATGAACACGGCAGCACATCGAAGTCGTACTGCCACCGACGAGCACACCTACGTGCGACAAGGGAAGGTCACTTGGACGGAAGCGCCAATCGTTTGGCCTGGAGCGAAGCAATGACGCAGCATTGCCGATCGCAACGAGCCAGCGACAATTTTTCCGCGCGCCTTTGAAGCTGAGCGCCGTTTCCGCGATCAAACCGTTTCCACGATTAATATTGGGGAACGTGCTCCCGGCCCGACGGGACTCGAGGCCGAACCAGTTGCGCGATCGGCCGCGCAAGCGCGCTTTGCCATCGTTTCGGGCGGACGGGCCGAGCTATTCGTCCGGCTCGAAGGCCATGGCGGGACCATCACCGCGATGGCGACCACCGCTACGATATGGGATGAGTTGGGTCATGTGGCGGCCATCTGGAAGTTCGATGGTGCGCAACGTCATCACCTGCAGCGGTCGTAGTTGAGAACGGCGGCTTGCTTGCCGAACATGCGGCCGCTTCGCCATCTTCGCGGTCGCAGCCGGTGCGACAGAGGCAACAGCCTGGCCTTTGTCCGGCGACCCGGCTTGCACCGATTGCCGTTCTTCGTGGTGCCTGACTGAAGCCGATTCATCCGGCTGGGCTTGGGCCAGCGGCGCTTCAGCGTGCAGTCCGGCCTCTTGGCCGGTTGCGGCCTGAGGCATCTCGGTCTGGGGCGGTCGGTCCTGGTGACCCTGCGCTTGACCCTGCGCCTGATCCTGCGCCTGCCCTGAAACCTCCGCCTTGGCCTGCTGCTGGTTCGGCGCTGCAGCCGGTTTCAGCTGAGGCGATGGCGAATCCGGAGGCGGTTGATCGCGTGGGACGGCCTTGTCGGTCGAAGCAGCCTTGACCTGATCAGTACCGGCCATCTCGGGCTTGCCCGTTACCTCAGGTTTGCTTTCTGCGGACGCATCCCCATCCGAAAGACGCGCCTCCGTGGAGGTCGGCTCGGAATTGTCCGCGTAATGCGCCGGCGGCGGCTTCGGCTTTGCATTGGCCACTACCTTCACCGGCTCCGGTGTTGCGAGCCAGTTCAGCGCGCCATAGCCGCCTCCAAGAAGAAGCCCGACCGCGATCAGATAAACGAACAAAGCAGGCATGGAAGCCTCCACTGAAATTGCGAGCCTACCCCGAATGAACGTATACGGCCTCGCCGAGGCGAGGCCGTAGCGAGCTGGGTTAGTCGATCACCTGGACGACCCGGTGCGTCGACGGATCGACCAGTACGGTTCGATCGTTGACGACCGTGTAGCGATATTTGGTCACGCCGTATTCGCGCGGCACTTCGTAATAGGTGACGCCGGCCGACGGCAAATCCTCGCCGACGCGAACTTCGTGCTCGTAGCGATATGACGGAACATGGCGCTCCTCGACATAGCTGCGAAAGCGCGGCCGCGTGTCGTCGGCGATGCCGCCAGCCACCGCGCCGACGCCGGCGCCGACCGCGGCTCCGATCGGGCCGCCGACGACGGCGCCGGTGACAGCGCCCGTGGTTGCGCCGGCCGCCACGCCGTTCTGCGCCTGCGCTGCAAGCGGAAGCGAAAGCGCAGCGGCGATGGTGACGCCAGCAAGCAGTTTGGTGTTCATGGAATCCTCCATCCCTCATTGTTTCACTTGCGATGTGCGGACGAGAACGTCGGAGGCGAACGGCCGTTCCAAAACCAAATCAGGTTTCCTCTCAGGAACCTTCTTCACGTTCCAACATTTCTCCCTCATCGAATTTCAAAATGCCGGGGGGATTTATGGAACAGGTGATGCGTCCCGTCGGGGTCGTTGACGAAGTTGTAGAACCATCAGTCGCGGGGGTTTCATGGGCGGCGGTTGTCGCCGGCGCGGTCACTTCGTGCGCCCTGACATTGCTGTTGTTGTCGTTCGGTTCCGGGGTCGGATTTTCCGTCGTGTCGCCGTGGACCAATGCCGGGGTTTCCGCCACTACCTTCGAAATCGGAACCGGACTGTACTTCGTCGTGATGGCCATGATCTCGTCGGCGCTCGGAGGCTATCTGGCCGGCCGGCTTCGCAACCGATGGATCGGCGTGCCGGCAACCGAAGTCCATTTTCGCGATACCGCGCATGGCTTCCTGGCGTGGGCATTGGCCTCCGTGCTCGGCGCGATCCTGCTGGCTTCTCCCGCCACGTCCTTGCTTGGCGGCGCCGCCTCCGGCGCAGTGCAGGCGGTCGGCTCCTCGCAGGCCGGTCCGATGGAGGGCTATGTCGATGCGCTGCTGCGGCCCGCCAATCCGACCGCGGAGAACACCGCCAGCAATGCAGGCGCGCGGCAGGAACTCTCTCGGCTCTTTGCCGCCGACTTCCGCAATGGCGCCGAGCCATCGGCGGCCGATCGCGGCTATGTCGCAAAGGTCGTCGCTGCGCGGACCGGCCTCAGCCCGTCCGACGCGGACAAGCGGGTCAGCGACGTGATCGCGCAGGCGAAGGCTGATCTCGAGAAGGCCCGCAAGGCCGCCGAGCATATGGCGATCTGGCTGACGCTTTCGCTATTCATCGGCGCTTTCTCGGCGGCGCTGGCGGCGACCGAAGGCGGCGGCCTTCGCGACGGAACCTGGGGCAAGAAAGCCTTGCGGCGCTAATTCCCCATCACACCGAGAAGAAAGGAGAGAACCATGCCGATTCTGCTGTGGCTATTGGGAATACCGATCCCGCTCATCATCCTGATCATGCTGCTGCATCACTGACCGACCGCTTTGACAGCCAATAGCAATCACCTTCACCAACACTTACACTGGAGACCAAAATGAAGTCGAAATATCTCGCCGCGGCATTGCTCGGCACCACGCTTCTGACCGGCGCGGCCTTCGCTGCGGAAACCGCCGCCACCGATCGCTCCAACATCAACACCGCCGTCCACAAGGAAGGCCAGTGGCGGTCTTCCAAGCTGATCGGCGTCAATGTCTACAACGACAACAATGAGAAGATCGGCGACATTGAGGAACTGATCGTCGACAAGTCCGGCAAGGTCGATAACGTCATCCTCGGCGTCGGCGGTTTTCTCGGCATGGGCGAGCACTATGTCGCGGTGCCGATGGAGAAGCTGAAATGGGTCGATGAACCCGTGCGCACCTCTTCGACCGCCGCGCCCGCGGACAAGTCGACGGTTGGCGCCAATACCCGCCCTGCGCGCGCGGCCAATGAGAAATGGTATCCCGATCACGCGGTCTTCAATGCGACCAAGGATCAGCTGAAGGCGATGCCGCAGTTCAAATACGACTAAGTCAGCACAAACGAACCGCCCCGCCGGCGGCGGCGGGGCGGCTTTTGCCATGCAGCGCCGCTTTCGCGAGGCTACGCGGCAACCTTCAAAGCCTTCGTCGCAAGCGCCGGGCGAGCGAGTTGCAGATAGGGCTTCCACACATCGAGGGCGAGGGCCCGCGAGGTGATGGACCAAAGCACCGGATATTCATATCCACCGTTGTTGCAACTCCAGCCAAGCCCCCGACGACTTGCAACGAGTAGACCCCGATTGCGAGCAGCGCGGCGGCGCCTAGCGCTGCTTTCTCCGCTCCAATTCGAAATTCGTCTTTTATATTCTGCAGGTCCATCGCCCAATATCTGCTCCGGCGACTTATGCCGGCAGTAAGGGGTTCTGACTTTGCGGTAGGTCAATCTGCGGTGGGTCAATCCCGGCGCATAAGGAATCGCCGATCCGTTCGCGAACGCGGGCCCTATCCGGAGGCCGGCCGGGGGTCGGTCAAGCCGGCGCCGCCGGCCTGTCTTCGTCCGGCTCACCCGGGATCGGGCTTTTCATGGCAGGCGCCGGACATGGCTGGTTACTTAGGCGCTGCAACTCCACTTCCTTGCTCACGGCGGCGACGGAGTTGCCAACCTTCTCGACGATGACCTTCAATTCATCCGGCGGGATGTGGAGCCGCCGGGTCCAGGCGCGAAGCTGAGCTGGATCAGCCATGTCAATCTTGTTGCGAATGGGCGGATGTTTGATGCGTTGCATGGCGGCCTTCCCCTGACTCGGAGGATCAACGGGACGCCTGGTCCTTCGTTCCATTTCGCCTCAGGCCCGCGTTCCTGTCCGACTCCGACCGGGACGTCCCAATACGACAGGAGCCGCCCGAGGGCGGCCCCGTCGTCCGATGGTTCAACAAATCAATCGTGATCGACGATGCCCCTGCGACGGTCGTGATCGATGTCCCGATCATGATCGCCCTTTCTGATGATAACCGTGTCGCGGTCGCGGTGATTGTCGCGGTCGCGAACCACTTCGCGCTCACGAACGACGTCGCGGTCGCGGTGACCTTCGCCAATGGTCACGCCCACCGGACCCACCCCGATTCCAACTTCGTCTGCAGATGCCGGCAACGCGGTTCCAATCAGCGCGGCAGCCGCGATAACAGCTAAAGCCAATTTCATTTCAGTTCTCCATTTGCCAAATATGTGACGACAACTTGCCGCTGCATCAAAGGTTCCCCGAATAGAGATCGCCCCCGGCGATGTCGCATCCGGCCTTGGAACGTGCGGCGCATCAAAATTGAGGCAGGTCAATGCATGCCGCCGCGACGGCGCTAGCTTAATAAAATGGCCAAGCTGATTTTTCGATGCATTCAGACCGGCATGAACGTTCAGGTGTGGTTGCCCGACACGGCGCCGGCCGACCCGGCTGACAGCTATGAGGTTGTGACCTGTCCGGCCTGCGCCCGGATACACCTGGTCAACAAAATCACCGGCAAGATGTTGAGCGACAAGCAAAAGTAATGAGCGCGCGAGGGCGATCTCGCTCCCGCTCATGTCTTGCGCCACATTTTCGGCAGCCTGCTGAGCTTTCCCCTTCGAATTTTCCGGGACACGTCGCGGATGGTCATGGTCGGCGCGGCTGGCCGTGACGATCTATGGTTGCTGCGGGCGTCCGCCGCTGACCAGCAGCGGCATGGCCGCGAGCAGGCCCGCAAAACAAAGTACCGATGCCGCCGCAATTCGTATCAATTTCATGCAGGCATACCTTATGAAGGCCACGCTGCGGCGCGTATCCGCGTCCGGTCGGGCGACAAGCCGGAATTTAGCCGCTATCGAGAAAACAATGCTGGACCTTGACTGAAATCAAGCACAGGCGTCGCGAATAGCGTAGATGGATGTCAAATCGAAGGAGAGCAACGGATGCGCGCGTTTTTCAGACTAGCCGAGGTTTTGGTTGTTGCGGCCGTCGCGTTCGGCGGCCCGCCGGCGTTGGCCGCCGACGCCAGTCACGGCGCTGAGCTCGCCAAGCGCTGGTGTGCCTCCTGTCACCTGGTTGATAGCGGCCAGAAACAGGCGAGCACCGACGCTCCTCCGTTCGACGCCATCGCACACAAGTCTGATTTCACGGCGGAAAAGGTAGCCTTCTTCCTGCTCGACCCGCACCCGAAGATGCCGAATTTTCCATTGAGCCGGAACGAGGCGGGCGATCTCGCCGCCTATATCGGCTCACTGCGCAAGTAATACTCAAACAGGGAACGGTCAAAAACAGGGCGCAGAATGCAAATCCCTGCCGGTGATAGCCGACAGGGATCAGCAGAAAAGTCGACGGACGGCAAGTGGCGTCACCCGGTGGCCCGTCAAGGAACTGCGGAGTGATTAAAATCTACCGCGCAAATCGATGCAAGACCATTTTGCGGGCGGGGGACGATCGGCGCCGAAGCATCTTGTGGCCGGAGCACGCGCGGGTCTAGAGTTTGCCCTTCGTCGCATCCGTCGCGGCGGACATCATGCTGCCGGTGATCTGGCGCATGTGCTCCCCGGCATTGGTGAACTGGCTCTTCAGGAATTCCGACTGAATGCGCATCGCCTCCTGAAGATCGGTCGCGTGAACCAGTTTTCGCGCGTGTTCGAACGCGGCCTTGATATTCTGTTCGGTCAGCGACAGCGCCTGTTTGGACATCTCCGTTCCCGGAGCCGGCACTGACGCAATCGACTTGTTCGCCGCGTCGAAGAACATTCCGAACGCCTTCTCCGCCTGGTCGATGGTTTTTTCTGCCAGGTCTCGCAACTCGGCCGGCACTTCCAGTTTTGGTTCAGTCATGTCGCCATCCTCCGATTTGGATTGAGGGTTACCACAATTCCGGAACGGCGTCTGTGCAGTATTGGCTCCAATCGGCATTGGGGTTGATAGGCCTGTCTTGGGCAGGTCCTATCGATCATCGTCGGGATGAACCCAGGGATAGGGGGCGATCTTTCGCTCCTTGGTCAGCCGGATCAGGTGCACCGGCGGCGCGTATCTCGGGCTGGCGCAGGAGCGGCATTTGAGCGCGGCTTCCAGCTTCCAGATCGGCGTATCGCGCGGCCGGCGGATGGCATCGAGCGGCAGGCTGGCGCGGTTCTCGCAGCGGTGGCACATCACCTCCAGCCAGCCATATCCGCCATTGAGGCATTGCGCGATGGTGGGCGATGGCTGCGCCGGCCCGCCGAAGCCTTCCATTTGCTCCGACCACAGCAGGCATTCGGCAGCATCGGCCTCGCGGATGGCTTTCCCCGCCTGTTCGCGCGCATTCTGCGCGTTGATCCTCGCGCCCTGGACGCGATCGCCAAAAATCCGTTGTCGGCTGCGACCTCCCATCGGGCCATTATCAGCGGCGTCTGCAGGTTTGCGCAATCCCACTAGGAATTGCGGCAGGGGCACCACGTTGGCCCCAACTGCTGCGATCACAAAATTGCAAACGTGTGGCGCAGCTTCGGGGCGCCTACGCGTAGTCGAACAGCGCCATAAATCCGAAGTCCACGTGCAGCTGTTGATGGCAGTGGAACAGGGTCCGACCGGGATTGTCGGCCACAAAGTCGACTTCGACCTCCTGGTATCCGCCCACCATGACCACATCCTTCATGATCCCGGCCCTCGGCTTTCCAGCTATGCGGGTCAGTTCGAAACTGTGGCGATGCAGATGCACGGGATGGATGTCGTCGCTGTGCCGCGGATCACACGATCCGAATCGGCAACGGGCTTGTTGAATTGGCGCCGGACCGCCCGTCGACATGCCGATTTCTCCGAGTTGGCGTTCCGCAATCGACTTGGCTATTGAAGGCGGTGGCCCGAGAAGCCCGATAAGGGGTAAGTCGATGGAAAGTTCCCTGCCCGCCGACGCGGAGCCTGACGATCGCTATCCCGGCACGAAAACCCGCGAGGCCCACGGCTCGCCCGGCGAGGTGTTTCGGGTCTTTCTCAAGCTCGGCGTCACATCGTTTGGCGGCCCCATCGCTCATCTCGGTTATTATCGGGACGAATTGGTGGTGCGCCGGCGATGGATCGATGAGGCGGGCTACGCCGATCTGGTGGCGCTATGCCAGTTCCTCCCGGGGCCGGCGTCCAGCCAGGTCGGCTTTTCCCTGGGTGTCCTGCGCGGCAACGGTCTGCTCGGCGGGCTGGCCGCCTGGTTCGCCTTCACGATGCCATCGGCCCTGATCCTGTTCCTCTTTGCGATGAGCGCAGCCGTATTCACCGGACCGGTCGCCGAAGGTTTTCTGCACGGGCTCAAGCTCGTCGCTGTCGCGGTGGTCGCCCAAGCCATCTGGGGAATGGCGCGGACCCTCGCGCCCGATCGAGCCCGCGCCGGCATCGCGCTGGCCGCGGTTGCGATCGTTGTCTCCTTCGCCGGATCCTTCGGGCAGATCGCAGCGATCGCACTTGGCGCGTGCGCGGGGCTCTGGCTGTGCCGGGGAGAGGCCGCGCCGGTTTCCGGGCAGCTGGATTTTCCGGTCACCCGGCTGGGGGGCGGCATCGCGCTCGCTCTCTTCGCGGCGCTTCTCCTGATAGCTCCCGCCATCGCCACCACGAGCGGTTCTCAGGGCCTCGCCCTTTTCAACGCGTTCTATCGGTCGGGCGCCCTTGTCTTTGGCGGCGGCCACGTCGTGCTGCCTCTGCTTCAGGCTCAGGTCGTGACGCCGGGATGGGTCGGCAACGAGGCATTCCTGGCTGGTTACGGACTGGCACAGGCGGTGCCGGGACCGCTCTTCACCTTTGCAGCCTATCTCGGCGCCGTCATGGGTCCGCCGCCGAACGGCCTGGCCGGTGCAGCCATTGCCCTCGTCGCGCTGCTGCTTCCGGGCATGCTGCTCGTTTATGGCATGCTGCCATTCTGGGATGCGCTGCGCACGCGCCCGACCGCCCAGGCCGCCATGCGCGGTACCAACGCTGCCGTGGTCGGCATTCTCGGTGCGGCCCTCTATAGTCCGGTCTGGACCAGCGCAGTCCTGACGCCGCGCGATTTCGCACTGGCGCTTGCCGGCTTTCTTCTGCTCACCGTTTGGAAGACGCCCCCCTGGATCGTGGTCGCGCTGCTCGCCACCGCCGGCGCGCTATCAGGTCTTGCGTAACCTGCCCGGCACGCAAGGCGACCCGTTTGCGTTGGCGTCAGGCCGCTCGCACGGTGGCGAGGAACTTGTCCACTTCGACCTTGAGGCGGTTGCTCTCGGTCGACAGCGATTGCGCCGAGGACAGCACCTGCGACGAGGCCGAGCCGGTCTCGGCGGCGCCGCGCTGGACACTGGTGATGTTGGAGGACACCTCCTGCGTGCCAATCGCCGCCTGCTGGACGTTGCGGGAAATTTCCTGCGTCGCCGCGCCCTGCTCTTCCACCGCAGCCGCGATCGCCGACGAAATCTCCGACAGTTTCTCGATGGTGGTGCTGATCCCCTGGATCGCCCCCACCGACTCCTGTGTCGCCGCCTGGATGCCGGTGATCTGCTGACCGATCTCGCCGGTGGCCTTCGCGGTCTGCTGGGCCAGCGCCTTCACTTCGGACGCCACGACGGCGAAGCCGCGGCCGGCCTCTCCAGCGCGCGCCGCCTCGATAGTGGCATTCAGCGCCAGGAGATTGGTTTGTGCGGCGATGTTATTGATCAACTCGACCACGTCGCCGATACGGGCGGCGGCCTTGGTCAGTTCGCCGACGCGGTCGTTGGTCTGGCGCGCCTGATCGACGGCCTCATTGGCCATCCTTGCCGAATCCTGCACCTGGCGGCTGATCTCGTTGACGGAGGAGGCCATTTCTTCCGTGGCGGAGGCCACCGACTGCACGTTGGTGGAAGCTTCCTCGGAAGCCGAGGCGACCGCGACGGAAAGCTGCTGGGCGGAATCGGCGCTGGTCGTCAGCGTTCCAGCAGCGGCCTCAAGCTCGGTCGCGGCGGAAGCGACGGTCTGGATGATGTCGCCGACCGCGGCCTCGAAATCGCCGGCGAGCTTGTGCATGTCCGCCTTGCGCTGAATGGCGACGCGCTTCTCCATGTCCTTCTGGGATTCCCGGTCGAACCCCAGCTTGGCCTGCAGCGCCTGCAGATTGCGCAGCGCGATACCGACTTCGTCGTCACGTTCGACGACGACGCGGCTGTTGAACAGCCCTTGCGCGATCTTCGACATCGTCCCATTGAGCTGTTCAAGCGGCCGTCCCAGGCGCGAATGGTCTGGAGGCCCAGCCATCCCCCGAGCAGAAGACCGAGCAGCAGAATACCCATTTTGGCGCTGCTGCTGCCGATGAAACCGAATTCGGCCTCGATGCCGATGATCAGCATGAAGACGGCCTGAACCGCAATCAGTGTGATCAAACGGGCCTTCAGGCTGCGCGTGAAGAAGGCAAAGGTGTCGGAGACAGACCGTTTGCGGATCATTCCGGCTTCGACCTTGTACTGCTTGGCCTTGTTGGCGCGGAACAGCGCGTAGACCCGCTCGGCTTCTTCGCGCTGGTCGGCCGGCAGTTTGGTGCGGATCGACATGTACCCGGTGACGTGACCGCCCTCCCAGATCGGGGTTGCGCTCGCCAGCACCCAGTAGAAGTCGCCATTCTTGCGACGGTTCTTCACCGCGCCGGCCCACGGCTTGCCGGCCTTGAGCGTCTCCCAGAGATTGGCGAAGGCTTCCGGCGGCATGTCGGGATGGCGGACGATATTGTGCGGCTGCCCCATCAGTTCCTGTTCGGTGAATCCCGACGCGGCAACAAACTGATCGTTGAAATAGGTCAGCTTGCCCTTGAGGTCCGTCTTCGAGACGATCAGGGTTTCGTCGGTGATCGGGAATTCGACGTTGGTAACCGGGAGATTGGTGCGCATTTTCGTATTCCTGTGAACGTGAATTTCCATGCCTGACGATGGAAATGCCTGCCGTGCTTTCAGCGCAGCTCAGAGCTTGAATGCCATCTCGCGGGCGAGCTGAATCAGTCGCTCGATCGTCGAGATATGTTCGTCGAAGTCTTTCTTTGCCGCAGGGTTCAGTATTCTTGCTGCGATTTCGCGCCCGTGCTGCGCGGCGAGATCCAGCATCGGCACGGCCTTGCCGATCTCTCTGCTGGCCTGCGATCGCAGGCCATCGATGCCGGAGCCCAGTTCGGCAATATCGGCTTTGGTGGCTGTGACCGAGCGCCGCGCTCTCGATTCAACGGAGCACGATGCTCTCTTCCGAAACTCTATGACGTTGAGCATCGTCTGGCCTGTCGATCTCTCGGAGCAGCGCTCATCAGAAGCGTTCGACGGCAAGCTAGTTTATTCAAGTTATAGATACATTAGACCAATCAACGACGGTACACGCGGATTCCGCCATAACCCGGAAGAGGCGCTTAAGTATGAGCCCCACTTAAGGTGTGGCGGAATCCGGTCATTGCCGTCGCAAATCGAGCGTTGCCCAGCGTGGCGCGTCATTGCGCCGCAATTGGCCATCAGTTGCTATTTCAATCGATAGAGGGCAATCGTCATACAATCACGGCGCATCGAATCATCGCGCAGAAAGGACAGATTCCCTCACGCATGCCGTCCCGATCAACGCCACTGAGCAACTATCAGGTTTTGCACTCGCGCGATCCGGAGTTGGTCCGCGATCGTTTGTTTGCGGCTTTCGGCGCAACCAGGTTCGACCTCCCGGGGAGTCAGGAGAAGTTTGCGGCTCGCGTGCACCATCTGCAGATCGGCAGTCTCGGACTGTCCTATTGCGACTACGCCACGGATGTCTCGCTCGGGTTCGGTGAAGCCCCCTTTGTGCGGCAGATCTTCAATATCAGCGGCACGGGGCGATACGAGGCGGGCGGTCCGCCCGGAGAGATCACGCCGGGGTCATGGAGCTCGATTCTTGCCGCGCACGCGCCGGTGAAACTCGACGTCAAATCCGGCTATCGCCAGTTTGTGTTGCGAATCGAGGAGGATGCTCTGCGGCGCAATCTTGGCGCCCTGCTGGGGAAGGATGTCGGCACGCTGGTATTCGACGAGACCGCAGACCGCCGGCCGGCGATGGAAGCCTTGCGGCGCAGGATCTTTCACTTCGCGATGGACTTCAACGAGCGCGGCACCTACTTCTCCGACCTCGCCGCCGCCGAAGTCGAGCGCATGGTGATCATGAAGTTCCTGATGTGCCACCGGCACAATCATACACACCTGTTGTTGCGGGAGCCGCTTCCGGCCACCCCGTCCGCGGTCAGGACGGTCGAGGAATTCATCGAGGCCAACTGGGACAGGCCGGTCGACATTCAGACGATGACTTTGGTTGCAAAAGTCAGCGCAAGAAGCCTGTTTCGACAATTCAAGAAAGACCGCGGCTACTCTCCGGCGGATTTCGCAAAGCGGATCCGGCTCAATCACGCGCGCGAAATGCTCGAACAGGCCGGTGGGGAGGCGTCGGTGACCCAGATTGCGTTCAGATGCGGGTTCCAGAACCCCGGTCATTTCGCCCGCGACTTCCGGCTCGCGTTCGGCGAACTGCCATCCGAAATCTTGCGGAAATCGGCCAGGCGGCCGAAATCCTGAATCTACGACCGCACAATGCAGTGGCAGCTCAATGCCATGCGTTACCGTCGACGTGCGGACCAGGATCCTGCATTAGGCCAACGAGGTGATCGGGCTCGCGCCAATTCCCGATTCTCGCAGCCGGATCGTCGAATGGCTGTCCCGGCGCTCCAGGATATAGGGCGACCGCTCGTGGCGGATTGCCGATCATCCCGCAAAGCGGCTTCGGTATTCCGAAGGCGATATCCCGAGGTGGCGCATGAAAGCCCGCCGCATCCGTTCGTCGTCGCCGAAGCCGGCCCGCTGCGCCACCTCGACCACGCCGCGGATATCGCGGCTTTCGAGCAATAGCCGCGCCGTCTCCACCCGCAGCGCCTCCACGCCGCTGGCCGGCGTCATGCCGGTGCGGCTGGCATAGGCGCGCGCAAAGGTCCGCGGACTCATGCCGGCCTTCGCGGCCAGCGTTTCGACCTTGAGGTCGCCGGTGATATTCTCGACGATCCAGGCGTGCAGCGCGCTGAACCGTCCCTCGACATCGGACGCCTGTGCCGCCAGCACGGTCGAGAACTGGCTTTGGCCGCCGGGACGCTTGAGAAACACCACCAGCCGTCGCGCAATGTCGAGCGCGGTGGTATGGCCGAAATCCTCCTCGATCATGGCAAGCGCGAGGTCGATGCCGGCGCTGACGCCGGCCGATGACCATACCCGCCCGTCCTTGACGAAAATCGCATTCGGCTCGACGCGAACCGAGGGAAAGGCATCCGCCAGTCTCGGACAATAGCGCCAGTGCGTCGCGGCGCGCTTGCCGTCGAGCGCACCGGTCCAGGCCAGCACGAACGCGCCGAGGCACACCGACGCAACCCGCCGCGCCTTCGGCTGCGTCTCGACAATCCAATTCATCAGGGCGGTATCCTGCCGCACCTTCCAGATGCCCGGACCACCCGGGATGATGAGAGTATCGATCTGGTTGGGCCGGACGCTTGCGATCGGCGCGGTGTCGATCATCATCCCGACGTCGGTCGGCACGAGGCCGCCTGCGGTCGAGAGGTACGACAGCGAATAGCTCGCGCTCGGCAGTTCGATCTCCTGCAATTCCGCGAAAACCTGCGCCGGGCCGGAAATATCGAGCAGGGTCACCCCGGGAAAAGCGATGATCGCCACCCGCCTCGCGCAGGCTTTTTCTTCCAGGTCGGACCGCCGGGGTTTGGCAGATTTCGAGGGCATATTGTCCTTTAAGCCATTCAAGGCGCGGCTGTATAGATCACTCTGGAAAGCGGGGTGATGACCATGTCACTGGAGCTGAACCGCCAATACGGCACGATCAAATCGCCGTGGGCCGATTACGCCATCTACAGCTTCCCGGACGCCTCCCTTGTCAGCCCCGGGGAACGGCGGTCGCTGATGGATGCGATGAACGGCATTATCGCCGTCAACTGGAAGGCGACGGAGCCGCATTGGACGGCCGACGCCTCCCCGTTCGAGAAGAAATTCAGCCTCATTCTGGTCTATGGCTCCTCCGGACTGGTCGCCTTTTCGGTCTACCGCAAGCTTGGGCTCGCGGCTGGCCCGGCCATCTATCGAAGCGGCACCGAAGTGCTTCCGGCCCATCAGGGCCGTGGCCTGTACGGGTTCTTCACCTCTGAAGTCCTGAAGTCTTCAGGCGCGGCCGATACTCCCGAGAGCGGCATCCTCTACGGTTGGCGGACGCGAAATCCCATCGTCTGGGCGGCTAACGCCAAGATCTGCGAAAAGGTCACACCCTCTCTGCTCGGCGACACCGAGGACCCCGCGCTGCAGGCGGCCTGCATCGAGATGTGTTCGCTGCTCTATCCCGGCAAACACCTCGAAGTCCCCGCCATGATCATGCGCGGCGCCTACGGTCACATCAAGCATCACCGGCAGGCTTATCACGGCACGGCGTCGCTGGTTGATGCGGCGATGTCCCGCATGATCCCGGACTCGGCGGACGCCCTGTTCTCCGTCGGTTACGCGAGGGTGTGATGGTGACCGCGGAGCAGCACGTCGCGCTTGCGCCCGCCGGCCGCTCCGCGGATCGCGCCTATCTGGCCTGGGCGGCCGTCGCCATTGCCTATGCGATCGCGTTCCTGCAGCGGGTGTCGCCGCAGTCGATCACTGCCAATTTCATGGCAGACTTCTCTACCGACGCCGCCGGTGTCGCGATGCTCGCTTCGAGCTATTTCTGGGGCTACACCCTGATGCAGATACCGGCCGGCCTTCTGGTCGACCGTTACGGCGTCAAGCGCGTGGTGCTGTTCAGCATGGCGGCTTCTTCGCTGGGAAGTGCCGCGTTTGCGCTGGCGCCAAACCTGCTCGACGTCTTTGCCGCAAGGCTGATCGTCGCCTGCGGCGATGCGCTGGTGTTCACCGCGCTGTTGAAGCTGGTCGCGCTGAGCTTCAAGGACGAACGCTTCGGCTTCATGTCGGGCATTTCCCAGGTGTCCGGCTATGTCGGCGGCGCGATGGCGACGACGCCGCTCGCGGCAGCGGTGAGCGGATTCGGCTGGCGCGCCTGCTTTGTCTTCATCGCCGGCGTCGGCATTGCCAACCTCGCCTTTGCCTCGCTCGCCCTCAAGCCGGATCCGGCGGCGCACAGCAGCAAGACCTTGCGGAGCGTCCTTGCCGCCAGCCGCCAGTCGCTCTCGCAACCGGCGAACTGGGGATGCGCGATGAGCTTTGCATCCCACTTCGCCGTGGTGACGACGCTGTCGGGCGTCTGGGGAATTCCGATGGTGGCGCATTTCTTCAACATATCGCCGTCGGCGGCGAGCACCCCGCTGCTCGCCTTCATGGTCGGCAACGCGCTCGGCTCGATTTTTCTCGGCCACATGGCGGACCGGGCGGCGGCGGCGCTCGATACCGCGCTGATCCGGATCTGCCTGCTGCGGATGCTCCTGATCGCAATGCTGCTGCCGCCGGTCGCCCATGCGCTGGGCTTCCTCTATGTCACGATCGTTTTCTCCGCGCTCGGACTTGTCGCCGGCGGTACGGTGCCGCTGGTGCTGAAATGCACCAAGCGGCTTTACACCGCCGATCTGATCGGCGTCGGCGCGTCGGTCAACACCACCGCCGCAGGAATCTTCGCTGGCGCTTCGCAACCCGTGATCGGACTCGCCATGGTGGGCGTTAGCCGGCTTGCCGGGAGCGGCATCGAGCACGGCGGCGCCTCGATCAGCGACGCGGGCTTTGCGGCGCTTATTGGAATTCTGCTGCTGATGTCGCTGCCGGGTATTGCCGGTCCGTGGCTGATGAGGAGCAAATTGATAGTTGGGCGAGCAGCATTAACGCAAGAGTGAGGGGCAGAATGTCGCGCTTGTATTTGAGAAAAGGCGAGGTCGGTTCGAATTACGCGGTCAGCTCCTGGCAAAGCGTCCTGTTTTCCGAATTTGAAGCACAGATGAGCAGCGAGGCGCGGCCCTTCCCCTGCATCTTCGGCGTGACGGGCTATCGGCTCGATCAGCTGCGCTATCTGTTTCTCGATCCCTTCGACGTCGAGGTTCTCGGCGACCAGCTTGCGCAATTCGTCGCCGAATCCCGCTCGCACGGACCCAACACATCCCTGATCGTGTTTACCCGGCCAAGGCCGGTGCAGACGCTGGATGCCTATTACAGCAAATTCTGGCTCATGCTCGACCAGCTGGCGCGGCTCGATAAAAGCCCCTGGCCCGAAACGATCCCCGAACAGATCGATCATCCGATGTGGGAGTTTTCCTTCGCCGGCGAACCGATCTTCGTCGTCTGCAGCACGCCGGCGCATGTAATGCGGCAAAGCCGCCGCTCCAGCTCCTTCATGCTGACGTTTCAGCCGCGATGGGTGTTCGAGAAGATCCTCGGCACCGAAAAAGCCGCGGCGGCCGCGTTCGCCGAAGTGCGCAAGCGGCTCGTTCCCTACGACTCTACCGCGCCCTCGCCGCTGCTCGGCCGTTATGGCGCCCAGGACGGGCGCGAGTACCAGCAATATTTCCTGCACGATGACAATCAGGCGGAAAGCGGGTGTCCTTTCGCCAGGCTCGCGCAGGCCAAGACCCCGCAGATCGAAGACAGGGAGCAGGCGGCATGACCGAGATCATCGCCGGCACTAGAACGGAATTCGCCATCGACCCCGCCATCCTGGAACTGCTCCCGGACCAGGGCTGCGTCGAATTGCAGCGCGACGCCGCGGGCAAGGTGCATCATTTCCACACCCACCCCGTGGATGAGATCCTGGTGATCATCAAGGGCGCGCTGAAATTCTGGTGCGAGGATGGAATGCAAATCGTCCGTCCTGGCGACACCATCAAGCTGCCGGCCGGCACGCTTCACCAATCCGAAGCCCTGGAAGGCGGCGCCATCTACGCGATTGCGACACGCCCGCCGGCGGTCGCTTCGACCGACAACTGAAACAGGGAGTGCGCCGCTGTCAGGACGCCGCCGTCAGGAAAAGGGGTGGTCGGGGAAAGGTTGCGCGTCGGTCGCGAGACGTTCGACCAGTTCGATGACTTCAGACCGTTGCCGCGGTGCAAGTTTGAGGAAGGCCTTCAACAGCCGCAGGCTTTCAACAGTTTCGCTCGATGGAGCTCCGAGCTTCTTGTGCAGCTCTGCAACAAATGTGGGATTTTTCATCTCGCACCTTTGATAGGGAACGGTAATGGCATTTCTAGGCAAACGTGAGGGCTTAGCCCAAAAGGTCGATATCGCAGCGATAGAGGCTGAGCGTCTCGGCCTGACGACGGCTACTTTGATACTTCGAATGGCACGCCTGGAAATTGACCGGGCCGAACCCGACGAGGTTGAAAGTATGCCAAGGAACAACTCGGTCGGCAAGCCTAACTGACAGGTCGAAAAGCGACCTCACCGGTCTAATAATGCCAGAGGGGCCGACGCGGCGGGTTTTTTGCCGCGTCCAGGCCCGGCGAGCGGCGCCCCCGGGGCAGCCTGGAGGCGAATTCACTCCGGGACAATCATGCGGGCCGCGGGCGCTGGCAGCGCCGATCAGTGATTTGTCGCAGATCAATGCCTCCGACTAATGGGCCGAGGCAACATCGGCCAACTCATTAGCGGAGGCATATCCATGTTCAGAATTGCGGTTGTCGTTTGGATCATGCTGGGCACCGCGCTTGCGGGCACGGCCATGCTCGCCGTCCTGATCCTCCCCGATCTCTCTGCCCAGGCGACGAAGAACATCCCGCTTGCCGTGCTGACCGGATTTGCGGCCGCCATGCCGCTTTCATATCTCGTGGCGCGGAAAATCGGCGGATCGCCGGCTCGATAACCCGCAAGCGGGCGGTATCGGCGAGCCTATCGACACGTGACCGCATGCCACATGCCGCGTGCCTGGCGACGGAACTAGATTGACCGAGGTCAAAGCGGTGCGCCGGAACTGTGCTCTGTTGCATCAACGTAAGGGAAAAGCGCGGCCGATCAAATTCGGAGCCGGTTTCCCTGGACGTCAGGGCGGATGCTCCTCGGTTTTTGTTCCTTTCTCAGGGGCATCTGCTCGCCTCCTTCCCAACGAACCCTGCGGTTAAAGCTCAATGCGAACTTATTATTTTGATATCAAGGACGGCATTCCGACCAGGGACAGAAAGGGAATTGATTTTCCTTCAGTCGCCGCTGCAATCGCGCATGCCAAGGAACTCGCACAGCGGCTTCGCGACGAACCCCGGCTTAATGATCCGGCGCTTGCAATCGTCGTCGTCGACGAATCAGGTGCCGAGGTGCACAGCGAGCCGGTGTACCCGGATGCCGGCAGGGCCGGCATGTCGCTCCGCAAGATCGAGAATTTCAACAGAATCGACTGAGCGGCCCGTCACGAACGGCGGTTTGGCCCGCGCGAGTTTCGCAAGATTTCACCGCCCCACCTTATCCGTGCGATGAACTTGCTGGGCACGCGCTTTGTCTCGCGGCTGCTCCTGTCCTTTCTCATCGCGCACGATACCCTGGTCGGGACCGTGCGGCGGCCTGGGCTCAGGCTTCGGCATGCCCTTCTGACCACCATGTTTGCCGCCCTGATCCTGAACACCTTCCAGATCGTTTTCTCTCGGCATCGCGGCGAGATCCTGTTTTGCTACCTGCGGCCTGAGTTTTGCTGACCGCTTCCATCGCCGCTAACGCGGTCCGCGGCAGCCGGGTTCCATCGCGACAGCGCACGGCGCTTCATCGCAAACGTCCGGAAACTAAACATCCAGTCCGGAACCCCATCCGGCGCTCGCCGGCTTAGTTCCTGCATCATCCGTCCAGAGCAGGAGTCATTCTCATGCGTTCCAAGCTTGCACTTCCCGCCATCACCGTCGCTTCGCTGCTGGGCGACAGCGGTCGCTTCGGCGCAAACTCAACCGGCCCCCGGCGCATCCGGCCAGGGCGAAGTCGGTCCCGGCGCCACGGCGCCCAAAATGAAATCCGGCAAGATGATGAAAACCAGCAAGATGAAATCCGGCACTACCACCGGGATGAGTTCCAGCGCCCACAAGAGCCATAAGGCCGATAACAACAACATGAGCAGGTAACGCACGTCCGCACGGACGCGCCTCTTTGGCAAAAAGGGGCCCCGGTGCGAACCGGGGCCTTTCGCTTGCCGATCCGTCGAGCGGCGACGCGGCGCTGCTCGGCCTTCCAATTCCGCCCGCGAGCCTGCCGCCGCGACATGCGGGACCAGACGCAGACGAACGGTCACAGGACCATGGCTATTTGGACGCAGAATCCTTCGACAGCATTGTGATCGCCTCCTGCACGGTGGTCATGAACTGCGCGGGGAAGATGATGGTGGAATTCTTCTCGACCGAGATTTCCGCCATCGTCTGCAGGGTGCGCAGCTGCAGCGCCACCGGATGCTGCGTGATGATGTCGGCGGCCTGCCCGAGTTTCACGGCTGCCTGGTATTCGCCTTCGGCGGCGACGATCTTGGCGCGGCGCTCGCGCTCGGCCTCGGCCTCCTTGGCCATCGCCCGCTGCATGTTGTCCGGCAGCGTGATGTCCTTGATCTCCACCGCCGTGACCTGGGTGCCCCATGGCTCGGTGTGCAGGTCGATGACGTTCTTGATCTGCTCGTTGATGCTGGCGGTGTCGGACAGGAGTTGATCGAGGCTGAACCGCCCGACCACATTGCGCACCGTGGTCTGGCTGATCTGGTTGATGGCGTTGTAGACGTTCTCGATGGCGATGACGGCCTTTTCCGGATCGGTGATGTGATAATAGGCGACCGCCGCGATATCGATCGAGACGTTGTCCTTGGTGATGATCTTCTGCGACGGGATCTGCATGGTCACCGTGCGCAGCGATACCCGCACCATCTGGTGGAACGGGACGTAGATCAGCGTCAGGCCGGGGCCGCGCACGCCGGCAAATTTGCCGAGCAGGAACACCACCCCGCGCTCATATTGCCTCAGCACGCGAAGCGAAACGCCGACGTAGAGGATAACCAGTACTACAACAATGGAGACGAAGCCCATGGCACCCTCACCGGTTGTTTTGCCGCAAACCTAGCACTTTGCGGCCGGGTCGCCAGCGCTGAATCGATCATCCTTCGCCTTGCCGCCGGGGACAGGTCTCAAGGCATCAGTGCGCGGGCGCCGGCGGCCTGATCTCGGCGCCCTCGATATCGGCATAGAATTGCGGCGCCTCGCGCCGGTCGAATCGCCCATAGTCGCGTACCACGCGAACCCGGCGGTGCCGGAGTTTTGCAATGCCGTCTATTTTCCGGGGTGACCAGGCATTGCCGGCTTTCGCATCCTTCCATGACAGCAATAGCGCCAGCTTACCGGGATTATAGATGCTGGCGAATACGTCCTGCTCGACGATCGCGCCGCTGATCGGATCGAGGCCGAGATGAGCCGGCAAGAGATCGGACTGGGCCCCGAAGGCGATGCCCTGTTCCGGCGTGATCTCGGTGAAGGTCACGAGCTTTGCGGCGCCCACTTCGGTCTCGTCGAATCGCCGTTCGAGAACGGGCGCTTCCGCAGGCGGTGCCGTATCGGCGGTGACGTCGCCGACCCGCAGATGGTAGTCGGCGAAGATCTCGAACCTGCCCTTGCCCTGGATGACGTGGTGCTCGCCCTGGGTGCGCCAGCGAACCACCGATTTCTCGTCACGCCAGGTCGAATGTGACAACACCCATCCCGGCCGGAGCCGGCTTTCAAACCGCTCATTGTCCACGAAGCCGTCGATGGCTTCCAGAACAGGCTTCAGGTGCCTGGCGAGACCGAGATACTCCTCCTTGCGGCCCTCGTTCGGCAGAACTTCGAAGATCACGGAAAACATCGGCTGTTCCCTTTCACTGTTTTAAGCTGGCACCGGCGGGGACATCATCGCCGAGCAGGAAATTGACGCTCTCCCGCCAAAGCGCCGACCGCATCGCCTCCAGATGCATCAAATGGGTGCCGCGGCCTATCTTGATATCGCGCTTTGCGGCCGATTGGGAGAAGGCATCGAACAGCCATCTTGCGTCGTCGTCGAGCATCAACCCATCCCACTCGCCGCGGATGATGGCGACCGGGGCGCGGACCAGCGCCGGATCATAGGCAAGCTGGCCGTGCCATGCCCTGATGATCTCGCTGAACGGACCAAGCGGGGTCTTGACGCCGGCGGGGTCGCGCGAGCGGCTCTCCGGATCGCTGTCGAGATAGCGCTGTGCCCATTCCTCGAAATGAATCCGCGACAGAACTGGCGGCTCAGGCGCGGGCACGTCTTCCACAAACCGGTTCCATTGGTCCTTTGCCGTCACGATCCGCCAGGCCGGGAACGCTGCCGGCGCTTCATAACGCCGGGGCCCGCGGCGTCCGATCGGTGCAAACAGCACCCAGCGGTCGATCAGCGCCGAATGCCTGCCGGCGAACAGGCCCGCGGGCATCGAGCCCCATGAATGAGAGATCAGCGATAGCTTCTCGAGGTTTTGGTGCGCGAGGATAAACCGGATGGCGGCCTCCAGCTGCCCGGCGGCATCCTCCGCGACGCACAGCGCGGGATGGTCGGCGGCGGGCTGGTCCATTTCCGGATATCGGTCGGAATGACCGAAGCCATAGAAATCCAGTCCCCAGACATCGAAGCCGGCTTCGCCCAGGGCGTCGCGCCATGATTTGCCGTCGAAGCGATGCGCAATCGACAGCGCCGACGGGAACGTTGCGCCGTGGACATAGAGCACCGCACGGCGCGGCTGAAACAGGGGTTTCGGCGCGGGCAGGAACCGCAGGAACAGCGACATGCCCGCGCGCGGGCCGGAAATGCGGAAATGCTGTTCGCGAGAGTCGAGTTGCGGCGCTTCGGAAAAATCAATCATCGAACCATCCATGGCGAGCGTCCAGTTGCGGCTGGGTTGCCCAGCGCTCAACGCACAGCAATGCCATGTGTTTCGGCCGGTCGATTCGATCGCGGTCGAAGTAATTTAATTGCGGAACGCCGCCGCCAATCTCTTCGTTCGCTCAGCTCACTGCTGCTTTTCCCAGAACGACAGCAGGCCCTGCGACGCCGAACCGCCGATCACGCAGGGGATGCCGACCGCGACCTGGCCGAGTGCTGCCGCCGAGACGCAACCGAGCGCGACCGCACCCACGCCGACCTGGCCCCAGAAGTCGAGGCTCCGCCGCGAATCCGAACCCTTGGTCTTGAGTTCATTCACCGCGGCGAACCCGGTTCATCGCAAATTGCGGGCAAATCCTAAGAACATCGCTAACCCTGAACAAAGGAGCGGCTTTGGCATTTATTCTCCGCAAACCTTACGCGCATTAGACTGATCCATGGGCCACCTCGAGGGAGGGACTGCGCCGTGTCCGTGAAGGAGTTTCTCAGTCAGCAGGCCGTCAACGTCACCGTTGGCGGGCAATACACGCTTGCGAACTGGTTTGACTCGCAGGGAAAGCCGCGCACCTTCGCGTGCCGGACCAGCCGCGTTTCGCCGTTCCGGATGATGGTCGCGGTGCCCGTGATCGGCAGGGTGGGCGATCGCATCTCCTCCTATTTCGGCGATTTCGGCAAACTCGAGGGACACATCAGCGACACCGCGGCCGGCAGCTTCCTGCTCGAACTCGCCATGACAACGTCCATGCGCGAGAAGCTCGCAACCAAGCTCACCTGGCTGGACAAGAAACAAAAAGATCCTGCGGTTCGCGACGCGAGGAAAGACGCGCGCATCATCCCGGCAAGCTCGCACTCGGTGCTGACCTTCGCCGACGGCTCTACGCGCAGCTGCTTCATCATCGACATGTCGGCGTCCGGGGTTGCCGTTTCGGCCGACGTGCAGCCGGAGATCGGAATGCCGCTCGCGGTCGGGGCCTGCGTCGGCCGAGTCGTCAGACTTCTACCCCATGGTTTCGCGGTCAAGTTCGTCGAACAGCAGAACCGCCATGAGCTCGAGCGGCTCATCGTGCGACCCGCACCTCTGCGCTCTACCGCAGAACCTCCCGCGCGACGCGCCGGCTGATCGGGTCACCAGGGTCCGCGCGGAATAGCCAATCGACCGTGCCGGTTACCAGACCATCGGGATCAGCCGGAACTTCACACCGTTCTGGTACTCGACATAGCCCGCGAGGTTTCTTGCCAGGAATTTCTCTTCCTCGAACAGCCTCCAGATCAGGGCGGGCAGGATTGCCGCGACGATGACCACCCCCCACCACGAACCAAGCGCGATCGGTATGCCGAGAAGCATGACGAGGGCTCCGGAATACATCGGGTGCCGCACCAGAGCGTAAGGACCGGTGGAGATGACCTTCTGGTCCGGGGCCAGTTCGATCGTGGCGGAGGTAAAGCTGTTTTCCCTGAACACGAAAAAGATGGCGAGCCAGCCGATTCCCACCAATATATCTCCTGCCAGCGCCATCACCGGCGGCATCCGCGACCATGTAAAGCGGTGATCGAGCGCGGGAACGACCAGCAGGCCGATAAACCCCAGCGACGTGATGACCATGATGATCTTCTGAACGGGTTCTTTCTCGGCGGCAGGCCCTCCCCGCATCCGCCGCTGCAGCAGTTCCGGATCCTCCTCCATGAGGTAGAGGGTAAGCGCGAGCGACGATGCGAAATAAACGGCGAGGAACGTCCACGCCTGCCAATAGCGAAACGTGCCTGCCGAAACGAACAGCAGCGCGGCCATCGCAAGCAGAAGGAACAGCAGGCCGGCGAACGCCTTGATGGTCAGGATGTTCATCGCGCGATGGTAGCACGCCCGTGCGCACACCAGTCAAACATGCCACCATGCTGCGGCGTGCCCCAAAGTCCCGTGGGAAGACTTCATTCGATATTCCGCCCCCGGTCAAGGAAACAGATGCCTGGCGCTTGCGGTCAACGAAAACCCCGCCGGATGGGCTCCGGCGGGGTTTCTCATGGAGTTTCGCGCGCTCCCTGAGAAGGAGGCAAGAATTTACTTCAATGAGCTGTTGATCGAAGTGAACTTGTCGTTGAGGTTGGTGCCCAAGCCGTTCACCACAGCGATAATCGCAAGCGCGATACCCGCTGCAATCAGGCCATACTCAATCGCGGTCGCGCCGGATTCATCGGAGAAGAAATTAAGGAAAGTGCGCTTCAAGCCTGCCTCCTGAGGGTTACATTGAAAAGGTTCAATGCGGTAAATATGCCCACACAGCTTCTAAGGTTGGATAAATCGATCAATCGCAATTTTAACTTTCAATTCGTTGCTTTCAATTGGGACCCTTGCGCTCATCCCGCGCATCGATCAGGAGCACCATCAGCCGCGTCGCACGATCGTCATGCGCTGGACTACGCGGCCTGCGGGACGATCGGCCGAATTGTACTCAGTCTCGCCATCGTCGATCGAAAACGGGCCGGTTTGCACCCTGCACACAGCCCGGGTAACTTTTCTGACCGAAGCGTCCGCAATTTTATCGATTCTTCTTCGCGAAATTGACACGCCGACGGTCCGCGCAAGGCGCGTCCCACCGGCCAATCCGCGTTACGTTCGAGTAAGGATAGTATCGAAAAAAGCGATGGCTATAACAGGACCGTAACCGCAGACCGGCGGTCCATAACAGACGGGCGGCGGTCCGCAATAGCCGGGTCCGTCACCGTAGAAGTAATAGTCATGGGGCCGCTGGGCCGCAGTCGCGGCGCCCAAGGTGCCGATCATCATCCCCATGACCGCGAGGCCCGCGGCGTTGCCGCCACAGTAGTGCGGGCGGCGCGCTGCGCAGGCTCCGTCCTGCGACGCCGGTGGTTGGCGCCGACTCGGCAGCCGCAGGACTAGCGCAAACGACCAGTCCTGAAGAACAGAGCAGCACGAAAGGTCGAAAGCGGTGGCGGGATCATTTCGATCAAACGTGCAGAAGTGGATCAGTTGAGCCTGTCGAGGACGCCGCCAGCGCTGCCGCTCCTATTTGGGCCTGCCCAACTACCGCTTCTCCGTCGCAAAGCCATAGATCAGCGCCAACCGGTCGAGGCATTCCCGGAATCGCCGCGCGAAATAGTCGATCCAGCGCTGGCCGAGCAATCCGCGCCGCTGCCCGATCTGTTCCATGGTCATACCCAGGATCAAAACCTCGTGCACCAGTGCCGAGCCGTCGGCGCCGAGTTCGCGCTCGGCGCGGTTGAGCCGCAGCACGGCCTTGCGCTGGCGTTCGGTGATCGGTTCCCGCGCCCGTCCCCCGTCGACATATTCCCGGGTCGGGTCGACCGCCTGCGGCCCGCGCTCGGCCTTCTCCCAATCGTCCTGAAACGCCCGCCCGCCCTGGAATTCAGCCTCGTCGATCTGGCGGCGCGAATGCAGCTTCCCTAAGGGATCGTTGCGCAGCGAACGCAGCGTAACGATCTTTTCTCCCGGCTCCAGGCCTAGGGGATCATCGACTTCAACCGCCGCCACTTCGGCGTTGCGCGGCAAATCCTTTGATCGCCGGTCATGAATCTTTTGTGCCCCGTGCTGCCTGTTGCGTTTGGCCCGTGCCATGCTGGATGACTCCTGTAAGAGAGATTGAAAGTGCGGTTCGCGCCGTTCGCCGGTTACGCCGTTCGCCTGGCGACACAGGCAGCCCGTTCGGGACTGACCGCGATGGCGGACTTCTCGGATGGCTGCCTTGCGGAATCCGCTGTCGATCCGCGCGCTTGAGGAAGACTCTGATGTGAGTGTGAGTGGTCGACGCTTGCTTGAGCGCCGCCCGGCGATGACGCAGTAACGGCCCGCGGCGGCTTCATCCTCACGAGCACAATCCCGACGGGGATGCTCATGCCGCCTCCACCAGCCGCAGCGAGGCCTTGCCAGCCGCCCGTTCGGCGGGGGTGCCGGGATTGCGCGTCAGGTGAAAATGCGGCGCGCAATAGCTTGAGTTCTCCCGTTGCGGATGGCCGCAGAAGGTGATGGCTTCACCGTCCCCGTCGCCGCCATAGGGATAGCGGCAATCGCCGGGTTCGAGATCGACCAGCGAGAGGTAACGCGGGACGATTTCGACGCAGCGCAGTGGTGCTTCCACCCGTTCGAACACCGGCATCGGCTTCATGAACTCTGGAACGTGGCGCTCGCGCGGTTGCTGAATTCGCTGCGCGCTGGTTTTCGGTGGCCGCTTGCGCCAATGAAGGCTGCCGCCCGGCCGGTCGGCGCTGGCGAGCCCCATGCGCTTGGAACGGCCGATCACGGCACTGCGGGAATAGGCGGTCCCGAACTTCGAATTGATCGCATCGACAGTTTCCGAAAACGACATGCCCTTGGCGAGGTATCCGCGCAGCGCTTCCGAATGTTCCGCCTCCCAGTTGGATTGCATTCCTGTCTCCCAGTAGTCGCCGTCGCTGCGAGGAGCAAAGCGACGGAACAATCCAGCTTCTCCCGTGAGGGCGGATTGCTTCGCGGCATCGGGCGCGCATTCGCGCTACCCGCTGGCCCCGCAATAACGGCGGCGGCGTTTCCGTTATGTTCTTAATTTCCGATATTCCGAAATCAAAGTCAAGCCTGATTTCTGATAATCGGCATTGCAATCGATTCGGTAATTCGGAAAAGATAGCGGCATGATGGATGTCAGGATGATCGAGCGGGGGCTGCAAAAGCCGGGTAAGACCAAGGGCGGTCTGGCGGCAGCGATGGGCGTGCGCCCCGGCGCGGTGTCGGAGATCCTTTCCGATATCCGCCTGATCAAGGCGTCCGAAATCCAGCCGATCATCGATTACCTGGAACTGAATTCGGTGCCTATCATGGGCCGCGTCGGGGCCGGTGCTGTGATCGAGCCGGAACACGAGCAGGTGCCCCCGGAGGGCCTCGGCGAAGTCGAACTGCCCTTCCCGATCGCGGAGGAAACCATCGCGTTCGAGGTGGCGGGCGATTCCATGCTGCCGAAATACGAAAACGGCGACATTATCGTGGTCTACCGGGAGCAGCGCCATCCGGTCTCGAGCTTCTACGGCGAGGAGGCCGCGGTCAGGCTCAAGACCGGCGAGCGCTATCTGAAGACCATCGAACGGGGCAAGTCTCCGACGCTGGTCAACCTCACGAGTTTCAACGCCAAGCCGATCAATGGGGTGAAGCTGGAATGGATCGGGGAGATCTGCGTAACCCTGCCGAGGGGCCAGATCGAGCGATTACGGGCCAAGGCGGCGGTGCGGACACGCAAGGCGGCCAAGGCGCATGGCGGCCGTACCGCGGAAAAATAAGGCACCCTGAAGACGAGCGCGGCTGCCTGATTCGCGCCGACGCGACGCGCCCCGCTCGGGCAAGAGGCCGCAATTTCTGCTTTTCGGAATTTGGGGCTTGACTTACTTCTGATTTTCAGAAATACTGTGCCCTGTCCGAAAGGCCCGATTCAAGGGCATGAGAGCCAGCCAGCGCATGCAATATTTCGTCGTGATGATCGACTATGGCCGGCGCGGCCGCGAGGCCATCGTCGATCCCGAGATCACAAGGCGCGAGGTCGTCTCGCGCGTGGCATCCGGCGAATACAACAACATCAGCTTCGTTCACGAGATCGCCGACTCCGCGGTCGAAGATATCACCGCCGAGATTATGGCGGAGGCCGCGCTGCCGGAAATGCCAATTACGGGAGCCGATCTGCAGGCCGGCCGCTTCGATCATGCCCGCGATCTCCGCAAGGTGGAGGCGACATGAACCGTTCGCGAACGCGAAACCAATTCCTTACATCTTGTCTGGATTGTTCTGCTCGTTGAGCGGCCTTACGCCCTGACTGCTGTCGGGCATCTTGTCCCTGCCCTGGTCGCCGTTGGCATCGCTGCCGCCCGAGGTCGAGGTGCCGTTTCCGCTCCGGCTCGGCTTCATTGAACTTCCCGTGGTCGGCGATGTGCCTGGGGTGGCGGAACTTGCTGCAGGATCGCCTGACGTGGAACCCCGGCCGAATGCGACGCTTGCGAGTGTCATGGCCGCTCCTTTTTGGACTGACCACGATAATCCCGCAGCGAAAGACCGGTTCCCCCGGGGCGTCCCGGTGAGAGCGGCGTCCAGCGCGACGCGCCTCACAGTCCCTCAGCGCGCCAGCGGTCGGCTCGCGCGCATTGCCTTGACTTGAGATTCCGTTCGCGCGAGTGCGCCGGAGGGCGGAGCCGCATCGCGTTCGATCAAACGGGACGCCATTTCGTCTTCCGCCTTGTGGTGCCACATCTCCGCTTCGGCGAGCAATCGCCAACTCTCGAGCGGATGAAACACCGCGCTCTGACGGCACAAGGATTCCATTGCGCGGTAGCGAACGAGATCTTTCATGTCGCGCCTCCCAACGCCCTGCCCGCAATTACATAAGACCGTTTCCAAGACAGAGTCATTACGATTCTGAGAAGAATGCGCCGGGTACACTCGGAAACCCGAACGCCACCGTATCGCGACACCGCGCGAGCCCTCTCCCCTGAGACGGCTGGTGGCGGCATCGCAACGGCGGCTACGGCTGGGTTGGGCCGGTGTTCTGGCCGTTCGCCTATTGCGATTTCTATGACTACGCCATGTGGGGCTACGGCTACGACGACCCGTTCCGGGATTACGGCTACGGCGACATCTACGCCGGTATCTTCTCACCCTACGGCTACGACGACCTCAGCGCTACTGGCCGCAAGCGGCAGCAGCCATCGGGTCGGCTCCCGTCAGACTCAAGCGCCAGTCTCGCCGCGCTGCAGGACGCCACCGCGCAGGCCGCGGACATGCTCAAGGCCTCCTGCCGGACGAGCGAGGCCATCACCGCCGCCGGCACGGCTCGAGGCCGTCGGCAGGCGGCTCGACGTCATGCTGCAGGCGGTCAAGAACGTCCGCACGGCGCGCGACGACATCTACGGCAGGCTGAGCGACGAGCAGAAGGGCGCAGTTCGAAGCGATCGGCCCGGGCCGCTCAGCCGTTTCCCATCCATCGAGCGGCGCGCCGACCCGTGTTCGTCACCACCGCTACCACGCCGGCATCGACGGATTGATCCGTCATTTCATGTCGATGGCGCGGTGGTGAAGCGAATATCCATCCTGTCAGGCCGGCCCATGCAGGACGCAGAAACCCGCACCTGTCTGCACGGCGGCCTCGGCATCGCCGGCGGGGTGTTCTTTTATCTCACCGACCGGCCGGCCGACGCCGTCTGGCTCGAGCGGCTGTTGCTGCTGGCCGCGCTCGGTATCCTCGCCATGGGGATTGTGCTAATGATCGGCCGCGACGACGCGCTCGAACCCGTGCCCGCCGCGGCGGAATAAACGATGCAGCAGCCACAGAATTGCACTGTTCTCGCCGCGTGGGCATTGGTCTTGGCCGCCGCGTTTGTCGCTCCCGCATCGGCCCAATCGGAACCGCTGAAGGGCGCCGCCGCCTTTGGCGACTGGCACGCCGACAGGCCGGGCGTGAGCCGGCTGATCCGGCCCGAGGATTTGCCGAAGCCCGGGGCGACGCCCTCTTCCGCCAACGCCCCCCATATCGTGCGCCGGCCACCTTCCGTGCTTCCGCAAGTCCCTGCCGGTTTCAAGATCGCGTTGTTCGCAGACGGACTGAGCGGGCCGCGCCGGATGCGCGTGGCACCCAACGGTGACATCTTCATTGCCGAGACCGGCCCTGGAAGAATTCGTGTCCTGCGGGCGGCTGACGGAAGCTCGAAGCCTTCGGCCAGCGAGATATACGCAAGCGGGCTCCATCAGCCTTTCGGCATTGCTTTCTTTCCGAGCGGCAACAATCCGCAATGGGTTTACGTCGCCGAAACCGATCGCGTTGTCAGATTTCCCTACATCCCCGGCGATCTCAAGGCCGCGCAAAAGCCCGAAACCGTGGTCGCGGAGCTGCCGCACGGCTCGGGCCATTCGACGCGGGACATCGCCTTTACGCTGGGCGACGACCGGATGCTGGTATCGGTCGGCTCGGAAAGCAACGACGCGGAAGGGATGCGAGACCCGCCGGGAGGATTGCCGTCCTGGATCGACAAACACCGCCTGGGAGCAGGCTGGGGCAGCGAGACCGATCGCGCCGACGTGCTGGCGTTCGATCCCGACGGAAAAAACCCGATCGTCTTTGCCACGGGCATCCGCAACTGCGCGGGACTCGCCGTTCATCCCAGGACCGGCGACGCCTACTGCTCGACCAACGAGCGCGACGGTCTCGGAGACAATCTGGTGCCGGACTACATCACGCGCGTGCGCGAAGGCGCATTCTACGGGTGGCCATGGTACTATATCGGCAGCAATGAAGATCCGCACCATTCCGGGCGACGCCCCGATTTGAAGGAGAAGGTCACCGTTCCCGATGTTCTGCTGCAGGCGCACTCGGCGTCGCTCGGGCTCACCTTCTACGAGGGAAACATGTTTCCCGGCGAATATAGCGGCGACGGGTTTGCGGCCGAGCACGGCTCATGGAACAGGTCCAGGCGCACCGGCTACAAGGTCATTCGCGTTCGCCTCAAGGACGGCTTGCCCACCGGCGAATACGAAGACTTCGTCACCGGATTTGTGGTCAACGATTCCGAAGTGTGGGGGCGGCCGGTCGGCGTAGCCGTCGCGCACGATGGCGCCCTTCTCATCTCGGAAGACGGCAACGGCACGATCTGGCGCGTAACGCACTGACCGGCTGCGCCTGCCGCAGCGGTCAATAAATCCCGACATCGATCGGCGTCTCGCCGGCAATCCTCTTCAAACGTTCTGCATAGACGGCCAGCAGCCCGGTTCTCTGCTCCTGCTGCAACCGCACAGGTCCGTAGACGATCTGCGGCGCGAGCACCTCGAAGCCGACGAACTGCAGCATGCCCCGCTGGATCGGTCGCAGAATGGCGTTGATATCCCCGTTGAAGCCGCCCTTGACGTAGGCCGGCGCCGGGCCGCCCGTCGTCAGCGACAGCATCGCCCGTTTGCCCTTGAACACGCCGTTGGCGTAGATCCGCTCCCCGCCATAGGTCCGTCCCATCGCGAACACCCGGTCGACCCAGCCCTTGAGCGTGCCCGGCAGGCCGAACCACCACAGCGGAAACTGCCAGATCATCAGGTCGCACCCCTCGATCTTCTGGATCTCTTCCTCGATGTCGTCGGCAAAGCCGTAGGTTTCCGATGCGTGCATCTCCTCGATCTGCTGCTTGAAATAATCCGGATCCTTGGCGGCCAGGAAATTGTGCCTGCCCGATACCGGATCGAACTGCATGGCATGGAGATCGGACGTCCTGACCTCATGCCCCGCTGCGGACAGCGTCTCGACTGCGGTCCGGAACATGGCGCCATTAAAACTCTGATGCTCGGGATGCGCGAGGACGATGAGAACTTTCATGGCGTCTGGTCCCGATCTTGCTGTCTCAGCATGCCCGCGAACGTCTTCGCAAAGGTATGGACGTCGCCCGGCCATCTCGCCGAAACGTAATTGCGATCCCGCACCACAAAGGCCGGGGTCGCGTCGTCCATGGTATCGCGCACCAGGCCGGAGGTCTTGCGGCGGTAATAGGGATCGTCCCTGGGCACGTCGCGAAAGTCCTCAGGGCGAGCCAGCGCGCGGGTCACTTCCTGCTGCACCGACATATAGCCCTTCGGTTGCCCGGGCTGCTCCAGATAGGTCCGGTAATAATTCGGATCCCAGAACCGCGTGAAGCGCGCGACCGACCAGGCGCTGTTCTCGAACGTCCAGGTCAAGGCCGTGGTTTGATATCCGTGGAGCACCGAGCGCCCGGTCCCCGAGATGCTGCGCGCCGCCAGCAGCACGCCATGGCAGATCGCCGCCACCGGTTTTGCCTCCTCGAAGAAACGGACGACCAGGTTTTGCAGGATGCCGCTTTCCAGATAGTCGCGCATGCCCCGCGCCCGATGCCCGCCCGGCAGCAGCAGCCCATCATAGGCGGAGGCCTTGACGGCATCCCAGCGCTGCGGCGCGAGGTAGTTCGGATCGGCGGTCATCTCGGTGTAGGCCTTGCGCGCATCGCGGTTGGCCCGCATCAGCAATCCGATCAGCGGCAGCTTGCGCAGCAGCGGGATGGTGCCCCAGGGATCGAGGCCCTGCCCCGTCAGCATCATCTCGTCGGCCGTGGCGGGCTTCCCATCCGGGGTGGCGAAATGGACGGCGTGCCCGGCGTCGGCCAGCACCCGCCAGCAAACCGCGGCTTCGCTCGGGTCGAAATCCCGCGCCGGCAACAGGACAAGAACGCGCGCCATCGGTTACCCTCGCCTCACGGGCAAAACCTCGAACCGAAGCGCATTTAATCGGTATTCCGCTTCGGCGCCAGAACCGGCTATACCGGCCCCGTAAGAAGCATCTGGAGACAATCCATGAACGCCAAACCGCCCAATCTGCCGCTTTCCGGCATCACCGTCGTCTCGCTGGAGCAGGCGATCGCCGCACCTTTGGCCAGCCGGCATCTCGCCGACTGGGGCGCGCGGGTGATCAAGATCGAGCGGCCCGGCAAAGGCGACTTCTGCCGCGACTACGATTACGTCATGAACGGGATGTCGAGTCAGTTCGCCTGGACCAACCGTTCCAAGGAGAGCCTCGCGCTCGACGTCAAGAGCAGCGAGGGCAAACGCGTGCTCGACGCGCTGCTGCCGCAGGCGGACGTGTTCCTGCAAAATCTGGCGCCGGGTGCGGCGAAGCGGCTCGGCCTCGATGCCGCGACGCTGGTCGAACGCTTCCCGCGCCTGATCGCCTGCGACATTTCCGGCTATGGCAGCGGCGGCCCCTATGGCGAGAAAAAGGCCTACGACCTGCTGGTCCAGTGCGAAGCCGGATTCCTCTCGGTCAACGGCACCGAGGAACAGCCCGCCAAATGCGGCATCGCCGTGGTCGACAGCTCGACCGGCATGTACGTCGTCAACGGCGTGCTGATGGCGCTGTTCAACCGCGAGCGCACCGGCAAGGGCATGGCGTTCGAGGTTTCGCTGTTCGATTCGATGACGGAATGGATGAGCTATCCCGCCTATTACACCGACGGCGCCGGCAAGCCGCTGGTGCGTACCGGCACGCGTCACGCCACCATCGCGCCCTACGGCCCGTTCCGCTGCGGCGACGGACGCACCGTGTTCTTCGGCATTCAGAACGCGCGGGAATGGACCGCGCTGTGCGCGCAGGTGCTGGAGGATGCGGCGCTGGCCTCCGATCCCCGCTTTTGCACCAACCCGCAGCGCATGCAGAACCGCGACGCGCTGGAGGCGCTGATCGAGCGGCATTTTGCGAAATTCACCGCCGAGCAGGTGCTGCAGCGGCTCGACGACGCGGCGATCGCCAACGCCAGTATGAACACCGTCGAAGCCTTTCTCCGGCATCCGCAGCTTCATGCCCGCCACCGCGTCCGAAAGGTTGGATCGCCGAACGGCCCGCTGATGAGCTTCCTGCCCGCGATCACCATCCCCGGCGTCGATCCCGTGATGGGCGACATCCCCGCCGTCGGCGAGCACACCGACGCGATCCTGGCCGAACTTGGCCTTCTGGAAAAAGCCGGCTCATGACCGCTCCGCGATTGACCCGGACCTATCTCGCAGCGCCGGCGCATCGCGCCCGCCTCGTGCAGAACGCCGCCGCGTCCGCCGCCGACGCCGTGTTCCTCGATCTCGAGGACGCCGTGCCGCCGGCCGAGAAAGCCGCCGCGCTGGAAGCGGCCGCAACCGCGCTGGCCACGCACGACTGGGGCCGCAAGACCGTCGCGGTCAGGCTGAACGCGATCGACAGCCCGTCGATCCAGGACGAGATCAGGCGCCTCGGCGGGATCGAGCGGCTCGATTCCTTCATCATTCCGAAGGCGGAAGCGGTCGCCGACATCGGAAAAATCAGCGACTGGATTACCGAGGCCACCGGTTCGCGCGATGAACCCGTCGAAATGGAGTTGCTGATCGAGACCGCGCGCGGACTGATCAATGTCGAGGCGCTGGCGGGGTGCGATCCGCTGGTGACGGGCCTGCATCTCGGCGTCGGCGATTTCGCCGCCTCGATCGGGGCGCGCAGCGCGGAGATCGGCGCGTCGCCGTCGGGTTACAGGCATGTCGGCAGCGCCGCCGACGGGCACAGGGAAACTCCGCTCGATCTGTTCGCCTATCCGATGATGCGCCTGCTGGTCGCCGCCCGCGCCTTCGGCCTGCGCGCGATCGACGGCCCGTGCGGCGCATTCCGCGATGCGGTCGCGACGGAAGCCGGGGCCAGCAAGGCGGCGGCGATGGGATTCGACGGCAAGCAGGTGATCCATCCCAGCCAGATCGAAGCCACCCGCAACGCCTTCATCCCCTCCGAGGAGGAACTCGCCAATGCGCAGCGCGTGATCGCGGCGATGGAAGAGGCGGAGCGCAACGGCCAGGCCGCCGTCACGGTCGACGGCAAGATGGTGGACTACGCCAACCTCCGGATGATCCGGCGCCTGCTGAGCTTTAAAGGCGAGACGTAACAGAGAGGCGGGCAAACCGTGCCCGCCTCTCCGTGCATCGCCGAACGCGTCAAGCCTCACACCGTGAGCACCGTCGAGCCCGTGGTCTTGCGCGCGGCGAGATCGGCGTGGGCCTTGGCCGCATCCTTCAGCGGATAGGTCTGGTGCACCTCGATCTTGACCGCGCCCGATTTCACCACGTCGAACAGCTCGTTCGCCATGGCGACGAGGTTTTCGCGCTTCGCGGCGTAGGTGTTGAGCGTCGGACGCGTGACGTAGAGCGAGCCCTTCTGCGCCAGCAGGCCGAGGTTGAGCGGCTCGACGCTGCCGGAAGACTGCCCGAACAACGCGGCGACGCCGAGCGGCGCCAGGCAGTCGAGCGACTTCAGGAAAGTGTCCTTGCCGACGGAGTCGTAGACCACCGGCACCTTCTTGCCGCCGGTGATCTCGTCGACGCGCTTCACGAAATCCTCGCGCGTATAGACGATGGTGTGGGCGCAGCCATGGGCCTTGGCGAGTTTCGCCTTCTCGTCGCTGCCGACGGTGCCGATCACGGTGGCGCCGAGATGCTTCGCCCACTGGCCGAGGATCAGGCCGACGCCGCCGGCCGCGGCATGCAGCAGGATGGTATCGCCGGCCTTGACGCGATAGGTCTGGCGTATCAGGTATTGCGTCGTCAGGCCCTTCAGCATCATGGCGGCGGCGGTCTTGTCGTCGATGCCGTCGGGCAGTTTCAACAGACGGTCGGCCGGGATCAGGCGGGCTTCGGCATAGGCGCCGATCGGCGCAGCGCCATAGGCGACGCGGTCGCCCGGCTTCAGATCGGTGACGCCGGATCCCACTTCCTCGACCACCCCCGCCGCTTCGCCGCCCAGCCCGCTCGGCAACTGCGCCGGGTAAAGCCCGGAGCGGTTATAGATATCGACGAAATTCAGCCCCACCGCGGTGTGGCGGATACGCGCCTCGCCGGGGCCGGGCTTGCCGAGATTGACTTCCTCCCAGACCAGGACTTCGGGGCCGCCGGTTTTATGAAAGCGGATGGCATGCGTCATGGAAATACTCCTTGGGGTGAGACGACAAACAGCGAAATCGCAGGGGGACGGGGAAATCGCGGGCGGGGCAGGTCCGCCCCGAGCGCCATGATTACAACAGACGCGCGCTGCGCGGCAACAAACGACTTCGCGATCTCTGAGTTGCGGCTTCGCGATCTCTGAGTCGCGGCTTCCCGATCCCGCGGCGTGGATTGCGCCCGAGGCTTGCTGGATTTTCCGCCCTCCTGGAAAGCAGAGGGCGCAGGGAAAGCCGGGTGCGCGCTGCACCCGCGGTCTCGTGTGCAAGATGCACATAAGAATGCGCACACGAGCATACAGGTTCAGCGGAGGCAATCCGGCCTTCCCTGCGCGATGGTGTTACGGCTTATTTCGAGCTCTCCCTGGTGACCGGGCTTTCTTGCCACCATCGCCGCGCGGATACTTCCGCGCCACTTGACGCCAGCGTCGGGGCGTCAGGACCACACGACTTCGCCGTCCGCCTCACGCACGCTCGTCCTTCGTGCGCTACCTGCGTCCACCGCATCTCACCGCAACGTTCGTGACGATCGCGAGCCGCCCCTCATTCGGGTGAGACGGCGGAAGTTATGAAAGTGATTTGCGTGAAACGAGAAGGAAAATATTTTTTGCGATGGGACTGGACAGCCCAAATCAGATTGATCCGGTTCAACAAATCGGATTTTTCGCGCATTGCGGAACGAGCGCCGCGAAGCCGAAAACGGGGAAAGCAGCACCTATTTCGCCAAGACGGCGTTGTTTCAATCTCTAGTTAAGCTTGCCCTAATCCCGGGAAATACTGAAGGACGTTTCAGGACGTCGGCAAGCCGATGCGGATCTTCTGCACGTCGTGAAGAGCCTGCCTCGAACCCTGGCCGTCATTCAAAGACCGTTCGAGAGCTCCTTCTCCATGAAGACGCTGAGCGGGTCGGCTCGATAGTCGCCGAACGGATCGCGCCGCTCGAAGCCTGCTCGCGTGTAGAGGCCAAGAGCAGCATGATTCTCCACCCCGGTTTCCAGCCTCAGGGTGCGCACCCCCTCGCTGCGCGCATGCGCTTCGAGCGCCGTCAGGATGATCTTGGATACGCCCAGGCCGCGTGCCTGCGGGATGACCCACATGCGCTTGAGTTCCGCCCAGGCCCCGTTGAGCGCGAGCGCGCCGGTCCCGACCGGGCGACCGTTTGCGTCACGAACCACGAGGAAGCGCACGTTCGAAGCGCGCAGCGCCGTCAGAGGCATGTGATGATTGCTCTCGGCCGGGTAGAGTTTCGCCGAATGCTCTTCTCCATCGCGCAGGAGCATGACGATCTCCGGCTGCGATGGATCTTCAATGGCAATCTTCAGCTCTGTTTCAGCGCCCATTTCCTTGCCCGCGGCGGGATGGTGCAATTCCGGCTCTGCTGTCCATCCATCAGCACAGGCCGTAAACCGATAAATTTCGAGGCAATGTCCTAACAGGAGTTTTACGAAATCACCTTCATTCTGTATCCGCCTTGACGATCGCCAGGCCGGTCGCAATTGGGTCCAGTGATTTTAGTCCAACGACGGATAGTCATCATGATTGTCGACAGGCCAAGGGCGAAGGTACAGCGCGAACCGCGACGGCAACTGAACAAGCGGCCGACCTGGATTACGGTGGACGGAACGACGAAGGCGGAATGCTTCGTATTGGACGTCTCGCCGGGCGGAGCCAAAATCATGACGGACGCCGAGATCGATGTCAGGGACAGGTTCGGATTGACGCTTGTGCCGGATCGTCCGATGCGCCAGCCATGCGAAGTCGTCTGGCGTCGCGGCAAGACCTACGGCGTAAGATTTCTACCCTGATATCGTCACACCCCCAACCTTTTCCTCCTTGGGTCGTGTCCGGGGCTTCGACGCCCGCGAGTCCACGTCCGGTTTACAGGCGCCTGTCATGACAGTTCAGATCGATTGGGATTTCGCGGGCGACGACGACGCAAAGGCGGAGATCGGCGCGGCGGTGAGGTATCTGCTGAGAGATGCATCCGCCGGCGTGCGCGGCGATATTGTCCGGCAGATCATCGAAATCGTTCGCGACGTCGCGAACGGACCGAATCCCCCGGATGCCCGCGCGGCAAAGCAACTTCCCATGAACCGGATTACCTACAAGGCCTATGTCATCGACGCCTTCCGGCGCGACACGGATCGATGGCGCGCCACCATCCGCAGATCAGACGGCAAGAAAATTCGCATCGCCGTCCCGCCATCGGTACTCGACGAAACCACGACCTCGGCCGATGCGCTCACAGCCGAGAAGGCCGTCGAGTTCGCAAAAAAGGCGATCGATGGCGGCGGGTTGATTTGATCCGGCAGACTTTGCGGCTCCGTGCGCGCGTCGATCGCGCGAACGTCCCGAGCGGGAAAAATCGGGCGTGACATTGCGGTCACGCCCGAACCTGCCGCGCCCCGGGGCGCGGCTGTTCCGCACTCGACCATGTGTTGATCGACCTTGTTGCACCCAGAGCATTCAAGGTCCGCAGATCGAACCCTGGCAGCGGAGGCACATTCTCAACCTGGCGGCCTCAGTTCGCCCAACAGCCACCCCAGTGCATCGGATGATCTCATCGGGTCGGCCGCGACCAGGGTTCTTTCGATGTGATTGCACCTGACGCACTCAAATGTGCGGAGGTCGAAATTAAGGCGCCCCGGCTTGACCCGGGCGAGCATCATCGGGCCCTGGCATTTCGGACATGGGTCGCTCACCGCCGCGATCGGCGGCGTTGGGAATGTGCGCTTGGAATTGGCCATCGCCTTCCACCCTGGATCAGGCGGGAGCCCAACACTCCCAGTCACCGGTAGACGCCGAGCGCGACGGCGGTGATGGAATCAGCATGCTCTTCCGGGCGATGAACCGGGTGGTCGATATTGCTCAGTCGCTGAAATTTCGCGAAGGCGACCGGGGCGGCCGGCCATTGCCCGGTTTCGCCGCTGCCGGGGAAAGGTGTCCCAGGCCGGTTGATGCCGACGCTGCCCGGCAGCGGATCGAAACCGCCGGATCGGATAGGCCTGCCGGAAGGACCCCGATCGCCAGCTGCTGAAATGCCGGTTCGCCCGAACCGTCGCATGTCACCCCGGCAATTTGCATCCCAACTGCTTGAGCGTGGCGTCGACCCAGGCGCGGTCCATCGAACCTCCGCCCTTCAGGTCCGCCAGGATCTTGTCTTCCGCCTTCTTCTTGGCGGCGGCGGCCTGGTACACCTCGTCGACCTCGTCGAAGGGAATGCAAAGCACGCCATCGCCATCGCCGATGATGAGGTCGCCGGGCTCGATTACCATGCCGTCGAACGCGATCGACCTGCCGATTTCGCCGGGGCCGGATTTCAGCGGACCGCGATGGGTCACGCCGGCCGCGTAGACCGGAAAGTTCAGCTTGCGCAGCGCATCGGAATCCCTGATCGAGCCGTTGATCACGATTCCGGCCAGGCCGCGATTGATGGCGTAACTGACCATGATCTCGCCGATGATCGAATTGGTGAGGTCGCCGCCGGCATCGACCACGACGACATCGCCGGGCGACGCAATATCCAGCGCCTTGTGCACCATCAGATTGTCGCCGGGACGGGTTTTCACGGTGAACGCCGGACCGGAAAGTACGCCTTCGCCGTGATATGGCCGCAGCCGCGGCCCGCCTCCGGTCAGCCGCGACATGCAATCGCTGACGTTCGCGACCGGCAGCGATCGAAACTTGCGCACGAATTCCGGACTGACCCGGCGCTCGATCGCTTGCACAGAAAATCCGATCATCGAGGCTTCTCCATTCCTTTTTTTGTTTCTGGCTTAGAGTCCGCGGCAAGCGCGGTTGAGCGCGTGCTCATCCGATGCAAGTAGTCCAGCACCTTTTTACGGACCAAAATGTTACAGGAATGCCACACACACGGACATTATAGGTCCGTTCCTCCTACGTTCGAAAGAGTTGATGACGGGCATTCCGCGACGCACGCTAGATTGGGCGCGGGGTTGAGGTTGCTTCCGCCGTGAAGGAGACCGACATGCCAGCCTACATCCAGCATCACGAAATCGAGAACGCGCCGATCGTGTGTCCAGGTTGCGTAGGACTGCTTCCCATGTATGTCAGGGAGGTCGAACCCCATTGGAGCATGGCGAAGATCGATTTCATCTATGAATGTTCGGACTGCGGCGCCGAAGTGAGGCAGACCATCACCAGGCCGGAACGGACGGCATTAACGCGACCGCACTAGCGCAATAGCGCCCCGATTGCGCTGACGGTGCAGAGGGCCACCTTGCAGCACTTGCTCGCCGACGCTCGATCATTCACACGCCAATCGCGGCCTGCTGCGCGCGCAGCCGCCAAACGAACCGACAAGATTTTGATGTCCGCGCGCTAGTGCGAGGCGACTACGGAATGAGCCGGTCGAGATTGCATTCCCTGAAGTGGTACGCGATCTCATCGAGCGCGCGCTGCTCCCACTCTTCCGCCTGCGCCAGCCAGAAAATCTTGCGCTCGGAATCCAGCATGGCGCGCTCTCGGCACATCAACTCCTGGCCGCGAATTTCGACGAGCTTTTTCATGAACTCCACTCCCGTGTGAAGCCAATTTGTCCCCACATCTTAGCAGAGTCGGGGCGAGAGTCGCTCAATTTGCCGTGTCGGAGGCGTTACCTACGCCGGCGGATATCGCAGCGCAGCACGGCAAACCAACGGCTTAGTGCCTCCTTACCAGAGCGATTGCCGCGCCCGCTCCGGCCATTCCCGGTCATAGCTCTCGCCGCCGACCCGGTTCTCGCTCATGCCGGCGAGGATCTGGCCCGGCGTCGGCAGCGTCTTGGGGTCGACCCGCTTGTCCGGATTCCACAGGTCCGAGCGCACAATGGCGCGCGCGCACTGGAAATAGATCTCATGCACGGTCATGACGATGACCGTGCGCGGCGCCTTGTCCTGCATCCTGAACGACGCCAATAGCTCCGCGTCGGCGGACACCTGCGCACGGCCGTTGACGCGCAGCGTCGAACCGGAGCCCGGGATCAGAAACAACAGTGCGACCCGGGGATCCCTGACGATATTGCGCAGCGAATTGACCCGGTTGTTGCCGCGGCGATCCGGCATCATCAATGTCTTTTCATCGTGAATTCTGACGAAACCGGGCAGATCGCCGCGCGGCGAACAATCCAGTCCCTCCGGCCCGCAGGTCGCCAGCACCGCAAATGGCGACTTGTCGATCAGCATGCGATATGGCGGCGTGATGCGGTCGGCAACCTTGACAATGGAGGCCTCGTTCGGCTGGCCGTAGATCGCCTCGAGCTGTTCGACCGTTGTAATGACCGGCATGAACGTCCTCCCGATATCTGCGCGAACGGCGTGTCAACCGCCCCTGATGATCCGCAGCAGCTCCTGCGCATGACGTTCGGGGCTGCCGACATTGCTGATGGTCACGTCAGGCGCGATCGCGCTGCTGTCGACGGTTCGGCCGAGCCTGTCCGCGATCTGCCCGTCGCTGCCGCGCGCCCGCGCCGCCAGCCGCTGCTCGAGAACTTCAGCCGGCGCCGTGATCGAAACCACCAAGACTGCGGCGTAGGCGCGGCGCATCGCCCCGACCACCGTGCGCGACACGTTGGCGACCACGGTGCGGCGGGCGCGGAGTTCGTCGTCGATCGCACGCGGCAAGGCGTAGAAATGGCCATGCGCTTCCCAGTGCACGGCGAACTCGCCATTGTCCCGCGCCTGCCGGAACATTTCAAAACTCACCTGGGCATTATCTTCGAAGGCCGTAGCCTCCCGCGTCACCACGCGGCGCGGAAACACAATATTTCCGTCATCGGCGCTGGCGGCTCGCGCGAGGCCAATCAGCGTATCCTTGCCGGCGCCGCTCGGACCGACCACCAGAACGAGCCGGCCCGGACCGATCGTGTCGGGGTGAAGATCCGATATATCAGGGATTTCGCTCACGCCACGCGGTGCCCTTCCCGCCAGACGCAGCGCACCACCGGAATGTCGCGCGCCACATGGACGCGGATCAGGTCGGCGCGCTTGCCGGCGGTGATCTCGCCGCGGTCGGCAAGCCCGACCGCCTCGGCGGGCGTCTTGGTGACCGTGCGGACCGCGGACGCCAGATCGATGTCGGGCACGCGGTGCGGCAACTGCAGCGCCGCCATCAACAGGCTCGAAGGAATGTAGTCGGACGACAGGATGTCCAGCAGGCCCTCGCGGGCGAGATCGACGGCTGCGATATTGCCCGAATGCGAACCGCCGCGCACCACATTCGGCGCGCCCATCAGGATGCCGATGCCGGCCTGGTGCAGGCCGCGCGCGGCCTCGATCGTGGTCGGGAACTCCGCCACCGAAATGCGGTCGCGGATGGCGTCGGTAACGTTCTCGTCGGTGGTGTCGTCGTGACTGGCGAGCGGGATCTCGTATTGATGCGCCAGCGCCACGATCTCGCGCATATTGGTGGCCGCATACGCCTTCTGATAGGCAAAGCGCCGTTCGAACAGCGTGTCGAGTTCGGCGTCGGTCATGCCGGCGCCCTTGCCGCGGTAATAGTCCCGCAGCTTGCCCTCGTCGCGGAACTGGCGTTGTCCGGGGGTGTGGTCCATCAGCGACATCAGCCGCACGTCCGGACGCCCGACCAGTTCCCTGGCCTCCTCGACCACGCTCGGCATCGGAATTTCGCAGCGCAGATGCAGGAAATGTTCCGACCGCAGCAAATTCGCCTCGCGCGCCGAGGCGATCGCCGCCGCCAGCACGCCCGCCCGGCCGTCGACTTCCTCGGCGCCGTCCTCGCGCCAGACCCGCAAGGAGTCCAACACCGTGGTGATGCCCGAGGTGGCCAATTGCCCGTCATAGGAGACGACGGCGGCGATCGGATCCCAGAACACTTTTGGGCGCGGCACGTAATGCGCCTCGAGATGATCGGTGTGCAGTTCGATCAGGCCGGGCATGATCAGGTCGCCAGCCGCGTCTTCGCTGCCCGCAGGTGCACTGCCCTCGCCGATTTCGGCGATACGGCCGTCCACAACCGCGATCCAGCCGCGCTCGATCACGCGATCCGCCAGAACGATCCTGGCATTGCCGAGCACGGTTTCGTTGCCGATCGAAGTCATCTCAATTCTTTCCTATGCCGCTGCGGCAAACGAGGTCACGTCCACAATCCGGTCGGCGATCCGATGGCGGATCTCGTCGTCATGGACGATCGCCACCATGGCAACGCCAGCGCGTTTCTTTTCGCCGATCAACGCCACGACCACGGCGCCATTGGCCGCATCGAGCGAGGCGGTCGGCTCGTCCAGCAGCAGGATCGGCAGGTCGGAGATGAAGCCGCGGGCGATGTTGACGCGCTGCTGCTCGCCGCCCGAGAACGTCGATGGCGGCAGCGCCCACAGCCGTTCGGGAATGTTGAGACGGCGGAGCAGGCTGCCTGCCCGCTCCCGCGCCTCGGCCCGCGCCATCCCGTTGACGACAAGCGGCTCGGCCACCACGTCGATGGTCGCAACCCGCGGCACCGCCCGCAGGAATTGGCTGACATAGCCGATGGTCGCGCGCCGCACGCTGAGGACCTGCCGCGGTTCGGCGGTGGCGAGATCGATCACCGTGCCCCGGTGCCGGATGCCGATCCGGCCGCCGTCGCAGCGATAATTGCCGAAGATCATTTTCAGGATCGAGGACTTGCCGGCGCCGGAGGGACCGGACAGCACCACGCATTCCCCTGGCCCGACCTGGAAGGACACGCCGCGTACCACGGGCAGCTGCACCCCGCCCTGCAAATGCATCGTGAAGGTCTTTTCCGCGCTTTCGATATCGATCATCGCAGTCATTGGCTTGACCCTCATGCCGGCAAAATCGAGGAGACGAGCAATTGGGTATAGGGCTCGCGCGGGTCGTCGAGCACCTGATCGGTCAGCCCGGTCTCGATCACCCGGCCGCCCTTCATCACCATGATCCGGTGCGACAACAGCCGCGCGACCGCGAGATCATGGGTGACGACGATCGCCGCGAGGCCGAGTTCGCTGACCAGATTGCGCAGGAGATCGAGCAGCCGCGCCTGCACCGACACGTCGAGCCCGCCGGTCGGTTCGTCCATGAACACCAGCCGCGGCTCGGTCACCAGATTGCGCGCGATCTGCAGCCGCTGCCGCATGCCGCCGGAATAGGTGCGCGGCGCATCGTCGATGCGCCCGATATCGATCTCGACGCGCTCCAGCCAGGACGACGCGGTATCCCTGATCCGGCCGTAGTGATTCCAGCCCACCGCCATCAGCCGCTCGCCGACATTGGCGCCGGCCGACACCGCCATCCGCAACCCCTGCGCGGGATCCTGGTGCACATAGCCCCAGTCGGTGCGGAACAGAAACCGCCGCTCGGCTTCGCCGAGGCTTGCCAGATCGCGCAGTACGCCGTCGCGCATCCGGTACGACACCTGCCCGGCGCTCGCCGCCAGCTGCGCCGACAACAGCTGCAGCAGCGTCGTCTTGCCCGACCCGGATTCGCCGACGATCGCCAGCACTTCGCCGGGATAGAGCGCAAACGACACGTCACGGCAGGCGGTCAGGCGGCCGTAGTTCTTGCCCAGGCGGTCCGCCACCAGAAGCGGTTGATCGTTTTCATGTTCGGCCATGCGCGCCCTCCTTGTGCGGAGCCGCGCTCTCGCTGCCGCGATGACCCTGGCCCTGGCGGGTCTCGCAGTAGTCGGTGTCGGAACAGACGAACATCCGCCCGCCCTGGTCGTCGGTGACGATTTCGTCGAGATAGGAATCGTCCGCCCCGCACAGCGCGCAGGGCGCGTCGAAGCGGTAGCGCGTGAACGGATGGTCCTCGAAGTCGAGCGAGACCACGGAGGTATGCGGCGGAATCGCATAGATGCGCTTCTCGCGCCCGGCTCCGAACAGCTGCAGCGCCGGACAATCATCCATCTTGGGATTGTCGAATTTCGGCGTCGGCGACGGGTCCATCACGTAGCGGCCGTTGACCTTCACCGGATAGGCGTAGGAGGTGGCGATATGGCCGAAGCGGGCGATGTCCTCGTACAGCTTGACGTGCATCAGCCCGTATTCGCCGAGTGCATGCATGCGCCGGGTCTCGGTCTCGCGCGGCTCGAGGAAACGCAGCGGCTCGGGGATCGGAACCTGATAGACCAGCACCTGCCCCGCATGCAGCGGCGCCTCGGGAATCCGGTGCCGGGTCTGGATCACGGTCGCGTCCGACGTCGAGGTCGTGGTTTCGACGCCGGCGGTCCTGGCGAAGAATTTGCGGATCGAGATCGCGTTGGTGGTGTCGTCGGAACCCTGATCGATCACCTTCAGCACGTCGTCGGGCCCGAGGATCGCCGCCGTCACCTGCACGCCGCCGGTGCCCCAGCCATAGGGCATCGGCATCTCGCGGCTGGCGAACGGCACCTGATAGCCGGGGATCGCGATCGCCTTCAGGATGGCGCGGCGGATCATCCGCTTGGTCTGTTCGTCGAGATAGGCGAAATTGTAGGTGGGCGCGTTCATTCCGCAGCCTCCTGCAGGACCGGCGTTGCGTCCGCTTCGGAAAATTCCTTGCGCAGTTTGCGCAACAGCCCGAGTTCGGACTGGAAGTCGACATAATGCGGCAGCTTGAGATGTTCGACGAAGCCGGTCGCCTGCACATTGTCGGAATGCGACATCACGAATTCCTCGTCCTGCGCCGGCGCACCGGCTTCTTCGCCGAGTTCGCGGGCGCGCAGGGCGCGATCCACCAGCGCCATCGACATGGTCTTGCGCTCGCTCTGCCCGAACGCGAGCCCGTAGCCGCGGGTGAAACACGGCGCTTCGGTGGCCGAGCCCTTGAACTGGTTGACCATCTGGCATTCGGTCAGCGCGACCGGCCCGAGCGGCACCGCAAAGCCGACCTCTTCGGCGAAAAATTCCACCTCGACCTCGCCGAAGCGAATTTCGCCGGCGAAGGGATGGTTGCGGCCGTAGCCGCGCTGCGACGAATAGCCGAGCGCCAGCAGAAACCCTTCGTCGGCGCGCGCGAGATTCTGCAGCCGCAGGTCGCGGTCGGCGGGGAAAGTCAGCGGCTCGCGCGTGAGATCGCCGACCGGCATGTCGGCGTCGGCTTGCGGCGAAGGCTCGATCAGGCCGTCGCGGCCGAGAATGTCGGTGACCCGAGGCATGGCCGCGGTCGATGCGTCCGCGGTCGCGGGCGGTTCGGGCACGAAGCCCTCCGCCAGTTGCGGGTCGAGCAGCCGATGGGTGTAGTCGAAAGTCGGCCCGAGAATCTGGCCGCCCGGAATGTCCTTGAAGGTCGAGGAAATCCGCCGGCGCACGGCCATCGCGCCGGTGTCGACCGGCTCGGTCGCGCCGAAGCGCGGCAGGGTGGCGCGGAAGGCGCGGACCAGGAAGATCGCCTCGATCATGTCGCCGCGCGCCTGTTTGATCGCGAGCGCAGCGAGTTCACGATCGTACAGCGAGCCCTCGGCCATCACGCGGTCGACCGCGAGGCTGAGCTGTCCGGAAATCTGATCGAGCGTCACTTCGGAGACGCCGGGATCGCCGCGGCGCTCATGCGCCAGCAGCCGATGGGCGTTCTCGATGGCGCGTTCGCCTCCCTTGACGGCGACATACATATCTCAGTCTCCCTTCGCGGCGAGCCGCGTGGTGCGCGGTATCGCGACGATGGCGTCGTCGGCCACCAGCACGACATCGATGCCGCGCGGAAACAGGGTCGCGTTGACGCCAAGCCGCTCGAACAGGTCGGCGGGCTGGATGCTCGCCCGCAGCACCGCGGTACCGTCGATGCCGGGGCCGCGCAGTTCGAAGAGTGAACCCTCGGTGAGGCTCTCGACCTGCAGGATCAGCGTGGTCGAACGATCCGGATATTCATTGCTGCCAAAGGCAAAACGATCCAGCGCGGGCAGCGCGGAGGGATCGCCGATCAGCGCAAAGCTGCAGATCGCGGCATCCGCGATCACCGGCGCCCCGGTGTGGAATTTCAGCCATTTTGTCACATCAGACGTCCCGGACATCGTGGCGTCGAGCCAGACCGGCGTGTCGTGGTCGAACAAGGTCAGCGCAATGGCGGCGGTGCCGCGCATCACAGGCGGCGGCGCGCCGGTACTGGCCGCGATCCGCTGGACGCTGCCGGGGCGCGCCATCGCATCCATCACGGAACGGAAGGTCGATTGCGCCGATAATACCTTGTCGGCGAATCCCGCGGGAAGTTCGGCAATCGTGGTCATCGCGTTAGCCTTCCCCGCGCACCAGCGTGTAGAAATCGACCCGCGTCGCGGCGGTTTCCCGCGCCTTTCGGTCTTGTTCGGAGACGATGGCCGCACGCAGCGGCGCCAGCACCTTTGCTTCCACCGTGTCCGAAAATTCATTCGACTGCACCAGCGCATCGCACAGCGCGATCAGCCGCGCCTTTTGCCGGTCGCGGCCGAGCGTATAGCCGAAGCCGACCTCGCCGGTCGCAAGCCGCACCGCCGCGCGCGAGACCGTGGCCTCGCCGAGGTTGAACGGCGCGCCGTCGCCGCCGATGCGGCCGCGCACCATCACCAGGCCGTTCTCCGGCTCGCGCAAATCCTCGTAGGCCGGCACGGCGACGGCGCCGAGACGGCCGGCAATGGCCGCCGCATCCGAATGCGCCAGCACCGCCATCGCCGCCTGGCGCTGCGCCTGCCTGCCGTTTCCGCCGCCTGCCGTCATCTCAGCCTTCCCGAACTCGGTCCTTGCCGGAATCAAGTTGTCTATGATACTAGACAACTTGATAGCGGCGCGCCATGACTGTTTCGTGACAGAGGAATGATTTTTCCGATGCCCCTCCCGAGCTCCTCCCCATGAGCCTTTCCTCGCCATGAGCATCCAGGATGCGGCCACCGGCGTGGCGCTGTGGCGGCAGGTTGCCGACGGCATCGAGCGCGGCATCGCGTCGGGCGCATTCGCCGCCGGCGAAAAGCTGCCGGGCGAAACCGAGATCGCCGAAACCTATCGCGTCAACCGCCACACCGTGCGGCGGGCGCTGGCGACGCTGGCCGAACGCGGCCTGGTGCGCGCCGAGCGCGGCAGCGGCACCTATGTCGAAGCCGCAAAACTCGCCTATCCGCTGCGCTCGCGGACGCGGTTCTCCGAAATCGTCGGCGCCGGGGGCCGAGAGCCGGACGGCCGGCTGATCGGAACTGCCGGGGAACCCGCGAGCCGGGAACTGGCGCGGCAGCTCACCTTGAAGACCGGCGCGCCGCTGATCCGCCTCGAAGCGCTGCGACTGGCCGACCGCACGCCGATCTGCGTCGGCACCATCTGGTTCAGCGCCGAGCGCTTTCCCGACGCCGGACGGGTCTATGAGCGGATGCGCTCGATGACCAAACTGCTGGCGCATTACGGCGTCCGCGACTATCGCCGGGCTTCGACGCGCGTCACCGCCGGTATCGTCGATGCCAGCGATGCGGCGCGGCTCGACCTTGCGCTGGGGCGCCCCGTGCTGGTGGTCGACAGCACCGACGTCGACGCCGGTGGAACGCCGCTCCTGACCAAGCGCACGCGCTTTGCCGCGGAGCGCGTCGAGTTCGTGGTCGAAAACGGCTAGCCCGGGATATTCAGGCGACCGCGCGCCGGCCGATGATCGCGAACCGCAATTTTCCCGAGATCCAGTCGATGATCGCGACCGTCACCAGGATCATGATGACGGCGAACGCGACCTGATCGAAATCATAGGTCCTGATCTGCTCGGAGAGCTGCAGGCCGATGCCGCCGGCGCCCACGATGCCGATGATGGTGGCCGATCGGACGTTGGATTCGAAGAAATAGAGTATCTGTCCCGCGATGATGGGCAGGACCTGCGGCAACAGACCGAAACGCACGGCCAGCAGACCGGTCCCGCCGCTCGCGAGCACCGATTCCCGCGCGCGCTCCTCGGCCGATTCGATCGCCTCCGAAAACAGCTTGCCGAGCGCGCCGGTATCGGAGACCGCGATGGCGAGAATTCCCGCGAACGGACCGAGGCCGACGACCCCGACGAAGACCAGCGCCCAGATCAGCGCGTCGATACCGCGGATGGTGTCCAGGCAGCGGCGGATCGCAAAGCGAATGACGCCATGCGGCGAGGTATTCCTGGCGGCGAGAAAGCCGATCGGAAACGCCGCGACGGTGGCGATCAGCGTTCCCAGGAAGGCAATGGCAAGCGTCTCGCCCATCGCCCTGAGCAGGAGGTCGAGGTGACCGCCGCTCGACGGCGGAAACATCAGCGCGACGAATTTTGCCAGCGACGCCAGTCCCGGCCCGATCTGGCTGAACGGAATGGCAAGCCACCATACCGCAAACATCGCAAGCCCGGCGATCGCCGCCGGCGCGGCCAGCGCGGATGCGCGCCCGGCCGGCGAATAGTCGAAGAGGCCGCGGTGGCGGTCGAGCACCGCGCTTGCCTCGTCGGGACGCATGATAGGGCGCGCGCTCACCGGGCGGTATCCCGGCCGGACAACCGGTGCCGGATCCGCTCGGTGACGAGATCGATGATCGCCACGGAAACGATGATCATCAGCAGGATGGCGCTGACGTCGGTGTAGTAGAATTTCCGGATCGCCACGAAAAGGTCCTGGCCGATCCCGCCGGCGCCCACCATGCCGACCACCGAACCGGACCGCACATTGATCTCGAACCGCAGCAGGCTGTAGCTCGCGAAGGTGGACATTACCTGCGGCAACGCGCCGAACCGCACCATCTCGATGAAGCGGCTGCCGGTAGAACGCACGCCTTCGACCGGCCGCATATCGATGTTTTCGATCGCCTCGGTGAAGAGCTTTCCGAGCGTCCCAAAACTGTGAATGGCAATCGCCAGGATTCCTGCCAGCGGACCGAGGCCGAAGGCGCTGACGAACATCAGCGCAAACACCAGATCGGGAACGGTGCGGCAGAATTCGAATACCCGCTTGGTGCTCCATCGCATAAAATTGCCCGGAGCCAGATTCGCGGCCGCAAAGAACGCAAACATGAACGCACCGCCGGCGCCGATCAACGTGCCGAGATAGGCGATCAGGACGGTATCGAGCAGAAGCTTCAGCCAGCCCGCGATATTCCAGTACCAGTCCGCGACGTCGGCGCCGAAATTCGCAAATGTAAGCTTGGGAATGATCCGCCCGAAATAGCTGGTGAAGTTCGAGATATGCCGGGCGAGATTGTCGAGATCGACTTCGCCGAAGCGCCCGGCAATCGCGACCAGGATCGCAAGGATCGCGAGCACCAGCAGCGATTGCCGGCGGCGGCGCCCGACTTCGCGCTGGTAGTCGGCGAGCAGAACCTCGAGGCGCGCCGGCGATACGCTGAGGATGCTGGAGGTCATGACATTCCGCGTCGGTCAGAAGGACGGGAGCGGCGAATATCCGCCGCTCCCGGCTTGGCTCAGGAGCGCTTCTTGCGCATGTCGTTGACGAACTGGATCATGTCCACGGTGTCCTGATAGTCCTTGTGGGTCACCGAAACGAACTCCTTGTCCTTGCCGTCGGACAGCCGGTCGAAAGCGGCCTTGTCCTTGGTGGGCGCGTCCATGAACGCCTTGACGATGCTCTGCTTGAGATCGGCAGGGAGATCGGAGAGATACGCATAGGGCGAGCCGGCCAAAAGCCCGGACTTGAAGATGACCCGGAAGTCTTCCTTCTTGGCCATTCCCTTCGCGACCATGCGCGTGAGGTTGGAGTTGGTGTCGGAATTCCACCAGTCGGCGGCGCAATCGACCGTGCCCTTGTCGAGCGCGATCACGCCGTTCTCGTGGCTGCCGGTGATGATCGACTTGGCAAAGAAGGCGTCGGCATCGATGCCGGCCTTGTGCAGGAAGAACCGCGGCGCGTTGTAGCCGGAAGTCGAATTCGGGTCGACGAAGCCGATGGTCTTGCCCTTGAGATCCTTGATGTCCTTGTAGGGACTGCCGGCCTTGACATAGATCACCGAGTAATAGCCGACCGTGCCGTCGTTGTTTCGGGTGGTGACGAACGGCTCGGTCTTGACGCCGGTCATGTAGGCCGTCGAATACGAGGCCGGGCCGTAATAGGCGATCTGGATATTGCCGGCGCGCTGGCCCTCGATCACGGCAGCATAGTCGTTGGCGATGCGCAGCTTGACGGGAACGCCGAGTTCCTTCGAGAGATAGGCGACGAACGGAGCGTAGCGGTCGTTGACTCCCGACGCGTTTTCGGCCGGCACGATCGCAATGGTCAGTTCCTTGTATTTTGCCTTCCAGTCATCGGCGTGCGCCGCGGTCGCGGTAAAGGCCAGCGCCATTGCACTGGCGGATAGAAAAAGGCGGCGGTTCAGCATAGGTCTTCTCCTGTTGGGTGGGTGAGGCAGTTTCTTGTTGGGTTCTTGTTGGGCGATGCCCGGGGATGTCGCGATTTAGGCAACGACTACGCGATGGCAGCTACGCCAAGGATGGAATCGTCCACGGGGACGCCGTTCGGCCGTGCCGGCGCGCCGGTCCTGGCGTCGGATTCGAGTCCATAGAGACGCTTCGCTTCCAGTTCCGTCAGTTGTTCCGGCGTGCCGTCGAACACGACCCGCCCCGCAGCCATGCCGATCAGCCGCCCGCAATAGCCGCGCGCCAGTTCGAGCGAATGCAGGTTGCAGATCACGGTGATCCCGAAGTCCCTGTTGATGCGCTGCAGCGCGTCCATCACCACCCTGGTGTTGTGCGGATCGAGCGAGGCGATCGGTTCGTCCGCCAGAATGATGTCCGGCTCCTGCACCAGGGCGCGGGCGATCGCGACGCGCTGCTGCTGCCCGCCGGAAAGCTGATCGGCGCGCTGCACCGCCAGCGATGCGATCTCGAACTGTTCGAGCGCGGCCAGCGCGATGGCCTTGTCGGCATCCGGCCATAATTTCAAAAGCGCCCGCGCCGGCGAGACGCTTGCCAGGCGCCCCATCAGCACGTTGGTCAGCACGTCGAGACGGCCGATCAGGTTGAACTGCTGGAACACCATGGCCGAGCGGGCGCGCCACCTGCGCAAGTCGCGACCCCTGAGCGCGGTGACATCGACGCCGTCATAGACGACCCGCCCCGACGTCGGCTCCGCGAGGCGATTGATCATGCGCAGCAAGGTCGACTTGCCGGCGCCGGACCGGCCGATCACTCCGATGAAGCTGCCGGGCGCAACCGAGAATGACGCGTTGTCGACCGCGGTCTTTGTGCCGAAACGGCACGTCAAACCTTCCACCACCAGCATGCAAGCGCTCCAAGCCATCTAGCTGGCATCATCGCTAGCGTCTGGATTTAACAGTTGTGTGACAGCCGCGCTGCGGCGCGGTCGCTGTCCACATCCGCGTGCGCCGTCATTCTTCGGTCATGACACTGTCATCAAGCCGATCGATGACGTGCAGCCTCGATCCGTCTTTCGGAATCGGTATCCATCGTTTGAGGACGCCCGCATGGCCGCGAAAATGCTTTCGGTTGATCCGACCGTCGACGCAAGCGCGAAGCTGCACGACGTCAGGCTCGGCGCCTATTGCGAAGTCGGCGCGCGCACGATTCTGCAGGAAGTGACGATGGACGATTATTCCTACGTCGTGAACGACGCGCAGATCACCTACACGACGATCGGAAAATTCTGCTCGATCGCGGCGATGACGCGGATCAACCCGGGCAATCACCCGATGCACCGGGCCACGCAGGCACACTTCACCTATCGCGCCAGCGCCTATTTTCCGCAGGAGAACGACGAGGCCGAGTTCTTCGAGTGGCGGCGCTCCCATCGCGTCCATATCGGTCACGACGTCTGGATCGGGCACGGCGCCGTCGTGCTGCCGGGCCGCAGCGTCGGCACCGGCGCCGTGGTCGCAGCCGGCGCCATCGTCACCAGGGATGTTCCGGCCTACACCATCGTCGCGGGAAATCCGGCGCGGACGATCCGGCGGCGATTTCCGGAAAGCGTGACAAGCCGGCTGGCCGAGCTTTCGTGGTGGGACTGGAGCCATGAGGCCCTGCGCAAGGCGCTGCCCGATTTCCGCAAGCTCGCGATCGAGGATTTCCTTGCCAAATACGAGGCCGCGGCCACCATCGGCCGCGCGCCAAGCCCGAAACGAAGTGCAGCATCGTGACCGACATCCTGATCGAAGGCGGCGCGGCGCTGCTCGGCGGCGAATTTCTTGAAACCTGCTTGCGGATCGCGGACGGCAGGATCGGCGCGGTCGGCTTTCAGCCCGGCCGCGGTTCAGCCGTGATCGACGCCGGCGGGCTGAAGGTGCTGCCGGGGATCATCGACCTGCATGGCGATGCGTTCGAGCGGCAGATGATGCCGCGACCCGGCGTCGATTTTCCCATTGACGTGGCGCTTGCCGACAGCGACCGGCAGGCGATCGGCAACGGCATCACCACCGTCTTTCACGCCACAACCTGGTCGTGGGAGCCGGGCCTGCGCAGTGCCGGCAATGCGAGGCGGCTGCTCGAGGCGATCGAAACCATGCGGCCGCAACTCGCCGCCGACACCCGCTTCCACCTGCGGCACGAGACCTACAATCTCGACGCCGAGGCCGAAATCAGCGGGTGGCTGTCCGAGGGACGCATCGACCTGTTCGCGTTCAACGACCACATGGATTCGACGGTCGCGAACCTGACCAAACCGCAGAAACGAAGCCGCATGGTGGAGCGCACCGGACTCTCCGGCGAAGCGTTCGACGACCTGGTGGCGCGCGTCGTCGCCCGCGCCGGCGAAGTCCCCGCCTCGATCGCGCGACTGGCGGAGGCGGCGCGAAGCGCTGGCGTGCGGATGCTCTCGCACGACGACGACAGCCCGCAGATGCGCGAGGCGTTTCGCGGCATGGGCGTGAATATCGCCGAATTTCCGGTCAACGAGGAAACCGCCCGCGCAGCAGCCGACGCAGGCGATGCCATCGTGTTCGGCGCGCCCAATGTCGTGCGCGGCGGCAGCCATACCGGATGGACGCGGGCGTCCGACATGATTGCGAAGGGCCTGTGCTCGGTGCTGGCCTCCGACTACTACTATCCGGCGCAGCTATTGGCCGCGTTCCGCCTCGCCGCCGACGGCGTGCTGCCGTTGGCCGGCGCCTGGGACCTGATTTCGGCGGGGCCGGCGCGGGCGGCCGGGCTTTCGGACCGGGGAGTTCTGGCGGAGGGATATCGCGCCGATATCATCCTCGTCGATGACGAATTGCCGCTGCGGCCGCGCCTCGTCGCGGTGATCGCCGCAGGCCGGCTGGTTCATCTGACCGATGCGAGCCGCTTGATCCGGTCATCCACCATTGCCCGGCGCGCGGCGGTTGCAGCCGCCTGAGGCGGCTCTGGATTCTTCTTTTGACGCGTTCTCTTTGCGTGAACCGGTCCCCACTTCACTTGAAAACGCTCTATGCTGCCGACATGACCTCCTTTCCGCGTTATGCGATCTATTATGTAGCAGCGGCCGGCAGCGATCTCGATCGCTTCGGCGCGCCGTTGCTGGGCTATGATGCGTTCAGCGGCACCGACCTGCCCTTTCCGGATGGCGTGTTGCAGTCGATGCCGGATTGGCACGAGTTGACGCGCGACCCCCGCAAATACGGCTTCCATGCCACGCTGAAGGCGCCGATGTCGATGGCGCCCGGCAAGACCGAGGCTGAGCTTCTCGCGGCCTGCGAAATCTTTGCCGGAACGCCCCGGCGGATTCCGGTAATTCGGCCGGGTGTCGATTCCATCAGCGGCTTTATCGCGGTGGTGCCCGCGGAACCGCCGGCTGAACTGGAGCGGCTCGCCGCGGAGTGCGTGCGCGAATTCGATTCATTCCGCGCGCCGCTCACGCCGGCCGACCGGGCGCGGCGCAATCCCTCCGCCCTGACGGCGAGGCAATGCGAATATCTCGATCGCTGGGGGTATCCTTACGTTCTGGAAGATTTCCGCTTCCACATGACGCTGACGGGGCGGCTCGACACCGAACGGCGCCAGCCGGTGCTGACGACGCTGCGCGAACGCTTTGCCGTGCTGGGACTTGAGCGGCTGAAGATCGACAGGATCGCGGTGTGCCGTCAGGACGCCGCCGATTCACGGTTTCGCATCCTTGGTGCGTTCGTTCTGGCGTCGTGTTAGCGCTCAGCGCTCGACGAAGGCGCGCTGGAGCTGATCGGCGATCGGCTTCAGGAGGTAGCTCATCATGGTCCGGCTGCCGGTCTGCATGAACACTTCCGCGGGCATGCCCGAGACCAGTTGCAGGCCGGCGAGACGCCGGCGTTCCTCGCCGGGAAGCGTCACCCTCACCGTGAAATAGGACGCATTGGTCTGCTGATCGCGGCTGATATCGGCCGACACATAGGACACGACGCCGTTGAGCTGCGGCGTCACCCGCTGGTTGAAGGCGGAGAAGCGGATGAATGCCTTCTGGCCCATCCGTACCTGGTCGATATCGTTGGGCTGCAGCCGCGCCTCGATCTGCAGATCATCCAGATCCGGCACCACTTCCATGATGGTGTCGCCGGCGCGGATGACGCCGCCGATGGTGTGGGCGGCAAGCTGATGGATCACCCCCGAAGTCGGCGCGCGGATTTCGATGCGGTCGAGCAGGTCCCGCGCTGCGACGCCGCGCTCCACGAGCTCGGCTTCCTTGCCCTGGCTCTCGCCAAGCTCCTTGACGACATCGGTGCGAAAATCCTGGTCGAGCCGGACGATCTGAAGCTGCGCCTCGCCGATCTTGGATTTCGTCTCGGCTATCGCCGAGGTCAATTGCCCGCGTTCGCCTTCGATCCGCGCACTCTCGCGCTGCAAGGTCGTAAGCCGGGTCAAGGGGACGAGCCGCTTGTCGTAGAGGTCCTGCACGCCCGAAAGCTCGCCGGCGATCAGCTCCAGTTGCTTGGACTTGGACTCGACCTGGGCATCGAGGCCTGCGATCTCCTCGCCGAGCTGCGAAACCCGGCTTTGCAGGAGGTCGGTCTGGCTTCGGCGCGCGTTGGCGCGGGCCTTGAACAGCTGTTGCTCCGACGCCAGCAGCGTCTTGACGCTGCCCTCACCGGCGCGGCCCGCCAATTCGGGCGGGACCTCGAGCTGCGCCACTCCATCGCGCTCGGCGACCAGCCGCGCAATCCGGGCTCGCACTTCGTCGAGTTGCTTGCTCACCATCTGCAGGCTGGCCTGCGCCTGGGTCGCGTCGAGCCGCAGCAGCAGATCTCCGGCGGCTACCCGCTGGCCATTGTGGACCGGGATCTCCGCGACAACGCCGCCGGTCGGGTGCTGGATGGTCTTGACGTTGGATTGAACCACGAGATTGCCGGGAACGACGACGGCCCCCGCCAGCGGCATCAGCACGGCCCAGCCCCCGGCCAGGAAGATGACGGCAAGCAGCACCCGAAGCCCGGTCCGCAATTCCCGCTCGAAGGCGCGGCCGGCCCGCAGTGCCAGACTATCGCCGGGCTCGTTATCGTTATCGTTGTCGGCGACGCCATCGCGACTGACCAGAAAGGCCACGCCCGCGGTCAGGCCGACGCGGCAGCTCTCGATCAATTGTGCAACGGCCGTTGCGGGCTTCGCACCAGCGGCCGGAGGCGGAAGCGCCAATCGAGGGCTCTCGAAGTGCATCGACTGAGGCTTTTCATTCGCCCCTGTAAGTTCCGGGCCGGGCCCCGCATTGACCAGCGATGGGTCGTCGGGCGCGATAATCGGGCTGAGCCGGCGCGGCGGCCGGACGACGGATGGCTCGCGAACAAATTCTCCGCCGGGCGCGGCCGCGGTGGCCGGCGGCCTACGTACATGTTTGCCCTTTTGCGCGGCCATAGCTGCAGCCGGCGCAGGTTCCCTTCGACGTGCAGCCGGCGCTCACCGGCTCGTGTGCAGGCTCGCTGCGACGGGAGGCCGGCGCGGCAGCCGTGAATCCGAATTGCTCCAGGCAGACGTCGATGGCCCGTCCCATCTTGCCTTTACGCCGACGCTTCGGCTGGCGCGTTCGCTGCCGCGCGGCCGGATGCAAGTTCTCGCGAGCGGAGCGACGCGGCTGCGGCGCCTGCGGCTCGCCGGCGTCTTCCAGCTCGAACGCCTGCCGGAGCCGCTGCAATTCGAGAATCAGCGCCGCGCCTTGCGGCCCGACGGCGTCCCCCTGGGACTCGCCGACCCAGCGCGGGGCGTGCCGGCCGTCATGCGGTGGCCCGTCTCCCCGTCTCATGGTGCAACGCTCTCGGCAATCGGCGCGCGGCGCGCCGTTTTCACCTCCGGTGCGGCGGCCGGCTGTCTTGCTGCGGCGGACTGTCTCGGCGCCGCGGCTTGCCCCGTCGCCATGCGAACGCGGGCAAATATCTCCTCGCATGGGCCGAACGCGATCGCCTTGCCCTCATAGAGCACCATCGCCATGTTCAGCGCGGCAAGGGCGCTGGGACGGTGCGATATGACAATGACGATGCACCCCTGCAGCCGCAGGATCCCGATGGCGCGGGTCAGCGCGTTCTCGCCGTCGGCATCGAGATTGGCGTTGGGCTCATCGAGCACCACCAGGAACGGATCGCCGAACACCGCGCGCGCGAGACCGATTCGCTGCCGCTGCCCCGCCGACAGCGACATGCCGCCCTCGCCTATCCGCGTCGAATACCCCTCCGGCAGCCGCAGAATGATGTCGTGCACGCCCGCGATCTGTGCGGCCTTCAGGATACCGTCGGAAGACGCCGCCTCGTCGAAACGGCAGATGTTTTCGGCGACGGTGCCGTCGAACAGGGCCACATCCTGCGGCAGATAGCCGATATAGCGGCCGAGATCCTCGTTGCGCCATTGATCCAGCGCGGCGCCGTCGAGCCGTACCACGCCATTCTGGGCCGGCCAGATTCCGACCAGCGCCTTGGAGAGCGAGGTCTTGCCCGACGCGCTGGCGCCGAGCAGCGCCAGTCCCATCCCGGCCTTCAGCGAAAACGAGATGTTCGTAACGATCGCCTTCGTCGTTCCTGGCGCTGTGACGGCAAGCTCCTGCACCGAGAGCTCGCGGCAGGGGCGCGGCAGCACCACCGGCGGCGCCGGCGGTGCCGCGGTCGCCTTGCAGATTTCGCGCAGGCGCGTGATGCCCTGGCGCGCGGCGACGAGCTGCTTCCAGGTGCCGAGCGCGATTTCAACCGGCGCCAGGGCGCGGCCCATCATGATCGACGAAGCGATCATGATGCCGCCCGACGCCCGGTCGGCGACGACGAGATAGGCGCCGATGCCCAGCATGCCGGATTGCAGCACGTAGCGCAGCACCTTCGCGCCCGAACCGAGATTGGCATAGACGTCGGTGGCGCGGATGTTTTCCCGCAGGTAGCGCTCATTGGCCTGCGACCAGCGCGCGGTGAACCGGTCGGTCATGCCGAGCGCGCGAATCACCTCGGCATTGCGCTGGGTCGCATCCGCCAGCACCTGGCGCTGGGCGCTGGAATCCATCGCGGCCCTGGCGGCGGTGCGCGACATCCGCTCCGTCAGTAACGTCATGGCGATGATCGCAGCGGTCCCCAGCAGCGCCGTCATGCCGATCGCCGGATGAAACAGAAACAATGCAACGAGGAAGATCGGGATCCAGGGCATATCGAGGAATGCCGTCGGCCCCATGCTCGACATGAAGCCGCGCACCTGGTCCAGATCGCGCAACGGCTGCTGCATCAGCATCGGCTTCACGCCGCGAAGCGGCAGCGTGGCGAGCGCGGTGTGGATCGCCTGCTGCAGGCCGGCGTCGAACAGCGTCGCGACCCGGCACAGCATGCGCGCGCGCAGCGCGTCGAAATAGCCCTGCACGAGATAGGCGAACAGCACCATCAGCGAAAGACCGAGCAGGGTTGCAGTGTTGCGACTCGGAATCACCCGGTCATAGACCTGCAGCATATAGAGTGAGCCCGACAGCATCAGGACGTTGATCACGCCGCTGAACACGGCGATGCCGACCATGCGCCGCGCGCTCTCGCGCAGTCCAAGCGCCACCGGATCGTCGGACTGAAGGGTCGACCTGAGACTGGAAATGGCGCGGGACGGAAACGTCGCCTGTGCGTTACCGTGAGCGATACTCATACACTGCGCCCCCTCGGCTGCGATTGCATTTCGCGCGATCAAATCTCCTTGACGGCTGATACCGACCATTTTTCGGCAACAATGCGACGGTGGCGAACTGTTATGAAGGGCGGTGGAATAAAACGACCGCCCGCGTGTCATAATTCCCGGGACGAGTGCGTCATGCAGGCCGCGTGAAATTTGCGCACGATGAAGCGGCCTGCGAGATTCCGGCGGCAAACACCGGCGGCGCTTTCATAATTCTCGCCCGCGGATACGCCGCGCTCGCGCAAAACGAGTTGGACGTCACGGTTTCGTCCGCCTATCACCTTGCTTCTCCCGCGCGTTGGCCCCGGTGTCGGCTGAAAGCCGCCACGAAGCTAAATAATTCTTCACCTCTCGCATCACGCTGCTGCTCGAGTGGATCGCTTGCGCAGGCCATAATGCAATTTGACAAAACAACAGGGGACGAAAATGGCTCGCATCACACACGGTTTTCATCACCAACACGCTGGTAACGGTCAACAAATCGATCCGGGCCCTCCGGTAACTCCGGTTGATCCTGGCCCGCCCGCCGCCGCCGCCCCCAACTTCTCCGACCTTGGTTTGACGTTCAATGACGCTACGCGCGCGCTCGAGGGCGGACTGTGGCAAAACGTAGTCTCGGAAGCCGGCCAGGGACTTGGCAGCATCGGGCGATACACCACCGATCTCACCAATGTGCAAACGGGCCTGCAGGCGGAAGTAGCCGCGGGGCAATTCACCGACGCCGCCACGCTGGCCCATGTCAACACGATCCTGGCGGATATTACGACCGCGCTCTCGGCAGCCTCGGCCTCGGTGAATGGCGGCGGAACGTTCGGCAGCGTCGCCGCCGCGGAAACGGCGTTGCACAACAGCCATCTCGACATCCTCAACATCGTCAACAACGATGCCAACCTCGCCAATCTGGCGACACAAAACGGCGCGGCCGGCTTTGTCGCGGCGCCTTCGGCCTTTACCGCCGGCACCACCGCCGCGAACGCTCCTCACGCCAATCTCGCGGAGATCGGCGCCATCTTCAACGATCTCGCCAATATTTCCATTGGCGGCATCAACTCCGCCAATACCGCCCAGGCCACGGCCGACACCAGCGCCGTCATCACCGACCTGCAGGCCTTGATGGCGGCCAACCCGACGCTGTTCGGCGGTCTTACCGGCGTTCATGCCGAGACCATCGTGCGGCAGCTCGAACTCGAGAAGACCTTCATCCATGAGGCCGGGGTGAACCAGGACGCGGGACGGGCCAGCAACGACAATCTGCTCGACATCATCGACATCGTGCAGGGCGATACCAATCTCCTGAACATGGCAAACCAGGGTGGCGTACACGGCTTTACGCCTTTCGGCGACGCACTGAACGCGACGCCGAAATATATGGACAATTCCTCGCAGACGGATTTCTGGGCAAACTTCATCGCCCAGTCCAACGCACTGGGGCAGCAGGCGGAGAACACCGTCGGCAGCCACGATGCACATGCGATCACCGCGCTGATCGGCGACATTCAGTCCTTCGAGAAGACGGTCACCAACTTCGACGCCGCGCAAGGCGGCATCTTCGAAGCGCGGTTCGACAACGAACTGCTCGGCACGACCAGCACGCTCGGCGCCGAGGTGAGCGCGATGATCAGGGGATTGCAGACCGGCAATGCGGCGCTGGTCACCGCCGCCGCCGACGAGATGCACGCCAACGCCGCCGACGTCGGCAGCAACAACACCCCCTCCGGCGGCGGTACCTACAATGCCGATGGGGTGACCGTCGCCGACGTGCTGTCGACGGCGGTTGCCGCGCCGGCGGTGGCTGCGGCGGCGCCGGCGGCGCAAGCCGCGCAGACGGTGGCGAGCACGCCCGTCAGCACCGCGCCGGCAGCGCGCCGGTCGCAACCGCCGACGCCGGTACCCATGCCGCAGCCGGCACACCCCCGATCGATCCGCATCATTCGCCGGTTCCGGAGATGGCGCAGCACTTCCACCACATGTGGGGATAACGGCGGATCGGCACGGCAGCTTCCAGCGTCCCAGCGCATCCCCTGGGGCGCTGGAGGCCGGCCGGATCGTTCGATCCGGCTTCCGGTGCTGCCGTTTGAACCGTCAACACGCCGCGGCCGGGCAGCCGCAAAACAAAGGGAAATTGTTCGTTAGCGGGGTTCGGCGAATCCTGATTTGGGGGGACGGGTCATTTGTGTAGTGGTAACGATGGCTTCTTGCAGCGTATTGCGCGGGCCAAAATGAAAGGCCGTGCGATCCGGCGCGGCGCGCCGCCGCGTCGTAGATACGAAGCTCAGATAAAATCCAGGCGCCGCCCTGCTGGCGCCGGTTGCGGGCTCCCCGACGACGGAGGGCGCGCGTGAAGCAGCGGAAAACCGACTACGGCACGATCATCCTGCACTGGCTCATGGTCGCCGCGTTCGGCGTCGCCTTTGTCAGCGGATTGCGGATCGCGACCGAAGCTCCCGGGCGCGGCTGGATCAACCTGTTCGATGCCGTGCTGCCGCGCCAGAGCGTATGGATGGCGCACATGCAGGCCGCCGTGGTGCTGGTCGCGGTGTCGCTCGCCTACGCGGTCTACGTCATGCGATCGGGACTGGGACGCCGCGTCCGGCTGGACAAGATTCGCGTGCGCGGACTGTTCGGCCGCCGGCAGGCCAGATTGGGCGCCTACAACATCGTTCTGTACTGGGTCTTCTTCCTCACGATGCTGGCGCTGATTGCCAGCGGAGGGCTCTTGTATTTCGGTCTCTATGCCGGCCACGACGTGGCGACGCTGCACTGGTATGGAACGTGGGTGATAACGGCCTTTGCCGGCCTTCATGTCCTGGCGCATTACCGGATCGGCGGCGCGTCGCAGTTGCTTCGCATCTTTCGCCCTACCAGCCTCGCGGCACCGCCGCCCCGGCTCGATGCGATTGAATTGCTGACATTGCTGGCGGAGCAGTCGGCGCGGCTGGCGCCGGACGCCGCACAGGCACCCGTCAGGCCAGTACCGCCGCCTCGCGACGATAACGCGCGAGATCGGACCGTACGCGGTTCGGCCGCACAGGCGCGGCCGGCACCAAGAGGACAAAGCCGCGCTTCGAAACCGCGCGATCCGACGTTCCAATCCAACCCCTTCGTCGTCGCGGTAGCCGTCGCCATCACCGGGGTATCGATTATCGTCGCAGCCGATCGGCTGGAGGTCGACCAGCTGCAGATTCACCGCATCAGCGGCGCTGACGTTCCCGTCCTCGACGGCGACACTTCCGATCGGGCCTGGCGCAACGTCACGCCGTTTTCGCTGATGACCAGCGAGGGAGGCAATTTCGACGGCACGGGCGAAACGCGAATCGAGATTCGCGCGGTGCACGACGGCACATGGGCGTATTTCCTGTTTACCTGGGAAGATCCGACGCGGTCGCTGAAACACCTGCCGCTGATCAAGGAAGTCGACGGATGGCACGTGCTTCACGACGGCTTAGAGGCCGGAGACGAGCATGACTACAACGAAGACAAATTCTCGGTGCTGTTGACCACGATGAATGTGACGCTGGCGGGCGACCGGACGTTTCACGCCAGCCCCCATCCCATATCCGACGCGCCGGCTACCATGACCGGCCGCGGCCTGCATTTCACGGCGGCGGGCTACGCCGATGTCTGGCAATGGAAGGCGACCAGCGGCGGTTCGACCGGATGGATGGACGACGCGCATTTCGGCCCGCCGCTGGCTCCGACACCCATGCAGTTGCGCAATATCGTGCCCTACAGAGGCGGCTTCGCGCCCGACCCGGGGAGCGCAAATTACTCGGACAATTTTGTCATCGACGCCGATGACAGCGGCGGCGCCCGGCTGATCGCGCCACGCCGGCTGCCCGGGGATCTTGCGGCCACGCTCGCGGCGATGGGAGAAGTCGATATCGATCCCAATCACGGCGAGAACGACGGCTCTCGCTGGTACATGACCGAGGACGAATCGATCCCGTATTCCGCGGAGGCCGATGCCCGCATCCCGACGGGCACCGTAATTCCGGGCGTCATCATCGCCGGCGAATTCTCGGGCGATCGCGCCGACGTAAGATGCGCGGCGCGCTGGGCCTCCGGGCACTGGGCGCTGGAAGTGGCGCGCCGTCTCGACACCGGCAGCAAATACGACGTGCCGATCAAGACCGGCGTCTTCATGCGGGTCGCGGCCTTCGATCACAGTCAGATCAGACATACAAGGCATGTCCGGCCAATTCGTCTCGAGGTGGAATGATGCGCAAGATTTGCAAGGTAATGCTGAACAACGAGGCTTTCCCAGCGAATTGCGGCGACCTGCTGCTCGACTCGGCGCTGATGAACGGCATCGACCTGCCGCATGACTGCCGCAGCGGAATTTGCGGCGCCTGCCGCGTTCGCCTCGTCGACGGCAGGGTGTTTGGCGGCCACGAGCATGGTGACGACATGATCCACGCCTGCCAGGCCCGGGTCGTTTCCGATCTCGAGATCGTGACCGAACCGGTGCCCGATCAGGTTTCCATGCCGGGCCGCGTGGCCAACATCGCTCGGCTGGCGCCCGACGTCATCGGCGTCGACGTCGAGCTGCCGAAGCCGCTTCGCTACCTTCCCGGGCAGTATTGCAAGCTGCAGTTCCGCGGCTTCCCGGCGCGATGCTACAGCCCGACCTATCCGCTGGAGGGACGCCCCGATCCTCGCTTGCTGCATTTTCACGTCCGACGACTTTCCGATGGGATCGTATCGTCAGCGCTGGGCCGGAATATCGGCATCGGGCACCGCGTCAAACTGACGGGACCGCTCGGCAGCGCCTTTCTGCGGCCAAATCATTCCGGCAGCATCGTTCTCGTCGCCAGCGGCACCGGCTTCGCGCCGATGTGGTCGATCGCGGTCGCCTCCATCATGGAACGGCCGCAGCGCGAGTTGATATTCGTGGTCGCGGCGCGAAAGCTGCAATCGCTGTATATGCACGGCGCGTTGTGCCGGCTGGCGCTGTTTCCCAACGTCACGATCATTCCGACCGTTTCGGAGCCACAAAAGGTCTCCCCCGCGATCCGCGTCGGACGTCCGACCGATCATCTGCCGAATTTGTCGGCGAATGACGTGGTCTATACCTCGGGCGCGCCGGCCATGACCGAGGCGGTGGCGCGGATCGCACGCGCGGCCGGCGCCAGATGTTACACCGATCCCTTCGTATCGAGCAGCGCACCTGCCAACCCAACCACGATGATGGGACGACTGACCGGGTGGCTCAACAATCCCCGAAGCGGTCCTCCGATCGTGCGGCCGGCACAGAAGCAGGCCAGCCGGACGGGCGCGCATCGCGCCGCTTTCGGCAATGTGCGCTGAACGAGTGCCGTGCCGGCGCGCGTGAGTGAACGCGCTAGAAGGCGGTGGCCGGGACCAGGCTCATGCGAATCGACTTGTAATGGTCGAGCAGCGCAATCTCGCGATCGAACTCAGCGCCGGGCGATTGTTTCGCCAGGCCTTCCTGCCTTTCGGCGATTTCGGCTTCCAGTCCGGCAAGATCGAAATCCTCGACGGATGCAGCTGCCTCGGCCAGGATTGTAAGATCGTCCTGCGAAAATTCAGCCAGGCCTCCGAAGACGACAAACCTGTCGCGGACGCCCCCGGCGATTGCGGTCACGAGCCCCGGACGAAGCATGGCGACGACGGGTGCATGACCGGCAAGAACGCCGAAATCGCCCTCTGTACCCGGCAGATCCACCTGATCGACCTGGCCCGAAAATAACAGCCTCTCAGGCGATACGAGGCTCACTTGGAAGGTTGTCATGGTGCTTTCCGGCCGTTCGATCGCTTCGTGCCGGTAGCTTACCCGGCGCAACTGCCGAAGTCCAAAACCTCCCTGGCGGCGGAAGGTCGGCGGAGGCGGCGGCGGGTCGCGAGAAATTCAGTTGGCCTTGGCAGCTTCGGAGGATATCTCGCCCAGGAGCGCTTCGAACGCATCCCTCGTGTCGGCGATCTTGGACTGGGATGTCTCGGCCACGACACCCGGCGTCACTCTGAGGCGCGACCACCTCTCCGCCTCCGCAAGCCAAAGAATTTCGCTGTCCGGTTCGCGCCTGGCGAGTTGCCGGCACAGCGCAGCGCGCGCACCAAACTCCAGAAGGCCTGTCATTGGCGCCTCCCTGCCCGAGAGTACGAATGTTCTATCTAGGCCCATGACGCGCTGACTGCTTTGATCTGCGTCAAAGGTCTGCAGCGGCGGCCGGCGAATTGCGCCGTCTCCCAGATCTAAAATCAAGTCAATCCGGACTGGCCAGACGCCTTTATTCGCGCGGGCTCAGCAGCCGCGGCAGATATTCTTAATCTTGGCGTCCAGACGCGCGTTTTCCGCGGCGAGCAGATCGGCAGGTTGGCCTGACTGCGACGTAGTCGCCGGGGACGTGGCGGCCGGCTTACGCTTGCCAACCGGCGGCGCGGCCTTGTCGTAACAAGCCAGCCGGTCGCTGGCCTTCGGGATCGACTGGCATTCCGAGGTTTGAGCGATCGCAGGCCCGCAAAACGCGCAAAGGGCGACCAACAAGGCTACAGATTTCATCGCAATTCTCCAAAAGAGACTTCAACGTTATATTGCGCGCCATGATCGCACGCGCTTTTGATCCAGCTCAAGCGATGGCGGCGCCTCATCGCTGTTTCCTTTCCGGTCGACGCCAGCGAGCGCGACAGCGCGCAGGGGTCGGCTTGCGGTCGCCGGATCGATCTGGTTAGCTTAGGATGCCAGTTCACGCCGGGGAAACAATAGAGTGGCGCTCAGGAATGTCATCGGAATCGATCATGCCGTCGTCATGGTCAGGGATCTCGACAAGGCCGCCGAGAACTGGAAGCGGCTCGGCTTCACCGTATCGCCGCGCGGCACGCACAGCGCCAAGATGGGATCGGGCAATTACACCATCATGCTCGACCCCGATTACGTGGAATTGCTCGGCGTGCTGGCTGAAACGGAACATAATGCTCCGGCGCGCGCGTTTCTCGCAAGACGCGGCGAAGGTATCGAGCGCATCGCGTTCACCGCGGTCGATTCCGCCGCCGGCGCCGAGGAAATTCGCGCGCGCGGCTATGAGCCTGTGGGCCCGACCGATTTCGAGCGGCCGGTGACGATGCCGGACGGCAGCCTGTCGGCGGCCAAATTCAGGGTATTTCAGTGGCCGATAGCCGAAGCGCCGGGTGGCGTCCGTATTTTCGCCTGTCAGCACAAGACGCGGGAAACCGTCTGGATTCCGGAGCTGATGAAACACGCCAATGGCGCCAGGCGTCTGCGGCAGGCGCTGATCGTCTCACCGGAGCCCGCCGGCGATGCCGCGCATCTCGCGCGCATGATCGACCGCGAGGCCAGGGCTGAAGCGGACGGCGCAGTCGCGGTACCGTCGGGTTCGGATCGCGCCGATTTCGTTTTTCTCACCAGGGATCAATTGGGCCGGCGCTATCCGGAAGTCTCGCTCGCGGGATTGCCGGAGCGAGGCGGCGCCGGCCTTGTGATCGCGGCATCCGATCTCGCCATCGCTGAAAAGGCATTCGGCAGCGCCGGCGTCCGCAGCGGGCGCGCGGTTTGCGTCGCACCGGCGGCGGCCAATGGCACGCTGCTCGCCTTCGTCGCGGCTTAGCGGACAGCGGCGTGGCGGACAGCGAGAGAAACGATGCCGACGCTGCTTACGAATGCGATGCGCTGGTGGTCGGATCCGGCGCCGCCGGCATGTCCGCGGCGGTCACCGCGGCTCATTGCGGCCTCAATGTCCTGATCGTCGAGAAGGAGCCGCGTTTCGGCGGCACCACGGCGCGCTCCGGCGGCTGGCTGTGGATTCCCGGAACGTCGCTGGCGCGCCAATGGGGCATTGTCGAAAGCCCCGATCAGGCGCGCACCTATCTGCGCCACGAGGCCGGCAACAGTTTCGATGCGGCCCGGGTCGATGCATTCCTGAGCGCGGGACCCGAAGCCGTCGACTTCTTCACCTCGAAGACATCGCTGCGCTTCGACATGCCGCTGGTGTTTCCCGACTATCACGCGGAGGCTCCCGGCGGAGCCCAGGGCGGCCGCTCGATGGTGGCGCGGCCCTTCGACGGCCGCGAGCTCGGTTCGCAGATCAGGAACCTCGGCGCCCCGCTGCCGGAATTGACGGTGTTCGGCATGATGCTCGGCTCGGGCAAGGAGATCATCCACTTCATGCGCGCGACCAGATCGCTGACGTCGGCGGTCTATGTCGCACGGCGCCTGTCCCGGCATCTGATCGACGTCATGCGCCACGGCCGCGGCATGACCCTCACCAACGGCAACGCGCTGGCCGGGCGGCTGGCGAAATCCGCGTTCGACCTGGACATCCCCTTGTGGCTGTCGTCTCCGGTCCGCGAACTGACCGTCGAGCACGGCGCGGTGCGCGGCGCCATGGTCGAACGCGAGGGGCGCCTGGTTCGCGTCCACGCCAGGCGCGGCGTCATCCTGGCCTGCGGCGGCTTCCCGCACGACGTTGCAAGGCGCAAGGCGATGTTTCCACACGCCCCTGATGGCACCGCGCACTATTCGCCGGGCCCGACCGGCAACACCGGCGACGGTCTGCGCCTGGCCGAGGCGGTCGGCGGGCGCGTCGAAGATTCGCTGCCGAACGCAGCAGCCTGGGTGCCGGTATCGCTCACCCGACGGAAGGACGGCACGCGCGGCGTGATGCCGCATTTCATCGATCGCGCGAAGCCCGGTGTGATCGCCGTCATGCGCGACGGCGCGCGCTTTGCCAACGAGGGCAACTCCTATCACGACTTCGTCCAGGAGATGATGAAGTCCGCCAGGCCCGGCGAGGAGATTGCCGCCTTCCTGATCTGCGACCATCGAAGCTTGCGCAAATACGGGCTGGGATGCGTGCCGCCGTTTCCGATGCCGATCGGCCGTCACCTCTCGACCGGCTATCTCATGCGCGGCGACACGCTTGCGGCGCTTGCCGCGAGCGCCGGTATCGACGCGCAAGGCCTCGAGGCAACGGTCAGGCAGTTCAACGCGGCGGCGGCGAGCGGACAGGATCCCGCATTCGGCAAGGGCTCGCGCGCCTACAACCGGTTTCAGGGCGATGCGCTGCATGGCCCGAACCCCTGCATCGCGCCGATCGAACAGGGCCCGTTCTACGCGATCAAGATGGTGATCGGCGATCTCGGCACCTACGCAGGCATCAGGACCGACGCGAACGCCCGCGCGCTGGACGCCGATGGCAACGTGATCGAAGGGCTCTATGCCGCCGGCAACGACATGGCGAGCATCATGGGCGGCAACTATCCCGGCGCCGGCATCACGCTCGGCCCCGCATTGACGTTCGGCTACATCGCCGGCCGGCACATCGCAGGCGGCGTACCGCCGGCATGACCCTGCGAAAGCGGCGGCGGCGGAGACGTTTCCGGTCTGGTCGTGCCGGTTTGCCGAATTGCCTGGATGCGCCGATACCGGTCACCGGCGACTTGCGTCGCTTTCCGGTCTATTTTTGCTGAATGCGCCTGAGATAGTCGACCAATATCAGCACGCGCCCCCGGACGTACGCTTCCTGGTCATAGGGGGAATCGGCGAAGTGTTCGGCGGCACTGGCCGCGTATCGCTTTCCCCAAACCGGCATTTCACGCAAGCCGTGGCTCTTGATCTGGGCGCGGCCATCGATCACGTCGATGATGTGGTCGGCCGGAAACACGCCCGCATTGTTCCTGGCGAGCAATGTCAGGTCGGACGGCGCGGCCTCGAGATTATAGGCGTCGGGGCCATTGCCTTTCGCATCCAGGCCGTGACAGGCGGCGCAATGCGTGTTGAATTCCTGCTTGCCGACATCGACCTTTTCTTTTTGAGCGAAGGCCGCCGTGCCGAGTACCGATGCAGCGGCGAGCAGGAGGGCGGCGAGCGCTATTCTCTTCATGGCTCTCTCCCTTGCGCTCGGCGTCAAGACTGCGTGCGCCGAAACGGCTACAAGGATACAGGCGGCCAGCGCGATGGCAAGCCATCGCGCTGGCCGCTCAGGATTTCGCGGGCATCTGACCGGTGAGCGACGATCAGACCAGTCGCACACTCAGCCGCACGCTCAGCCGCACGCTTGGACCCGTAGCGTGGTGGGCGAGACAGATCGTTGACCTGGATCAAGCCCCGGCCGCAGTTGATGATCCGGTGAAGTCACTGTCGCCAGCAGAATCCGGTCTCACCCCTGCGGCTCGAGCACCATCAGCCCCGTTGCCGTGTTCGAGATCGGAATATGGTAGTTGAAGTGCTCCTTGTGCACCTTCTCCGGCAGCGTGCCCCGCGCGACCACCCAGTTCAGCAGTTCGACGCCTTGGGTGCCCGAAAGCTCGACCAGCTCGGTCGTCGAATACTTCGTCGCCCAGGCCGGGTTCGTCACCATGCTGTCCATGAACTGCAGATCGAAATCCTTGTTGATGAACCCGGCGCGCTCGCCGTCGAGCTGGTGCGACAGGCCGCCGGTGCCCATGACGACCACCCGCTCGTCGCCCGGCCACGACACGATCGCGCGGCCGATCGCCTGGCCGAGCCGGTAACAGCGCGCCGCCGAGGGCAGCGGTCCCTGCACCGTGTTCACGCACACCGGTATGGTGCGCACCGGCCACTTCATGTCGGGCCAGCATAGCGCCATCGGCAAAGTGAAGGCGTGGTCGACCACCATCTCCTGGCAGGTCGTGAGGTCGAAATCCTCCGCGACCAGCTGTTCGATCAGGTGCCATGACAGCTCGGGGTCGCCGCGGAAGGGCGGCACCGTCGGGATGCCCCACCCCTCGTCGGCGTTGCGGTATTCGCTCGCCGCGCCGACCGCGAAGGTCGGCATCTTGTCGAGGAAGAAGTTCAGTCCATGATCGTTGTAGACCAGCACGATGACATCCGGCTTGACCCTGGCGAGCCAGTCGCGCACCGGCGGGAAGCCGTCGAAAAAGGGTTTCCAGTACGGGTCGTTCTGCAGCCCCTTGGCGATGGCGCCGCCGATGGCGGGAACGTGCGAGGTGGTGATGGTGCCGACGATTTTTGCCATGGCCTATCTCCCCGCCGCCAGCAGCTTGGCCTTGAACTGGTCTTTGGTCAGGCCGGTCTGCTGGGCGCCGATGTCCTGCATGTCGAGCCCGAAGATCCCGGCAAACTTCGCGAGGTAATAGGCGTTGCCGCCGGCTTCGATCAGCTGCAGCACGTTGCGGTTGCGGATGGCCTCGCGCTGCTGCGGGTTGAGCCCGTATTTCGCGCAATAGGCGTCCTCGTCCGCGACGAAGGTGCGGCGATTGGCGGCATCGTTGAAGGAATAGCACATCTTGTTGAGGGCATAGCCTTTGCGGGCCTGCTCACCGTCGAAGATGGTGGTGCCGGGCACGGGCTGCCGGGACTTGGCAGCAGGCTTGGGGGCAGGCTTGGGGACAGGCATGGCGCTCTCCTCGGTAACTTAATCCTGGCATTTCCCTGGGCCGGCGCGACTTGTTCTGGATCAAGTTCGGCGGCGGTCAATACAGGCAGTATTCGACGAAATACCGGAGATAAACGCAGGAATACTGATACCTCCCATGAGCCAATTCGATCATTTGGACCTCGATGGCCACCTGCTGCAGCTGCTCCTGGCGGTGATCGAGGAAGGCTCGATCACCCGCGCCGCGCAGCGGCTGGGCGTCACGCAGTCGGCCGTCAGCCATCTGCTCGACAAGCTGCGCGCCATCGCCGGCGACCCGCTGTTCGTGAAGTCGGGACGCGGCATCGTGCCGACCGCGCATGCGCAGGCGCTGGCCATGCGCGCAAGGACGCTGCTCGACGAACTGCGCAGCTTCAGCAACGCCGCCGGCTTCGAGCCTGCCAAACTGTCGGCGCTGGTCACGATCGCCGCCAACGACCTGCAGCGCGATCTGCTGTTGCCTACGCTGCTGCGATACGTGCGGGCGCAGGCGCCGGGCTTCACGCTGCGGGTGATCCCCTCGGCTGTGCCGACGGTCGAGATGCTGCGCGACGAGCATTGCCAGCTCGTCATCACACCGCGACCGCCCGAGGGCACCGACATCCTGCAGAAGCGGCTGTTCGAGGACAGCTATCGGGTGTTTTACGATGCCAGCCAGCGTGGCGCGCCGCGGACCGTCGAGGACTACCTCGCCGCCGAGCATGTGACGGTGCTGTACGAGCCGCGGCGTCAGCTCGACATCGATGAGGTGCTTGCCGAGCGCGGCATCCGCCGCCGCTTTGTCTCCCAGGTGCCGGGCTTCGGCGGCATCGGTCCCTTTCTTCGCGGCAGCCCGCTGATCGCGACGCTGCCAAGTCTGCTGCGGGCGCACATGCTGCGCGGCTTCGACATCGCGCCGGTGCCGGTCGACTGCCCGCCGATGCCCATGTACATGGTATGGCACCTGCGCCACCAGGCCGACCCAATGCACCGCTGGCTCCGCCAGCAGCTCGAGATCGTCGTCGCCCCTGCGCTGGCCGCCGCGGCCGAACACATGCCAGTATCGGGCTAAGACGCGGCGCGTCGCACGATTCGGCGACATATCGAGTGGCGCGCACCTTGCACCCCGGTCCTCCGCCAGGGCGCGCCCTGGCCACGCTTCAAGTTGCTTGGTGGAAATGTTCAGCTAAGATTCGTCAATCGTCATCGCGCGAGTCTCGAGGGGCCAATGGTAAAGAAACGCAAATCCGCGGCGCCGGAGCAATCCGTATTGCGCGACGCCAGGGAAATCACTGCCGTCGAGCAGTATTGGCACGCGGCCGATCGGCCAACGTCGCGCAAACCCCCGAAGAATTACAAATACGTCGATGAGCTCGCCCATCTCCAGTTCGAACTTATCAAGTTGCAGGAATGGGTCCGGTTACAGGGCCTCAAGGTCGCCGTCATCTTCGAGGGCCGCGACGCGGCCGGCAAAGGCGGGGTCATCAAGCGCATCACCGAGAGCCTGAACCCGCGCATCTGCCGCGTCGTCGCGCTCGGCACGCCGACGGAACGCGAGCGCGGCCAATGGTATTTTCAACGCTACGTCGCCGAGCTTCCGACGCGCGGCGAAATCGTCTTGTTCGATCGCAGCTGGTACAACCGCGCCGGGGTCGAGCACGTCATGGGGTTCTGCAGCGAAGACGAATATCAGGAATTCCTGCATTCCTGTCCGATCTTCGAGGACATGCTGGCGCGTTCGGGCATCTATCTCATCAAGTACTGGTTCTCGGTCAACGACGAGGAGCAGGAGCGGCGCTTCCAGGAGCGCATCCGAAATCCGATCAAGCGCTGGAAGCTCAGCCCGATGGACGTGGAATCGCGCAAGCGTTGGGTGGAGTATTCCAGGGCCAAGGACGTGATGTTTGCTCACACCGACCGCAGGAAGACCCCGTGGCACGTCGTCAACGCCGACGACAAGAAACGGGCCCGGCTCAATTGCATCCGGCATCTGCTGAATCAAATTCCCTATCGGGACATGAAGCCGGTCGAGATCGAGCTTCCTCTGCGCCAGCCGGATACCGGCTATAAGCGACCCAAGAAGTCGACCCAGCGCTTCGTCCCCCAGGTCTACTGACCAAACCAGCGCCTCGACGCCGACCCGGCGCATCGGTGGCGGCGTCGGCAGCCCGGGATCGTGGTCGCGCCGCGCCGGCTGCCGCGGCCGAACACCTGCCAGGCTAGTGCGGGGCAGTGCCGCTTGAGGTCCGAGGAAGTCAGGGCCGTGCGTCCTCCTCCAGAGGCTCGACCGCCTCCCCCTTCGGACCAAGCGCCACCACCTTGTCGCCGACGACGAACGACATCAGATCATGGCCGACGATCAGCGGGCCGCGATAGGTTGTGCGCGTCCGCCGGACGAGCGCGTCTTCCGGCACGTCCTGAACCGGTTTGAGCGTGGCGAATACAATGTGCGAATAAACAGCCAACTTCGGTTTAGCCAACGAGAATATCCTGCCCGCGTCCTCGGGCGAGGAATGATGGTCCTCGATTTCCCGGTAAGACGGGTAGCTCTTGGAGAGTTCCGGCTCGATGATCGCGACTTCATGGACCAGCAAGTCGGCGCCCTTCGCCGCGTTGGCCACGCGTTCGTCGTATTTCGTATCGCCTGACAAGACGACTTTCCTGCCACCATATTCGACGACGTATCCGAAGGCCGGCTTGATCTTTTCGCCGTGATTGACTTCGATCGCGGTGACTTTCACTCCATTCTTGTCGTAGACGGGTCCCGGCACGATGTCTTTTGCGTCGAACGCTACACCCGCCGGCGGCAGGTGCTCGTCGTCCTCGCGAATGCGTATGTCTTCGGAAAACGCCTTGGTCAGGTTTTGCGTCATGGCCACCGTTCCCGCCGGGCCGAAGATCACCATCGGCGATTTTCGCGAGGCCCATGGAGTCCCGATCCAGCCGGTGAGCCACATGTCGGGCAGACCGACGACGTGGTCGGAATGAAGATGAGTGATGAAATGCGCCGTGATGGCGCCGAGCCGGACTCGTTTCTGAAACAGGCGGATCGTGCAGCCTCGACCGAAGTCAAACAACAACTTCTCGGAGCCGGCCTCGACCAACGTCGACGCGCTGAAGCTGCCTAGCCGCGGGGTTGGCGTTCCCGTACCGAGCAAGGTCACCTTCATGTCGTCCGCCCGAGTCGCGCTGGCGCAGACCAATAAGCCGATCGCGCCGACAATCAATGCAAACGTCCTCGGCATGACTACCTCCCCGACTTTTCGTGCGCTCTATTTTCCGCCCGTCATGACGTAGTGGCCGGCGGTGCCGGAACACTAGCGACCGGCTCAACGATTGACCTAGTCAAATGTGTTTGCGGTTGCACAATCACGTTTGTGACGGATGCAGAGCTCGTGCAAAACGCGCTATAGTGCGAGACGCCGTCATTTCTCATGGACCGACCATGTCGCCTCGCCAACCCGCCCCCGGTAACCTCGGCAAGGACGCTGCATTCCTTCTCAAGAATCCCGAACATATCGACGACTTCCTGTTGTTTCGCATTTACAACCTTTCAAGGCTGGCGGTGCGCGGGGTCGGTCTGATGTTCCGCCGCGAGTTGGACATCAGCCGGCGGGACTGGCGCATCCTGGCCTATGTGGGCAAACACCCGAATATGAGCCTGACCCAGCTCGCCGGTGTCGCGGAACTAGATCCGGTGATTACCAGCCGTGGCGTAACCAAGCTGGTCGCGCGACGCCTGATCGCGAAGACGCGGCTGCCCTCGAACAAGCGTCTGGTTGTGCTTGCCCTCACCGAAGCTGGGCGGGCCGTCTATGAGCAGGCGCGCGCCAGCGCGAAAAGGTACAACATGGATTTTGCGGCTTGCCTCAGCGATCGCGAAGCGGCATCGCTGCATGCGCTGATGACCAGGCTGGAGCGCCAGGCGAGCGAACTTACGGATCGGGAAATCAGTAAAGGCGGCGGCATCGAAGATGAGACGGAATAAGGCTATCCACGTGGCAGCGTGGACCGCGCTTTCCGCCACGGGCGGCGCGCGAATCAAACTCTGAACCCGCGGCGCAAGACAGTCGCAGCGGGTTCGGATTTATCGACGATCCCGATCAGAACGGCAATCCCACATAGTTTTCGGCCAGCGATCGCAGCGCCGCCTCGGACGAGAACAGGTACGACATGTCGGTTTCCTGCAGCCTGTCGTCGTAGGGAATGTTGTTCGGGAAACGATGCAGCAGCATGGTCATCCACCATGAAAACCGCTGGGCTTTCCAGACCCGTGCCAGCGCCTTTTTCGAATAGCCGTCGAGACCGGCATCATCGCCCTTTTTGTAGTGATCGACCATGGCGTGATAGAGGTAGTAGATATCGGACGCGGCGCTGTTGAGCCCGCGGGCGCCGGTCGGCGGTACGATATGGGCGGCGTCGCCGGCAAGGAACAGCCGGCCATACCGCATCGGCTCGGCCACGAAGCTGCGCAGGGGCGCGATGCTCTTCTCGATCGAGGGGCCGGTGATCAAGCCGCTCGCGACCTCAGCCGGCAGCCGGCGCTTGAGCTCGGCCCAGAACGCATCGTCGGACCAGTCTTCGGGCTTATCCTCGAGCGGCACCTGGATGTAATAGCGGCTCAGCACCTGCGAGCGCAGCGAGCACAGCGCAAAGCCGCGCTCGTGCTTGGCGTAGATCAGTTCCGGCGAAACCGGCCTGGTGCGGGAGAGAACGCCGAGCCAGCCGAACGGATAAATTCGCTCATATTCCCGCAGCACGTCCTTCGGAATCGATTTGCGGCTGACCCCGTGAAAGCCGTCGGCGCCGATGACATAGTCGCAGTCGATGCGAACGATGCGGTCGCCGTCGCGATAGGTGACATGGGGCGCATCGGATTTCAGGTCATGGGGCGTTACATCTTCGGCGTTATGGATCACCTTGCCGCCCATTTTGTCGCGCGCCTCATAGAGATCGCGCGTCAGCTCGGTCTGGCCATAGACCACGACCGAGCTGCCGCCGGAATATTTGAAGAGATCGACATGGTCCATCACGCCGTCATGGGCGATATGGAAGCCCTTGTGGATTTCGCCCTCGCGGTCCATGCGCTCGCCGCATTGGGCTTCGCGCATCAATTTTGCAAAACCGTGCTCGAGCACGCCGGCGCGGATTCGCGCCAGCACATATTCGCGGCTGTATTTTTCCAGCACCACGGTTTCGATCCCCTGCAGATGCAGGAGCTGGGACAGCAGCAGGCCCGACGGCCCGCCACCGATGATGCAAACCTGGACTTTCATCGCATTTCCTCCCGTTTGGACGAATCTGCCGGATTCCTGCGCCCTGGGAATGGATCGAGCTTTCATTTTCTTGTACAATTCGAACATGCAGAAGACCCCGGCGAGCCGCAATGTCCAGACCTATAATTTGTTCGGCGAGGCCGGCGATCTACCCGACGTCGTGCATTGCGAAACCATCGCGGCGCGCTCGGTGCTGCACGAATGGGAATTCGCGCCGCACCGGCATGCGCGGCTGCACCAGATTCTGCTGATCGAAAGCGGCAGCGGACAGGCGACGCTGGAGGGGCGCATCGAGGCGCTGCGGCCGATGCGGGTCGTCAACGTGCCGGTCGGCCATGTCCACGGCTTCACATTCAAGCCGGGCACCCAGGGCTGGGTGCTGACCGTCGCCGCCGAAATGCTGGATGAGGTATTGACGCCGTCGGAGGGCTTGCGGCGCGTGCTGGCGCAGTCGGCCGTGGCGCGGGGAACGCCGCGGATGCGCACGGCCATGCGGCAGATCTTCGCCGAATTCGCCGGGCGCGATTTTGCCCGTGCGCATCTGCTGCGGGCCCTGTCCGGCGCCCTGATCGGGCTGGTCGCGCGCGAACTGGCCGCCCAGGGAGAGATACCGGGCGGCACCGTGAAATCGGATCTGTTCCAGCGGTTCGAGGCCCTGCTCGAGCAACACTTCCTGCGGCACTGGACGGTATCGGACTATGCGGCCGCGCTGTCGGTCACGCCGACACATCTGAGCCGGCTGACCCATTCGGCAACAGGTCACGCGGCGTCGCATTTGATCCTCGACCGGGTCATTCGCGAGGCCCGGCGCAATCTCGTCTATACCAACCTGCCGGTCTCGACGATCGCCTATGCGCTCGGCTTCAACGACCCGGCCTATTTCAGCCGGCTGTTTGCGGGAGCCACCGGCCTGTCGCCCCGCAGCTTCCGCGACAAGGTGCACAAGGCCGCCTAGCCGCGGCGCTCCGGCTTCATCCGGCGTTGAGCTGCTGCTCCAGATCGTGCAGCACCTGGTAGCACGGCAGCACCTGGGCGACGCTCGCATTGGGCTCGCGGCCCTCGCGGATGGCGGCGAAGAACTCGCGGTCCTGCAGCTCGATGCCGTTCATCGACACGTCGACCCTGGAGACGTCGATCTTCTCTTCCTTGCCGTTTACGAGGTCGTCGTAGCGCGCAATGTAGGTGCCGGTATCGCCGATGTAGCGGAAGAAGGTTCCGAGCGGACCGTCGTTGTTGAAGGACAGGCTGAGCGTGCAGATCGCGCCGTTGGCCGCCTTGAGCTGGATCGACATGTCCATCGCGATCCCGAGCGTCGGGTGGATCGGCCCCTGCACCGCGTTGGCCTTCACGATCGGCGAGCGCGCCTGGTAGGCGAACAGATCCACGGTGTGCGCCGCATGGTGCCACAGCAGATGATCGGTCCAGCTGCGCGGCTGCCCCAGCGCATTCATGTTCGAGCGGCGGAAGAAGAACGTCTGCACATCCATCTGCTGGATGTTGAGGTCGCCGGCGACGATCTTCTTGTGCACCCATTGATGGCTGGGATTGAAGCGGCGGGTATGGCCGCACATCGCCACCAGCCCGCTTCTCTTCTGCAAATCGACGACGGCCTGGGCGTCAACAAGCGAATTGGCCAGCGGAATCTCGACCTGCACGTGCTTGCCGGCCTTCAGGCAGGCGATCGACTGCGCCGCATGCATCTGCGTGGGCGTGCAGAGAATCACCGCGTCGACTTCCTTCAGCGCAAGGCTGTCGGCAAGGTCGGTTGAGGCATGCGCGATGCCGTATTTTGCGGCGACTTCCCTGGTCGGCTCGAGCCGGCGGCCGACCACGGACACGACCTCGACGCCGTCGATGTTCCTGATGCCGTCCAGATGCTTGATGCCGAAGGCGCCGGCGCCGGCGAGCGCCACCTTGATCGTCCTGGTCACGTCAGTTGTTCTCCAGAATCAGATGGCCGACGGCGGTGTTGCTGGCCGGCACATGGTAGAAGCGATGCCGCGTCGTCAGCGGCTTGCCGCCGTTGACGTCGTCCATGGCGCCGCGGGCGATCAGCCACATCACCAGTTCGATGCCCTCGCTGCCGGCCTCGCGGACGTAGTCGATATGCGGCATCCTGGAGAGCGCCTCGGGATCGGCAATCAGGCGGTCGAGGAAGGCCTTGTCCCACTCCTTGTTGATCAGGCCGGCGCGCGGCCCCTGCAGCTGGTGGCTCATGCCGCCGGTACCCCAGATCTGCACATTGAGCGGCTCGTCGTAGGATTTTATGGCCTTGCGGATCGCCTTGCCGAGCATGTAGCAGCGCCGGCCGGAAGGCACCGGGTACTGCACCACGTTGACGGCGAACGGGATCACCGGGCACGGCCACGCCTGCGGCTGGCCGCACATCAGGCTCAGCGGCACGGTGAGGCCGTGATCGACGTCCATCTTGTTGACGATGGTGAGGTCGAAATCGTCCTGGATCACCGACTGCGCGATGTGCGCGGCGAGCTTCGGATGGCCGATCACCTTGGGCACCGGGCGCGGGCCCCAGCCCTCGTCGGCTATCGCGAACTCGGGCGCGGTGCCGATCGCAAAGGTGGGGATGATATCGAGGCTGAACGCATTGGCGTGGTCGTTGTAGACCAGGAAGATCACGTCGGGCTTCTGATCCTTCAACCACTGCTTGGAGAAGTCATAGCCCTTGAAGACGGCCTGCCAATAGGGCTCGCCGGTCTTGCCGAGGTCGAGCGCGGCGCCGACGGCCGGCACGTGCGAGGTGTAGACGCTCGCTGAAATACGGGCCATTACTTCTTCTCCCCGGTGTAGCGGTTGCCTTCGATCGAGCGGCCGCCGCCGACCATCATGTTGCGATATTCCTCTTCGCTCAGGCCAGTCATGCTTCCGGCCATCTGCTGGAAGCTCTTGCCGTCGGTCGCGCCGATCTTGGCGAGGAAGTAGATATTGCCGCCGAGCGCGATGCAGCGATTGAGGTCGCGCGCGAGCACGGCCTGCTTCTGCTCCTCGCTCATCGGCCATTCGTCGAGATAGGCGCGCTCATTGGCCTTGAAGCGGGCGCGGTTCTCCGCCTTCATCAAGGACATGCAGAACTGGTTGAGATGATAGCCCTGGCGCGACATGTCGGCGTCGAAGATCGTGGTGCCGGGCACATCCATGTAGGGTTTGTCGAGTGACATCGGATCGTCTCCTCAGGATTGTTCGGGCCAGTACAGCCGCATCGGGTTGTCGACCAGCAACTTGCGCTGCAGCTCCGGCGTGGTCGCAATATGCGGAATGAAATCGACCAGCAGGCCGTCATCGGGCATGTGGTCCTTCAGATTGGGGTGCGGCCAGTCGGTGCCCCAGAGCACGCGGTCAGGGAAAGTCTCGACGATGCGCCGGGCGAACGGGATCACGTCGCGATAGGCGTTCTGCTCGCCATTCAGCGCGGGCGGCCCCTTGACCGACAGCCGCTCCGGACAGCTGACCTTGGACCAGACGTTCCGGTGATCGCGCATGAATTTTACAAATAGCTCGAATTCGGGGCCGTCGACCGGCTTGGTGACGTCGGGCCGGCCCATATGGTCGACCACGATCGTCGTCGGCAGCGTGGTGAAAAAGTCCCACAATTCGGGCAGATCCACCGCCTCGAAATAGATCACGACGTGCCAGCCCAGTTTGGCAATGCGGCCGGCGATCTCGATCAATTCGTCCCTGGGCGTGAAATCGACCAGACGCTTGACGAAGTTGAAGCGAACGCCGCGCACGCCGGCGTCGTGCATCGATTGCAGCTCGGCGTCGCCGACGCTGCGTTTGACGGTGGCGACGCCGCGCGCCCGGCCGCCGGAATGGATGAGCGCATCGATCATCGCGCGATTGTCGGCGCCGTGGCAGGTGGCCTGGACCACCACATTGCGGGCGAAGCCGAGGTGGTCGCGCAGGCCGTAGAGCTGCTGCTTGGAGGCGTCGCAGGGCGTGTATTTGCGCTCCGGCGCGAAAGGAAACTCGGCGCCCGGGCCGAACACGTGGCAGTGCGCGTCCACCGAGCCTGCCGGCACCCTGAAGCGCGGCTTCGAGGGGCCGGCGTACCAGTCGAGCCAGCCGGGCGTCTTCTGAAATTGGGTCTTCTGATCCATCACGGTGTCACTCATTTGGCATTCTTCAGCATCGCAAGGATCCGGTCGGCCTCGGTGCGCCAGTCGGGACTCCTGGCAAACTCCCCGGTGCCCTTCGGACCGAACACGCCCTCGTCGGCAAGGTCGGCGACCCAGGCCTGACGTTCGGCCGTTCCCTGCGCCGACCATGGCGTCAGGCCGACATCACGCACGGTCTCGGCCACCTCGCGCACTTCCTCGGCTCGGCGGCGGCCATGTTCGATGACGCGCTGGAAAAAGTAGGCGCCCTGCTTCTCCCAGTTGATGCCGGGAAACGTCTCCGCCAGCGACGCCAGCACCGCGTCCTCGACGCCGTAAGCGCGCGCCGTGGTAAAACTTTCGATCACCATCGCTTCCAGGCCCTTGATCATGATGCTGCGGCACATCTTGACCGCCGAGGCGATGCCGAGCTGTTCGCTGGCGACCTTGGCGTCGAAGCCGAGCTCCATCAGCAGCGGCGCAAGGTCCCGCGCGCTGCCGCCGCCCAGCAGCAGGGGGACCTTGATGCGGTACGGCGGGACCGATGTCATGACCGCGCCTTCGACGTAGCGGCCGCCGGCGCCATCGATCAGGCCGGCCGCGCGCCGTTTTGCGCCGGGCGAAGCCGAGTTGAAGTCGAGAAACCATGCGCCCTTCTTCACCGCCGGCGCGCAGGCGCCCGCGACCGGCACGGCCTGGCTTGCGGTGACGGCGGACACGATCAGATCGGCCTTTGCCGCGAGATCGGCATGCGAGGAAGCGAGCTGAACCCCAAACGTCCCCGCATGATCCCGCAAGGGCCCGGCCTGATCGCCGCCGAGCTTGATGTCATAGGCGCTGACCTTGACGTCCTGCTTGCGAAGATCCTCGGCAAGGATGCGCCCGACCTCGCCGTAGCCGACCAGACCCACGTGCCATTGGTTCGATGCAGTGGACATGACGATCAATCGATATATTTGAGGCCGGCTTTCGCCAGCGGTTCGCGCATCTTGTACATGTCGAGGCCGAGGACCCCGGCCGCAAGCTTGGCCCGCTTCTCGCCTTCGTTGGCCTCGCGCGCCTCCGCCGCATCGGCCACCTCGCGGGCGACATCGGCGGGAACGACGACGACGCCGTCGGCGTCGGCAATCACCACGTCGCCCGGGTTGACCAATGCGCCGGCGCAGACCACCGGGATATTCACCGAGCCGAGCGTCGCCTTCACCGTGCCCTTGGCGCTGATCGCCCTGGAGAACACCGGGAACTGCATTTCGGTCAGGTCCGCCACGTCGCGCACGCCGCCGTCGATGATGAGCCCCCTGGCGCCGCGGGCGCGAAAACTGGTCGCCAGCAGATCGCCGAAGAAGCCGTCAGTATTCTCCGCAGTGCAGGCCGCGACCACCACATCGCCCGGCTGCAACTGCTCGGCCACCACATGCATCATCCAGTTGTCGCCGGGCTGCAGCAGCACCGTGACCGCGGGTCCGCAAGCCTGCGCGGTGGGGTAGATCGGCCGCATATAGGGAAGCATCAGGCCGACACGGCCCATCGCCTCGTGGATGGTGGCGACGCCGAAGCGCGACAGCTTCTCGACCGCCGCCTTGTCGGCGCGGACGATGTTGCGCCTGACGACACCGAGATTGTTCATGCTCATGTTACTTGCCTTTCGCCTTCAGCGCGGCGTCGAGGCGCGGGAACACGCGCCGCGCGTTGCCCTCGTAAACTTTTTGCCTGTCCTGCGCGCTGAGGTTCATCGTGCCCTCGATGTAGCGCTTGGTGTCGTCATAGGCAAAGCCGGTTTCGGGATCGATCCCCTTCACCGCGCCGATCATCTCGCTGGCGAACAGAATGTTGTCGACCGGGATGACCTTGGTCAGGAGGTCGATGCCCGGCTGATGGTACACGCAGGTATCGAAGAAGATGTTGTGCAGCAGATGATCCTTCAGCAACGGCTTCTTCATCTCCTGCGCCAGCCCGCGGAAGCGGCCCCAGTGGTAGGGCACCGCGCCGCCGCCATGCGGGATCAGGAATTTCAGCTTTGGAAAATCCTTGAACAGATCCGAGGTCAGGCATTGCATGAAGGCCGTGGTGTCGGCGTTCAAATAATGCGCGCCTGTGGTGTGGAAGCAGGCATTGCAGCTGGTGGAGACATGGATCATGGCGGGGATGTCGAGTTCCACCATCTTCTCATAGATCGGATACCAGTGCCGGTCCGACAGCGGCGGCGAGGTCCAGTGTCCGCCCGACGGGTCCGGATTGAGATTGATGCCGACGAAGCCGTATTCCCTGACGCATTTCTCCATCTCGGGAATGCAGGTCTTCGGGTCGACGCCCGGCGACTGCGGCAGCATCGCCGCGCCGATGAAATGGTCGGGGAACAGCTTGCTGACGCGCGCGCACAGCTCGTTGCAGATCGAAGCCCAGGTCGACGACACCTGGAAGTCGCCGATATGGTGCGCCATGAAGCTGGCGCGCGGACTGAAGATGGTGAGGTCGCTGCCGCGCTCCTGCATCTTCTTGAGCTGGTTGTTGACGATGCTTTCGCGCAGCTCGTCATCGCTGATCTTCAGCTCGCTGGCCTTGGGCATGGCCGAGGGATCCTTGATGCCCGCGATCTGCCGGTTGCGCCAGTCTTCAAGCGCCTTCGGCGCCGTGGTGTAATGGCCGTGTACGTCGATGATCACCCAACTCTCCTTCCGCGGCAGACACGCACTTTAGCTTGCATCGCCGCTTCGCTGGCGTTTCCCAATATCGTCGTTGCTATCTTATCGTCGTTGCTATTTTGCCGCCGCTTCGAGCTTCGATTTCGGCGCCCAGACCGATCCGGGAATCATGACCTCGCCGCGCATCAACAGCCGCGCGGTGCGCAGCAGGGCCGCGCGGGTCACGTTCTGCCGGTTGGCCGGATCGACTTCGATCTCGACGCTGAATTCGCCGGTCGGATGTTCCACCGATATGTTCTTGACGTTGCCCGCCGGCACCGACGCAATGCCGTCGGTGGTCGAACCGTCGAGCACGCAGGCGGTCGCCACCGTCACCGCCGCCAGCACGCCGATCGCGTCGTGGCAGACATGCGGGATAAAGCTGCGCGTGCAGATGCTGCCGCCGGCGCGCGGCGCAGCGATCAGCGTCATCTTCGGGTAGTTCTTGGCGGTGACGTCGCCGAGTTTCATGGCGTGGCCGCAGGCGATCCGCAACTTTTCGATCCGTGTCTTCAACTCGGTGTCCGCATTGAGCTGGTCCACGCTCTCGTAGCCGGTGCGGCCGACGTCCCCGGCCTTGAAGATCACCAGCGGCATGCCGTTGTCGATGCAGGTGACCTCGATGCCGTCGATCCTGTCGCGGACATTGCCGGTCGGAAGCAGCCCCGGCGCCACCGAGCCGGCGGTGTCGAGAAAGCTGACCGTGATCGGCGCCGAGGTTCCCGGCGCGCCGTCGATGCGGGCGGTCCCCTCATATTCGACATGGCCGTTCGGCGTCTGCACGGTGATGTCGCACTGCATGTCGGTGTTCAGCGTCAGGACCCGCAGTGTGGTGGTGTCGCCCCTGGGCTTGACCATGCCGGTCTCGAGCGCGAACGGCACCACCGCTGCGAGCATGTTGCCGCAATTGGGCGTGGTGTCGACGGTATCCTTGTCGGGCTGCAGCTGGGCAAACAGGAAATCGAGATCGACGCCGGGCTTGCTGCCCCTGGACACGATGCCGACCTTGGAGGTCAGCGGATGCGCGCCGCCGAGGCCGTCGATCTGCCGCTTGTCGGGGGAACCCATCACCGACAGCAGCACCTTGTCGCGCGTCGGCAGGTCGGAGGGCAAGTCGCTGGCCTTGAAAAACGGCCCTCGCGAGGTGCCTCCACGCATAAACAGGCAGGGAATGGCGGTTTGCATTGGATAATCCCACAGATGACTGTGATGATGTTCAACACCATTGTGGCGAGTTGACCCGTGCTTCGCCAGCGCCCGGCTCCTATAACAGACATACCGGGCTGGCATAGCCCACCGATCCGAACCATGCCGAAATTGGTCAGACGGGAAGCTCGCGCACCAGCGCGGTCAACAGCCGCATGGTGTGCAGGGTCAGCGGCGTCGGGCGCCGGTGCGCCGAGATCGCCAGGCAAAGCACGCTTGTCGGCGTCGGGTCCACCAGCCGGCGCGTCGCCAGTTCGCTCGCGCGCGCCGATGCCGCAACGCCACTGGCGGTGAGCACCGCATAACCGTAGCCGGCGCAGACCAGATCGATGATGGATGGGACGCTCGATACCTCCCAGGCAATATCGAGCTTGACGCCGGCCAGCGCCGCCTGGGTCTCGAGCAGACGGCGCATGGCGTGCACTCGCTCCGGAACAATCAGGGGGTAACGCGACAGCTCCTTCATCGGCAGCGGCGGCAATGCGGCACGTCCACGCTTACCCTTCACCGCATGGCTCACCAGTCCGAGCGGTTCCTGCAGCAGCGGCGTGATCTCCAGCCCGGCCTGAGCCTCCGGATTATAGACCAGACCGACGTCGATGCGGCCGGTCGTCACCCATTCGACGATGTGGGTCGACAACCCCTCGACGATCGCCAGCCGGGCGGCGGGAAGCTCCTTCCTGAAGCGGTCGATCAGGGGAAGCGTGAGCTGACGGCCCATGCTCGGCGGCAGCCCGATGGTCACCCGCCCAACCGGCTCGTCGCGGCTTGCTCCCAGATCCTCGCGGGCATGCGCCATCAGCTGCAGCACCGCGACGCTATGGTCGAACAGCCGCTTGCCCGCGTCCGTCAGCGTGACGCCCCGGCCGTTGCGCAGGAACAGTTGCTGGTGCAGCTCGGTCTCCAGGCTGCGCACTTGCCGGCTCAGCGCCGGCTGCGCGATGTCGAGCACCACCGCCGCCTTGCTGAAGCTGCCGAGCTCTGCCACCTGCACGAAGTATTCGAGCTGCTTGAGATTCATGAAGCGGCCAGATCAGGACGAAATCGAGCGTGAGTCAACGCCCCCGGCCGGGACATGGTGCCGCTACTGCTTCGCAATTCCGGCTTTCTCGATCACCTTCTGCCACTTGTCGATATCGGACTTCAGCCTGGCCGCTATCTCCTCGGGCGTCGAGCCCCTCGCCTCGATGCCTAGCTCGAGCAGTCGCTTCTTGACCTCCGGTTCGCCGAGTATTTCCTGCAGCGCCTGATTGAGTGTCTTGACGATGTCCGGCGGCGTTCCGGCTGGCGCAAACAGCGCGTTCCAGGAGACAACGTCGTAATTGGCAACGCCCGCTTCCTGCAGGGTCGGAATGTCCGGGGTGCTTTGCGAACGCACTGGCCCCGACGACGCCAGCGGGCGGAGTTTCCCTTCGGCGAGATTCCCCTTCATGGAAGAGTAGCCGTCGATCATGAGGGCGACGTTGCCCTGCATGGTGGACACCAGCACCTCCGGCGTTCCGCGGTAGGGAATGATGGCAAAATCGATGCCGGCTGCGGTCTTGAACAGTTCTGCCGACAGATTTTGCGTGCTCCCGATATTGATCGTCCCGACATTGAGCGCGCCGGGCTTTGCCTTTGCAGCGGCGATGAAGTCCGCGAGCGTCTTGAATGGCGATTCCGCGTCGGTCGCGAACACAAAATCGAAATAACCCAGGCTCGAAATCGGAGTGAAGTCCTTCAGGGGATCGTAGGGCAGATGGCTGAACAGGGAGACGCTGATCGCGGTCCCGTTGGACAACAATGCCAGGGTATGTCCATCCGGCGCAGCAGAGATCACGGTTCGGGCCGCGGCGATGCCGCCGGCGCCGGGCTGGTTCTCGATGTAAAAGCGGCCCCCGAGCCTGCCGCTGAGCTTCTCGGCAATGATGCGCGCGGTAATGTCGGCAACGCCGCCCGCCGCAAAGGGCACCACGATGCGAACGGGCTTGCCCGGATATTTGGTCTCCGCAGCGGCCTGTCGCTGCGGAAGAGCGAGGCCCAGCAGAACAAGGATGGCGAAGATCACCCGGACCGGGATCCGGGAGACGGTGCGATCAGAGGCGTTCATGGGCATCTTCGTATATCCGCTGCGATGTCGGCAAGCCCGCCTTTTAGCCGTCGCCGGCTACCCACCACAACGACTTATTGATAGGCCGCCACGATGTCGGACACCGCCCGCTCGAGCTGCTTTGCGGTCGCGCACTGGCGCACGACGCTGCAGAAGGCGGCATAGCGCGGCATCTCGGAATCGCCCCAGCCCCAGGCCATCCGCCCCTCGGGGTTGAGCCAGACCAGCCGCTTGGATCGCTCCGAGATGGTGCGAAGGATGTCGGCGCGCGGATCGAGGTTATTGGTGCGGGCGTCGCCGAGCACGATCACCGTCGTCTTCGGCGTCACCGTATTGATGAAATCCTTCTCGAAATCCACCAGGGAACCGCCGTAGTCGGAGGAGCCGAATCCGACCTTCGACATGATCTCGCTCATCGCCTCTTCGGGCGTCTTCTTGTCGAGGATGTCGCTGACCTCGATGAGGTGGCCGGAGAAGGCGAACGAGCGCACGTCGTCCACCACCTCGTGCAGGCTGTGGATCAGGAGCAGGAAGAAATCGGACACCTGCGCCACCGACCCCGAGACATCGCAAAGCGCCACGATCCTGGGCCGGTCGCGATGCCGGCGTTTCCAGGAGATCAGGAACGGGACGCTGCCCCAGGCGGCGTTGCGCCGCAGCGTCCGCCTCAGATCGAGATGGCCGCGCCGCTGCCGCTTGCGGGGCTTGCTGTAACGCTCGCGCAGCCGCCGCGCGATGGCGCGGATCAGCGCCTTCATCTGCTCGACCTGGCGGCGCTCGAGCCGGGCGAGCGGCGCGTTGCGCAGGATTTCATGGCGCAGGTTTTCGGCCTCCTCGCGCCCATAGAGCAGCAGGGCCTGATTGACGACGTCCCGCACGTTTTCGCGCAGCGCCTCCAGGGCCGCCGCGAGCCGCTCGGCCTCCGCCGGATTGGTCGCGGTGAGCGCGTCCAGATCGTCGCGCAGCCGCTGGATCCCGAGTTGCTCGAGAATCCGGGTCGAGAAGATGCCGCGCTGGGTGAAATAGCGGATGTCGGAAAGCGAGGCGGCATTCGCGGCAGCCGCCATCGCCGCCGCGATCGCGGTGCGCTCGCGCGACATCAGCATCTGCGCCAGCTCGCCGAGCTCGGGCGATGGCGCGCCGGCGTCACTGCCCTGCTCCGCTTCGCCGGGGCTCGAATCCGGACTCTTGCTTTCGTCAGCCTCATCCGGCGCGGCTTCTTCTTTCGGTTCCGGCTGGCTGAAGAAGAGATCAAAACAGTCGCCGAGCGCCTGCTTTTCTTCTTCGCTCTTGGCGAGCGTCAGCAGCAGCGCGTCGCGCAGGATCGCCCGGTCGGCAAGTCCGACATCGGCCACCGCCTTCATTGCATCGATGCTTTCGGCGGGCGATACCCGAACGCCGGCTCCGCGAGCCGCCCGGAAGAAGCGATGCAGTTCCTCGCGCATCAGCCGAACACGCCCTGCCGGCCGGCCCTGGCGACGAAGGTCGTCACCTGCGGCAGCGTTGTCTCGATGTCGGCCTCGTATTTCAGGAGCACGTTGAGCGTGTCCTTGACGGTTTCATGGTCCAGCTCCGAAGACTGCAGCAGCACCAGCACGCGCGCCCAGTCGATGGTCTCGCTGACCGAGGGCAGCTTCTTCAGATCGAGCGCGCGGACCTGGTTGATGAAGCCGACGAGCTGCGTGCGCAGGGTCTGCGATATCCCGGGTACCCGGCTTTCGACGATGCGCTCTTCCAGCTTCTGCTCGGGGAAGCCGATATGCAGATGCAGGCAACGGCGCTTGAGCGCATCGGAGAGGTCGCGCTCGCCGTTGGACGTCAGGATCACGATCGGCTTCACACCGGCGACGATGGTTCCGAGTTCGGGGATGCTGACCTGATAGTCCGACAGGATTTCGAGCAGCAGCGATTCGAATTCGGCGTCCGACTTGTCGATCTCGTCGACCAGCAGCACGCATCCCTTGGGCTGCTCCAGCGCCTGCAGCAGGGGCCGCGGCTCGACGAATTCCTTGGAAAAGAACACGTCGCCGAAATCGTGCAATTTGGCGAGCGCCGCGGCCAGCGTGTCGGCGCCGCCGAGCACCTCGCCGAGCTTGTCCTTCAGGATCTGGGTGTAGAGCAGTTGCTTGGCGTACTTCCACTCGTACAGCGCCTTGGCCTCGTCGAGCCCTTCATAGCACTGCATGCGGATCATCTTGAGCCCGCGCCAGGCCGCCAGCGCCTTTGCGAGTTCGGTCTTGCCGACCCCCGCGGGGCCTTCGACCAGAATCGGCTTTTCGATCTTCTCGGCGAGATAGATCGCGGTCGCGATCTGCTTGCTGGCGATATAGCCGGCCGACGCCAGTCCTTTGGTGACGGCCTCGATCGAATCCGCCGGCAGAGTGTTGTGGGTCACTGTTTCACGCTCCATAGGGAATTTCCAAGCCGCGCCTGCCGCACCTTGCGCGGTTCGCGCGCGACCGAAGACAACAGATCGTAGGCGGCGAGCGCCCGGGCGATCGCGTCATCGACCGGTGCGCCCTGCGCCAGCAGTTCGCGGATTTCATCGACGATCTGCCGCGCCAGCAGCCGCACGCCGACCACCCGCGCCGGAACATCCGGACCTTCGCCGTCGAGCGCCGCCACCGCGAGCTGGCTTGCCGCCGCCACCAGCGACACCAGACCCGCGATGCGGCCGAGCCGCAAGGCATTGTCTTCCGTTTGTTCGATGCGGGCAGCGCAGTTTTCGAGCAGCCAGCTCACCAGTCCCGCAATGTTGGCGGTGCCGACGGTGTCCTCGGTATCGCGAAACGGCAAGGCCATCGCCGGATAAGCATCGGGCATATCTCCAATTCGCGCCGTCGCCGGCAGTTCGCATCCGTCGAGCTCCAGCTCGCAATGCGTCGCCGGCGCGAGCGCGTCCAGCGCCGGCATCGGCTTGACCGAAAGACCTTTTGTCCCCTTCGGGACCAGAAACAGCCCGTATCGCTTGCGACCGTCCTCGACGGCGGTCACCGCCAGCACCAGAAACACGTCGGCGATCGGCCCATTGGTGACCCACGCCTTGCGGCCGCGCAGGATGTAGCCGGCTCGGTGCGGTTCGGCCGACGTCTGCAAATGCTTCGGATGGGCGCCGGTGCCGGGCTCGGAGATCGCAATCGACGCACAGACCTCGCCCGCCGCCACGCGCGGCAGCCATGTGGCGCGCTGGTCCGGGCTGGCAAAACCCGCGACGAAAAAGCGCGCCACCATCTGTCGCCCGGCGAAAGCGCTCGCCAGCCCCGGCAGTCCGGTCTTCGCGGCGATCGCCTGCTCGGCGGCCGCGATGGCGCGATAGCTGTCGAGGGCGGCTCCCGCGCCGGCCAGGCCGACCTGGAACAGACCCGCTTTCGCCATCTGCCCGAATGGGTCGGTCAGCACGTTGCCTTTCGCGAGCGACCACCAATCGTCGATACGTCCAGCGACTTCCGGGCTCGAATCTTGCGGCATTTAATGAACGATCCGGATTCCGACGCGCGCCTCGCGCGACACCGGGACGCTTTTAGAGCACAAGGATGCCCGTCGCGAGTTTAATTTGCGGTGCCGCACGCCTCTCCCCTCGATCTCACAATGCTACCAGGCATCGATGCAGGGCCGTTTGCGGTGACCGCGCGGCTCGGGCTTGGGCACGGATTGAAGGCCGGCCATGATCCAGCGGCGGGTGTCGGCCGGATCGATCACCTCGTCGATCTCCAGCACGGATGCGATCGAGACCGCCTTGCCGTTGGCATAGAGCTCGGCGACCTTCCTCTTGTAGTAATTCTCGCGCTCGACGGGATCGGCGATCGCTTCCATTTCCTTGCGGAAGCCGAGCCGGACGTAACCTTCCAGGCCCATGCCGCCGAACTCGCCGGTCGGCCACGCCACGGTGAAGAACGAGGCATGGAAGCCGCCACCGATCATGGATTGCGCGCCGAGGCCGTAACCCTTGCGCAGCACGATGCCGAACAGCGGCACGGTGAGGCTCGCGCCGGTCACGAACATGCGGGCGACGTGACGCACGATCGCGGCCTTCTCGGCCTCGGGCCCGACCATGAAGCCCGGCGTATCGCAGAGCGACAGAAGCGGAATATCGAAGGCGTCGCAGAGCTGCATGAAACGCGCGGCCTTGTCGCCCGCCGGGGCATCGATCGCGCCGCCGAGATGCTTCGGATTGTTGGCGATCAAGCCGAACGGCTTGCCCTCGATACGGATGAAGGCGGTGATGATGCCGACACCGAAATCCCGGCGGATTTCGAGCACCGATCCCTCGTCCGCCAGAAGGTCGATGACGGTCCTGATGTCATAGACGCGCAGCCGGTTTTCGGGGATGGCACGCCGCAGCAGGCGCTGGTCCGGCGCCTTCCACGAGGCAACGGCACCCTGAAAGTAGGACAGGTATTTTTGTGCGGCGGCGGTAGCTTCCACTTCGTCCTCGACCAGAATGTCGATGACGCCGTTCGGCGACTGAAACGACACCGGCCCGACCTCCGCTGGATGGTAGACGCCGAGGCCGCCGCCTTCGATCATCGCCGGGCCGCCCATGCCGATCGACGAATTCCGGGTGGCAATGATGACGTCGCAGCAGCCGAGCATCGCGGCGTTGCCGGCGAAACAATAACCGGACACCACGCCGACGACCGGAACCAGGCCCGACAGCTTTGCGAACTGCACGAAGGACGGCCCGTCGAGACCGGTCATGCCGAGCCGGTCGGTGTCGCCGGGACGGCCGCCGCCGCCTTCGGCGTAGAACACCAGCGGCATCCGCCACTGCTCGGCAAGGCCGAGCATACGGTCGATCTTCTTGTGATTCATGTGACCCTGGGTGCCGGCCAGCACGGTGTAGTCGTAGGCAATCACCATGCAGCGGGCATCGTTCGCACCGAACTTGTCCGCGTTGACGGTGGCAACGCCCGCGATCAACCCGTCGGCGGGGGTGTTCTTGATCAGGTCATCGAGCTTGCGCCGGCGGCGCTGGGCGGCGATCGCCAGCGATCCGTATTCGATGAACGAGCCGTCATCGACCAGTTGCGCGATGTTTTCCCGCGCCGTTCGCTGACTGGTCTTGCGCCGGCGCTCGACCGCGGCCGGCCGGCTCTCATCGAGCGTATTGGCATGGCGCGCCATGAGCTCGGCGAGATCGGGCCGGATGTGGTCGAGATCGATCGCAGTCTCCTTCTCGGCCTCGTCGCCATCGACCTCGGCGGGTTCGAGGAACAGGATCGGCTCGCCCTGCATCAGCGTCACGCCGCTTTCGGTCACGACTTTTGTTACCCTGCCGCCGTGCGGGGCCGTCACCAGATGCTCCATCTTCATGGATTCGAGGACCGCGATCTGCTGCCCGGGACGAACCAGATCGCCTTCGGCCACCTCGATCACGACCACCGTGCCCTGCAGGGGCGCCGGCACCGGTTCGGATCCCACCGGTCCAGCGATCGCTGCGGAAGATAGAGTCGCTTCGCCGATGACACCGCCGCTGGCGAAGAACAGCGGTCGAGCGGGTTGCTGTGCGGCAGCAACCAGCGCCGCGACGTGGCTATCGATGAAATCGGTCGCGATGCGGTTGGCGGCGAAATCGGGATGCGCCAGCACCGCCTGAATGAAGGGAATGTTGGTGGCGACGCCCGCGATGCGAAATTCACGCAAGGCCCGCGCCGCCTTCTGCACGACGTCGGGCCAGCTCGCGGCAGGCGAATGAACGATCACCTTGGCGAGAAGCGAGTCGAAGGCCGCGCTGGTCTTGTATCCGGAGTAGCCGAACGTATCGACCCGCACGCCCGGGCCGGACGGCGGATCGAACACCGCAAGCGTGCCGCCGGTCGGGCTGGTCATGCCCTTCTCGTCCATCACTTCCATGTTGATGCGAAGCTGCATCGCGTAACCGCGCGGCGCCGGCACCGCGGCCTGCGCCAGGCCGAGCGAGGCCAGGGTGGCGCCTGCGGCGACCCCAAGCTGCGATTTGACGAGGTCGACGCCAAGCACCTCCTCGGTCACGGTATGCTCGACCTGCAGGCGCGGATTGGCCTCGATGAAGGCAAATGCCTGCTCTCCGCCGGCTTCGCCATCGACCAGAAACTCGAACGTGCCGAGGCTGTCGTAGTGCGCGGCGGCCGCAAGCTGCTTTGCGGCCTCGATAATGCGCGCGCGCAAGGCATCGCTCAGCGAGGGACTGGGTGCGACTTCGATGAGCTTCTGGTTGCGGCGCTGGATCGTGCATTCGCGCTCCCACAAATGGCTGATCGCCCCGTAATGGTCGCCGATGATCTGCACCTCGATATGGCGCGCCTTGCGGATCAGGCGTTCGACATAGACCTGGTCATTGCCGAAGGCGGCCTTGGCCTCGGACTGGCAGCGCGCATAGGCTTCCTCCAGTTTTGAGACCTCCTCGACGAAGCGCATGCCGCGTCCGCCGCCGCCGGCGACAGCCTTGATCATGACCGCGCCATTGGCACCGAGGGAAGCGAAGAATGCTCTTGCCTCTTCCAGCGTGGTCGGACCGGTGGTGCCTTCGATCACCGGCAGGCCGCAGCGCCCGGCAAGCTGCTTGGCCTTGACCTTGTCGCCGAACAATTCGAGCGCATCGGCAGAGGGTCCGACGAAGACGATCCCCTCCTCCGCGCAACGCCGCGCCAGCAGCGCATTCTCGCTGAGAAAGCCGTAACCGGGATGCAGCGCATCGCATCCGGTCGCCTTCGCGGCCGCGATCACCGCTTCGATATCGAGATAGGCGCGCGCCCCGTGCCCGGGAATTTCGCAGCATTCGTCGGCCGCGCGGACGTGCAGCGACAAGGCGTCGTCGAAGGGGCAGATCGCGACGGTGGCGAGCCCGCTCTCGCCGGCGGCGCGGGCGATGCGAATGGCGATCTCGCCGCGATTGGCGATCAACAGTCTATGAAAGGGCATGAATGTTTCCAGTTGCAGCTCGGCGATCCCCTCGGCCGGATCGCGCACCATGCGCCGGTTGGGCCGCCGCCATCAACCTGCCGCCCGTTTCTTCTCTTTTGCCAGCTGCTCCTCCATCAGCATCTCGGTTCCGATTATGCCGTCGCGCGCCAGCTGCCCGATCTCGGCATCGGACAACCCGAGCAGACCGGCGAGGATTTCGCGATTGTGCTCGCCGAGCGTCGGCGGCGCGGAACGGATCGCAAACGGCCGGTCGGCCTCGCGGAACGGCATCGACGGCTGCGGATGCCTGCCGATGAAGGCGCGATCGACCTCCTGGATGAAACCGCGCGCATGCAGTTGCGGGTCTTTCAGCAATTCGATCGGCAAGCGCGCGACGCCGGACGCCACGCCGGCGCGCTGCAATTCCTTCATGGCGTCGTCGGGCACGCGCGTCGAAGTCCAGCACGCGATCTCCGCCTCGATTTCGCTCTCGATCCGCCGCCGGCCGGCGGCGCTCTTCAGCGTTTCATCCGCGGCCCAGTCGGCGCGGCCGAGGACCTTGCAGAGCTTCGGCCACATCGCATCGCTGGAAACGGCGACCACGATCCAGTTGTCGCTGCCGGCGCACGCAAAGCACCCATGCGGCACGAAATCCGGATGACGGTTGCCGAATTTCACGGGCTTGGCGCCATCGATCGAATGCGCGACGATCCAGGGAGCGGCGAAAGGCATCATGCAGTCGATCTGCGCGAGGTCGATGAACTGGCCCTTGCCGGTAAGCTTGGCATGGATCAGGGCGATGAGAACGGCGGCGCAGCCGTTCAGTCCGCCGACGGCGTCGCCGAACGCGGTGTGGCTCATCACCGGCGGCCCGCCGGCGTCTCCGACAACGCTCGGCAGCCCCGAGCCTTGTTCGAGCGTCGAGCCGTAGGCGCGGCAGTCGCGGAAAACGCTCCCCGCTCCGAACGCCGACATCGACATCATCACAAGTTTCGGATTGGTTTTTCTCAGCACCTCGTAGCCGAGGCCGAGTTTCGGCAGCACCTCGACCGAGTAATTGTCGACCACGAGGTCGGCGTCGGCGAGCAGTTGCTTGGCAAGCTCGAGGCCCTGCGGCCGGGTCAGGTCGAGCGTGATGCCGCGCTTGTTGCGGTTCATGATGCAGTAGCGCACCGTCTTCTCGTACATCTGCTCGAGCACATAGGCCGGGCGCCGGTCGACACCGCGCCACCAGTCCGGATACTGAATCGCCTCGATCTTGATCACGTCGGCGCCAAGATCGGCCAGGGTGCGCGTGCAGATCGGACCGGCCCAGCCCATCGAGAAATCGATCACGCGGATCCCGTCGAGCGGAAGCCGCTTGGGATCGCGCGGCCCGGGCTCAAGCGCAGCTATCGCCGCATCGCCGGGATCAGCAACGACAGAGGGCTGCTGCTCGCCGATCGCCGGAACGGCACCGCCGCGCAGGGGCGGCGTGCCGGTCAAGCGCTGCATGGAACCCGCGGTAAAGCCGCTCTCCTCGCCGATCGTGATCGGGACAATCGCGCCCCGCGACTGCTTCTCCGCATCGGCGATGAGATCGCCGATGCCGGGCACCGGCACGATCGGAATTTTTCGCTTCAAGCCCTCCGCAAACCACTCCTCTGCGGTGCGTTGCTTCAGCCTGGGAACAAACTGCCGTTCGATCTCCTCCATGTGCTGCAGCCGGTCGACGCCGAGAAACAGCCTTGCGTCGTCGCGCAGCTCATGGAGTCCCAGCATCTCGCAGAAGGCGCGCCATTGCGCCGGCGTCACCGTGGTGACGCCGAGCCAGCCCTGTCTGGTTTCATAGATGCCGACCGGAAAGGTCGGCCAGAAGCGGTTGACGCCGATCCGGCGCATGATGTCGCCGCGCGCAAACGACTCGAACATGATGTATTCGGTGACCGCGATGCTGGACTCGAAGAGGGACAGCGCGCTGGTGCGGCCGCGCCCGTCCCGCATGCGGCCGAGCACGGACGATGCCGCCGCGATGAATCCCCATAGCCCGGCGAAAATCCCGGTCTGGAAATCCGGCGCGTGCATCGGCGGTCCCTCGGCCGGCCCGACCAGTTTTATCAGGCCCGTCAATGCGCGAATGGTCGAGTCGGTCGCCTCGAATTCCGCATAGGGACCGTCCGGGCCGAACCAGCTTGCTTCGACGTGAATGAGACCCGGATTGGCATGCTTGAGCGCCGCAAGATCGAACGCCGGACAATCCGCATCATCGATATCGCGGCCGTCGATCAGGATGTCGCAGCTGCCGATCAACTCGCTCAGGCGCAACGAGGCGTCGGCATCGTTCGCAATCGAGCGCGACGCTCGACTTGTTGAAATTGAGAAATGCGAACCACGCGCTCTGGCCTTTCGGCGTCAACGGCGCGCTGCGGCGAAGCGGATCGCCCTGCGGCGGTTCGACCTTTTGAACGGTGGCACCGAAGTCGGCAAACAGACGCGCGCAGTAACTCGCCGCCGCAGCACTTCCGATCTCGACAATTCGCAGATGCGACAACGCTCCCATCGCGCTCCCTTATGCCAAATGCCAGCGCGAGATTGCGTCCGGATCGGCTTGTTGCCGACCATGAAACCTCGCCCGGTTTGCGATGCAAGCGGAATTTTGTTCCGTGTCACGGAATTGAAGATGAGTGTAATTTCAGGGCACTTCTTGCATTTGGCGAAGGGGAATGCCGGTCGACATCGCGCTAAGCGACTCACGTCGCGACCCTCGCCCTCGAGGTCATGCGGCGCATCGTTGGTGGCCACACCAATTCGCAACCATCAGCCGACGCGGGCCGCCATTCCGCCGTCCACAGGCAGCAGCACGCCCGTAATGAACCGAGCCTCGTCCGAGGCCAGGAACAGCGCCGCGTGGGCGGTGTCCCAGGCGGTCCCCATCTTGCCGCGCAGCGGTACGCGCGCGTTGCGAGCTTCGCGCACCGCTGATGTCGTCGACCCGATCGCGTCGGCGATCCCTGTAATGGCCATGGGGGTATCCATCAAACCCGGCAGCACGGCGTTGCAGCGCACGCCGTGGGCGGCATTGGCGTTGGCAACACTGGTGGTGAGCCGGTTCATTCCCGCCTTGGAAACCTCATAGGCCACCTGGTTGCCGCCGGCGAGCGAGGCCAGCGACGAGATATTGACGATTGATCCGCCGCCCTGTTCGCGCATGACGGGCACGGCGTGCTTGATGGTCATCCATGCGGATTTGAGGTTGACCGCGAGGATGCGGTCCCAGGCCGCCTCGTCGGCCCGATGGGCGGGACCGTCACCGCCGCCGCCAATACCGACATTGTTGACGAGGATATCGATGCGTCCCGAGCGCGACCTGGCCTCGGCGACAACGGCGGCGCAATCGGCGTCGCGGGAGACGTCTGCCTGAAAAGGCGCGGCACTGCCGCCTTCTTCGGCGATCATGGAAACCGTCTCCACGGCGCTCTCCAGATGACGATCGACGCACAGGACCTGCGCGCCGTGGCGCGCGAACAGCAGCGCCATGGCCCGGCCGTTGCCGATGGTTTCGCCGGCGGTTTGGCCCGCGCCGACAATGATCGCGATCTTGCCCTGCAGACGCCCGCTCATCTCGAAAACCCCCTCAGATCAGGATCCAGCACCTGGCCTTCGTCGAGCTGAACGCCGAAGCTATTCAGCAGCATCGAGACCTGGGTGTACTGGCCCGCCGTGAACACCATATCCATACGCTGGCGTTCGCCAAAATGCCGCGTCAGCTCGGCCCAGACCGGTTCGGTGACGAACTGCTCGCGATGCAGATCGTCCGTGGCCCGCAGCAGGGCAGCATCGGCCTCGCTCCAGCCGGGCGCGTCGGCGCCGAGCTTGATCCGGGCGATCTCGGCATCGGTCAGGCCGGCACGTCGCGCGATCGGTACATGCTGGGTCCATTCATAGCCGGAGCGGCACAGGAAGCCGGTGCGCAGGATGACGATCTCGCGCTCGCGCGGCGGCAACGTGCATTTGCGGCCCAGGATATAACCGCCCCAGACCAGGAAAGCCCTGGCCGCCGCGGGATGGGTCAGCAGGGTGCGGAAGATATTGAGTATCGGACCACGGGCCAGCATGGGCTCCACGATCTCGCGCTGTTCTTCGGTCCAGCCGTCTGCCGGGACGGGCGCAACGCGCGGGGTTGTCAGTCGCATGTTGTCACCTCCAGAATGAATTGATCGCGGCGGCACGCCGCCTCGGACTTCCGCGCGATGCACTCAGCGCCTGCGCTCGACCAAGGCGAGAATTTTCTCGGCGGCACGAAGATGCGGCTTGTCGATCATCTGGCCGTCCAGCCTGACGACGCCGGTATCCGGATTGTCGTCGAAGGCTTTTACCACTTTCTGCGACCATGCGATCTCCTCATCCGTCGGCATGAAGGCCGCGTTGACGACGTCGACATGCTTGGGATGAATGACGGCCTTCGAGAGAAACCCGTCATGGCGGGCGGCGATCGCCTCTTCCCTCAGCGCGACCAGATCGTCGATGTCGGTGGCGATGGTATCGATCGCCACGACCCCGGCCGCCGCCGCGCTGATCAGGCAGAGGTCTCGCGCCAGCAAAAACGGGCCATGAAAGCGGCCCGCCGACCGGTTGCGCGAGGCCCCGAGCGACGCCGCAAGATCCTCGGCGCCCCACATCATGCCCCACAGCCGCGGGCTTGCGCCGTCGAAATCGAACAGTTTGGTCACAGCCCGCGCGGTCTCGGTCGCGACGACGACGATCCGCGTGCTGCCCTGCTCGAGGCTGGACGCCGCCTCGAACGCATCGAGGTACAGTGCCAGATGGTTGACATCAGCGGCGCCCGCGCATTTCGGCAGGACGATGCCGTCGGGCCGGCCCGGCATGACGGCGGCAAGGTCGCCGAGCGTCAGGCCGGTATCGAGCGCGTTGACGCGGATATACATCTTCTGGTTCGGATGGCGCGCATCGAGCATCTCGCGGGTGATGCCGCGCGCGGCGACCTTCTGGTCCGGCGCGATCGAGTCCTCGAGATCGAGAATCAGGGCGTCGGCCGCGGTCTTCTTCGCGCTCTCGAATTTGCGGACGCTGTCGCCGGGAACGAACAGGAATGATCGCATCGTCTCATACCTTCGCTTGCGGTTTGCAGTGCATCAGCCCGGTGCGGCGGCAGCTTGCGACCACCTCGCCGCGCTGGTTGGTCGCGGTGTGCTCGAACTCGACGATGCCCTGGGTCGGCCGCGATTTGCTGATGCGCTTGGAGACGATCCTGGTGTGGGCCTTCAGCGTATCGCCGTGAAACACCGGCTTTGGAAACTTGACGTCGGTCATGCCGAGATTGCCGATCGTCGTGCCCAGCGTGGTGTCGTAGACGCTCATGCCGATCATGATGCCGAGCGTATAGAGGCTGTTGAACAGCCGCTGGCCGAATTCGGTGGTTTCCGCGAAATGCGCGTCGATATGCAGCGGCTGCGGGTTCATCGTCAGCAGGCTGAACATCGTATTGTCCATCTCGGTAACGGTCCGGCTGAATTCATGGTGAAATTCCCGGCCGACCTCGAATTCCTCGAAATATAATCCCGCCATGGCTTCCCCCTTTCGAGGTGTTTGTTTCCATCGATCGATCGTCCGACGTCAGCGCCCGGTATATTTCGGCGGCCGCCTAGCGTGCCGGGGTGCGCACAGCGCCGCTCCTGATCAAATCATCGATGGCGTCGGGCTCGAACCCGGCGTCGAGCAGCACCGCACGGCTATCCGCGCCGATATCCGGCGCAGGGCAAAGCTGGTCTTCGGAAAGCCCTGCGATGCCCGGCGTGCGCGGTGCGTAGACCGGACCAACGCCGGGAGTATCCTGGCAGACCGCCGCTTTGGTCGCCCTGACGTGAACGTTGTCCAGCCAGTCGCCGGGAGTATGGATGCGCTCGGCGATGATGTCCGCCGCATGCAGCCGCGTAAGCCAGGTTTCGCTCGACTGGGTCAGGAACACCTCGCGCATTTGCGGAATCAGCGCATCCGCCGAATCCGCGCGGCTGGCGAAATCCGCAAACCGGGGATCGCCGGCCAGATCCTCCCGTCCGATCGCAGTGCAGAGACGTTTGTACTGGGCTTCGTTTACCAGCGTGACCATCAGCCAGCCATCCGTGGTTTGATAGGAGCCCGCCGGCACGTTGAGCGCGCGCGGAGCGCCGCCTTCCAGAACATATTCGGCGACCTTGTGGCCGAGCAAGGCGGCGGTCGATTGCGCGAGACTGACATCGATCCAGCGGCCGGTGCCGACGGCCGCGCGCGCGAACAGCGCGGTGGCGATGGCCTGGAAGGCGTAGACCCCGGTCGCGACGTCGGAGATGGTCGTGCCAACCCGGTGCGGGGTCTTGTCGTTGCCGACGTTGACCGACACCAGGCCGGAAAACGCCTGCGCGACCGAATCCGAGCCCGGACGCTTGGCGTAAGGACCCTGTTGCCCGAAGCCCGAGACCGAGAGATAGATCAGGCCGGGATTGTCGCGGGCCAGCTCCTCATAGCCAAGTCCCAGACGGGCGGCGACGCCGGGCCGGAAACCCTCGATCAGCACATCGCAATCCCGTGCGAGCCGCTTGGCGATCGCAATGCCGTCTTCATGCTTCAGATCGAGGCACAGGCTGCGCTTGCCGCGATTATAGACGGCAGATAGCGCGGTGTGGTTTCCATGGGTCGTTCCCAGGTAGCGCGACCAGTCGCCTTCCGGCGGTTCGACCTTGATGATCTCGGCGCCGTAGACGCCGAGCAGCATGGCGCAATAAGGCGAAGCGATACCCTGGCCGAAATCGAGAACGCGCAAGCCGCGATAGGGCGCCTCATGCGTCGGCGACAATTTTCGTTCGACTCCCAAATTTTTTTCTTTCTTTTTTGCAACCGCGCCAGGCCGGTCGATCCGCAAAAGAGAAGAGGATGGCTGTCGACGAGTCAAGCTCCCGCGCGCCCATACGGATGCGTTTACGCTGATCCGGCGGACGGCGATGCGGCATCGCACGACCATCGAGCAATTGCGCGCCGACATCGTGGCGACCGGCGGAATGCCGAATCGCAATACGCGAGCCGCATGATCGAAGCGCAGCGCAAGCCGGGATTGTCGACACGCTGCACGCCGGCCGCAGCCATCCCGGCCGAGGCGGCATCGAGTAACCCCGCCAGATCGATCGATGAGCGCGCCGCCGGGACAGAAATCGTTCTGCAGATCGACAACCAGCCGCACATCGTCGTCGCGAACCTCCATTTGCAGCCGGGAGAGAGCGGATCTTTCCAGCTCAAAGCAGAGGTCCTGCCAGCGGGATCTCCGGCAGCGGACTTCCATAAACCTACTGGTTGCGCGGCTTCCGGCGGGCTAAAGTTCCTGGCATGGCAGTCACAGACATTGCGAGCAGAACCTATAATCACGGCTGGCGGCTCGACCCGATCGTGCGCAGCCTGCTCGACACCGATTTCTACAAGCTATTGATGCTGCAGATGATTCGGGAGTTCTATCCGAGCCAGCAGGTCACGTTTTCGGTCATCAATCGCAGCCGGCACGTGCGGCTCGCCGAGATCATCGACGAGTCGGAGCTGCGCGCCCAGCTCGATCATGCCCGCACCATCCGGTTCAGCAAGAAGGAATTGATATGGCTTGCCGGCAATACGTTCTACGGCAAGACCCAGATGTTCTCGCCCGATTTCATCAACTGGCTCGCGGCCTTCCGCCTCCCCGAATACGAGCTCAACAAGGTCGATGGCCAGTACGAGTTGCATTTCCACGGACCGTGGACGCACACCACGATGTGGGAGATCCCGGCGCTTGCCATTCTCAACGAGTTGCGCTCGCGCCAGGCGATGAAGGGACAGGGCCGGTTCGCGCTCGATGTGCTCTATGCCAGGGCAAAGGCCAAGCTCTGGAGCAAGGTCGAGCGGCTGCGCAAGCTGGACGGTTTGCGGCTTTCCGATTTCGGAACGCGGCGGCGCCATGGTTTCCTGTGGCAGCGCTGGTGCGTCGAGGCGGTGAAGGAAGGACTTGGACAGTCCTTCACCGGCACCTCCAATGTGCTGCTGGCGATGGACAACGATCTCGAAGCGATCGGAACCAACGCCCACGAATTGCCGATGGTCGCCGCGGCGCTGGCGAATGACGATGACGAACTTCGCTGGGCGCCGTACCGCATCCTCGATCAGTGGCGCCATACCTACGGCGGCAACCTTCTGATCGCCCTTCCCGACGCCTTCGGCACCAAGGCCTTCCTGCGCGACGCGCCGGAATGGGTGGCGGACTGGACCGGCTTTCGGCCCGACAGCGCGCCGCCGATCCCGGCGGGCGAAGAGATCATCAAATGGTGGAAGCAAAAGGGCTGCGACCCCAACAAGAAGCTGCTGGTGTTCTCGGACGCCATGGATGTCGGATCGATCGAAGAGACCTACCACCATTTTGCCGGCCGGGTGCGGATCAGCTTCGGCTGGGGCACCAACCTGACCAATGATTTCGTCGGATGCGCGCCGGATGGCTCGGTTGATCTCGATCCGATCTCGATCGTCTGCAAGGTGACGTCGGTCGATGGGAGACCGGCCGTGAAGCTTGCCGACAATCCGGAAAAAGCCACCGGCGTTCCGTCCGAAGTCGAGCGCTATCTGCGCGTCTTCGGCAATGCAGGCCGGGTTCGCAGCGCGGTTCATGTCTGACGGCGCGCCTTGATCGGCCCGAGCGTCGGGAAACCACGTCTTCATCGACGTGAACTGACAAACTCCGTCCGTTGCTTGTCAAGGACTCGAAGAATGAAGCATAGTTTCCCTGTTCGAGATTGATTCCTCCTTGAGGAACCTAAGGCACTCGAACAAAAGGCCCCCGTAAGGGGGCCTTTTCTTCTAGACCGCGTCCTTGGCGGCTTTGACGGGCCTTGCCCGTACGATCTTCCGGGCCGGCTTGGCCTTGAACATCATCTCTTCGCCCGTGAACGGGTTGGTGCCTTTCCTCGCCTTGGTCGCCGGCTTCTTCACGACGACGAACTTTGCAAAGCCCGGCACGAGAAAGATCCCGTTCTTCTTGAGTTCCTTGTGACCGACGTCGGTCAGCGTATCCATGACGTTCTTGACGTCGCGCTTGGAGAGCTCGGTGGTGGTCGCAATTTTCTCGATCAACTGCGACTTGGACATTTGGGTAGCCATTGTGTCTCCTCTGATTCGTGGCGAGGCGATATTAGACCAACGCGCAGGGAGTTAGAGCTTTCTGCACAGATTTGTTGGTTTTTTACGGGAAAAACAGCCATTTTTGAGCGGATTGCGCCGTTCAACGCGGCTTATTGGGCCCGGCCGGAGGTCCCCCGCTCGAATTCAGCCTATATTTGCCGGGGAATCCGGAATCGCCTTCGGGCGCCGTCAGCGCTCGGCGTCCCTCGCTCGACCGAGGGCTGCCCGGCTTTTCCACCCAAAATTGCTCGCGCAACTCGTTCGTACACATTCATTCGTCTACAAATGAATAATCCGGACTTGATCCCGGCGTCGGAGCGCGGGCAAGATGCTTTCCGAGCGGCCGGCGAAGGCATTGAACGAGAAGGAAAATCCCATGGCCCACGACGAACCCCAGGCCGGCGGCCCGACCAGGCTCGTGATCCGCAATATCGGGCTCTTGCTCAGCGGCGCCATGGAGAAGCCGATCCTCGACGCCGACACCATCGTGGCCGAGAACGGCAAGATCACGGCAATCGGCCGCGCCGGGGATATCGACGCCGAGGGCGCCACGACGGTCATCGACGCCAACGGCACGACCGTCGCGCCCGGCCTGATCGACAGCCATGTCCATCCCGTCGCCGGCGACTGGACCCCGCGGCAGAACCAGACCGGCTGGATCGACAGCTTTCTGCACGGCGGCGTCACCACCATGATCTCGGCGGGCGAGGTTCACATGCCCGGCCGTCCCCGCGACGTCGTCGGCCTCAAGGCGATGGCGATCTTCGCCCAGCGCGCGTTCTGGACGCTGCGGCCCGGCGGCGTGAAGGTTCACGCCGGCGCGCCCGTCATCGAAACCGAAATGGTCGAGGAGGATTTCAAGGAGCTCGCCGCGGCCGGGGTAAAACTGCTCGGCGAAGTCGGCCTCGGCGGCGTCAAGGACGGTCCCACCGCGCGCAAGATGGTGGGATGGGCGCGCAAATACGGCATCCAGAGCACGATCCACACCGGCGGCCCGTCGATTCCCGGCTCCGGCCTGATCGACAAGGACGTGGTGCTGGAAGCCGACACCGACGTGATCGGCCACATCAATGGCGGCCACACCGCGCTGCCCGACGACCAGATCCGCTGCATCTGCGAGGGCTGCAAGCGCGGCCTCGAACTGGTTCACAACGGCAATGAGCGCTCGGCGCTCTACACCCTGCGGATCGCGCGCGAGATGGGCGACCTCAGCCGCGTCATCCTCGGCACCGATTCCCCGGCGGGCTCCGGCGTGCAGCCGCTCGGCATCCTGCGCATGGTGTCGCTGCTGTCGTCGCTCGGCGAGGTGCCCGCCGAAATCGCGTTCTGCTTTGCGACCGGCAACACCGCCAGGATGCGCGCGCTGGATTGCGGCCTGATCGAGGTCGGGCGGTCGGCCGATTTCGTCATCATGGACCGGGCGCAGCATTCCCCCGGCAAGACCATCCTCGACAGCGTGCAGCTCGGCGACCTCCCCGGCATCGGCATGACCATCATCGACGGCATCGTGCGCACCCAGCGCAGCCGCAACACGCCGCCGGCGACCAGGGTGCCGATGATCGTCGGGCATTGAACAGAGCCTCCTAATATAGGGTTGAACGAATGGAGATGGGCTCCATCTCCCCTCCCCGCGAAGCGGTGGGGAGGCGCGACTTTGGTCGGGGGTGGGGGGTGGTGCAGCGAGTTGCCCTCGCGGCACTGCACCGGCGGAACCCCCCACCCCCGACCCCTCCCCGCCACGCGCAAGGGCGCGTGGGTGGAGGGGAGTTCAAGAGCGGTGCTCGCTTGTCCGGGACGACGATTTCTCTTCCGATTCAAATTTCAAACAGCGGATATGCGTCCGCATTCTCGCGGCACGATTTCGCCCGAGTTTTGCGTTGTCCCTCGAAAGAAGAGGGAGCAGGGAATGCCGGATGCGCGCTGCACCCGCGGTCTCGTGTGCAAAGCTGTGCGAAAAAACGCACACGAGCATACAGGTTCAGCGGAGGCACTCCGGCATTCCCTGCGCAATGGCTTTACGGCTTACTTCGCGCTCTCCCCGGAGAAATGGGCTTTGTTGTCTCCGTCGCCTGCGAATAGCCGGCGCATCCGCGCCCGGTCGGGCCGACTTGCCTTTTCGCCGACTTGACGCCAACCGCTGAGGCGTCAGGACCACACGACTTCACCGTACGCTTCGGCACCGCTCGTCCGCACGTCCCGGGATCGCTCACGGGCCCTAAAGCCCGCCCTGCCATCCCATCGCGCGCACGATGCCGCCGCGTCCACCGCATCCCGTCCCAACGTTCGTGACGATGGCCAACGCCCCTTCCTTGGGGACAGGATGCCGGGGAGTTTTAAAAGTGATTTGCCCGACGACGAAAGCGAAAATCTGCCCGTCGGGTTGTTTTGTCGCAGCCCGGTCGCAAGGTAGTCGCTCGCACGGGGAGCGAACTCTTCTCCGCCCTCATCCTGAGGAGCCACGCGCAGCGGGGCGTCTCGAAGGATGGCCGCGAGTCCCGACGTTGCGCCCATCCTTCGAGACGCTTGCCTCGGAAGCGGCCGACGGCTGACCGGGGACCAACTCTTGCTCGTCCATAGCTCGTATAGCGACTTAGTCGCCGGCGTAAGCCACCGTGACATCCGCCGATGGCGGATTGCGCGAAAGCATGCGTGTACGGCTTAATGCACTGTCACCGTAATACTGTGGCGGCACCAACGCCGTAACATACAGGCGACAAAAAATTATGAAGCAGTGAGATCAGGCTTAGCCCTAACCGACCGACACCCGTATGCGATGGGTTTCGCTGGGCTAAACCCATCCTACGAAGTGAAATGCCTTGGCTGGAATTGAAATTCAACTTGGAGCCGTATTTCCGCACGTGCAGTCCTCGTCCTGAGGAGCCGCGCAGCGGCGTCTCGAAGGATGGCAGATTGCGTTTCACCATCCTTCGAGACGCCATGCTGCGCATGGCTCCTCAGGATGAGGTCCAAAGTCTGCTGCTCCGAGCCCGTAGATCAAAGCTGCCGAGCGAGGATTGCTTCGTCGCGTCGCTCCTCGCAATGACGTTGGTCTAGACGCGGCCCGCTAAAATCGATCCCTAGCGGCTGCCTTCCATGGCGACCGCCAGCATGGCGACAGCCAGCAGGGCCTGTGCCTGCCTGGCGGCTTCGGCAAACGACGGTTGCTGCGGCGCGCGTTGGACGAAGCAGCGCTTGTAGGCGTCTTCGCCCTGCTGGCGGAAGTCGCCGAGCTTGTCGTACGCTTTCCTGTCGATCTCCTTGAACCGCAATTTGTTGTCGGCGTCCTCCGCCTTCTTGTTGTAGTCAGCCCGGATCGCCAGGCAGGACGCAATCTGCACCTTGGGCGCAATCGATCCGTAGGCGACATAGACCTTGCCGTTGGCAAGCGCGGCGACGAACACTTCGTCGGCCGCGTCGGGGATGTCCGATTGGGTTCGTCCGGCCAGAAATCCGTAGGCAAACGTCGCGGAGGCCGGCCTGGCGATCGGCAGCGAATTGAAGTTGATCACCGCGGAGTCCGTCTGGATCGCCTGGGTATAGAAGCTTTCATCCCTGAGCGCCGAGCCGATCCGTTGCGGCACGTTCTTGAGGTCCTTGTCCCACCAGTCCTTGTGGGCGCGCAGCCAGCGCTCGAACAGGGTCTGCGTCGTCACGATGATGTGGGCCCCGGGCTCGACATATTTTCCGTCGGCGCCGTTTTGACCCGCTTTCTCTCCGTTCTCCCCGAGTTCGGAATCGAAGCGCAGGCCGTCGAGCGTGCCAAAGCCCTCATCGCCTTTGTAGAACGTCTCGATATTGAGCTTGGCCGGGCCGAAGCCCTTGCGGGCGGGTTCGCCCAGGATCGCAGCCATCTGCGCCTTCAGATCGGCGAACGCGGCGTCCTCTGCCTTCTTCGCGGCATCGTCGAACTTGCCGGCGTCATAGATCGGCGAGAATTTTGCGATTGCCGCATCGCGCGTCGCGACGTAGCGGTCTTCGGGCGAAGGCGCCAGCCGCGCAGCATCGGCACCTGAAAGTGCCAGGACGGGACCCAGTGCCGCGATCAGTCTGAACAAGACGGTGAGATATCTGTGCATCCCTGGTGGTCGGTCGCAGCCTCCGACAGGTTCAAACGCCTCGGGCAACGCCTGGAGCAGAATGAGTTTGGTTAGATCAATCGGGCTCTGGTCACCTCTCCCGTAGGGAGAGGTGACCGGCACGCGAATGGATTCAATCAAAATTCATCCCGCTCTGGAGTCACCGCAGCTTGCTCAGCAACGCCACCAGCGTCTCGCGCTCCTTCGCATCGAGCGGCGCAAGCGTCTCCCTGGTGATCGCGAGCGCGTTCGGCACGGCCTTTTCCGCCAGCTGCTGACCCGCGCGGGTGAGGCTGACCAGCAGGCGGCGGCCGTCTTCGGGATCGGGGCTGGTCTCGGTCAGGCCGCGGGCGGTGAGCCGGTCGATCACGCCCTTGATGGTGGCGACATCCATCGCCGTCAGCCGCCCGAGCTGGTTCTGCGAGCACGGTCCGGTCTCGGTGAGTTTTGCCAGCGCCGCCCATTGCGTCGGCGTCAGATTGATTCCGATTTCGCGGGCGAAGATCGTGGCGTGGCGCTGCCACACCTGGCGCAGGATGAAGCCGATCTGCTCCTCGAGAATGTAGGCCGGCCGCGACGGCTTGACGCTTCGTCTGGCCGAAAGGCTCCTGGTCATCTGCGTTCCCGCCCCCATTTTTCCGTCGCCGATCACAGCGCCAGATGCGCGTCGCGAATGTCCGGACGCGCGTCAAGCTCGCTCATGGTGCCGCTGAAACAGATGCGGCCGCGCTCGATGATATAGGCGCGGTCGCAGATCAGCCTGGCGAAATGCAGGTTCTGCTCGGAGACGATCATGCTGACGCCTTCCTTCTTCATGGTCAGGATCGCGTCGACCATCTGCTCCACGATCTTGGGCGACAATCCTTCCGACGGCTCGTCGAGCAGCACCAGCGACGGATTGCCCATCAAGGTCCGCGCGATCGTCAGCATCTGCTGCTCGCCGCCGCTCATGCGCCCGCCCTGCGCGGCCGCGCATCTCGCCGAGGTTCGGAAACAGCGCGAACAGTTTTTCCCGGGTCCAGTGCGGCGCGTTCGGCCTCGCCGGCTGACGGCCGACCTCGAGGTTTTCGTCGACCGTCAGATCCGTGAAGATGCGCCGCTCCTCCGGCACATAGCCGAGCCCGCGGCTCACGATCGCATGCGTCGGCTGATCCGAGACATCCCTGCCCTCGAACACGATGCGGCCGCTTCGTTGCTCGACCAGACCGACGATGGAACGAAAGGTCGTGGACTTGCCGGCGCCGTTGCGTCCGAGCAGCGCCACCACCTCGCCGTCGCCGACCTCGAGCGCGACGTCGAACAGGATATGAGCGGGGCCGTAATAGCTGTTGAGCCCCTCGACCGAGAGCTTCATGCCGGCGCTCCCTGGCGATGGCTGATGTCGTAGACCAGGCCCTCGCCGAGATAGATGGCGCGGACCTCCGGGTTGCGGCGGACTTCTTCGGGCGAGCCCTTCCGCGATCAAGGTGCCGCGATTGAGCACCAGGATGCGATCGGCGTGCTCGAACACCACGTCCATGTCGTGCTCGGTGAAGAGCACGCCGATCGATCTTTCGCGGGCAATGCGCGCGGTGAGCCGCATCAGCTCGATGCGCTCGCGCGGCGCCATGCCGGCGGTCGGCTCATCCATCAGCAGCAGCTTCGGCTGGTTGGCGAGCGCAATCGGCGAGCTCCAGCCGTTTGAGATCGCCATAGGCGAGTTCGCCGCAGGGACGATTCGGCGTAGCCGTCCATGCCGACCAGCTCCAGCAGGCGAATCGGCCTCCTCCGAAGCGAATTTTGGCGTCGAGGCCCAGAGATTGAACAGCTGCCGGTGATACGACACCAGCGCGACCTGGATGTTCTCGCGCACCGTCATGGTCGGGAAGGTCGCGGTGATCTGGAAGGTGCGTCCGACGCCCAGCCGCCAGATCGCGCGCGGCCTCTTGCCGGTGGTGTCCTGGCCGAGCAGATTGATCCGGCCGGCGCCGGGAGTCGTTTGACCGTTGAGCATGTCGAAGCAGGTGCTCTTTCCGGCGCCGTTGGGACCGATCAGCGCCAGGATTTCGCCGGCCTTCAGCGCGAACGAAACGCCGCGCACCGCATGGACGCCGCCATAGGATTTGCTCAGGCCTTCGACCGACAGCAGCGTGGGTGCGGTTGCTCATTCGGCGCTCTCGACCGGGGACGCGAGAATGGCAGGCGGCGATTGCGGCGGGCGGCGATGCCGGATCGTCTCCAGCATCCCGACGATGCCCTTCGGCAACGCGACCACGATCAGCACGATGACGCCGCCAAGCACCAGCTTGGACAGATCGGTCTGGCTCACCAGCCAGATGCTGAGCGCCTTGTAGACGATGGCGCCGACGACCGCGCCGGAGACCGTCTCGACGCCGCCGAGCAGCACCATGACCAGCGCATCGACCGAGAGCGAGATGCCGAGGCTGTCGGGAAACACGCTGCCCTTGAGATACGCGAACAGCGCGCCCGCAACGCCTGCGACGGTGCCGGCAATCACGAAGGCGGTCCACTGCACCCGCTTGCCGTCGATCCCGATCGCCTCGCTGCGCCGGATGGAATCGCGCGTCGCCCGCAGCGCATAGCCGAACGGCGAGAATACGATGATCCGGAGAACCGCAACCGCCAGCGCGGCCACGCCGATCGAAAGCCAGTAGAAATGCGAAGGGCTGGCCGCCCACTTCTCGGGCCAGACGCCGAGGATGCCGTTGTCGCCGCCGGTCACGTCGACCCACTGGAACGCGATCGACCAGACGATCTGCGCGAATGCCAGCGTCAGCATCGCGAAATAGACGCCGGACAATTGAACCGCAAAGAAGCCGAACACCGCCGCGCCCACAAGCCCGAGCAGCGGGCCAAGCAACAGGCAGGCGATCATCGGCAGACCGGCCAGCTTGGCGAGGAACGCGACGCCATAGGCGCCGAGCCCGAAATAGGCGGCATGGCCGAACGAGGCGAGTCCGCCGACCGACATCAGGAAATGCAGGCTCGCGGCAAAGATCACGAAGATCGCGATCTCCGAGCCGACCGTGAGCGCATAGTTGCCGCCGAACAGCGGCAGCGCCGCCGCCAGCGCCAGCGCTGCAACGGCCGCGAGGCGTTCGTTCGACGTCAGCGGGCGCCAGACGTCTACGGTGAGCCCCGGCGTGCGCCGCGCAGCGGCTTCCGGCTTTCCGAACAGGCCCCATGGCCGCACGATCAGCACCACGGCCATCACCAGAAACACCAGGATGATGGAAATCTTCGGAAAGATCAGGATGCCGAACGCATTGAGCTCCGACACCAGCACCGCCGCGACAAAGGCGCCGATGATGCTGCCGAGGCCGCCGATCACCACCACCACGAACACGTCGACGATGATGCGCAAATCCATGGCGTGATGCACCGCGTCGCGGGGGATCTGCAGCGCGCCGCCGAGTGCGGCGAGAAAAACGCCGAGCGCGAACACGCTGGTGAACAGCCATTTCTGATTGACGCCGAGCGCCGCCACCATGTCGCGATCCTGGGTCGCGGCGCGAACCAGCACGCCCCAGCGCGTTCGCTGGAACATCAGCCACAAGGCTGCCGAGCACGACCGGACCGAGCGCGATCAGGAACAGATCGTAGGTCGGTACGTTCTGGCCGAAAAAATCGACCGCGCCCCTGAATCCCGGCGCACGACGGCCCAACAGGTCGCTCGGGCCCCAGATCAGCACCACGAGATCCTCGACCATCAGGGTCAGGCCGAACGTCGCCAGCAGCTGAAACAATTCGGGCGCGTGATAGATCCGCCGCAGCAGCACCATTTCGACCAGCACGCCGACCATCGCGACGATCAGCGCCGCAGCGACGATGCCGCCCCAAAACCCGATCGCACCGGAAAACCGCTCGGTCAGCGTGAACGCCACATAGGCGCCGAGCATGTAGAACGCGCCATGGGCGAAATTGACGATACGCGTCACGCCGAAGATGATCGACAGCCCCGACGCCACGAGAAACAGCGACGCCGCGCTCGCAAGACCGGTCAGGAACTGGACGACGTAAAAGGCCATTGGGCGCTTCTCAAAGCAGTGGCTTCATCCTTCGAGACGGCGCTTCGCGCCTCCTCAGGATGAGGTCCCTTCTTACCTCGCCCCGCTTGCGGGGAGAGGTCGGATCGCGTCAGCGATCCGGGTGAGGGGGACTCTGCGCGAAGTCCGAGTCTGTCGAGAGTCCCCCTCACCCGCAGCGAACGCCAATTCCTCCCCTCCCCCTGCGCGCGTAGCGCGTGGCGGGGAGGGGTCGGGGGTGGGGGGTGCTTCAGCATGCTCAAACATCAGCATGGGTACCCGCGAAGCCACCCCCCACCCCCGACCCCTCCCCGCCGCTGCGCGGGCGGGAGGGGAGAAGAAAGGCAGTCCTCACTCCTTCGGACGGAGCTTTGCGACTTCTGCGTCGCTCGGCAGATAGTCGGAACCCTTGCGATAGACGGTATCGACCATGATGCCCTTGCCGTCCTTGAGCGCGGTCTTGCCGACGAACGCGCCGAGCGTCGACTGATGGTCGATCTTGCGGAACGTGATCTCGCCGAACGGTGACGGCACCGAGAGCCCTTCCGCCGCGGCGATCAGCTTCTCCGGATCCGTGGAGTTGGCCTTGGCGAGAATGGCCGCGGCCGATTTGATGGTCTGGTAGCCGACGATCGAGCCGAGCCTCGGATAATCGTTGTACTTGGCCTGATAGGCTTTCAGGAACGCATCGTGCTCCGGCGTCTTGATGCTGTACCAGGGATAGCCGGTGACGATCCACCCTTGCGGCGTTTCTTCCTTCAGCGGATCGAGGTATTCGGGTTCGCCGGTGAGGAAGCTCACCACCGTGCGATCCTTGAACAGGCCGCGGGTGTTGCCTTCGCGCACGAACTTCACCAGATCGGCGCCGAAGGTGACGTTGAGGATGGCCTCCGGATTGGCGGCGGCAAGCGCCTGCACGACCGGGCCGGCATCGATCTTGCCGAACGGAGGCCACTGCTCGTCGACCCACTGGATATCGGGCCGCTTTTCCGACATCAGCTTCTTGAACACCGCAACCGCCGACTGGCCATATTCATAATTCGGCGCGATCGTCGCCCAGCGTTTGGCCGGCAGCTTGGCGGCCTCTTCCGCCAGCATCGCCGCCTGCATGTAATTGGAAGGACGCAGGCGGAAGGTATAGCGATTGCCCTTGGACCAGGTGATCGCGTCGGTCAGGGGTTCGGCCGCCAGAAAGAAAACCTTCTTCTGGTTGGCGAAATCGCTGACGGCCAGACCGATATTGGACAGGAAGGTGCCGGCCAGCATCGCCACGTTCTCGCTCGACACCAGTTCGTTGGCGGCGGTCTGCGCGTCGGCCGGCTTGCCGCCGTCGTCCTTGGAGACGACGACGAGCTTCTTGCCGTTGATGCCGCCCGCGGCATTGACTTCCTCGACCGCGAGCTGCCAGCCCTTGCGATAGGGCTCGGTAAAGGCGGGCAGCAGCGAATAGCTGTTGATTTCGCCGATCTTGATCTCGCTCTGCGCCATGGCGGAATGCGCCATGCCGCCGAGCATAATCGCAAGCCCGGCCCCAAAAAACCCGTCGAAGAAACGTTTGCTTCGTTGCATCCCATACCTCCAGTGTTGAAAGAAATTATCGTAGACCGTCCTCGCCTTTGACTTCCGCCACCGTCAAGCCGCCGACGCGCGGCAGCGGCCTGCCGCTGTCGGTGATCGCGACCGCGACCATGATCTCGTTGGCGCGCGGCGCATCGTTGATCTGCACTTCCATGCCGTCGAAATGGCTGCGCACGAAGGCCGCGTCCTTGTGGCCGAGCGGAATATCCAGCGTCGTACCCGGCCCGCTCCGCTTTTTCGACGACGGAATCAATGCCGCGCCCTTGCCGAGCACCTTGCGCACCGGCGCGCCCATCTTCGGATGCAGGATCGCCGCCGCGTGTTCGAGCTCGCCGTTTTCGCCGACCGCCGCCGCCTTGCCGTAGCTTTGCGCCTTGGCACCGTCGATCCCGAGCGCGGCGACCGCCTTCTTCGACAGCAACTCGCCGAGTTCCTCGCCGATGGCGATCAGTGGCGAGAGATCCTCGACATATCTGCCCGCGAACGGATTTTCGATCACGGCGATGGCGGCTGCGCGGCGGGTCGGCGGCGTGACCGTCTGCCCCATCTCAAGATAGGTCTCCTCGACGACCGTGACGATCTTGCGAATGACTGCGCTCATGGTTTTCCGTCCCATTGTCCGATGTCGGTGGTCTCACGCATGCATCGCGCCTTCCGCTGCACGGCTGCGGAGCGGCGCTCGCGGGCCGGGCACCTCGACCGCCCTCGTCCCCACGACGATCATCTCGTCGCGCAACCGCAATGCAGCGCCGTCGATCAATCCCGCAGCGAGCAGCTTTCGCGCGCGATCGGCCCCGGCTTCGAGCGCATCTTCGCTCTCGCCGCGGGACAATTCGCCGACGTCGCGGGTAACGAGGCGCGCGCCAAGATCGCTGTCGGGCTGCAAATCACACGCCGCGCGGCGCGTGACGGCAGGGTGTCCGGGCAGATCGACCGCGTTGGCAATGATGGTGGCGGCAGCGTCGGCTCTTGACGCGGTCCGCGCCAGCACGGTGACGGCGTCGGCAATGCCGAGCGAGAAGCTGCGGCCGTGGCGGCCGCTGGTGGCCACGCCCCTTGCCGGGTCATCGGCATGGACGATCATGGTTCGCAGCAAGCCGGGCGCGTCCGGCCGGTCCGCCAGGCCCACGGTAAAGTGCTCGCCATCCGCCAGATGCAGCGCGATGTCGCCGCCATTATTGACATAGGCGCGATCGAGTTCGGCGTCCGCTGCCATCGCGCCGAGAATCTCTTCCGCGACGGCGCCTGCGACGGCCGCCATCGGCGTGATGAAGCAATCGGCGGCGAAAGGCGCCACCGCCTCATGCATGCGGCGCGCCACCCTGCCCTGCAGCAGGCACCGCGCCGGGTCGGCCGCGGCGCGCAACAGCGGCAACTCGCCGCAAAGCTCGTCGAGCAGACCGGTGAAGCGCCGCGCTGCGGCGGCATAGGCGGCACGAATGTTGGCCTCGCTGCCGCTCGCCTCCACGATGAGGTCGATCGGACCATCCTGCAGATGAAGCCGCCTGCCGTCCGCCAGAAACCCGATTTGCGGCGCTCTCGTCATGTGCGCCGTCCCGGTGCCTGCGGCGGCGAAGATACTTGAAGGGTCTCGGTGTTGCCCTTCAGCGAAGCCAGCGAACGCACATGATCCATATGGCCGCCCAGCGCCGCGTAATCCGACAGCCGCAGGGTGAACTCGATCGGCGCCACCAGCGCCGGGGTCGGAACGTAGCCGAAGGCGCCTGCCGGCAATCGCGTGACATCGACCATAAAAGTAATGCCGCCGCCGGGCCAGACATAGACCGGCGCGCCGCCGCTGGTGACGCGCGTCAACGCGTCCTTCACCGAACGCGTCAGGCGAACCGGATTGTCGGTGACCCCGGCGCGCAACGATCCGCCGGCGCCGGCCATGAACAGCACGGTGCACAAGGCCGGCTCGCAGTTTTCCTGAATCCGCTCGACCGATAGCTGGAGATCGGCCGGCATCTGCTTTTCGACAGGCTTGAGCGCTTCGTCGAGCTCATAAAACGCCGCGTGTTCGCCGGTGGTAGAAACCATCAGCATGGTCATGCCGGGACGCGCCTTCCTCGCATCGAACGGACCCAGCACCGAGAGCGGGTCGGATATTTTGGTGCCGCCCCAGCCGGTGCCGGGCTCGGCGACCTGGAAATAACGGCCCGGCGTCGAGCGCCGCCCCTTCATCTTGATCCCGGTATCGGCAATATCGAGCAGCTTGCCGGCCTGGTGTTCCGAGAGCACACCGGTGATGTGGTCGTCCACCACAACGACTTCATCGACCTTGCCGTGCCATTGCTTGGCGAACATGCCGATCGTCGCCGAACCGCAACCGACCCGCATCCGCTCCTCGGGCACACCGTTGACGACAGGAGCATGTCCGGCCTGCACGACGACGGTGGCGCCGCCGTCGATCGTCAGCTCGACCGGCTTGCAATTGCTCAAATCCATCAGCGCGTCGCAGGTCACGCGCCCCTCCTTCTTCGAGCCGCCGGTGAGATGATGAACGCCGCCCAGCGACAGCATCTGCGAGCCGTATTCGCTGGTCGTGACATGGCCGATCGCCTCGCCTTCCGCGCGGACCGTCGCCGTCTCCGGTCCGAGATAGCGGTCGGTGTCGATCTTCACCTTGACGCCGCAATAACTGAAGATGCCTTCCGTCACCACGGTGACCATATCGACGCCGTCGATTTCCGAAGACACGATGAAAGGCGCGGGCTTGTAGTCGGGATAGGTGGTGCCGGCGCCGATCGCGGTCACAAAGAGGCCCGGCTGGTGAACGATCTTGCCGTCCCAGTCGCCGGTGGCCTGGAAGGGCACCAGCCGCCCGCCATGCGACACCGTTCGCTCCAGCAGGATATGCGGATCGACGCGCACCAGCTGGCCGTCGTGATTGGCGTAACGGTCACAGGCCCCTGCGGCGCCGGGCTTGATGTAACACATCACCGGGCAGGCATCGCAGCGGATCTTGTCGTCGGCAGCAGTCGGTTCAGTCAGCATCAACAAGCTCACAGGCCAGCGTCAAACTGTCGGACGGCTAGATGGGTAACGACGTCTCGTAAAAGCGGTTCAGGCGGCCTCGATGTTGCTGCCGCCGGGCATCTCGTTCGTATACGAATGATGTTGCTCGCACCGCCAAATACTGTCAAGCGCCCTTGTGCCCGGAAAAGCCCTGCTGCCGAATATTAGCTCAATTGCCTCGCCGGTCTGTTCATAAACCGGGCAGCGGGTTTCGCGCCGGCACGCCATGCTTGCACGTTTGTATGCAAACGGTATCCTCGAATGCATATGAAGTGATGTTTTGCAGCGCAACCGCCGGGGCCGGAATCACGACCATGACGCAGCCCACGATCCGCCTGAGGGTCAATGGCAGGATCCATGACGTCGACGCCGCGCCCGACACCGCGCTGCTTTACGTCTTGCGCAACGATCTCGAACTGAACGGACCGAAGTTCGGCTGCGGGCTCGGCGAATGCGGCGCCTGCACCGTGCTGATCGACGGCGTCGCCGCGCGCTCCTGCGTGATCCCGATCTCGGGCTGCGGCGGGCGCGAGATCCTGACGCTCGAGGGCCTCGGCTCGCGCGATCATCCCGATCCGGTACAGAGCGCCTTCATCAGCGAGCAGGCGGCGCAATGCGGCTACTGCCTCAACGGCATGATCATGACCATCAAGGCGCTCCTGATGCGGACCCCTCGCCCCTCGGAGACCGAGGTGGTGGAATCGCTGCGCTATAATCTGTGCCGGTGCGGCGCGCATATTGAAATCATGCGTGCCGCGATGCGCGCCGCAGGCCGGGTCGTCGAGGCGCAGGATTGATGGCCTCACCGCGTTCTCCAGACCATCGTGATCATTCCCGGGGATCCTTGTCCGTCGTTCGTCCGGCCGTCGCCGGCGAGCCGGGCGCGTTCGAGACCTTTGTCAAGATAGCGGCCGACGGCACGGTCACGGCCTTCAACGGCCATGTCGATCTCGGGACCGGCATTCGCACCGCGCTCGGACAGATCGTCGCCGAGGAACTCGACGTGTCCTTTGCCCGCGTCGTCGTCGTGCTGGGCGATACTTCGCAAGTCCCCAATCAGGGCGCGACCATCGCCAGCGAGACCATTCAGATCACGGCGGTACCCTTGCGCAACGCTGCCGCCCAGGCGCGGCAGTTCCTGATCGCGCGCGCGGCGGAACGGCTCGAACTGTCGGTGGAAGACCTTACCATCGAGGATGGCCTGGTTCGCGGACACGACAATCGCAGCGTCAGCTACGGCGAATTGATCGCCGGCGAGACAATCCGCCTTGAACTCGCCGACAACGTCGAGGTCAAGCCGGTCGGCGCCTACACCATCGTCGGGCAATCGGTGCCGCGCACCGACCTGCCGGCGAAGGCGACCGGCGAACTGGTCTATGTGCATGATTTACGCGTGCCCGGTATGCTGCACGGCCGCGTCGTGCGCCCGCCCTACGCCGGCGTCGATGCCGGGCCTTTTGTCGGCACCAGCCTGATCGCCATCGATGAGGCATCGGTCCGCGATATTCCCGGGCTGGTCGCCGTCGTCAGGATTGGCGATTTCGTCGGCATCGTCGCCGAGCGCGAGGAAAACGCGGTCAAGGCGGCGGCGCAGCTCGAGGTGACGTGGAAGCCGACCCCGACACTCCCCGATCTGAAGGACGTCGAGAAGGCGCTGCGCGCCAACCCATCGACGCCGCGAACCCTGATCGAAAAAGGCGACGTCGACACGGCCATCGCCGCGGCCGCAACGCCGATGCAGCGGACTTATATCTGGCCCTACCAGATGCACGCTTCGATCGGCCCGTCCTGCGCCGTCGCGGATTACCAGGCAGGCGGCATCAGGGTCTGGTCCGGCACGCAAAATCCTCACATGCTTCGGACCGATCTGGCGCTGCTGGTGGGAAAGCCGGAAGCCGAAATCGACGTGATCCGGCTGGAAGCCGCCGGCTGCTATGGCCGCAACTGCGCCGACGACGTTTCCGCCGACGCGGTGCTGCTGTCGCGCGCGGTCGGCCGTCCGGTCCGGGTGCAATTGACGCGCGAACAGGAGCACGCCTGGGAGCCGAAAGGCACCGCGCAACTGATGGACGTCAACGGGGGCCTGCGCGCCGACGGCAGCGTCGCAGCCTACGATTTCGCGACTCGCTATCCCTCCAACGGCGCGCCGACGCTGGCGCTGTTGCTGACCGGGGCCGTCGCGCCGGTACCCGCCGTGTTCGAGATGGGCGACCGCACCGCGATCCCGCCCTATGATTACGAAAACATGCGCGTGGTGGCGCACGACATGCCGCCGATCGTGCGCGCATCCTGGATTCGCGGCGTCTCGGCGTTGCCGAACACCTTTGCCCACGAATCCTATATCGACGAACTCGCAGCCGAGGCCGGCGTCGATCCGATCGAATACCGCCTGCGCTACCTGAAGGACAAGCGCGCCGTCGATCTCGTCAACGCGGTCGCCGAGCGCGCCGGCTGGACCCCGCGCCCGCACCGGCAAGAGCCGGTCGCCGAGGGCGACATCGTGCGCGGGCGGGGTTTTGCCTACGCGCTCTATGTGCACAGCAAGTTTCCGGGCTATGGCGCGGCGTGGTCGGCCTGGATCGCCGATGTCGCCGTCAACAAGGCGACCGGGGATGTCAGCGTGACCCGCGTCGTCGCCGGCCAGGATTCCGGCCTGATGATCAATCCGGAAGGCGTCCGCCACCAGATTCATGGCAACGTGATCCAGTCGACCAGCCGCGCCCTGATGGAAGAGGTCGCATTCGACCGCAATTCGGTGACCTCCCGCGAATGGGGCGCCTACCCCATCATCAAATTCCCCGACGTGCCGAAGATCGACGTCCTGATGCTGCCGCGACAGGATCAGCCGCCGCTGGGCGTCGGCGAATCCGCTTCCGTCCCGAGCGCCGCAGCGATTGCCAACGCGATTTTTGATGCCACCGGCGTCCGTTTCCGCGAATTGCCCTTCACGCCGGAACGAATTCTCAGGGGTCTGCACGGAGACCGCGATGCCACGGCAAGCGCAGTCCCGATAGCGGCCCCCAGCCGCGCAGCATCGACCGATCGCTGGCAAAATCCGTTTGCGAAGCGGCGGGGCGCGCTCGCGACCATCGGGGCGTTATGCGCGGCGGCGATCGGTGTGGCGGCAGCCGTGCTGCCATGGCGATCCATCGCGCCGATCGCCCGGCCCGACGCATCGACCTATTCGGCGGCGACCATCGCCCGGGGGCAGCAGCTTGCGGCGCTCGGCGACTGCGCGGTCTGCCACACCGACGCGAACGGCGTCCTCAATGCCGGCGGCCGGGCGATCGAGACACCGTTCGGCACGATCTGGAGCACCAACATCACGCCCGATACCGAGACTGGAATCGGGGCGTGGTCCTATCCCGCCTTCGAGCGCGCGATGCGCGAGGGCATCCACCGCGACGGAAGGCATCTCTATCCGGCATTTCCCTATACCCATTTCGCCAGGACGACCGACGCCGACCTGCAGGCGCTCTACGCCTACCTGATGGCGCAAGCGCCGGTGCGTGCCGAGAACCGCCATCCCGCTCTGGCGTTTCCGTTCAATTGGCGTCCACTGATGTCGGGATGGAACGCGCTATTCCATACGGCTGAGGCGTTCGAAGCCGATCCGAAAAAATCGGAGCTATGGAATCGCGGCGCCTATCTGGTCGAGGGCCTCGGCCATTGCGGCGCATGCCATTCGCCGCGCAATGCATTGGGGGCTGAAAAGGCCGGCGGCTATCTGGCCGGCGGTTTCGCGGAGGGCTGGGAAGCGCCGCCGCTGACTTCGCTATCTCACGCGCCGATCCCCTGGAGCGAGGACGAGCTGTTCGCCTATCTGCGGACAGGCGAATCCCGCTTTCACGGCGTCGCCGCGGGCCCGATGGCGCCGGTGGTGAAAGAACTCGCTGCGCTGCCCGACCAGGACATCCGCGCCATGGCGGCCTATCTCGCCTCGTTCAATACGAACGCGATCGATAAGGCTGCTCAGGACGCTTTGGCCGCCAAGCTCGAAACGGCGACCGGCAGCAGGGTCCTTTCAGCCTCGGCGGCCGGCGCGCGTCTCTATGAAGGTGCCTGCGCGGTCTGCCATGCGGTCGGCGGTCCGCCACTGTTCGGCAGCCGGCCGTCGCTGGCGCTGAACAGCAATCTGCATGGTGCCACGCCGGACAATCTGCTCCAGGTGATCCTGCACGGCATCGCGTCGCCGGTCTCCAGCGATCTCGGCTACATGCCCGGCTTCAAGGACAGCATGACCAACGACCAGATAGCGGAGCTCGTGTCCTACCTGCGGCAGCAATTCGCCCCGGACAAGGCACCCTGGACGGATGTGCGTGGCGCAGTCGGCCGGCTCCGGCAAGCGGCGTCGAACTGATCTTCTGTTCGCTGGGCTAGCCGATGAGATATAAACGAGCGATGGAACACACTTTCCGCCGTTGGGTTGCACCGTTCGGGTCGAAGCCAGGAGAGGTTACAGCCATGTTGTCACGCCGCACGCTGGTTCTCACACTTGCCGCCGGTACGTTGTTTGCCGGAGCGCTGCCGGGTTGGGCGAAGTCCCGTCTTTCCAGCGCCATCCGCATGTTCGATACCGATAACGACGGCACGATCGATCTCGCCGAGGCGAAGAAGGCGGCGTCAAGCGTGTTCGACAAGTTGGAGCGCGACCATGACGGCACACTCGACAAACGGGAACTGGCCCGCCGATTGTCGGCGAAAGAACTGGCTGCTGCCGATCCCGACCACGACGGGACCCTTACCAAGGACGAATATCTCGCGGCGGTCGAGCAGCGCTTCAATGCCGCGGATCCCGATCATGACGGCACGCTGGACGCCAGGGAATTGAACGCCAAGGCCGGTCAGGCGCTGCTGCGACTCCTGAAATAGTCCCGGGTAAATAGATCCAACGCCAGGCCGGCGGCGTCGATCAGACCCCGCCGGGCTGAACGTAACAGAACACGTAGCGGTTACGGCTCAGGAACACGATGCCGTGGCCGGTTGGATTCGACCTGTCCCATTTGAGTTTGTTGTTCGGGATTTCGATCTCCGCTCCGATGTCGACATGAGGCCGGCCGCGCGGTTCGTCGGGCCGGTCGTCGGTGATTGTCACGTAGGTCTTTCCGTCTCTGACGTGGATTTCGTCAGCCCAGTAGGCATCGGCTTCGCCACAACATGATGCATTTGGAACGTCCGGCTGCATCAGCGCCTGATACCATTCCCGGACTTCGGGATTGACCGCATCCCATTGACCCAGATCACGGGCGTTCACAGCCCCGATGACACAACCGAAAATACCGAGAAAAGGGATGAGGCGTTTCATCCATGCGCTCCTGTGATTTCCGGCGAGATCGATGAAGCAATGTTCGTGCCGAAAATGCTGCGCTGCGGTAAGCGGCGCTATAAATTAGCATCGTCATATGCGTCGATTAGATATCAACGTCCTACATGGCCGGGAGCGAAGGCGCGGGCGTCCACCCATTTGCACGTGACCGCGTCCGCTGCTACGCTTCAACCTTACCGTGCAATCATGGCCGGGTATCAGGGGGAGAAATGCGCATGAAGATATCGGGCGCCGCTATCGGCCTGTCACTGCTTGTCCTGACCGCCGTCCCTGCCAGCGCAATCGAATCCAGCATCAAGGGGGCGTCAGCCGCCTCCGCCGATGCCGTCTGGGCGAAGATCGGCGACTTCTGCGGCATCGCCAATTGGCATCCCGCGATTGAAAAATGCGTATTGTCCGCGGATGGCAAGACGCGCACCTTGTCGCTCAAGGGCGGTGGGACCATCGTCGAAAAGCTCGAAAAGCGCGATGACGCCGCGCATTCCTATAGCTATTCCATTGTCGAGGGTCCCCTCCCGGTCGCCAATTACATGTCGACGATCAGCGTCGCGAAAGAGGGCGCGGGTTCGGTCATCACCTGGAGCGGCAAGTATGACGCCAAGGGCGCAAGCGACGCGGACGCCAAGAAGACAATCGACGGCGTGTATCAGGCCGGCGTGGACGCGCTCGTAAAGTAGCGTCGAAAATTCCCGACAGCGCCGCGAGATTGCGTGAACGTCACGCTTCAGCGTACGCGCCCAATTTCTCAGATCGTGCAGACGCGGACAGCGACAGCACGCGTCACTTGAGCTTGCATTTGGTTTCCGGGCGATCGAGACCCAGCGTATCGAGCGCCGATACCTGGTGAAGGAAACCCTCCTGCGGCGACACCGACACGGTGTTCCTGCCGTCGAACAGCAGGATCGGCTGCCGCAGTTGCAGGTTCCAGTCGCGCAGCGTCAGCTTTTGGCCCTTGAAGGCAGCAACCGAGAAGTCCGGACTCTTGATGTAGGCGAGCATCTTGCCGGGCTCGCCGGAGCCGGTTCGGACCGCAGCCTCGCCGATCATGCGAACCGCCGTCCAGGCCTGCATGTCCTGCGCCGTCATCGGGCGATGAAAGGCCTTTGTGAAGCGGTTCTGCAGCTGCACCGCGCCCCATTGATCGAACGCCGCATCCCATGTGGTGGGCACGAGTCCGGCCGAGCCGGCGACCGGACGGGCATCCCATGTCCGATACGGCAAATAGCCGGCAAAGACCTCGCTTTCGTCCGCCGCAACGAGCACGTCGTGCTCCGGCGCGCCTTGCGTCACCACCGGCATTTGCCGCTGAATCTCGGCGACCCCGCTATCGGTGCGCCGTGCTCCGCCGGTGTCCTTGAATACCCTCTCCTCGACGATCTTGGCGCCGAATCGCGTCGCGGCATGACGCAATGCGTCGGCGAACAGCGCATCGTTCTCGTGCGAGCCCGTAAGCAGCATCCATTTGCGCCACTTCTTCCAGATCAAATATTGCGCGAGCGCGTCGGCGAGCATCGAACGCGTCGGCGCAACATGGATGACATTGGCGCGGCAATCCTGTTCGCGCAGGCGCTCATCCAGTGCCGATGCATTGAGCAGCGTCTCTCCGCGCGCCTGGCCCGCGTCCGCGACCTTCAGCAGGCTGTCCGCATCGAGGCTCGTGACGACGAACGATGCTCCCTGATCGGCGAGCGCATTCATGGCCGCCACGGGATCGTCGCCCTCCCCGAGCAATTTCTCGATCAGCGTATAGCGCTGGTTGAGAAAGCGTCCGGTGGCATTATCGTCATCGTTCGCCAATTGCGCTCCGGCGAGACCATCATTGGCCGCGGGGACATCGATCAGCGATATCCTGATCTTCGAGGGCGCCTGGCGAAGATAGCCGATCTTGATTTCCTGCGGCTGATCGGACAGGGCCACCCTGCCCGAAGCCATGAGTGCGCAGACAGCCAGCAAAAGCCGCAGCAAATTACGCCTCCAGTATAAATTGTCCGATGGCCGCTGTTGCGACGGTCTCTGCGGTTCGATTGCGCCGCAACAATTCGTCTCAGGCCGTCTTGTCGCCCCGGCGATCGCGCTTGCCGGCATTTCACTCTGCTCGCGTTTTCGGTTACGTTTGCTCGTGCCCATGAAGGTACTCCATTTGCCGAATAGCGCAACGCAATGCCGGACCCGCTCGGCACGGGTCGATCCCGGAGGATTGTCTGTTCCAGCGGATCGGCATCGAATAGAACACTCCGGATTCCCGTCGGGAAACAGCCCATGCACGATCGGTGGAACCTAAGACGTTGGAGAATGCACATGGTCGACTTGCGCTGGACAGCCCTATTCGGGCTTTCGCTGCTTGGGTTTTCCCTCTCGGCCAATTCCGCGTTCGCCTACCGCGCCTATGTTTCCAACGAGAAGGGCAATTCCATCTCCGTGATCGACACCGACAAGATGGAGACGATCGCCACCATCAAGACAGGGCAGCGGCCGCGGGGCATCGAGGTCTCCCGGGACGGCAAGCTAATCTACGTCGCCCTGGGCGATGACGACATCATCGAGGTCTTTGACACGAAAACCCTGAGCAATGTCGGCGAGTTGCCCTCCGGTCCGGATCCCGAGCAATTCACGATGGATCCAGCGGGCAAACTGCTCTACGTCGCCAATGAGAACGACGCGATGGTGACCGTGCTCGACCTGGAGAAACGCGCATCCATCGGCGAGGTATCGGTCGGCATAGAGCCCGAAGGCATGACCGTCAGTCCGGATTCCAAGACCCTGATATGCACGTCGGAAACGACCAGCATGGTTCATTTCATCGACACCGCAAGCCGCCAGATCGTGGGCAACCTGCTCGTCGGCTCGCGTCCGCGCTTTTCGGCATTCAAATCCGACGGATCGGAGCTATGGGTGACCTCGGAAATCGGCGGCGACCTCGCGATTATCGACCCGGCGACCCGGCAGCTCAAGCAAACGGTAAAGTTCGAAATTCCAGGCCTTCGATCCGAGGCAATCCAGCCGGTCGGCATCAATATCACCAGAGACGGCAAGCTCGGCTTCGTCGATCTGGGACCCGCCAACCGGGTGGCGGTGGTAGACGGCGTCACTCACGAGGTTTTGAAATACCTGCTGGTCGGCCAAAGGGTTTGGCACGGCGCCTTTACGCCGGACGAGAAATATCTGGTGGTAGCCAATGGCGTCTCCAACGATGTCTCGGTGATCGACGTGGCGGGACGGAAGGTCATCAAATCCATTCAGGTCGGCGAATTGCCGTGGGGTGTCGCTTTCGGCCCGAACTGAAAGCGACGTGCCGCTGCCGGCGAGGAGTGGGAAAGTGTCGAGCTTGGGCACGCGCCCACGACGGCCGCTCAAATCTGGTGCTTCCTGCTGCCGGGATAATCGCAGGTCCATTTTCTTGCCATCCATGCAGGATGTTGGCCAATCCACTGCGCGATATAGGGTTGCGCGGCCATCATGCATTGATTGATCGAACCGTCCCAGGCGAATCGAATCGCCCTTTCTTCGCAATTGTTGGGATGGGCGATGGCACAAACGGTCAGGATGATTTCAATCACACTGTCCTCCATTCAAAACATGGCTCTGCCACATTACGTCCAAAATCATCCTTACGTTTCGAACTCGAACGAAAATTTTCTGCCGGCGACGCATCCCTGAGACCACCGCCCACCTGTCGCGCCAAATCGCGAAACATAGCGCCGCGAACTCACTGCAGAATACTTCTATCGGATAGGTCGAGCAATCTGTGCCGCAGCGCAACCTCGGCGATCGGCTCTTCCCCAGAGGGATCTGCTCGGTCAGCGACCTTGACATCGAACGTAAGCGTGTAATGTTCAAAAAAAACCTGCGCGGCATTATGCACCTGACCGCCTGCGCGCTGGACGCGTGACGCCCGGAACACGCTGCATGTCAACCAATAGCTTTCCAACCAGACGAGGGATTTTCAAAGACCGTAAATAGCCCGGGCTCGAGAAAAAAGCTTTGAGGGAGGAACGGCAGATGAAGACACGCGCCGCAGTCGCGTTCGAGGCAAAGAAGCCGCTTGAAATCGTCGAGCTGGATCTGGAGGGGCCCAGGGCCGGTGAAGTCCTTGTCGAAATCAAGGCGACGGGGATTTGCCACACCGACGCCTATACGCTCGACGGCCTGGACAGCGAGGGGATCTTCCCCTCGATCCTCGGCCATGAAGGTGCCGGCATCGTCCGCGAGGTGGGAGCCGGCGTCACCTCGGTCAAGCCCGGCGATCATGTGATCCCGCTCTACACGCCCGAATGCCGCCAGTGCAAAAGCTGCCTCAGCCAGAAGACCAATCTTTGCACCGCGATCCGCGCCACCCAGGGCAAGGGCCTGATGCCCGACGGCACCTCGCGCTTCAGCCACAAGGGCCAGACGATCTTCCACTACATGGGCTGCTCGACCTTCTCCAACTTCACCGTGCTGCCGGAAATCGCGGTGGCGAAGATCCGCGAGGACGCCCCCTTCGACAAGAGCTGCTACATCGGCTGCGGCGTGACCACCGGCGTCGGCGCGGTGGTCAACACCGCCAAGGTCACGCCGGGCGCCAACGTGGTCGTGTTCGGGCTCGGCGGCATCGGGCTCAACGTCATCCAGGGCGCGCGGATGGTGGGCGCCGACAAGATCGTCGGCGTCGACCTCAACGACGGCAAGGAGGAATGGGGCCGCCGCTTCGGCATGACCCATTTCGTCAATCCCAGGAAGGTCGATGGCGATATCGTGCAGCATCTGGTCGCGCTGACCGACGGCGGCGCCGATTTCACCTTCGACTGCACCGGCAATACCACGGTGATGCGCCAGGCGCTGGAAGCCTGTCATCGCGGCTGGGGCGTATCGGTGGTGATCGGCGTGGCGGAAGCCGGCAAGGAGATTGCGACGCGGCCGTTCCAGCTCGTGACCGGCCGGGTCTGGAAGGGCACGGCGTTCGGCGGCGCGCGCGGCCGCACCGACGTGCCGAAAATCGTCGACTGGTACATGAACGGCAAGATCCAGATCGATCCGATGATCACCCACGTGCTGAAGCTCGAGGAGATCAACAAGGGGTTCGATCTGATGCACGAGGGCAAGTCGATCCGTTCGGTCGTCGTGTTCTAAATCAAGCGGGTTCTACATCGAAGTCGTCAAACACAAGGGAGGATTGGCTTATGACTGTTCACATCCATCCGTCGGTCGATAGCGGCGTCAAGAAGGGTTCGGGCAGCTTTGCCGGCGGCACCCTCGTCTGCAAATGCAAGGACAAGCCGGTCAAGGTCGGCGTCAAGGGCGACGTCGCGCACAATCACGCCTGCGGCTGCACCAGGTGCTGGAAACCCGCCGGGGCGACCTTCTCGGTGGTCGCGGTCGTGCCGCGGGACAACGTGACGGTTCTGGAGAACGGCGACAAGCTTCACATCATCGACGCCTCGGCGACGATCCAGCGCCACGCCTGCAAGGTCTGCGGCACGCATATGTACGGCCGCATCGAGAACAAGGAACACCCGTTCTACGGGCTCGACTTCATCCATCCCGAACTGTTCCAGGAACAAGGCTCTGCGGCGCCGGGATTCGCAGCGTTCGTATCCTCGGTGATCGAGTCCGGCGTCGACCCCTCGGAGATGAACGGGATCAGGTCGCGCCTGAAGGAACTCGGGCTTGAGCCCTATGACTGCCTGTCGCCGGCGCTGATGGATGCGATCGCCACCCATGTGGCGAAATCGAAACCCAAGGCAGCCTGACCAGGCTAAAATCTTGCCTGGCTCGGCTGGTGCAAGTCGCCCGCCGAGCTATAGTCATGTTTGAAAATTGTCTATCATCCCGCCGGGTTGCCGGCACCGGAGCCTTAAGCCGATGACGATCGAAACCGTGTCGACAAACCGATCGTTTGACGGCGTCCAGGGTGTGTACAGGCACGCGAGCCGCGAAACCGGGACGGGCATGACCTTTTCAGTTTTTGTTCCCCCGCATCCGGACGGCGCCAAACTCCCGGCGGTCTGGTATCTGTCGGGACTCACCTGCACCCACGCCAACGTCACCGAAAAGGGCGAGTTTCGCAAAGCCTGCGCCGAACTGGGCCTGATCTTTGTCGCACCGGACACCAGCCCGCGAGGCGAAGGCGTACCCGGCGATCCCGCCGGCTCTTACGATTTCGGGCTCGGCGCCGGTTTTTATGTCGATGCCACGCAAGCGCCGTTCGCGCGCAATTACCGGATGTGGAGCTATGTGACGGAAGAACTGCCCGAACTGGTCGCCGGGCATTTTCCCGTCGATCAAAAACGGCAATCGATCCTCGGGCATTCGATGGGCGGACACGGCGCACTGACAATTGCGCTGCAGCATCCCGGCCGCTATCGCGCCGCCAGCGCCTTCTCGCCGATCGTCGCACCGTCGCAGGTACCGTGGGGTATCAAGGCACTGGGTGGCTATCTCGGTGACGCGCGCGAGACCTGGCGCAAGCACGATACGGTCGCGCTGATCGAGGATGGCGCGCGGTTTCCCGATTTTCTGGTCGATGTTGGCGGCGCCGATCAATTCCTGATCGAACAACTCCGACCCGAACTGCTGGAGCGCGCCTGCACACAGGCAGGCATTCCCCTCCTCCTTCGTCGCCAGCCCGGCTACGACCACAGCTATTACTTCGTATCGACCTTCATGGCGGATCACCTGCGCTGGCACGCCGCGCGCCTGATGGCATGATCGACCGGCGCGCAGGCCGAGTTTGCGCGTTTCGATGTCGCCATGCCGTCAATGCGGCTATTTCCACCACAATTTGCGGCGCCACGGATTGCTGGTAACGATACGTTCAATCGCCGACCGATGGCGCTGCTTGCATCCGGACGTCACCGCGGATCGACTGCATCACGGAAGAACTTCGGCGCCGCACAATTGAGAGGAGAAGGAATGACCAGAGCGACCGCGTTGATGGTGTTTATCTTAGCCTTGATTCCGATGACCGTGCTGGCAAAGGACACAAGGTTCTGGAACCTGACGGCCAATACCATCACCTCGCTGCAGCTTTCCCCTGCCGGCAAGAACGATTGGGGGCCGAATCAGGCCGACAACGATCGCGATCATACCGTCGATCACGACGAGCGCCTGAAGGTCACCGATACGGCCGCCGGCATGTACGACGTCAAATTTGTCGACAAGAGCGGGCGGACCTGTGTCGTTCCGAATATCGAGGTCAAGACAGGTGCGATTTTCATAATAGAAGAAAAAAATCTGAAGAGCTGCGCCAAATAGAAATGAGAAAGTCCCGCTGTCGCGGAACGGTACGGGCGCTCGCTCGGAAATTCACGCCGAACAAGAGGCGCGCCAGGCGGCGTTCGAAATTGACGAGATCAAGTGAGCCGGCGGATGTCATCGCCTGGCCCGCCGCTTGCGCGCTCTACGCAGCCGCCATCCAGGCTTTCTCGGAGAATTTGAAATATATCGTCGGTCCAATGAAGGAGCCCTGCCCGGCGAGCGCATCCAGCCCGAGTCCGTCGTTTTTGCGCAGGTAGCGCGCATCGCCGAGGGATTTCCGGCTTGTAGCGAGAATGATTTCTCGCGAGAATGACTGGGCTGGAAGCGCTCCTCGAACCCGCGATCTCTTCTGCTTTGCAGCGAAGTCCGGTCGCCTGGAAGAATCGGGAATGTTGAGAATTTTCGTGACGCTCTGCGTCGTGCTTGGGACTGCTCCGACGCTGGCCAGCGAGACCTTGCGTATCGGCGTGCAAAGGACCGGCACGTTTGCCTGGCAACTGGACGTGATCCGCCGGCATGGCCTTGCCGCCGGCGCCGGGCTGGATTTGAAGATCAGCGAATACGCCTCCCCGGATGCCGGGAAGCTCGCCCTCAACGGTGGTTCGGTCGACCTCGCCATCGTCGATTGGCTCTGGGTCGCCCGCGCCCGCGCGCTTGGTGCCAGATTGCTGTTCTATCCCTATTCGAGCGCAGTCGGCTCCATCATGGTAAAGGGCGATTCGCCGGTGCGGAAGATTGGCGACCTCAAGGGCAAGGTTCTCGCCGTCGCCGGCGGCCCGCTCGACAAAAGCTGGCTGATTGTCCAGGCGGCCGCGCTGCGCCAGGGCATCGATCTCAAGCGGGAGACGACACTTGAGTACGGTGCTCCGCCGCTGATCTTCCAGAAATTGCACCAGGGCGAAGCCGCGGCGAGCCTCAATTTCTGGAATTTCTGCGCCAGGCTGGAGGCAGAGGGTTATCGCCGGATCCTCGACGTCCGCGAGGCGCAGGCGACCCTCGGGCTGAACGAACCGGTCGCGCTGGTCGGCTACGCGTTTTCCGAGCCGTTTGCAGCCAGTCACAAGGATACGATCGACCGCTTCATCGCGGTCGCGCAAAAAGCCGATGACATCATGCTGCGATCCGACGCGGAATGGGACGCGCTGCGCCCGCTGATGCATGCCGACGATGAATGGACCTTCAAGGCGTACCGCGACCGGACCCGGGAAGGGATGCCACGGCGACCGATCGCCGCGGAGCAGGCGGACGCCCGCGCCCTGTTCCGAGCGCTCGCGAGCGTCGGCGGTCCGGAACTCGTCGGCCCCGGGCAAGAGCTTGATCCGGGCCTCTACTACCAACCCAGCCCGCCCGGAGACTGAACGTTGCCCAGACTCTATTCGCTGGCGGCCCTGATTGCGGCCTGGGCTCTTGCCGCAGCACTGGCCCATTCGCGGCTGCTGCCAGGCCCGCTGGCGGTCGGCACAACGATCCTCGCCGACATCCGCTCCGGCGAACTGCCGTTCCAGATGGGCTGCACTTTGGCACGTGTCATCGGCTCTTTCGCCATCGCGATGGCTCTCGGCATCGCCGCGGGCTACGCGATGGGGCGCTCGAAAGCCGTCGATCGATATGCCGATGCGTGGCTGGTCGTGCTGATCAACATGCCGGCGCTGGTGACGATCATTTTCGCCTATATCTGGATCGGCCTCAACGAAACCGCCGCTATCCTGGCCGTGGCCGTCAACAAGCTGCCGAATGTGATCGTCGTCATGCGCGAGGGTGCCCGTGCGCTCGATCCCGAACTCGACGAAATGGCGACGGCCTTCCAGTTCACCTGGCTCTCGCGAATTCGCCACGTCGTGATCCCGCAACTCGCGCCCTATCTGGCGGCCAGCTCGCGTTCCGGTCTCTCGATCGTCTGGAAGATCGTTCTGGTGGTCGAGCTGATCGGACGCCCGAATGGTGTAGGGTTCGTCCTGGGGTCGGCATTTTCGCTGTTCGACATGACCACGATACTGAGCTATGCGATCTCCTTCATCGTGCTTATGCTTGTGATCGAAAGCCTTCTGGTACAACCGCTTGAACGACGCGCAATCCGCTGGCGACGCCGCCCCGCTTGAACTTCGCATCGATGCGAAGGCTTTCCTGTCGGCCGACGGCACGCCGGTCGAGGTCGTTCGCGGCCTGAACCTTCGGCTCGAAGCGGGCTCGTTCGGCGCGCTGATCGGCCCTTCCGGTTGCGGCAAGACCACGATCCTGCGGATCGCGGCCCGACTCGATCCGGATTTTCGGGGCGAGCTCCGTACACCGGGATCCGGGCGGCTTGGGATCGTGTTTCAGGAACCTCGGCTTCTGCCCTGGCGCACGGTCGAGCAGAACATCCGGCTTGCGCTGCCTGCCGGCGAAGCCGCCGCCGATCTGACGGAGCTGGTCGGGATACTTGGCCTCGGCGCACATCTGGCGCGCTATCCAGGCGAATTGTCACTCGGACTTGCACGGCGCGCGGCCATCGCCCGCGCCTTTGCAGTACGCCCGGATTTTCTGCTGCTCGATGAGCCCTTCGTATCCCTCGACGAAGCCGTCGCCGCGCGGCTGCGCGACGAGCTGGTGGCGCTGACGACGCGGACAGAGGTGACGACCCTGTTCGTCACCCACGACCTGGCCGAAGCGATCCAGCTGGCGGACCATTTGTTTTTTCTGTCGGACCGGCCGACCCGGATTATCGCCGAAAAGTCGCTGCCGCCGCCGCGGGGAACGCGCAGCAGGGACGTCATTGCATCCATCGGCGATGAGATGCGGATGCTGGTGTCGCAGCTGACCAGCGATGCCGGCAGGGCCTAGTCTCACACCAGCCCGCTCTCGATCGCAAAACGCACGAGTTCGGAGGACGAGCGCAGGCCAAGCTTCTGGCGCATGATCGAAGACGTATTTGCGATCGTCTTGTAGGACGAATGGACCAGCCACGCGATCTCGGAGAGGCTTTTGCCTGCACCCAGCAGGCGCAGGATCTCGACCTCGCGCTGCGTCAGCTTCGCAAGACGGTTTTCGGCGAATCCCGGACCGGCAAAGGCAATGCTCTGCGCGATCGCCGACGGCAGGAATACCCCGCCTTCGCCCACCTTGCGAATGGCTTCGATGAGATCTCCGGGATCGCCGGATTTGGAAACGTAACCCTTTGCGCCGGCTTCGATGGCCCGCGCCGCAAATATCGGGTCGTCATTCATGCTGAACATGATGATGCGTGCCGCTCCATCGCGCGCCAGAATTCTCCGGGCAAGCTCAAAGCCGGAAACACCCGGCAGATTGATATCAAGGACGCAGATGTCGGGCCGTTCGGTGACGAACGCCCCCTCGCCGCTTTCGGCGTCCGAGGCTTCGAGAACGGCGATTTCCGGATTGCCGGCCAGCAGCGCACGGCAACCCGAGGCAACGATGGGATGGTCGTCAACGATCAGGATACGCATCGACATCGATCGGAAGGCCATAGCCAACTCGCGAAAATCGATTTTGCACCGCGATAAGCACGGCGCGGAAAAATCCCCCGGATTGGGCGTGGCGTACCTCTGCGGTGCTCGTCTCCCATAGCTTCGCCCTATGTCCTTCCAGAAGAAGTACTGTACGGTTCAATTAGATAGCTGACGTTTTTGGCTGTCAACGCTTTGCAGCATACCCAGGATTCAGAAGCCGGAGTCGAGCATGGCAATGTGGCAGAAGCTCTCCTTGCGAGCACGGCTGAATACACTCCTTGCACTCGTCATGGTGCTCGGGCTGGTCATCAACATCGCACGGCTGCTTTTGGAGGCTGCACCACGCGTTACGGCCGAAGATCAGAGCGTGGTCAGGCTTGCGCGCGGATTTCGTGAAGACTTTGGTGTCGGGTCTCAACGAAACACCCGATCCCGACGCAAGGCTCGACCAGATTGTCGAAGGCCTGAAACAACTGCGGCATGTGAGCATCAGGCGAGAGCAGGGTCCCGTTACCAATACGACGCCTGCAGCTCCCCCGCCGTTCGGCGGTTCCGACGAATCGCGGCAGGTTCCCGAATGGTTTGTGACCCTTATTCACCCCGAGCAGACCAAGGTCGGCGTACCCGTCGTCGTCAACGGGCGATCGCTGGGGTCGCTCGTTATCACCTCGCACCCGACCGACGAAATAGCCGAGATCTGGGATGGCATCGTCACCCAGATCGAGGTCGGATCGGCGATTGCTGCGGCGCTCCTCTTGATTACGATGACGGTCGTCAACCGCGCGCTGAAGCCGATCAACTCGCTCGCGGATGCAATGACGTGCATCGAGGCAGGCCTCTATGACACACGCGTCAAACCCGGCGGCTCGCCCGAACTGGCCGCAATCTGCGGGAAACTGAACCATCTGGCGTCCGTCCTCGGAACGACCGTGGAGGACAAGCGGCACCTCGCCGAGCGCGTGGTCTCGTTGCAGGATGCCGAGCGCAAAGAGATCGCGCGCGACCTGCACGACGAGTTTGGCCCCTATCTGTTTGCACTGCGCGCGCACGCCTCCTCGCTGACGCGATTGGCCGACACGCCCGAGCTCGACCTCGACGGCTTGCGCAAGCACATCGGCGCCATGTCTGATCAGGTTAATGCGCTGCAGCAATCCAACCGGCGCGTCCTCGAACGGCTGCGGCCCGTGGGTCTCGCGGAGCTCGGGCTGCCCGACGCGCTTGCTGCCTTGATGCGCCTTTGGCGCGAAGCCCATCCCGGTGTCGAGATCAAGACCTCGATCTCGCCGTCACTCGGCGCGCGCGGCGAAACCGCGGAACTGACGATCTATCGCATCATTCAGGAAGCCCTCACCAACGTCTTTCGCCACGCCCGCGCGACCCGCGTCGATATCCGTGTTGAGCCGGCGGCAACCCGGCCTGCGGGAGCCGCCGACACGGAGGCGATCATGGTCAGCGTACGCGACAACGGCGCCGGCCTGCCGGCCGATCACAAGCAGGGTTTCGGCATGCTCGGCATGCGCGAGCGGGTGCTGGCACTGGGCGGCAGCATGACGGTGGCGTCGACGAACCATGGCGTCACGGTGGAAGCCCTGGTTCCCTGTGGAGTACGGCAACCCCAGCTATTGCAGCCAACATAAGCCGGCGTGAGAGCACCGGGATTTTTTCCCGATCGCGGGACCTAACTTTCCCGATGTCGATCAACCGGCGATCTTCTAGCATAGCTGACCGGCCGGCCGAAAGAGCCGTGGCGGAACGGGATGAGACAGGTGGGCGCTCGATCGCTATCTATCGCGACGATATTTGTCGTATCGATACCGCTGGGCGCATTTTCCGGGCGCGATTGGGCTCATGCCCAGGACGCGCCCGCCACCCAGACGCTGCCGCCGATTGTCGTGACCGGAACGAAGCCCGGCATCAAACGCGGCCGCGCCCACAATGCCATCCGCACCGCCCGGATACTGCCCAGGCTCGTGGTCTACCCGACTACGCCCGTATCGGGCGCGGGCATCAATCCCGACAAGGTCCCGGCGAGCGTCAACCTCGTCGACGCCGATCAAATCAAGCAGACCGGCTCACTGAACGTCAGCGATGCGCTGCAAAAGTACGTGCCGGGTGTCGTGGTCAATGAAGTTGCCGGCAACCCATTCCAGCCGGACGTGCAATTTCGCGGCTTCGTCGCCTCCCCGGTGGCCGGCACGCCCCAGGGGCTTGCGGTCTACCAGAACGGAGTTCGCGTCAACGAGGCGTTCGGGGATACCGTCAACTGGGATCTGATTCCGACCGCTGCGATCAAATCGGTCACCGTGGTGACCAACAATCCCGCGTTCGGCCTCAATGCGCTGGGCGGTGCCGTCAATGTGCAGATGAAGGACGGCTTCAACTATCATGGCGCCGAGATCGACACGATGGGCGGCTCGTTCGGACGTATCCAGAGTTCGGCACAGTGGGGCAAGCAGGTCGACAATTATGCCGTCTACGGTGCGCTCGAACGCCTGCATGACGGCGGGTTTCGCAATTTTTCAACGTCGGACGTTCGCCGCTTCTATGGCGACGTCGGTTACCGGAACGACAGCAGCGAATTCCATCTCAACATGGGCGCAGCCGACAACAAATTCGGCGCGACCGCGACCGCGCCTGTCGAATTGCTGCAGCAATATTGGGGGGCGACCTACACCTCGCCGCAAATCACCGAAAACCGCGTTGGCTATGTCAATCTGACGGGAAAGGTCGAGGCCACGCCGACCTGGACGATCGACGGCTCCGCCCATGTCCGGATTTTCGATCAGAAGATGCTGGATGCCAACCCGACCGGCACCCAGCCATGCGCGGCCGACTCGACGCTGCTTTGCTTCGGCGACGGCACGACGCCGGCCAACGGCCTGAACGGCGCCCAGCTCGCCAATCCCTTCGATCTCGCAGCCGTGCTGGGAGAGACCGACCGAACGACAACTCACTCCACCACGACCGGCGTGTCGTTGCAGGCAACCAATACCGATCAGTTGTTCGGCCACAACAATCATTTCGTGGTCGGGGCCGGTTTCGATTCCAGCGTCACCCGCTTCTCGGCCAGCGCGGAACTCGGCACCATCGGTCCGAACTTCGTCGTCAGCGGCAGCGGACTATTTCTCGGTCAATCCGGCGATCCCGTCTCGATCGGCCCGGTCGCGCTTCGCGCCACCAATCAATATACGGGGCTTTATGCCCTCAACACCTTCGACGTCACCCATGCGCTGTCGATCACGGGCGGCGGCCGGTTCAATGTCGCCAACATCAGGCTGGAAGACCAGATCGGCAGTGCGCTGAACGGCCAGGATACCTACACGCGCTTCAATCCGATCATCGGCGGCACCTACAAGATCACTCCCGGGCTGACGGCCTATGCCGGCTATTCCGAAGCCAACCGCGCGCCCACCCCGCTGGAACTGGGCTGCGCCGATCCGGCGCATCCCTGCATCATTGCAGCCTTCCTGGTCTCCGATCCCCCATTGAAACAGGTCGTGTCCCGCACGGTCGAAGCCGGCCTGCGCGGCAGCAAGGATCTCAGCATCGGCACGCTCGGCTGGAAACTCGGCGCCTTCCGCTCGGATAACGCCGACGACATCCTCGCCATTCCCAGCCCGGTCCTGCAGGGATTCGGCTATTTCCAGAACGTCGGCTCGACCCGCCGCCAGGGGATCGAGGCGGAGATCAATCTCAAGTCGAGCACGTTGCAGCTATACGCCAGCTATGCGCTGGTGGACGCGCGATTCCTCGACGCCCTGCAGGTCGGGTCCAACAGCCCCTTTGCCGACGTCAACGGCAACGTCCGGATTCTTCCGGGCAATCGAATTCCGGCCATTCCACGAAACCGGATCAAGGCCGGCTTCGACTATTCGGTCACCGACGCGTTCAAGGTCGGCGGCGATGCGCTGTTCGTGGACAGCCAATATTTTGTCGGCGACGAATCCAATCAGGCGCAGCGGCTGCCTTCCTATGCCGTCTTCAACCTGCACGCTTCCTATCAGATCGACAAGACGTTCCAGATTTACGCGCGGGCGGACAATATCTTCGACAATCGCTACGCGACCTACGGAACCTTCTTCGATACCGGCGCGGTTCCCAATTTTGCCAATGGCGGCGCGCCGTTCACCGATCCGCGTTCGATAAGCCCGGCGCGGCCGCGCGCCTTCTATGCCGGCCTGAAGGCCACCTTCTGAAGTTACGGGAACGGTTCGGTTCAGCCGCCCTGGTTCCGGCGGGCCAGAAAGCCGCGCGCCGGATCGTAAGCCAGGATCGCGCCGAACAGAAACGCCACCGTACAACCGAGAACGACGGCCAGCGAGACCCATGCGACCTGCTCATAGAGCGCAAAGCGGATCAGTTCCGTGGCATGCGTGAAGGGATTGGCTTCACAGATATAATACAACAGTGGACTGGACTCCTTGACGCGCCAGAGCGGATACAGCGCCGAGGATGCAAAGAACATCGGGAAAATGACAAAATTCATGACGCCGGCAAAATTCTCGAGCTGCTTGATCAGCGACGAAATCAGCATTCCCAGGGCTCCAAGCATGAATCCGCTGAGCAGCAACGCCGGCAGCAGCGCCAGATAGCCGAACGGCGGCGCCTCGATTTCCCAGAACCAGGCGATCAGCAGGAAGGCATAGGCCTGCAGCACGGATACCAGCGTGCCCGCCAGAAGCTTCGAGGCGAGCAGCCACCAGCGCGGGAACGGACTGACGAGCAGCGTGCGCATCCCGCCGGTCTCGCGGTCATAGACCATGGTGAGCGACGACTGCATGCCGTTGAAAAGCTGGATCATCGCGATCAGCCCGGGCGTGATGTAGACCTCGTAGAGGACATAGGTCTCGTAGGGCGGGATGATCGAGACGCCGAGCACCTGGCGGAATCCGGCGGCAAAAATGAAGAGCCAGACCAGCGGGCGCACCAGCGCGGAAACGAAGCGTTCGCGCTGGTGGATGAAGCGCAGCGCTTCACGCCAGACGATGCCCCTGAGGCAGATGAAATATTGCGCCAGCGAAAAAACATGCCGGTCGTTTGCCTCCGGGATGGCGGTCATCTGGCGGCTTCCAGTTCGTTCTGATCGGCGGCCCCGGTCAGCCGGTTGAACGCGTCGCGCAGATCGGCGCCGCCGGATCCGCCGACGACGTCACCGACCCTGCCATCGGCAAGAATCCTGCCTTTATGCAGGACCACCACGTCATCGCCCGCGCCGGCTTCGTCGATCAGATGCGTCGCCCAGAGCACGCCGATGCCTTCCATCGTCGACAGCCTGCGAACGTGATCGAGAATGTCGGCGCGCGCCTTGATGTCGAGGCCGACCGTCGGCTCGTCCAGCAGGAGCAGGCGGGGCTGGTGCAGCAGCGCACGGGCGATTTCGATGCGCCGCATCTGCCCGATCGAAAGATTTCCGACCCGATCCTGGCTGCGATCGGCCATTGCCACGCGGTCCAGAACCTGGGCGATCAATTCCCTGGCTCGCTTGTTCGCGATACCGTGCAGAGCGGCGTGATACATCAGGTTCTGCCGCACCGAAATGTCGATATCGAGCGCGCGGGACTGAAAGACCACGCCGAGCCTGCTTAACGCTTCCTCCGGCTCGCTCGCAACGTCGTGCCCGAAGATGCGGATTTGGCCCGACCGGATCGCATAGAGCCGCGTGATCAGCGAAAACAGCGTCGACTTCCCGGCGCCGTTCAATCCCAACAGCACGGTAAAGGACGATTGCCTGACAGTCAGGCTGACGTCATTCAGCGCGACCCTCGCACCGTAGCGATGGCTGACGTGGTCGATCTCAAGCGCCGGGATCTGAGCGAATTCGGATAGCTGCATCAGCATTCCAGAAAATGCCGCGCCGGACGACGAGGCCGACAAGCTGATATTTCGGAACCTCGAGCGCCGTACCGTCGACCGCCGATGAAATACGTCATGCTGGCCATTCCCGACGCGCTGACCTTCAGATCCGAAGTCGGCGATGTAACCCACTGCGCTGCCTGCGGCAAGCTTCGCCGACCTGAGCTTGACCGTGTTTCGCGATCCTGACAAATTAGCTGAGCTGACAGACGTGGCTGGCTAACCTCGCATGTTGTGTTGCAGCGCACCGAACATTCAGCATTCCATTGGATGCATCAATCACGGATGGCCAGTGACAAATCGTCAGGTTTACGTTTTCGTCACCCTCTTGTGATTGCGGGTTCGCCGGGTGTATCAGCCGCAAGGCGGCAGCGCGGAAGGCGTTGATCATGGTTTGTTTGTCCAGCCTGTGGCGGTTCAGCGCCCTGCTCGCGGCCTCAGTGGCTGCGATGCCGAACGCGATGGCCGAGGATCTCAATGACTATCCGACATCGGCGCGCGCGGAGTATGTTTTCGCCTGCATGAAGGCGAATGGCGAAACGCAGGAACTTCTGCAAAAATGTTCCTGCTCGGTCGACGTGATTGCGTCGATTATCCCTTACGACCGTTACGTGACCACCGAGACAATTCTCTCGATGTCGCAGGCCACGGGGCCCATCGGATCCGAATTTCGGACGACCGAGCAAGCCAAGCTTGCGTTGCAGGATTTCCGCCGGGCCCAGGCGGAAGCGGAAGTTCGCTGCTTCTGAGCGGATTTGCCCGCGTGGACGCCGCTAGAGCATCGATTTTTCGGTCGACCATTCGTCCTTGTATATCTTCTGACTGGTATCGATGGCTTCGGCGCGGAACTTGCCGGCGCCGTTGGGCCGGTAGTTGAAACGAATATTCGGATCTTCCGATATCGCGATCCCGCCGTCCATCGCCAGCACCAGATCGTCGCCCTGCCAGATCTTCAGGTTCTCGATGAAGAACGGCGGTATGTAGAGCCGCGTCAGCTGGTCCATCTGCAGGCCCGAATTCTGCGGGTGGCGCAGCATGAGCTGGGCCTCAGGCAGCGCAGCGGATTCCGGCCGGAAGGTGCGGAACTTCATCTGGCCGAGCATCGATCGGGTGGCGTCGGCGTTCGAGGAGGCCGGCGCGGAGCAGCCCCCGGACGCCTTCACGAAAGCCTTGACGCCATAGAGCTGGCCATCGCTGAGTTCAGCGACGAGCCGCACATAGGAGTAGGTATTGACCCGGACGCGTGTCGAGATCGAGGTCACGCCGGAACGCGGACCAAAGGTAAACGTGCCGGCGACGGGCGCAGGGTTTTCGTCAATGACCAGCGTCAGGGATTTAAGCGTCCGCTTGTCGTTGTCGGTAAAGTTGACGCGCATGCCAATCGGCACAATCGCGGAATCTTCCGCTCGCTTGGGCGCATCGAGGACCACCAGGCCGGCGCCGTCGAGTATGGGACGATTCTTGAAGATATCGCCCTTGATGCTGTTCCAGGTTTCTTCCGAAGGCTGATCCTGGCCGGCGCTGGCAGCCTGAGCTCGCGCCGCAGGTGGCGAGATAAGGCAAACCGCCGCCATCAAGGTCGGGACGATCACTCTGGAGAAAATCGACATGGTCGAATTCCTTTCCACCATGAAGCAGTGGTGAACCTACATGAAATGCCCGCGGGCAGCAAGCTGCGCTGCCGAACGGAGATCATCATTCCCATTCAAGTTCGCCGAACGCAGCAATGACGTTGCGAGAACTGTATTCGTCGAACAATTTCCAGCGCGCCTGTTCGCCTCTCCCGGCTTCTCTGGCAGCTTCGGTCAACGGTGTCCCCTTCTGGATGAGGCCCTTCACCTCCGTGACGAGGTTTTCGAAATAGCGTTGCTCGTCCTTAACGGCGCCGCGCCAATCACTGACGATGGGTCCGTGTCCGGGAACAACCCGCTCGGCCGGAGTGCGCCGCAGCAAATCGAGATCGGCGAGGAAACCGCGAATGCTGCCATCGAGCACCGGAATATGCTCGACGAACAGCAGGTCGCCGGCGAACAGCGTGGAACTCGAGACATCGAGGACCGTGAGGTCGTTGTCGGTATGCCCGGGTGGCCACGCCTTCAGGGTCAATGTTCGCCGGCCGAGATCGATCTGCATTTCGTCGTCGACGAGCAGCGTGGGCGGCACAATCCTCACGTCATCGATAAGTGCATCGCCTAGCGGCCCGCGAAATGCCTTCAGGTAGAACTCGCCCCGCGCCGCCAGCGCGCGCGGCAAATTCCTGTGTCCAACAAACACGGTTCCCTCCGCCACGAACGCCGCGTTCCCAAAGATGTGATCGGGATGGACGTGCGTATTGACGACATAGCGAACCGGCTTCGGCGTTACCGCGCGGATCGCCGCAAGGAGGCGCGCCCCTTCGCGCGCGCTGCCGCCGGTATCGATTACCGCAACCGCTTCGTCGCCGATAATGAAGCCTACATTGGCGACGTCCCCCTCATTGGCCGTGCTCATCATGTCGACGTTGCCGATGTGGACGTAGACGCCAGGCGCGACCTCGGAGACAGGCAAGGGCGTCAACGCTCGTCGCTGCTGCGCGCAAGCCTCCCCGCGATGCAGAATCAAAACCAAAAGCGTCGCGAACACGATGCCCACGAAACGCATTGCCCACTCCGCGAGCGCAGAAAAATGGGCGCGCCGAATTCCGGAGAGAGGCCGCGGGCTCCTACAAATCGCCACTTTCGCGCCTTTCACTTTCGCTGGAGCGATCGAAACTTTTCCCTCTCGTGCAAGCACGCTTCTCTCTCGTGCAAGCGCGTTTCCCTCTCGTGCAAGTCAACTCAGCTGTTCTCGCTTACGTTGCGCCGCAAGCGATTGCAAATCAAACTTGCTTCTGCCCGAGGAGTTACATAAGCTTTTTTTGCTTCAGACTTCATGAGCAACGGCGAACAGGGGACCCGTTGTTGCGAAGACTCAGGCGGCACTGTTCGTCGCACTTTCGACTCACAACTCGTGATACTTTTCACATGCCGTGGGTTCATGCAGTGAGACGGTGCCGGGAGAATTCATCCAAGAGAGGGCGGAAGACGTCCCGCGGAGAAACCGTGTTCCAAGGAGCGTCAGCGACCCTCTCGGTTAAAACCCAGGGAGGAAGCGAATGAACAAATTCTTAGTCGTCACGACTTCGATCTTCGGCCTGTTGGCCATACAGGGCTTTCCTGCACGCGCCGACGAGGCGTTGGATAAACTTGCCAAGGACCCCAAGCAATGGGTCATGCAGCAGGGCGACGACGCCAACACACGCTATTCCAAGCTCAATCAGATCACCGCGGCCAACGCCGGCAAGCTGCAGGTCGCCTGGACATTTTCAACCGGCGTGCTTCGCGGTCACGAAGGCGGACCGCTGGTGGTCGGCGACACGATGTATGTGCATACGCCGTTTCCGAACACGGTCTATGCGCTGGATCTGAACCATGACGGCAAGATCCTCTGGAAATATGAACCGCGGCAGGATCCCAACGTGATCCCGATCATGTGCTGCGACACCGTCAACCGGGGCGTCGCCTACGCGGACGGCAAGATCTTCCTGCATCAGGCCGATACGACGCTGGTCGCGCTCGACGCCAAGACCGGGGCCAAGGTCTGGTCGGTCATGGATGGCGAAGCCGGCAAGGGCCAGTCCGGCACCGGCGCTCCGTTCGTGTTCAAGGACAAGGTGCTGGTGGGCGTATCCGGCGGCGAATTCGGCGTTCGCGGCTGGGTAAGCGCGTACAACCTCAAGGACGGCAAGCTGGTCTGGCGCGGCTTTTCGGAAGGGCCGGACTCCGACACGCTGATCGATCCCGTCAAGACCACCGCCCTTGGCAAGCCGGTCGGGCCGGATTCATCGACGTCCACCTGGCAGGGCGATCAGTGGAAGATCGGCGGCGGCGCCACATGGGGCTGGTATTCCTACGATCCCGAGCTGAACCTCGTCTATTACGGTTCGGGCAATCCCTCGACCTGGAACCCGGTGCAGCGCCCCGGTGACAACAAGTGGTCGATGTCGATCTGGGCGCGCGACCTCGATACCGGCAAGGTCAAGTGGATCTACCAGATGACCCCGCACGACGAGTGGGACTACGACGGCGTCAACGAAATGATCCTGACCGATCAGACCATTGACGGCAAACCACGCAAGCTGCTGACCCATTTCGACCGTAACGGCTTCGGCTACACGCTCGATCGGGGCACCGGCGAACTGCTGGTCGCGGAAAAATTCGATCCGGTGGTGAACTGGGCCACCAAGGTCGACATGGATAAAAACTCCAAGACCTACGGCCGTCCGCTGGTCGTCGACGCCTATTCGACGCAGCACAACGGTGAAGACACCAACTCGAAGGGCATCTGCCCGGCGGCGCTCGGCACCAAGGACGAACAACCGGCGGCCTACAGCCCGGACACGCAGCTGTTCTACGTCCCGACCAACCACGTCTGCATGGACTATGAGCCCTACAAGGTATCCTACACGGCCGGTCAGGCTTATGTCGGCGCCGCCGTGGCGATGTATCCGCCCAAGGGCGATACCCACATGGGCAACTTCATCGCCTGGGACGGCAAGAAGGGCAAGATCGTGTGGTCCAACAAGGAGCAATTCTCGGCGTGGGGCGGCGCGCTGGCGACGGCCGGCGGCGTGGTGTTCTACGGCACGCTCGAAGGCTATCTGAAGGCGGTCGACGCCAAGACGGGCAAGGAACTCTACAAGTTCAAGACCCCGTCCGGCATCATCGGCAACGTCATGACCTACGAACACGGCGGCAAGCAGTACGTCGCGGTGCTGTCCGGCGTCGGCGGCTGGGCCGGTATCGGCCTCGCGGCCGGTCTGCTTCAGCCTGAAAACGCCGCCGCCTGGCATGGCGCGGTCGATCAGGGCAAGCTGCCGAGCAAGGAAAAGACCGTCGATACCGCGGGCCTCGGCGCCGTCGGCGGCTATGCGGGTCTGGCGTCCTATACCTCGCTCGGCGGGACGTTGACGGTGTTTGCATTGCCTAGCCAATAGGTGGTGCGACGTCACGGCGAGATGACCATGGATCGGCGCGCCGCGGTTTTGCTGCGCGCCGATTTTTTATCCTCCCCAATTCAGAACTGCACGAGGACGGTTGCGTGGGTATCAATCACTGGAAATTCGCGCTCGTCATGCTGGCGAGCGCCGTTGCCGGCACGGCGGCATGGGCTGACGGATCGGGCGATCCGGCGGTGGCTTCATCGGACAACGGCAAGTACGCCGACAAGGACGGCAACCCGACCTACAAGGTAAGCCAGGACGGGACGGTCGACTGGTACACCTATTCCGGCTTTCGCCGCTACCATTCCGACTGCCACGTCTGTCATGGTCCGAATGGCGAGGGATCGAGCTACGCGCCGGCGCTGGCGGAGTCGTTGAAGACGCTGAGCTACACCGACTTCGCCGATGTCGTGACCAACGGCCGCAAGAACGTCGATGCCGCCAACGACAAGGTGATGCCGTCGTTCGCGACCAACGTCAACGTGATGTGCTTCCTCGACGACATCTACGTGTATCTGCGCGCCCGCGCCAACGGCGCCATTCCGGGCGGCCGTCCGCCCCAACACGAAGACAAGCCGGAGGCGGCCAAGCAGGCCGAAACCAGTTGTACGGGAATCAAATAATGTCAAAATGCATCGTAACACCGCCGACGTCGATGCCTCGCCTTTCGAGGACGGCAATCATCCTGCCAACCCTGGCCGGCATCGCCGCATGCGGCCTCATCGCCATGCGGCCAGTCGTGGGCTACGCCCAGGCCAGCGACAAGGGCGCGCTCGAACTTGTCGATCCCGACGTGTTTCGCGCGTGCGGCGATCCTCGCAACATGCCCTTCTCCGACGAGAATGGCGACGGATTCGAAAACAAGCTCGCCAAACTCTTCGCAGCCAAGCTCGGCAAGAAGCTCAGCTACACCTATTTCCCGCAGGCAACCGGTTTCGTCCTGAAGACGCTGGGCTCGTATCGTTGCGATATCATCATGGGATTTCCGCAAGGCGACGACCAGGCGCAGGCGACAATCCCCTATTACCGGACGACGTACGCGCTGGTCACCAAGCGTGGAAGCGGCCTGGAAGACGTGACCGCGATCAACGATCCAAAGCTTAAGGACAAGCGAATCGGCATTGTCGCGAAGACGCCGCCGAGCACGAACATGGCGAGGAACGGCCTTCTGGCCCGTGCCAAGTCTTACCCGCTTTTCATCGACACCCGTGCGGATTCCTCCGCCCAAGCCATGATGGACGACCTCGCCAAGGGCGATATCGATTGCGGCATATTGTGGGGCCCGATGGCGGGCTATTACGCCAGTAAGGTTGACCCACCCTTCGTCGTCGTGCCGCTGACCAAGGAAACGACCGGTCCGCCATTGACCTACCGTATCGGCATGGCGGTGCGGCCGGCAGACCAGGAGTGGAAACGCACGCTCAACAAGCTCATCATGGAGAATCAGGCGGAGATCAACAAACTGCTGATCAGCTACAACATTCCAATACTGGATGAGGCCAACATGCCGATCACGGCCGAGACGCTTTCCAAGCGGCCATGACAGCGGCCGCCGCCCGCGTCGCGTTCATCGCAATCCTCGTCGCTGTCGCGGGAGCCGCAACCGCCGAGGTGCCCGAACCGGATGGCTATCGCGTCGAAAACTACCGCTCGCCGACGCCCGCGACGCTGCGCGGCGCCAGGGTGATCGGAACGGACGAAGCGGAAACGATCTGGCGCAGCCATTCGGCGAGCTTTGTCGATGTGCTGCCAAGGCCGCCGCGACCGCGGGACCTGCCGGCAGGAACGCTTTGGCGCGACAAGCCGCGGGCCAACATTCCCGGCAGCATCTGGCTGCCCGACACCGGCTATGGCGAACTCGCGCCCAGCATGGCCGGCTATTTCGCGAAGGGCCTGGACAAGGCGACCCACGGCGATCGCGCCAGAATGCTGGTTCTATACTGTCTGGCGGATTGCTGGATGTCGTGGAACGCGGCCAAGCGGGCGCTCGCGCTCGGCTATTCCAACGTCGCCTGGTATCCCGAAGGGACCGACGGCTGGCAGAACGCCCTGCTTCCGCTGCAGGACGCCACGCCCGAACCGCGTCCGGACGAATAGCCGATCTCTTCCGGCCCCAATACCTTCTTCATTTAGCCGGCGAGTCGGCGCTCATGTCGCTCTGAATCGCGCTTGCCAAATCAAACAGCCGCTTCTCGATCAGGACAGGCACGTCGCACACATAGGAAGTCGTTTTCCGCCGGTCCTCGAAAATGCGCGTCTGCCACGAAAGTCGAGTGGCGAGTTCATCGGATTGCGCCTGATCGACGTTCGGCCTGTCCTGCAGTTCCCGCATCTTTCGGGTTTGCTGACGTATCTCCTCGGCCATATCCTTCTGCTTGCGCGAAAAGCGCTCGATGCCGTTCATCACCTGGTCGCGCTGCGCGTTGAGCGTCGAATACAACGCGGCGAACAACCGCTTCGCCTTCTCCTGTTTCTCCTCCTTCGTCCCGACCACGAAGTCCGCGATCAGTTTCCGCGCGTCCTCCATGGGAGTTCGGCGCGCGGCCAGACGCGCGACGAGTTCCTCCTGTTTCGGGTCTGCGGGTTTTTCCTTGTCGGCAGGCTCGATCGCGGGGCCGGTCCAGACACTCGCAATCGAAATCTCCGGGACCTTCAATTGCTGGCAAGGCCAATCCGGATAGCGGGGATCGAGCGCAAAAGCCGGACGTGTCGACCACGCCATCAGCATCATTGCAACGCAGCAAGCAATCTCACGCACCGTACGAGTCAAGCCGAGCCTCCCTGCCGGTCCGCAGCCATGTTCCTGCTTTACAATGCCGTGCAGGCGCGGCGGTTCTGTGGGATCATTCGATATCCTCATGCCCATGGCAAATCAAATCCGGCTGGGATGAACGTCGCGAGCACAAGCCGGGACACTGACCGGGACCGAGGTGATGTCGTCCTCCCGTTCGACGGGCGCAAATGAATGGAAGGGATTGCGCGTGCGCAATCGCACCGCTGCAGGACTCCGCGGCCTGCTGGCATCCGTTTGGCTGGTTGCACCAGCCTGTTGCGGCGCCCCCGCCGACGCGCCGATGATCGCACCCGCAAGCATGCCGCGCATCGGCACGGTCGACCCGCGCTTCCAGTCCTACAACATTGAAATGATCGAGATTACCGGCGGAAGGTTCTGGAAGCCCTATCGATCGGAGCCGGGGGCTCGGCCTGCGCAACCGCCGCGATCCCGACCGGAAACGCCGCCGGGCATGGATTCGAATTTATACCAATACCGGCCGCCGATTGATCTGGCCAATGCCCGGCTGCGAAAGCTAGCGGCGGCGCTGGCGCCTGCGTATATGCGTGTCAGCGGCACCTGGGCCAACGGCACCTATTTTGCCGATCACGAGAATACGCTCTCGGCGCCTCCGGCAGGCTTCAACGGCGTCTTGACCCGCCAGCAATGGCGCGGCGTCGTCGACTTCTCGCAATCGGTGGACGCAGCGATCGTGACATCGTTTGCGGTAAGTCCGGGCGTCCGCGACGCCGCCGGCCTGTGGAAGCCCGATCAGGCCGCCGGCCTTCTGACCTTTACCCGCTCGATTGGAGGCCACATCGCAGCCGCCGAATTCATGAACGAACCAGACCTTCCCGAACTGGACGGCGCACCGGCAGGCTACGACGCGACCGCCTACGGAAGGGATTTCAGATCATTCCGCTCGTTCATGAAGCAGGCGGCTCCCGAAACGATGATCCTCGGTCCCGGCACGGTCGGTGATGCCGCAACGGCGTCCGATCTGCTCACCGCCTCCGGGCCCGGACTGGACGCGGTTTCGTACCACTACTACGGGGCCCTGTCGGAGCGATGCAGCGGCAAGAGCACGCCGGAAGAGGCCCTCTCCGAGGCGTGGCTCTCGGGCACCGATCGGACCCTCACCTTCTATCAAGCTCTTCGAGACCGATTCGAACCCGGCAAGCCGATCTGGCTCACCGAAACAGCGGATGCCGCATGCGGTGGAAACCCGTGGGCCGTGACCTTCCTGGATACGTTCCGCTATCTCGATCAGCTGGGGCGGCTGGCGAGAGCCGGCGTTCAGGTCGTCATGCACAACACGCTGGCGGCGAGCGATTACGGCCTGCTCGACGAAAGCACGTTGCAGCCCCGGCCGAAATACTGGGGTGCGCTGCTCTGGCGGCAATTGATGGGAACCACCGTGCTCAATGCTGGCGTGCCGCTTCAATTCGGACTTCACGTCTACGCCCATTGTCAAAGAGGCATGCCGGGCGGCGTGACGCTTCTGGTCATCAATACCGACCGCGGCGCGCCGCACGCGCTCATGCTTCCGACGGCGTCGGTCCGCTACACGCTGGACGCGGCGAACTTGCTGGATGAGCGCGTCCAGCTGAATGGCCACCCGCTGGCGCTGTCCGCCGGCGGTGAACTGCCGGCCATCGCGGGCGCGCCGGCAGTCGCCGGCACGGTGACGTTCGCGCCAGCCACGATCACCTTTCTGGCCGTCGCCGACGCGGGAAATGATGCTTGCCGATAACCGGCGTTGAAGGGCCGGAGGCGATCCCCTGGGCCAACGACCTATGACGCGGTGCGGAATCCATTTTCCCTGCCGCAATTCCGCTCCTCTTGGCAGAGGCTGGACGCCGTGCCACGCTCGTGATCGGGGAATAATCCAACGCACAAACTTGCCTCGGGAGAGATCGCTGTGCATCGCCACCTGGTTTTTCTGTGCTCGATCGTGATCGCGCTCGGCGCAGCGTCGACGGCCCGCGCCGCGGACTCCGATCGTTGCCAGGGGCTGGCCCGCCGATACGAAACCGCCAAACCGCAGATTTCGGCGGTGGAAGTGTCGTTGACGCTGTTTTCAGCCGTCGACGCCAACTGCCTCGATTTGGCGACAAAGCTGCTTGACGAAGGGGCGTCGGTCGACGCCCGCGACCGGTTCGGCGCCCGGCCTCTCAGTCACGCCGCGAGGTCCGGCCATCTCAAATTGGTCGATCTCCTGCTCGCGCGCGGCGCTCCGATCGATGCCCGCAATCTGGCCGGGTCCACCGCGCTCTATTTTGCTGCCGAAGGCAGTCATATCCTGATCGCGCAACGGCTTATCGAACGCGGCGCCGACGTCAAACTGACCGGACGCAGCGGGATATCTCCCATCGCCGCCGCCGCTTATGCTGGCAACGACATCATCTTCGACGCGTTGCTCGCCCATGGTGCCGACGAGCGCGCGCCCGACGACACCGGCAAGCCACCGATCGTTTACGCGGCGGCAGGTGCACGGTTCGACATTGTGAAGCGGTTGCTGGCACGAAATATCGATGTCAACGCCCGCTATTCCAACGATCTCACCTTGCTGATGTGGGCGTCGGGCCCGGACCAGGGCGTTCCGGAGGCGCAGGCAATGACGATTGTTTCGTACCTGCTGGACGCCGGCGCGCATATCGACGATCGGGACAACCGCGGCCGTACCGCGCTGATGATCGCGGCCGAAGGCGGCCACGCGGAGATCGCCGGCCTGCTGCTCGCGCGAGGTGCGGATCCCTCGCTCAAGGACAGGGCCGGAAAGCGTGCCGCGGATCTCACCGTGCTGTCGTCGTTGCGTGAACGGCTGACGGCGCCCTAGCACATCTTCCGATGCGATGGCCTCGCCCCAGGCGGCGCGGACCGCTATGCCCGGCTCACAGACCCGACAGATACTCCGCCAGCGCCGCAAGGTCGTCGGGAGGCGTGGCGATCATAAGGTCGGACATGCCGGGGTTGTTGCCGCGCACACGGGTACGGAAGTCGGCCATTTGTTTTGCCAGGTAATCCTTGCCCATGCCGGCCAGACGCGGCACCGTACCGTCGCCCTGGAAATGATCGAGATGGCAACCGGTGCAGCCTATCGAGTGGCTGGCGTCCACGGCCCGGTTCGAGACTTCCTTCGATGCGCGCGGCTGGCCGAGATCCGGCCACGGCTTCTTCGAGAAATAGTCCGCGATATCGAACATGTCCTGGCGCTCGAATGACGAGACGATCGGTTGCATGATGTCGCTCTTGCGGTCGCCCCGCTTGAAATCGCGCAGTTCGATATAGATGTAGCCCGCTTGCTGCCCCCAAATGGTGGGAATCGTCTTGTCGATCGGCTTGCCGTCCGCGCCATGGCAGCCGGCGCAGACCTGGGTCTTTTCCTCGATGCTTTGCGCGTGCAACGGCGTTGCCCAGGCGCTCAGGAATGCCGCCATGGCGACAACGCCGGACATGCACAAGTTTGACTTGCCGCTCATTTATCCAATCCAGTTGAAGACAAATTCGGACACTGACTAAAAGAAGCGGGACCGCAAGCGGTCCCGCTCCCCCTGTTCGATGATCGCCGCCGCACTCAGTTGAGCGAGAACGCGATGATGTTGTTGCCGCGGTGGAAGTCGACCTGGGTGTTACCGCCCGCACCGACCACGATGTATTGCTTGCCGCCCACCATGTAGCTGGAGGGTGGAGCGTTGACGCCGGCACCGGCGCGGAAATTCCACAATTCCTTGCCGCTGGACGAATTGTAGGCCGCGAACTTGCCATTGCCTTCACCGGTGAAAACCAGACCGCCGGCAGTGGCGAGAATGCCGCCGATCATCGGCTCCGGCGTCTTCACCTGCCATTTGATCTTGCCGGTGTTGTAGTTGACGGCGGTGATGTTGCCGGACTGCTTTTCGCTCGGGATCGCCTTGAAGGCCCCGCCCAGCCACAACTTGCCGTTCGGATACGGCGAGTTCTCGACGAAGTAGTTCATGGGCTGATGCAGGTTGATGGCGTAGGCCAAACCTTGTCCGGGATCGGTGGCGATCGGCGACCACTCGACGCCGCCATTCGCGCCCGGAAGCATGCGGGCCCCTTCCTTGGTGGGCAGGGTCCACATGTTCTCCTGCGGCACCATGGCGTCGGAGAAGCGGATCAGGCTGCAGTCCTTCCGGTCGTGAACGTAGATGTGGCCGGTCTTGCCGGCATGGATCACGCCCGGGATGGTCTTGCCGTCCTTGCCCTTCACATCCACCAGCACCGCCGGGCTCACGGCATCGAGGTCCCACACGTCATGCGCGATGTACTGGAAGTGGCAGACATATTTGCCGGTATCGAGATCGAGGGAAACCAGCGAGTCCGTGTACAAATTGTCGCCGGGACGGACCGAGCCATCGAGGTCGGGCGAAGGATTGCCGACAACGAAATAGATACGGTTGGTTGCGAGATCGACGGCAGGATTTTGCCAGACGCCGCCGCCCAGCTTCTGGTAGGGATCGCCGGTTTTGGCCAGTTGATCCTTTTCGGCCTGGATGTTGCGGTGCATGTCGCGGCCGGTGGCGTCTTTGGTCGCCCAAACGCCGACCGTATTCTCCGGAATGGTATTGAACGTCCAGAGCAGCTTGCCGGTCTTCGCATCGTAAGCCTTCACGAAACCGCGGATACCGTATTCGCCGCCATTGGTTCCGATCAGAACCTTGTCCTTGATCACCGTCGGAGCCATCGTCTCGCTATATCCCTGCTCCGGATCCGCGATGTCGGTCTTCCAGACGACCTCGCCGGTCTTGGCATTCAGGGCGATCAGCTTGGAGTCCAGCGTGGCGAGATAGACGAGGTCGCCGAGAACCTGGACGCCGCGGTTGTTAGGACCGCAGCAATAGGTCGTGATCGGCCCCATCTTGTGAGCGTAGTGCCAGAGCTGTACGCCGGTCTTGGCGTCCAGCGCATAGACGTGGCTGAACGATGTCGTCACGAACATGACGCCGTCGACGACGATCGGCGAAGTCTCCAGCGATTCCTTGACGTCGGTCTGGAAGATCCATGCGACGTGCAGGTTCTTGACGTTGTCGCGATCGATCTGCTTCGCAGGATAAAAACGCGTCTGGGCATAATTGCCGTTGGTCAGCAGAAAATTGGTTGAGTTCTTGTCTGCCGAATTGAGCTGCTGCTGAGTGACTGGAGGAAAATTTGCCTGGCCCAAGACCGACTTGGATTCCTGCTTGGTTTCCTGCTGTGCAATAGAGGGTCCCGTGAGTAATCCCGCCACGCCGACCAATGCGGCGCAGACAATAGAAAATCTATTCATGATTCCCGCCCCGGATTTTATTGTTGACTCCGACCGGCGCATTTGAAGGCACGCCGATGCGCATTAAATCTGACCTGAACGGGCTGGTTTGACAAGGAGAAAACGGCAACCCCCGCGGGCGACCGGACGACGGCCCTGCGGCTGCCAGACCGCGACCCCGGATTGGCGTGCGTCGCAATGCTGAGCCACTCTGACTGAGCAACTGCAGCACAAATAGAGCGCGGGAGCGTGCTGGCGCCAGCCGCGGGACAGGCCGTCAACTTCACACTATCCGGTGCCCACTCGACGCCCCGAACGTCGCCTTCCTGAAGCTTACGGGGGTTTTCTTCCACTCGTCGTCTTGCTCGCCGCGGCGCTCATCCCTTCCGACGGGTCAGCCCGCGGGCTCACGGCCGTCAGCGCACATCGGCAGCCACAGCCGCAGATATTTCTTGCCGTCAGTCCCTATAACCGTGCGGGCTCCGTGATCATTCTATCATCGGCTCATAACGTAAGGGCCTCTGACCAAAGGCAAGAACCTCCGGGCCGGCCCCGCTTTCGCCAAATAGCCGGATACAAATGCATGTGAACTCGATCCTTCGCACTTTCTGTTAAAGTTCGAGAGCGCCCATCGCGCGCCAGGCGGGATCGAAGCAACAAGGCAAGGGCCGAAGCAGTAGGACTGCTTCGACACAGAAATCCACCCGCACTTTCTCAAAGTGACCCGTTTTCGGAACGACCATGCAAGGAGACCTCAAGGCGTCGAGCGGTTAGGAAACATGCTCAGGTCGAAAGACATCAGCAGTCTATCAAGAGCGAGGAACGATCATGATCAAGCTAAAGATCAACGGCCAGGAACGCGACTGGGACGGCGACCCGGATCTTCCATTACTCTGGTTTCTCCGTGATGAGATCGGGTTGACGGGCACGAAATTCGGCTGCGGCGAGGCTTTGTGCGGTTCGTGCACGGTCATCGTGGACAAGCAGGCGGTGCGCTCCTGTATCACGTCGGTTTCCGACGTGGTCGATCGCGAAGTCACGACCATCGAAGGCCTTCATCCCACCGGCGATCACGCCGTGCAGAAGGCCTGGCGGCAGGTCAACGTGCCGCAATGCGGCTATTGCCAGGCCGGCCAGATCATGCAGGCCGCCGCATTGCTCATGGAAAATTCGAAGCCGTCCCACGACCAGATCCGCGAAGCGATGTCGGGCAATATCTGCCGCTGCGGCTGCTACCAGCGGATCGAAAACGCGATCCATCTCGCTTCGACGGGGGTCTGATCATGAACATCATCACAAGTCCCGAGCGGCTCCGCGGTATCGAAGGCCGCATCAAGGTCGAAAAAATCTCCCGTCGCAGCGTTCTCAGGGGTCTCGGCATCGCCGGCGGGCTGGTGCTGGCCGCGCCGGTGACGTCGCGTCAGGCATTTGCGGCCTATCAAACCGGCGCCGGAGCGATGCCGCACGGCACCGTGGTCGACCCGCGCGTCTTCGTGGCCATCGCATCCGATGGCACCGTTACGATCGTGGCGCACCGTTCGGAAATGGGAACGGGTGTCCGGACCAGTCTGCCGCTGGTCGTCGCCGAGGAGATGGAGGCCGACTGGTCGCGCGTGAAAGTGCAACAGGCACATGGCGACGAGGTCAGATACGGCAATCAGGATACCGACGGGTCGCGCAGCACACGGCACTACCTGATGCCGATGCGGCAGATCGGCGCCTCGGCGCGCGCCATGCTGGAAGCCGCAGCCGCCAAACGATGGGGCGTGCCGGCCACCGAGGTCAAGGCGGTGAACCATGAGGTGGTTCACGCCGCGAGCGGTCGCCGTCTCGGCTTCGGCGACCTGGCTGCGGATGCGGCGAAGGAATCCGTCCCAAGCATCGACGGCCTGAAGCTGAAGGACCCGAAAGACTTCCGCTATCTCGGCAAGGGTCAGGTCAGCATCGTCGACCTTCACGACATTACCGTCGGTGCCGCGCATTACGGCAGCGATACGCGCCTTCCAGGCATGAAGTATGCCGTGATTGCACGGCCGCCGGTGACCGGCGGCAAGCTGGTGTCGTTCGATTCAAGCGCAGCGATGAAAGTCCCTGGCGTCGAGAAGGTCATGGAAGTGCAGGGTTGGCCGTGGCCGTCCAAATTCCAGCCGCTCGGCGGCGTCGCGGTGATCGCGCGCAACACCGGCGCGGCGATCAAGGGACGTGATGCCCTGAAGGTCGTCTGGGACGACGGCGCCAACGGCAAGTACGAATCGGCGGCCTATCGGACCGAACTCGAGGAAGCCGCGCGAAAGCCGGGCCTGATCGTACGCAAGGAGGGTGACGTCGACGCCGCCCTGAAAGGCGCCGACAAGGTGATCGTCGGGGAATACTACCTGCCTCATTTGGCCCATGTGAGCATGGAGATGCCCGTCGCCGTCGCTGACGTCAAAGACGGCAAGGCCGAAATCTGGGCGCCGGTGCAGAGTCCCGGCGGCACGCGTGAAGACGTCGGAAAAACCCTCGGAATCCCCGAAGCAAACGTGACCGTCAACGTCACGCTGCTCGGCGGCGGTTTCGGCCGCAAGTCGAAGTGTGACTTCGCGATCGAAGCGGCCTTACTTTCAAAGGCGCTGGGTTCACCGGTGAAGGTGCAATGGACGCGGGAGGATGACGTTCGCCATGACTTCCTGCACACGGTCTCGGTGGAGCGCATCGAGGCCGGTCTCGACAAGAGCGGCAAGGTGATCGCCTGGCGGCACCGCAGCGTCGCACCAACGATTGCTTCGACATTTGCACCCAACGCGGTGCATGCGGCGGCCTTCGAACTCGGCATGGGGTTGATCGACATGCCGTTCGAGATTGCCAATATTCAATGCGAAAATCCGGAAGCCACGGCCCATACCCGCATCGGCTGGTTCCGCTCGGTGTCGAATATCCCGCGCGCTTTTGCGATCCAATCGATGGTGGGTGAACTCGCGCATGCCACCAACCGCGACCAGAAGGATATGCTGCTGGAACTGATCGGCTCGCCCCGGCTCGTCAAGCTCGGTTCGGTAAAGGATCCGTGGAACTACGGCGAGCCGTTCGACAGCTATCCGATCGACACCGCGCGTCTGCGCCGCGTCGTCGAACTGGTCGCCGACAAGGGCGGCTGGGGGCGATCGGTGCCCAAAGGACACGGGCTCGGGATTGCGGTCCATCGCAGCTTCGTCAGCTATATCGCGACCGTCGTCGAGGTGTCCGTCGACGACAAGGGCAAGCTTACCGTGCCTCGGGTCGATACCGCCGTCGACTGCGGTACGTTCATCAACCCCGAACGGATCCAGTCGCAGATCGAGGGCGCCGCCATCATGGGGCTCAGTCTCGCCAAATACGGCGAGATCAGCTTCAAGGACGGCAAGGTGCAGCAGGGCAATTTCGACGACTTCCCTGTCGTCCGGATCGACGAGGCGCCGCTTGTGACCAACGTGCACATCGTACCCGTCGATCCCGGCACCCCGCCAAGCGGCGTCGGGGAGCCGGGCGTACCTCCCTTTGCTCCGGCGCTGATTAACGCCATTTTCGCGGCGACTGGAAAACGAATCCGGGCGCTGCCGATCGGCAAGCAACTGGAAATCTAGGACCGAGTCCGGGAAGAGGAATCCACATCTCAGGACGCTCGCGGCGTTCGTCGCGAGCGTCCTTGTTCTTCCTTACGCGAGCCTGGGCGACCACCGCCTATGCCCGGCTTCGAGGTCATATCAGGTAAAATTCCTGATCACACTCGCATCGAACCTTGGTTTCGTGACGATGAATTGACCGCTGTTTCTCGGAGAAACCGTGCGGATACGCCTCCACCCTGAATTCCCGGCCTTCGAAGACGCGAGCCCCGCCACTGGCCCCACAGTTTGGACATACGATGTCCAGTTCAAACCGATCGCGCTCCCTGGTCCCGGCATGATTGACCGAAGTGGTCGTCCTCATCGAGCTCTCCTAAGAGAAATTCTACGTTGAAGCACATCCTATGCGGTTCCTCACTTAAAAGCAATATTTAACATATATCTTTTAGACGAAACGCCAAGACCGCGACACGACCTCATATCCGAGTTTGCGTCGGTCCCCGGCTCGTAGTCATTTAGGGATGTCGCGCCAGGTCACATCGAAAGTGCCGGCGCAGCGGTTGCCACCGGTCGCGGTGACGTGACCGCTGGCCCAACGAACTTATTTCTTCTTCCCGTCGGCATCGAACTGTTTCAAAAATGCGACGAGGTCGTTGGTCTTTTGCTCGTCCTTCAACCCGGCATAGATCATCTTGGTGCCCGGGACTTTCGCTTTCGGGTCCTTGATGTACTCGCGGAACGTCGCTTCATCCCAGGTGATGCCCGAATTCTTGTTCGCATCCGAATAGGAATAGCCGGGATAGCTTCCTGCCTTGCGGCCAATCACCCCATTGAGGACCGGTCCAACGGCATTTTTTGCGCTCTCGCCGATCTGATGGCACATCTTGCATATGCCAAAGACCTTCTCACCGGCGGCGGCATCTTGCGCCCTGACTTCACCAGCGCCGGCGACCGCCAGCAGTGCAACCAAAACTATTCCTCGCATCGTGTGCTCCTGTGTTGGCCCCTTTTGGGAGCGGCAACCTTCATCTTGTTGGGGAAATCGGCCGATCACACCGCCCAGACTGGCGGCAGACCAACTCTCAAGCATTACAAACGATCGAAGTTCCATCTGCTTCGACAATATGGGCGTGGATGTTCGGGCGGACAGCCACGATGTCCTGGATCCGTGACACCGGCATCAAGCTGAACGCGGTCGAAAGGGCATCGGATTCCGTGGCCGTTGGCGCAATGACGCTCACCGTGCGGTACAGCGAGGGGCTCCGTCCCGTCGTTGGATCGAACAGATGGGTAAACCGGCCGCTAGAATCGAACCGGAATCCAGCGCCTGCCGACGTCGCCACGGCGCGATCGACCAGGTCGATGGTTTCGGTGAGCGCACCAGGCTTGTCAGGGTCCGCGAGGCCGACGCGCCACGGCGTACCCTCCGGTCTTGCTCCGATCGCGCGTATCTCGCCCATATTGACCAGCGTGGTCGACAGACCCGCGCTGCGTAGCCTGTCGACGACGCGGTCCGTGGCGTATCCCTGCGCGATGCCGTTTAGCGTGATCGCTGCGCCGCGCCTGGTCAATGCGACCCGGTCTTCGCTCACGAGCAAGCCGTCATGCCCCACTTTGGCCAGCGTTGCGGCCAGCTTCTGCGGCGATGGCCCCTGCGGATCCGGCTTTTCGGAAGAAAAATGGTCTGCATAAAGCTGCCACAACGGCTGCACCGTGGGATCGAAGGCGCCGTCCGTCAGCTTGGCAAATTGCAGCGAAGCCTTCAGCAGCGCCACCATATCGGCGTCGGGAGAAACCAGAATGCCGGTGCGGTTGAGGGTGGCGATCGCAGAGTCAGCTCGGTACAGGCTGAATTGCTGCTCCAACCGCCGCACATCCAGGACACAAATGTCGACGAGCCGCCGCGCTTCCTCACGATCCGGATGATAGATCTCGATCGAGACTTGCGCGCCGAGCGCCGATCCCCGCCACCGCACGGCCTCGCCGGCCTTGGCAGTTCGTCCACCACCCAGAAATGCAGATCCCGCCGCCGTCGCTGCAATGGCGATCATGCGCCGGCGGGTAAGATTGCGATTCAACATCGGCCGCTCCTCGTCAGTTGAGACGCACGTCAGAATGCTCGGCCTGGTCGCCGGCAGCGTCACTGCCCAGCACATAGGCACTCGGAATTTGCGCGAAGGTCACGACCTTGCCGCCATTCGCCACAGCAAAAGTGTCGGCAGACTCGCGATTGCCGAATGGCACAGCCTCGGCCGCGCCCATTCCGCCCTGCTTGCGACTTTCGATCACGAAGAACGCCTTGCGCGCGTCGATCCAGTTCGTCGGGCCTGGGTCTTCCCAGCTCGATGCCCGCGCCATATCCGAGACATAGATCGCCCGGATGTCGCGCGGCTGATCGGGCATCAAGGTAAAAGCCACGGTGTCGCGCACCGACGTGAACCAGAACGGGTCTATCCTGCTCGCCGTGATGATCTGACCTTTCGGTCCCGGATGTTCGAGCAGGCTCATGCCGCAGAACACGCCCATCGCGTCGTCGTTGAGCGCGACCGGCGGCGGAGCGGCCGAGTTGGCTGCGTCCTGGTTACATCCGGTCAGGAAAATGATGACGACGAAGGCGCAGACGATCCGCAGGGTCATAATTCCCTCCGTGCAAAGAACACCGTCGCCAACCCGAGCGGTACGGCGATCCAGACCAGCAAACCCAATAGAAGCACGCCAATTCCCGTGCTGGCAGTGCCGGCCAGGCCGGCCATGCCGGAAAACTGGCTGACGTTGAACCCGGTCAGATTGGTCAGGCGGTAAAGATCGGTCGGGTTGAGAAACAGCAGCGCCTCGAGGACGGACGCCGAGACGATGCGCCCCTGATCAACCACCAGGATGCCGAGCAGTGCCATGTCAAACACCAGCACCATCAACAGCCAGACGCCTACCGATAGGCCTGCGGCGGTGCCGCGGTCCCGCACAAGGCTGCTGATCAGATATCCGATCGCCACAAAGACCGCGCCGAGCAGGATCGAAGTCCCGAGCATGGAGGCAAACGCGTACCAGCTCGCCGCAAGCACCGAGGCGCCGGTGATCGCGAGCGCGCCCGCCGCGGCGCCATAGCCGATCACCGTGGCGAAGGCGAGGATCAGCACATGTCCGCAGAATTTACCGAGGATGACCTGATAGCGGCCGACGGGATAGCTGAGCAGCAGGATCATCGTCCCCCGCTCCATCTCGCCGACCACGGCGTCGTGGGAAATCAGCAGCGCGATCAGCGGCAGCAGAAAGATGGTGAGGCTGGACAGGCTGACGACAACCACGTCGAGCGCGCCGGCGCCGACATTGCCGGTCGGTGCGCTGCCGAGGAAGGTCAGGGACAATGCGAGTGCGGCCAGAAGCAGCGTAGTTGCCAGAACCCAGCGGTTTCGCAAACCTTCCTGGATTTCCTTAGCCGCTATGATGACAATAGTCCTCACGCGGCATCCTCCTGCAGAAAATGAGCATAGAGATCATCCAGGGTCGGTGCAGCGATTTCGACGTTTGTGACGCGAGGATCTCCCGCTGCATCGCGCAACAAGTCCATCTTTCGCGCCTCGTTCTGTACCAGCACGACCCGGCCACGCGGGGTTGCGATCGATCGATCGCCTATCCACGCGGGCGGCTTATCATCGGTGCCAGGTGCAAGATCGAGCGAAACCCTGATCGGCAACTGCGAAATCGAGCGCAGTTCCGCCAAGGTCCCTCGCGCGACAAGCACTCCCCAATTCATGATGAGCACGTGCTCGGCGCGCCCCTCGAGTTCGTTGAGGGCGTGCGACGAGATCAAGACGGTGGCCCCGTCGTCTCGCAGTTCGTTCAGAATTTCGTAGAACGTCTGGCGCAGCGCAGGGTCGAGCCCCGTTGTCGGCTCGTCGAGCAAAAGCACCCGTGGTCGCCCCAGCAGGGCCTGAGCGAGACCCAAACGTTGCCGCATGCCCTTGGAATAAGTGCCAACCCTGCGATCGGCGGCATCCATCAGCCCCACGCGATCGAGCAGCGGCCATGCCGACGCGGGCTTGATTTGCTTCAGCCGGGCGTAGAACCCCAATGTCTCACGTCCGGTCAGCGCGGCGTTGAATGCAACGTTCTCGGGCAGATATCCGAGTTGCCGGCGTGCGGAGAATTCCCCGGCGGCCGGGTCCTCGTTCAAAACGCGGACCGCGCCGCGGTCGGCGCGAATTAGTCCCAGCATCAATTTGATCAGCGTGGTCTTGCCGGCGCCGTTGTGGCCGACCAGTGCGCTAAGCCGTCCCGGACCGAGGTCGAACGAGACATCGCGTAACGCCCGCACCGAGCCGTAGCTTTTCTCGACGCCTTGCACGGAGACGGTAACGGTCATCTCGGGCTCCGGTCGGCTGATGGTTTCGGCGGCGGCGCGATCAGGGGATGGGTATCGACGACCCCGCCGGGATATAGCGCCGGAAACTGAGCCTGGGCCCATCGCAGCACCTGCACCGCGGGACTGTTGATCAAAACCTTCGCCGACGGCGCGGTCCACAACACCCGATCGACCAGATCGTTGGGGCGGTAGGCTGTGTCGGCGATGCCGTCGCCATTGAGGTCGAACGCCGGATTGTCGCTCCAGTAATTGCCGCGACCGCCCTTCGACCAGTCGAGGTCGCGGGTCCCGACATATTTCACCTGATTGCGGTTGCCGACAAAGGCGTTGCCGACGATCTCGTTGCCTTCGGAACCGGCCGTGAAATGCACCCCGATCCCGCAACCCTCGAACCAGTTGTTGCGGAATTTGTTGTGGTTGGCATTGTAGATGAAGACGCATTTTTCCGGACCGAAGCGAAGGGTCTGCGCCGGCTTGACGTCCGGCAGCATCCCGGGCTCGTCCGGACCCTGGTCCCGGTTGCTTGCAATGTTGTCGAGCGAGCCACCGGTCACCCTGTTGCCGTCGATCTCGGAATAATTGGCATAGTTGAATAAAAGGCCATAGTCGCGGTCGCGATCCGAGATATTGTCGCGGATCACGAGCCGGGTCGAATACATGATGGCGTAACCGCCGTGGTTGCCGACCGAGACGTTGCCGCTCACTTCGCTGTCGTTGGTGTACATGTAATGGACCGCAAACCGCACTTGTTCGAAGCGGTTGTCGATGAAGCGATCCTTGCGGCTTGCAATCGTGAAGATACCATCGCGTCCGTAGCGGAAAATATTCCCGGCGATGGTGACATCGGGCGCATTCCACAGCGACACGCCGTTGCCGGCCTCGTTGAGGCGCCCACCGCGCACACCCTCGACAATGTTGCGCTCGACCCGCGAACCGGCGGCGCCGTGAACATAAATTCCGAACAGGTTACCTTCGAAGCGATTGTTCTCGACCACCGCGCGTTCGGCGGTCTTCTCGAGAAAAATCCCTGAATCCATGGTTTGCAGATCGTGGCCCGATCCCCGGACGGTCAGGCCGCGGATCGTGACGTCGGGAGAATTGACCGTGACGACGTTGCCGGCGCCGTCGCCGACAAGCACCGCACCCGGTCGTCCGGTCAGCACCACGCGGTGATCGATCCTGATCGGGCCCTTGTATTCACCGGGAGCAAGCTCGATCACGTCGCGGTCCTGCGCCCGGTCGAGCACGGCCTGAAGCGCCTGCTCCGGAGCAATCTTCAGCGTCTCCGCGCTCGCGGAAACCGAGGCGCCGGCGGCGAGGATCGCCGCCGGAATGATGCATACGAAGCAGCGCACGCGTCTTCCCTGTCTCAAGCCGTCTTGGGCTCGACGAGCATACGGCCCTTCATTTCCATGTGCATCGCATGACAGAACCACGAGCAGTAGTACCAGTAGACGCCGGCTTTATCCGCCGAGAACGACACGGACGCCGTCGCCATCGGCGCGACTTCCATCTGCACACCGTAGTTTGTGATCGCAAATCCGTGGGTCAGGTCTTCCACCGCGTCGATGTTGGTGACATAGACCGTTACCTGATCTCCCTGCTTGACCTCGAACTGCTCGAGACCGAACGCGGGCGCGGTCGACGTCATGTAGACGCGTACCGTGTTGCCGTCCCGAATGATCTTGGAGTCGGCCTCGAGATCGATCCCGTCTGCTTTGGCCTGCTTTACCGCATCCGCAAACATCGGATCGGCCCGATCCCAGATCGAGATCGGATTGATCTTGGAGCGATGGACGATGGTAGCGTCATGCGGTTCCGCGAAGCTCGGACCGTCATGAATGAGGACCATCTTATCACCGGAGATATCGATCAACTGGTCGTTCTCGGGCTTCAGCGGGCCGACGTTGAGGAAGCGATCCTTCGAGAACTTGTTCAGTGAGATCAGCCATTTGCCGTCTGCCGCCTTGGTTTCTCCCATGGAGGAGTGATTATGGCCGGGCTGATAATGAACATCGATCTTCTGGATGATCGGGTCGACCTTTTCGCCCTTGAACGCACGCTTCGCCAGATCGATGTTCCACTTGCAGATCTGGCTGTCCAGGAACAGCGTCGTATAAGCGTTGCCCCTGCCATCAAAGGCAGTATGCAAAGGTCCGAGGCCGACTTCAGGTTCTGCGACGACCACGTCACGCGGTTTAATCTTGTCATCGAAGAGTTGATCGAACAGACGAACGTCCATTACCGTCGCTGTCGGCGAGAGCTTGCCGGCGACGACGATGTGAATGCCGTCGGGCGCGGTGTTGATGCCGTGCGGATTGTTCGAGACCGGGACGTAGCGAGTATAGGGTGAGCCCTTGCGGCCATCGATCACAGGCACGCCGTTCATCTCCTTGAAGTCGCCCTTCTTCACCGCCTCTTCGATACGCTTGATATTGAAGATCGTCACCCAATCCTGCTCGGCGGCCGTCATCTCGGCCAGATTGACGCCTTCTTCGGAATTGTAGCAGGTCGAAAAGGCATACTTGCCCTGATAGTCGGCGTCGACGTTGTCGAGGTTGCCATCGACGATCACCTGCCAGGCGATCTTCATGGTGTCGCCATCGATCGCGCTGAAGATCGCGTGGTAGTCCTTCCTGTCGAGAGTCTTGCCGTCGTTCGGCAGCGGAACACCGTCCTCGCCGTTCGCGAACACATAGCCGGTACGCGGATATTTCTGCACGCGCAGACCATGCACCGAGTGCTGATTGGGCAGCTCAATGATCTTGTCGCATTTCATCACGTCGAGGCGCACGCGCGCGACGCGGGTGTTGGCCTTGTCGTTCATGAAGACGTAGCGACCGTCATAGGTGCCGTCGGTGAACGACAGATGGGGGTGATGCAGGTCTCCGTTCACGTAGCTGCCGCCGCGGGTCTTGAGGAATTCGCGGGTCTCGGGCAGAAGGCCCTCGGTGAGGACTTTCCGGCTTTCGTTGGTCAATCCCCAGCCGGTCGCGCTGCAGCGGTTGAACACCGGGACGCGCATGAATTCGCGCATCGACGGAAGACCGATAATGCGCATTTCACCGGTCTGTCCGCTGGAGAAGAACACATAGTATTCGTCCAGCTCGCCGGGAAGAACGTCATGCTTTTGGGCGGGTTGCGCGGCGGGAGCCTTCGTCGCGGCGTTTGTCTGCGCGTCCGCCGCCGTGACGAAGCCCTTGCCGTCCGTCGAAAGCCCTACTCCACCCGCAAGGCCCACGCCTGCAGCCGCCGCGGTCGTTCCGAGCAAGGTACGCCGGCTGACGCTCTTTCCGTTTTCGTTGTCGCTCATAGTAAGCCTCCTGGGCTTTCAGGTTGAAGGTGGAGTGGTGGCGTCGAGAGGCGGCAGGCCAATGGCCTTGCCCCCGGCGGTGATGATGGTTTGGGGCCCTTTGCCGGCGCGCATCGAAGGTGATGACAGCGCCTCACGCTTCTCGCGCTTCAGCCGAACCTGGATCATGTGCGGGCAGCGGTGATCGTCGAAGTACAGTTCCTGGCAATGCATGCAGTAGATGCACTCATTGACGTTGATGTGACCTTCCGGATGTATCGCCTGCACGGGACATTCATTGGCGCAGCGCTGACAGGGCGAGCCGCATTCCGGCCAACGCCGGAGCCATTCGAACATCCTGATGCGGCCTGGAATCGCGAGCGCGGCACCCAGCGGGCACATGTAGCGGCAGAAGAATCGTTCGACGAACAGTCCGGCCGACAGCACCGTCAAGGCGTAGATGACGTACGGCCATTCGCGCGCGAACTTCAGGACAATGGCGGTCTTGAACGGCTCCACTTCGGCAAGCTGTTCGGCAAAGGCGGTCGAGTACAGCGACAGGCCGAACAGGCCGAGAAAGATGATGTACTTGATCGGCCACAGACGCTCATGAAGGCCCCATGGCAATCTATACTGCGGAATTTTCACCGCCTGGGCGATGTTGTTGAGCAGCTCCTGCAGCGCGCCGAACGGGCATAACCAGCCGCAGAAGGGCCCACGCCCCCAGAACAGAAGTGCCGCAGCGATCGAGGCCCAGAGCAGGAAGATCAGCGGGGCTGAGAGAAAATATTCCCAGTTGAAGCCGGTTACCAGGGAATTGGCGAAGGTCAGAACGTTGACTACCGAAAGCTGGGCATTCGCATACCAGCCGAGCCAGACCAGAATGAAAAGCAAATAGCCGCGGCGGACCCAGGTGTAGACTTTGGGACGGCGCACCAGGGCATTCTGAAAGAAGAAGATCAGGGTCAGCGCCCCGAGCGCGACGATCGTCGTGCCGATCTTGACGACGTCGCCGCGCCAGATCTTCATCCACAGCGGTTCGTCTTCGGCGGCGAAGTAGGCCGCGCCGTCACGTCTTGCCGGCGCTTGTGCTGCCGACGTCGATGCCGCAGGCGACGGGGCTGCCTGCGGCTGGACCGCCGGCGCCGGCTTACGCTTCAAGTAGATGTCCGGCAGCGTGTAGCCGAGATCGAAGGTGAGCCAGGCTTTTTCCCGCGTGGCGACCACGCGCTGGACCAGCAATTGCAGCTTCCACGGTTCGGTCGGGTCGAACGCGAATTCCGGCGGCACCGTGAATAAGGCAATCTCGGGAAAGTCAGGCGCGCCCTTGGCTTCAAGATTCCCCAACCGTGTGTGATTGCGGTCGCGGAAGCGGATGCTGTTGGTGTCCTGGATCAGTTCGATGCGGTCGAAGATGCCGCCGCGGACGTACGCGGCTCCCTTGAACGAATAGCGGCCCGATCCCGCGACGATCAGCGCCTGCTGAGCTGGCTTCAGCCTGCCGGCCAGCCGGTTGTAGCCGTCATCGCCGAGCAGGCTGCGGCCGATGGTCGGCACCGCGACATCGGCGACGTAGAGGTCGATAAAGGTTTCGTTCGGATCTCCCTCTTCGGGGTGCGCGGCCGCAGCGGCATTGCCGGATTTTTCGAAGGCCTTGTTCACGTCGGCGACGGTGAGGATCAACCGGCGGACGGAACCGTCATCGACCAGGCTCTGCCAATCGCGAATCTCGCTCTTGCCGGGATCGATCGCCTTTGTGGCCTGCGGCGCCGCGCTGGCGATTGCGTTGCCCTGCGCGCCGAGCCGACCGCTCTTGATGAGCTTGGTCGCGGAGCGGACGATGCTGTCGCCCATCACCAGCACGGTCACCGTCGCGCCGCTGACGATATCGACCTGCGGCGCGGGCGCGGCTCCGCGCACGACGCGGTCCATGTCGGTGCCGATCAACTTGTTGACCGCATCCAGGATGCGCTTCACCGGAATGCCAACGAGGACAATGGGTTCCTTGTGCTCGACAAGCTTGAGGCCGGTAATCACCCCCTTCGGATCGATGCCGATCAAAATCTGGATCGGCTTTCCGGAGTAGCCGGTGGCGTTGGCAAATTCGGAGTTCAGGTAGACGAAGCCGAGGAGCTGATCATCCTTGTATGCGGGCGCGATCGCGGGATCGCCTTGCAGCGGCCCGTATCGGTTTGCACCTGCCACCAGTTCGGCCGGCTCGGCCTTGGCGAGGTAATCGCTCAGCCGGCCTGCGGCGCGCGCCTCGCCAACGAGCGCCATCCAGCCAAAAAGGGCCAGAGTTCCAATAACGACATAGATATTGACGGATTTTCGCAAGGCGCATGTTCCAGATTTCAGCAGCAGAACGCCGTTGTTCTGGATCGCGAGCTCCGCTTATAGCACCGAAGCAGGATTCTTGTTGCGCTGGATCAACCTTATGGCACTCGGATCAAAACAAACCTATAAAATTGAAGGTGGAGGGAACCGACATGCGCAAAGAGCCGATTCTGACCGCAGTACCGCCGGCGCCCGTGCGAAGCCTGAGCGAGCTTTATGCCATTGCCTTTGGTCTGGCGGAACGGGCTGCCCAGCGCTATGGCGCCCTTGCGGAACGAATCGACGAAAATCGCTGGCCGGTGCGCAGCGTATTTGAGGTCCTTGCGACGCGCGAACGCGAGCGCGCCCACAGCTTGTCCGAAGCCTGCCTCGCCGCCTGCGGCAAGCGTCCCGATTCCTCCGATCTGCGCTGGACGCCGATCGACCTTGTTCCTGCCGCGGAAATCGCCGACGTCCAGGATTCCAGCCTGTCAACGCCTCACACCGCCTGGGCGCTTGCGGTCCGCCACCGCCAACGTGCCTTCGTGTTCTGGACCTACGTCATCGCGCTTGCGGAAGATCCCCTGGTGCGAGGGACCGCCGAAGATCTCGCGCGTGAAGCGCTGTCTGACGGCAATCTGTTGCGTCGCGAGCGGCGGCTTGCCTGGCGCGCCGAACGGAAGATCGGAGCGGCGGACGCAACGACTCTTGACGAGCCTGCGTCCGCGGCGCTGTTGGAGAGTCTTCTGCTGAGGGATATGATGGCGTGGTCGCAAGGGTTGGGCCCCGCCCAGCGCGATCAGCTCCTGACCCTCGGTACTGCTCCCTTGCCGCGCCCCTCCCCGACGCCGCCCGGCCGAGATGGCGACGACGCGGGATACGGAGAAATCGAACAGATCAAACGCCGTGCGCTGCGCCGCGCGGAGCAGTTGTCCAACATCTATCTCGATGAAGCGGATCGTGCGGCTGACCAGAGCAGCATGGAATTGGCACAGAAACTGGCAGCACAATCCATCATGCGGCTCGCGGGCCTGCGGCAGCTCGCATCCGGATCTGAATTGCGATGATCCATGGGCGCGCCGCAGATCGGCGCGCCTTCGTCGGGCACTCGGTACCAGGCGGATCGCCTATTCGTCGTAATTGTCGAGCATATCGCCGCTCCGCGCGAGCATGAACGCGGTCGCCGCCACCATCATGGCTGCGCGCCAGTCTATCGCGCCGAGCTGAAGCCCCAGGAGAACAGCGAACCATGCTCCCGATGCGGCAGTCCAACGGCGCTCCCACCGCGTTTGCAGAAGGCTTTTGGGCATCGGCGCACCGGCGAAAAGACCCTGCAGACGGGACAGCGCCGTGTGGCGGCTTATTACGGGGTCCGGTTCTACCGGCGCGGCCGTCAACGCTCCTCTTGAGAGCGGCAACTTCGATCTCGGATCGCTTGTCATGACCATTATTCCTTGCCGATCTCCGCGCCCTTCGCTGGCGCGCCAACCAGCTTCAGCATCTCGCGATGCATCATTTTGGATCGCTCCACATTGATCAGCCGGGTCAATTCTGACAAACGAAAAATCTCGGGTGTTTGTACCAAAATTTTTGCTAAGTATGACCCATGGACACTGAGGTCGTCAGGACATTCCTTGAAATCGTCAGCAGCGGCAATTTCATCCGCGCGGCTGAGCGGTTGAATGTCGGCCAGACCACGGTAAGTGCACGGATCCATTTGCTGGAAGAGCAGCTGGGCCGCCCCTTGTTCGTGCGCAACAAGGCCGGGGCGACGCTGACCCCGGAGGGTGAGCAATTCCTCCGCTATGCGCCCAGCTTTGTGCAATTGTGGGAGCGGGCGCGGCAGAAAATTGCCGTCCCACCCGGTCACCGTGCCATGCTGGCATTCGGCGGCGAACTCAGCCTGTGGGATCCCTGGCTGCTCAAATGGATGCTGTGGATGCGGCAGTCGGTCCCCGACCTCGCGCTGCGCGCGCAGGTCGGCGTGCCCGAGAGCCTGACGACGCAGGTGGCGGAGGGCGTGCTCGATATCGCCATCATGTATGCGCCCCAGCACCGTCCGGGGTTGAAAATCGAGTTACTGTTCGAGGAAAAGCTCGTACTGGTGACGACCGATCCAGATGCCAGCCGTATGCACCTTGACGCCGAGACCGCCGCCCGGGCCAACTACGTGTACGTCGATTGGGGCGCGGATTTCGCGCTCAATCACGGCGTCAGCTTCCCCGATACAACGAACCCCGGCCTATTTGTCGGGCTAGGCCCACTCGCCCGCGACTACATCCTCAAGGCCGGCGGGACGGGCTACTTCCGGATGCGTGCAGTACAGTCTTATCTTGAGAATGGAACGCTCCACCGCGTGCAGGACGCCCCGGAGTTCTCCTACCCGGGCTATGCAGTCTACGGCACGAATGCCGACGAAACGGTATTGCGGCCGGCCCTGGAGGGCCTCCGTGCGATAGTTGCCGCAGAACAGTCCTAGGTCGGAAGAACTCACGGCAGGATGGGAGACATCGGACGCGAGCGGACGTCCGCCGTTACCGTTGAGCCTCAGTCGCTGAAATACCCAACATCCCAACTAGCCGTCCGCGAGGCTGGACCAGGTCACTCAGGGTATAGCCCTCGAGGACATCCATGAAGGCGTCGCGCGCCTTCTCCAATGCCCGCCTCAGCACACAACATTGACGAATGGCGCAGGGAACTTCGACAGGCTTGAAGCATGAAGCGATTGCCATATCGGGCTCGGTATGGCGCACCACCTCGGCAAGCCCGATTGCTTCGACCGGCTTTGCGAGGCGCAGCCCGCCACCTCTGCCACGGACGGTTTCGAGGTAGCCGGCGACGCCCAGTTGATGCACCACCTTCATCAAATGATTCCTGGAAATGCTGTAGCTTCTCGCAATCTCGTCGATTGTCGCCAGCCCGTCTTCCTTGACTGCAAGATACATCAGCACACGAAGCGCATAGTCCGTATAGACGGTCAGGCGCATGGCTTGCTCCGGAGTGAACTCCAAAAAGATATACTTTGAATATTGCTTTTATGCAAGAGCGGATGTATAAAGACCATATCCTTCGAGGGAGATTCCGATGGGCAAAGCCACTTCAATTGGTAACGCGCTGGCATGGCCATTCCTGCTGCCGGGAAATATCGCCTGCGACGCGCTTGGGCTCAGCGAGCATCAAAACCTGGTTCGCATGCTGGTCAACTCGCTGATCTGGACCGTGCTCGGCGTCATCGTGGTGGCGTTTGCGGTATGATCGTCGCTTCCGACAAGCTCGATCACGTTAGCGAGGATGGCATTCGCCAGCTCGTCGATGCATTCTACGTCAAGGTTCGCGTCGACCCCGAGCTTGCGCCGATTTTCGCGCGCGCCATTCCCGGCGACTGGCAACCGCATTTGACCAAGATGTATGCCTTCTGGTCGTCGGTGATGCTCACCACCGGGCGCTACAAGGGCAATCCGGTCGCCAAGCATGTCGTCATCCCCGGCGTGAAGCCCGAGTTGTTCGAGCGCTGGCTGGCGCTTTTTGGCGCCACATGCAGCGAGCTTTTCGACGAAACGACCAGCGAAGCGTTCCGTGTCAAGGCCGAGCGTATCGCCGAGAGCCTGAAACTCGCCCTGTTTTACCGGCCGGACCGGCCGTGGCCACCGGAACCGACACCATGACCTTCGTCGTCAGCGACAATTGCATCAAGTGCAAATACATGGATTGCGTCGAGGTTTGCCCGGTCGATTGTTTCTACGAGGGCGAAAACATGCTCGTGATCCATCCCGACGAGTGCATCGACTGCGGCGTTTGTGAGCCGGAGTGCCCGGCCGATGCGATCTCTGCGGACACCGAGCCCGGCCTGGAAAACTGGCTCAAGCTGAATGCCGAATATGCTTCGGTCTGGCCCAACATCACGATCAAGCGCGAACCGCCTGCCGACGCAAAGGCGTTCGACGGCGTCGCCGACAAGCTGAAACAGTACTTCTCATCCAAGCCCGGTCAAGGCGACTGATCGACGAGGGTCACCCCAGAAACATGCCATTGTCTGCAGCGGATTGCGGGACAAACCCGGACCGGACCGGATCCTTCGCCCATATCCAACCGCCTACCGGGAATTTGACCGCTCGAAATCGCGAAAGCTCTGCCAGCAGGCTGCAACGAGCCCAGCTGATGTCGCGGCCCAGGCTGCAAGCGCAATCCAGACCATGGAAGAGGATATCGCGCGCAACGGCGGAAAGTCGGCCGCAAGCGAAAGGCGCAGACTGGCCAGGGCGTACATACCGAGCGGGAACACCAGGCTCCACAGCATGGGGGTATATGCCAGGGGGACATGGCGCACGCCATGCTTCCAGATGCCAAAAAGCAGCAACAACGGTATCCACCAGGTCGCCCATACCCACATGATGAGCGTTACGCCGTCCATGAATGGTCGCATGGAATTCAGGAACGGCATGCCACTATCGGTCAGGATAAGCGTCGATCCCGCGTTGGTGCTGATCGCCGCGGCGCCCATGACCACCCACAGCAGAGGCGTGATATCGTCGGGTCCGACATCAAAAAAGAAAATACGATGTGCGAACAGCACAATGAAAATGCCATAGAGCGCGAGCCCCACGCCCCACAGCATGTGAATGAGCACAAACACTGTGCGGCCGAGATCGCCCACGCCCGGCGCAATCAGGGTACCCAGGATGACCAGAGATTCGGTGCCGACAATGGCGATCAGCCACCCGCCATGAACGACATTGGCTCCATGGGCGGTGTTGAGAAAAGTCAGAACAGCGAAGCTGAAATAGATCAGAATGAACCAGACGACCAGTGCGAACAGCCACAGCAACAATGCAACCGTCGTGAACCCTCGCAAATAGAGGCCGATGCCGAAAACATCGGTGCCGGCGACGATGGTGAAGAACGAGAAGACAAGGCGGGGATTGAACAGGTCCGACCGCATGGCCTGCCTGAACCTGAAGAACCGCAGGATCGTAATTGCCGCCAACCAGGGATAAGCGACAATGTTGACCGCAAAGAGCGCATCGGACCATGCCCGGTGGCCTTCGAAGAACAATCCGTTCGAGATGATCCCCGTCGCCATTACCAGGGCGAAGCAACCGGGATAGAGCGTAGCGATCTGCCTATCGGACCACGCGCCTAAACTCCGCAGCAGTAAATGCAAATCCGCTCGATCTTTCGAAACTGACATGACGCCGGATACCGCCGCAAGACTTGACCCGCCAGAGCTGGCGAATCGTACAGTATGCCCGGCGGCGGCGAAACACGGCGCCATCAGGGAATTTCGCGTTTCAACAGCGTTGTGGGGGTGCCGGCTTTTCCGGTCGTCCTCACCGGCCGGATCAATATGCCGGCGCGCTGCTTCATTCGAGCGATCCGCCGATTCCGTCAGGTTCAAGAGTGTCAAACCGATTGAATGCCGCCGCGATCGAAGCAGCGCACCGGCCACGCCGAAATGCTGATGTTCCCGACGCTATCCGTTCGGATCTGCCGATGCTCCGGACCCCTGTTGACCTCTTTCCATCGAGGAGTAACCCGGGCGGGCGCTAGCGAACACTTCCTTCCGCCACCCGGCTGCCAAGTTCGAATTCCAGGAAAAGAATGGTGACATGGTCGGTCAAAAGCGCGGCCAGGCGAGGACTCAGGATTTTGCCGAGCAGATCGCGAAAATATGGCTTCAGGATTCGGCCCGTGACGCCGCGATCGGCGCACATCAGGTCGACGATATTGCGTGCAAGCGGCGACACGTCGCTGCCTGCGGCCAAGGGATCGAGGATTGCACGCAGAGCCTGCTCCACCCGTCCCCAGTTCGCTCCGGAAATATGCGTCAGAACGTTGTTGATATGCGGATGGCGCCGAAAGGAGGCAACGACGAGGAAAGCCAGATCGCCGACGGCGATTAGCCGATCATCAGGAGAAATCCCTTTGACGTAGTTGGGTGCATTTCTTCCAGGCTCGGTACACACGGCAGAGCGGCCCTGACCTTGTCCCGCCATTTCGAGTTCGTAGAGCATCTCGGCACCCTATAACATATATTTAACGTACATCTTATCGCGGATCGATATCAACGCAAGCGGAAAGTTTGAGGCTGATTCGGATCGACCATGGCGTGCGCGGCAAGCCGCAAGCCATTGACATTCGGCTCTAAAGATATATATAATATATATCTTATAATGGCCGAGTGGTCTAAACCCGTGCCGATCTTTCCGGAGCGCATCCCGTGCAAGTCGAAATCAACGACACGACGATCCTGGTCGATGCCACCGTTCTGGGCGAACTCCTGGATGTGCTGCCAGGTGACGTGCCCGTGCTGATGCGCGAGCGCGCGATCACGAGCGTCTGCGAACGCGGTATCGATGTTCATGAAGGCGAGCTTCGCTTGAGCTTCTTCTATCGAAACCGCCGCGCGCGACTGAGCGTGGATGCATCGGGGCACGTGCTGCGCCGTTCGATTATCAATTTTGGCGATAGGCCCTTGCCAAAGGCTCCACACCGCGACGGAGATTGACTGGGTGCGTCTTGTCCCTCGCAGGCCGCCCCCTTGCGCAACCGAGACTGCGATCGCGGCGCGCTAAAGCGATTTCCCGTGCAACCGTACGGATAGCCCTTTCACCAAAATGCAAAATGCCGGGCCCGCGGCCTGTCTGCAAATCGCTCTCAGTCCCGCAGATGCCTCAGGCGTACGCGCCAGATGTCGGGGCCCTGCTCAAGGTAGGACCAGTTGCAACGCGCGCCGTGCCTGGCCTCAAGTTGGTAGCGCAACGGCCGCGGATCGTGGTCCACCACCAATTGCAGGCTGCTTTCCGGATCAAGGTGATCGAACAACTGACCGATGATCCCGTGGCGATGCCGGGGATCGATATCCCTGACGTTGACCACCCTCTCGAGGCCTTCCGAAATCTCCTGCATCGATCGCTCCTATAACATACATCTTGCATATATCTTATCATATTGGTGCGCGAGAGCAAGACCGGAACGCAGGTTTTTTCAGCGGGCCCGAATGTCGCCGTGCGCCCCGAGTGTCGACGCGGCCGGTGCATGACTCAGCCACTGTCTTGGGAAGCATACGACTGAGGCTGGAGGATCGATCGCTTGATGACGGTACGCGATGCATGGGCTGATTGCCGATGCGAACGACCAGCACGGCTTCTAGGCCGCGGGTTTGATACCGAAGTCCTTGGGATTGAGGATCAGATCCGCCAGCGTATAGCGGTCGAGCGTCGCGACGAAGGCATTGAGGGCTTCCCTGAGCACGCCTTTCAAGCGGCAACGCGGCGTGATCAGGCAATTGTTCTCCGGTGTGAAGCATTCGACCAGCGCGAAGTCCGGCTCGGTGGCACGAATCACGTCACTCAACCTGATCTTTTCGGGACGCTTTGCCAAAGCGAGGCCTCCGGTGCGTCCACGCGTCGCCTTGAGAAAGCCTGCCCGGGTGAGCTGGTTCGCGACCTTCATGAGGTGTGCACGCGAGATGCCGTAGACCTCGGCGGTTTCCTCGATCGTGATCAGGCGATCGCTTCGGACCGCCGCATACATCAGGACACGAAGCGCGTAGTCCGAGAAGTTGGTCAGTCGCATCAGAGATTCCAATGGTTCGGAGCGTCGCCCCGATCGAACGAATCCGGCTAAAAAGATACCGCGCACACGCCTCTTTTACAATCATGCCCTGACCGGCCGTCTGCTCTACGGCGAGCGGCTGCCGTTGCCGACGACGATCCGCCTATTGGCTGGATTGGCTCCCTGTTGCCCGGCTTCCTCCAGCTGAGCGGACCCGCAGCGCCGACACGCCGTTCTGGCCGCCGGCCCCTGCCTGCCCGGGGACAGGCCTGGCTCGGCGCTGTGGCGTCTTGGCCTGACGCCGCGAAAGGCGCGCCCGCCGTGGCTGCCGGCGCGCTTCTCAATCGATACCGGCTCATTACGTTCGCCGACCAGGTTGCTTCTCACAACTGGGGAATCGCGTATGGATTTGAGACGCCCATTGCATTGGAGTACAAGGCGAGTTCTGAACACGGTTCCCGGATCATGGAGGGAGTCGGATGGGCGAGTTCAGGAGGATTTCTAGGCGGTTGCCGGATCCCGCCGGCGCATATCAGCTGCACGCGGCTGATCGCGGTAACAAAACCCAATAGGGATGTCGGGCCAGGGCGACAGTGGTAGTCTGCATACCAGGTTTTTCCGAAGCCTCGGTAACCTCCCCTCCGACGACATTTGAGCGCAACGGGCGTCATACTGCTCAATCCCAGATCACGATAATTTCACGGCAGGCTCGGCAACCTCACATCCAAAGCGGGGAGAATTCTCAATGGCGGTGCAGAACGGGACTGAGGCCTCCGCCCTCGGGATTTTGGAGACCGCTGTGATCGACGATCCCGTCCGTCACCAAACGCCTCGCGGGTTTCGACATTTCCTTTCTACTCCGAAGGCTTCGCAACGATTCAAGGCGTACGGAATCGACCCGTTGGACGCACCGGAACACTCGCACAAAGTGCGGGGGCTGATGAATCGCCTGTCACGGCGGATGGATGCCGAACTGCAATGGCCTGCCCATGCCGACGCAACCATGGAGCGCTGGGAAAATCCGCGTATTCCCTCGGGTTACACCTACCTGCTGCAATTCGTGGCCCATGATCTGGTTCATTCAGCCATCCCGCTCTCGGTCGTGGGCAGCCTTGGTGGCGATACCGCGAATGTGCGCCGCGCAGCTCTCAAGCTCGAGACCTTGTTCGGAGGCGGCCCGGTCGGCTCCCCTTCCGTGTATGCGCTGGATGCAGCGAATGACGAACGGCGGACGAAGCTGCGGCTCGGGCGAATGCGCTGGAAGGACAAGAGCGTCGAGGCCGGCTGCCCGTTCCGCGACATCGCGCGGACTCCGGCGGAGAACGTCACGGGAATCGACCGCAGCATTGCAGGAAAGCGCGTCGCGCTGACGGAAGCCCTGATCGCCGATCCCCGCAACGACGACCATGCCATCATGTCGCAGCTGACCGCGCTTTTCGCACTACTGCATAACGGCTTGATCGACATCGTCCGCCGTGGCGAACCCGCGACCGGTCCCAACGCCAGCCTGAGCGCGGCCTATACCCGGTTCCTGTGCGCGCGCGACGCATTGACGTTGATTTATCACAACATCATCCGCAAGGACTTGATGCGGCGGGTAATGCATCCGGTGATCTACGCGGACTACGCCAGACCGATCCCGAACTTCATCGATCGGCCGGCGTATTTCAACGGCGATTCCGAATCGAACGGCTGGCAGGTTCCGCTCGAATTCTCCCACGGCGCGTTCCGCTTCGGCCACGCGATGGTGCGGCCTGAATACGTCATCAACGATCTCGCTACCCACGATCTGAACAAGACCCTCGAAAAGACGTCGGCGAACGATCCCGTCAACATGCCGCTCGACGCGACATGGATCATACGATGGTCGCGCTTTTTCGAAATCAAGGGATCGAGGCCGAATTTCAGCCGGCGTATCGGCCCGTATCTGAGCGACGGACTGGGCAACGACCAGATATTTCCCGCCGTCGATCAAACCAACCGGGTTGGCCTGCTCTATCGCGACCTTCTGGGCGCCTCGCTCGCCGGCCTATGGTCGGTGAACGCGCTGACGGCCGAGATAGCCGCCAGGCGACCGCATTTCATCGGCATGTCACGGCTGCTTGCCGATCGTTCCTACCGGATCAGCCAGATCCGCGAGTGGCTGGCTTCCGAAACCTCCTATGGCGGGCTCTCTCCCGAGGACATCGAGACGATCGCCAACGATCCGCCGCTGCCATTTTTCATCCTGTTCGAGGCGATGCGACAACCGCAAGCGGAAGGCCTGTGCCTCGGACCGCTGGGTTCGATCGTCGTCTCTGAAGTGATTTTCGGCGCGCTCGCAGCAAACGCGCTTCCTGCAGCATGCGGCGCAGCTTCGCTTGCGGAAGCGCTCGCAGGACTCTCCAAAGAATATTTCCCGACAAATGTCTTCGAAGCAGTACCCGAAATTGAACGCATGGATCAGCTGGTCGAATTCACCGCCGAGATCGCTGATCTGCGACAGGCCGTGCCTGCATTTCTGTGAGTCGGAGTTTTTCCGCCTCACGCAACCCGGAGGAGTGAGCAATGCCAAGGATCGAAAGACTGCAGGTGACGAACCATGAGCGCTGGGGCAAGCTGGTCAAGACCTGGGCCACCGGCAACAACTATCTCGAGGATGACAACGAGTATCCGCTGCCGGCGACCATGGACGAGTTCAAGGAGCAACTCGCCAAGGCCCAGGTGTTCGCGACCGTGCCGGAACGCTTCAAGCAGATCCAGTTCGTCTCTTCGGACCAGGAGACGATCCTGGTGCGGTTGCCGCCGAAGGTAATGATCGCGGACTCCGAGGCCCTGCTCAATGAGCCGGGCGCGACCTATCCGCTTCCGCCGTTCTACAAGCGTCTGTTCAACGGCATCGACCCGGTGATCCCGGAAGACGAGAAGTTCCGGGTGCATGCCGAGCGCATCGGGGATTACACGATCAGCATCTGCGCCTGATATCCGCGATCAGCAACAGTTGGGCAATGCCTTCGACGGGAAGCCCTGCGCCGCGTAAGCCGTCGGCGCAGGGCTTCCCACCGTGCCGCTTACACTGATGGGATGGGCTTGCAGAAGCCAGCGCGTCACGGCCTCGTCGGTCGGCGCGGATGATCCAACCCAAAACGAACGTATTCCGTTGAGGAAGCGCTGAGCCTCTTCCCGCGCCATGGCCGGCTGTCCCGAGATCGAACAGCGCCGCCGCCCGCCATGCGGGTAGCGTCTTGTATGACACTCTCCGCGCGATCGAACGCCTCGAGAGCGCCGGCATAATCGCCGCACAGGAAGCGAATGATGCCGTGGTAACCCCATTCGAGATATGAGGGCGCCGGCGAAAGAGCCAGCGACTGCGCGGCCAGCAGCTGGGCCTGCTCGATCGATCCGCAAAAAGCGCAATAGGCCGCACTGGACAGCAAGGTCCACGGGTCGTTGTCGTTCAGCTCGCAGGCGAGTTCCATATGCGGCGCCGCTTCGGCCTCCCGCAGCGCCATCACATAAGACCAGCCACAGCACAGATGCGCCCTGGAATCGACCGGATCCAGTTGAACGGCAGTCTTCGCGAGTTCAAGCGTTGCTTTTGCCTTGCCGAGATCGCGAAAGAAGCCTGGGTGTACAAAATGCTCGATGTTGTTCATTTGCACGAGGCTGCTGTAGCAAGGCGAGAAGGTGGGATTTTCGCGGATGGCATCGCGAAAAATGGTGACTGCCCGCTGCCAGCTTTCCGGATCGAATTTCGTCATGCAGATTCTGTCCGCGAAGCCAGCGGTCGTGAACATCGAGCGAAACGTCGGGTTCGCCCGCAAGCCGCATCAGCCGTTCCGCCGACAGCTGCACGTTCAGCGAGGTCGCTATCCTGCGAATGATGCGCTGCTGCGTCTCGAACCAGTTGTCGAGGCTGAGCCGGAGGCTTTCGCTCCAGATGTAGATGCCGGTCGCTTCGTCCCGCAGCACCATCACCATGTTGATTTCGGCGCCCGCCTGATACGCCGTCGTTTCGATGCAGTATTGCGGCGCCGAATCCGGCAACGGAAGCGCGACCGCGACAGCCGGACGATCGATCACGCTCCATTCGCGAAAACGCACCAGACACGCCGCAAGGTGCAGGCTGAATCCGTGCACCAGGTGGGTGTGATCGCTGTCGATGCCATGCATCGCGAACGGGCGCAGCACGAGGCGTATCCTGGCGGGCGCCCCGGAATATCTGGCTTCCGGATCGAAGGAGCGGCTTGGGAGTCCGTGGCCGGCACGCACCATGCGGCTGCCCAATTCAAGCTGGGCGCCAGACCGGCCTGCCGGCCGTTCGAAAGCGCCGAGCTTGATGTCGGCGACGAGTTCTTCCGTCGCCGGCGACGGCTCCATGCCATAATCCCGATCGAGCAAATCCCAGAGGGATTTGTAGATGCGCAGCGCACCCGCCACGTCGCCCTCCTCCGCATGCACGCGCATCAGATGGCAGCAGGCCTCCTCATGGGTCGGATCGAGATTGGCTATCGCTGCTGCGATCTCGGTCTTGGCGTCAGCAGCGATCTCCTTCGCGACCAAACCGGCACCGAGGCTTCGCATCAGCCGGTCATGTATCGTCTGACGTTTCGCGAGCACCCAGATCCGAAATGAGGGGTCAAGATCGTCCATCCCATCGAGAATCCGCTGGCCGAGATCAGGGGTATTGAGAAGCAGCGGATGAACGCGGCCGCGTTCCGCGAGCCGGATGATGCTTTCGACATCGACCTCGACATCCTCGGCATTGAGATGGATCGAAAGTCGTCCTGCTGAAAATCCGCCAAATCCGGCATCCTCAAATGCGGACCGCAGTTCGCGGACAACCTGGCGCAGCGAGGCGCGGGCTTTTTCTTCGTCCGATCGGCTCCACAGCAATCCGACCAGCCGTCCGCGGCTTTCATGTTTGGCCTCGGTTAGGGCGAGATAGCTGAGAACGGCGCTTGCCTTCTGCGTCCGGAGTTCGATCGGGCGGCCGCAGAACATGATCGAGGGACGTCCCACCAGCGAGACGGAAAGACGCGCGGCGCTCCCAGGCTCCGTGGCGGTCTCGCTTGCAGCCAAACCTTGAACCCTGGCAATCTGTTGCATCCCAAGCTTTCCGTACCGGGTCGCAGTTTCGGCAATTATATCAGGGCAATGCCGTCGGTATAGGCCGCTCCCCCACCTGTTCGCCCAATCATCTCTGCCAGCCGCGGCGTAACGATCTCCGAAGGCAAAGGCTGGAGGCCCGGCGCAATGACGCGGGCCGCCGGAACCGCGAGGCGCGGGCGGGTCAAATCCAGGCCAAAGACCTCGATACCCAGTTGCGCCAGACGGTCCACGATAAGCCGCAGCACGGCCCCCGGATCGGTCGTACCGATGGCCAGGTGTCGTGAGCGCTCCGGCCCCGGCTGCAGCAGCAGACACTGATCGGCATTCAGCATCGTCGCACGCCGTCGGTGAATGCAGTCTCGCGCGTTGAGCGCGGCTTCTCCGCCCTCGCGGCGCTTCGCCTCCACGACCGCCTGGGCGAGTTCGATCTGGCACATTTCCAGAACGGCGGCGCGGGCCGCCGCCTCGAGGGTCGGCCGCGCGGCGAGGCCAAAGGCAAAGCCAAAGCCATCCGCCAGGCAGGAGGCCGCTGCAACGCAGGGCACGCCGATATCGGTCGTGATATCGAGCAACCAGCTACGCCGCGCCGAAGCGCCTTGCCGCAGCTGCGCCAGCAGCGCTTCGGCGGCGATTTGGGCATCGTCCTCGGGCGGGATCGATCGGCCGCGGTTGCCGCCTAGCCACCAGAGACTTGCCGCGTCGCGTTCGATCAACTCGAGCAGACCGTGCAAGGCCGCAGCGTCCCAGGACCGGCCCGCAGCCGATCCGGTGCCCAGCGGAAAAGGCGGCTTCACCTCCTGCTGCTGCAACGGGCGCCTCACGCACAGATCCGCCGGCAGCAAGACCTCGCAACCATCGGTGAGCCGCGTAACGCGGTGCCATGAAAGCTCCGCATCGGGGTGCAGACGGTGCGCCGAGAACGCCGCGAGGAACTCGCGCGCCTGTGGACCGAGCTTGCCGGCCGGATCGCGCGGATCAAACTCCAGCGCCTCATCCCCCGTCTGCAGCTGGGAAAGATATTCGATACCCTCGCCGATACAGCCCTGAAAGGCGTCCTGCAGCGAAAGCCCCACGCCGGAAACACCGACCAACGGATGCCCCGCATGGAGGGGATCAGCGAGGCTCGGATCGAATTCGGCTCCGAAGCAGACCAAACCGGGGGCGTCGGGTGCGGCGAGTTCGAAGACACGCGCAAACCGCGACGCCGCCTTGAGCAGACTGGCCCGGTGGCGCGTCTCGGAACTGGATGCGGCTGCGGTCGCATAACCAAGCGCCTCCAGAAGACGCAGGGCATCGCGGTTGCCGGCGTGTTCCGGTTCGTCGCCCAGCAACAATGAAGCGGCGCGCGCAAACAGATTTGGCATTCCGTCTTCAGTCCTATTCACGATGGCCTCACGCCTGCCCCGCACAGTCTTGGCGAATGAGGACGTCTCAGTGTCGCTCCGGAGGAATATATGCTCGCGAAAGCCTTTGTCGTCGCTATGGCAGCCGATATAGCCCGGTCGGACTATGCAAAGCCAACGCTCATCCGCGGCCGCAGCCGCGAATGGCTGATCGTGTGCCGCTGGGGGCCCGATGGCGAGTACCTCTCGATCGCGACCGCCGGTGCCATGCCGGAGCCCAACGGGCCTGGGGCGCCCGGCGCCATTAGCCCGATTCACAGCCTGTTCGGCGTGCTGGCCTCGGAATCTGAAGTGGAAGCCGCCAGCACTTTTTTGCTGGTGCGCCAACTGCCGGCCCCGATCGAGCTTGCCGGCACTTTCTTTCCCGCAGATGGTTATGCGTTGCTACAGCAGCGGGACACGATCCGCCTTTTTTGCGAAACCCGCTATTCGCACAGTTGCGGCTGGCTGGATGGCAAGGAGATCCGCAACGATATTCCCGACCCGGCTCCGTCCTCGGCGGAGGCGATGGCATGGCACATCGAGGCAAAGCGCTGCAATTGGATCGGCGAGTTCATATCCGGACCGCTGTTGCACGAAAGGCGAGCCATGCATGCTACCGGATAATCCTCGTCGGGAAACCGTCAATGCGGCGGCCTGCGTCCCCGCCGTTCTCCGCAGAAGCGCGAGACGCTTTACGGCGGCAGGACGAGCAATCGAAGGCGTCCCCGCAGGCCGCAGATCAGCGACAGGTTCGACCAGCCGGGCGATCGCACGCCGCACACATGGATCGGTCGTTCGCGAGAAGGCCGTGAGAACCCGCAATGCATCTCGTTCGGCAAGCAGTCGAAATGGCGATTTCAAGTCGGCAGGTGTGTCCCCGGATGCCTCGATGAGTTCGCCGATCGAGATGCCCGGCAGGCCGCGATCTGCGATAGCCGCCAGCGCCTACCCGGTTGATTTCCTTTTCGTATTTCTGCCCCTGCTGGAAGGCCCCGATTTTCCCGGCCAGGCCGCGCTGGCTTTCCGCGATGGGTACGAAAGATTCGATACTTGGCTGCCGCCAAATTGTCGAGCAAGTCCAATGTCTTGGCCGACAGGACGAGTCTCCAGACCTCTGATTGCCGGCAAGCCAGCAAACAACTAAAGGCTTAATTCGAGCTAAGACGCAACCCTTGATGGGCTTTTCCTATTCAAAAGTCCCAACAGTGAGAACACACCTGCCCTCTGGATCGATTGCCGCAGTTATTGTCTGGTGGGGCGCCGCTGTGAGGAATTTCTGGAGAATGAAGCGGCTCTCGTCGGATAGCCCGAATACCCCACGCGTGAGTTCAAAAAACCCCGGCTCCTCCCCGACATATAAAAGTTCGAGGAGTTCCGCCACCGAGTATCGTCCCAAGGCCGAGAAAAGCCGTTCGGTTTCGTCATCCGAACTACCCTCCTTCGCGCGAACGAAATTGTAAATAATTGCGGTCATCTTTTCCCCGATACTTCGCGGTGACCGATGAAGACTTGCCCGTAAGGATATATTTGCGCGCGGTATCGTGATTTCAGCGTGATCGCAAAAAGCCCGTTTCAGAGCTGGATCGCCGCGCGATACGTCGACGCCAAAGCCGCCAGCAATGGGCTGCCCCGTTCCGGGTCAGGAATGCTGCCGCTTCGCAGCAGGCGAAAATCTGGCTGAGCCGTCGCGGGACGACGATCGAGGCATAGCCGGCCCTCGGGCCCGATCCTTCCATTCGAGGTTGCGTCGGACGCACCCATCCAAAGACCGGTGGAAACCACCACGACCGCGGCCAATACCAGCGGTCCGTCCAGCGTAGCCCGGTTCGCTAGGCGAACCGGCTGAACCGGACCACTTGTTATCGGCTGTTGGGTGCACTGCAGCAGGAGGAATATGTCACTTTCGGCGAGACGGCACATGAACCTCAATATTGCCCCGCCCTGGCGCCCCCCGCCTGCACGACCATATGTCGCAAGCCTCTTCAAAACGTAAGTTGCACCTTCATTGATTTCGACCGGTCACTGGCAAGCTCGAACGCCTCGACTGCCGAGTTGAACGGCAGGGATGCGGTGATCAGCGGCTTAACGTCGATCAGGCCTTCGCCCATCAAGCGCAGCGCAAGTTCAAATTCGGAGTCGAAGCGGAACGTCCCGCGCAACTGCAATTCCTTGGTCACGATCGTGTTCAGCGCAAGCGTCATTTCGCCGCCGAGCCCCAGTTGTACGATGATTCCGCCGGGGCGTATGAGATCGAGCGCGGCGCGTAGCGCCGCCTGGTTGCCGGAGGCCTCGAACAGGACGTCGAACACGCCTTTGCCGGCGCGATAGGGATCGAGCGCGGAGGCCTCCGTGGCGCTGTTGACGATCCGGCTCGCCCCAAGCTTGCGCGCGACAGCGAGCGGCGCATCGGCGATATCGGTCACCACCACTTCCGCCGCGCCGCCGTAGCGCGCCACGACGACCATCAGCGCGCCGATCGGGCCGCAGCCTGTCACAAGAACGCGCTTTCCGAGCAGCGGGCCGGCCTGCTTTCCGGCATGAAGGCAGACCGCGAGCGGCTCGGCCATCGCGGCTTCGCCAAGCGAGAGGGAATCGGCGATCTGAAAGGCCTGCGACGCGTCGACCGTGACATTCTCGCGGAAGCCTCCCTGCACGTGCGGCATGCGCATCGCGCTGCCCATGAAGCGCATGTCCAGGCATTGATTCCGCAGCCCCTCGCGGCAATGGACGCAGACGCCGCAGGGGTGGCTCGGATTCACGGCTACCCGCAAGCCGGGCGTCAGATGCGACACGCCGCTGCCAACCGCGGCTACCACGCCGGCGATTTCATGTCCAAGCGCCATCGGCTCTCGGATCCGGACCGTGCCGAACCCGCCATGATGGTAGTAATGCAGGTCCGAACCGCAGATGCCGCCAGCCGCGATCTTGACGCGCACTTCGCCGGCAGCTGGCGCCGGATCCGGAAAGCTGTCGATCCGCAGGTCTTTCGGAGCGTGGATGACGACGGCTCGCATGGACTTGTTCTCCCGTGATTTTTCGTTCGCGCCCCGACCGCGCTTACATCGCAGCCGACATTCCGCCGTCGACATAGAGGATCTGGCCGTTGACGTAGTCGGAGGCGCTTGAGGCCAGGAACACGGCGGCGCCGACCAATTCGTCGGGACGTCCCCAGCGTTTCGACGGAATGCGGGACATCAGCCAGGCGTTGAATTCCGGATTTTCCACCAGCGCCTGATTCATATCCGTCAGCATGTAGCCCGGTCCGATGGCGTTGGCCTGGATGCCGCTCGCCGCCCATTCGACCGCCATCGAACGCGTCAGGTTCTTGATGCCGCCCTTCGCCGCGGTATAAGGCCCAACCGTCGGACGCGCCAGTTCGCTCGCCAGCGATCCGATGTTGACGATCTTGCCGCGCTTGCGCGGGATCATCCGCCTCGCCGCTTCACGGCCGATCACGAAAGCGCTGGTGAGATTGGTCTCGATCACCTTGCGCCACTCAGCGGAAGAGAATTCGACCAGCGGCTTGCGCAGCTGAATGCCGGCGTTGTTGACGAGGATATCGATCTCGATTCCGGCGGCGTCGAAGCGCGCGAAGGCCTCGACGATGGCCGCTTCATCGGTCACATCGAAGGCCGCCCCCTCTGCAGCGCTTCCGTCAGCCCGCATTTCGGCAACGGCGGCTTTGACACGAGCCGGGTCGACGCCATTGACGATCAAGCGCGCGCCCGCCTTGGCCAGCCCTTCGGCGATGGCACGACCAAGTCCGCGGGAGGAACCGGTCACCAAAGCCGTGCGGCCGGAGAGATCGAACAACGCTTGCGACATCGCAGACCTTCAAACGTTGGTGCGGCGCACGGTCAGATCGGAACGCTGGTAGACCGCAGGCAGGAGGTCGATGCAGAGGCCCTCCCCCTGCATCGGATATACGTATCCGTCCTTGATCACCGGGACGTTGGTGACGAGTTCGTTATACCAGCCCTTGTAGAAGGCGCGCACGGATTCCTGGATCAGCGTATTCGGCTGGCTGAACGACATGTGCACCGCTGCGGCGAATCCGACCGGGCCGATGCAATCGTGCGGCGCGAAGGGACGGTGGTAGGTTTCGGCCATGGCAGCGATCTTTCGCCCCTCGGTGAGCCCGCCGGTCCAGCACAGATCCGCCATCACGACGTGCATCGCGTCGCGATCGAGCATGTCCTTGTAGGGATAGCGCGAGCCGAGTGTCTCGCTGGCGCAGACCCAGACGTCGGTCGAGCGGGCATATTCGGCCAGCGCCTGCGGCGAATTCATGCGGATCGGGTCTTCGTACCAGGTGGGCGCGTAGGGCTCGAGCGCTTTGGCGATCTTCTTGGCGGTCGGCAAATTCCACAGCGAGTGGAATTCGACCATGATCTCCATCCTGTCGCCGACGGCTTTTCGGATCTTCTCGAACGGTTCGCTGGCTTTCTTCATCTGTTCCGCGCTGATGAACAGGCCCTGGTTCTCCTGCGCCGCCGGATCGAACGGCCAGATTTTCATCGCGCTAATCCCGCTTTCCAGCAGACTTTCGGCGACCGCGTCGGCGCGATTCATAAAACCGTCGAGATCTTCGTAGGGGCCGTCGGACACGCCGAGGTTCCAGTTCGACACCGGCTTGATGTTGGTGGAGCGGACGTATTGGTAGCCGGCGCAGGTGTTGTAGATGCGTTGCTTGTCGCGACACAGACCGCCGAGCATCTGATGCACCGGCTGGTGGCAAACCTTGCCGAACAGGTCCCACAGCGCGATGTCGATGGCGGAAGCGGCGCGATATTCGACACCGGTCGAGGATTGCGCCATCGGCAAGTTGAGCATGTCGCGGTGGATCGCCTCGATATGAAGCGGATCGCGCCCGAGCAGCCGTCCTGCGAACGTGTCGTGGATCTGGGCCTCGACGGCGCCGGCGCCGTAGAAGGTTTCGCCGAGGCCGATCAGGCCCGCATCGGTGTGCACGCGGACCCACAGCACATTGGCAAATTCTTCCGTGCGCAGGGTTTCGATCGACGTGATCTTCACGGCATGCTTCCTCCCATAAGGCCCGGCCCTGCAGAGGCATTTCGCCTGATCTGATGGGCTCTTGCTGGTCGAAGCGGCCGCAATTTTCCGACCGCGACGCGCCGGAGCGTAACTTCTCTTGTAATATATCACAACATGTTTTATAGCTCGGCGCAGCGACCGGCGAGAACGCGGGCGGAGGAAACAGGGATGGCAAAGCGCAAAGGCGCTCTGGAGCTTGTGCGTCCGGACGCAAGCGGCGCCCCGGGTCGGCGCAACCGGGTCAATTTCTTCGAACTCGCCTACCAGCGCATCGAAGATCTCCTGGTCAATTGCGAGCTAAAGCCGGGACGATTCCTGACCGTGCAGGAACTGCAGAACCTTACCGGGTTCGGACGGACGCCGGTGCACAACGCCGTGAACCAGTTCGCGGCCGATACGCTGATCCTCATCCAGCCCCGTCACGGCCTGCAGATTGCGCCGATCGATCTGGCGCGCGAGCGGCTGCTGCTCGGGCTGCGGCGCGACATCGAGCGTTTCGTCGTCAAGCTCGCCGCGGAGCGCGCAAGCCTCTCGCACCGCAATCAGGCGCTTCACATCGAACGCGTGCTGAAAGAGAAACATGACTCCATCACGCTCGATGAATTCAACAAGCTCGATCGGCGCATAGACGCGCTGCTGCTGGCGGCGTCCGGCGAGCCTTTCCTGACGCATACGCTGAGGCCGCTGCATACCATCTACCGCCGCATCGGCTTCATCCATCATCGCCACATGCCCGGTCATGCCGACCTTTCAGGCACCATCGACCGTCATGTCGAGATCCTCAACGCCTTCGCCAACCGCCGCATGGATCGAGCGGTTGCGGCGACGGACGCGCTGATCGACTTCATGGACACCATGTTCGACGAAATGGAGTCCGGCATCGATCCGAGCCTGCTCGATTGCAGCATCCAGCCGCTGCTCGACGCCTAGACAATCAATCTGCAACAACCACTGGGAGCGACGAATATGACGACGGCAGCTCTTCCACAGCAAGCGGCGATGGACAGCGCCGTCCGCTACCTGGTCAGCAAATACAGTCCGAAGGGCAACAAGGTCGGATGGCTGATGATGGCCTCGATCCTGGTCGAAGCCTGGGATCTCTATTCGATCGCTTTCGTCCTGATCTTCATCCGCGATCAGTACAATCCGGACCCGTTCATGCTGGGTCTCGCGGCGGCCGGCACGCAAGGCGGCGCGATGATCGGGGCCCTGATCGGCGGATGGCTGTCCGACAAGATCGGCCGACGCGTGATGTTCCTCTCGACCATGGTGATGTTCATCGTGCTGGCGCTGGCGCAGGCCTTCGCGCCCAGCGTCGGCTGGCTGATCGTGATTCGCTTCCTGCTGGGCATACCACTCGGAAGCGACATCTCGACGGGCTACACCTACATCATGGAATCCATGGCCAAGGGCGAGCGCGAGGTCATGGGCAACCGCTGGCAATTCATGTTCGCCGTCGGCGAGGTGCTGACGCTGGCCGTGATCGCGGTCTTCCTCGTTCTCAACCTCGACCACGAGACGGTGTGGCGGGTGACGCTCGGACTCGGCGCACTTCCCGCGCTGGTTATCCTCATCATGCGCCACGACGTGCCGGAAACCGCCGTGTGGCTGGTGCAGCAGGGCCGCTTCCGCGAGGCCAAGCAGGTCGCGCAGCAAATGTACCATGACAATCTCGACATGCTGCCGAACGAGAACGTGGTGTTGCCGAAGCCGCGGCCGACGGCCTTTCTCGCCGATCTGCGCAAGGACCCGGTCCGCTGGCGCGCGACGCTCTACGGCTGGATCGCCTGCTTTGCGCAGGCCAGCGAGTTCTCTACCTTCGCCTTCTACCTGCCGGTGCTGTTCGCGATGGTCGGCGTCTCCTCGATCCTCGGCAATAATCTCGTCACTATGGCGCTGTTCTCGCTCGCCGCGGTATCCGGCTGGGTCGGGCCGCTGCTGACGCCGAAGATCGGGCATCGCGGCATCGGAATTGCCGGATTTTCGATCGTGCTGGTTTCGCTGCTGATCGCCGCTGCCGCGCTTTACACGGACCACAAGTACGTCCTGCCCTTCGCCGCGGCAGGCATGCTGTGGGGCCACTATTGGGACGCCTCGAACTGCATGACCATCCCGACCATGGTGGCGAAGCCCGAGTACCGGGGCACCGCGAGCGGCTTCGCCTACATGTTCGTCAAGCTGCCGTCCTTCCTCGCGATCTTCCTGTTCCCGTCGCTGTTCGCGGCGATCGGCCAGGCCAGCGCCACGCTGTTCGTTGCAATCTTTCCGCTGATCGGTCTGCTCGCGGCGATTTTCATCCTGCCGGAGGTCTACGGGTACGAGCACGACTGACGGGACGGCCTGTCAAGAGAGATATGCCACGTGCGGTGGGGCCGCCCCGTGCAACCGCCAATCAACCATCTGACGGCGCTTCGAGGTCGACGGAGATTCCGCCGCGGCCTTCGCCAAGTTCGTGACGAACGATGGCCGCCGTCATTCGAAGCCCTGACGACGGCGGGACCGTCGAGACTGCGACGCGGAACCCTTTTGGATTTTGTTGGTTCCTCATGGGAGCCGTCATGAACCTGTTCGAAGGCTTCCGGTCTGGCGCAACCCAAGCCCCGATCACACCAATCGTTACCGCTGCAGCGGGTGGCCGATAAAGAGCTTCGCTTATGAGAATCTTGACCGTCGATGTCGGTGGAACTCACGTCAAAGTACTTGCCACCGGCCAGAAACAGAAGCGGGAGATCGTTTCCGGACCGAAAATGACCGCACTGCAAATGGTCTCAGACGTCAAGAAGCTTGCGAAGGATTGGGTTTACGACGTGGTAGCGGTCGGCTTTCCCGGACCGGTTCTCCATGGTCGTCCCGTCGCTGAGCCTCACAATCTTGGCGGCGGCTGGACAGGGTTCGATTTTACTTCGGCATTCGGCCTGCCGGTAAGGATCGTCAACGATGCAGCGATGCAGGCTCTCGGCAGCTACCGTGGCGGAAGGATGTTGTTCCTGGGATTGGGAACGGGACTCGGCTCTGCGATGATCGTGAACGGCATCGTCGAACCGATGGAGCTCGGCCATTTGCCGTACAAGAAAGGCACATACGAACACTACGTTGGCGACCGCGGTCTCGATCGCATCGGCAAAAAGCGATGGCGAAAGCTCGTTAAGGATGTGATCGAACGATTGGTCGCGGCCACCGAACCCGAGGATGTAGTCATCGGCGGCGGAAATCTCGTGCACCTGAAGAAGCTGCCGAAAGGATGCCGGGCTGGCAACAATGCCTATGCCTTTATCGGCGGATTCCGTATGTGGGACAGCTCATACGGACCAAACAACCGCGGCCGCAAGAAAGCAAAGACGTCTGGTTCGAGGAATCCGCGCACGCGAGCTTGAAGAGAGAACTGGCCGCTTTGCGCCAAGAACCGCCGGAACCAGCTTTCTCAACAATCGCATTGTGCCACCACGGACGCGCGCTCTGGCAAGGTATTTAGCGGTCCGGCTCTGGGGGCGGAGACCATCCGGCTGACCCGCCTGGATACAGCAACCTTCCCGCCTTCGTCCCCCGCACCGGGTCTGATGTCGATAACTCAGTCGCTGCCTGCAACCACGTCCATGTCATGCTCGTCGACAATGACGGCATTCCCGGTCGTGACCGAACCGTCAAGCCGCCCCATCAATTTTTGAACGTCTGCGGATGCAGAACCGTAGTCGGCTGCTCGAGGACATGAAGCGTAGTGCCCTGCCATGAGACGGCATCACGGCGCACCGGGTCAGCTTGCCACGATCCTCTCGTTCAGCCTTTGATCCACGATCTGGACCGTGCGGTCGATATCGGCATTGGGCATGCCAAGCTGATGCGAAATCAACTTCACCAGCAGGTCGACCCGCTCAATGAAAGGTGCTCCATTGGACACCGCTCGGGCCGCTGACGAGGGTTTGAGAAGGCTTTCCGCCGCTTTGGCGTATTTCTCGAAGGGCACCTGATCCTTCGGGTCGGCCCCCAGACGCCGAGCGATGGCATCTACATGGTCATAGATCGACTGCGAAAGCTTCAGATCATGGTGCACCGCGTCGCGGATCGACTGCGGCTCCTGCAGCGTGATGCAGCGATAATTCCCGGTCAATAGCATCGACCATTTAGCTAGAGGGACGAACAGCGAATCGAACACTTTGAGCTTCACTGGAACGTCCTGGCCATCCAGCTTCACCGCGTCGATGTCCGCTTCCAACTCCCGCAGCAGCAGGTTATGTGCCTCATCCGCAAATGTCGCTGCCTTGAAGTTTGTCGGCAGGCCGACATGAAGGACATTCGCCGCCTCTTCCGGTGGACGGAAGGCCTGCGGATCAGGCGAGCAGAGCGACACGAGGCCCGGCTTGAACCGTTCCCATACCTGAGCATTGGTATAGGCCTCCTCCAGCTCCATTTCCGCCAGCGCCGGGATCCGCTTGAGATAGGGTAAGGGCGGCATGTTCATGATCGAAAGGCAAGGCAGCTTCGCCTCGGCGATTTTGACCATCAGAACCCGGATTGTATGGTTGGTATATTGCGGCTCCTGCATGGCAAGACCAACCAGATCATAGCGGGAGAGGTCGACGTCCGCGGGCGAAGTCGCGTCCAAGGTCCCAGGCAGATCGCGCGACATGATCGCCCGGTGCACCGCCTCGTCACGCAGCTTGATGCGAACTTCGGTACCGTCGCGATTGATGAGTTCTGCTGTCTTCTTCCGACAAACCAGAGTCACGTTGTGACCCGCCATCAGCAGCTTTGTCGCCAGCAATGAGCCATACGAGGCTCCAAGGATCAGAATGTTGCGCGCCATACTCTCTCTTCCACAGATTATGCTGTAATTTTTTCTAACGTCCCGACCCAGGCCAGGCTCAAGATCTCCGTCCGGGGTCCGCGTGGGCGGAGGAACGAAGCAGACCAGGCCTTACATCGCATGGGAACAGCCCCTTCCGGCAAGGAGCATCCGTGTCTATCGCAAACTTATCGGTATTACAATCACATAGGAGTTTTTCGCGTTCATCCTCTCCGGAGCGCCGTCGCTCTGGATGGCATTGCCGAACAAGGTCAAACACGGGCAGCCGATTGTTTCCGATGCCGAAGACGAACCCGGTGGGCAGCATCGACAACGCTGAAACGACGCCAGCGACCACCAGCGTATCGACGCAGCCAGCGCAGACGGCCAGTCCGCCCTTCCGGTTCTCGGTGCCAGGTCGGGATTGACGAGTGTCGTCAGATCGCCGCCAGCATGATGCAGATCATCGCCGCCACCGTTATCCGGCTGGCGCTGTCCGTGAAGCTGTAGATGATGGGATCGTCCGGCATCTCCCGGCGATGAGCCATCATCAGGGCGCGCCCGAACCAGTAGAGCAAGAGCGGGTTCAACAACCACAACATCCAGGGCCGGCTGTACAACGCTGTCCCTGCCGAGGAGGAGATGTAGAGCGAGAACACGATCACCGCGTTCATGCCGCTCGCCGCCGCCATGGCGGCGATGACCTGAAGGTCACTGATCCTGTAGTCGCGATTGGCCGGATCGGAGAGCCCTGCGCCCTGACGCATGGTTAGCTCGCTAAGCCGCTTGATCAGCGCCAGCGAGGTGAACACGAACAGCGAGAACATCAAGAGCCATTCGGAAAGCGGCACACCGACGCTGACGGCGCCTGCGATGATGCGAAGCGTGTAGAGGCCCGCGAGCGTCACAATGTCCAGCAACATCTTCCTCTTTAAGAAGAGCGAGTAGGCAATCGTGGTGGCGAGGTAGGCGCCAAGCGCCGCCAGGAAGACGCTGGAAATGCAGAGGCTGGCGGCCACCGAGACCAGCCATAGGACCGGAATGGCGATGAGCGCAGACGATATCGGCAGATCGCCCGCCGCGATGGCGCGATGTCGTTTGGTCGGATGATGCCGATCGGAGGCGAGATCTATCAGATCGTTCATCAGATAGGCGCCCGATGCACAGGCCGAAAACGCCAGAAATGCCAGCAGAGCGTATCCCAGCGCCGGCAGGTTCATCTGATGCGCCGTCAGAGCCGGAACGAAGACCAGGGTGTTTTTTGCGTATTGATAGACCCTGAGCGCGTTGAGCCAGGTCCTTAAACCGACGCTGCGGCCGCGTATCCTCTGCAACGACGGGTTTAGCCGCTCAAGCCGTCTGAAAAGCTGCTCCGATCCCCCTACGAGATAGATGGAAGAGGCCGTCCGCCAGACAGCGTCCGCTGCACGACCATTACCGACATAATCGAAGTCCTTGAGGTCGACAGAAGACGCACGGGATTTGCTGGTCTGGCCGTCCGACCCAAGATCGGCGGTCGCTATCACGCCATCAAAGCCAAGATGGGCGGCGATGTCCGTCGCATGGTTTCGGAACCGGGAAGCGGCGACATACACCTTGCGGCCTTGCGCGCGCGCCGCAAGCGCCAGGTTCAGCACGTCCGGTTCATAGGGCAGGCTGGCGCAGTCCAGTTCAGCATCCGCCAGGACATGTTCAAGTGCGCCCATGCGCCACGAGCGGGCTGCCCGAAAGGAGCCGAGCACCCTGCCCGCATCGCGAAACAACGCTTCCAGCGGCAGTTCCGAGCGCAGCAGCGCGCCCTCCAGATCGATGACAAGCGCGCGGTTGGCAGCGGCCGGAGGCGACGAGGGCTGCGGTCTACCCGAGTCGTGTCGCGGTAGGGGCTGCTCCATTCGAAAGCACTCTTTTCACTGAGAGATTGTCGGCCAACATGCCCCAGGGAGCAGGGAAATGGATGGCGGAAACCGTATTCTCCAAACGCTAATGGCGGCTTAATTCGACCCGGGGACGTCCCGGAAGTGGAGGCCGTCCGGCTGCCCCCTGCGTCGCCGGCGGCCGGCGAACTCGGGCGAATCGCGGCAACCGGCGTCAACCGGATGATTCCGATGGACCCGTTCATACGGGGCTTGATAACGGAGACGATCGTTATTCATTCCGGGTCGGACCTAATCGACCTCAAGGTAGTCGCAGTGAGGAAGCTCGGGAAAAGGAGCTGTGGGCAGCGCCTGGTACCAGAACGCGACCGATGCCAGGTCGTCCCGGAGCGGGAGATATTTGGGCTCTTTCGAGCTTGAGCGCCAGCCGAGCGCTTGCATCGTAACACGCAAGTCCTTTTGGAAGCGCACCGGATCAGGAATGTGCCAGCGGTACATGCCAAAGCGCTGTTGTGACCGATACACGCCATCAGGCCGGATCACCTGCGGCAGGCCAGCATACGGCGTGTTGAATTCAAGATAACGAGACCGCGGCCCGCCTGTCTGGCCGGGATGCGCAAGACGCCAGGGTACATGTGGATCGAAATTGTATGCGCCGCAGAAATAGTCCTCAGTGCCGGTGCCGCAAATCGTCGGGAATTCGCCGTCGCCGTCCATGTAGAACTTGATCTCTCCTTCGCCCCACCAACCGTTGTTGTTGACGCCCCAGGCCATGTAGGTGCCCACGTACTGACCCGCGCCGGAAACGCCGTCCAGGATGGTGTGAACCTGCTTGTAGGGTACGGGGTTCGTGCGCCGAAACTGGGCATGAAAATAGGCACAGTCCTCGGGCACGTCGGTAAGGGTGTAATTGATCTGATAATAGACTGTCTGTTGTTCGTCGCCGCGGTTTTCGAGAGTGAAACGCGCGCGCTTGCGGAAAGGCATTTCCCAATAGCAATTGAACGCCCGCCCGGGATTGACACAAACCGCCAGCGACGAGACCTGGGCAAACTCTTCCCATCCGCACGCAAAAAAATCACCGACCGGACATTCGACGCTCGGTTGCGCCTGATTGTCCCAATAGACGCGAAGGATGCAGTGGCGAAGACGACCGTGCGCGATGGTCATCCAGATTTGTTGAATCGCGCCCTGACCATCAATGTTAGCCAGTGTGAATGTCACGCCTGGCTCAATCGTCACGTAAGGTGAGATCTTCCAGCCTTGCCCCAAACCACGCGCCTGGGCAGCTGCCGGACCGTCCACCGACATCCCGCCTTTGCCCTTTTCTCCAGTGAAATTCTCGGGGCTGATCGAGCGCGACAATGCGTTCGACAGGCGCGACAAGTTGCCGAGATGCATGCCCAATCCTGAAAACGTCATGTTGCTCCCGCCCACTTCATGCAACGTGGCCATTTGACTGGCAACAGGTTTCCAAACGCACGAAACATGACTGGTGTCGCCAGTGAGGAGTGGTTTTCGCTCTTCCGCCCTTGGCCGCAAAGGCTCCCAGGAGCTGGTTTCGATGCTTCTGATTGCCTCTACAGCTTGCCGGGCTGCGCTACAATTTGAGCCGTTTAAAAATTCTTTCTGGTATCAGGCGGATGATGAACATGACGAAGAACCAGATGGATCGCACGTATATCACGTCCTTGCGTCGATCAAGGCCCCTGAATACAGCCTCGCCCACTTCCGCCGGGGTGGCCGTCAGGACAGGCGGCAGCTTCATGTGTTCTGTCATTCTGGTTCGCACGAACCCCGGCTTAACCGTCATCACATGAATGCTGCTGTTGAGTGCCAGGCGATTACGCAAGCCAGAGAGAAAGGCGCTGAAACCTGCTTTTGCAGAACCGTAGAAGTAATTGGAGCCTCTTCCTCGGTCCCCTGCAACAGAAGAGATACCGATGATGGATCCATGCCCACGCGCGAGAAACCGCTCCGCGAAAAGACTGAGAATTAACGCCGGGCCCTCGTAGTTCGAGCGCATGATTTCCCTGGCGTGATCAGGGTCAACTTCGGCGCGGGTCTGTTCGCCAAGCAGACCGACGACTGAAATGACGGCATCGGGAAGGCCGGGCAGCGCGTCGACGAATTCGGCAAACGAACCAGTGTTAAGCGCGTCAAATTCGTGAATAGTGACAAGACGACCGGCGCGGGCCGAAATATCGTCTGCCTCGCGCTGAAGTTCGGACAGTGCGCGTCCTGCAAGGCGAACCGTCCAATGGTTTTGGGCGAAGGCGAGCGCCGTTGCCCTGGCAATGTCCGACGTGCCTCCCAGGATGAGTACGGTTTGTCCGGCAGCAGCCATCGTTTCCTCCTAAATTCCAATTCGCTCGGCAAGGCGCGATTTTATTTTCCCCTTGGGGTCAATTGTCCGTCGGACCTCGCGGAAGCGGGAAAGACCGAGGTAGCCTGCCTCAAAGGTGGCTCGTGACTGCCGGGCATCCTTTGCCAGATAAAGTCTGCCGCCGGCGGCGACGACGAGCTTGTCCAGCTCATCGAGAAAGGAGAACAGATCGCCCTTTATCGGAAAGTCCAGAGCCAGGGTGTAGCCGGGCATTGGAAAGGACATGGAGCCGCTTCCGGCGCCGAGCTTCTTCAGGACCGCCAAAAACGAGGATCCGCCGCGTTTGGCGATGCGATCGAGCATTTCGGCCAGGGTGGCTTTTGCATTTTTCGTTGGAAGCACGCATTGGTGCTGAACGAAGCCGCTCCGACCGTAGATCCGGTTCCAGTTGCCCAGCGCATCGAGCGGAAAGAAGTATGGGTGAGCAGGGACCAGGGTGGGAGAGGCGGCCTTGCGTACGCCGGCCCGGAAATAGAGCTCGTTGAATGCCGCAACAGTCCAATGATTTAACATGAAAGAGGGGGCGTCGATTGGTATCGACAGAAGAGGTTTTCGAAGCGGGAACCGATTCGCGACCTGCTTTTCGCCCAGCTCAGCGAAAGGCGCATGTTCCCCGAGAAATATCAGCGAGCGGCCAAGCCGTGCGCCCCTTGCCAGGCAGTCGATCCAGGCCACCGAATAGGTGACGCTATCGCTACTCTCCAACGCAGCGATGGCCGCGCCGAGATCATCCGCGACGATGGTCCGCTGGCGGATCCAGCCTGTCTCGACGCGGCGCAATCGGATCGTCGCCTCGAGAATTGTGCCGGTCAGTCCCATTCCTCCAATCGTAGCGAGAAATAGATCCGGGTGTTGTTCACGCGATGCACGGACCATTTCGCCTGTGGGCACCGCCAATAGCAGGCCTTCCACATACTGACCGAATCCAGCCTCCCGGTGGTGGTTTTTGCCATGTACGTCGGCGGCGATTGCGCCGCCAACAGTGATAAAACTTGTACCTGGAAGGGCATAGGGAAGAAACCCGCGGGGCAAGAACGTCTCAATCAGATCGGAAAGAAGCAGCCCAGCCTCTACGGTAACCCGACCCGTCTCGGCATCGAAAGCTCGCATCCGGTTAAGGTGAACCATCGAGATCGTCTGGCGAACGCCGATGCCCGCATCCCCGTAGGCTCGGCCATTGCCGCGGGCGACCGCTTGATCTCCCCGCACCGTTGCTCGTTGGGCGGCATCAGCTGTGCGGGGGTCGATCATTTCGGTATCAACGACCGGGTAGCGGCCCCAACCAGAAATCGCCGTCACTATTCAGTTCCTTCGCGAACAATAATGCATCTCAGCTGATCGAATGGCTATCTCAACCGCGCGGACAGCGCGTCAAGGACCGCATTTCCGAATCCAATTTCCAGTACCTCGCGAACATGACCTTCGTCGTTTGTGGAGACGAGGTTGACGGGATGTCCGCACGCGACGGAAGCGCGCACCAAGCTTAGTTTATCGTCGGGGGGCCCGGTGACATCGAGGGACGTCGTGGCTGCAATCTGGGATCATGACCGATACTTCCTTGTCCCATTGAGAGCCCTTACGATTTTGCCGATGGAGGTGCCGCTAGACCCCGCTGACGCCTGGCACTCTGGACGTGAGGAGCGTAGGCCGGTCTCCTCAACATTCCCAAACCGTCGATTCCCAGCGATCCACGCTCAAGTCCTTTTTCAACTGCTTAACCTATTTGCTCTATCTTAAGGTTTCGGAAAGAACCTCATTCTGATGCTGGCAAAAACCCTAGAAACAATTCAGTCCTCGGCGCCCAAGCAGGCGATTTACACGCGTTTCGTCTTCGCGGCGCTGGCAATTGGCGTTGCGCTAAAGGCTATTTGGTTTGCTCGACTGGGCGTGGGGCACCATCGTAACTTGGTCGATTTTGATGCCTTTTACATCATTGCACAAAGGGTATGGCTGGGCGACGCCGACCAAGCTTACCAGTTCGCAAAACTCGTCGATATGCAAAGAGAGGCTTCGGGTGGAATCGGTAGCTTCATGCCGTGGACCTATCCGCCGCAATTCAACCTCTTGCTCGCCCCCCTTGCGCTTATTCCAACTGGCTTGGCGTACCTCCTGTTCACGGCAGCAACGCTTGCATTTTATCTCATCGTACTGAGGTCAATCGCCACCAGCAACCTCGTGCTCGTCTTGATCATTCTCTTTCCCGCGATGGAGATCACGATGGCTTGCGGCCAAAACGGTTTCCTCACCGCTGGACTTATAGGACTGGTCTGTCTCTTTATCGAAAAGCGGCAAATCCCGGCCGGGTTGGCGCTGGGTCTCATGGTCATCAAACCGCATCTTGCCATAGCGTTCGCAGCCTACTCGATCCTCAGGCGTCGCTGGACTGTAGTTATGACGGCTGGAGCCGTGGTTCTAACCAGCTCGCTGGTCTGTACAGCCGTTTTCGGTCTTCAAATATGGACCGGATTACTTCAAAGCGTGCACGATTCCGCGATCTTCCTGGAGCGCGGATACTACCCATTATACCGCATGATCTCCTTCTATGCCGCGTTACGAACAGCGGGACTACCTGGTTGGGCTGCCTTTCTGGGGCAAGCCATTGTCGCCGCCTTGGCGCTTGGGATCATAGCCCTTGCGCTGTACCGGGGGTTTTCCACGCGTTCGACCCTTGGTTTGACCGCGATGGTCTCGATCTCGATCAGTCCTTACACTTACGACTACGACTTTCTGATATTTGGAATCGGTCTGGCACTGTTGCTCCCCGAGCTAAAAACTGTCGCGCGAGAGGGAGAGCGAGCCATAATCTACACCGTGCCGATGATCATAGGCGCCTATGGTAATCTGCAATCGTTCCGGCTGGGAACGTCACACACGGACGTTCAATACCTGGATGTGCTTTCGATTGGAGGATTTGCGCTGACCGCGCTGATCGCGCTGATCTTTATGATCTTGCTGCGTGGTGCGAAGCAGGGACATGCGGCATACTTGCCCGACCCTCCAGGGATCATCATGTCATTGAATTTACTTTGGATCGCAAGGTTCTCAGGCCATAACGCTGTCGCCCCACCTTTTTTAAGGCAAGTCGTGTCGATTCCGCATGGGTCGCTGCCTGAAGATCTTCGAAGAGCAAAAACACTCTCTTAGTCACGGCTGTCCCTGAAAATGTCGCCAATCCGAACGTTTCGCTAAAGCTGATTAAGTACCACAATCATGGCCACGCCGACGCTGGCCGTGACCAAGATGTACACAATGGCGCGTGAATGGACTTCGTTTGCAACGTGGGTGCGGAGCATCTTGGTCATCTCGATACCCTGATTACCAAGAGAGAGTCCTGGTAGATGATCATCTCGGAATTGCGATAACGCGCGGAACCAACATAGACAGACGTCCGGCCCGCCATTCGTTCGCACCATTTTTAGGCATCGAAGAAGCCGGCGGTGTTCGGCAGTTCTTGACGAGCTTTCGTAACCGCGAATCCCTCTACGCACCTCGTGAGAAAGGGGCCAGTGAAGGCCAGTTCTGGCCGGGCGAGGACCTCGCTCGTTGAGGCACCTTCAATTTCGAGCACCATTCATTTCACACAATGTTAAAATCTCCGACATGCAGATTGCGAGAACTAAGTTTTGCAGGAGGACGCTGTCGCTGGCGTCAATTGTGATGAGCATATTGTCGCCCGATGCCGTCGCCGCGGCCAGCGCCGCTGCTGCCCTTGCAAATATCCCATGTTTGAATTCGGGGATATGCAAGCAACCGGCCGAGGCACCAATCTACCGCGGGGTTAGACTTACTTTTCGCCGAAAGGTCCGCGCCGGGTAACCCATGGGTAAAGAGGTGATTGGCGAAGGTAAATCACTTTAATGCAGCTTGGAAAGCCGCCGTTCTACCATTGAACTACGCCCGCGAACTTTGAAGGACCAAGCACCTAGCAAATCCAAATTCTCGAATTTAGCTGACGTTTAGCTGACACTCTCTCAACGACGCATCGCCTCGCTGCCGAACTTATAGCATCCGAAAATGCGAGGCTCAAACCGTTTGCAGCCTGTCGAGGTTGCGGCTGAGAATGTCTGCTTGCCAGGGAAGACCGGAAGTAGTCGGCGAAGCGACTGACCCAAGGCCTAGATTTCCAAGATGAGCGGGTATCATCCGCACCGTTGCGCGCAGTCGCGCAAAAAGCGCATTTCGCTCCTCGGATACGAGCTTCGCAGTGACGGTCGCAACGAGCCACAGCAGCGCACCGAACGGGAGATCAATTGCGTAGTGACCGCCGATTGGCAAAGTGGAGGCGATAACGAGTGCGTTCCAGACGAGCGTGATTGCGAAGAGCCATCGAGTGCCCCATGTGGCGAATATCGTCATCAGGGCGAGACAACAGTGAAACGATGGAAAAGTAACCACACCTTGAAGGTTGGCAAACGACAAAATCGGCGATGGATCGTAGCGGAAGTATTCAAACTTCTGCAAATGATAAACACCAGCGCCAGCCGGAAGGCGATCAAGAATGTCGCTAGGATAGTTGAAATAGGCGAAGGCGCCTTTCGCCGGCCAAAAGATTGAAATCGTCGTGGATGCGACAATCGTGATCGCAAATACCAACGTTAATTGCCAAAGCTTATAGGCACGAGAGCGGACTGCCAAGAGGATCGTTAGAGTGAACAACTGAGTGTACGAGCTACGGTAGGCGGCATCCAAAAGCTGCGCCCAAAACGGATGAGCCGCCGACCATTCAACGAGCCAAGGCACGTCAATGTCCGCGACGCGATCTAGGCTTGCGAGGGTCGAGTCCACGAGAGGTGATTGATAACGCAGCCCGATCAAGCTGATAATTCCAGCCATAGCCGCAGACCATGCTATGACCGCAAGCGCACCACATAAATTTCGAAGGACGGGAGCGGGACGCCATCGTCCATAGACGACGTGAACGCTGACCAGAAACGTCATCACGCTGAGAGCGATGAAGAGGCTTTCCAGATCAACCGTGATCCTGAAATTCCACAGCAGGAACCCCGCAAGAATAGTTGCCGTGGCGCAGACGATCCAAGCGCCAAGTTCCACGGCAGCATGCGACTGTTTTGGTGCATACGCCTCAATCCGACCCCAGACAGAGCTGGTTCGATTTTCTGACCTGTTAGGACTCCCATCGAGAGTTCTCAGTCGTGATTGCCACGTCTTGTCCTCCGTCGTCTTGCTGAACGGCAAAGCGAAACGGCCTCAAGCCGGCCTGCGATAACTTCTAAGGTTGCAGTATTAAGGAAATGCTATCGAGATTGGACTACTCGTCCTCCGAGTACAATTTTCGTTCATATTCCTTTGTCGAATTCGCGCTTCGCGGAAAATTTGGCTTGATATTTGAATTTGGGACGTCGTGAAACTGTCCGGTTTCCGTCGAGTCGCCGGCTTCCTATTTACGTCAATGCCACTCCGGGCCGCCAGGGGCTTTAGGTCAGCAGCAAGAGCGCATTTGATTTCGCGAAGGCCGGAACGAATGTCGCGTGATAAACAAGATGGGTAAAGCCGATTTCATCTCGCCAGTCGCGCAGGACGGCGGACAATTCATCGGCGCTTGTGGCGCGCTCTACAGCTTGGCGTGCTTCTTCGAATTCCATTTGCGC
>CAVRIQ010000021.1:0-635670 GCA_963721275.1 uncultured Alphaproteobacteria bacterium | reverse complement strand
CCATGCTTCGCAAATGAGGGGCCACGGTCGAGGGTTCTCCAACCGCACCTTTGTCGGTGATCACAACGAGGCCGGTCGCAATTCCAACTCGCACCTGCAGCGTCTGGCCGGAGGGCCATGCGAGCTCGCCCACTTTTACCAGGAGATCGAGCGCGGCGTGCACGGCGCGCTCGGCGTCATCCTCGTGAGCCTTGGGATAGCCGAATAACCCAAGAACTTCGTGCCCGGCGAAACCGGCGATGCTTCCGCCCAGGTTCGCGATGACGACGGCGCACGCCTCCTGGAAGCTGTGGACGACGCGAGCGAAGTCTTCGGGGTCGACATCCCCCGCGGATGCCGTCGAGCCCACGAGTTCGCAAGCCAGCACGGTCAGCTGCCGCAGCTCGGACCCTGAATGCAACGGGTTGATGCCGGGACCCTGAGCTCGTTCCGGTACGACGCGGGGCTGACCGTTGAATTGGGGCGGCTCTGCTTCCGCTTGCTTATCCAACTCGATGGCCGCCGATGAGTCGCGGCTTTTCCCGGTGGTCTGGGGGCCCGCGGCGAACTTATATCCGGCGCCGGATACGGTGAGGATAAATCGCGGCGCCGTCGGATCCGGTTCGATTTTGCGTCGTAACCGTCCGATTTGCATGTCGACGCTGCGTGCATAGGGCTCCGCGTCACGCCCCGCAATCGCGCGGTTCAACTGATCGCGCGACAGCACGCGGCCAGGGCTCCGTGCGAATGCCATCAGCAGTGAGAACTCGGCTCGCGTCAGCGTTACCTCGCGTCCGTCGGCATGAACGAAGGTGCGGCCAGCCAGATCGATCCTGCAACCCTGGTCGCGCAGGGCGGCCGGCGTCGGCGCGGGTTCGTCGTCCCCCGGGGCTGCGGTTACTTCGGCGAGACGATCGAGAAGCTTCTGCTCGTCCAATGGCTGCGAAGGATAGGTATCCGCGCCCGGAAGCGAACGGCTCAGTCTGGCGATGGCGTCCGACCGCTCCGCCAGCACGATCAAATTCGAAACTCGCTCGCTTACCTGTCGCGCGAACGCGATGCCGGCAAGGCTGGTTCCGGCCACTACGATTGCCGTATCGATGGCTTTGCTGACAATCAGCTCGAGCGCCCGCTTTTCGTTCGCGGCGAGTTCGACGGCATAACCGGCTGGCTGTAACAAACGCGCGATTCTGGCGCGGAGGGCGGTTTCCTGCGCCACAACTAATACGAGCTTTTTCATTCCATGTTCCGCCCGTTTCCCCCCGGGCGTTCGTAGTGCGCCACCATGTCTGGCTTGTTACATTTTAATTACAATTCTGACAACGTCTCCATTTCTCGGGTAAGCTATTGTTAATAAATATGGAACCGTCGGAAGTTCGGCGCTGGGCTGGCGCCATGGGGAGCGGGGGGCAATGGGGAAATGCTGCGGCGCGAAAGCCGCATTCGGAAATGCGACGGCGGCGTCCCGGCCGGTGACGGGGAAAGCTATCGCCTCGACGCTCGCGCAGCGCGCATTTTATCGCGTCCCGGCGGAGATGATGTCCGTTCCACAGGATAACAATCATCCGCGCTTCGATTTCAACGACGGCTGTAGCGCAGTCTCGGACGCAACATTTACGCCGAACTCCGGCATCGACACTCGTCCTGAAAGGGACGCGGCGGCTTCGATTGATCTCGATGATGTTTCAACGCGCACCTTTGACTTGTTAACTTTTCGACCGGCACGGCAGAACTTCCGGATTAACAAATGTATCCGACTTCGGTGAACCAGTTGGTGGCGAAAGCGCGACCGGCTCGGCAGGCAATACAGCCACCGCCGGCACAACTCAGTATGTTCAGATCGGCGCCAATCGATTTTGACCACCATTCCATTGGTCATCACAGAAAGTGCAGCTCCCTCATTTTGGAACCAATTCAAATCGATCTTCAAGTCGAAATTCAAATCCGACTGCCATCAAGCGCAGCGATGATGCAGGGGAATTACAATAGCGCGATCCGAAATTAAGTTTGCCTGGTTACGATGAATCCAGGTCTCGATTGACCGCCTTGAGGCGGTTCGTTAGCTCATCAAAGAACGGTGCAGATTGACCTACCATTATATTTCGAGGTTAACCGACTCAGCGCTCACCACATCCCAATGCAAAACTGATTTTGGACTAAGAGCTCTCACGCATGGAGTGAAAGCCGCAGGCGATTGTCGGGCCGGAGGCGGTCTGAGTTTATGACCCAAACACGCATTTCAAGCGCAGCGCGAACCAAGGACGCTGCTTTTCGCAAAGTGAGAAAACGGATCTGTCGGGCTCGATCCGGTCGATCCACGACTGGTTCTGAACATACTCAGGCGTCGCGCCTTGCGGGAATTTCGCACTGGGGCGCTGTCGCAAAAAAAACGCAAAATGGATAATGGGAGAAGGTCATGGCCATCATCATTGGTACCAACGGTAACGACACCATCAATGCTGGCAACGGCAACGACCTCATCACCGGCGGCAACGGTAACGACACCATCAATGCTGGCAGCGGCAACGACCTCATCACCGGCGGCAACGGCAACGACGTTCTCAATGGTGGTGCCGGCAACGATCTCATCCTCGGCGGCAATGGCAATGATACGCTCAACGGCGGGTCCGGCAACGACATCCTGATCGCAGGCAATGGTAACGATATCCTGGATGGCGGTTCGGGCAGCGACATTCTCAGCGCCGGCGGCGGTAACGATACGCTGATCTATCAGGCTTCGGACAACTTCGGCTCGGTCGACATCTACGCCGGGGGTGACGGCAGGGACACGCTGCGTCTCGTGGTCACCCAGGCGATGGCGAACTCCGCAATATTCCAGGCCGACATCGCGGCGCTGCAGGCCAGGCTCATCCACGGCAGCGCGTCCTACAGTTTCAATAGCTTCGATCTTGTCGTCAACTCGATTGAAAAGCTCCAGATCGTGATCGAGGGCGGCACCACCAATCATGCGCCGGTTGCGGTGGCCGATACCGTCAACGCGGTTGAGGACACCCCGCTCACAATTCTCGCCTCCGCGCTGCTTGCCAACGATACCGACGTGGATGCCGGCGACACCAGGACGCTGGTTTCGGTACAGGGCGCGCAGCATGGAACCGTTTCGCTCAACTCGAGCGGCAATGTCGTATTCACGGCCGACGCCAATTACAACGGCGTCGCGAGTTTTACCTACACCATGAAGGATAGTGCCGGCGCGACCTCGACTGCGACGGTGACGGTCAACGTCGCGGCGGTGAACGACGCCGCCGTCATCGGCGATCCGACCCATGCAAGCGTCACCGAGGACGTCGGCGGCGCGACGCTGACGGCATCCGGGACGATCTCGATCTCGGACCCGGACGCCGGCGAGGCGGCCTTCCAGACCGCGGTCACGCCGGCATCCGGCAATCTGGGCGCACTGACGCTGCAGAGCAACGGCGCCTACGTCTATTCGGTCGACAACGGCGCGGTACAGTATCTCGGGGCAGGCGACATCAAGGTCGACAGCTTCACGGTGACCTCGCTCGACGGCACCATCAGGGTCGTCTCCTTCACCATTCAAGGTGCCAACGACGCGGCCGTGATCGGCGATCCGCTCGTCCACGACGTCACCGAGGACGCCGCCGTCTCGACGACCGGCGACCTGACGGCGACGGGCACGCTTTCGATTTCCGATGTCGACCAGAACCAGGCCTCGTTCCAGCCCGGCGCCGTCGCGGGCGCCGGCAACCTCGGCAGCCTGACATTGGCCGTCGACGGCAGCTACGTCTATTCGGTGGCCAATTCGGCGACCCAGTCGCTCGGCGCGACCGACACCCATGTCGACACATTCACCGTCACCGCCCTCGACGGCACGCCGAAAGTCATCTCGTTCACCATCCAGGGCGCCAACGACGCCGCCGTGATCGGAGATCCGGTACTGCACGACGTCACGGAAAGCGCGGCGTCGACGACGTTGACGGTGTCGGGACAGATGACGGTCGCCGACGTCGACCAGGGTCAGTCCCTGTTCGCTACCGCCGTGGTTGCACCGGCGGGCAATCTGGGAACTCTGAGCATCACGCCGGACGGACACTACACCTATGCCGTCGGCGAGGCCGCCGTGCAGCATCTGGCGGCCGGCGAGGCGCTGATCGAGACCTTCACCGTGTCCTCGGTCGACGGAACCCCGAAACAGGTTTCCTTCACCGTGCACGGCACCCAGGACGCTCCGGTCCTGACCGCGAGCCGACGCCTCCGGCACCGACGACGAGTCTCGATTCCGCTCTCCATCTCCGCCCACCTGGTCGACGACAGCGGCACCCTCAGCACCGTCAGCATCACCGGCATTCCGGCCACCTACACGCTCAACCACGGCGTCTTTTTCGACGGCGACGGACACTGGGAAGTGGCGGCATCCGATCTCGGCACGCTCGCCCTGGTCCCCGGCGACCGGCGCAGCGCCGATCCCCTGGTGCTGCCGTGTCGGTCGCATCGATCGAAGGTGGTCATCAGGCCGTCACCACCGCCACCATGACCGTCGACGTCACGGCGGGCGCTCGCGACACCAGCAACCGCGCCGTCGACGGCTACATCGCGGGCGCGTTCGTGTTCGCCGACGCCAACAACAACGGCGTCTTCGACGCCGGCGAGGCCTCCGCGATCACCAATGCCGACGGCAGCTTCACGCTGCACGACCCCACGGCACCCTGATCATGACGGGAGGCACCGACATTTCCACGGGGCTCGCCTTCTCCGGCACGCTCAAGGCGCCGGAAGGCTCCACCGTCGTCACTCCGTTGACCACCATCATCACCTCGCTGGCGGTCGGTGGTGTGTCCGCGGCCGACGCCACCCTGCAGGTTGCAGCCGCATTCCACCTCGACGGCGTCGACCTCACGACGTTCGACCCGGTTCCGACCGCCATCGCCGGTGACGCCGACTGCAACCGCCGTGCTTTCGGCCGGCGTCCAGGTCCAGAGCACCGTCGCCCAGATTTCCGCCGTCGGCGGCTCCCAGGATGCCGTGTTCGGCGCGATCGCCGACGCCATCACCGCGGCCGGCAGCAACCCGGTGGATCTGAGCGACACCACCACAGGCGGCGCCCTGGAGACGATCGCAACGGCGTCCGGCGTCAGCCAGGACGCGCTATCGACGGTGGTATCCGTCGTCTCCAGGCCGCCAATACCGTCATCCAGAACGCCGTTGACGTCACCGCCATCGCACAGGCCGGCCAGGTCGCGCAGGGCGATGCGGCGACCTCGCTCGGCGCCATCACCGATTTCACCGATACCACCCAGACCGGTGCGGTGACGGACGTCTACGTCGATAATCTTTCAGGCCCAGGTCGACGCCGCCCAGGTCGTCGCCCCCGGACTGCCGTGCTCGGCACCTCGGGCAACGACGTCCTGACCGGGACGGCCGCCATCGACACCATCGACGGGGTCGACGGCAACGACCAGATCTCTGGCGGCGACGGCGCCGACCTGCTGTTCGGCGGCGCCGGCAGCGACCAGATCGCCGGCAACGCCGGCAACGACCAGATCGACGGCGGCGCCGGCTTCGACCGCGCCGCCTACACCGACGCGACCGGCGGCATCACCGTCAGCATGGCCGCCGGCACGGTTTCCGGGGCAGGCGTCGACAGCGACACGCTGGTCAACGTCGAAGGCATCGTCGGCTGCGACTTCGCCGACACCTATAATGCGACCGGTTTCGCCGGCGATCACCGGCCTGGCCGGTGCGGCTCGATCGGCTACAACGAATTCGAAGGCGGGGCGGCAATGACACCGATCACCGGCCTTCGTCAACGGGCCGGGCCAGACCTGACGCGCATCTGCTACGTCACGCCACCGCCGGCGTTACGGTGGATTTCCGGCCCACACGGCGCAGGCGACGCATCGGACGGCGCACGATCTCGCTTCATCGGCCCGGCAGTTCATCGGCTGTCCGGCGTTATCGGCGCCTTCAACGACACGCTGCGCGGCACCAACAACGGCTTCGGCACCGCGGAGCTGTTCGCCGGGTTCGCGCGGCAACGACCTCATCGACGGTCGCGGCGGCTTCGACCTCGCCGACTACACGAACGACCCGACGACCACAGTCGGCATCACCGTCAATCTGGCGGCAGGCACCGTGATCGGCGATGCCTCGATAGGCACCGATACGCTGCGTTCAGTCGAAGCCGTTCGTGGCACCAACTTCGACGACGTGTTCGATGCGACGGGCTTTGGCGCTGCGGCGCCGCGCAACGTCGGTTCGCTCGGCACCTTCAACGACTTCCAGGGGGCCGGCGGCAACGACACCATCATCGGCAACGGCGCCACGCGTCTAGATTCAACAACGCGACCGGTGGCGTGACCGTCGATCTTCGGGAACGACGGTATCGACCAATCCGCTCCTGGCGACGGCACCGCTACCGGTCGGCGAGCGATCACATTCACGGGCGTCAATGCGGTTCAGGGGTCGATGTTCGACGACACGCTGCTGGGCGGCATTTCAACGATACCTTCACCGGTCTTGGCGGAACGACTACATCGATGGCCGCGGTGGTTTCGACATTGCAAGCTACAACAGCCTGCTTCTTCACCACCGGCGGCGTCACCGTGAACATGGCCGCCGGCACGGCCACCGGCGACGCCTCGATCGGCACTGACACGCTGCGCTCGATCGAAGGCGTCCAAGGCACCAACTTCGCCGACCATTACGACGCGACCGGCTACGGCGCGGCCGGCGCCCTCAACGTCGGCAACAACGGCAACTTCAACCAGTTCGAAGGCCTCGGCGGCGACGACACCGTCACCGGCAACGGCAACACGCGCGTCATCTACGCCAACGCGGCGGCCGCGGTAACGGTCGACCTGTCGCTCGGCACGGCCCATGGCACCGCCGCCGGCGACGCCGCCGCGATCGGCACCGACACCATCACCGGGGGCGTCTTCGAGCATCACCGGGTCGGCCTTCGCCGACACGCTGACCGGTGACGCCAACAGCAACATGTTCGTCGGCGGCGGCGGCAACGACAGCCATCGACGGCGGCGCGCGCCGGCGACATCGCGGTATTTTCCGGCGCCAGGACCCAGTACAACGATCTCGATCGACGGCTCGGCCAAGCCACCGTCCACGGACAACGTCGCAGGCCGCGACGGCACCGACACGCTGACCAACGTCGAGGTGCTGCAGTTCAACAACGCCAACGTCCTGGTCGCCTCGGGGAGCTCGGCGAACCCGGTCGATCTTTCCGACAACCGGCTGTTCTTCAACGCGCAGGCAAATCCGCTGACCACGCTGACGGGATCGAACGACGACTACGTCAAGATCAACCAGGGCCTTTCGGGGCATCTGATCGACCTCGGCGCCGGCACGCAACGACACCGTCATGCTCGGCGTGACCGGCGGCTACAACCTCAACCTCGCCAACGTCGAACACCTCGCTCGGCACCGGCGGCGACGACTTCGTCGGCTTCCTCTCCAGCGTCAACGGCCTGACCATCGACATGGGCGGCGGCAACGACAACGTCAATCTCGCCAACGGCTCGAATTCGGTCAGCGTCGACCAACGTCGAGAACCTCAACGGCAGCGACTTCTCGAGTTGGCGGCGCTCAAACGACGCGCTGACGATGCTGAACGACGTCAGCGGTCTGTACCGTCAACCTCGGCCTGTGGCGTCAATACGCTGAATCTCGCGGCCGGCGCGAATTCGTTCGCCAATATCTACGGCGTCGACACCGTCCACGGCAGCGCGACCGACGACACCCTGATCGTTGCAAACGGCCTCTATGCGTCGAGCAACGACCTGTCGGTCGACCTTGGCGCCGGCAACGACACGCTCCAGGACGGTACGTCCGTATTTCAACGGCGCCCTCCTTAACGTCGAGCACCTCATCGGCAGTGCCGGCGACGACTACTACTCGCTACCAACGGCCAGTACACTGACCGTCGATCTCGGGGCCGGTAACAACGTTCTGTCGGTCACGGCGGCGCCAATACCCTGGCCCTGACCAACGTCCAGAGCTCCACCAACACTTCTCAACTCTGTCTCACACACGCTACGCTGCTCACACCACCGGCGTCAGCGTAAATCTAAAATAACTCCGAACAATTCTCACCTACAACGTGCAGCACATCAACCAGCGTGTCCACACGTGTTACTATGCTGATATTTCGTCACCATCGATCTCCGCAGACACATGCTCTATCTCATCCTTTCACAAGCCGTCACGTCGCCAACGTCGAACATGTCAACCCATCTACCACGTCATCACCATCGCGAACACGACGTAACACCACCGTCACCCGCAGCGCACTTCATCACCGCACGCTGCAACCACGTCATCGCTACCCGATGCCTTAATCTCGTCCACCCGAACACCGTCAACAATTTCACCCGCGCACACAGTTCTGTTCACAACTCCCCCTTCGGCATGCACTTCATCTCTTATGCCGCGGGAACGGCGACAGGCATCAGCGACGGTTCGATCGGTCACGATACGCTACACTCGATCGAAGGCGTCCAAGGCACCAACTTCGCCGACCATTACGACGCGACCGGCTACGGCGCGGCCGGCGCCCTCAACGTCGGCAACAACGGCAACTTCAACCAGTTCGAAGGCCTCGGCGGCGACGACACCATCACCGGCAACGGCAACACGCGGGTCATCTACGCCAACGCGGCGGCCGCGGTAACTGTCGACCTGTCGCTCGGCACGGCCCATGGCACCGCCGCAGGCGACGCCGCCGCGATCGGCACCGATACCATCACCGGGGGCGTCTTCAGCATCACCGGGTCGGCCTTCGCCGACACGCTGATCGGTGACGCAAACAGCAACATGTTTGTCGGCGGCGGCGGCAACGACACCATCGACGGCGGCGCGAGCGGCGACATCGCGGTATTTTCCGGCGCCAGGACCCAGTACAACATCTCGATCGACGGCGTTAGGCCAAGTGACCGTCCAGGATAACGTCGCAGGCCGCGACGGCACGGACACGCTGACCAACGTCGAGGTGCTGCAGTTCAACAACGCCAACGTCCTGGTCGCCTCGGGGACTCAGGCGAACCCGGTCGATCTTTCCGACAACCGGCTGTTCTTCAACGCGCAGGCAAACCCGCTGACGACACTGACGGGATCGAACAACGACTACGTCAAGATCAACCAGGGCCTTTCGGGACATCTGATCGACCTCGGCGGCGGCACCGACGACACGGTCATGCTCGGCGTGACCGGCGGCTACAACCTCAACCTCGCCAATGTCGAACACCTCACTGGCACCGGCGGCGACGACTTCGTCGGCTTCCTCTCCAGCGTCAACGGCCTGACCATCGACATGGGCGGCGGCAACGACAACGTCAACCTGGCCAACGGCTCGAATTCGGTCAGCGTCGCCAACGTCGAAAACCTCAACGGCAGCGATTTCGCGGTCGGCAGCGTCTCCAACGACACCCTGACGCTCCTGAACGATGTGACCGGCCTGTCCGTCAACCTTGCCAACGGCAACAACACCCTCAACCTGGCGGCCGGCGCCAACTCGTTCGTGAACATCTTCAACGTCGACACCGTCAACGGCACCGCGTCGGACGACACCCTCACGGTCGCAAACGGGCTTTCCTCGCCGAACAACGACCTCTCGGTCGACCTCGGGGCGGGCAACGACACGCTGCAGGTCGGCTCGACGTTCCTCAGCGCCGCGCTCCACAACGTCGAGCACCTTGTCGGCAGCGCCGGCGACGACTTCTACATGCTGACCAATGACCAGAACGGACTTTCCGTCGACCTCGGCGCCGGAAATAACAGTCTGTCGCTCGCGGCGGGCGCCAACACCATCAGTGTGACCAATGTCCAGAACATCGGCACCAGCGATTACAACGGCATCGGCGGCACGCCGGCGTCCGACGACACGCTGACGCTGCTCAACGACGTCAGCGGCGTAACCGTCAACCTGCAGCAGGGCGACAACACGCTGAACCTCGCGGCCGGGACCAACTCGATCACCGCCTACAACGTTCAGCACATCAACGGCAGCGCGTCGGACGACGTGCTGACCATGCTGAACGACGCGGGCGGCGACACCATCGACCTCGGCGCGGGCAACGACACGCTCGAATCTCACCCATTTCACCGGCGGCGTCACGGTCGCCAACGTCGAACACGTCAACGGCAGCGTCGCGACCGACGTCATCACCGACGCGAGCGTCCTCGGGAACCACCACCATCACCGGCGGCGGAGGCGCGGACTTCATCACCGCAGGCGCTGCAACCGACATCATCCGCTACGCCGATGCCTCGGAATCCTCCGTCGGCCACCGGCGAGGACACCGTCAACAATTTCGACGCCGCGCACGACCAGTTCCTGTTCGACAACGTCGCCGGCCTTGCGGGGCAGGTGCACTTCATGGCCTCCGGCGTGCTCGACGGGTCGCCGGCGGCGCCGCATGCCGAAGCGATCCTGACCAATTTCGGCGGCCAGCAGCAGCTGCAGATCGACGTCGACGGCGACGGCGCGATCGGGGCGGGCGACATCACCGTCGTCATGAACGGCCTTGCCGGCACCCTGAGCGACGCCAACTTCTCGGTCATCATGCCGAACCACGCGCCGACCGACATCCTGCTGTCGAATTCTACGGTGGCGGAAAACGGCGCGCCGGGCACCGTGGTCGGGGCCCTGGCCGACGTCGATGTCGACGCGGGCGACACCGCAACCTTCACGCTGACCAACGACGCCGGCGGTCTGTTCGCGATCTCGAACGGCAACCTCGTCACCACCGCCCCGCTCGACTTCGAGCAGGCAACTTCCCACACCGTCACCGTGCAGGTCACGGACTCCGCGGGCGCCACCTTCAGCCAGGACATTCAGATCGACGTCACCAACGTCAACGAGGCGCCGACCGACATCACCCTGTCGAACGCGTCGGTCCCGGAAAACACCCCGAACGGGACCGTGGTCGGCAACCTGGCCGCCGTCGATCCGGACGCCGGCGACACCGCCACCTACACGCTCATCGACAACGCCGGCGGCCTGTTCGACCTCGCCGCCGGCCTGCTGGTGACCACGGCCCCGCTCGACCACGAGCAGGCGGCCTCGCACCAGATCACGGTGCGCGCCACCGATGCCGCCGGCCTCACGGTCGACAGGACCTTCACCATCGCCACCACCAACGTCAACGAGGCCCCGACGGCGATCCTGCTGTCCAATTCCTCGGTCGCGGAAAACAGCCCGGCGAACACCGTGGTCGGCGACCTGTCCGTGCTCGACCCGGACGCTGGAGACACCGCCACCTTCACGCTGACCAACGATGCCGGCGGCCTGTTCGCGATCTCGGGAGGCAACCTCGTCGCCACCGGTCCGCTCAACTACGAGCAGGCGACTTCCCACCAGGTCACGGTGCGCGCCACCGACGGCGGCGGCCTGACCCACGACACGACCTTCGCGATCGCCACCACCGACGTCAACGAGGCCCCGACGGACATCTCGCTGTCGAACGCCGTCGTTCCGCAGCGACGCGCGCCGTCGGCACCGTGGTCGGAGCGCTGTCCGCAGTCGATCCGGACGCGGGCGACACCGCGACCTTCACGCTGCTCGACAACGACGGCGGCCTGTTCGCCGTCAGCGGCGGCAACCTGGTCGTCGCCGGCAGCCTGCTGACGTCAGCGGCGACCGCAGCAGGTCACCGTGCGCGCCACCGACGCCGGCGGCCTGACCTTCGACAAGGTGATCGCGATCACCGTCGACCGGCGTCCTCGTGGTCGGCACCGCGGGCCCCGACACGCTCACCGGTACCGCCGGCGACGACACCATCCAGGGCCTCGGCGGCAACGACCGGCTGCAGGGCCTTGCCGGCAACGACATCATCGACGGCGGCCGGGCTTCGACCGCGCCATCTATACCGATGCGACTTCCGGCATCGCCGTCAACCTCGCGGCCGGGACGGTGACCGGGCGGGCTCGGCATCCGACACGCTGATCAAGCGTCGAAGGCATCATCGGCAGCAACTTCGCCGACACCTATCGACGCCACTGGATTCACCGGCAGACAGCGGCATCGCCGGGCACACCGGTCGGCCTCAACGAGATCGAGGGCAGGGCGGCAACGACACCATCACCAGCGACGTCAACGCCAGGGCGCGCGCGCTGACCCGCGTCTCCTATCTCGAGGCGACGGCAGGCGTCACCGTCGACCTCGCCACGCAGGGCACGGCTGACGGCGACGCATCGTCGGACACGACACCTTCGTCAACACGATTCTCGAACGTTCTCGGCTCGAACTTCGCCGACACCCTGACCGGCAGCAACAACGCCGAGCGGCACGGTCGAGATCTTCGACGGCCGCGGCGGCAACGACACCATCAACGGCCGCGGCGGCTTCGACCGTGCCGACTACGTCACTCGACCTGGCCGACGACGACGGGCATCACCGTCAACCTCGCCGCCGGAACGGTCGACCGGCGACGCTCCGTGGCGGGCACCGACACGCTGCGTTCGATCGAGTCAGTCCGCGGCACCAACTTTGCCGACACTTCATGACGCCGCCGGCTTCGGCGGCACCAGCACCAACGCCGGCTCGCTCGGCACCTTCAACGAATTCACCGGCAGCGGCGGCAACGACACCATCATCGGCAACGGCACACACGCGCCTTGTCCTACATCAACGCGACCGGCGGCGTCACCGTCGACCTGCGCGCCCCCGGAACGGCACGCGACGGCGACGCCTCCGTCGGACACGACACGTTCAGCGGCGTCAACGCCGTCCAGGCGTCGATGTTCGACGACACGCTGCTCGGCAGCAACAGCCAACAACAACGAACCTTCGCCGGGCTTGCCGGCAACGACCATCATCGACGGCCGTGGCGGCTTCGACCTCGCCACCTACAGCAACATCTACTTCGTCACGGCAGGCATCACCGTCAACATGGCGTCCGGCACCGTCACCGGCGACGCCTCCGTCGGCACCGACACGCTGCGCTCGATCGAGGCCATCCAGGGCACCACCTTCGCCGACACCTACGACGCCACCACGTTGGCACCGCGGGCGCCCTCAACGTCGGCAACAACGGCACCTTCAACCAGTTCGAGGGTCTGGGCGGCAACGACATCATCACCGGCAACGGCAACACCCGCGTCATCTACGGCAGTGCGACGGCGGCGTGACGGTCCATCTCGCCGCAGGCACCGCGACCGGCGACGCCTCGGTCGGCACCGACACCTTCACCGGCGTCAACAGCGCCACCGGAGCCAGTTCGCCGACAGTTACGACGCGACCGGCTTCGTCGGCGGCGTCGGCGCCTTCGGCGGCGGCAATTTCAACCTGTTCGAGGGGCTCGGCGGCAACGACACCATCACCGGCAACGGCAACACCCGCATCGCCTACGCCCAGGCCACGGCGGCCGTGACCGTCGACCTGTCGCTCGGGTCCGCCCACGGCACGGCGGGCGGCGACGTCGCCGGCGTCGGCACCGACACCATCACCGGCGGCGTCAATTCCGTCCAGGGCTCGGACTTCGCCGACACCCTCATCGGCGGTGCCGGCAACGAGCAGTTCTTCGGCCTTCGGCAACGACACGCTGACCGGCGACGGCAACAGCAACACCCTCACCGGCGGCGGCGGCAACGACGCCATCGACGGCGGCGCCGGCGGCGACATCGCGATCTTTACCGGCGCCCGGGCGCAGTACACCATCGCGACCAACTTGTCCGGCCAGACGACGGTCACTGACGGCAGTCGTCGGACGCGACGGCATCGACACCATCACCAACGTCGAAGTCCTGCAGTTCAACAACGCCAACGTCCTGATCGCCTCCGGAAGCTCGGCGAACCCGGTCGACCTTTCCGACAACAGGCTGTTCTTCGGCGCCGCCGCCAACCCGCTCACCTCGCTGACGGGGTCGGTCGACGACTTCGTCAAGATCAGTCAGAACCTGTCCGGTCACCCGATCGACCTCGGCGCCGGAACCGGCGATACCGTGATGCTCGGCGTGACCGGCGGATACAATCTCAACCTCGCCAACGTCGAGAACCTGGTCGGCAGCGCCGGAAACGACTTCGTCACCCTGACCACCAACCAGGCCGGCTTGAACGTCGATCTCGGCGGCGGCAGCGACAACCTCAATCTTGCAAACGGCACCAACTCGGTCAGCGTCACCAACGTCGAAAACGTAGCCGGCAGCGACTTCGCCCCCGGAAGCGTCTCCAACGACACTCTGACGCTGCTCGACGACGTCTCCGGCGTGACCGTCAATCTCGGCAATGGCAGCAACACCCTCAATCTCGCGGCAGGCGCGAATTCGCTGGTCGATATCTTCAACGTCCAGCACGTCAACGGCACGGCGTCGAACGATACGCTGACGGTGACGGACACGATCTATGAGCCCGGCGGCAACCCGATCGTCGACCTCGGCGCCGGCTTCGACGTCCTGAACTTCGGCTCCCAGTATGAGACCCTGACCGCGCTCAACATCGAGCAGCTCAACGGCAACGCCCTCGACAACGGCTTCGCGCTCAACAACGACGTTAACGGCATCGCCGATCGACCTCGGCGGTGGCAACGACAACCTCACCTTGGCGGGCGGCGTCAACTGCTGAGCGTATCCAACGTCGAGAACCTCAACACCAACGACTTCTCCGGGCCGGCGGTCGACGACACCGTGACGCTGCAGAACGACGTCAGCGGACTGTCGGTCAATCTGGCTCAGGGCGACAACACCCTGAACCTGGCCGCCGGAAGCAACTCGTTCGTCGACCTGTTCAACGTCCAGCACATCAACGGCACGGCGTCGGACGACGTGCTGACCGTGACCGACGGCGTCGTTCACTCCGGACAACAACCCGGTCATCGACCTCGGCGCCGGCGACAACACGCTGAACTTCGGCGCCCAGAACCTGTCGCTGACGGCGCTGAACATCCAGCACATTAACGGCGGCAGCGTCGGACGACTGCGCTGACGCTCAACACCGACGTCTCGGGGCTGGCCATCGACCTCGGCGCCGGCAGCGACCATCTCTCGCTCGCCAACGGCGTCAATTCGGTCTCGGTGGCGAACATCGAGAACATCATCGGCAGTGACTTTACCGGCGGCACCGCCCCGTCCAACGACACGCTGACGCTGCTCAACCATGTTTCTGGGGTTTCGATCAACCTGGGCGACGGCAACAACACGCTGAACCTCGCCGCCGGCGCCAATTCGCTGGACAGCCTGGTCGGCGTCAACACGGTGCACGGCAGCGCATCGAACGACGTCCTGACGGTGGCGCAGCCGTCATTCACGACGACCTTCGACATGGGAGCCGGAAACGACATCGTCAACTTCGCCGGCCAGGCCTTCGGAGCCACCGTCGTCGACGCCGAGACGGTGAACGGCAGCGCCGGCAGCGACTTCATCACCATCGCCAACACCTCGGGGAGCACGACCGTGACCGGCGGACTCGGAGCGGACAGCCTCGTCGCAAGCGCAGGGGTGGATCACTTCAACTTCACCGCCGCCGCCGAATCCCAGACCGGAAATGGCGATACCATCGTCAACTTCAATGCCGCCAACGACACCTTCACCTTCACCGGCATCACCGGATTCACCGGCCCGATTCAGTTTATAGGCACGGCGGCATTCGACGGGTCGGGTTCCGAAGCTCACATCGACACGGCCGGACCCGACGCAAACCTCCAGATCGACGTCAACGGCGACGGCGTGATGGATTCGCACGACATCGAAATCCACCTCGCCAGCTACGTGGGCACGCTGCACAATTCGAACTTCATCCTGAGTTAGGAAGTTCTTCGCCAAATCTGTGGTCGCGCGCGCGAGCGCGTGACCACCCATTGATCCGTCGGTTCGCGAGTCTTCCCTGATTCAATGCAGCCAGCGGACAGAATGCGGTGCCCGGGCGCTGCAACAGCGCATCGGCTAAGCACGCCAGCCGGGTTCCGGCGTCAACCTCGCCAGCTTGCCTGACCGGCATACAGGCCCAAGAAATCCGTCCAACCCTGCGGCTCGTCCCTCATTGCAGGTGCGGGAAGCGCTCAAGCCAATACAGCGATTGCAAAGGCTGACTTTGGGTCCAACTTGTTTGCAGCAGGGAACCGGGTCGCGCCCAGGGGAAATTCGGGATCGAATTCCGCAAGAGGACGTCACCGGGTTGATTTGATAAAGCATCAAAAGTGGCAGCGGCGGCGTCGCAACCATGGCGGGGAGGGCCAATTGACGCGGTTAAGGGCAGGAGGCCTCCCAAGTCCGGCATCTGGAACTGGCCGCCGCGCTCTGCTAGCGCATGCTTGACCCACATAGGGAGGGAATTCCGCCATGACCGACGCCATCCGGCCACTGATTGCCGGCAACTGGAAAATGAACGGCCTGAAATCCGCGCTGGCCGAGTTCGAGGCCATGTTGGCGGGCGCCGCCGGCGTCGCTGATAAGGCCGACCTGCTGGTCTGCCCGCCGGCGACCCTGGTTGCGGCTTTTGCGGAACGGGCGCGGGGCTCCAAGACGCTCAGCGTCGGCGCGCAGGATTGCCACGCCAAGCCTTCCGGCGCCCATACCGGCGATCTCTCCGCCGAAATGCTGGCGGACGCCGGCGCCCGCGCCATCATCGTCGGCCACTCCGAGCGGCGCGCCGATCATGGCGAGACCGACGTGCTGGTCCGGCAGAAGGCCGAAGCGGTCTGGCGGGCCGGCCTCACGGCGGTCGTCTGCATCGGCGAAACCCAGCATCAGCGCGACCAGGGCCAAACGCTCGACATCTGCCGCGGCCAGCTCAATGTCTCGGTGCCGGATGGGTCGCGTTCGGACAATCTGGTGGTGGCCTACGAGCCGATCTGGGCGATCGGCACCGGCCTGACCCCGACCGCCCAGGATGTCGAGCAAATTCATGGATTTATCCGCGAACTCCTGATAGCCCGATTTAAGCGGGAGGGGGCCAGGATGCGGATCCTCTATGGCGGCTCGGTCAAGCCCTCCAACGCCTCCGAATTGATGGCGGTGGCCAATGTCAACGGTGCGCTGGTCGGCGGCGCCAGCCTGAAGGCGGCAGATTTCCTTGCGATTGCGCGCGGTTGTCCCTAACTAACGGCAGGCGGTGCAGGGGATGATGATCCCCGCTGGTACTCCCCCCGGGGGTGACAATGCCCCTCCCGATCGTGTAACACCGCGCCACTTCAAACCCCGCAAACCACATGGGCAGCCGGATCGCGGCGCTTTTGGTTTGTGACGGAAGGCAGAAGATGCAGACTGTCGCTATCGTAATTCACCTGATGATCGTTGCGACCTTGATCGCGACGGTGTTGTTGCAGAAATCCGAAGGCGGCGGCCTCGGCGTCGGCGGCGGCGCCGGCTTCATGTCGAGCCGCGGCACCGCCAATTTGCTGACCCGCACCACGGCGGTGCTCGCGTTCGGCTTCTTCGTCACCAGCCTGTTCCTGTCGTGGTACGCGAGCTACGACCGCAAGCCGAGCTCGATCATCGGCGCGACGCCGGCCTCGCAATCGCAGCCGGCGGGTGGAGCGGCGCCGGTCGTCCCGCCGACCTCGGGCGGCATCCTCAATTCGCTGAAGAAAGCGGACGAGCAGCAGCAGCAGAATCAGCCGGCGCCCTCGGGCCCGCAGGCGCCGCGTTCGCAATAAAGCAGGGGGGCCATGCAGGACCACATCTGGCGTCCCGCATCAGGAATCCCCATCAACATGCTGATAATGCTTTAAATTCCAAGTCACCCACAGCTCAACGAAATGTTCGCTGCCGCGCGCGATTCGCTTTGGCGAATCGAGCCGGGAGCCTTAAAGGTTAAGTCCCATGGCGCGGTATATCTTCATCACCGGCGGCGTGGTTTCCTCGCTCGGAAAGGGTCTGGCTTCGGCGGCACTCGGTGCGCTGCTGCAGGCCCGCGGCTACAAGGTCCGGCTTCGCAAGCTCGACCCCTATCTCAATCTCGATCCCGGAACGATGTCGCCGTACCAGCACGGCGAAGTGTTCGTGACCGACGACGGCGCCGAGACCGACCTCGACCTCGGCCACTACGAGCGTTTCACCGGGCGTCCCGCCACCAAGGCGGACAACATCACCACCGGGCGCATCTATCAGGACATCCTGACCAAGGAGCGGCGCGGCGACTATCTCGGCGCCACCATCCAGGTGATCCCGCACGTCACCAACGCGATCAAGGATTTCATCCTCGACAGCAATGACGCGTTCGACTTCGTGCTGTGCGAGATCGGCGGCACCGTCGGCGACATCGAGGGCCTGCCGTTCTTCGAGGCGATCCGCCAGATCAAGAACGACCTGCCGCGCGAACACGCCATCTACATTCACCTGACGCTGCTGCCGTTCATCCCCAGCGCCGGCGAATTGAAGACCAAGCCGACCCAGCACTCGGTCAAGGAACTGCGCTCGATCGGCATCCAGCCGGATATCCTGTTGTGCCGCACCGACCGGCCGATCCCCAAGGAAGAGCGGCGCAAGCTGGGGCTGTTCTGCAACGTGCGTGAAAGCGCCGTGATCGAGGCGCGCGACGTCGACAACATCTACGCCGTGCCCGAGGCCTATCACGCCGCCGGCCTCGACGACGAGGTGCTGGCGGCGTTCGGCATCTCGCCCAAAATTCCGCCGGCGCTGCAAAGCTGGCATGAGATCAACGAGCGGATCCGCAATCCCGAAGGCGACGTCACCATCGCCATCGTCGGCAAGTACACCGGCATGAAGGATGCCTACAAGTCGCTGATCGAGGCGTTGTCGCACGGCGGCATCGCCAACAAGGTGAAGGTCAATCTCGACTGGATCGAGAGCGAGGTGTTCGAGAACGAGGATCCCGCCCCGTTTCTCGAGCACGTCAACGGCATTCTGGTGCCCGGCGGATTCGGCCAGCGCGGCGCCGAGGGCAAGATCCGCGCGGCGCAGTTCGCGCGCGAGCGCGACGTGCCCTATTTCGGCATCTGCTTCGGCATGCAGATGGCGGTGATCGAGGCGGCGCGCAATCTGGTCGGCATCGGAGAGGCCAATTCCACCGAGTTCGGCCCGACGCCCGAACCCCTGGTCGGCCTGATGACGGAATGGCTGCGCGGCAACGAACTGGAGAAGCGGACGAAATCGGGCGATCTCGGCGGCACCATGCGCCTTGGGGCCTATCCCGCGGTGCTCAAGCGCGGCAGCCGGGTGTCGGGGGTTTACGGCGGCGCCACCGAGATCTCGGAGCGCCACCGCCACCGCTACGAGGTCAACACCGCCTACAAGGAGCGGCTGGAACAGCACGGGCTGAAGTTCTCCGGGCTCTCGCCCGACGGCATATTGCCGGAGATCGTCGAATATGAGGACCATCCCTGGTTCATCGGGGTGCAATTCCATCCCGAGCTGAAATCGCGCCCGTTCGAACCGCATCCCCTGTTCGCGTCGTTCATTCAGGCGGCGATGGTGCAGTCGCGGCTGGTGTGACCTGCATCGTCAGGCTTTGACGAACGCGCCGATTGTTGCGACAAATCGCTCCGATATCGCAAGAACAATAGAACAGGGAGCAAAGCCGATGATCTACGAAATGCGCGTCTATCGCTGTGTGCCGGGCCGGCTGCCGGCGCTGTTGAAGCGCTTCGAGACGACCACGCTGAAGCTGTGGGAGAAGCACGGCCTCAGGCCGGTCGGGTTCTTCACCACGCTGGTCGGCGAATCCAATCAGGAACTGACCTATCTCCTGGCGTGGGAATCGCTCGCCGAGCGCGAGAAGAAATGGGCGGCATTCCAGAGCGATCCCGACTGGATCAGCGCGCGCGCCAAGACCGAGGAAGACGGCCAGATCGTCGGCAACATCGTCAATCAGATGCTGGCGCCGACCGCGTTCTCGGCGATGAAGTGACTGGCAGTTCGTGGTGTCATCGGATATCGCCGGTGGCGCAACCCTGATATTCGAGGCCGCTAAAGAGGGTTGATCCGCCTGCCGCTGCCCGGCATGGTCCGCCTTCAAAAAGGATGGTGCCTTGAACGCCGACATTTCAGCCGCGCCGGTCGTCAGCGCAGGATCGGTCAAATTCGGCAACGACTTGCCGATCTCGATCATCGCGGGCCCGTGCCAGCTCGAGAGCCGTGCCCACGCGCTCGAGGTGGCCTCCGCGCTGAAGGAGATCGCGGGCCGCCTCGGACTGGGGCTGGTCTACAAGACCTCCTTCGACAAGGCCAACCGCACCAGCGGTTCCGCCGCGCGCGGCATCGGCCTGAAGCAGGCGCTGCCGATCTTTGCCGAGATTCGCGGTTCGCTCGGCCTGCCCGTGCTCACCGACGTCCATGAGGTCGCGCAATGCGCGGAAGTCGCGCAAGCCGTCGATGTCCTGCAGATCCCGGCATTCCTGTGCCGGCAAACGGACCTGCTGCTGGCGGCGGCCGCGACCGGCAAGGTCGTCAACGTCAAGAAGGGCCAGTTCCTGGCGCCCTGGGACATGGCCAATGTCGTCGCCAAGATCACCGGCGCCGGCAACAGAAACGTGCTGGTCACCGAACGCGGCGCGTCGTTCGGCTACAACACGCTGGTTTCGGACATGCGCGCGCTGCCGATCCTGGCGCGCACCACCGGCGCGCCCGTGATCTTCGACGCCACCCATTCGGTGCAGCAGCCGGGCGGCAAGGGCGCCTCGTCGGGCGGCGAGCGCGAATTCGTGCCGGTGCTGGCGCGGGCCGCGGTCGCCGTCGGCGTCGCCGGCGTGTTCATCGAGACCCATCCCGATCCCGATCATGCGCCGTCGGACGGCCCCAACATGGTGCCGCTGCGTGAATTCGAAGGTCTGGTCCGGACGCTGATGGCGTTCGACGCGATCGCCAAGAATCTTGACAAGAATCTTCAAAAAAATACCGAAAAGAACGTAGCGCGCTGATGCCGCACACGGGACTGCGGCCGCACGACCAGCGCTTGCCGCCGGCTTTGAACATCATTGCGCTGGCGACCTTCGCGGCCAGCCTGTCGGCGCGCGCGCTCGATCCGGTACTGCCGCATGTCGCCGAGGATTTCGGGGTGAGCATTACGACGGCGGCGAGTTTCGCGGCCGTGTTCGCTTTCACCTTTGCCGTCGTGCAGCCGGTGATCGGCGCGGCGGCGGACTTGTTCGGCAAGGCGCGGCTGATGATCGGCTGCCTGGTGCTGCTCGGTCTCGCCAACATCCTGGGCGCGATGTCGAGTTCGTTCTCCCTGTTGTTCGCCACGCGCATTCTCGCCGGGATCGGCTCCGGCGGCGTGTTTCCGGTCGCGCTGGGGCTCACCAGCGATCTGGTGGGTCCCGAAAAGCGCCAGGTCGCGATCGGGCGAACGCTGGCGGGCGCCATGACCGGCAATATCCTGGGCGCTTCCGCGTCCGGCCTGATCGGCGACTTCCTGGGCTGGCGCGGGGTTTTGTCCGTGCTCGGCGGGCTGGTCGTGGTGGCTTCGGTCGCGGTCGCGGTCGGCTTTCACGGCGCGGACCTGGCGCGCCCGCCGCGCACCAATCTGACCGCGCTTCGGCACGGCTACCGCACCATCTTCACCAATCCGAACGCCATCTGCTTTGCCGCGGTCTTCATCGAGGGCTGCTGCGTGCTCGGATTGTTTCCCTATCTCGCGGCATTCCTGTTTGAATTGGGCGAAACCAGCCTGTCGATCGCGGGCATCGTCATCGCCGGATTCGCCGTCGGCGGCCTGTTCTATACGCTGTCGGTTTCGCGTTTCCTGCCGCGGCTCGGCGTCAACGGCATGATGGTGGTCGGCGCCTCGCTGGTCGGTCTGCAACTTGCCGTCATTGCATTCGGGCCTGCCTGGAAAATCCAGGCGCTCAGTCTGGTGTTCATGGGCTGGGGCTTTTACATGATCCACGGCTGCATGCAGGTGTTCGCCAGCGAACTCTCGGTGGAAGCCCGCGCCACCGCGCTGTCGCTGCACTCGTTCTTCTTCTTCATGGGGCAGACCGTCGGCCCGATCGCCTACGGGTTCGGCATCCAGAATCTCGGCAAGAAACCGACCTTGCTGACCGGCGCGGTGGTGATGGTGGCGCTCGGCATCGCCTGCACGCGGCTGCTGCGGCCGCGCAGGCCGGCGGATGCGGATCTGCGGCCGGACGTTGCGCCTTAGCCCCGCCCGCGATACGGCGCGACGCCCTGATCGGGAATCCACATTCCCTTCGGCAATCTGCCGGTCTGCCAGAACACGTCGATCGGAATGCCGCCGCGCGGATACCAGTAGCCGCCGATCCGTAAGAATTTCGGCCTGATTTCCGCCGCTATCCGCTTGCCGATCATCACGGTGCAGTCCTCGTGGAACGCGCCGTGGTTGCGGAAGCTCGCGACATAGAGTTTCAGGGATTTTGACTCCAACAGCCATTGCCCCGGCACGTAATCGATGACGAGATGCGCGAAGTCGGGCTGGCCGGTGACCGGGCAGAGCGAGGTGAACTCCGGCGCGGTGAAGCGCACCAGGTAATTGGTGTCCTTTTGCGGATTGGCCACGCGGTCGAGCTTCGCCTCGTCGGGGGCGTTGGGCCATTCGACGGCGCGGCCAAGCTGCAGGGGCTCCGATTTCGAGGTTCTGTCAGGCTTTTTCGACATGATACGGTCTCCGTTGCCTGCGTATTAGACAATCGTCCCGTCAAGGTCACGCGTGGGGCGGCCTTTTCCGGCTCAAAACCTTGCTGTAGAAGCAGCGCCAACCATTCAAACCCGGCTTTTCCAAAGAGGCTCCCATGACCGCCATCGTCGACATCATCGGCCGCGAAATTCTCGATAGCCGCGGCAATCCGACCGTCGAGGTCGATGTGGTGCTGGAGGACGGCTCGATGGGACGCGCGGCGGTGCCCTCGGGCGCCTCCACCGGGGCGCATGAGGCGGTCGAGCTGCGCGACGGCGACAAGGCGCGCTATTTCGGCAAGGGCGTAACCAAGGCCGTGGACGCGGTGAATGGCGAGATTTATGACGCCGTCGGCGGCATGGACGCCGAGCAGCAGGTCCAGATCGACCAGACCATGATCGGGCTCGACGGCACGCCCAACAAGAGCCGGCTCGGCGCCAATGCCATCCTGGGCGTGTCGCTCGCGGTCGCCAAGGCAGCCGCCGAATCCTCGGGCCTGCCGCTTTATCGCTATGTCGGGGGCACCTCGGCGCGGACGCTGCCGGTGCCGATGATGAACATCATCAACGGCGGCGTGCATGCCGACAACCCGATCGACTTCCAGGAATTCATGATCATGCCGGTCGGCGCCAAGACCTTTGCGGAAGCGCTGCGCTGCGGCTCGGAGATTTTTCACACCCTGAAGTCGGAACTGAAAAAGGCCGGCCACAACACCAATGTCGGCGACGAGGGTGGCTTCGCGCCGAACCTGCCGTCGGCGGACGCCGCGCTCGAGTTCGTCATGGGCGCGATCGGCAAGGCCGGCTACAAGGCGGGTTCCGACGTCATGCTGGCGCTGGACCCTGCCGCCACCGAGTTCTTCAAAAACGGCAATTATGTCTACGCGGGTGAAGGCAAAAGCCGCAGCCCGTCCGAGCAGGCGAAGTATCTTGCCGATCTGGCCTCGCGCTATCCGATCGTCTCGATCGAGGACGGCATGGCGGAAGACGACATGGAGGGCTGGAAGGAACTGACCGACCTGATCGGCAACAAATGCCAGCTGGTCGGCGACGACCTGTTCGTCACCAACGTCACGCGTCTTGCCGACGGCATCAAACACGGCCGCGCCAACTCCATCCTGGTCAAGGTCAACCAGATCGGCACGCTGACGGAGACGCTCTCCGCGGTCGAGATGGCCTACAAGGCGGGCTACACCGCCGTGATGTCGCACCGTTCCGGCGAGACCGAGGATTCCACCATCGCCGACCTCGCGGTCGCCACCAATTGCGGCCAGATCAAAACCGGCTCGCTGGCGCGCTCCGACCGCACCGCGAAGTACAACCAGCTGCTGCGGATCGAGCAGGAGCTGGGCACGCAGGCGATATATGCGGGGAAGGCGGCGCTGAAGGCGCTGCGCTAGGATCAGATCGCGTCGGGATTTCATAATTCATAAAAAGACAACACGGGAGGTTTCAGATGGGCGCCGATGGCAAGACCGGGCTTCAGCTTCGCTCGCTGATCAAGAACAGCGGCGAGCTCGAGATATCGCTCGCAAATGTGCCGACGCCTGAGCCCGGTCCCGATGAGGTCGTGGTGCGCGTCGAGGCCGCGCCGATCAATCCGTCGGACCTCGGGCTTTTGACTGGCGCTGCCGACATGACGACCGCCAAGGCGTCCGGCACCAAGGACGCGCCGGTCATCACCGCGAAAGTCCCGGACGCCGGGATGAAAGCCATGGCGGGGCGGCTCGACGAATCCATGCCGGTCGGCAATGAAGGCGCCGGCGTGGTGATCAAGACCGGCTCGTCCGAAGCGGCGAAAGCGCTGATGGGCAGGACGGTCGCCATGATCGGCGGCGCGATGTATGCGCAATACCGCTGCCTGAAGGTCAACGAATGCCTGCCGCTGCCGGCCGGCACGACGCCGGCCGAGGGCGCCTCCTGCTTCGTCAATCCGCTGACCGCGCTCGGCATGACCGAAACCATGCGGCGCGAGGGTCACAAGGCGCTGGTGCACACCGCGGCCGCCTCCAATCTCGGGCAGATGCTCAACAAGATCTGCCTCAAGGACGGCATCGGGCTCGTCAACATCGTGCGCAGCGCGCAGCAGGCCGACATCCTGCGCAAGATCGGCGCCAGACATGTCGTCGATTCCACCGCGCCTGGTTTCATGGACGATCTGACCAGCGCGCTGGTCGAGACCGGGGCGACGCTGGCGTTCGACGCGATCGGCGGCGGCAAGCTCGCGGGGCAGATTCTGACCTGCATGGAGACCGCCGCCAACAAGACCGCGAAAGTCTACAGCCGCTACGGATCGAACGTGCACAAGCAGGTCTATATCTATGGCAGCCTCGACCCCGGCCCGGTCGATCCTGAACCGGGCGTTCGGCATGGCCTGGGGCGTCGGCGGCTGGCTGTTGTTTCCGTTCCTGATGAAGATTGGACAGGCGGAGGGCGCAAGACTGCGCCAGCGCGTGGTCGACGAACTCAAGACGACCTTTGCCAGCCATTACACCCAGGTGGTGTCGCTGCCCGAAGCGCTGCAGCTCGACCACATTTCGGTCTACGCCAGGCGCGCGACCGGCGAGAAGTACCTGATCAATCCGAACAAGGGCTGAATTCCAAGCCCGATCGACCTTGCGTTCTTCCGGCAACAAGGGGCACGCAGACGGTTCATGCACTTGCATCTTTTGCCGGCATGGCTAGTGTGACCGCCAAGCCGATCCGGCGCCTGTGAAAAAGGAAATCCCATGGCCACCCCGCATAACATCGTCGTCATCGTCGGCAGCCTTCGCAAGGAGAGCTTTACGCTCAAGATCGCCAATGCCCTGGCCAGGCTCGCGCCTGCGACGCTCAAGCTCGATGTCACGACGCTGCATGGAATATCGTTCTTCAATCAGGACCTGGAAGCGACACCGCCGGCCGACTGGGTGGCGTTCCGCGAGAAACTGCAGCAGTCGAGCGGGGTGTTGTTCGTCACCCCCGAATACAACCGCTCGATCTCCGGCGTGCTGAAGAACGCCATCGACGTCGGGTCGCGGCCCTATGGCAAGAGCTCGTTCCTGGGCAAGCCGACCGGCATCGTCAGCAACTCGCCGGGACCGCTGGGCGGCGTCAGCGCCGCCAAGCACCTGCAGAATATCCTGCCCGGCATTTGCGGTCCGATCATGGGGCAGCCGGAAGTCTACCTGAACGGCGTCGGCGACGCCTTCGACGAAAAGGGCGAAATCGGCAAGGAAGCGCTGCAGAAGGTGCTGCACCAATATATCGTCGCCTTTGCCGCCTTCGTCGAGAAGTTCAATAAATAGGCGGAGCGCAGCGCCGCGCGGGCGGGCCTTAGGATTCCGTTAACCGGATCGCCGCATCTTCTGCGCTATGGTTTCCCGCTCGCGGCTCAAATCCTTTCTGACCGGCCTTGCCCTCTATACGATAGCGGCGGGGATGATCGGCTATTTCGGCGTCAACGCCTATACCGGCAAGTACGGGTTGAATGCGCGGCAGGAACTCGATCAGGAGATCATCGCGCTGACGTCGGAACTGGTGCGGCTGAAGCAGGAGCGCGCACAGGGCGAGCATCGCATCTCGCTCTTGCGGTCCGACCGGGTCGACCCGGACATGCTGGACGAGCGCGCGCGCTATCAGCTCGATTATGCCAATCCGCACGATCTGGTTCGGACCAGCACGCCGAACTGATCGTCAAAATTTCAAAATCCCGCGAAATCAATTTCGAAAATGTCGCGTCGCATTGCACTGCGGCATAGCCGGATTTTCGCCGCGTCACGCAATCCTTTCACGGCGGTATGAGTTGGGATAGAGAGGGCTATTCGCTCTCTCATCCGGATCAGCCATGGCCGCACCGAAGAAAACCGCCGCAAAAGAATCGGGCCCGGAAAAGGGCGACGGCGCCGACCGCCCGCTGGAATTCACCCGGGAGCAGGAACTGGGCGCGCTGCGCGATATGCTGCTGATCCGGCGGTTCGAGGAAAAGGCCGGCCAGCTCTACGGCATGGGCGCGATCGGCGGCTTCTGCCATCTCTACATCGGCCAGGAAGCGATCGTCGTCGGCATGCAGATGGCCCTGAAGCAGGGCGACCAGGTCATAACCGGATACCGCGATCACGGGCACATGCTGGCCTGCGGAATGGAAGCCAAGGGCGTGATGGCGGAACTGACCGGACGCCATGGCGGCTATTCCAAAGGCAAGGGCGGCTCCATGCACATGTTCAGCAAGGAGAAGAACTTTTTCGGCGGCCACGGCATCGTCGGCGCGCAGGTGTCGCTCGGCACCGGACTCGCATTCGCCAATCGCTATCGCGGCAATGATTTCGTCAGCCTGGCCTATTTCGGCGACGGAGCGGCGAACCAGGGTCAGGTCTACGAAAGCTTCAACATGGCGGAGCTGTGGAAGCTCCCGGTGATCTACGTCATCGAGAACAACCGTTACGCGATGGGCACCTCGGTGACGCGCTCCTCGGCGCAAACCGATTTTTCCAGGCGCGGCGTCTCCTTCAACATTCCCGGCGATCAGGTCGACGGCATGGACGTCCGCGCCGTGAAGGCCGCCGGCGACAAGGCCGTCGCCTGGTGCCGCGCCGGCAAGGGGCCCTACATCCTGGAAATGCAGACCTACCGCTACCGCGGCCACTCGATGTCGGACCCGGCGAAATACCGTACCCGCGAGGAAGTCGACAAGGTGCGCAACGACCAGGACCCGATCGAGCAGGTTCGCAATCGCCTGCTGGCGGCCAAGGTCGGCGAACAGGAACTGAAGGCCATCGATGCCGAGGTGCGCGAGATCGTCAACGCGTCAGCCGATTTCGCCCAGCACGACCCCGAGCCCGATGCGTCCGAACTCTACACCGATATCTACCGCTGAGCGCTATCCGCGCATTCCAGCCTGAAGCGTGAATTTTCCGGAGCTGCCATGCCAATTCAAGTGCTGATGCCCGCGCTGTCGCCGACCATGGAGAAGGGCAACCTTTCGAAATGGCTGAAAAAGGAAGGCGAGGCCATCAAGTCGGGCGACGTCATCGCCGAGATCGAAACCGACAAGGCGACGATGGAAGTCGAGGCCACCGATGAAGGCACCCTTGGCAAGATCCTGATCCCGGAAGGCACCGCCGACGTCGCCGTCAACACCCCGATCGCGACCATCCTGGCCGACGGCGAGAGTGCTGCCGATCTCGGCAAGGCAGCCGCGCCGGCGAAACCGGAGAAGGCCGCCGGATCGGCGCCGCCGGCGGCCGCGGCAAAACCCGCGCCCGCGCCCAAGGGCGAATCCGCGCCCGCTGCGCCGAAAGCCGTCGCCGAGCCCGACCCCGAAGTGCCCGAGGGTACCGAGATGGTGACCATGACCATCCGCGAAGCCTTGCGCGACGCCATGGCCGAGGAGATGCGCAGGGATCCCGACGTGTTCGTGATGGGCGAGGAGGTCGCGGAATATCAGGGCGCCTACAAGGTCACGCAGGGACTGCTGCAGGAATTCGGCGCCAGGCGGGTGATCGATACGCCGATCACCGAGCATGGCTTCGCCGGCGTCGGCGTCGGTGCCGCGATGGCCGGCCTGAAGCCGGTCGTCGAATTCATGACCTTCAACTTCGCCATGCAGGCGATAGACCAGATCATCAACTCCGCGGCCAAGACGCTGTACATGTCCGGCGGCCAGATGGGCTGTTCGATCGTGTTCCGCGGACCGAACGGGGCGGCTGCCCGCGTCGCCGCCCAGCACAGCCAGGATTACTCCGCCTGGTACTCGCAGATCCCCGGCCTCAAGGTGATCGCGCCGTTCTCCGCCGCCGACTACAAGGGCCTGCTCAAGGCGGCGATCCGCGATCCCAATCCGGTGATCTTTCTCGAAAACGAGATGCTGTACGGCCATTCCGGCGAGGTGCCGAAACTGGACGATTACGTGATCCCGATCGGCAAGGCGCGCATCGTGCGCTCCGGCGGCCACGTCACCATCGTGTCCTGGTCGAACGGCATGTCCTATGCGCTGAAGGCCGCCGACGAACTCGCGGGGGAGGGCATCGAAGCCGAGGTGATCGATCTGCGCACGCTGCGGCCGATGGATACCGATACGATCATAGCTTCCGTGAAGAAGACCGGCCGCGCGGTTACCGTCGAGGAAGGCTGGCAGCAGAATGGCGTCGGCGCCGAAATCGTCGCCCGCATCATGGAACACGCCTTCGACTATCTCGACGCGCCGGTTCTGCGGGTGTCGGGCAAGGACGTGCCGATGCCCTATGCGGCGAACCTCGAAAAGCTCGCATTGCCGTCGGTGGCCGAGGTGGTCGAAGCCGCCAAAGCCGTTTGCTACCGGTGACGCATGGCCGGTCCCAGGGAGCAACCATTGCCTCCGGACGTCATGGGCCGCGACGATGCCGTCGAGGTGTTGCGCGCGTTCGTGGTCGACGGCGGACTTTCCATCGCCTTCACGCGTGCCTTCGAGGAACCGGACATGTGGGGTCTGCTGCTGGTTGACATCGCGCGCCATGCCTCGCGGGCCTATGCGCGCGAGAGCGACTACACCGAGGAAGAAGCGCTGAGGCGCATCATCGATATGTTCGAAGCCGAAATCGCGCGGCCGACCGACACGGGCTCCACCACGCCGCGGTCGCAACAGGGTCACTGACAATGCCAATCAACATTCTGATGCCTGCGCTGTCGCCGACGATGGAGAAGGGCAACCTTGCCAGGTGGCTCAAGAAAGAGGGCGACAAGGTCAAGTCCGGCGACGTCATCGCGGAGATCGAGACCGACAAGGCGACCATGGAGGTCGAGGCGGTCGACGAGGGCACGATCGCGAAGATCCTGGTGCCCGAGGGCACGCAGGATGTGGCGGTCAACGACGTCATCGCGGTGCTCGCCGGCGAGGGCGAGGACGTCAAGGCGGCGGGAGCGGGGGCCGCCGGCGCGCCGCCGAAAGCCGCCGCAGCGCCGGCTCCGAAACCTGCCGCGACGGCAGCACCGGCTGCAGCGCCGGCGCCGAAGGCCGCTGCAGCTGCTCCGGCGCCCGCGCCCCAGGCCGCAGCGCCTGCGCCGCAGGCCAACGGACACGCCCGCATCTTTTCGTCGCCGCTCGCCCGACGCCTGGCAAAGGAAGCCGGCATCGAGCTTGCGCGCATCAACGGGTCGGGCCCGCATGGCCGGATCGTCGCCCGCGACGTCGAGGACGCCAAATCCGGCAAGGGCCTGAAGGCGCCTTCCGCCGCCCCCGCCGGCGCGCCGGCGCTGGCGCCGTCGATGTCCGACCAGCAGATCCGGGCGCTGTTCGAAGAGGGCAGCTACGAGGTGGTCCCGCACGACGGCATGCGCCGCACGATTGCCCAACGGTTGACCGCTTCGGTGCAGACGGTTCCGCATTTCTATCTGACCATGGACTGCGACATCGGCAAGCTCCTGGAGGCCCGCGAGGAGATCAACGCCGCGGCGCCGAAGGACAAGGAGAAAAAGCCGCTCTACAAGCTCTCGGTCAACGATTTCGTCATCAAGGCGATGGCGATCGCCTTGCAGCGGATTCCCGATTGCAATGTGAGCTGGACCGAAGGCGGCATGCTCAAGCACAAGCATTCCGACATCGGGGTGGCCGTGGCGATGCCGGGCGGCCTGATCACGCCGATCATCCGCAAGGCCGAAACCAAGTCGCTGTCGACGATATCGGGCGAGATGAAGGATTTCGCCGCGCGCGCGCGGGCGCGCAAGCTCAAGCCCGAGGAATATCTGGGCGGCACCACGGCGGTGTCCAACCTCGGTATGTACGGGATCAAGGATTTCACGGCGGTGATCAACCCGCCGCACGCCACCATTCTCGCGGTCGGCGCCAGCGAGGAGCGTCCCGTCGTGCGCAACGGCAAGATCGAGCCGGCCCACATCATGAGCGTGACCTTGTCCTGCGACCATCGCGCCGTCGATGGCGCGCTCGGCGCCGAACTGATCGGAGAGTTCAAGCGGCTGATCGAAAACCCTGTCATGATGATGGTGTGACGAGAGCGTCACGTATGGCCGTCATTGCGAGCGCAGCGAAGCAATCGATCCCGCCGGCGACAAGGTGGATTGCTTCGTCGCAAACGCTCCTCGCAATGACGGAAACCAACCGTTGATGGTCGCACGATAACAACGAGCGTATAACCATGGCCGATACTTCCTTCGACATCATCATCATCGGTTCCGGCCCCGGCGGCTACGTCGCCGCGATCCGCGCGGCGCAGCTCGGTCTCAAGACCGCGATCGTGGAACGATCCTATCTCGGCGGCATCTGCCTCAACTGGGGCTGCATCCCGACCAAGGCGCTGCTGCGCTCGGCCGAGATTTATCACTACATGCAGCACGCCAAGGATTACGGGTTGTCGGCCGACAACGTCTCCTACGACCCGAAAGCCGTGGTGCAGCGCTCGCGCGGGGTGTCGAAACGCCTCAACGACGGCGTCGGCTTCCTGATGAAAAAGAACAAGGTCACGGTGATCTGGGGCGAGGCGGTCATCGACGCGCCCGGCAAGATCACGGTGAAGAAATCCGCGGCCGAAGCGCCGAAGGGCGTGCTGGGCGAGGGCGCCTATCAGGCAAAGCACATCATCCTCGCCACCGGCGCGCGGCCGCGGGTGCTGCCGGGATTGGAGCCCGACAAGAAGCTGGTCTGGACCTATTTCGAGGCGATGGTGCCGGAGAAGATGCCGAAGTCGCTGCTGGTGGTCGGCTCCGGCGCGATCGGCATCGAATTCGCGTCGTTCTTTCACACCATGGGCGCCGATGTCACCGTGGTGGAGGTGCTGCCGCAGATCCTCCCCGTCGAGGATTCCGAGATCGCCGGCCTCGCCCGCAAGCGGTTCGAAAAGCAGGGGATCAAGATCCTCACCAATACCAAAGTGACAAAGCTCGAGAAAAAAAGCGACAGCGTGGTCGCCACCATCGACGACGGCAAGAAGCCGCAGGCGGTCGAATTCGACCGGGTGATTTCCGCCGTCGGCGTCGTCGGCAACATCGAGAATCTCGGCCTGGAAAAACTCGGCGTCAAGACCGAGCGCGGCTGCGTGGTGATCGACGGCTACGGCAAGACCAGCGTGCCCGGCATCTATGCCATCGGCGACGTCGCGGGGCCGCCGATGCTGGCGCACAAGGCCGAGCATGAAGGCGTGGTGTGCGTCGAGGCCATCAAGGGCCTGCACCCGCACCCCATGGACAAGAACCTCATTCCCGGCTGCACCTATTGCAACCCGCAGATCGCCTCGGTCGGTCTCACCGAGGCGCGGGCGAAGGAAGGCGGCCGCGAGATCCGCGTCGGCCGTTTCCCGTTCGTCGGCAACGGCAAGGCGATCGCGCTCGGCGAGGACCAGGGGTTGATAAAGGTGATCTTCGACAAGAAGACCGGCCAGTTGCTCGGCGCGCACATGATCGGTGCCGAGGTGACCGAACTGATCCAGGGCTACGTGGTGGCCATGAACCTCGAGACCACGGAGGAAGAGCTGATGCACACCGTATTCCCGCATCCGACGCTGTCGGAGATGATGAAGGAAGCGGTATTGGACGCCTATGGCCGGGTGCTGAACATATGACCTAGTCCATCACTCGTCATGCGCGGGCTTGACCCGCGCATCCATCGCGCTTCACAAGAGTCTGAGAAGAACGATGGATTGCCGGGTCAAGCCCGGCAATGACGAGGTGAACGAATTGAACCGGAAATTGCTTTGGAAAGAACAGCCGTGAAAGACAATGACAATCTGACGATCGAACGGCCGACGTTCGTGACCCACCTCGAATGCGCGATGGAGGGCGATCGCTATCCCGCCGACCAGATCCACAACCTGTCGAAAGCGGGCAAGCCGCTGCTGGTGCGCTACGACCTCGCCGGCGTGAAGAAGGCGCTGACAAAGGACGCGCTCAGGGAACGGCCGGCCGATCTCTGGCGCTACCGCGAGATGCTGCCGGTGCGGAAAGTGACCGACATCGTCAGCCTCGGCGAAGTGACGACGCCGCTGATCCGGCTGCCAAAACTTTCGAAAAAGCTCGGCGGCGGCGAGATCATCGTCAAGGACGAGGGGCGGCTTCCCACGGGATCGTTCAAGGCGCGCGGGCTCGTGATGGCGGTGTCGATGGGCAAGGCGCTCGGCATCAGGCACATGGCGATGCCGACCAACGGCAATGCCGGCGCGGCCCTTGCGGCCTATGCCACCTCTTGCGGCATCAAGACCACGATCTTCTGCCCCGCCGACACGCCGGAAGTGAATGTCAGCGAGATCGAGCTGCAGGGCGCCACCGTCTATCGCGTCAACGGCCTGATCGACGATTGCGGCAAGATCGTCGGCGAGGGCAAGGCCAAGGCCGGCTGGTTCGATACCTCGACGCTGAAGGAGCCGTATCGCATCGAGGGCAAGAAGACGATGGGACTGGAGCTTGCCGAACAGCTTGGCTGGGACGTGCCGGACGTGATCTTCTATCCCACCGGCGGCGGCACCGGGCTGATCGGGATGTGGAAGGCGTTCGCCGAACTCGAGGCCATCGGCTTCATCGGCCCGAAGCGGCCGCGGATGGTGGCGGTGCAGGCGGCGGGCTGCGCGCCGATGGTGCGCGCGTTCGAGAACGGCACCGAGCACGCCGTTCGCTGGGAGGATGCCCACACCATCGCGTCCGGCATCCGCGTGCCGCAGGCGGTCGGGGATTTTCTCATTCTGCGCGCCGTTCGGGAGAGTAAGGGCTTTGCGATCGCGGTTTCCGATGAGAAAATTTCCGCGGCGCTGAACGACGTCGCGCGGGAAGAGGGCCTCTTGCTGTGTCCGGAGGGCGCGGCCACCTACGCCGCCTACCAGCAGAGCCTCGCCGACGGCCGGGTGACCAAAAACGACCGGGTGATGCTGTTCAATTGCGCGACCGGGCTCAAATATCCGCTGCCGCCGGTCACGCGTACGCTCGATCGCCACGCGCCGATCGACTACGCTAAGCTCTAATGGTCAACTACGAAGAGCCGCATTCATCACAAGAATGATGCGGCATAAGGGGAGGGTGCGATGCGAAGAGTAGTTCTGGCTGCGCTGATGGCGCTATCGACGTTCGGCGGCAATGCGCTGGCCGACAATTTCCCGTCGCATCCCATTACATTGGTGGTGCCGTTTGCCGCCGGCGGCCCGACCGATGCGATGGCGCGGATTCTCGCCGACCATATGCGGACCACGCTCGGCCAGAACATCATGATCGAGAATGTGACCGGCGCGGCCGGCTCGCTCGGCGTCGGGCGCGTGGTGCGCGCGGCGCCGGACGGCTACACCGTGAGCATCGGCCATCTCGGCACCCACGTCGCCAACGGCGCGATCTACAAGCTCGGCTATGACCTCGTGACCGACCTCGAGCCGGTGGTGCTGCTGCCGAGCAATCCCATGATCATCGTCAGCAAGAACGCGGTTCCGGCCAAGACGCTGAAGGAGTTGATCGAATGGCTGAAGGCGAAGCCGACCCCGGCCACGGCCGGCACCGCGGGCGCCGGTTCGGGAAGCCACATCGCCGGGCTTTATTTCGAGAAGGTCACCGGCATCAAGCTGCAATATGTGCCGTACCGCGGCACGGCGCCGGCGCTGACCGATCTCGTCGCCGGCCAGATCGATATGATCATCGACCAGACCTCCAATTCCATCGCCCAGGTGCGCGCCGGCACCATCCGCGCCTATGCCGTCACCGACAGCAAGCGCGTCGCGTCGGCATCCGATGTCCCGACCACCGACGAAGGCGGCTTGAGCGGATTTCACATGACGCTGTGGTCCGGACTTTGGGTCCCGAAAAACACCCCGAAGGATATCGTCGCCAGGCTCAACGCCGCGGCGGTCGATACCATGAACGATCCGGCGGTGCGCAAGAAGTTCGAAGACTTGGGATTGCAGATGCCGCCGAAGGACATGCTCTCCCCCGAGGCGCTCGGCACCTGGCAGAAGGCCGAAATCGCGAAATGGTGGCCGATGATCAAGGCGGCGAACGTCAAGGTGGAGTGAAACGGCGCAGCATTCGTCAACAGCCCATCGTCGAGACACTTGCATCGAACGCTCGCAGTGCGGTTCGCTCTGCCTTGTCAGGCGTAGTCAGGGGCCGGATTAGATTAGCCGCAGGCGTAATCCGCCATTCAGCTGCTTCAACGGCGGATTAGGCTAACGCTGATCCGCCCTGTGCTGTCGCACCTTCGCAATATTGTGTCGCATATCCCGCCTCCCGCGCGTCCCGGCGGATTTGCGCGTAAAATCTAATTTCCTGAGCCGGATCAAGCTGATTTGCCTTGTCCAGCCCCGTTTGAAAAAATATTCTGGTTTTCCGAAGACGCAAATCAGTTCATATCCGCAGCCGTCCCGCCCCATAGAGGGACGTTGGCCATCGTCACGAACGTTGGGGCGGGATGCGGTGGACGCGAATGGCGCTGAAGACGAGAGCGTTATTCGCGGACGGTGAAGTCGTGTGGTCCTGACGCCTCAAGGTTGGCGTCAAGTCCCGCGGAGGCGAAGCCGGCCCAACCGGGCGCCGGGCCAGCCATCATCCACGGGGCGACGGTGACAAACAAATCCTGATCGCCGGGGAGAGTACGAAGTAAGCCGTAAAACCATTGCGCAGGGAAGGCCGGATTGCCTCCGCTGAACCTGTATGCTCGTGTGCGCATTCTCTTGTGCATCTTGCACGCGAGACCGCGGGTGCAGCGCGCACCCGGCTTTCCCTGCGCCCTCTGTTTTCGAGGAGGGACAAGATTCGGTCAAAACCCGGACGCGTCGCGCCGCGGGAACGCGGTTCCACGCTCCCTGGTGCAAACCCTCCTTATCAAATCCATAGGCGTGACGTGCTGCCCGATCTGGAATTGTTGCGACGTGCTTCGCATATCCGATCTCGGACTTCAGCGAAGGAATAGCGCATGACGTTGCAGGCAGACTTCGCCAGCCAGGACTACTTTCGCAACCCCGCAGTCGCCATCGAGAATTTGCGCAGCATGGGTCCGGTCGTGGAAGTGCGTTTTCCACTCATCGGCAGCTCGCGCGCATCGAGGGCAGATGCGCGCTGAAATCCCTGCTCCGCCGCTGGCCGAAATTGACGCTTGCGATCGAGGAGTTGGAGGTCACATGGCGCAAGCGACCCGGCCTGAAGGCGATCGACCGCCTGCCGGTCGGGCGCGGTCCGAAATAGAAGCGTATCTTCGTGTGGCAGACGCGTGATCTGGGGTGTACACGCTTTGGTTGAGCGACTGCTTTTACCGCAAGCCGATCATGGACGATGGTTGCCGAGGTGTCACAATTGTTGTTTTGCCGCAACACTCGGGGAAGATTTAACCGTCATCGCAGCTAGCGCTTGCGTGCGCCGCTATTTAGCCACACCCCTCCATGAAATCATCCTTCGGCGAAGGAAAATCCTCATTTTCCGGATCCGACAAGAGATGGCTGGGGAAACAGGTTCGCGATGGACGCCAAGACCAGCATCAAGAAGAGGCTGCCGAGCCGTCACGTGACGGAGGGCCCGGAACGGGCGCCTCACCGCTCGTACCTCTATGCCATGGGGCTGACCACCGACCAGATCCACCAGCCGTTCGTCGGCGTGGCGTCCTGCTGGAACGAAGCCGCGCCCTGCAACATTTCGCTGATGCGTCAGGCCCAGGCGGTCAAGAAGGGCGTCGCCTCCGCCGGCGGCACGCCGCGCGAATTCTGCACCATCACCGTCACCGACGGTATCGCCATGGGCCATGACGGCATGCGCTCGTCGCTGCCGTCGCGCGAATGCATCGCCGACTCCGTCGAACTGACCATCCGCGGCCACTCCTATGACGCGCTGGTCGGTATTGCCGGCTGCGACAAGTCGCTGCCGGGCATGATGATGGCGATGGTCCGGCTCAACGTGCCCTCGATCTTCATCTATGGCGGCTCGATCCTGCCCGGCAATTTCCGCGGCCAGCAGGTCACCGTGCAGGACATGTTCGAGGCGGTGGGCAAGCATTCGGTCGGCGAGATGTCGGACGCCGATCTCGACGAAATCGAGCGCGTGGCATGCCCGTCTGCCGGCGCGTGCGGCGCACAATTCACCGCCAATACCATGGCGACGGTGTCCGAGGCGATCGGGCTGGCGCTGCCCTATTCGGCAGGAGCGCCCGCGCCTTATGAAATCCGCGACGCCTTCTGCACGACCGCGGGCGAGAAGGTGATGGAGCTGATCGCGTCCAATATCCGTCCACGCGACATCGTCACCCGTCGCGCCCTCGAGAACGCGGCGGCGGTCGTGGCCGCATCCGGCGGGTCGACCAATGCTGCGCTGCACTTGCCGGCGATCGCCCATGAGTGCGGTATCAAGTTCGACCTGTTCGACGTCGCCGAAATCTTCAAAAAGACACCTTATGTCGCGGATTTGAAGCCGGGCGGTCGTTATGTCGCCAAAGACATGTTCGAGGTTGGCGGCATACCGCTTCTGATGAAAACGCTGCTCGATAACGGCCATTTGCATGGCGACTGTCTCACAGTCACGGGCCGGACGATCGCCGAAAACCTCAAGAGCGTGAAATGGAATCCGCACCAGGATGTGGTGCGGCCTGCCGACAAGCCGATCACCGTCACTGGCGGAGTGGTCGGCCTGAAGGGCAATCTCGCGCCCGAGGGCGCGATCGTGAAGGTTGCGGGCATGTCGAACTTGAAATTCACCGGGCCGGCCCGCTGCTTCGACCGCGAAGAGGATGCCTTCGAAGCCGTCCAGAAGAAGACCTACAAGGAAGGCGAGGTCATCGTGATCCGCTATGAGGGGCCGCGCGGCGGTCCCGGCATGCGCGAGATGCTCTCGACCACGGCGGCGCTGACCGGGCAGGGCATGGGCGGCAAGATCGCCCTCATCACCGACGGACGTTTTTCCGGCGCGACCCGCGGATTCTGCATCGGCCATGTCGGGCCGGAAGCGGCCGTGGGCGGACCGATCGCGTTGCTGCGCGACGGCGATATCATCGAAATCGACGCTGTCGTCGGGACTCTTAACGTAAAGTTGACCGACGCAGACCTCGCCGAACGCAAGACCAAATGGAAGCCCCGGGAGACTAACCATACATCAGGTGCGCTGTGGAAATATGCCCAGCAGGTCGGGCCGGCGGTGGATGGGGCGGTCACCCATCCGGGCGGAGCGCACGAGAAACAGTGTTATGCGGATATCTAGGCGTACCATTTTTGCGTTGATTTTAGGGGCCATGCCGGTGGCGGCGCCCGGATTCGCCTTTGACGGGGCGCCGGCGACCTCGGATAGCGCGATTCCCGTCGTTTCGTCCCAGCCCGGGACTGCGGCCGCGCTGAAGAAGGCGATCTCGCCGACCGCCCCGGATACCTCGCTGACCTCGCTGCAATACGCCGCCGAAGGCGGCCACCCCATCGCGCAGTGGAAGCTCGGACGGATGTACGCCAATGGCGACGGCGTCGCCCGGGACGATCTGCGCGCCTTTGAATATTTCAGCCGCATCGCCAATGCGCATGCCGAAGACAGCCCGTCGGAGCCGCAGGCGGCGATCGTCGCCAACGCCTTCGTCGCGCTGGGCCGGTACTATCTGAACGGCATTCCGAACTCGAAGATCAAGTCCGATCCGGATCGGGCGAGGGAGATGTTCTCCTACGCGGCGTCCTATTTCGGCAATGCGGACGCGCAGTACGATCTGGCCCGGCTCTATCTCAGGAGCGCCGGCACCTCGCGCGACGATTTCCGCTATGCCGCACGCTGGCTCGGCCTTGCCGCCCAGAAGGGGCAGCATCAGGCGCAGGCCCTGCTCGGCCAGATGCTGTTCAACGGCGACCAGCTGCCCCGGCAGGCCGCGCGCGGCCTGATGTGGCTGACGCTGGCGCGCGACAGCGCCGCGCCCGACGAGATCTGGATCAAGGAAAGCTACAACAAGGCGATCGCCAGGGCGTCCGACGACGATCGTGCGATGGCGCTGCAGATGCTCGAGCACTGGGTGCAGGGCCGCAAGGACTGAAGTCCGGCCTTGGGTGCGCAGAGCCTGGCCGCGTGCGCGGCGCGCATGGCCCACCCCGCGGGGCGGTTCCCTCAGCGGGTCTCGAAATCGAGGTCCGCCCACACCGGCACGTGGTCCGAGGGTTTTTCCCAGGCCCGCACGTAACTGTCGATGCCGACGTCGATCAGCCGGTCGCTGGCCTGGGGCGACAGCAGCAGATGGTCGATCCGCAATCCCTGGTTCTTCTGCCAGGCGCCGGCCTGATAATCCCAGAACGTGTATTGGCCCGGCGCGTCGGTGACGGCGCGCAGCCCGTCCGTGAGTCCGAGGCCGAGCAGCGACTGGAAGCTTTCGCGGGTCGTCGGGCGGAACAGGGCGTCGTTGACCCAGGCCGCCGGATTGTAGACGTCCTCAGCCCTCGGGATGACGTTGAAGTCGCCGGCCAGCACCAGCGGCTCCTCCGCCTTAAGCCGCTGCTTCGAATACTCAAAAAGCCGCGACATCCATTTGAGTTTATACGGATATTTGTCGGTATCCGGCGGATTGCCGTTGGGCAGATAGAGGCAAGCGACCCGGAGCACGCCCGTCTTCAGCGTCACCACGCCTTCCAGAAACCGCGCGTGAGCATCCTCGTCATCGCCTGCCAGTCCCGATTTGGTTTCGTCGAACGGCAGCTTCGACAGCAGCGCGACGCCATTAAAAGTCTTCTGGCCGTGGGTGACGACGTTGTAGCCGAGCGCTTCCAGCGGCTCCCGCGGGAAGGCCTCGTCGAGGCATTTGATCTCCTGCAGGCAGACGATATCGGGCGCGCAATCGTTCAGCCAGGTCACGAGGTGGTCGAGCCGCTGCCTGATCGAATTGACGTTCCACGTGGCAATACGCATGAAAAAGGTCCCGCTCGTAACCCACATTTTCGGTTCGATGGCATACCATGGGCGGCAGCCCTGTGATAACCCTTTAGAAAAAGGCGCAAATGTCGCCGAGGGGCAAGGGAGATTGGGCCGTCCCGGTCGTTTCCGGACCGCTGACGGAAATGCGATGAAAAAACGTAGTTTGATATTTTTCGCCGGCGTGGTGGGCCTTGCTGGGCTGGCAGCTTTTGTCACCCGCTCGTCATGGATGGGCGGCGGCGCCAGCGCACCGGGTCCGCAGCGAGCGCGCGTGGTCTCGGTCGAACTGGCCAAGGCGGAGCGCAAGCCGGTGCCGGTCGATGTCGATTCGATCGGGACGGTGACGCCGATCTCGAGCGTGGCGCTGAAATCGCGACTCGAAACCACCATCGTCCAGGTGCATTTCAAGGACGGCGCCAGGGTCAGTGAAGGCGATGTGCTGTTCACGCTCGATGCGCGCCAGATCGACGCCCAGATCCAGCAGGCCGAGGGCGTGCTCGCCAAGGATAAGGCGCAGCTCGAAGGCGCCGAACGCGATTTCCGGCGTTATACCGATCTGGTCGGCAAGGGCGCGACCACCCAGGTCAATCTCGACAATGCCAAGACCCAGGCCGACGTCCTGATCGGCACCATCAAGGCGGATCAATCCGCGCTCGATAATCTGAAGGTCCAGAAGAGCTTCACCGTCATTCGCGCGCCGTTCTCGGGGCGGATCAGCGCGGCCAATGTGAAGGTCGGCAATTTCGTGCGTCCGGCCGACACCGCGCCGCTCGCGGTCATCAACCAGATGGCGCCCGTCTACGTGACCTTCGCGATTCCGCAGCGCGTGCTCGCCGATCTCCGCGAAGCCATGGCGACCGGAGGGCCTCGCGTGATCGCGACCATCCCCGGCCACGATCGATCCGAGGAAGGCAAGGTCGCGATGGTCGAAAACACCGTGGATGCCACCACCGGCATGATCACCGTGCGCGGCATCATGAAGAACGAGAACGAGACGCTGTGGCCGGGGATCCTGGTCAACACCAAACTCGTGATCCGCACCGAAGAGGGCGTGACGGTGCCGACGGCTGCGGTGCAGCGGAGCCAGAACGGCAATTACGTCTTCACCATGAAGGACGGCAAGGCCCACGTCCAGCCGGTGCATGTCAGCCGCACCTTCCAGGGAATTTCCGTCGTCGCGTCGGGGCTGGCCGGCGGCGAGGACGTCGTTGTCGACGGGCAGTTGCTGTTGTCGGAGGGAACCCCGGTCGCGCCGCGCGCGCCCAAGGCAGGGGCCTGATCGATGACCCTTTCGGAGCTTTGTATCCGTCGGCCGGTCATGACGACGCTGCTGACCGCGTCGATCATCGCCTTCGGCGTGTTCGGCTTCCGCCTGCTGCCAGTCTCGGCGCTTCCGAAGGTCGATTTCCCCACCATCGCCGTAACGGCGACCCTGCCGGGCGCCAGCGCCGATACCATGGCTTCCTCTGTTGCCGGTCCGATCGAACGCCAGCTGTCGACCGTTGCCGGTATCTCGTCGATGTCCTCCACTTCGTCGCAGGGCACCACCTCGATCGTGATTCAGTTCGATCTCAACCGGAATATCGACGCCGCAGCACTCGACGTCCAGACCGCGCTCACCATTGCGCGGAACCGGCTGCCAATCGAGATGACGGTCCCGCCGAGTTTCCGGAAGGTCAATCCGTCGGATTTCGCGGTGCTGTTCATCTCGCTGGGCTCTGACACCCTTCCATTGTCCACCGTCAACGAATACGGCGACATCACCATCGGACAGGCGCTGTCGCAGATTCAGGGCGTCGCCCAGGTGGTGATTTTCGGCAGCCAGAAATTCGCGATCCGGGTGCAGGCCGATCCGGAAGCCGCCGCGGCGCGCGGCATATCGCTGGAGGAGGTCCGCGCCGCGGTGTCGCGGGCGAATTCGTCGACGCCGGTCGGCACGCTGAACGGGCCGAAACAGGACGTCGCACTTCAGGCGTCCGGCCAGATGGACAAGGCAGCCGATTACCGTCACGTCATCGTCGCCTGGCGCAACGGCTCGCCGGTTCGGCTCGACGAGATCGCGCACGTCTATGACAGCGTCGAGAACGACAAGATCGCGACCTGGTTCAACGGCACTCGCGCGATCGTGCTGGCCATCTACAAGCAGCCCGACGCCAACACGGTCGCCGTCGTCGACGGCGTGCTGGCGAAATTGCCGATGCTGCGGGCCCAGATTCCGCCATCGGTGAAAATCCAGGTCGCGATGGACCGTTCGGTGTCGATCCGCCAGTCCGTCAGCGACGTCGAGGAGACGCTGCTGATCGCCATCGGTCTCGTCATCCTGGTGATCTTTTTGTTCCTGCGGTCGGCATCCGCGACCTTCATCCCGGCGCTGGCGGTGCCGATTTCGCTGCTCGGCACCTTCGCCGCCATGTACATGCTGGACTTCTCCATCAACAACATGACGCTGCTGGCGCTGACCCTGTCGGTCGGCTTCGTGGTCGACGACGCCATCGTCATGCTGGAAAACATCGTCCGGCACATCGAGCACGGCATGCGCCCGTATGAGGCTGCCCTGAAGGGCGCCCGCGAGATCGGCTTCACCATCATTTCGATCACGTTTTCGCTGATCGCCGTATTCATCCCGGTGCTGCTGATGGGCGGTATCGTCGGCCGCGTGTTTCGCGAATTCGCGGTCACGATCGCGATTGCGATCGTGGTGTCCGGTTTCGTCTCGCTGACGCTGACGCCGATGCTGTGCGCCCGCGTCCTGAAGGCGCATGACAAGACGCACAAGCCGAATATCGTGCTTCGCGCCTTTGAGCGGATGTTCGAGGCCTGGCTTCGAGCCTACGAATGGGCACTTGATTGGGTGCTTGCCCGCAAGGCGTTGATGCTGGTGGTCACGCTGGCGACGCTCGCCGGCACCGTCGCGCTCTACATCATTGTGCCCAAGGGATTCTTTCCGCAGGAAGACACCGGCTTTCTGTCGGGCGTGACGGAGGCGGCGACCGACACCTCGTTCGAGGCGATGACGGTTCGCCAGAAGGAGCTGGCCGATCTTCTGAGCCGGGATCCCGCGGTGCAATACATCAACTCCACGGTCGGCGCGGGCGGTCCCAACGTGACGGCGAATTACGGCCGGTTGTTCATCGCGCTGAAACCGAGGAAGGAGCGGGAATCGGCGGCCGTGGTGATGGCGCGTCTGCGCCAGAAGGCGACGCAGGTGCCGGGTATGCAGGCGTTCTTCCAGGGCATCCAGAACCTCAACATCGGCGGCCGGCCGTCGAAGAGCCAGTATCAGTACGCCTTGCAGAGCGGCGACACTGAATCGCTGTACCGGCTGGCGCCGGAGATGCGCGACAAGATCGCCAGGGTGCCGGGGTTGCTCGACGTCACCACCGATCTCTACATCAAGAACCCGCAGATGACCGTCGATATCGACCGCGAGAAAGCCGCGGTCTACGGCGTCACCGTCGATCAGGTCCGCAACCAGCTCTACGACGCCTATGGCGCGCGCCAGGTCGGCACCATCTACATGCCGTCGAACGACTACCAGATCATCCTGGAGGCGCAGCCGCAGTTCCGGGTCGATCCGTCCGATCTCTCCAGGCTCTATGTGAAGACCGCCAACAACCAGACCATTCCGCTGGACGCGGTGGCAAAACTGGTGCCGACGGTCGGTCCGCTGCAGATCAACCATCAGGGCCAGCAGCCCGCGGTGACGATCTCGTTCAACCTCGCCCCGAACTACTCGCTCGGCTATGCGGTGGACGAGATCACCAAGATCGAGCAAAGCTCGAACCTTCCCGCCACCATCGCCACCGGGTTCTCCGGCACGGCGCAGGTGTTCCAGGATTCGTTGCGCGGGCAGGGCGTCCTGATCCTGGCGGCGGTGTTCGCGGCCTTCGTGATCCTCGGAATTCTCTACGAAAGCTTCATCCATCCGATCACCATCATTTCCGGCCTGCCGTCCGCAGGCATCGGCGCGATCCTCACTTTGATGATGTTCAACATGGAACTTTCGGTGATCGCGATGATCGGCATCGTGATGCTGGTCGGCATCGTCAAGAAGAACGCCATCATGATGGTGGACTTTGCGTTGGAACGCCGCCGCGTCGGCTTGAGCGCCGAGCATGCCATCCGCGAAGCGGCGCTGTTGCGGTTCCGCCCGATCATGATGACGACCTTCGCGGCGATTTTCGGTACCCTGCCGATCGCGATCGGCGCCGGCACCGGCGCCGAGCTGCGTCAGCCGCTCGGCGTCGCCGTGGTCGGCGGTCTCTGCGTGTCGCAGCTGCTCACGCTGTTCATCACGCCGGTGATCTACATCTATCTCGACCGGATCGACCGCCGCCTGAAGCGCCGGCTGGAACCGCAGGCCGACGAGGCCGAGAACCTCGAGCGCCCGCACGTCGTCGCGGCGGAGTGAGGCGTTTGACAACGGCCGCTCGCGCGCGACGGCCCGTCGGGGCGTTCTCCATCGGATGACCGGCTTCGGCCGCCGTCACGGCGACGCGATCATGGATGCGATCGCGCGCTTCTCAGATCGAAAAACTGGTGCCGCAGCCGCAGGATGCGGTGGCGTTGGGGTTGACCACCCGGAACGAGGCGCCGATCAGGTCGTCGACGAAATCGACCTCGGAGCCCGCCAGAAACGGCACCGAAGCGGGATCGACCAGCACCACGGCGCTGTCGCGCGCGATCACCAGATCGTCCTCGGCCCTGGCGCGATCGATATCGAATTTGTACTGAAAGCCGGAGCAGCCGCCGCCCTCGACGCTGATGCGCAGCATGGCGCCTTCGCCCTCGGTCTTGAGGATTTCCCCGATGCGGCGGGCCGCCCGCTCGCTGATGACCACACTGGCTGCTGTCATGATCTCGCTCCGATAGCCGACCTATACCCAAATTATTTGGTATCGGGCGCTTAAGTCTAGTTAAGTGTGCCATGCGCCGGAATCAAACCCTCAGGGGAGACTAATATACCGTGTCGGTCGGAATGGCTGCCCCTCGTTCGGTCTTTGGCTGCGATCCCGATCGCAGCCGCGGACGGCTGTTTCAGGAACCGCCGAGCAAGACCCGCAGCCCGTTCCGGCGCGATTGCGACCGGGTGATTCATTCCACCGCCTTTCGCCGCCTCAAGTACAAGACCCAGGTGTTCGTGTTCCACGAAGGCGATCATTATCGCACCCGGCTGACGCATTCGCTCGAGGTGGCGCAGATCGCCCGCGCGCTGGCCCGCCAGTTCGGTCTCGACGAGGACCTCACGGAAGCCCTGGCGCTGGCCCACGACCTCGGCCATCCGCCGTTCGGCCACGCCGGCGAGCGGGCGCTGGACGCCTGCCTGCAGGCCCATGGCGGGTTCGACCACAACGCCCAGACCCTGCGGGTGGTCACCTCGCTGGAGCATCGCTACCCCGAATTCGACGGGCTCAACCTGACCTGGGAGTCGCTGGAGGGGATCGTCAAACACAACGGCCCGCTGACGGACCGAAACGGGCGGGCCACCGGGCGCTATCGCGACCGCGGCATTCCCGTCGGCATTTCCGAATACAACCGCAAATACGACCTGGAACTGTGGAGTTTTGCTTCGCTGGAAGCGCAGGTCGCGGCGATTGCCGACGATATTGCCTATGACGCCCATGATATCGACGACGGCCTGCGGGCCGGTCTGTTCACCGTCGACGACCTCAAGGTGATGCCGCTGACGGCGGAAATGATCGCCGAAATCGACCGCCACTATCCCGCGCTCGATCACGACCGGCGCGGCGCGGAGCTGGTGCGCGAGCTGATCTCCTGTCTGATCGGGGCGGTCGTTTCCGAGGCACGCGTGCGCCTGCTGGTCGCGAAACCGCAATCGGCCGACGATGTCCGCAACCATGGCGAGGTGCTGATCGCGTTTCCTGACGGCGTCGCGCAGGCCGAGGCCGAGATCAAGTCTTTCCTCAAGATACGGATGTACCGGCATGAGCGGGTGATGCGGGTAATGGGCGAGGCCGAACAGATCCTGTTCGATCTGTTCGAGCGCTATCGGAAGACCCCCGGCGATCTGCCGGCCGAGTGGCTGCCGCCGGAAGGCGGAGACAGCGAAACCGAGCGCGCCCGGCGGATTGGCAACTTCATCGCCGGGATGACCGACCGTTTCGCGCTGATCGAGCACCAGAGGCTTTTTGACTCGACCCCGGATTTGCGTTAGGCGGCGGCCTCAAAGCCGCATGCGCGGCGCAATCCCCCGGTTAAGTCCGCCCATGGCCGAAAAAGCTCCACATCCGCATCTGTTCGCCGACGTGCTGGCGCGCGTGCACGCCGTTTGCGGCGCGCTGGCGGCCGAACGCGGATGGCCTGCCGGTATCGACCTGTCGCGGGTCGTGGTCGAGCCGCCGCGTGACGCCGCGCATGGCGATATGGCGACCAACGCCGCGATGGTGCTGGCCAAGGAAGCCAGGTCCAAACCGCGCGATCTCGCGGAAGCGATCGCAGCGAAGCTGCGCGCCGACGATCTGATCGCTTCCGTCGACATCGCCGGTCCCGGCTTCATCAATCTCACCTTGAAGCCGAAGGCCTGGTCGGACGCGCTGCGCACCGTGCTGCGCGAGGGCGACGCCTATGGGCGGAGCGCGATGGGCGCGGCCGAGAAGGTCAATGTCGAATATGTCTCGGCCAATCCGACCGGGCCGATGCATGTCGGGCATTGCCGCGGCGCGGTGTTCGGCGACGCGCTGTGCAGCCTGCTGGCGTTCACGGGTCATGATGTGACCCGCGAATATTACATCAACGATGCCGGCGCGCAGGTCGACGTGCTCGCGCGATCGGCTTTCCTCAGGTATCGCGAGGCGCTCGGCGAGGACATCGGCGCAATGCCGGAAGGGCTCTATCCCGGCGACTATCTGAAGCCGGTCGGGCAGGCGCTTTCAGCCGAATACGGCGACAAGCTCAAGGCGATGCCGGAAGGCCGCTGGCTTCCGATCGTGCGCGACAAAGCGATCGCGATGATGATGGAGGAGATCAAGGGCGATCTCGCCGCCCTCAACATCCGGCACGACGTCTTCTTCTCCGAGCGTTCGCTGACCGAGACCGGCAACAACAAGGTCGCCGAGACCATCGATTTCCTGCGTTCGCGCGGCGATGTTTATCAAGGCCGCCTGCCGCCGCCGAAAGGCGGGCCGGTCGAGGATTACGAGGACCGCGAGCAGACGCTGTTCCGCGCCACCGCCTATGGCGACGATGTCGACCGTCCCCTGATGAAGTCCGACGGCTCCTATACCTATTTCGCCTCCGACATCGCCAATCACAAGAACAAGTTCGACCGCGGTTTTGCCAATCTGATCGACGTGTTCGGCGCCGACCATGGCGGCTACATCAAGCGCATGCAGGCGGCGGTCAAGGCCGTTACCGCCGGCAAGGCCGTGCTGGATGTGAAGATCGTGCAACTGGTAAAACTGCTGCGACACGGCGAGCCGGTGAAAATGTCAAAACGCTCCGGCGATTTCGTCACGCTGCGCGAGGTGGTCGACGAGGTCGGCAAGGACGCCGTCCGTTTCATGATGCTCTACCGCAAGAACGACGCGGTGCTGGATTTCGACCTCGCCAGGGTAATCGAGCAGTCCAAAGAAAACCCCGTGTTCTACGTCCAGTACGGCCACGCCCGCGGGCACTCGGTGTTTCGCAATGCACGGGCGGTGGTTCCCGATCTGCCCGAGGAGGATAATGCCCGGGCAGCCTACCTTGCGGGAGCCTCGCTTGAACGGCTGACTGACCCCGGGGAATTGGACCTGCTGCGGCGGCTGGCGCTCTATCCCCGGGCGATCGAGGCGGCTTCGGTGGCGCATGAGCCGCACCGAATCGCTTTTTACCTGTATGATCTCGCCAGCGAATTTCATGCGCTGTGGAACAAGGGGCACGATTTGCCCTATTTACGCTTCATTATCAATAATGATGCAGAGATCACAAAGGCGCGGCTGGCTTTGGTCCAGGGTGCCGTCTCGGTTCTGGCATCGGGCTTAGCCGTTCTCGGCGTTCACGCTCCGGACGAGATGCGGTAATTGCAGGGGCGAACGCCGCTCACACGGGGATCGTGGGCGGCATCTGGCAGGGGCTGGTTCGTCAGTAAAAGCGGGTTGGCGACCTTCCCGCAGGGGACGCATCATCACGATGGCTGATCGATATCGCGACAGACCTTTTCCCGCTGATAACGACTATGATCGCGGCGGCGATCCGCAGGCGTCGGCAAGGGGCGAGAGCGATCCTTTGGCCGAACTGGCGCGGTTGATCGGTCAGACCGACCCGTTCGGCACGATGGGCCGGGCCAACCAACAGGTCCAGCCGCGCACCGCCGCCCGCGATCCCTATCAGCGCCCGGCCGAGCCTCCCTATCAAAACGCGGCTGAACCCGAGATTGCTCCTCCGGCAGGTCCGCCGCCGTGGCTGCAGCGTGCCAACCGGCAGGAGGTCCCGCAGCAGGAGCCCCCGCCGGATTATCCGAGCTCGGTGCACCCCTTGCAGCGCTACGCGGCGGCGCGTCCAGCGCCCGAGCCCGATTTTCAGGAGGAGCCGCGCTACGCGGACGCGGCGGAGCCTGAGCCCGATCCGTCGCGGTATGACGACGCGCTGTACGGCCAGCTCGATGCTGCCGCGCAGCCATTCCCGCATGATCCGGCCTATGCGGACGATGCTTATGCCTATCAGGATGGCTACGACGACGGCACCGAAGAACCCGTCCGGAAGCGTCGTGGCGGGATGGTTACCGTGGTCGTCGTGCTGGCGCTGGCGGTGGTGGGAACCGGCGCGGCGTTTGCCTACCGCACCTTTGTCGGGACGCCCCGCAGCGGCGAGCCGCCGATCATCAAGGCTGACACCAGTCCGACCAAGATCGTGCCGGCTCCGGCAGATGGTTCTGCCAAGCTGCCGGATCGCATGGCGGCGGGCGACGGCACCGAGAAGATCGTTCCGCGCGAAGAAGCGCCGGTAGACGTCAACGCCAAGGCCGGACCGCGCGTAGTGTTTCCGCCGCTGAACCAGAACGGCAATCCGCCGTCCGCAGCCAGCGTGGCTCCCAATCAGCCGCTGGCAAGCGCGGGCAATGGCACGCTGCCGAACAACGAGCCGCGCAAGATCAAGACCCTGACTGTGAAGGGCGATCAGCCCGACGGCAGTGCGTTGCCGGTTGGCTCGGCACCGCCGCCGGCGGTAACCAGACCAGCCCCGGCTGCACGAGCCGCGGCTGCACCGCCGCAGGTCGCCTCGCACAACCCGCCGACATCGGCCAATGCGAGCGCCAACGCGCCGCTGTCGCTGGTGCCGCAGGCTGGCCAGGCGGCTCCCGCCGCGGAACCGAGGACCCGGGTGGCCAACACCAACCCGGCCCAGACCGCGCCAGCCAGCGGCGGTTACGTCGTTCAGGTCTCTTCCCAGCGTAGCGAGGCCGACGCCCATGCCTCCTTCAGGGCCCTGCAGGGCAAATTCCCGGCGGTGTTGGGATCGCATACGCCGCTGATCAAGCGGGCCGACCTCGGCGAGAAGGGCGTCTACTACCGCGCCATGGTAGGTCCGTTCGGAACGTCCGAGGAAGCCGCGCAGTTCTGCGGCAATCTGAAGTCGGCCGGCGGGCAGTGCGTCGTCCAAAGGAATTAACGGCCGTTTCCTTGACCCCCGGGGTGGCAGCGGGCTAATCGGCCCGCATGACCACGCGGGCCTTCATCACAGGCGTATCCGGAACGGAGCTCAGCGCCGCCGAGCGTGAATTCATCCGCACGCAGCTTCCGTGGGGCTTCATCTTATTCAAGCGGAACATCGAAGCGCCTGCGCAAGTCATTCAGCTTGTTAGTGAATTACGCAAAGAGCTCGGCGCGCCGGACGCGCCGGTCCTGATCGACCAGGAGGGCGGCCGGGTGCAGCGTCTCGGTCCGCCGCATTGGCCCGCCTATCCGGCGGGAGCGGTATTCGGCAGGCTCTACGACATCGACCGCGAGCTTGGTCTTACCGCGGCGCGGCTGAGCGCGCGGCTGATCGCGGCCGATCTCGGCGATCTCGGCGTTACCGTGGACTGCCTGCCGCTGGCGGACCTGCCGGTGGCCGGCGCCGACGCGGTCATTGGCGACCGCGCCTATGGAACCGAACCGGGCAAGGTCGCGGCGATCGCGCGGGCGGTGACGGAGGGGCTCGAGCAGGGTGGTGTCCTGCCTGTGCTCAAGCACATTCCCGGCCATGGACGGGCGACCGCCGATACCCATTTCAGGCTCCCGGTAGTCGATACGCCCCGGGCGGAGCTGGAACGCACCGATTTTGCCGCCTTTCAACCGCTGGCGGACCTTCCGATGGCCATGACCGCACATGTTGTGTTTAGCGCGCTGGACACCGCCCATCCGGCGACGACTTCTGCGACAATGATCAACCAAGTGATTCGCGGCGTGATCGGGTTCCAGGGTTTGTTGATGAGTGATGACGTGTCCATGAACGCATTGGCGGGATCGATCGCCGAGCGTACCCGGGCCATCTTTGACGCCGGCTGCGACATGGCTCTGCATTGCAACGGCAAGCTCGACGAAATGCGCGAGGTTGCCCGTGAGACGCCGGAATTGTCAGGCAAAGCGCTGGAGCGCGCGAGAAGGGCGCTGGCGTCCCGCAAAGCGCCACAAGTCTTCGACCGGCGGAAAGCGCGGGCTGAACTGGAAGCGTTGGTCCAACGGGCAGGAACGGCAGGCGCATGAGCGCGGAAATCCTATCATTCGAAACCGGGCGGCCGGCTGATCTCTCCGAGGACGAGCCCTCGCTGGTCGTCGACGTCGAGGGCTATGAGGGGCCGCTCGATCTGCTGCTGGCGCTGGCGCGGCAGCAGAAGGTCGATCTCGCCAAGATTTCCATTCTGGCGCTGGCCAACCAGTATCTGGTGTTCATCGAAGCGGCGCGGAAGATCAGGCTCGAGCTCGCCGCCGACTATCTGGTGATGGCGGCATGGCTCGCGTTTCTCAAATCGAGGCTGCTGCTGCCGGAACCCCCTACCGCGGAGGGACCGAGCGCCGAGGAAATGGCGACCGCGCTGGCCAACCGGCTGCGCCGGCTTGAGGCCATTCGCGAGGCGGCGAACCGGCTGATGAACCGCCCGCAATTGCAGCGCGACATTTTTCCGCGCGGCAATCCCGAAGCCATCGCGGAGGTCAAGCACCCCAAATTCACCGCGACCCTGTTCGACCTGCTTACCGCCTACGCCGCGCAGCGCCAGCAGCGGGTGCTGGCGAGCGTGCATCTGGCGAAGCGCACGGTGTGGTCGCTGGCGGAGGCGAGGGCGTCGCTGGAGCGCCTGGTCGGGATGGCGGAGGACTGGAGCTGCCTCGACGAATACCTGCTCAGCTACGTCGTCGATCCCACTCAAAAAGCCACGGTTTTTGCGTCGAGTTTTGCGGCCGCCCTGGAACTGGTCCGGGAAGGCGAGATGGAATTGCACCAGCAAGAGGCGTTCGCGCCGCTTTATTTTCGAAAGCGTCCGCCGCAACCAGTATCCGACGCGATGACCGCGCCGGATCTGACGGCCGAGTAAGTGGAAGAAGGAGACCGAACCATGGCAAGCCTGGCGGAAAAGCGCATAGCCGATGCCGAGGAGGGGTCTGTCGATCCGCACGCGCGGCCCGAAGAATTGCGTCTTCTGGAAGCGCTGCTGTTCGCCTCCACGGAACCGCTGGACCAGGCCACCCTTGCCAAGCGGATGCCGGAGGGCGTCGACATCAAGGTCGCGCTGGCGCAACTGCAGGCGGACTATGCCTTGCGCGGCGTCAATCTGGTTCGCGTCGCCAACAAATGGACCTTCCGCACCGCGGGCGATCTGGCCTGGCTGATGACGCGGGAGAGCACCGAAACCCGCCGGCTGTCGCGCGCGGCGATCGAGATGCTGGCGATCATTGCCTATCACCAGCCGGTGACGCGTGCGGAGATCGAGGAGATCCGGGGGGTAATTACCTCCAAGGGGACGCTCGACGTGCTGCTGGAGACGGGCTGGATTCGTCCACGCGGCCGTCGCAAGACGCCAGGCCGTCCGCTCACCTTTGGAACCACGGAAGCCTTTTTGTCGCAGTTCAGCCTCGAGGCGCTCGGCGATCTGCCGGGCCTGGAAGAACTGAAGGGTACCGGCCTGTTGGATTCGCGGCTGCCTTCCGGCTTCAACGTTCCGACCCCGTCGGACGATCCAACCCTGCGCGATGACGAGGATCCGCTGGAAATCGGCGATCTGGAACTCGCGCTGGCGCCCGCGGTCGAGCCGGAACAGGGCGACGAAGGCTGATTCCGATCAAGCGGCTGCAGGCGGGTAGCCGTGTCCGGCACCGGTTAACGGTAGCGCGTTAACAGCGTTTTGGCGCGGCTTAAGTCCTTGTTTTTGACACCTCCTGAGCCTACTTTCCCCCTCAGATTGGCCGGGTCGCCGGCTTGCGCGTTTGGAGGGTTGCAGGATGGGTTCGCTTAGCATTTGGCACTGGATCATCGTGATCGCAGTCGTCCTGCTGTTGTTCGGTCGCGGCAAGATTTCCGACTTGATGGGCGATGTCGCGCAGGGCATCAAGGCCTTCAAGAAGGGCATGCAGGACGATGAAACGACCGCGGAAAAGCCCGAGCCCGTGAAGACCATCGACCACAACGCCACGCCGTCGACGGCGACGCGGTCGGATGTCGGCAGCAAGGCTGTCTGAACACCTTAAGGCTTGCGGCGCTACAAGCCGGCTGGGGAGACGCGGGCGGCCCAAATCTTGTTTGGCAAGTGTTGGGGTGAAATCGCCTCGCGTGAGCGGAATCATTGATGTTCGATATCGGGTGGAGTGAAATTGCCGTCATCGCGGTCGTCGCGCTGATCGCCATCGGCCCGAAAGAGCTGCCGGGCGTGCTGCGCATGGTCGGGCAATGGATGGGCAAGGCGCGCAAGATGGCCGCCGAATTCCAGGGCCAGTTCCAGGAAGCCATGCGCGAGGCCGAGATGTCCGACCTCAAGAAGAGCTTTGACGAGGTCAGGGAGGCCGCATCCGGCTTCACCAGCGGCAATTTGATGACCTCGCTGGAGAAGGACGTCAGCAAGGCCCTCGACATCGACGTTCTCGACAAGCCGTCCGCGACCGACGCGCCCGCGATCGAGCCTCCGGTCACTGCGACGACACCTGCGACGTCGGAAACCGACGCGCTGGCGACGTCGAAGATCGACGCGCCGGAAGCCCCGATCCCGGAAACCTTCACCGAGGCCGATGCGCATGCCGCGGCATCGCAGCCGCTGGCGATCGTGCAGGAAGCGCAGGCGCAGCCCGCGCCGCAGGACACCGCGCCCGCTGCGTCCGACGTTCTCAGGGACGCCAAAGCGTCATGAGCGCCGAAGATATCGAGGCCAGCAAGGCGCCGCTGATGGATCATTTGATCGAGCTGCGCTCGCGGCTGATCAAGGCGCTGCTCGGATTTGGCATAGCTTTCATCTTCTGCTTCTTCTTCGCCAAGCAGATCTACAACGTGCTGGTGTGGCCGTTCGTCTGGGTCGCCGGCGCCGAGAATTCGAAATTCATCTACACGGCGCTGCTCGAATATTTCATCACCCAGTTGAAGCTGGCGCTGTTCGGCGCCGGTTTCATCTCGTTCCCGATCATCGCCACCCAGATCTACAAATTCGTGGCGCCCGGCCTCTACAAGCACGAGCGCGGCGCCTTCCTGCCATATCTGATCGCCACGCCGTTCTTTTTCGTGATGGGATCGATGCTGGTCTATTTCGTGGTGCTGCCGATGCTGGTGCGGTTCTCGCTCGGCATGCAGCAGTTGGGCGGCCCCGAGACCGCGCAGATCCAGCTGTTGCCGAAGGTCGGCGAATATCTGTCGCTGATGATGTCGCTGATTTTCGCCTTCGGCATCGCGTTCCAGCTGCCGGTGATCCTGACGCTGCTCGGCCGCGTCGGCATCATCACCTCGAAACAGCTGCGCGAGAAGCGGCGCTATTTCATCGTGGTCGCCTTCATCATCGCCGCCGTGCTGACGCCGCCCGACGTGCTCAGCCAGGCCTCGCTGGCGCTTCCCCTGCTGGCGCTCTACGAGGGCTCGATCATCGCGGTGCGCGTGGTCGAGAAGAGGACCGCCGCCGCGGCGGCCGCTGCCACTCCGCCTCCGGCGACCCCGCCACCGCCCGAAGCCAATCCGGCGGAGTAGGGCGGCGCCCTGCGCTTCACCTATCATCGCGGCACACCGTCCATGATTCGTCCTGCCCGGGCTTGACCCGGGCATCGACGACTTGTTCTAAGGCAGCAAAGACGTGGATGGCCGGGATTTCAGGTGAGACGCGCTTCGCGCTTCGCCCGGCCATGACGCAGGAACATTTGTCATGCACGATATCAAGTGGATCCGTGACAACGCTCAGACCTTCGACGCGGGACTGAAACGGCGCGGGCTCGCCGCATTGTCGGCATCGCTGCTGGCGATCGACGAGAGGCGCCGCGCGGCGATCCTGAAGTCGGAGCAGGCGCAGGCGCGGCGCAATGCGGCGTCGAAGGAAATCGGCGAAGCCAAGAAGGCCAGGGACGATGCACGAGCCGCCGCGCTGATGGCCGAGGTCGCCGACCTCAAGACGACCATGCCCGAGCTCGAAGCCGTGGCGAAGGCGGCGGACGCGGAACTCGCAGCCGCGCTGGCGGCGATCCCGAACTTGCCGCTGGATGAAGTCCCCGATGGCGTCGACGAGCACGGCAATGTGGTGCGGCATCATTTTGGCGCGGTGCGCCATTATGCCTTCGCGCCGAAGCCGCATGACGACCTCGGCGGCGCGCTCGGTTACATGGATTTCGAAAGCGCTGCAAAACTAAGCGGCGCGCGTTTTGTGGTGCTGAAGAAGGGCCTCGCACGGCTGGAGCGGGCGATCGGGCAATTCATGCTCGATCTGCACACCAATGAGCACGGTTATACCGAGATCAATCCGCCGTTGCTGGTGCGCAACGACGTGATGTTTGGAACCGGCCAACTGCCGAAGTTCGAAGACGACCAGTTCTGGGCCATCAAGGGTGAATTGCTGGCCACGCCCGACGCCAATCTGAGAAGCGAGCGCCTCGGACTCATCCCCACCGCCGAAGTGCCCCTGACCAACCTCGTGCGCGAATCCATCCGCGACGAGAAGGAATTGCCGATGCGCGTAACCGCGCTGACGCCGTGCTTTCGTGCCGAGGCGGGTGCGGCCGGGCGCGACACCCGCGGCATGATCCGCCAGCATCAGTTCACAAAGGTCGAACTCGTTTCGATCACGACGCCGGAGACCAGCAAGGACGAGCATGAGCGCATGCTCGCCTGCGCCGAGGAAGTGTTGCGGCAACTCGACCTGCATTACCGCGTGATGACGCTGTGCGCGGGCGACATGGGCTTTTCGGCGCAGAAGACCTACGACATCGAGGTCTGGATGCCGGGCCAGGGCGAGGGCGGCGCCTTCAGGGAAATCTCGAGTTGCTCGGTGTGCGGCGATTTCCAGGCCCGCCGCATGGACGCGCGCTATCGCGGGGCCGACGGCAAGCCGCGTTTCGTGCACACGCTGAACGGCTCCGGCACCGCGGTCGGCCGCGCGCTGATCGCGGTGATGGAAACCTATCAGCAGGAAAACGGCTCGATCGCCGTGCCCGACGTGCTGCAGCCCTATATGGGCGGGCTGAAGGTGATTACCGGCGACAAGTAATCCGGCCGGGATTCATCCCAGGGAGGTCGCCTTCGATGTTGCGAAGGCGGTGCACAGCGGTATCCTCGTGTTCTGCCTGCGGCGACCGCCGCTTTCGGAAACGGGACCCATGGCCCTGCATCGCGATATCTATTGGGTCGGCAGACAATGGGCCGTCACCGGCTACGGCGTCCAGGCCTGCAATCAGAAGCAGAAGGGCCAGTTCGACATCGCGGGCTCGCGGCTCTGGGAAGACGGCGTCCTGGAAAGCCTGCGCGCGCAGGCGTGGATCAATATCGAAGATTTCGAGAAGGCGGTTGATGTCGCTCGCAAATACTACCCCGAACCGCCGCGAAAGACCGCCCCGCCTGGGCCCGGCGTTGCTGATTTGAGAGCGGCGGTCTTGAAAGCTGCTCCCGATACGGAGAGTCCCGTTGCGGCGCCCAAGAATGTGGCGGCTCAAAACTTCGAACTCCGCATTGAAAGCTGGCCCGCGAGATTTGTCCGTACGTGGCGCATTCGCGTTCCACGGTGATTGCATCGGCCAGGCGTCACGAAAGCTGTTTGACGGCATTTGAATCGCAATATCGGGCTGCGCGCGCGTATCCATTCAACTTCGCGGATGAAGTTTTTTGCAATTGAGCAAAATTGACCACGGTAAATGGGGCCGAAAAGGCCAAGGTTTGATTCGACCCGTCGGCGCCTTTGGCCGATTTGGCACCAATCAACGCGATGTCCCATGCCCGAATTTCAACCGATAGCGCCTGCGCATGTATCCGCCATCCGGCGCCCTGGCTGTCCGAAGTGCCCGCAGGGTCGCATGCTGTTGTCGAAACTCGACTCGGGACCGTCCGGGTTCGCCAGCCGTACCTTCGAGTGCCCAAAGTGCGGTTACGTCAGCACCACGGTCGTACCGAGCGATCCCATGACCTCGGACGCGCTGGGCTGGCTTGCGAGCGAACTGAGGCCGCCGACCTAGGCCTCGGCGCTCGCCGCATGGAGCCCTTGTCCGCGTCTGAATTAGGACAGAGAAGGCCGGCCGTCCGAACCTCGATTTATGTCGCCTTCCCGACATTAGAGTACTATGATGATTTAATACCGGCGTGGCCGATCGGCCGAACCGGCAACTGAGAGTGTTGTGCTCCCGGCTGGATGACGGACCAACGCCATGCCGAACACGCCGCAACTTCAGGCAGAAGATTCGTTTGATCCACGGGCTTTTCTGGGCCGGACGGGAGCTGGAAAAACCGTCGAGCGGTACGCCAGGAACCAGAAGATCTACAGCCAGGGCGACGCCGCCGACGAGGTCTTCTTCATCCAGAAAGGCAAGGTCAAGATCACCGTGTTATCCGAGCACGGCAAGGAAGCGGTGGTCGGCATTTTACAGGAGGGGCAGTTCTTCGGCGAAGCCTGCATCGAAGGCGCGGAAAGACGCAACGCTACCAGCCAGGCCATCGAAGACTGCGTGATCACCTCGATGACAAAACCGGCGATGCTGGCAGCCCTCGTTGCGGAGCCGGGCTTTTCCGCATTTTTCATCGGCTATCTGTTGTCCCGCAACAGCCGGATGGAAGACGATCTGATCGACCATCTGTTCAATTGCAGCGAGAAGCGCCTTGCGCACCTGCTGCTGCGCCTCGCGAACTTCGGCGGCGAAGGCGGCGGAAGGCCGATTCCGATTACGCTCAGTCAGGAGACACTGGCGGAAATGATCGGCACGACCCGCTCCCGCGTGAGTTTCTTCATGAACAAATTCAGGAAACTGGGATACGTCGATTACAACGGAAGGATCGAGGTCCACCGATCGCTGTTGCGAGCCGTACTGCGCGAGAGGCCTCAATTGGAAGAAGCCGGATAGCCCGACTGAGACCCAGCAGGTACGGCTGCGGAATCGGATATCCCTGAACCGGTACATTCGCGAACCCGGCCCGACCTGGTCGTCGGTGCCGCCCGGACCACCCTTCGAATATCACGGCGGGATAACCTCGTCGTTTCGCGCCGCAAGCCCGCCGCAGCGTCCGGACAACAACCATCAACGCAAAAGAACAGCAGCGTCTGAAAGCGGGCAATCGTCTGCGCCAAAAGATCTCGGCGGAGGGGTATTTCCTTGAATTTACTGGGTTTGCCTCGGCGGCGTGAGCGGGATAAGACGACGTTGACGGCCCCGGAATCGATCGAAAGAGGCAATCAGTCGGATGCGAATTCTCTGCACCAATGACGACGGCATCCATGCGCCCGGTTTGAAGATCGTCGAGGAGATCGCACGGGCGCTGTCCGACGATGTCTGGGTGGTGGCGCCGGAGCTCGATCAGTCCGGCGTCTCGCATTCGCTGTCGCTGAACGATCCGTTGCGCCTGCGTGAAGTGGGCCCGCGTCATTTCGCGGTCCGGGGCACGCCGACCGACTGCGTCATCATGGGCGCGCGCCACATCCTCGGCGAAACCATGCCGGATCTCGTGCTGTCAGGGGTCAACAAGGGCCGCAACGTCGCCGAGGACGTCGTCTATTCCGGCACCATTGCAGGTGCCCTGGAAGGTACCATTCTGGGAATTCCGTCGTTCGCGTTGTCGCAGGAATTTTCCATGGAGACGCGCAACGCGCCGCTGTGGGAGACGGCGCTGAAGTTCGGCCCCGCGATCCTGCGCAAGGTGATCGACGCCGGGGTGCCGAAAAATACCGTGATCAATGTCAATTTTCCCGCCTGCGCCCCCGACGAGGTCGCGGGCGTGCGGGTGACGCGGCAGGGCAAGCGCAATCTCGGTTTTCTCAAGGTCGACCAGCGCCGCGACGGGCGCGGCAATCCTTACTTCTGGATCGGGTTCGAGCGGCTGGCGCAGGTCGACGTGCCGGCGGAGGGTACCGATCTTGCGGCGCTGGCGGCGCGCTACGTTTCGGTGACGCCGCTGCGGCTCGACCGCACCGATGACGAGTTTTCGCAGGCGCTGACGGCGACGCTGAAGTGACGCGAAGCGTCATCCTCGCGAGCGCAGGGATCCAGTACGCCGAGGCTTTACGGTTTTATCCCCAGTCTAAACCGTCGCGCCCTTGAGGGTGCTGTCGATCATTCGCGCCAGGGTTTCGAGCTGGAAGGGCTTTTGCAGCGCGGGTCGGTCACGGTATTCTTCCGGCAGACCCGACGAGCCGTAGCCGGTCGCGAAGATGAATGGGCGGTTGCGCGCTGCGATCAATTCGGCGACCGGAGAAATCACCTTGCCGTTGACGTTGACGTCGAGAATGGCGAGGTCGAACTCGGTGCATTGCGCGAGCCTTATCGCCTCGTTGATCTCGCCGGCCTCGGCTGCGATGCTGAAACCCAGCTCCTCCAGCATGTCGGCGACCATCATCCTGATCATCACCTCGTCCTCGACGAGGAAGACCGAACCGCCCGGCGGTCGCGTCGCAGTCATGAGAATGTCCTTGCCCGTCCCGCCTGTAAGGATCGCAAATAACGCCAACCAGCGCAATGTCAACGTGTGCCAACACGTTGCCCGCGCCGTTGCAGGCCTGGAACAGGAGATTGGTTGCCCGCTCGCATAACGCCGGAGTACAAACCCGGTTCCCCGTCGGGAACATCGATTTTCGGAGATTTTTCCCTAAGTCGGCGCTCTATCTTGCATCAAGCTGTCCGAGACTGCCCCGGCAGGGGCGTTCCAGAGATTGTCATGCCCGCTGTGCCGAATCCGCCGGAAAAGATGATGTTTCAGCTCACCCTGCGGCGACGCGGGATCAGCGACCAGGCGGTCCTGCGCGCCATGGAAGAGGTGCCGCGGGAATTCTTCGTGGAGCCGGCCGATCGCCCCGATGCCTACCGCGACTCGGCGCTCGGCATCGCCTGCGGACAGACCATCAGCCAGCCCTTCGTGGTGGCTTACATGACCGAACAGTTGCAGCTCCAGAAGCGGCACCGCGTGCTCGAGATCGGCACCGGCTCCGGCTACCAGGCCGCCATCCTGTCGCGGCTTTGCGGCCACGTATTGACGATCGAGCGTTACCGGACGCTTGCCGACGCCGCCCGGGCGCGGCTTGCCAAGGTCGGTTGCGACAATGTCGAGGTCATGCTGGGGGATGGCTACGACGTTCCGGCCGGCGCAGGCACTTTCGACCGCATCATCGTGACAGCGGCGATGGAGCAGATCCCCGAGGCGCTAATGGAGCGGCTTGAGCCCGGCGGCATCCTGATCGCGCCGGTGGGCCCGCATCGCGGCACCCAGACCCTGGTCCGCGTTACCAGGACCGACGCCGGCTTCGATCGCAGGGAGCTGGTGGACGTTCGGTTCGTGCCGGCCCTGCCAGGCATCGCCCGCGAGCTCTAGGAAGGCCTCCCGTCCTGGCGGGGAAGCGGCGGCCACGAAGCGATCCAGCCCGTCGCCGCGGCTGGCCGCACCCGGATTGCTCCGGAGTGTAAGGATTTCGCAGGGTTAAGCGGTTGTTTACTGGGGACGTGTTTACTCAAAAAAGTAATTTGTTGCGTACGAGTGAGTAACCATGTCCCGTATCGTCGAGTTGCTTTGCTCGCGCCGCCTGCCGCACGCCGCGGCGCTGGCGCTGATCTCATTCGGGTTCGCGGGCTGCAGCGCCGACATGCAGACGCGCCTCTCGCAGAATTCCTTCTCCAATCCCTTTGCCTCGCAGCGTGAAGCCACCGGGTCGGTGCCGGCCCCCGCGGTCGAGCGCCGCGAACTTCCGCAATATTCCCGCCCGCAACCGCAATACCAGTCGCAGCCTCTGCCGCCGCCGATCGCGGCGCCGCAGAGCTATCCGGCGGCCAGCAACGGCGTGTCCGGAGGAGGGCGGGGGCTCGCCTCTTATGAGCCGCCCGCTCATCCGCTGGAGACGACGGGGACTGTCGCGCCGCGTTCGGTCGCAGCCGCCCGTGCGCCCGCCCGTGCCGGTACCACGATCATCGTCGGCACCAGCGACACGCTGGATATCCTGGCGCGCCGCTACCGCGTGACGCCCGCGGCCATCCTGCAGGCCAACGGTTACAGGGGGCCGCGTGCGTTGTCGCCCGGCCAGCAGCTGATCATTCCGCATGAGTCCGCGACCGCCGTCGCGGCGCCTGCGCCCGCGCCTGTTGCTCCGGCGAGCCGGGCCGTTGCAGCCGTCAGCGCCGCGCCTTCGTTCCACTTCGTCAACCGTGGCGACACGCTGCTCAGCATCGCCCGTCACAACCACATCCCGGTCACGGAACTGGCGAAAGCCAATGGGCTCGATCCCCACGCGAAACTCAAGCTCGGCGCCAGGCTGACGGTGCCGGGTGGGAAGACTGCAGCTGCCGCGCCCTTGCAGCCCGCAGCTGTGGCTGCCGCCCAGCCTGCGGCGCCGTTGGCGCCGCCCGCTACCAAAATGGCCGCGGTCACCGCCGGTCCGCCGCAAAGCGCGCGGCTGGCCCAGGCGACGGGCAAGGTTGAAGAGCCTTCCGCCCAAAGCCCGGTCAGGGCGGCCGAGGCCACCGGGGCGCTGCCGACATTCCGTTGGCCGGTGCGCGGCAAGGTGATCACAAGCTACGGTGCCAAGACCAACGGCAAGTCGAACGACGGCATCAATCTGGCGGTGCCCGAAGGGACGCCGATCAAGGCGGCGGAAGACGGCGTCGTGGCCTATTCCGGCAACGAGCTCAAGGGTTATGGCAATCTGGTTCTGGTTCGGCACGCCAACGGGTACGTCACCGCATATGCCCATGCGAGTGAGCTCCTGGTGAAGCGCGGCGATACGATCAAGCGCGGCCAGGTCATTGCCAAGTCGGGTCAGTCGGGCGAGGTGGGGTCGCCGCAGCTCCACTTCGAGATCCGCAAGGGATCTACCCCGGTTGACCCGCTTCAATTCCTCAACGGGGCGTAAGCGCTCGGGCGCCAGAGGCAGTCTCCACGCTGACGATTGGTACCGCCCGGCTTGACCGGGCGAACCGGTATTCCCGTGTGCTGCTGGCACAGCCGCGCGCAGCTCCATGATCCCCGATATCGCAGGCCGCGCCGGCCAGCCGGAGAGCGGGGCGCGTCTTCTGCGACGACCAGAGTGTACATTGTCGGCTCGGTCGGCTATTTCCGTTGCCTTTAGGCCAGCCGCGGCCGGCCATCGTCGTTACCCCTCTATTTTTGACGCTCCGCAGACAGCCGAAAACTGCATTTTAGTTCCGCGTGAGACATTGATGCGCGACGAATAATGATCTGGCGAACGACCAAGGCGAGAGTCGCCACCTGGTTCGGCTTCCTCCTGATGTGCCTCGGCATGTTCATGGCGATCCTGGACATCCAGGTTGTCGCGACGTCGCTGCCGACGATCCAGCATGCATTGGCGATATCGCCGGATGCGATGAGCTGGATCCAGACGGCCTATCTCATCGCCGAGGTCATCGCCATTCCCCTGACGGGCTGGCTGACGCGGGTGCTGACGTTGCGCTGGCTGTTCGTCATCGCGATCTTCGTATTTACCCTGACGTCGATCGGCTGCGCCTTCAGCGGCAGCTTCGCGTCTCTGGTCACCTTCCGCGTCTTTCAGGGGTTTGCGGGAGGGACGCTGATCCCGGCCGTGTTCTCAGGCATCTTCTTGTTGTTTCCGGTGCGCTCCCATCCGGTCGCCGGAACGATTGCCGGCATCATGGCCGTGCTTGGGCCGACGGTCGGCCCGGTCGTCGGCGGCTGGATCACACACTATTATTCCTGGCCATGGCTGTTTCTGGTCAACGTCGTCCCGGGCATCGTCGCAATCATCGCGACACCGTTGCTGCTGCCGCGCGGCCGGCCTCGTCTGAAGCAGTTGAGGGATTTCGACGGAATTTCGCTCGCGCTGATGGCGGCGGCCCTGGCGAGCCTCGAGATCGGCTTGAAACAAGCCCCGCAAAATGGCTGGTTCTCCACCGTCTGCCTTGTTCTGTTTGCGCTGTGCGCCGTGGCTGCGGCGCTGTTTGTCGTCAGAACGCTGAAGGCGGTGCAGCCGGTAGTCGAACTTTCGACCTTGAAGGTGCGGCCGTTCTGGATTGGTTGCGCGCTCAGCTTCTGCCTCGGCGTCGGATTGTTCGGCGCGGTCTATTTGATGCCGGTATTTCTCGCCTATGTCCGCCAACACGACGCGCTCCAGATCGGCTCGATCATGCTTGTGACGGGCGTTGCGCAACTCGTGGCCGCGCCCATCGCCGGCGCGCTGGAGAGCAGACTGGATTCGCGCTGGATGTCGGCCTTCGGCTTCAGCCTGTTCGCCCTTGGACTGGGCCTGAGCGCGTTCGAAAGCCGTGTCGCCGATTTCGACGAGATGTTCTGGCCGCAGGTCCTGCGCGGCTTCGCCGCCATGTTTTGTCTGCTGCCGCCGACCAGGCTTGCGCTGGAGACATTGCCGCACAAGCAGGTCCCGGACGCCAGCGGTTTGTTCAATATGATGCGAAACCTCGGCGGTGCGGTGGGAATCGCGCTGATCGATACGATCCTCTACGGACGCACCAGCGGACACGCCGAGGCGATCCGCCAGCGCCTGATGGCAGGTGACATCACTGCCGCGCACGCGATCGGGCTCGATCGGATTCCACCCGATGTATCGGCCGCCGGTTCCAGGATCGAGCAGGCCGCTTTCGCCGCCAGTGCCAATGAAGCCTGGGCCCTGCTGGCCGCGGTCGCGGTGATCGGCCTGTTGCTCATACCGCTCGCGAGGCCACGCGCGGACACTCCAGGCGGTTGATCAACCCTGCTTGAGCCTCACTCCGAGCCTTCCCGCCAGTTCCTGCGTGAACTGCCAGGCGACCCGGCCGGATCGCGAGCCGCGCGTGGTCGACCATTCCAGTGCTTCGCGCTCGAGTTCTTCTTCGGCGATCTTGATGCCGAAATGGCTGCAATAGCCCCGCACCATCGCGAGATATTCATCCTGGCTGCAGCGGTGAAAGCCGAGCCACAGTCCGAACCGGTCGGAGAGCGAAACCTTCTCCTCGACGGCTTCGCCGGGATTGATCGCGGTCGAGCGCTCGTTCTCGATCATGTCGCGCGCCAGCAGATGCCGGCGGTTGGAGGTGGCGTAGAGGATGACATTTTCGGGCCGGCCCTCGATGCCGCCTTCCAGCACGGCCTTCAGCGACTTGTAGGAGGCGTCGTTGCCGTCGAACGACAGGTCGTCGCAGAACACGATGAAATGGAAGTCGGAGGCGCGCAGCAGGTCCATCAGGGCCGGCAGGCTCTCGATATCCTCACGATGGATCTCGATCAGTTTCAGGCGGTCGGAGGGTTTGCGGTTGACGTTGATGCTGGCATGGGTCGCCTTCACCAAAGACGACTTGCCCATGCCGCGCGCGCCCCACAGAAGCGCATTGTTGGCGGGGAGCCCATCGGCGAAACGCTCGGTGTTCTCGATCAGGATGTCGCGCATCCGGTCGATGCCCTTGAGCAGGCCGAGATCGACGCGGCTGACGCGCGGCACCGGCGCCAGCCGGCCGTCGGGGTGCCAAACGAAGGCGTCGGCGCGGCCGAATGAAAGAGCCGTGTCCGGGGCCGGCGAGGCGGCGGACAGCTGTGCTGCGATCGCTTCGAGCGCGCGGGCGATTCTTTCCGTTGTGTCATGTTCGGCGGCGACGGCCGGACGTTTTGTCGCGGCCGGCGGCGATTTCCGCGCGGTGCGAGGTCTTGTTTTTCGAGGCTTTTTCGACATCTTTCGGGGTTCCTGACCGTGCAGCCATATCGGGCCTTTTGGTGGCCCGCAAGCCACTCAAATGAAGGGCAAATGAGGGGTTGGGCGGCGTTGCAATTGGGACCGCGGCCGCTATAGTCCGCGCGAATTTGCCCCGAACCGGCCCGACGCGACAGGCGTTGCCGGCTCATTCCCGTTTCACGAGGATTGTCCGAATGCTGATTACACCTGCGTTTGCCCAGGCTGCGGGAGCGAGCGACACCAACAGCATGTTGATGTCGCTGCTGCCTTTCGCGCTGATCTTCGTGATCATGTATTTCCTGATTCTGCGGCCGCAGCAGAAGAAGGTGAAGGACCATGCCGAACTCGTGAAGAACATCCGCCGCGGCGACACCGTGGTGACCTCGGGCGGTCTCGTCGGCAAGGTTACGAAAGTGGTCGACGACGACCAGATCGAATTCGAAATCTCGGATGGCGTCCGGGTGCGGCAAATGCGGCAGATGATTTCCGGCGTGCGCGCCAAGGGCGAGCCGGCCAAGGACAAGAGTGAGTCCGCCAAGGACGAGGCGTCCGCGAGCTAGCTTACTTGAAGCGCCGCATTTTCCTGAATCTGACGGGTCAACTCGATGTTGTATTTCACGCGGTGGAAGGCGCTGGCGATCATCCTGACAGCGCTGGTGGTGTGCCTTTGCGCCGTTCCCAATTTCTTTCCCGAAGCGACCGTCAAGGGCTGGCCGGCCTGGGCGCAGCGGCGGCTGGTGCTCGGCCTCGACCTGCAGGGCGGTTCCTACCTCCTGCTGGAGGTCGATTCCAACTACGTCAAGAAAGAGAAGCTCGACCAGATCCGCGATGACGTGCGCCGGACGCTGCGCGAGGCCAGGATCGGCTATACCGGGCTGGCTTCGCGTCCCGATAGCGTCGAGGTCCGCGTCAAGGAGACCGATCTGCAAAACGCCCTGACCAAGCTGCGAGAACTGTCGCAGCCGCTCAGCGGGCTGATGGGCTCCAGCGGGCAGCGCAGCCTCGAAATCAGCGATGCCGGGGGCGGCCTGATTCGCCTCGGGGTTCCGCAGGCGGCCATCACCGAGCGCATCCGCCAGACCATCGAGCAATCGATCCAGATCGTCGAGCGCCGCGTCAACCAGCTCGGCACCGTCGAACCGCTGATCCAGCGACAGGGCACCGACCGCATCCTGGTCCAGGTGCCGGGCCTGCAGGACCCGAGCCGTCTGAAGGAGCTGCTGGGCAAGACCGCCAAGATGGAATTCCGCATGGTCGATACGACCGTGCCGCCGGATCAGGCCCAGGCGGGCAGGGTGCCGCCCGATTCCGAAGTGCTGATGAGTTCGACGTCGCCGAAGATACCCTACGTCATCAAGAAACAGGTTCTGGTCTCCGGCGGCGATCTGACCAACTCGCAGCCCGGCTTCGACCAGCGCTCGGGCGAGCCGATCGTCAGCTTCCGTTTCAACACCGCCGGCTCGCGCAAATTCGCGCAGGCGACCTCCGAGAATGTCGGGCAGCCCTTTGCGATCGTGCTCGACAACGAGGTGATTTCCGCTCCCGTGATCCGCGAACCGATCACCGGCGGCTCGGGGCAGATCTCCGGCAATTTTACCGTGCAGCAGGCCAACGACCTGTCGATCCTGCTGCGCGCCGGCGCGCTGCCGGCGCCGCTGACCGTCATCGAGGAACGCACCGTCGGTCCGGGCCTGGGGCAGGATTCGATCGCGAAGGGCGAACTCGCCGCTTACGTCGGCTCGATTCTGGTCATCGTGTTCATGCTCCTGACCTACCGGCTGTTCGGCGTGTTCGCCAATATCGCGGTCGCCATCAACGTCGCGATGATTTTCGGCGTGCTGTCGCTTCTCAACGCCACGCTGACCTTGCCGGGCATCGCCGGCATCGTGCTGACGGTCGGCATTGCGGTCGACTCCAACGTCCTGATCTACGAGCGCATCCGCGAGGAATTGCGCGGCGGCCGCAACGCGATTTCCGCGATCGACGCCGGTTTCAAGCGCGCGCTGTCGACGATCCTGGATTCCAACATCACCACCTTCATCGCCGCCGCCGTGCTGTTCTATATCGGCACCGGCCCGGTGCGCGGCTTCGCCGTGACGCTCGGCATCGGCATCATCACCACGGTGTTCACCGCCTTTACCCTGACCCGCCTGATCGTGGCGACCTGGGTGCGGGTGACGCGGCCGCACAGCGTGCCAATTTGAAATATCGGAGCCGGCTGTGACTCATTTGGTTCTGATCGGACTGGGCATTCTCATCGCCGTGCTGACGGTGGTCAGCTGCTTCGGCTGGCTGCCGTCGCTGCGGATCGTGCCCGACAACACGCATTTCGATTTCACCCGCTTTCGCCGCATCAGTTTTCCGATTTCGGCGCTGCTCTCGATTTTCGCGATCACGCTGTTCTTCACCCACGGGCTGAACTTCGGCATCGACTTCAAGGGCGGCACGCTGATGGAGCTCCGGGCCAAGACAGGCACGGTCGACATCGCCGCGATGCGCGCGACCCTCGGCGGCCTCGGGCTTGGCGACATCCAGCTGCAGCAGTTCGGCGGGCCGGACGAAGTCCTGATCCGGGTTGCCGAACAGCCCGGCGGCGACGCGGCGCAGCAGCAGGCGGTGCAGAAAGTCCGCGGTGCGCTCGGCGACAGCGTCGATTACCGCCGCGTCGAGGTGGTGGGACCGCGCGTTTCCGGCGAATTGCTGGCCTACGGCATGCTCGGGCTGATGCTCGCAATTCTTTCGATCCTGATCTACCTCTGGTTCCGGTTCGAATGGCAGTTCGCGCTCGGCGCCATGATCGCCAACGTGCACGACATCGTGCTGACCATCGGCTTCATGTCGATCTCGCAGGTCGATTTCGACCTCACCAGCATCGCAGCCCTTCTGACAATTCTCGGCTATTCGCTCAACGACACCGTCGTGATCTATGACCGGATCAGGGAAATGCTGCGGCGTTACAAGAAGATGCCGATGCCGGAACTGCTCAACGAGTTCATCAACTCGACGCTGTCGCGCTCCATCATCACCCACGTCACGGTGACGCTGGCGCTGTTGGCGCTGCTGTTGTTCGGCGGCCCCGCCATCCACAGCTTCACCGCAGTCATGATGTTCGGTGTGGTGCTGGTCGGTACCTACACGTCGATTTTCATCGCGGCCCCGATCCTGATCTATCTCGGCGTCGGCAACCACAGGGCGGATGCGCCGGACAAATCGGATAAGTCGGATAAGCCGGCAAAGCCGGAAAAGCCGGCGAAAAAATAGCGCATGATCCCGCAAAGTGGGAACGGGTTTTCGGACAAGATCGTGCGCTCGCAAACAGAGTCCTAGCCATGCCGAGCCGCTCGGACGCGCCGCATCTTCCGAGGTCCGCTCCGATCGAGGCCTACGGCAACGGCGGCTTCGCCTTCGCCGGGATGTCGCATCGCGGCTCGCTGCTGTGCCTGCCGGATGCGATCTGGGGCTGGCCGGTCACCAGCCCTGCCGAGATCGACAGAACCTCGCTGGAGCGGGTGTTCGCCGCCGCGGGTAGCATCGATACGCTGATCATCGGCACCGGCACCGGGGTCTGGCTGCCGCCGTCCGACCTCCGCCAGGCGTTACGCGCGGCCGGGATCGTGCTCGATCCGATGCAGACGGGCCCCGCGATCCGCACCTACAACATCATGATGGGCGAGCGGCGTCGGGTGGCCGCGGCGCTGATAGCGGTGCCATGAGCAGCGCGGACGAAGGCCGGCAAGCGGCCGAATTCTGCACCGAGCTGGTGCGCAGCCACGATTTTGCCCGCTACGCCTCGACGCTGTTCGTGCCGGCTGACCAGCGCCGCGCGCTGCTCGCGATCTACGCCTTCAACGTCGAAATTTCCCGCGTCAGGGAACTGGTGAGCCAGCCGCTGCCCGGTGAAATCCGCCTGCAATGGTGGACCGACATGCTGGCGGGCCAGGGCCATGGCGGCGTTGAGGGCAATCCGGTCGCGGCCGAACTCAATCTCGCGATCCGGAACTGCCGCCTGCCGGCCGAGCGGCTGTCGCGGCTCGTCGACGAGCACCAGTTCGATCTCTACAACGATCCGATGCCGACCATGGCGGCGCTGGAAGCCTATATCAACGACACCTCGTCGGCGCTGTTCTCGTTTGGCGCCGCCATCGCCGGGTGGCAATCGCCCGACATCGAGCACCTCGCGCGTCATGCCGGCCTCGCGCAAGGCATTGCGCAGGTGATGGCGGCGCTGTCGCTGGACGCTGCGCGGCGTCAGTTGTTCGTGCCGCTGCAATTGCTGGAGAGCCATGGCAGCGGCATGGAAGAGATGTTCGCGGGGAAGGAAACTGCAGAACTGCGCGCGGCGCTGGATCAGCTGATCGGCGAAGCCCGCGGACATCTGGAAACCGCCTTTACGCTGCTGCCGGGCGTGCCGCCACAGGTGAGGCCGGTGTTTCTGCCGCTGGCGGGGGTGGCCCGCGATCTCGTGCGAATGTCCCGCGCGGATACCGATCTGTTCAGTCCCCACCCCACATCAAGGCTGCGGACGCTATGGACCGTGTGGCGGGCGTCGCGGTCGCGGCTGTTTTCATAGGTTTGCATGAAGCAGTGCTGCACCACATGAGGTCGTCCCACCCGCTATCGGATATCGCCTCCGGCGAACCCGATGACAGGCTCCAATACTGGGTTAGCCGCCTTCGCGGGTGATGACGTCCGTGGTCGGCGGAGGCATCAAGTCTGCCGCCTCGAAATTGAACCGGTCGCGCAGGTTCTTGCGCGATTCCAGAATGTCTTTCAGGAAGGCGCGGTCGGTATCGCTATTCAGCATCGGCTCGATCAGATCGAGCTGGTTCATGGCGACGAGCTGGAGGATTTCGGTGCGCGGTCTGCCGGCGGCATCGCGCGGCAGTGCCAGCACCACCTGGATGTGCTCCGGCGGTTTCGGGCCCTTTGCCGCGGTGAGCTCGTCGCGCAGTTGGCCTTCCAGCGCGGTCCGGTCGGCCTCGACGAAAGCATAGAGCCCGACACCGGTGCGGCGGTCGGCGAATGCGACGATGGCGGTATCGCGGACGTCAGGGTTTTTCCGGATCAGATCGATCAGCACCGGCGCGTCGTTGACCAGCCGCCGCCCGCCGCCCTCGCGGTCGGTGAAATTGAACAGGCCGCGGGTGATGGCGCGGTAGACCTTCTTGCCGGTCTTGAGCCAGAGGCTGGCGACAAAGGATTTGCGCGCGAGAATCTTGCGCTCCTTCGGCGTCAGCGCGCCGGGGGCGTAGCTGCGCTTGTGCTTCAAGAGATGCCTGAGATCCTCGTAGGCGGCGATCCGGAACAGCCGGCCGCGGGTCTTGAAGCAGGCGGCGAGCTGGAAGTCGGTGAGATAGGCTCGGCCATTGCTGCCGCGCAGCCAGTTTTGTTCCTTGGCGAGGTCGTTGTGGCAGATGCCGGCGCGGTGCAGCCTGCGCAGCGCCGCTTTGGCCGAGCGGAAATAGGCGACGTCGCCAACGGGTTTTGCCAGATGAAGAGCGACCCCGTCGATGAAGCCGCGTACCAGTGCCTGGTGTCCGGCCCACAGCAGTTCCGGTCCGACCCCAAGGTCGCGCGCCAGCGCCAGCGCACGGCGCTCGCGTCCGAACAGATGACGCGCAGGGAGATACGACCACCACGGCACCTGGTCGAGCCGGCGCAGCACCGCATCGACTTCGCCCTGATCGCCGCGAAAGCGGCCGCGTTCGACCGTGGAAAACACGTCGCGCTTCAACAGCACGCCTTCGATCCAGCGCGCCGACAGCACAGCGGCGTCGTCTTTTGGCAAACTCATGAGACGCTCACGCTGCCGCAGCAATATGCAGGTGGTCGGCAATCCAGCGGTCGAGATCGGCCAGCGCGCGTGCGCTGATCGCCTGTCTCCTGGCGATGGTCTTCTCGTTGCCGCGCAGGCGCGAACCGTCGGGCTTTTTTGTGGGCGGGCTGGCGAGTGGCGGAAACAGACCGAAATTGATGTTCATCGGCTGAAACGAGCGCGCGCCCGGTTCGATGGTTTCGATGTGGCCGCCGGTGATGTGGCCGAGCAGCGATCCCAGTGCTGATGTCGCCGGCGGCGGGGTCAGCGATGTCGCGCGCGCGTCGGCCGCGGCATAGAGGCCGGCGATCAGGCCGATGCTGGCGGATTCCACATAGCCTTCGCAGCCGGTCATCTGTCCGGCGAAGCGCAGCCGCGGCTCCGCGCGCAACCGCAGCTGGCCATCCAATAGCTTCGGCGAATTCAGGAAGGTATTGCGATGCAGGCCGCCGAGCCGGGCGAATTCGGCGTTCTCGAGCCCGGGAATGGTGCGGAAGACGCGCTGCTGCGCGGCGTATTTCAGCTTGGTCTGGAAGCCGACCATATTGTAGAGCGTGCCGAGCTTGTTGTCCTGGCGCAGCTGCACGATGGCATAGGCCTTCACGGTCGGATCGTGCGGATTGGTGAGGCCGACGGGCTTCATCGGGCCGTGACGCAGCGTCTCGCGGCCGCGCTCGGCCATCACCTCGATCGGCAGGCAGCCGTCGAAATAGGGCGTGTTGGCTTCCCACTCCTTGAAATCGGTCTTCTCGCCGGCAAGCAGCGCGTCGACGAAGCCGTCGTATTGCTCCTTTGTCAGGGGGCAGTTGATGTAGTCGGCGCCGGTGCCGCCGGGGCCGACCTTGTCGTAGCGCGACTGAAACCAGGCCGCCGACATATCGATGGAATCCCGGTGCACGATCGGGGCGATCGCGTCGAAGAACGCCAGCGCGTTCTCGTCTGTCAGTTGGCGGATGGCATCCGCCAGCGGCGCCGAGGTCAAGGGCCCGGTGGCGACGATGACGTTGCGCCAGTCCGAAGGCGGCAGGCCGTCGACCTCGGTGCGGCGGATTTCGATCAGGGGATGGTCGTTGAGCGCTTTGGTTACAGCGGCGGAGAACCCGTCCCGGTCCACCGCCAGCGCGCCGCCGGCCGGGACCTGGTTGGCGTCGGCTGCCCGCATGATCAGTGAACCCAGCCGCCGCATTTCGGCGTGCAGCAGCCCGACCGCGTTATTGGCGGCGTCATCGGAGCGGAACGAATTGGAGCACACGAGTTCGGCGAGGCCGTCGGTGCGATGCGCTTCCGTCATCCTGATCGGGCGCATCTCATGCAGCACCACGGCAATGCCGGACTGGGCGACCTGCCAGGCCGCTTCCGAGCCGGCCAGGCCGGCACCGACGATATGCACGGACTGAGTGTGGGATTTGGTGCCTGTCATGGGCACAGAGGTAGCGCGTAGCGGCAGATACGACAACGCCCGCGGCAGCAGCGGGCGTTATCCGTTCGGAAGTCGGCTGAAAGATCGATCAGCCGTTAAAGGTGCCGGCGGCAACGCGCGGAATGTCCGAGCGATCGAGGCCGATATCGGCCAGTTCGCGATCGCTGAGCTGGGACAGTTCGCTGACATTGCGCTGATAGTCCCGGAACGCCTGGATCATGCGAATGAGCGAGAGCAACATGGTAGTCTCCTTGAATTTACGATTCAGCTCTTGGAGGAAGCCTCATCGTTGAAATGAATATAGGTCAAAGTTCCTCGTTCCAAAAGATCAAATGGTGCGGTGCAGCTAAGCATAGAACGCATGGCAAAGGTAAGAAACGATTAACCCTTCAGCGTGGCCGTCCAAAGCGGCCGCCGAGGCGGGCCCGCCGGAGGCGGCGACGCGAGAAATCGCCCGTATAATCACGGAATTGTCGCATCGGCGACACAGATATTGATAGGCACAAGATGGTTCCAGGTGAGCCAAAAGCAAGCCCGGGAGTTATGGAAATTCGAGTTCCAATGGCTCTATGGCGGGCCTGCATGATGGCTTGTTCATGCGCAATTCACATGGGGCGAAACGTTTATGAATTAAAGATCATTGTTTATGACGCGTCGCAATATAATGCATGGGCGTTCTGCGATTGCTTCCGACCTTGTATCCCAGCCGGGCGATTCGCTACGAGCGACCAAAAATCAGGGTGCGTGCGCGAGCTGGCTTGCGAAATAGGCGATCGTCTTCGCGTAGACCTCGCTCTTGTTCCATTGCTGGAGCACGTTGAAATTCGCGCTGCCGGGCTCCCAGTCCTTGCCGCGCTGCCAGCCGTAGCTGGCGAGATAGTTGGCGGTCGATGCCAGCACGTCGGGCGCGCTGTGCAGGAGGTCGCGGCGGCCGTTGCTGTCGAAATCGACGGCGTATTTCAGGTAGGACGACGGCATGAACTGGGTCTGGCCGATTTCGCCGGCCCAGGCGCCGCGCATTTCCGCCGGCGCCAGATCGCCGCGCTCGACGATGCGCAGCGCGTCCATCAGCTCCGCCCGGAAGGTCTCCGCGCGCCGGCAATCGTAAGCCAGCGTCGCCAGCGAGCGAATGGTCGGAAACTTTCCGGTGTTGACGCCGAAATCCGTCTCCAGCCCCCAGATCGCCACCAGCACTTCGCCGGGCACGCCGAAGCGTTGTTCGATCCGCCCGAGCACGGACCCATATTGCTTCATCATGTTGGCGCCGCGGGTCAGGCGGGGAGGCACCATCCGGCCGGAGAATTCCTCGAAGCTCTGACTGAAAACCTTTTGCGAGCGATCCCGCGAGAGCACCCCCTGGTCCAGGCTGACGCCGTTCAGGCCAGCGGCAATCGCGGATTGGGAAATTCCCTTGGCCGTTGCGTCACTCTTGAAGTCGTCAAGCCAGCTTGCGAAGCTGCCGGTACCGCAGGTCGCAGCCGCCGCCGGCGCTGCCGACATCGTCAGCGCCGCAACAGCCACCAGGAAGGCTCGCCTGACCAGGAAGGCTCGGAAAGGAAAATGAGGGGGCATCGGGACTCTGCTCCGAAATGATTCTCGAATGAAGAACGTTTCCCCGACAACTCGAAATGTCGTTGGCAACCGCGGCCAAAACAAGGCCCGGCGGGAACCAATGGTTCCCTGCCATTCGACGTGATGAAAAATCAGCGACCCTCAGCGATGCGAAGGCCGCCGGTCGGCCATCGACCGGCGGCCTGATCGCGTTAGCCTGTCCCTATGCGTCGTCCTTGCGCCGCCACGGAAACAAGTTGGCCGGGAAATCCGCCGCGGGGCGCCGCTCGCGGTGCGGGCGGGGCGAGATCGGCCGCGGATTGGGATCCGGCGCGATCACCTTGCGATAGAGATGCCAGGTGGCGTGGCCCAGCAGCGGGATGACGACGGCAAGCCCGAGGAACAGCGGCAGCGATCCCAGGAGCAGCAGCAGCGCGACGATCAATCCCCAAGCCGCCATCGGAACGGGGTTACGCGCCACCGCCCGCAGCGACGTCACCATGGCGTCGCCGATACCGGCATGACGGTCGAGCATCAGCGGGAACGAAACCACGCTGACGCACAGCGCTACCAGGGCAAACAGGAAGCCGACGCCGCAGCCGACCAGGATCAGCCACCAGCCTTGCGGGGTCGTCAGCACGCGGCTGGCGAAGTCAGGAATATCCGCCGCGGCCTGATAACCGAACGCCGCCACGTAGATCGCCTGCGCGGTGGCCACCCAGGTCACGAACAGCGCCAGCAGCAGCGTGCCGAGCCCGAGCATGGCGCCAAATGATGGCGAACGCAGCACCTCGACCGCATTCCAGGCCGATGCGGATTCGCCGGCCTCGCGGCGGCGGCTGAGCTCATAGAGACCGAGCGCCGCGAACGGGCCGAGCAGCGCAAAGCCCGCGGCCAGCGGAAACAATAGCGGCAGCACCGAATAGCCGAGCACCGTGCGCGCCAGCACGAGGCCAAGTACCGGATAGATCACGCAGAGAATGATGGCGTGGCTCGGCACCGCCTTGAAATCTTCCCAGCCGAGCCGCAGCGCCTGGTGCAGATCGGAGAGGCCGATGGTTCGGACGATGGGCGCAGCCGCGCTGTCCTGCGCAGGCTGGGCCATGGGTGTGACATTGCCGGGATAGGGGGTCGCCATGGTCGTTATCTCCGTTGCCGCCGGCCGCCGGATCCGCGCTCGCTTGAGCGCGCAAGCGGCCGCTTTTGGAATCGATCACGATCAGGCCAGACGCGAAAACAGGAAACCGAAACTGGTCATGTCGCGAACTGAACGACAAGCGTACTCCCATTCATCCGCACCGTCGCTCACGCTTCGGTGATGCTGCGTTGTGTCACCACGGACGTACACGCGTCGTCGTTCTGGGGGCATTCCGCCGCGACGAACTGATTTCCTCCGGTTCATTTGCTGCGGTTGCTTCGTGCATTGGCAATTCTGCCGGCGGGGAATACACTTCCGGCGACCCGGCCCCGGTGCTGCCGGCAGCGCAGCAAAGAGCCGTTCAAGCCTTCACGGCATCTTCAAATTCATAGGAGCGAACGATGAGCATTTTCGGCAAAATCATGAGCGCGATCTTTGGCAGCAAGGCCACCGCCACGCCCGCTGGCGGCGGCACGACCGCGTCCGGTGGCGCTGCAAGCACGGGGTCGGCAGCCGCACCGGCATCCGCGCCGGCGCAATCCGTCGACGTCGCGGCGATCGTGGACAAGGCCGCCGCCGCCAAGGGCGAAAAGCTGGAATGGCGCACGTCGATCGTCGATCTGATGAAAGCGCTCGATATCGATTCGAGCTTCAGCGCGCGCAAGGAGTTGGCGAAGGAACTTGGCTACACCGGCGACAGCAATGATTCCGCCAGCATGAACATCTGGCTGCACAAGCAGGTAATGGCAAAACTGGCCGCGAACGGCGGCAAGCTGCCACCGGAGATCAAGCACTGACGATTCCGCCGCAGGCAGAAATCAGGGCCCGCGTTCGCGCGGGCCTTTTTGCAGGGCTCACGTTGCAAGGTTCACGTTGCAAGACTCATGTTGCAAGGCTCACGCGAGGCGGCTTAGTGCGGCGCCCGGTGCACGGCCGTATTCCACGCCACGGCTCTGAGTTCGCTGCGGTTAAGGCCGATGTCGCTCAGCGTTCGATCGTCCAATTCGACGATGCTGGCAAGTTGGGAGCGATAGCGAAGATATCGTCCGACGGTATCGAAGAGAAATACGACCAGCATGGTGAGGTCTCCCCAGACATGATCATGATGTGATGATGGACTTTCGTCGCATTGCTCCGTTAACGGGGTATTGCGTTGCATCAAGAAGATGACGATTCCCGTAGTCTTACGGCCGATTTGCGCGGGCGGGCCGGGACTGGCTTGCCGGGGCCGTCGTCCCGGAATGACAAGCGTTCACCCCGCCAGATCCGCAAACTCCGGATGCTTCTGCAAATAATCCACCACAAAACCGCAGCCGGCGATCACCTTCAGGCCATCGGCGCGGATCAGTTGCAGCGCGCCCTTTACCAGCTCCGAGGCGATGCCGCGGCCGCGCAAGCTCCGCGGCGTCTCGGTGTGGGTGATGATCACGGCCGATGGCGTCAGGCGGTAGTTCGCGAATGCCAGCCCGCCCTCGGCGTCAAGCTCGAAACGCGAGAGGGCCTTGTTGTCGCGGACGCTGCCTGTCGCCATGATCTCGATTCCCGACCTTAACGGTTTCCAGCCCGACATTTAGGTCGGTGAACCCGCGGATGCAAACCGGTGAGCTGGCCCTTCGGCAAATCGGCATCGGCGGCATGCTCCTCGGTATGGGCCTTCACCTACGGGCACTGAATCAGTTAGCGCGTGCTTATAGACGAGAATATGTGCTTGGATCATGGTCGCGCGTAGCAAATCCTCGCCGGGAGGCTTGTCATGGCCAACGATAAGGGCCCCAACATCAAGAAGAAGCAGAAGTGCAAGAATTGCGAAGGCAAAGGCCTGCTCAAAAAGGGCGACAAGGTCGTCAAATGCCAGCGCTGCGGCGGCACCGGGGTGCGCTGATTTTGCTTTTTCGGCACCGGCGCCGGTAAGGGCCTGCGCACCCTCCGGCTCGAACGGCACGGCGGACAGCTTTGCTCGCGCCCCGGAATGACGTAGAGAAATTCGACGAATTCAAAGAGGAAAAATCCATGAAGCTCGTGCTGACCCTGCTCGGCGTGGTCCTGCTGGTGATTGCCGCGGTCTATTTCCTGCTCCCGGCGGATCAGCTGCCGGGCTTCTTCCCCGGACACGAGACCGGCGTGACGCGGATGCACTACAAGCACGGCGTCGTCTCCGGCGTGGTCGGCGTCGTGCTGCTGGCGGCCGGCGTCTGGATGGGACGGCGGTGAGGGCAGAGACGCTCGCCCCGGCCGCGCCTTTGGGCGGCGTGACGCGGATGTCGCGCCGGGTGATGAATCTCGCGCATCTGCTGACCCAGAACGCCCGCCGGCACGGCGACCGCATCGGTTTCGTCTGGGGCGACAGGTCCTGGACCTGGCGCGAGATCGACGCCCGCGTCTCGGCGCTGGCGGCGGCGCTCGCGGCGCGCGGCATCGGCAAGGGCGACCGCATCCTGGTCCATTCCAGGAATTGCGACGAGATGTTCTGGTCGATGTTTTCGGCGTTCCGGCTCGGCGCGGTCTGGGTGCCCACCAATTTCAGGCTGATGCCGGACGAAGTGGCCTGGCTCGCCACCGCCTCCGGCGCCAAGGGGTTTCTCTGTCACGGCGATTTTCCGGAACATGCCGCTGCGGTCGCAGCCGCGAGCCCGGCGCTCGGCTTTATTTGGCGGATCGGCGAGGGCGCCTTCGGCGAGAAATCCGTCAGCGAGGCGATCGCCGCGCACGCGGACGCCAGGGTCGAGAACATCGCGGTCGAATACGACGATGCCTGCTGGTTCTTCTTCACCTCCGGCACCACCGGCCGCTCCAAGGCCGCGGTGCTGACCCACGGCCAGATGGCCTTTGTCATCACCAACCACCTTGCCGACCTCATGCCCGGCACCACCGAGAATGACGCCTCGCTGGTGGTCGCTCCGCTGTCGCATGGCGCCGGCGTGCATCAGCTCGTGCAGGCCGCGCGGGGCGTGCCGACCATCCTCTTGCCCTCCGAGCGTTTCGACATCGACGAGGCGTTCCGGCTGATCGAACGTCACCGCGTCAGCAACATTTTTACCGTGCCGACCATTTTGAAAATGATGGTCGAGCATCAGGCCGCCGATCGTTACGATCATTCATCGCTGCGCTATGTGATCTATGCCGGGGCGCCGATGTACCGGGAGGACCAGAAGGCCGCGCTGAAAAAACTCGGCACGGTGCTGGTGCAGTATTTCGGGCTCGGCGAGGTCACCGGCAATATCACCGTGCTGCCCCCGGCCTTGCACGATCCCGAGGACGGGCCGCAGGCGCGGATCGGCACCTGCGGCTTCGAGCGCACGGGCATGCAGGTCTCGATCCAGGGCGACGACGGGCGCGAACTGAAGCCGTTCGAAACCGGAGAGATCTGCGTCATCGGCCCCGCCGTGTTCGCCGGCTACTACGACAACCCCGAGGCCAATGCCAAGGCGTTCCGCGACGGCTGGTTCCGCACCGGCGATCTCGGCCACATGGACGAGGAAGGCTTTGTCTATATCACCGGCCGCGCTTCCGACATGTACATATCAGGCGGATCCAACATCTATCCGCGCGAGGTCGAGGAAAAAATCCTCACCCATCCCGCGATCGGCGAAGTCGCGGTGCTCGGCGTGCCCGATCCGGTGTGGGGCGAAGTCGGTGTTGCCGTCTGCGTCGCGCGGGAGGGCGCGGGCCCGGTGAGCGAAGCCGACATGGCCGGGTTCCTGGCGCCGAAAGTGCCGCGCTACAAAATGCCGAAGCGTTTTTTCTTCTGGGAGTCCTTGCCGAAGTCGGGCTACGGCAAGGTGCCAAAACGGCTGGTGCGCGACGAGCTGGAAGCGCGCGGGCTGCTCGATCTCACGATCAAACCGACAAGCTGACGATGCGAAGCATCGCCCAGCCCGGTCCGCCGGCGCCCGAGCGCATCCAGTGGGTCGAGGCGCGCGGCCGCGCCTTCGCCTTCACGCTGCAGGCCGGCCTGCCGCTGCTGGAAGCCGCGCGCCGTGGCTTTGCCGCGCAAGGATTTGCCGGCGGCGTGCTGAACATAAGGGGCGGGGCGCTCGGCCCGTTCGCCTATGTGATGCCGGCGCTGTCGAAGACCGGCGAGAACGCCGCGTTCTACAGCGACACCTTCCGGCCCGCCGGTGTCACGAAGCTCAGGATGGGGGCGATGACCCTCGGCGTGCGCGACGGCGCGCCGTTCTTCCATTGCCACGCCCTCTGGCTCGAGGCCGACGGCCGCGCCGGCGGCGGCCATATCCTGCCGGACGAGACGATCGTGGCCGAGCCGTTCGAGGTGGATGCCTTCGGCCTCGACGGCGCGGTCTTCACGGCCGAGCCCGACCCCGAGACCAATTTTAAATTGTTCGGGCCGGTGCGCTCCGCGGCGTCGGGCGCGAAAACAGCAAGCCGCGCCTTCGCGCTGCGACTGCGGCCGAACCAGGATTTTGCCGGCGCGCTGGAGGCCTTCTGCCGGCAGCACGGCATCTTGCGCGCCCGGCTGCGTGGCGGCGTCGGCTCGACCATCGGCGCATGCTTTAGCGACGGCCGCAGCGTCGTGCCGTTCGCGACCGAACTCGCGATCCGCTCCGGCGCCGTGGCGCCCCGCGCCGACGGCACGCTGGTGGCCGAACTCGATATCGCGCTGGTCGACTATCTCGGCGGCCTCGCCGAAGGCCGGCTGGTGCGCGGCGACAATCCGGTGCTGATGACGATGGAGCTGGTGCTGGAAGTGCTGGGCGAGGAGGCGGGCGCGTAGGGCGAAAGCACCTGTGGCCCGGCTTGCTGGCTCACATTTCAAGCAGCTAAAGCATCTCGTGTACCGATGCGGCACGGCGCCGGCGGTGCACCGCGGAGCCTGGACACAAAATCGCGAAAACAACCCCATGCAAAGTAGACGGCGTTGGTACGGCCGCGGACAGAGAAGACGTGTCGGCGATATACACCCGTGACCCGCTTCCCAACATCTGGCGTTCCTGTTACGTTCCGAGCGCGGAACCGAGGTTCTGGCTTGGGAACGGGGGGTAAGCGGCATGAGTTCGCGACGAAATCGCACCATCGATATGCCCGCGCCGTACCTCCGGCGCGTCTGGCTCGATCCATCTGATATCGCCGACCGCGCGGCTTATCCGTTCTGCCTGCCGTTCCTGCGCGACGGTTTCGAGCTCAGTTTCGACCGTCCGATCACCATCATCGCCGGCGAAAACGGCACCGGGAAATCCACGCTGCTCGAAGGGATTGCGGTGATGGCCGGCTATGACGAGGCCGGCGGCGGCAAGGGTCATCGACCGGTCGACCATTCCGACGCGCTGGAGGTGATGGGAGGGGAACTGTCCACCGCGCTGCGCGCAAGCTGGCTGCCGAAGATCACCAATGGCTGGTTCTTCCGCGCCGAGACCTTCTTTTCCGTCGCCAGATATCTCGACGCGGCCGGGAGCACGACCGCGGACTTCCTCTCCTATTCGCACGGCGAGGGTTTCATGCGCTTCTTCGAGGAGCGTTGCCAGCGGCAGGGCATCTTCATCTTCGACGAGCCGGAATCGGCGCTGTCGCCCGCCCGCCAGATGGAATTCCTCAAGCTGATGCGGCGGATGGAGCAGTCCACCATCTGCCAGGTGGTGATGGCCACGCACTCGCCGATGCTGATGGCCTATCCCGGCGCGCGGCTGCTGCGGCTTTCGAAATACGGCCTTGAGCCTGTGACCGTCGAGCAGACGGACCACTACAAGGTGATGCGGGAGTTCTGCGCCGATCCGGCGGGGTTCGTGGAAGCGGCGATCGATGAATGGACGCCTCGTCGCCGTGACGCCGATCGGTTCTGATCGCGCCGGAAGCGACGCTTCGGCGTCAATTGCCGTATGCAATTCCGAAATAGATGCAATTCCGAATACGGGATGACGCCGCGATCCAACCATGGCTTCAAAACGAAAGCGCACCATCAACATGCCGGCGCCGTACCTCAGGCGGATCTGGCTCGATCCGTCCGGCATCGCCGACCGCGCGGCCTATCCGTTCTGCCTGCCGTTCCTGCGCGACGATTTCGAACTGAGTTTCGACCGGCCGATCACCATCATCGTCGGCGAAAACGGCACCGGCAAATCGACCTTCACTCGAAGGCATCGCCGTGCTGGCGGGCTACGACGAGGCGGGCGGCGGCAAGGGCTACATGCCGGTCGATCATTCCGAGGCGCTGGAGAAGATGGGCGGGGTGCTGTCGAAGGCGCTCCGCGCAAGCTGACTGCCGAAGATCGCCAGTGGCTGGTTCTTCCGGGCGGAGAGTTTTTCTCGGTGGCGCGATACCAGGATAAGGTCAATCTGGAATATATCCCCGGCGTTTCGCCGGGCACCCCGCCCGACTACCTCTCGCATTCCCACGGCGAAGGCTTTTTCGCGGTTCTTCGAGGAGCGCTGCAAGAGCCAGGGCATCTTCATCTTCGACGAGCCGGAATCCGCGCTGTCGCCGGCGCGCCAGCTGGAATTCCTCAAGCTGATGCGGCGGATGGAGCAGTCCACGATCTGCCAGGTCGTGATGGCCACGCATTCGCCTGTCCTGATGGCCTATCCCGGCGCGCGGCTGCTGCGGCTGTCGAAGTATGGGCTGGAGCCGGTGACCGTCGAGGAGACGGACCACTACAAGGTCATGCGGGAAGTTTGCGCCGATCCCGTGGGGTTCGTGGAGGGGGTGATGGCGGAGTAGTCGCAATGGGGATCACTGACAAACTTGATTTTATCTGATATCTTGAAACCAAGAGGATCGCATGACGCACCAACGCATCGAAGTGAACCCGGACATTATGGACGGCAAACCGGTTATTCGCGGCACGCGCATTCCGGTTGAACTGGTCCTGCGCAAGCTCGGCGCCGGCATGTCGCCCGAGGCGATCGTGGGGGATCATCCACGGCTCACGCTTGACGATATCCACGCCGCGCAGGCCTTTGCCGCCGATTATCTTGCCGACGAAGACGTCGTTTACGGCTGATACGTGCGCTGGCTCGCCGACGAATGCGTCGCGGCGCCCCTGGTCGTGTTCCTGCGCAGCGAGGGGCACGATGTGCTTTATGTCGCGGAGTTGGCCGCGGGTCTGAAAGACCCCGATGTTATCGCGCTTGCGTTGCGTGAAAAGCGGCTTCTGCTCACCGAAGACAAGGATTTTGGCGACCTTGTCTTTCGCCGGGAACGCACCGTTCCGGGCCTTGTATTGATGCGCATCGGCTCTGAAAGTCCCCTGCGCAAAACGTTGCGGTTGAATGCGGCGGTTGAACGATATGGCGAGGGGCTCTTTGGCCGCTACACGGTAATCGAGGAGGGACGCTTCCGGTCCCGCCGGCTGTGGAGTCTGAGGTAGAAGGTGATGCCCACGAAGTTGAAATCGTGGACTACCACAAAGGTTGATCATCATGGCTCCTGTCGCACACCCCGGCCGTCTGTTGAAGCGCGAACTGGCAGCCCGCGGGCTCAGCGCTATCAGGTTGTCGCTCGATATCGGCGTGCCCTCGGGCCGTATCACCGACATTCTCAACGGTCGCCGCTCGATCACCGCCGATACGGCGGTGCGCCTCGGCCGCTACTTTGGCAATGGTGCACAGTTCTGGGTCGACTTACAGGGCCAATATGACATCGGCGTCGTCGAGCGGGAGAAGGGCGCGGAGATTGCAAAGCGCGTGAGGCCGGCGGACGCAGCGTAGGACGGCAGGCGAACGAAACAGGCGGAATAAGCTCCGCTATTCCGCCCTACGCGCTGCGCCGATCCGGCGGGGTTTGTGGAGGGGGTGATGGCGGAGTGATCGCTCTGCAGGTTGCTCGGGGGACGACTAGCCGCGTTATCGCAACTTGCGCACGTGAATGTTGACGTCGAGATCGATATTGCTGACGCAAGTTTGCGAAGTGCGATGAGAACGTCCCTCGTACCAAGGCCCGTTACGCGCGCGGGCATTTCTGACATCGGCTAGCCTCAGGCACCGCCACTGCGGTAGCTTGCCGCTGCTTTCTCCGGCAAATTGCCACGCCAGTGCGGTTTCCTCGCCACGTTTGTTGATGCCCAGGATATGGGGGCACACTTCGCGATGGCGGCCTGCATATGTGCAGACCACCTGTTGTTCGGTCAGGATCGCATTACGGAACAAGGTGTAGGTCAGGCTCAGGCATCCGGTTGTGGCGATCCGAGCGCCAGCTTTTCTGGTGGCAGATTGGCGTCTATTCTAGCAATCGGTCACCGTATCGCTTCGGCGATTGCTCACCGTCTGCGCGATGGCGTGCCGGATGGTGCCAGCTGTTTGCATCGTCCGATGTGAAAGCTACGTCGACCTCGCGGCGTCGAATCGCTCGATGAGTTCGACGGGAGCAATAGCCCGCATAGCGGCCGCTCATGAATGAATCTGACGCGTGCTCGTTCGGGTCGATCGGCATCTTTTGCGACACGATGTGGCAGATGTCTCCATCGAGCGACGCGGGCTGGTTGGCAGCGTGATCGCGGCGTGCGATCGGACGAAACAGGCGGATGCGCGTCGTCGTCCGGCTTCGAGGCGGCTTTGGCTTTGGCTTTGGCTTCAGCTTCCAGCGCGGCCTTGGCGGCACGGATTTTCTCGAGCCGCTTCTCTTTATTGGCCATCCACTCGGGCATCTCGTCGCCTCGCTTCGAGGCTCCGAACTGACGATCCTCAGCCTTATCGGTCTGGGCGGCCTGAGCCAGCCAGTGCTGGACCTCCGCCGCAAGCCTCGGCTCGGCCTCTTTCATCCGGCCATAGCTCATCGCCTTGTTGATCCCGGCATTGGCCTTGATCTTGGTGCCGTCGAGCGCCACATGGCCAAGCTTCACGAGCCCCGCCTCGCGGCACAGCGCAAGAACCTGCCGGAACAATCCGGAAAGCGCCGCCAAATGCCGCTTGCGAAACTCACTGATCGTGCGGAAGTCCGGACGCTGCATCCCCGTGACTGCCGCAAATCCAGCCGCTCCTCGCAGCCCCGCGCGATCTTGCGCGACGAGTAGATCCCCTGGCTGTACGCATAAAGCAGCAGCGCCACCATCATGCCAGGATGATAGGGCGGAAAGCCCCGCGCCTCGTCGTAGACATCCATGATCCGAGACAGGTCCAGGCCCGTGCGAACCGTGTCGCGAACAAAGTGGGCCACGTGCCCGGAAGGCACCAAATCCTGGACCGACGGCGGCAGCAGCCAAACCTGGTCAACGTCCCAAGGACGAAATGTCTTGCTCATCCGCCGTTTGAATCACGACGATTGCTCTTCGTCGAGAAAAATCCGATTACTCGGACAGGCTCCTAGGCATCTGGATAAACGAGCCCGATCACGAAGCGTATCCTCACTCCGCCGCCTCGCTCGCCCCGCGCTTCCTTCGGCCGCCGCCGTCCGCCTTCGCCAGCACCGGCGCCAGGAATTTGCCGGTATAGCTGCGCGGCGCCTTGACGATGTCCTCCGGCGGGCCCCAGGCGACGATTTCGCCGCCGCCGTCGCCGCCTTCGGGGCCGAGGTCGATCACCCAGTCCGCGGTCTTGATCACCTCGAGATTGTGCTCGATGACGACGACGGTATTGCCCTGCGACACCAGCTCGTGCAGCACTTCCAACAGTTTTGCGACGTCGTGGAAATGCAGGCCGGTGGTCGGCTCGTCCAGGATGTAGAGCGTGCGGCCGGTGGCGCGCTTCGACAATTCCTTTGCCAGTTTGACCCGCTGGGCTTCGCCGCCCGACAGCGTCGTGGCCTGCTGGCCGACATGGATGTAATCCAGCCCGACGCGGTGCAATGTCTTGAATGTTTCGCGGACGCGCGGCACGGCCTTGAAGAATTCGGCGGCTTCCTCCACCGTCATGTCCAGCACGTCGGCGATCGACTTGCCCTTGAACAGCACTTCCAGCGTTTCGCGGTTGTAGCGCTTGCCCTTGCAGACGTCGCAGGTGACGTAGACGTCGGGCAGAAAGTGCATCTCGATCTTGATGACGCCGTCGCCCTGGCAGGCCTCGCAGCGGCCGCCCTTGACGTTGAACGAGAACCGGCCGGGCTCGTAGCCGCGCGCCTTGGCCTCGGGCAGGCCGGCGAACCACTCGCGGATCGGCGTGAAGGCGCCGGTATAGGTCGCCGGATTGGAGCGCGGGGTGCGGCCGATCGGCGACTGGTCGATGTCGATGATCTTGTCGATATGCTCCAGCCCCTCGATGCGGTCGTGCGGCGCGGCGCCCTCGCTGGCATTGTTGAGCTTGCGGGCGATCGCCTTGTAGAGCGTGTCGATCAGGAGCGTCGACTTGCCGCCGCCGGAGACTCCGGTCACGCAGGTGAACAGCCCCAGCGGAATCTCCGCCGAGACGTTCTTCAGATTGTTGCCGCGGGCGTTGATGACCTTGATGGTGCGGCGATGGTTCGGCGGCCGCCGCTCGGGGATCGGGACCGACAATTCGCCGGTGAGATATTTTCCGGTCAGCGACTTCGGATTGTGCATGACGTCGGCGGGCGTGCCCTGGGCGACGATATGGCCGCCATGCACGCCGGCGCCGGGACCGACATCGACGACGTGATCGGCGAGCCGGATGGCGTCCTCGTCATGCTCGACCACGATCACGGTGTTGCCGAGGTCGCGCAGCCGCTTCAGCGTTTCCAGCAGCCGCGCATTGTCGCGCTGGTGCAGGCCGATCGAGGGCTCGTCCAGCACATAGAGCACGCCGGTCAGGCCGGAGCCGATCTGCGAGGCCAGCCGGATGCGCTGGCTCTCGCCGCCGGAGAGGGTGCCGGAGGCGCGCGCCAGCGTCAAATAGTTGAGGCCGACATCGAGCAGGAACGACAGCCGCTCGCGGATCTCCTTCAGGACCCTTGCCGCGATCTCGTTCTGCTGCGCGTTGAGCGCCTTCGGCACGGTCTCGAACCATTCGCCGGCGCGGCGCACCGACAATTCCGAGATCTCCCCGATGTGCTTGCCGCCGATCTTGACGCACAGCGCCTCCGGCTTCAGCCGGTAGCCGTGGCAGGCCTCGCAGGGAATGTCGGAGAAATATTTGGCCAGTTCCTCGCGCGCCCATTCGCTCTCGGTCTCGCGATAGCGGCGGTCGATATTGGTGATGACGCCCTCGAACGGTTTTTTCGTATCGTAGGAGCGGACGCCGTCTTCGTAGGAGAACTTGATCTCGTCGTCGCCGGAACCATGCAGGATGGCGTTCTGCGTCTTCTTCGGCAGGTCCTTCCATTTGGTGTCGAGCGTGAACTTGTAGAATTTGCCGAGCGCGGTCAGGGTCTGGATGTAATAGGGCGAGGACGATTTCGCCCACGGCGCGATCGCGCCCTTGCGCAGGGTCAGTTCCTTGTCGGGAATGACCAGGTCCTCGTCGATATGCTGCTCGATGCCGAGGCCGCCGCAGGCCGGGCAGGCGCCATAGGGGTTGTTGAAGGAAAAGAGCCGCGGCTCGATTTCGGGAATCGTGAAGCCGGACACCGGGCAGGCGAATTTTTCCGAAAACAGGATGCGCTCCGGGCCGCTCTTGTCGTGGATTTTTGCGGTCTTCTTGTCGGACTTCTTCTCGTCGGCCTTTTTGTCGTCGCCCGCGGCCGCCGGCGCGTCGGCATACTCGATCACCGCGAGGCCCTCGGCGAGCTTCAGCGCCGTTTCAAAACTTTCCGCCAGCCGCTGGCCGATGTCGGGCCGCACCACGATGCGGTCGACCACCACGTCGATGTCATGCGGGAAACTTCTTGTCGAGCGTGGGGGCTTCCGCGAGTTCGAAAAAGGTGCCGTCGATCTTGACCCTTTGAAATCCCTTCTTGAGGTATTCGGCGAGTTCCTTCCGGTACTCGCCCTTGCGGCCGCGCACGACCGGCGCCAGCAGATAGAGCCGGGTGCCCTCGGGCAGCGCCAGCACGCGGTCGACCATCTGCGAGACGATCTGGCTTTCGATCGGCAGGCCCGTGGCGGGCGAATAGGGCACGCCGACGCGCGCCCACAACAGCCGCATGTAGTCGTAGATCTCGGTGACGGTGCCGACGGTCGAACGCGGGTTCTTCGAGGTGGTCTTCTGCTCGATGGAGATCGCCGGCGACAGGCCGTCGATCTGGTCGACGTCCGGCTTCTGCATCATCTCCAGGAACTGGCGCGCATAGGCCGACAGCGATTCGACGTAGCGCCGCTGCCCCTCGGCATAGATGGTGTCGAAGGCGAGCGAGGATTTGCCGGAGCCGGAAAGACCGGTGAACACGACCAGTCTGTCGCGCGGGATTTCCAGGTCGACGTTCTTGAGATTGTGCTCGCGCGCGCCGCGGATGGTTATCGCGCGCGTCGAGGTCTGTTGGCGCTTCGCCCTGATCACTTCATCCATATCGGCAGTTCCAGGCGCTGATGCCGCGCCGCGTTTAGGCGCGCATCGCGGTAAATCCGCCAACAAGCGCCGATGGGTGATGCTGGAACGTAGGAAGAACGCGGCGCGATTTCCAGTGCCGCGAGCGAATCATCAACGGTTTGTTGCAGAGCGCTTCGCGTATGGCGGCATCTGGCAGCAGTTCCATGAGGCGCAAGCAGCAGCGCAAACAAAAAGGCCGGCGCGAGGCCGGCCTTTTCAGAAGTTCAGGTGTTGCGGAGATCAGTACTTCGCGACGACCGGGCCACCCCAGCGGTAGTTGATGCGCACGGTGCCGAGATCGACGTCCTGACGGATCCGATCGGTGCCGAACAGCGTACCCGCCGCGCCGGCGACGCCGTTGTTCGTGAAGGTGTAGCTCCTGTCCTGCATGAACATATGGTCGTACTCGACGCCCACCGACCAGTTCGGCGCAAAACCGTATTCCAGACCGGCGCCGATCACGGCACCCCAACGGGTATCGCTGACGCCGTTGGCGGCCTGAACGCCGGTGCCGGTCACGAAGTTGCGATAGCGATCGTCGGTCACGGCAGCGCCGCCCTTCAAGTAGAGCAGGGCGTTATTCCAGGCGTAACCGATCTGGCCGGTGAACAAGCCGAATGCCTGAACCTTGGTGTCATTGATGAACGCGGGGTTGAACAGGCTGATGTTGCTGCCATGGAAATCCGCCCAGTTGCCCTGCGCTTCGAGGCCGAACACATAGCTGGAAGCCTGCCAGCGATAACCGATCTGACCGCCGACGGTGCCGCCGGTTGCATCGTGGCAACCTTCGGCTGCGACGAACGTGCCGGCCGGAGTGGTGAAGTCCCAGCACTTGTGGCTCGAACCGCCACCGCCGTTGAGACCGATGTAGAAGCCGCTCCAGTCATAGTACGCGGCCATCATCGGGGGCGGCGCCTTGGTATAGGGGCGGGCGGCAAGGTCGGCCGCGGAAGCGGGAGCAGCGGCCATGCCCAATGCTGCGAGAGCAACCGTACCAAGCAAAATCTTCTTCATCGTATTTCTCCGGCTCATCTTGGCTTCGTTTCATCCCGAAGCGTTTTGAATTTTCACGGGACCGTCGAGACGATCCAAATCCTGATCTGCTTATACGGTGATTCAATCGGCAATGCCGTCTCCCAAATGTCACAGTCGCGGACGAAGTGAATTGTGGCAACTTAATGATTTATTAGGGTTTTCGGAAACTTTTGGGGAACCCGGGATGGAACTTTAATCTGCTGAAGTCGCGCATCGGCACCTTGGTACCGTGCACCCTCCAAACCATCGAAATCTCCTCGGAACAAAACTGGAACATTGCCGGCCGAAATGCTATATGTGGATAACCACGGGATCATTCCGCTGGCCGGACCGGCGAGCGTATAGGGTCGGGTTCAAGGTGGTTCAGATGCCGGCCCGGGAGGCGAGCGTCTGGCCAGTCCAGGTGTTTCTACAAGTATTTCCAGGAGTGGAGAGCGGCGATGGCGGGAAGCGTGAACAAGGTGATTCTGGTCGGAAACCTCGGCAAGGATCCCGAGATCCGGCGGACGCAGGATGGGCGGCCGATCGCCAATCTGAGCGTGGCGACGTCCGATACCTGGCGCGACAAGGCGACCGGCGAGCGCAAGGAAAAGACCGAGTGGCATCGGGTGGTGATCTTCTCCGAACCGCTCTGCAAAATCGTCGAGCAGTATCTGAAGAAGGGCGCCAAGGTTTACATCGAAGGGGCGCTGCAGACCCGCAAATGGACCGACGCGAGCGGTGTCGAGAAATACTCGACCGAAGTGGTGCTGCAGGGCTTCAACTCGGTGCTGACCATGCTCGACGGCCGCAGCGGCGGCGGTGGCGGCAGTTTCGGCCCCGATGAGTCCGGCGGCGATTTCGGCTCCGGCGGTTCCACCGTGGCAGCCCCGCGCCGCGCGGTCGCAGCGGGCGCGCGCAACAGCGACATGGATGACGATATCCCGTTCTGAGGACGCGGCACGGCGGAAGACCTCCGCCGCGACGGCGAAAGCCTCGCGCAAACCATTATATTTCCTGTTGAATTGCTTGATGTTGCTACAGATAGGCGACCCCATGGGGTCGCCTATCTGGCGTTTTGCGCACCGGCCGATGTTGATAATCTGGCCAGCAGGAAGTCGACCTGACGGTTCTCCGTTGCGCTTATCCGCATGGGGAGCCGGGGAGCACCTCGCATGAGTCTTGCGCCGCTGCTCGATGCAGCCCCCGCGATCCCCGTTCATGCCTTCGCGGCGATGTCCGCCTTCGTGCTCGGCCTGGTCCAGTTTGCCGCGCCGAAAGGGACCTTGCCCCATCGCACCATCGGCTGGATCTGGGTTCTGCTGATGGCCTCGGTGGCGGTCAGTTCGTTCTGGATCCATCAGATCAAGCTGATAGGTCCGTGGAGCCCGATCCATCTGTTGTCGATCTTCACCCTGGTGATGCTGCCGCTCGCGGTATGGCGGGCGCACAGGCACCGCGTCGGCGATCATCGCCGCGCGATGATCGCCATTTTCTCGGGCGCCCTGGTGGTCGCCGGGCTGTTCACGCTGCTCCCGGGCCGGATCATGCACACGGTCGTGTTCGGGCATTAGCGCCACCTCGGAAGCGATCCGCTGGCGACGCGTTTTTTGCAGGCCTGGAACGCCCTCTGCGGAAGCCTTTTCCGGGCCGGGTTTCAGGCCGGCGTCATGCGGTGCGGCAGACCGTGTAAGTCTCTGGAAAAACGAATGGAAAATCCACTCGCCGGGCGCGCTTAAGGGTGGTTTTGACCCACCCGATACGCTATATGATTCGAAGCAAAACCTGACCGGATTCCCCCTTTGCCTGAACCTGAAGATAAGAAGCCCGGCGAGCCGCCGGCGCCCTCGGATATCCGTCCCGTATCCATCCTCGACGAGATGAAACGCTCCTACCTCGACTACGCCATGAGCGTGATCGTGGCGCGGGCGCTGCCGGATGCGCGCGACGGTCTGAAGCCGGTGCATCGCCGCATTCTCTACGCGATGTACGAGAACGGGTTCGAATGGAACAAGACCTACCGCAAATCGGCGCGAACCGTCGGCGACGTCATCGGTAAGTACCATCCCCACGGCGACCAGTCGGTCTACGACGCGCTGGTCCGCATGGCGCAGGACTTCTCCATGCGCGTGCCGCTGATCGACGGCCAGGGCAATTTCGGCTCGGTCGACGGCGATATGCCGGCCGCGATGCGGTACACCGAATCCCGCCTGACCAAGATCGCGCAGACGCTGCTCGACGACATCGACAAGGACACCGTCGATTTCCAGCCCAATTACGACAACAACGAGAGGGAACCGTCGGTTCTGCCGGCAAAGTTCCCGAACCTGCTCGTCAACGGCGCCGGCGGCATCGCGGTCGGCATGGCGACCAACATTCCGCCGCACAATCTGGGCGAGGTGATCGACGCCTGCGTGGCGCTGATCGACAATCCCGCGCTGACCATCGACGAACTCGTCAACATCATTCCGGGGCCGGATTTTCCGACCGGCGGCATCATCCTCGGACGCCAGGGCATCCGCTCGGCCTATCATCTCGGCCGCGGCTCGATCGTGATGCGCGGCAAGGTGTCGATCGACACCATCCGCAAGGATCGCGAGGCGATCATCATCTCGGAAATTCCCTACCAGGTGAACAAGGCCACCATGGTCGAGCGCATCGCCGAGCTGCATCGCGAGAAGAAGATCGAGGGCATCGCCGATCTGCGCGACGAATCCGACCGCGACGGTTTTCGCGTCGTGGTCGAGCTCAAGCGCGACGCGGTGCCGGATGTCGTGTTGAACCAGCTCTATCGCTTCACGCCGCTGCAGACCAATTTCGGCGCCAACATGGTGGCGCTCGACGCCGGCCGGCCGCAGGTGATGAACCTGAAGGATCTGCTGACGCTGTTCGTCGCGTTCCGCGAGCAGGTCGTGACCCGCCGCACCAAGTTCCTGCTCAACAAGGCCCGCGACCGTGCCCACGTCCTGGTCGGGCTGGCGATTGCGGTCGCCAATATCGACGAGATCATTCGCGTGATCCGCACCTCGCCCGATCCGAACACGGCGCGCGACACCCTGATGGCGCGCGACTGGCAGGCCAAGGACGTGGCGGCGATGATCACGCTGATCGACGATCCCCGGCACCGGCTCGCCGCCGACGGCACCGCGCGGCTGTCGATGGAGCAGGCCAAGGCCATCCTCGATCTGCGGCTGCAGCGGCTCACCGCGCTCGGACGCGAGGAGATCGGCGAAGAACTCGACAAGCTGGCGGTGGAAATCGCCGACTACCTCGAGATCCTGCGCTCCCGCGCGCGCGTGCAGGCGATCATCAAGACCGAACTCGCCGACGTGAAGTCGGAATTCGCCACCCCGCGCAAGACCGTCATCATCGAGCATGAAGGCGAGGTCGAGGACGAGGACCTGATCCAGCGCGAGGACATGGTGGTCACGGTTTCGCATGCCGGCTACGTCAAGCGCGTGCCGCTGTCGACCTATCGCGCGCAGCGCCGCGGCGGCAAGGGCCGCGCCGGGATGCAGACCCGCGACGAGGATTTCGTCAGCCGCGTGTTCGTGGCCTCCACCCATACGCCGGTGCTGTTCTTCTCCTCGCGCGGCCAGGTCTACAAGGAAAAGGTCTGGCGGCTGCCGATGGCGGCGCCGAACGCGCGCGGCAAGGCCATGATCAACATCCTGCCGCTGGAGCAGGGCGAGCGCATCACCACCATCATGCCGCTGCCGGAGGATGAATCCTCCTGGAGCAATCTCGACGTGATGTTCGCGACCACCGGCGGCAATGTCCGCCGCAACAAGCTGTCGGACTTCGTCGACGTGCGGCGTTCGGGCATCATCGCCATGAAGCTCGACGACAACGAGGCGATCGTCGACGTGCAGATCTGCACCGAACGCGACGACGTGCTTTTGACCGCCGCCGGCGGCCAGTGCATCCGCTTCCCGGTCACCGACGTGCGGGTGTTCACGGGCCGCACCTCGATGGGCGTGCGCGGCATCGCGCTGCCCGAAAACGACAAGGTGATCTCGCTTTCGATCCTGCGTCACGTCGAGGCGGCCTCGGATGAGAGGTCGGCCTACCTGAAGATGCGTCGTGCCGTTGCCGGCGAGGCCGCGGCCGAGGAAGCCGCCGAAACTGAAACCGAGGAGACGTCCGGCGCGATTCAGCTCAGTTCCGAGCGTTATGGGGAGATGTCGGCGCAGGAACAGGTCGTGCTCACGGTTTCGGTCAATGGCTACGGCAAGCGCACGTCCTCCTACGAATACCGGACCACCGGCCGCGGCGGCAAAGGCATCGTGGCGATGTCGGTCAACGACCGCAACGGCAAGCTGGTGGCGTCGTTCCCGGTCGAGGACTCCGACCAGATCATGCTGGTGACCGACAAGGGCCAGCTGATCCGCTGCCCGGTCGAAGGCATCCGGATCGCCGGCCGCTCGACCCAGGGTGTCATCGTGTTCGACACCGCCGAAGACGAGCATGTGGTCTCCGTCGAGCACATCGGCGAAGACGCCGAGAACGGCAATGGCAACGGAAATGGCGGCTAGACCAGGGCGGTCTGGCCGTCAGCGGGGTACTCGGGCGCAGGCGCGCAACCCGCAACAGATCCTGGCGAACCGGATCGGCTTCACCACGGGCAAGGAGCCCCAAAACGGCAGTGGAGGCCAGACGCGCCCGCCCGACCTCCACCGATGAACGTCGATCTGATTGGAAGCGCGCTCTACGGCGTGCGGTCGGCGGTGACCAGCCGGGCTTCCCGGATCATGGTCTTGCTGCCGGCGACGCGCAGGCAGGAGGCCTCGAAATTCGGCCAGGCCTGCTGCGAGCAGTCACGGCCGATCGGGCGGATATCCAGCCGGTCGGCCTTGGCGAGCGCCTGAGGAACGCTGGCTTCGACCTGAGGGGCAAAGCCGGGCAGGACGGTGAGGGCGGCGGCAACAAGCGCAGCAATAGCGATCGCGGAAAGTGCCTTGATCATGACGGTCCCCTGTCATTGGGCCTTTGTGGCCCGTCGTTTCGTTAACCCTGTGATACAAAGCGCCCGTTTCCGGATGTCTTCGCCGCGACAGAAAATGGTTTCGTCCCGGCCGGCTTTTGTTTCGTCGTCGCCTCGCGGACGAAACACGGCCGGCTTGCATAGAAGACGCTCGGGGGCCCGAAGTGGTTCGGATGGGCGGGAAATATAAAAACAGGCGCTTTCTGCGCTGGGCCGGGAACCGGCCCGGCTTGCCGGGCCGCCCGGGGCGGGGTAGAGGGGTTTATGTCCCGTATCGCGCTTTATCCCGGCTCCTTCGACCCCGTCACCAATGGCCATCTGGACGTGTTCAGCCACGCCGTCGGGCTGTGTGACCGGCTGATCGTCGCCATCGGGGTCCACTCGGCCAAAAAGCCGCTGTTTACCGTGGAAGAGCGCTTTGCGATGGTGCGCGAGGTCTTTGGGCCGGTCGCCGCCAGGGCCGGCTGCGCCTTCGACTGCACCAGCTACGACAACCTCACCGTCACGGCGGCGCGGAAGGCCGGCGCGACCATCATGATTCGCGGCCTGCGCGACGGCACCGACCTCGACTACGAGATGCAGATATCAGGCATGAACGAGACCATGGCGCCCGAGGTGCAGACGGTGTTCCTTCCGGCCTCGGTGGCCGTCCGCCCGATCACCGCCACACTGGTGCGCCAAATCGCCGGCATGGGCGGCGACGTCTCGGCGTTCGTGCCGCCGGCGGTCGCGGCCAGCCTCAAGACCAAATTCGCCGGCTAGCGCCGGTAGTTTCGCAAAGGCGGCAACCGCCTTTGCGACAAGACGGCACGCAACTTACAAAATGCCTTCACCCTCACCTGATCCGGAGTTTCCATGATCCGAGCTCTCGCCTTTATCGTCGCGCTGATTTGCGCCGCGCCTGCGATCGCGCAGCCGCTTCCTGCCGGTCTCGACAAGCAGAATGCGATCGTGATCGACACCACCAAGGGCCGCATCGTCATCAAGCTCAGGCCCGATATCGCGCCTCGGCATGCCGAGCGCATCAAGCAGCTGGCGCGCGATGGTTTCTACAACAACGTGCCGTTCCACCGCGTGATGGACGGCTTCATGGCGCAAACCGGCGACGGCAAGAATTTCGACGGCACCGGCGGCTCGAAATACCCGAACCTGAAACAGGAATTTTCCAAGGTTCACTTCAAGCGCGGCATCGTCGGCATGGCGCGGCGCGGCGACAGCGTCGATTCCGCCAATTCGCAGTTCTTCATCATGTTTGCCGATGGCGCGAGCCTCGATGGCCAGTACACCGTGATCGGCGAGGTCGTACAGGGCATGGATGTGGTCGACAAACTCAAGAAGGCGCCGCCCGGATCGGCCGGCGGCGCCGTCACCGACCCCGACAAGATGGTGAAGGTGCAAGTCGCCTCCGACATCAAGTGACCGGCGATGGCGCGGCGTCCCAATCAGCTCGTCTGGTTGGTCGCGGCGCTCCTGCTCGTGTCCTCGGCCTGTGCGCAGGCCGAGGAGCAAAGGGTCAATACCATCCGCGAGGCGTTCGCGCGATTTCGCAGCTGCTGGAAACCACCGCCGCTCTGGCGCGCCAACCCCATCGACATCACCGTGATCGTGAGCTTTAACCGCGCAGGCGCAATCCTCGGTCATCCCCGGATCACCTATGAATCGGAGCAGGCTACCGACAACGACCGGCTGCAGTACCGCATCGCCGTGATGGAGGCGTTGCAACGCTGCACGCCGATGCCATTTACCGACAGTATGGCCGGCGCCGTTGCCGGCCGGCCGTTCGCGGTCCAGTTCCACAACCGGAAACCTCCACCCCAACCGATAGAGAAAAGAGCATGGCTGACACCGAAAATACTTTGATCCTGGAAACCACGCAGGGACCGGTCACGATCGAGATGCGGCCCGATCTTGCTCCCAACCATGTCGCGCGGATCAAGGAGCTGGTGCGCGAAGGGTTCTACGACGGCATCGTTTTCCATCGCGTGATCGACGGCTTCATGGCGCAGACCGGCTGTCCGCAGGGCACCGGTACCGGCGGCTCCGGCAAGAAGCTCAAGGCCGAATTCAACAACGAGCCGCATGTGCGCGGCACGATCTCGATGGCGCGCGCGGCCAGCCCGGATTCCGGCGACAGCCAGTTCTTCATCTGCTTCGACGACGCGTCCTTCCTCAACAAGCAATACACGGTGTGGGGCAAGGTGACGTCAGGCATGGAGAACGTCGACAAGATCAAGCGCGGCGAGCCGGTCAAGGACCCCGACAAGATCGTCAAGGCGCATATGGCGCTGGACGCGGCGTAATTTGTGATCTCCTCGTGGTGAGGAGCGTGCGAAGCACGCGTCTCGAACCATGAGACCGCAGGCGCTCTGACCTCATCCTTCGAGACGCGGCGAAGACGCCGCTCCCTCGGGATGAGGTGCGCCGCAGGAACGCGCCATGCGCACCGACCTCTTCGACTTCGAACTTCCTGCCGCCAGCATCGCGCTGCGCCCCGCGAGCCCGCGGGATTCCGCGCGCATGCTGGTCGTGCCGTCCGACGGTATGTTGCGCGACCGCGTGGTCTCCGATCTTCCGGAATGGCTCGAGCCCGGCGACCAGCTGGTGGTGAACGACACCAGGGTGATTTCGGCCCAGCTCAAGGGCCGCCGCATCGGCCGCGACACCGAGCCGAAGATCGAGGCGACCTTGATAAAACGCCTCGATGGCTCGCGCTGGCAGGCCTTGGCCAAGCCGGCGAAGAAACTGGCGCCGGGCGACGTGGTTCGCTTCGGCAATGAGGGCAGGGTCTGCCTGCTCGGCCATCTCGACGCGCAGGTCGAGAGCAAGGGCGACGACGGTGAGGTCACGCTGTCGTTTTCATTCCATGGGCCGACGCTGGATCAGGCCATCGCCGATCTCGGCAGCCCGCCGCTGCCGCCTTACATCGCCTCCAGGCGCGCGCCCGACGAGCGCGACGCCGACGACTACCAGACCATGTTCGCGGTCAGCGAGGGCGCCGTCGCGGCGCCCACGGCCGGATTGCATTTTACGCCCGCGCTGGAAGCGCGCCTGCGCGAGCGCGGGATCGGCATTCACCGGCTGACCCTGCATGTCGGGGCAGGGACCTTCCTGCCGGTCAAGGTGGAGGACACCGAAGGGCACAAGATGCATTCCGAGTGGGGCAGCCTGTCCGCCGGGACCGCGCACGCCCTCAACGCGGCGCGCGCCGCAGGCGGCCGCATCGTCGCGGTCGGCACCACCTCGCTGCGCCTTCTGGAAAGCGCCACCGCGGAAGACGGCACGATCGAGCCGTTCGACGGCGAGACCGCGATCTTCATCACCCCGGGCTATCGTTTCCGCGCGGTCGATATTCTCCTGACCAATTTTCATTTGCCGCGTTCGACGCTGTTCATGCTGGTCTCGGCCTTCAGCGGCCTCGACACCATGAAGCGGGCCTATGCCCACGCCATCGAGGCCGGCTACCGCTTCTATTCCTATGGCGATGCCTGTTTGCTGTTTCGCGATAAGTCGCTTCGATGACACCAGCCAATCATTTCGAACTGCAGAGACGTGACGGCCACGCCCGCACCGGGCGGCTGACCACGCCGCACGGCATGGTGCGGACGCCGGCCTTCATGCCGGTCGGCACCGCCGGCGCCATGAAGGGCATGCATTGGCGCGAGGTGCGCGATGCCGGCGCCGATATCGTGCTCGGCAACACCTATCACCTGATGCTGCGGCCGGGCGCCGAACGGATTGCCGCGCTTGGCGGTCTGCAGACCTTCACCGGCTGGAACGGTCCGATGCTGACGGATTCCGGCGGCTTCCAGGTGATGTCGCTGTCGGAATTGCGCAAGGTGAGCGAAAACGCGGTGACCTTTCGTTCCCATATCGACGGCGCCATGGTCGAACTGTCGCCGGAGCGCTCGATCGAGGTGCAGCGGCTGCTCGGCTCCGACATTGCGATGCAGATGGACGAATGCGTGCGGCTGCCGGCGGAGCGCGGCGATATCGAGCGCGCGATGCAGCTCTCGTTGCGCTGGGCGGAGCGCAGCAAGCGCGCCTTCGAGACCGCGCCGGCGGGATACATGCTGTTCGGCATCGCGCAAGGCGGCGACGTGCCGGAGCTTCGGCAGGCCAGCGCACGCGGCCTGGTCGAGATCGGTTTTCACGGTTACGCGATCGGCGGCCTCGCGGTCGGCGAACCGCAGGCGGTGATGCTCGCGATGATCGAGGAGGTCGCGCCGATTTTGCCCGAGGACCGCCCGCGCTATCTGATGGGCGTCGGCACGCCCGACGACATACTGGAGGCGGTCGCGCGCGGCATCGACATGTTCGACTGCGTGATGCCGACGCGCAACGGCCGTCACGGCATGGCGTTCACCCGGTTCGGCCAGATCAATTTGCGCAACGCCCGGCACGCCGACGATCCGCGGCCGCTCGACGAGGAAAGCCTGTGGCCGTCCACGCGCAGTTACTCCCGTGCCTATCTGCACCACCTGGTGAAATCGGGCGAGACGCTGGGAGCGATGCTGTTGTCGGAAATCAACGTCGCCTATTACCAGCGCCTGATGGCGGACATCAGGGACGCGATTGCACAGGGAACATTTGCCGGTTTCCGCGAGCGCACGCGCGCCGGCTGGGCGGGGGGCGATATCCCGCCGCGCTAGATGCCTTCTACCCTGACGCTTTCGAGATTCAGTTGCAGGCAAACCGCTGGAGCGCGTGCTTGGTCACGAAACCGTAACCGCAGGTGTCGCAGGTCCAGAGATAGCTGATGAGGTTGTCGGCGACATAGGCGGAAGCTTCCGCAGCTACCATTGAATCGGCACAGACAGGGCAGGTCGGCAAATCACATCCGCGCGGGTCGGGATGGGGCGCGACGGTCGACAGGATTTCAGCAACTGCTGGCATCGTGACCTCCTTGCGATTTGAGCCTTCAACCACACACTACCATAGTCTGATTTGTTTGACGATGTCGCAACACAAATGCGTTGGTTTTACGTTATTTGGCGGCTCGCGATTTTGATTTCGCCGCTTGGGGATTTTGCAGCGCAGCGAATTCGTTCTTCCGGATTCCGACTTGCAGACCGGCTCGAGCTGCCTCTAATGAGAGAAGCGCCCGATTTCCGCGCACATCGCGATCAGAGGAGTTCGTCATGGATGCTTCGTCAACTGCGAGTGCAGTGCACCGTCCCGGCCGCGGCCGCGTCTTCGACAGCATCGTGGATGCGATCGGCGATACCCCGATCGTGCGGCTGCGCAAATTGCCGCAGGCGGGCGGCGCGCACGCGACCATCCTCGCCAAGCTGGAATATTTCAATCCCGCGGCCAGCGTGAAGGACCGCATCGGGGCGGCGATGATCATCGCGATGGAAAAGGCCGGCCTAATCAATGCCGACACCGTGCTGATCGAGCCGACATCGGGCAATACCGGCATTGCGCTGGCGTTCGTCGCCGCCTCGCGCGGCTACCGGCTGAAGCTGGTGATGCCGGAATCGATGTCGATCGAGCGGCGCAAGATGCTGGCGTTTCTCGGCGCCGAGATCGTTCTGACCCCGGCAGCAGGGGGCATGAAGGGCTCGATCGCGACCGCCGAAGAGCTGGTGCGGACCACGCCCAACGCGGTCATGCCGCAGCAGTTCAAGAACCTCGCCAATCCCGAAATTCACCGCCGCACCACGGCGGAGGAGATCTGGAACGACACCGGCGGCAACATCGACTACTTCGTCGCCGGCGTCGGCACCGGCGGAACCATCACCGGCGTCGGGCAGGTGCTCAAGCCCCGCAAGCCATCGCTGCGCGTGGTCGCGGTCGAGCCCGAGGAGAGTCCGGTGCTGTCCGGCGGACAGCATTCGCCGCACAAGATCCAGGGCATCGGCGCCGGCTTCGTTCCCGACATTCTCGATCGCTCCGTGATCGACGAAATCGTCAAGATCAACAGCGCGACCGCGATCGAGACCGCGCGGGCGCTGGCGCGCAATGAAGGCATTCCCGGCGGCATTTCATCGGGCGCCGCGATCGCCGCGGCTATACAAATCGGCAAACGGCCGGAAGCCAAGGGCAAGACCATCCTGGCGATCGTGCCGTCGTTCTCGGAACGCTATCTGTCCACGGCGCTGTTCGAGGGGATTTGATCCAACCGCGTCCGGCTCTTCACCAGGGGAAGTATTTCGATGTCTCAACCGCCACGACGGCCGCGAACGCTCAACGACGCGCGTACCGAAGCCGAGGCTGCATTCAAGCGGACCACGACCAAGGTGCCGGAGGCGCCGCCGAAGCCGGCGGCGCTGCCCGGCGTCAAGGAAATGGTATCGCTGCGCATCGATCAGGACGTGCTCGAATATTTCCAGGAGAGCGGGCCCGGCTGGCAGGACCGCATCAACGACGCCCTGCGAAAGGCGGCGGGGAAATAGAACGCCGGCTTCGGGCGCGGGCTGAAGCGAACCAAAAAAGCCCGGGGTGACCCGGGCTTTTTGTCGGCCGACCGGCGCATCGGCGGCCGGACGGTCAGCGCCCGAACATGCCGCCCATCATCCCGCCCACCACGCCGCCGACGAAGGCGGCGCCGGGATCCCCTCGGCGACCGCCGCCGCCTCCGCGGCTGTGGCGCGCGCGACGCGCCGGATGATCGTCGGAGTCGTCGGAACTGGTTTGCGTCGACGCGACGATTTCGGTCAGCAGCGCCTTGTGCTGCAGCTTGTTGAGGAAACCGGACGAGGGATAGCCGCGCGCGGCCTGCCAGCGCGTGATCACCGCACGGGTGGCATTATCGAACTTGCCGGTTACCCTGGTATCGAAACCAAGTCCGTTCAGGCGCCGCTGCACGTCGCGGCGCTGGCCCCTGTCGAGGCCGATCTGGTCTTCCGTGGTCTGGTTCGACGCCTCGGTGAAGGTCGCGGGATCGACCCCGGTGGTCAGGTTGCGGGTGGTGGTCGACGCACCGTTCTCCAGCGAGGCGATCCGGGCCAGCGCCAGCGACTTGAACTGGCCGTTGGGATAGCTGGTCAGGTAGGCGTTGAGCTCTTCCGGTTTGTTCAATTCCTTCACCGAACGCCAGAACTCGAGCTCGACGTCCGAACCGCCGGCGGTTGAAGCAACCGCGGCCGGGGCGCCGGCGGCGCCGGGAGCAGGGGCCGCAACCGGGTTCAGATAGACCGAACCGATCAGGTTGGTGTGTCCCCAGGGCAGCTGGCCCTTGTTGGTCTCTTCATTGACCTGGGCGCGGACCTCGGTCATCGCCTGCTGGATCTCGACGCCGGGCGTCGTGATGTGGGCGATCAAGGCCCGGGTGAACGGACTGTTGGTGCCTTCCTGGCCATCGAGCGCGGTCTGCCCGGGGCCGGTTGCGAACGCGATCAGCGTGCCTTCGCCGGATTTCATTTCCGCAAGCCCCGTCTGCACCGACACGCTGCGGGTCGCCGAATTCGACTTGATCTTCGCCGCGAAGGGATTGTCGCGGCAGGCATCGAGGAACACCAGCTTGACCTTGGCGTCGCTCATGGTCTGGTCGAGGGTGAGATCGATATTGATCGCCGAGCCCAGCTTGACGTCCATTTCCGATTTGATGTCCGCATCGATCGGCAACAGATAGTTGGTGCCGCTGATGGCGATGCCGTGGCCGGCATAGAAGAATACCGCGACGTCGGCGCCTTGCGCCTTCTTGCCGAAGTCGAGCAGCTTCTCGGTCATCTTGTCGCGGGTGAGGTTGGTGCCTTCGACGACGTCGAAACCGACATTGCGAAGCACCGCCGCCATCGCCTTGGCGTCGATCGGCGGATTGGGAAGCTGCGCCACGTTCTTGTAGGCGCCGTTGCCGACGACAAAGGCGACGCGCTTGTCGGCTTTCGCGGCCTGGACCGCGAACAGCATGCAAAACAGCGAAACAATGACGGTGAGGGTGCGCATCTGAAATCCCCTGGTGGAATCAAAAAATTTTGGCCGCAACGCTTCCGAGGCAGGCTACACGAAAAAGCCACACTTCGCGCCCGAAAAAATCCGCCAGTGCCCGGTTTCGTCGAGCGCGCATCGATTGCAAACGCTACTGCACCACCGCGACGGCTTGCGTGATGTAGATCACAATTCGGGCAAGGGCAGCCGGGAAGAAGCACGCTCGCGCCAGGGGACCGCTCAGGTTCCGGCGCGCGCGGGGAGTGGGTGGACGGATCTCAGGTTCAGGAGATTGCCGGTCAGGATCAGCGCCGCGCCGAGTACCGTGAACATGTCCAGCCGCTCCGAGTAGATCAGCCAGCCGACGGTTGCCGTCAGCGGAACCCTCAGGAAATCCATCGGCAGCACCACGGTGGCGTCGGCGTACAGCATCGCGCGCGCCATGCAGTAGTGGGAGAATGTGCCGCAGAACGCGATCACGACCATCCAGCCCCAGGCATAGGCCGACGGCCAGCGCCAGACATAGAGCGAGGGAAGGAACCCGGCCGCGGACTGGATCACCAGCATCCAGAAAATGATCGTCAGCGTCTTTTCGGTGCGGGTCAGCGACTTCATCATGGCGATCGAGACGCCGAATCCGACCGCCGCGGCCAGCGCGATCAGCTGCCCCGGATTGATCTCGCCCGCCACCGGCCGGACAATCACGATCACGCCGACCACGCCGAGGGCGATGGCCGCAACCTTGCCGAACGTCATGCGCTCGCCGAGAAAGCTCGCAGCCAGGATGGCGGTCCAGATCGGCATGGTGAATTCGATCGAGACCACCTGGCCCAGCGGAATCAGCGTCAGCGAAAAGAACCAGCCGAGCTGCGCGGCATAGTGAATGAGGTTGCGCCCGATATGCTGCAGCGGCCGCGACGTTCGCATCGCCGAAAAGCCGCCATGGCTGCGGACCATGGGGTACAGCATCAGGAAGCCGAGGAACGAGCGCACCTCCATGACCTGAAACACGTTCAGCTCGCGCATGGTTTCGCGGCCGGCGACCGTCACGATCAGCATCAGGGCGAGCCAGCCCGCCATCCACAGCGCGGCTCTCGGTTTGGAAGGGGTTTTGTCCATCGGCGGGAGGTGCCAGGCATGCCGCTCGCGCGGGCAGGTGAGGTGGGCCCGCCGGTATCGACGACATCGGAAACATTTGCAACGTGCAAATCGGCCGATGCAGTGATGCACGGCGCGTGCGATCGGTGCTAAACGTCGTGCGGTCATTCCGGGGCGCACGCGAAGCGAGCGAACCCGGGATCTCGAGATTCCGGGTCCGGTCCTTCCGACCATCCCGGAATGACGGTCCATCACAATCCGGAGTACCCGCGCATGCGTACCCTGCAACCCGCCGAATGGTCGAAGCCGCGCGGCTTCTCGCACGGCGTCGAGATCGACGGTTCCGGCCGATGGATCGTGCTGGCCGGCCAGACCGGCGGCGACGACAAGGGCGAATATCCATCGGACATGGCCGGGCAGGTCGGCGTGGCCTTGCGGAGGATCGTCAAGCTGCTGGCCGAGGCCGGGGCCGGGCCTCAGCACATCGTTCGCCTGACCTGGTACCTGACCAGCCGCGGCGAATACGAAGCCGCCGGCGCCGGCATCGGCGCGGCCTGGCGCGAAACGCTCGGCAAGAATTTCCCGCCTTCGACGCTGCTCTACATCGCGGGCCTGGTCGATGAGCGTGCGAAGGTCGAGATCGAAGTCACGGCCTTCGTGCCGGGCGCCTGAGCGCGCGACCGGCCATCGATGCGCCCCCGGCGCGGCGAAGCCTCGGCGCCGGAATCCATCGTTGTGGCGCAAACCGCAACGCAGCAAAAATTTCGTGAAGGAAAATTCCAGATGACAAATCGATCCACCTCGGCGAATTTCGTAACCGCCTTCGCCACCGGCTGGCCCGAGAACCAGCCCGACATCATGGTGCTTTCGCTGACCACCAATAAGGGCGTCCAGGACTTTGCGCTCAGCAGGGAACAAGCGTTGCTGATTGCGAAAACCATGAAGCGGACCGCGGCGCAGCTGGCAACGCCGAAGCCGGGCGGCTAAGCGCGCGCGGCGAAAAAACCGCCTAGCGGCGGGACAGCGAAATCGTGGCGCCCCTGAAACCGCTCTGGGATCTGATCACCACGGACTGGCGGTTGCCGCGCGTTGTCACCGCGAGTTCCGCGGCGAATCCGGCAGCGGTCGCAAGCACCTGAAAATTGCCGCCGCTGCCTCCGCGTCCCTGCAGAGAGCCATTGACGTTTCGGCTGCTTTCGCTCCACGTGCCCGACAGCGCGCCGCGCTCCGAGATGACGTCGCCCCTGAGATTGAATTTGTAGCTGTCGCTGGCGCAGGCCAGGCCCAGATTGAGGCCGGTGCCGCCGGCGCCGACGGCCGCGGTTTCGCGGCAGCGAATGCGCTCGGTCGAGCCGTCGTCGAGGGCGACCGTACCGCCGCCGGACCAGACCCCGGCCATGCCGGCAAACGGTCCCGACTGGGCGTAGCTTGCAGAGGTCGACAGCGCCGCCACCAACAGGGTAGCGGCCGCGAAGATCAGGCGCTGGACCACCGCAGGGGTGTCAGCGGGTCGGCTTGCCTTACTGTCGCGCGGCTTCCCAGCGCCCGCTGCAGGGAATGCCTGCCGAGGCCCCGTTCCATCTTCCCGATCCGGAATTGCCGCTGAGCTGGCCATTGGCATACGCACCACCGATTGAAACCCGAACGATGCCTGCGCGACCGATACTGCCGGTCACGTCGGCGCCACCGGCCGAAACCTTACCGTCGGTGATGACGAGCGTCGAGCGCGTTTGCGGTTCGCAGCTGCCGGTTTTTGTGACAACCGTGACGCTCCAGAGCCCATCATACGGCGTCTGGGCCATTGCGGGCGCGCTGGCGATGGCGGCAGCGGTGAGGGCGGAAGCGAAAAATACATTCCCAATGCGATTGATGCGCATGAATCAAATCCCCGGATGTGCGTGATGATGCGGCTTATCCGGGCACAATGTGTCCAAACTTTGCTGCATCGCAGTAACCATAAAAGTTCCCACTGGATCAAACATTTGACCGGGAAACTGGTTCCGCCTCGGGAACAGGAATTTACCTGAATTTTATGTGGGCGGGCTCTTGCAGGGCGCAAAAAGCCGTTTCATCTTGCTCCGGTATTTTATTACCTCGTCAACCGCGGCCTGGTCCGCAAGGGCTGGCCTATTCGGAGAGGCTGGGCGCCAAGGTCGCGAATTGCTCGTCCTGAGGTTTCGCAGGCAGGCTGTGATGCACCTTGGCGTAGTCGATGACCTCGGCGAGAAGCTTCTGGCCGAGCGGAGCCAGCGCGCGTTCCCACAACTCCCGCGCGGTTTCGCCTTTCCTGACGAAGCACCATTCCTGGGCGGCGATCGCACCGGCGTCCATGCGATCGGCGAGATGGTAGATCGTGCCGCCGGCGATCGGATCGCGCTTCGCGGATGGTCCATTCCACCGCCGCGATGCCGCGGTGCCGGGGCAGCAGCGAGGGGTGATACCCGATCCCGCCGAGTTTGGCGGCGGCCAGCGCCGCCTTGCTGATGCGGGCGTGGCTGTGGGCCGTCACGATCAGGTCGGTGCCCGCCGCGATTTCCCCGGCCGCCACCAGCTTCGGATTGGCCTGCACGACGACCTCGATCCCGGCCGCCTGGGCTGCCGCCGCCAGGCGGTCTTCGGCATCGGCCACGACCACCCTGATGATGTCGACCCCGTGCTGGCGCAGCATGTTCAGTGTGGTCACACCGAAATGACGGGAGCCGACGAGGGTAATCCGCATGGTGGTTCTGTCCGTCCTTAAGCCGCGTGTCTGGCCCGTCGATAACACGTCGCGGGCTTCTGTCACGCCAGCCAGGCCGGCGGCGAGGGGTTATCAACAGGGGGCGGGCGGGGCGCCCCGGTTGCTTGCGCCGGGCCTGTCGCGCCGGCCGCCGGTCAGCCGAGGCGCCGGCGCACCTCGTCCCGCATCATCTCGCGAAAGGCTTCCCGCCGCGCCGGCCGGTCCTCCTCGGGGATATTGAAGCGGTCGAAGACGTTGAAGTTTTCGAGGATCGGGTGACGGTCGCTGGCCATCGCCAGGATGCGCAGCAGCTCGGCGGCGGTCCCGCCGGGACCGGTAACCTCCCATTTGCGGATGGTGTCGGCGCCATTGCCGGCGGCAAGGCCGCACAGCCTCGCCATATCGGCCGCCGACAGGCTTCTGCCGATGGCGTCGCCGAGATCCCGGCGGAGCTGTTTCAGTTCGGGGCCCGTCATCGGGAGTGGTCCGTCTCAAAGACGGGCAGGCAGCGGCCACACAAAAATGGCGAAGCGAGGATTGCGGCGAGCGCCGGCGGCCAAGGTCGTGAGGCTCGTGGAGGCTCGCAGCTTCGGCGCGTGGCCGGTCAGCGCGACCAGTAGCCGTCGACGGCGTGAGCCAGGAATATGCCGGCGCTGATGACGCCGAAGAGTGCGGTAACTGTATCCAGCATGGCAACGATCCTTAGGCCCAGCAGCAGCAATGACCTAACGGCAGGGGTCGCTACACAGTCAAAAGAATTCCGGGGGAAGTTTAATTTTGAAAGCTTGATGATGATTTTATGCAACAGGCTGCATCACCCCGGGACAATCCGGACCGGGAAGGCGCGCCCTCCGCCGGAACCCCTGCGGTTCGAGGCCCGGCAGCGGCCCGCTTTCCATTCAACTCCCGGGCGGGTTCCAGGCTGGCGCCTGCGTCCTGCCGGCCCAGGATCAGGCCGGCGCCTGTCTCGCGCAAAGCGTTGTGTTTGTGCGCGTGCCGGCCGGCCGCGGAATATTTGTTAACCGCCTGCGACTACCGTTCGAGCAATCGCGGATATCGTAACTCATACCGCGAGAACTAACGAAACCCGCCGTACTCAACCGGCGGGTTTCTTCGTGAGAAAGGTCGCCGATGTCGCTGTCCTCAGCAAAGAATTATGCGCTTCGCGCCGCACGTTCGCAGGACGAGAAAGAAGCGGTCGAACTGCTGTCGAAGGCGATCCTGGAACTTGCGGCCTCGATCGAGGATACCGACGCAAAAGTGAAGCGGCTCAACAAATCGCAGGGCTGACGGACGATCCCGCCGGCGCGAGCACTCACCTCTTCCGGGGTGCGCGATAACGCCCGGCGCTGGCCGGGTCGCCGCTGATTTTCGTCTTGGAGAATTCGCACTTCGGGCATTTGAAAACATGTTTCTCGGCGCCGCTGGCGCCCGGCTCCCTGCTCGCCAGCTCCATGCGTGTTCGACACCTGGCGCAGCGAGGTGGCTTGATCGTCTCGAGCGGTAGCGCTGCAGGTTTGTCGGAAGACGGCATAGCTGCCCCAAGGCAAATCAGACTGAAGTCCGCTTCTAATGTTCTCCGGCATCCAGAATCCAGGTCCGGTCGGCGAAGGCGACGTAAATTCGCTCCTGCCCAAGTGCCGCGCCAAGCTCGATCGACAGCTCGTTCAGCATCGCCTCGATGGTCTCGTCGGACAGATGGCCGAGATAGGCGTGAACCGCTTCGCCGGTGAACAGCGCCACCGGTTCGCGGTCAGAGCCGACCGTGCCGTCCGGGCGCGGCCAGGCGTAGGTGACTTCCGCACGGGTGAACATGCCGGATAAAGCGGGCTGGCCCGCTTCCACCCGGCGTTTCATCCAGGCACGGGCGGTGCGGACGGCCTCGGAAACGTCGAAGACGCGGCCGTCGGGATCCCAGCCCTCGCGCAAGCCCACGCTGATGCGAAAATCGCGGCGCGGACCCACCGATCCCGGAACAACCGAATAATCTGCCGCCTTCGGCGCACGGGCTCGATCGGTCATTCGCTTCCGCCTTCAGTCCCGGTTGTTACCCTGACGCTCGCGACCCCAGCCACAATCCCACGAAGGCGCCGACGCCGCTCAGCAGCACGCCCGAATAGGACATCATGTCGCCACCCCATAGTTCGGGGACAAGTCCACCGATCGTGGAGCCGACAAAAATCCCGATCCAGATGGCTGATCGCATCCAGGCAGGATAGCACGGCCAGAACACGTGCGCGCGGGAAAGCCCGGAGCGCTTGTCCCATGCCGATTTCGCCGACGCTTTCTCGGACGCCGGCGCATGGTGCCGCCGATGTGATTGATCGTGAAGCCGCTACCGATGGGGGCGGTGCTGCCGTCGCCCCACATGAGAACCGACGGCAGGTCGGGTGGAGCAAATTCGATGCGTTCTGTTTTGGCCCTGGGCCTTTTGATCAGCCTGTTGGGGCCCGCCGGCGCCGCCACGCTGCATCACCCCCGCTCGCGCCCCCATGTCATCGTTCGTCCCGGCCAGGGCGTGGCCGTCCCCTCGGGGTGGTACAAGTTTCCCGGCTATCCGCCGATACCTCCGCAGCAGAACAGAAATCTTGACCCGTCCAACTTCGGAGGCGGTTGAGCCTCGTCAGCCGGAAAATGCCTTGTCGAGGTCGGCGATGACGATCTTCTGCATCTTCATCATGGCCTGCATCGCGCGATCGGCCTTTTTGCGATCGGGATCGCTCAGGTAACGGCCGAGGGCCGTGGGCACGACCTGCCAGGACAGGCCGAATTTGTCCTTGAGCCACCCGCATTTCGATTCCTCGCCGCCGTCGGCGATCAGCTTGTTCCAGAAGTAGTCCACCTCTTCCTGGCTCTCGACGCTGATGAAGAAGGAGATCGCCTCGTTGAACTTGTATTTTGGGCCGCCATTGAGGGCGTTGAACCGCTGCCCCTCGAGTTCGAAGGTCGCCATGAAGTCATTGACGGTTTCGATTTTGGCATTGGGAAACACCGATTTGTAGAAGGCGACGGCCTCCGGGACGTTGTTGTCGAACCAGAGGAACGGCGTGATGGAAGTCATGGCGGATGTCCTTGTTGGTTGGGTTCAGACGAGCCGGTATCCTTCGTGCTGGTCGCGAAGGCCGCGGCGCGGGCGAGATCGGCGAGGGGCGGATGAACGAAGATCGTCGGCCCTCATGAACTCCGTTGGTGTGGGCTCGCCCGGAGGACGAACGGGGGGACGGGAATCCGACAGGGGGAGGTTCTCATTCTCATTGGAAGGTCCCGTCGCCTCATCTTCATCTTGACAAGATTCTAACGATACGGGCTCGACGGCCGATCAAGCCGGTCTACATTAGGGCCTTCGCCGGCCTCGTTCGGAAGTCCTGGGAAGTACGATGAGCAGCAGCTACGAAATTAAGGTCGAGCCGCTGCCGCCTGATGAAGGCGGCGGATTTCTGGCGTGGATACCTGATCTTCCCGGCTGCATGTCGGACGGTCGCACGCCGACCGAAGCCATTGAAAACGCCACCCAGGCGATTGACGAGTGGATCAACGAGGCCGTGCGGCTCGGCCGTGCTGTACCGGCTCCGACCCGCAAGCAGGCCGCATATTGAAACACGGGCGTTAGGGGTCTTCCCCGGTTTTTCCCGTAAACCGCTCTCGCAAATTCAAGAAGTGTTGCAGGATTTCATTGGTGAGCGCGGAGGGACTCGAACCCTCGACCCCATGATTAAAAGTCACGTGCTCTACCACCTGAGCTACGCGCTCACTCGTCGCGCTGTGTAGGGGTCCGCATGGAGCGGGTCAATAGCGCGGCGGCCGGCAAACCCGCGGGCGCGAGAACGCGGATTATCGTGGCGGCTCCGCCCGTTAGCCCGGATTCTTCAGGCGGAAGGCGGGCCGCGAAAATCCGCTTCCGTCAACTGGCTTCGCGGTGAATCTCGGATGCCACCGGCTGCGAGGTGTTCACCACCGTCGGCATGCTCACCGGGCGCAGGCCGATCAGCTCCGCGGTGCGGATGCCGGTCTTGCGCCAGAATTCGAACGAGTTGAGCCGCGAATTCTCCAGGATCGCGATCGCCACCGCCGACAGGAACGGCAGGCTTTCCAGCACCAGCACGGCCGCGAAGATATAGATCTCGCGCACTTCCTTGAAACTGTTGGTCACGACCAGCACGGCCGCGCCGACCAGCAGCAGCACGCCGATCACGGCCTCCCAGAACGCCTGGAACTCGATCGACATCCGCGACAGGCCGCCCTTGGAGGTGCGGGCGAAGGCGAGGTGCTCGGTGATCAGCCCGTTGGCGACCGCGCGGCACACCGTCCACTGCACCGACATCGCCGCGACCATCGCGCCCAGCATCTGCCCCCATTTCACCGGCACGCGCAGGCGGTACAGCAGCACGAAATGCAGCAGCGAGACCACGAAGGCGGCGATGATCGGCAGCGTCAGGATCTTGTCGGGAATGGCGATATCGGCGAAGGCGACGATCGGCACCCAGATCAGATTGAGGATCGCGACCAGCACGCCGATGCTTTCGGCGCCGAGCCAGTTCAGCCAGCCCAGCGCGAATTCGTGCCGCTGCTCCCGCGACAGGCGGCTGGCGCCGGGCAGGAACCGCCGCCAGTGCTTCTTGACGATCTGGAAGCCGCCATAGGCCCAGCGGTGGCGCTGCTTCTTGAAGGCCTCGTAGGTGTCGGGCAACAGGCCGTAGCCGTAGCGGTGGTTGGTGTAATGCGTCAGCCAGCCGTGCTCGATGATGGCCAGGCCGAGGTCGGTATCCTCGCAGATGGTGTCGCCGGCCCAGCCGCCGGCCATGTCCATCGCCGCGCGCCGGATCAGGCACATGGTGCCGTGCACGATGATGGCGTTTTCCTCGTTGCGCTGGACCATGCCGATATCGAAGAACCCGGCATATTCGCCGTTCATGATGTAGTGCATCAGCGAGGTATTGCCGTCGCGATGGTCCTGCGGCGCCTGCACGAGGCCGACGCGGGGATCGGCGAATACCGGCACGAGGTCCTTCAGCCAGTCCGGCTCCACCACATAGTCGGCGTCGATGATGCCGATGATCTCGGCATCGACCGCGGTCCGCTCCATGGCGATGCGCAGGGCGCCGGCCTTGAAGCCCCGGACCTTTTCGGCGTTGATGAACTTGAAGCGCTCGCCGAGCGCGCGGCAGTGGTCCTGGATCGGCTGCCAGAACGCGGGATCAGGCGTGTTGTTGATGATGACGACGCATTCGAAGTTCGGATAATCCAGCCGCGACACCGCATCGAGCGTCTGCTTGAGCATCTCGACCGGCTCGAAATAGGCGGGCACGTGGATCGAGACCTTGGGAAAGGTCACGCCCTCGCCGATGGTGGCGGGCGCGACATTCTCTCCCTTGACGATCAGCCGGCGCGGCTTGTGGCCGAAGGCGATGGCGGCGATTTCCTCGATCCGCGCCATCGCGATCAGGACCAGCGGCACCAGCAGGATCAATCCCAGGGTGAGGGCAAAAGCCGAGCCGAAGACAAAATAATGGCCGGCCCAATAGGCGAACACGGTGGCGGCCCAGGCCCCGACGCCGTTCGCCGCCGCCGACAGCATCAGCGCCTGCATCACGGTCGGCTGCGCCAGCCTCAGGATCGGCAGCGACATCAGGATGCCGACCAGCACGGCGATGGTGGCGAGCTTCCAGTAGTCCGGATTGACGATCGGCCCGGTCCACGAAAATTTCGGCTCGCGCGCGGCGTTCAGGATGCCCCAATAGGGACCGACGCCGCCCTCGAAGAATTTCCAGGGCTGATCGATCGCCTCGACGATGTTGTATTCCATGCCGATGGCTTCGGCGCGGGTGACGAAGGTGCGCAGCACCTTGGCCTGCTCGAACGGGCCCGGAACGGCGTTGCGCAGATTGTAGCCCGCGCTCGGCCAGCCGAACTCGGCGATCACGATCCGCTTGCCCGGGAACTGCTCGCGCAACAGCTGGTACATCGAGACCGCCTGGTCCACCGCCTGGTCGGCGGTGAAGTTTTCCCAGTAGGGCAGGACGTGCGCGGCGATGAAATCGACGGAGTAGCCGAGTTGCGGATTGTCGCGCCAGATGTTCCAGATTTCGCCCGTCGTGACCGGAACATTGACCGATTTCTTGACCCGCTTGATCAGCTCGATCAGGTCGTCGACCTTCTGCTCGCCGCGATAGATCGTCTCGTTGCCGACGACGACGCCGATCACGTTGCTGTTATGCCTGGCGAGGCTGATCGCGGAGTCGATCTCGCGCTCGTTGCGGTCGGCGTTCTTGTCGATCCAGGCGCCGACCATGACCTTCAGCCCGAACTCGGCCGCGATCGGCGGCACCAGTTCGACGCCCCCGGTCGAGGAGTAAAGCCGGATCGCCCGCGTGATCGTCGACAGCTTCTTGAGGTCGGCGCGGATTTTCTCGACGCTTGGGATATTGTCGACGTCGGGATGGCCGGTCCCTTCGAAAGGCGCGTAGGACACGCTTTGCAGGATACCTTTGAAGTCTGGCGCTTCCTGCTTTTCCCGGAACGCCCCCCACATCGCAGCGTGAACCGCGGTCACAAGCAGCAGAACACCGACCACGGCGCGCATCGCACTCAAACCATCTGGGGCCAATTGGGGGGGAAAGCGGACCCGTCCCCGAGATCCGACCGAGTCAGCGGCACTTCGAGCATATCTCTGCCACGTGATTTAACAACTCTTATGACGCCGTGGCGTTTTGAGGGCGCGAACCCTGAAAACCGCGAAAATTCGGGATCGTTCCGCGGGCGGTTCGGATTATTTGGTGGGCGCCGGTGCCGGCGCGGCCGCGGCAGGCGGAGCTCCCGCGGCGGGTGCCGGCGCAGCCGGGCTGCCGGCGGTCGCCGGCTGCGCAGGCGTGGCGGCGGCGGCCGCCTGCGGTTGCGCGTTGGGATTGATCCAGCAGGCGTGAACCCGGCTGTTGAGCGTCTCGGCCACCTTGGGATCGATCTGCGCGCCGAAACGGGTCAGGCAGCGGAAGGTCGCCTGGACGTGACCGCCGGGGCAGCCGAAGCGGTCGTAGAGGTCGAGGTGGCGCAGCGCGGTGTCGATATCGTCGAGCCACATCAGGCGCACCACGCGGCGGCCGAACCAGACGCATTCGGGGTTTCCGGCCGGGCCGCTGATGGCCTGCGCGGCTTCGGCGAATTCGTCGGTCTTGCGCTGATTGTCCTTGGCCACCTCGGCCGGGGCCGCACTGGCCGCGGCCGGTTTGCCGGACTGGTCGGGGGCCTTGGAATCGCCGCTCTGGGCGTGGGCGCTTCCGATACCGATCAGCAGGGCAAGCGCGGGGACGGCGAGATGGCGCAAAACCGCATTCTGGAGCTTGAGCACACCTCGACCCATAGATTCCCCGATTAGTTCCCGATCGCGCCCGGCGCGGACGCGGCAGCGTTGATGCCGTCCAAATAGGTCCCCAATGCGGCGGCGACGGTGGACGGATTCCTTGGCGGATTCCATGACGGACATTTCGGATTTTGTCCAGTAAAGTCACAACTTTATCGCGCTGTGGTAAAGCCTGAGCGGACCACGGCCTGCGATTGCGCATATCCTGCTCTTGGCAGATCGCCGTTGACCGGCTAATCGACGATCCCCGCCCGGAGGATGGAACCGATTTCTCTTCGTACGCCGCTGGCGCTTCTCCTGATATCTCTCGGTGCGATTGCCGCGGTGTGGTGGTGGCTGGCCACGCCCATTACGCTTGCGCGCGCGCCGATCGATCCCACCGCCAAGCTGATGTGCGTGTCCTATGCGCCGTTCCGCGGCGCCCAGACGCCGCTGTCGCCGACGACCTATGTCGCCGCGGATCAGATCGCCCAGGATCTGCAGCAACTCGCGAAAATCACCGATTGCGTCCGCACCTACTCGATCGAAAACGGCCTCGATCAGGTGCCCGCGATCGCGGCAAAGGCCGGACTGAAAGTCATCCAGGGCATATGGCTCGGCAGCAACCGGCTGAAGAACCTCGCGCAGATCGCCGTCGCCGTGCGGCTGACCAAGGAATTCCCGGACATCATTACCTCGCTGGTGGTCGGCAACGAGGTGCTGTTGCGCGGCGAAATGACCACCGCCGATCTCGCCGCCACCATCCGCTCGGTCAAGGCGCAGGTCGCCGTTCCCGTCACCTATGCCGATGTCTGGGAATATTGGCTGCGCAATCGGGAAATCTATGACGCCGTCGACTTCGTCACCATCCACATCCTGCCGTACTGGGAAGACTTTCCGATCCGCGCCAAATACGCCTCGGCCCATGTCGACGACATCCGCCGGCGGATGGCGGTGGCGTTCCCCGGCAAGGAGATCCTGATCGGCGAGACCGGCTGGCCGAGCGAGGGACGGATGCGCGAGGGCGCGCTGCCGTCGCGCACCAACCAGGCCCGCGTCGTCTCGGAAATCCTCGATCTGGCGAAGCGGGAGAACTTTCGCGTCAACCTGATCGAGGCCTACGACCAGCCCTGGAAGCGCCAGCTCGAGGGCACGGTCGGCGGCTATTGGGGCTTGTTCGATTCGGTGCAGCGCGGGGTGAAATACCCGCCCGGCATCGCCATCAGCAACTATCCGTTCTGGAAGCTGCAGATGGGAGGCGGAATGGCGCTGGCCGTTTTCGTGTTCGGCGCCGCCTGGCTGACGCTGCGCCGCCGGCCGTGGACGCCGCGGCTGGCGTCCTGGATCGCGGTCGGGATATCGGCGACCACGGCCGGCATCCTGCTCGGCGTCGCCGCCGACAAGATGTTTTATGAAAGCTACGGCTTTGGCGGCTGGCTCGGCTGGGGGGCGCTGCTGACCGCCGGCATCGCCTCGCCGCTGCTGACCGCCAACGCCCTGATGTCGGGCCGGGCGCTGCCGACGTTCCTGGAGTTGCTGGGCCCCCGCGAGGGGCGCACCCGATCGGTGCTGATGGTGACCCTGGGCCTGGTGCTCGCGGTGACGACGCTGATCGGCGCCGAGACCGCGCTCGGCTTCGTGTTCGATCCGCGCTACCGCGATTTTCCGTTTGCCTCGCTGACCATGGCGGTGGTGCCGTTTTCGACCCTGATGCTGCTCAACCGCCCGCAGCGGGGCGTGCGCCCGATCGCTGAAGCGGTGTTTGCCGGCCTTTTGGCGGCGGCGGCGCTCTACACCGGGTTCAACGAAGGATCGGACAACTGGCAGTCGCTGTGGACCTGCGCGGTCTATCTGCTGCTGGCCGTTACGCTGTGGCAGGCGCGGGCCGTGCGAAACCCAGAATGAGCAGGCCGATCGCAAGGCCTGACAGCGCGATATTGTAGAGCACGATCCCGAAGCCGGCGGCGATCAGCCCGCCCGTGAGCAGGACGATCGACGGCCGGATGACGTGAAGCGTCGCGATGATCAGCGCGACCACGCCGAACACCGAATTGCGAAACAGGTAAGTCGCGAGAATCCGGGTCTTGCACAGCATGGTCGGCAAACCGGCATCGCAGGCCAGCGCGACGCTCGAGAACTCGATCGCGAGATAGCGCAGATAGAGCGCGTAGCCGACGGTCACGAAGCCGACCACCAACAGCCATTGCACCTGGTAGGCCGTGAGCCGGAACGGGGTTTTTTTCATCGCGCGAATATGATCGGGAATGGCCGGCGGAACAAGCCGCGCGGTCGAGAAGATTGCCGCCGCTGCCAAACCAAGTGAGGATTCGACCCCAAGAAGTTGTAATCGCGCGTCTTTGATTCGTTCTACCGCCGAAAAAACGACGACAATCCTGACGGAGGATCGGGCTTTTTCGCCGGTTCCTCGACTGCCACATGCTTTGAGACGCTCCGTCTGCGGGAGGAAGGTCTGGCATGCGCGGGCTTGGGAGTGACGGGCTTGGCGGTGACAGGCTTGTCGGGCGCGGCCGGCTCTTCGGCGTTCATGGCCAGGCGTTGACCGTCATACACCGTGGTCTCGCAGGGCCGGTGGTTTTCGATCAGGCCGGCGCAGATCTTCGCCGCCGCCGCCGCGTCGTCGAGCGGTCCGGCGACCAGCCGCAGCTGCATGCCGAGGCCATTGCTGCCTTCCCTGATCACGATGATCGGGCGCAAGGTCGTCAGCGCGGCGTTGGATCTCGTTTTCAACAGCCCGCGCCACAGCGCGCGCAAGCCGCCAACCGAATTGGCCCCGCCGACGTCGACGCCGAATTCGGTGCGCTGCACCGCGAGCTTGGGGGTGGCCGTTTGCGCCGCATCCGGCTCGGCATCACCGGCCGGAGGAGCCGACGCCACCACGTCCGGCATCGGCGCCGCGGTGACGGCCTTCGCGGGCTTCTCCGGCTTCTCGGACTTTTCCGGATTTTCCGGCTTCTCTGGCTCGATCAGTTTCGTGGCGGCTGCATCGGGCGGGCCCATCATCGATGTGGCGGCCACCAGCGGGGCAGCGGCCGCGATGGCCCGCGTCGGCTCGGGGGCCGGCGGACTTGACGCCTTCGGTGCGATGGACGCGACCGTCGCCGGAGCCGGCTCCGGGGCGGCGGCCGCAATGGGCTTATCGGCTGCTTTCGGCGCCGTCGTCGCCACCGGGGAAACGACGGGAACCGGAGCCGGATTCGGCGCCGCCGGTGGCGGCTCGGTGGTCGCAGCCGCCTGCGCTGCCCCGGGCGCGGCCGGCGGCGATGCCGCCGGGGCGGCTTTTTGTTTGGCAATCGCGCCGGTCACGGACTCCAGGCCCTGCTCGAGCACGGTGACGCGGGAATACAGCCGGTCGCGATCGCCATTGAGCGTCTCGATGGCGGAAGCCAGCTGCTGGGCCTCGTTCTTGCTCTCCTTGGCGACATGACTGGATCTGCTGCGCCTGCCGCGCCAGATCGGCCGCCGCGGCCTGTTGGCGATGCTGGGCGATCGAGGATTGGTTGGCGTAGACGGCGAGGATGACCGCGCCGACCGAGGCCGCGCCCCACGAGCCGAGACGCCAGAGTGTGCGACGGTCGACAACATCCTCCTCGGCCAGAAACCCGGACAGCAAGCCGCCGGTATTTTCGGTCTCGAAGCCTGCAGCCGGTCTGTCGGGATTCTTTGCCATGCGACGTCTTTGGCCCTCCTGCGGCCACCCGAATCACGCGGAAACATTAACAGGAAATGCGCCGTGTTCTGGAATCCGGGTTCCGACGGGGACCGAACGGATTTCCATGCGGGGCGAAAACGCTTTATGAGGCGGCGGCATAACCTTCGCCGCTGCAACAGGGAATAGGGATGACCGCTCGATCCAGCCTCACCGTCGTGCTCGCGGCCGGTGAGGGCACGCGCATGCGCTCGTCGGTGCCGAAGGTGCTGCATCCGGTGGCTGGCCAGTCGCTGCTGGCGCATGTGCTCGCGGCGGCGCCCAAAGGCAGCGGCGCAGCGCTTGCCGTGGTTGTCGGGCCCGACCAGCGCGCGGTCGAGGAAGAGGTGAGGCGTCTGCGTCCGGACGCTGCGACCTACGTTCAGCGCGAACGTCTCGGCACCGCCCACGCGGTGCTCGCGGCGCGCGAAGCCCTTGCCCGCGGCGCCGACGATCTGCTCGTCGTTTTCGGCGATACGCCGCTGATCTCGACCGCGACGTTTGCCCGTTTGCGCGCGCCCCTGAAGACCGGCGCGGCACTGGCCGTGCTCGGCTTTCAGGCCGCCGATCCCGCCGGCTACGGCCGCCTGCTGGTCGAGGGCGACCGGCTGGTGGCGATCCGCGAGCAGGCCGACGCCAGCCCGGCAGAGCGCGCGATAAAACTCAGCAACGCCGGCGTGATGGCATTCGATGGCCGCAGGGCGCTGGAAATCATCGAGAAAATCGGCAACGCCAACAGCAAGGGCGAGTATTATCTGACCGACGCCGTTGCCATCGTGCGGGACCTGGGATTGGAGGCCGTCGTGATCGAAACCAGCGAGGATGAAGTGCGCGGCATCAACACCAAGGCCCAGCTCGCGGAAGCCGAAGCGGTCATGCAGGCGCGGCTGCGCAAGGCGGCGCTCGAGGCCGGCGTGACCCTGATCGCGCCCGATACGGTCTATCTCGCCGCCGATACCAGCTTCGGCAGCGACGTCACGATCGAGCCGTTTGTGGTGATCGGTCCCGGCGTCTCGATCGCGGACGGCGCGGTGATCCATTCCTTTTCCCACATCGTGCAGGCATCGATCGGCAGGAATGCTTCGGTCGGTCCCTATGCGCGCCTGCGGCCGGGGACCTCGCTCGGCGACGGCGCCAGGATCGGCAATTTCGTCGAGACCAAGGCCGCGGTCCTGGAGGCCGGCGTCAAGGTCAATCATCTCAGCTATATCGGCGACGCCCATGTCGGCGCCAATGCCAACATCGGCGCCGGCACCATCACCTGCAACTATGACGGCTTTGCCAAGCACAGGACCGAGATCGGCAAGGGCGCCTTCGTCGGCACCAATTCGTCGCTGGTGGCGCCGGTGAAGATCGGCAACGGCGCCTATGTCGGTTCGGGATCGGTGATCACGAAGGACGTGCCCGACGATGCGCTTGCGGTCGAGCGCAGCCCGCAGACCAACCGCGAGGGCGGGGCGGCGCGATACCGCGAGATGAAGACGCGCGACAAGCCGAAAGCTTGAACCTTGCGCGGCCTGACCGGGAATGCCGCTCGTACGCGGGCGCTACTCGTCGCCGTCTTCCTTGAAGATCGAGCGCGTCAGGCCGAGGCCGTGCGGTCTCGCGTGCTCGGCCGGCTCGCCTGGCTGGTGCGTTACATGATGCAGGGGATGCATGGGCCTGACTTCGTGCCCGCGCAGCGGCGGCGGCCAGTGGGAAAGGTGGCTGCCCTCGGTCTCGCCGGCCGGCAAATGCAGGGAGGCGTGGTCCCGGTCGCCGGGTGAGTGGTCGCGTGTGTCCGTCACAGGTCTGTCTCCGCGTGACCCATCCTTCCGAAAAAGAGTTGACTGCCCGTTAAGGCGCGCGCTCAGTTCGCGGGAAACGGCTACTCGGTGGGCTTCGCAGAGGCCTGTTAAGCCTTACGCTTAACCCTGTCGCAATCCGCAATAATTATTGAGTACCTAACCCGCATCGATTCTCGTTAAGAGAATCCGCGGTCTTGAAGATCTTTCGACAAATTGGGGAATATTGATCCGCATGTGCGGCATTGTCGGCATTTTGGGGCGCGGTCCGGTCGCCGACCAGATCGTGGATTCGCTCAAGCGGCTCGAATATCGCGGCTACGATTCGGCGGGGGTCGCCACGCTGGAGGGCGATCATCTCGAGCGCCGCCGCGCCGAAGGCAAACTGAAGAACCTCGAGGCGCGATTGAAGGCCGAGCCGCTGGCCGGCCATACCGGCATCGGACATACGCGCTGGGCCACCCACGGCAAGCCGACCGAAAACAACGCGCATCCGCATGCGACGGCCCGCGTCGCCGTGGTTCATAACGGCATCATCGAGAATTTCCACGAATTGCGCGAAGCGCTGCAGAAAAAGGGCACGGTTTTCAAGACCGAAACCGACACCGAGATTGTCCTGCATCTGGTCGATGACCTGCTCGGCCAGGGCTTTGCGCCGGTTGAGGCGGTCAAGGCGACCTTGTCGCAGCTTCGCGGCGCGTTCGCGCTCGGGTTCATTTTCGCGGGCGACGACGATCTGATGATCGGCGCGCGCAACGGGCCGCCGCTCGCCATCGGCTACGGCGAGGGCGAGATGTATCTGGGTTCCGATGCCATCGCGCTCGGCCCGTTCACGGACACCATCGCCTATCTCGAGGATGGCGACTGGGTCGTCCTGACCCGCAACAGCGCGGTGATCTACGACAAGAACAACGCGGTCGTTCATCGCGACGCGATCAAGCACAGCGCGGCGACCTCGCTGGTCGACAAGGCGAATTACCGCCACTTCATGGCCAAGGAAATTCACGAGCAGCCCGAGGTGGTCGGCCATACGCTGGCGCGCTATGTCGACATGGCCACCGAGCGCGTGGCGCTGCCGGTGAAGCTGCCGTTCGACTTCAAGGATATCCAGCGCATATCGATCGTCGCCTGCGGCACCGCGAGCTACGCCGGTTACATTGCCAAATACTGGTTCGAACGGCTCGCGCGCGTGCCGGTCGAACTCGATGTGGCCTCCGAATTCCGCTACCGCGAAGCGCCGTTGCGCAAGGGCGATCTCGCGATCTTCATTTCGCAGTCCGGCGAGACCGCCGATACGCTTGCCGCGCTGCGCTACGCGAAGGCGCAGGGCGTGCACACGCTGTCCGTCGTCAACGTGCCGAGCTCATCGATCGCGCGCGAAAGCGAGACCGTGCTGCCGACGCTGGCGGGCCCGGAGATCGGCGTCGCCTCGACCAAGGCTTTCACCTGCCAGCTGATGGTGCTGGCCGCGATCGCGGTCGCCGCCGGCACCGCGCGCGGCGAATTGTCGGCTGCCGACGAGGCAAAACTGGTCCATGGCCTGATCGAAATTCCGCGTCTGATGGCGGCGGCGCTCAGGACCGAGCCGCAGATCGAGAAACTGGCGCGCGAGATCGCCAAATCCAGGGACGTGCTCTATCTCGGCCGCGGCACCAGCTATCCGCTGGCGCTGGAAGGCGCGTTGAAGCTGAAGGAAATCTCCTACATCCACGCCGAGGGCTATGCCGCCGGCGAGCTCAAGCACGGGCCGATCGCGCTGATCGACGAGAACATGCCGGTGGTGGTGATCGCGCCGCACGACCGGGTGTTCGAAAAGACCGTCTCCAACATGCAGGAGGTCGCGGCCCGCGGCGGCAAGATCATTTTGATGACGGACGCCAGGGGGGCGGCGGAAGCGACCGTTGAATCGCTGGTGACCATCGTGCTGCCGGACATGGCCGCGACCTTCGCGCCGATGGTTTATGCCGTTCCGGTGCAGCTTTTGGCCTACCATACCGCCGTCATCATGGGCACCGACGTCGACCAGCCGCGCAATCTCGCGAAATCGGTGACCGTCGAATAGGCCGGGGTGAGGCGCTTCGTCGCTTCAGGTCTTCAAAAATCTGCTAAAAGACCCTAGCTGACATCGTACGATGCCCGCCTGGACCGACCTGGAACCCCAATGAACCGCGACGACCTGCCACCGCCCGCGCCCCCGGCCGAAACTCCGCCGGACGTCCACAGCGGTTTTATGGCCCGATTCCGGAACTATTTCCTCACCGGCCTGATCGTCGCCGGCCCGATCGCCATCACTTTCTACCTGACCTGGTGGTTCGTGACCTGGGTCGACGGCATCGTTCGGCCGTTCGTGCCCATTGCCTACCGGCCGGAGACCTATCTGCCGTTCGGGCTGCCGGGCTCCGGACTGATCGTCGCCGTGATCGCGCTGACGCTGCTCGGCTTCCTCACCGCCAACCTGATCGGGCGGACGCTGGTCGATCTCGGCGAACGGCTGCTCGGCCGCATGCCGGTGGTGCGCGCGATCTACCGCAGCCTGAAGCAGGTGTTCGAGACGTTGTTCTCGGGCAAGGGATCGAGCTTTCGCCGGGTCGGTCTGGTCGAGTTTCCCTCGCCGGGCATGTGGTCGATCGTGCTGATCTCGCAGCCGCCGAGCGTGGAGGTTGCCAGCAATCTTCCCGGCGAGGAGGAGCACATTTCGGTGTTCCTGCCCTGTGCGCCGAACCCGACCACGGGATTCTTCTTCTATGTGCCGAAGAGCAGGATCATCGAAGTCGAGATGAGCACCGAAGACGCCGCCACCCTGATCATGTCCTGCGGCGTGGTGCAGCCCGGCTCCGACGGGCAGAAGAAGATCGCCGCACTGGCCGGAATGGCCAACGCCGCACGGGTGGCGAACGCAGCCTCGCTGCAGCCGGAAGCCGGCGAAGGTGGAGTAGGGGCTCGTCGCCTGCGCTCGTTTCACGTCATCGCAACGGCTCTCTTCACGTCATTGCGAGGAGCGCAGCGACGAAGCAATCCATTCTTTCTTTCCTTGGCGGCGATGGATTGCTTCGCTGCGCTCGCAGTGACGGGTCACCCCGCGCCGATCAGCGGGATCGCCTCATCGCGCTCGAACAGATAGAGCAGGCAGCGCAGGGCCTCGCCGCGGTCGCCGGCAAGCTTCGGATTGTCTTTCATGATGCGCAGCGCTTCGTCGCGCGCCTGCGTGATGAGCTGGGCGTGGACCTCGGAGCGGGCGATGCGGTAGCCGGGCAGGCCGCTCTGGCGGACGCCGAGCACGTCGCCTTCGCCGCGCAGCCGCAGGTCTTCCTCGGCGATGCGGAAACCGTCGGTGGTTTCGCGGATCACCTTCAGCCGCGCCTTGGACATCTCGTTCAGCGGTTCGGTGTAGAGCAGCAGGCAGGTCGACGCCTCCGAACCGCGGCCGATCCGGCCGCGCAGCTGGTGCAGTTGGGCAAGTCCAAAACGCTCGGCATTCTCGATCACCATGATGGTGGCGGCGGGAACGTCGACGCCGACCTCGACCACGGTGGTCGCCACCAACAGGCCGATCTCGCCGGCGGCGAACTGCGCCATCACCCGGTCTTTCTCGGTCCCCTTCATCTGGCCGTGCACGAGACCGATGCGGTCGCCGAAGCGCTTTTTGAGGCTCTCGAACCGTTCGGTGGCGTTGGTGAGATGCCCGATGCCCTCGGCTTCGGATTCCTCGACCAGCGGGCAGATCCAGTACACCTGCTTTCCCGCCGCTAGCGCGCGGCCGACGCCGTCGATCACCTCGCCGAGCCTGCTGTTCGGCATCGCGCGGGTGTCGATCGGCTGCCGGCCCGCCGGCTTCTCGCGCAATTCGGAGACATCCATGTCGCCGAAATAGGTCAGCACCAGCGTGCGCGGGATTGGCGTGGCGCTCAGCACCAGCACGTCGACCGCCTCGCCCTTGGCGGTGAGCGCGAGGCGCTCGCGGACGCCGAAGCGATGTTGTTCATCGACCACGGCGAGCGCGAGCGACTTGAAGACCACGTCGTCCTGGATCAGCGCGTGGGTGCCGACCAGGAGATCGATCTCGCCGTCGGCCAGCCGCGCCAGCAGTTCGCGGCGCTCCTTGCCCTTCTCGCGGCCGGTGAGGATCGCCACCCGCATGCCGGCGCGTTCGGCGAGCGGCGCGATGGTCTTGATGTGCTGGCGCGCGAGGATTTCGGTCGGCGCCATCAGCGCGGCCTGCTTGCCGACCTCGGCGACCGCGGCGGCCGCCAGCAGCGCCACCACGGTCTTGCCCGAGCCGACGTCGCCCTGCAGCAGCCGCAGCATGCGGACCGGCTGGCGCAGATCCTCGGTGATGGCGGCAGCCGCCTCGCGCTGCGAGGCCGTCAGCGCGTAGGGCAAGGCGTCGATGATCCGGTTGCGCAGATGGCCGTCGCCGGCGTGGCGGTCGCCGGCGGGGCGGCGGAGCTGCGCGCGCACCAGCGCCAGCGCCAGTTGACCGGCCAAGAGTTCGTCGAAGGCCAGCCGCGACCAGAACGGACCGTCGGGCAGGATATCCGTCAGTTCGACCGGCACATGCACGCGGTTGAGCGCTTCGGCGATGGGCGGAAACTTGCAGCGGCGGATGACTTCCGGGCTGATCCATTCGGGCAAGGCCGGCAGCTTCTGCAGCGCCTGCGCCACCGCGCGCCGCACCGAGCCCACCGCCAGTCCCTCCGTGAGCGGATAGACCGGATCGATGCCGGAGAGCTTGGCAAAACCTTCTTCATCCACGACGCGGTCGGGATGCACGATCTGCAGGGTGCCGTCGAACATCTGCGCCGTGCCGGAGACGTAGCGCCTGGCGCCGACCGGCAGCAGTTTTTCGACATAGCCGGGAGGGCTGCGGAAATAGGTCAGCACGACGTCGCCGGTGTCGTCGCTGGCATAGACCAGATGCGGCGCCCGCGCGTTGCGCGTCGGCGTCGGGCGATGCCGGTCGACGGTCACCTCCAGGGTGACGACGGTTCCCGGCACGGCGTCGCGGATCTTCGGCCGCGCGCGGCGGTCGATCACGCTCGCCGGCAGATGCAGCAGGAGATCGACGATCCGCGGCGTCTCGTCGCGGCCGAGCAGATAGCGGAACAGCTTGTCCTGCTTCGGCCCGACCCCGGCAAGGCTGGTGATCGGCGCGAACAGCGGATTGAGCAGAGCAGGGCGCATCGCGAAAGCCTAAGACCGTTCCGGCTCCTCATGCCCGGCTTTAAGCTTGGCATCCACGGTTATTTTCGGCTCGGGCAACGTCGAGTGATTTGCCCGTCCGGGTTGGTTGCTGATTTGCCTGTCCAGCCCCTTTTTAAAAAATATTCTGATTTTCAGAAGAAGCAAATCACTTTAATAACCCCCATTGTCTCGTCGGCATGACAAGACGTGGATGGCCGGGGCGACGCCCGGCCACCGAGGGGCGTGTCGCGATCGTCACGGACGCGGGGCGGGATGCGGTGGACGCCGACGGTGCTAAAGACGAGAGCACCTGAGGCGGACGGCGAAGTCGTGTGGTTCTGACGCCTCGACGCTGGCGTCAAGTTCGTGAGAAGCACGCTTCTCAGGGATGACGGTGACAAAAAAGCCGATCGCCGGGAAGAGCACGAAGTAAGCCGTAAACCATTGCGTGGGGAATGCCGGGTGATTCCCGGTGTGACCTGACTAACGCGTGTGCGCTCTACCACACTCATTGCACACGCGGCTATCGGGCGCATCGGACGCCCGGCATTCCCTGCGCCCTCTGTTCGAGGAGGGTGGAACGAGCTGCCAGACCTCGCGCGAAGCGCGCGGCGAGATCGCGAAGGTGTGTCTTTTTTTCGTCATTGCGAGGAGCGAAGCGACCGAAGCAATCCAACTTTCTTTTTAATCCCAGCTTTCTTTCTTGGTGCTCAATGGATTGCTTCGCGGAGCCTGTCATCGGGCGCGCATTCGCGCGACCCGTTGGCTCGCAATGACGAGTAGGAACGAACGACGGGTTGCTTTGCAAGCCACAGCTCCATTTTCGCATGGATACCGACGGACAACGCTACTGACATTCCCCGATCCCGACGCTATATCAACCCCGCCCGGCACCGCGTCCGGGCTTTTGGCGTTTGCATTGGAATCGGAAGAATGACGGGATCGACACGATCGAGCGGTGGCCTCGACGACCGCCGCAAGCGGCTTTTGTTTCGCTGCTGGCATCGCGGCACCCGCGAGATGGACCTCATCCTCGGCCGGTTTGCCGACGCCGAGATCGCCAAACTCTCGGAAGCCGAATTGGCCCAGTTCGAGCACCTGATGGACGTGCCCGACCCCGATCTCTATGCCGCGCTGACCGGCAGCATGCCGCCGGCGCCGGACTATGCGAACGGCCTGTTCGACCGCATCAAGTCGTTTCGGGCGGAATCCGACGCATGAAGGCACCGACACGATCGCCCGCCGAATTGCTGGCGCCCGGCCGCCCGCTGACTTTCGCCAATGTCGCCGAAGGCGCGGAAGGCCTGGTGGTCTCGGATCTCGCGCGCGCGGCCGCGGCGCGACCAAAACCGCCGGCGGTCAGCCTGGCGGTGGTCTGCCGCGACGGCCCGCGCATGCAGCAACTGGCCCGCGCGCTGGAATTCTTCGCGCCCGATCTGCCGGTGCTGCAATTCCCGGCCTGGGACTGCCAGCCCTACGACCGGGTGTCGCCGCATGGCGGCATCCTGGCGCAGCGCATGACCACGCTGGCGCGGTTGTCGCGGCTCGTCGGCAGCGACAAGCCGCTGATCGTGCTCACCACGGTCAACGCCATCGTGCAGCGGGTGCCCGCGCGCGAAACCGTTGCCGCGCAAGCCCTGTCGGTCGCGCCCGGCCACGTCGTGCCGATGGATTCCATCGTGTCGTGGCTCGAGCACAACGGCTACAGCCGCTCCTCGACCGTGCGCGAACCCGGCGAATACGCCGTGCGCGGCGGCATCCTCGACCTGTTCCCGGCGGGGCTCGATCAGCCCGTCCGCTTCGATTTCTTCGGCGACAGCCTGGAATCGATCCGTACCTTCGACGCGGAAACCCAGCGCACGCTGCTCGACATGCGCTCGCTCGATCTGGTTCCGATCTCCGAATTCCAGCTGGTGACCGAGACCATCCGCCGCTTTCGCATGGGCTATGTCGCAGCCTTCGGCGCGCCGGAGCGCGACGATCCCTTGTACGAGGCGGTCAGCGAAGGCCGCCGCCATCCCGGCATGGAGCATTGGCTGCCGCTGTTTCACGAGCGGATGGACACGCTGTTCGATTATCTCGACGGCACGGCGGTGGCGATCGAACCGCAAAGCGAGGACGCCACGCGGGAGCGCTTCAGGCAGATCGCCGATTACTATGACGCGCGGCGCGAGGCGCTGGAGCATCCCGGCGGCGGCGCGATCTACAAGCCGTTGCCGCCCGACCGGCTCTATCTGACCGAAGACGAGTGGACGAAACGTCTGGAAGAATCCGCGCTGGCGCGGCTGACGCCGTTCGCCGTGCCGGACGGGACGGCCAACGTGATCGACGCCGGCGCGCGGCAGGGGCGCAATTTCGCGCCGGAGCGCACCGACGGTTCGGTCAACGTGTTCGAAGCCGTGGTCGCCCATGTCGCGGCGCTGCAGGCCCAGCGCAAGAAAGTGGTGATCGCGCTGTGGAGCGAGGGCTCGCGCGACCGCATGGCCAGCATGCTGCGGGATCACAAGCTCGCGCACGTCACCAGCGTCAACACCTGGCGCACGGTGCAGGCGACGCCGCGCAACGAGGCGATGCTCGCCGTGCTCGGCATGGAATCCGGGTTCGAGACCGAGCATGTCGCGGTCATCAGCGAGCAGGATATTCTCGGCGACCGGCTGGTGCGGCCGCGCAAGGCGACCCGCAAGCTCGACAATTTCATCTCCGAAGTCACCAGCCTCGCCGGCGGCGATCTCGTGGTTCATGTCGAACACGGCATCGGCCGCTTCGTCGGCCTGCAGACGCTCGAGGTCGCCGGCGCGCCGCACGACTGCCTCGAGCTGCACTATGCCGCCGACACCAAGCTGTTTCTGCCGGTCGAGAACATCGAATTGTTGTCGCGCTACGGCTCCGACCACGCCAATGTCGAGCTCGACCGGCTGGGCGGCAGCGGCTGGCAGGCGCGCAAGGCAAAGCTCAAGAACCGCATCCGCGAGATCGCGGGCGAACTGATCAAGATTGCCGCCGAGCGGCATCTGCACGAAGCGCCGAAACTGCCGGTGCAGCCGCATATCTATGACGAGTTCTGCGCCCGCTTCCCCTATGAGGAGACCGAAGACCAGTTGGCTGCGATCCAGGCGACGCTGAAGGACCTCGAAAGCGGCCGGCCGATGGACCGGCTGATCTGCGGCGACGTCGGCTTCGGCAAGACCGAGGTGGCGCTGCGCGCGGCGTTTGCGGTCGCGCTCGACGGCAAGCAGGTCGCGGTCGTGGTGCCGACGACGCTGCTGGCGCGCCAGCACACCAAGAATTTCGCCGAACGTTTCCGCGGCTTCCCCGTCAACGTGGCGCAAGCGTCGCGCCTGATCCCGGCCAAGGAACTGAACCTAGTCAAGAAGGGCCTCACCGACGGATCCGTCGATATCGTGGTCGGCACCCATGCGCTGCTCGGCAAATCCATCAAGTTCAGGGATCTCGGCCTCCTGATCGTCGACGAGGAGCAGCATTTCGGCGTCAGCCACAAGGAGCGGCTGAAACAGCTGCGCGCCGAGGTGCACGTGCTGACGCTTTCGGCGACCCCGATCCCGCGCACCCTGCAGCTCGCGCTGACCGGCGTGCGCGAACTCTCGATCATCGCCTCGCCCCCGGTCGATCGCCTCGCGGTCCGCACCTTCGTCGCGCCGCACGATCCCCTGATGATCCGCGAGGCGCTGCTGCGCGAACGCTATCGCGGCGGCCAGGCCTTCTACGTGGTGCCGCGGATCGAAGACCTCGCCGGCGTCAAGGACTTCCTCGACAAGAACGTGCCGGAGATGAAGGTCGCGGTCGCAAACGGCCAGATGGCGCCGACGGCCATCGAGGACATCATGTCGGCATTCTATGACGGCAAATACGACATCCTCTTGTCGACCACCATCATCGAGTCCGGCCTCGATATCCCCAACGCCAATACGCTGATCGTGCACCGCGCCGACATGTTCGGCCTGGCGCAGCTCTATCAGCTGCGCGGCCGGGTGGGGCGCTCGAAGCTGCGCGCCTATGCGCTGTTCACGCTGCCGGCGCAGCAGAAGATCACGGCGCAGGCCGAGCGCCGGCTCAAGGTGCTGCAGTCGCTGGAAACGCTCGGAGCCGGATTCCAGCTCGCGTCGCACGATCTGGACATCCGCGGCGCCGGCAATCTGCTCGGCGAGGAGCAGTCCGGTCACATCAAGGAAGTCGGCTTCGAGCTCTACCAGTCGATGCTGGAGGAGGCGATCCTCAACCTCAAGGCCGGCGTGGTCGAACCGGCCGCCGACCGCTGGTCGCCGCAGATCACCGTCGGCATGCCGGTATTGATTCCGGAAGATTACGTCGCCGACCTCTCGGTGCGGCTGTCGCTGTACCGGCGGCTGGCGGATCTGGAAACCGACGACGAGATCGACAATTTCGCCGCCGAGCTGCGCGACCGCTTCGGCGTGCTGCCGGACGAGGTGCGCTATCTCTTCAAGATCGCCGCGATCAAGAACTATTGCCGGCGCGCCAATGTCGAGAAGGTGGACGCCGGGCCGAAGGGCGCGGTCATCACCTTCCGCGACAACAAGTTCGCGCAGCCCGATCGGCTCGTCTACTTCATCCGCCAGCACGGCCAGGCGGCGCGGGTGCGGCCGGACATGAAGGTGGTGTTCTTCCAGGACTGGCAGACGCCGGAGGAACGGCTGGCCGGCACCACCGAGATCATGCGCCAGCTCGCCAACCTCGCCGAGGACCGCAAGGCGGCGTGAAAGGCGTGCCGAACGCTCAACGTCATTGCGAGCGAAGCGAAGCAATCCATGAACACGGCAAACTGAACGATGGATTGCTTCGTCGCTAACGCTCCTCGCAATGACGAGTCAGGAGGTCAAGACGCCACGCGGCGGGCTTCCTCGGTGAGCCGCGCCAGCAGCGATTTCGCGGTGTCCGACGGCGAGAGCGTCGCGACCGTCACGGCCGGCTCCGAGCGCGTGTCGTGCTTGCCGTGGCTGGTATGGCGCATCACGCTGGAAAGTCGCCGGGCGATCGCGTGCGCGGTGCGCAGATCGGTTTCGGCGAACACCACGATGACCGATCCGTCGTCCTGGGCCGCGCCAAAATCCATCTGCCGCATCAGGCGGCTGAGAATCCGGGCGCCATCGCGTTGCGCGCGCGGATGGCCTGCATCGAAGGCAAAGCGGGCGACCGACAGGCCGCCGCCGTGCGACAGCGTCTGGGAAACCGCGGTAACGAAATCGCGATTGAAGGCAGCCGGCGTCAGCAGGCCGGTGCCGGGATCGAGCAGGCCGCCGGCCTCCATCGATTTGAGCATCCGGCCCAGATGGGTCTCGAAGGCATGCTGACGGACCAGCGGCAGCGTGTTGGCCGCAACCAGCGCGGACTCGCCGGTGATGATTTCAAGATTCGGCAGATCGTAGGCCGGCGCCAATGCCCCCGACGTCAGCACGACCGGCAGATTGCGGAAGCGGGCATCTTCGGCCAGCACCGTGAGGAACGCATCCTCCACGCGCGCGGTAAAACCTTCGCCGAGCACGATGCCGTCGATGTCGCGGACGTTGAGGTGCTTTGCCGCGGCTTCGAGCGAGAGCGCGCCGACCACGCCCATCCGCTCGCCGAGCGACACCGACAGCGACGGGTAGCTCGCGCCACGGCCGATCAGGAGCACGGTGGCGTCACGCGCGGGATCGGTGTCGTCAAGCGCCGCGCGCGCCGCCGGGTCGCCGTCAAGCCGGCGCAGCACCGTCGCATGCAGCGTCCGCACCCGAAGCGCGGCGCGCAGCCGCGCCAGCAGGCGATCGAAATGGCCGCCGCTTTGCGCGAAGGGAATGGCGTTGTCGGGCAGCGGGCCTGCGGGATCGACGGCGATCAACGGAAGATAGGGTTTTGCCGCGGCGATCTGGCTGGCGAGCGCGTTGAGACCGGGTTCGACCGCCTCGGAAGCGACCAGAACCGCGGCCGGTGCCAGTTGCGCGACCGCGCGCGAAGCGTCGGCCCAGTTGGTGTCGATGACCGGAAACAGTTTTGCTTCGTCGAGCGCGCGCGCGAAGGGCGGCCGCTTCGCGGTCGAAACGACAATGATCGGGCCTTGCTGGGACATCTGAAACTCGGATCGACGCGATCGAATAGAGCGCAGGATCCTAGTTTGGCGGCCTTAATGGCGCGTCAACGCAAGCCTTCGACTTGTGCTGGATTTGGCCCTAGACTTGACTTAGACTTGGCCTGCCCGATCGCGAAAGGCTTCCACCATCAGCGGGTTAAGGCCGAGTTCGCTGAGCGCCTCGCGGGCGCGGGCATTGTCCTGGGCGCGCCCGGCCAGGCGATGGCCGCTGAGCCGGTCGGGCAACGCCGTCAACAGCGCACCCTGTCCGAGCCTTCTCGCCCATTCCTGCAAATCCTGCGACAGGAACCGGTAGCCACCGACCGCCACGATGCCCGTGGGCGGGGCGGTGATGCAGATCGCGCCGGTGGAACGGTCGAGCCGCGCGGCATAGTCGGTGTCGACAAAATCGCGCGGCGGCTGAGGCACCAGCGAGTCGCTCGGCGGCGGAGGAGGGGCGTACGGCGCGGGCGTCACCATCGGTCCCCGCAAGGCCAATGTCCCCCTTGGTGTCAGGAAGATTTCGCCCGCAATCGACGAGCCCGGCGCCTCGCGGGGGGCGCCTTGCGGTCCCGGCAGGACAGGCGCCGGCGCGCCGTCCTCGCGGCGGCGGGCGCCGAACAGGCCGGCTTCACCGAACACGTAGACGTCCGTCAGGGCCGCCTGTTCTCCCATCCAGCCCGGGCTCGACATCACCTGTTCCGGCGCGCGCCAGAGACCGATCACATTGCGCAGGGTCGGCAGCCGCGAGGCCATGTCGATTTCGCCCAGTCGCAACGCCAGTTGCGCCGGCGCGATCAGCGTATCGCAGGATTGCTCGTTGATCTGCTGTTCGAGCACGTCGGCATCGAACGGATGGTGCAGCGCCAGTGTTCCGCCCGTCAGCAGCCAGACCACCAGCGAGGAGGCCAGCCCGGCGAAGGAACTCGGCGCGAAGGCCGACATCACCGTCGAGCCCTGCGGCAGGTCGCTTTCCAGCGACAAAGCGAGGCCGCCGGCGATCAGATGCAGATGCGTTCGCGGTACCGGACGGAACCCCTCGACCGTGACGTCGAACGAGATGATCGCTGCCTTTCGGCCGTCCTCCACGATGGCGCGCGTGGTCGAGGATTGATTTTCGAGGGCGACGTCGAGCGAGGCCATGCCTTCCGGCAGGTCGGTGCCGAAGCCGCAGACATGGCGGATCGAAAACGCTTCGGCGGCGGCGTTCATCGCAAGGTCGGCATGATTGACGCCGTCGATCTTGCCGGACGTCACGATCGCCCGCGCCCCGGTGCGATTGAGCGCGACCGTCAACTCGGCCTGCCGCCACAGCTGCGGAAACAGCGCGACAACCAGTCCGGCGCGGTGCGCGGCGAGCACCGTCAGCATGAGTTCGACGGTGTTCGGCAGTTGAACCGCGATCACGGAATTGTTCGGCAGACCCGCTTCGATGAAGTGCGCCGCCAGCGCGGAGATCGCGCGGTCGGCCCCGGCGAAGGTCAGGCGCTTGGCCGGCTGCCCGGTGACGCGCGCTTTGTCGAGGGGATCGAGCAGCGCCAGCGCGTCCGGCTTTCGCGCCAGGATGCGTCGAAACAATACGTCAAGCGTCGGCGATGCGTTGTTCTGGATCACGGAATCACTTCGCTTGTTGCTGCGGCCTCTGCCACCAGGTTTCCGGAAGATAGCCCGTCAAAGCGGTGGCCTTGGGCCGTTCTATCCGATTCCACCGCGCAATCCATTGCTCTTGAACGCTAAACAGCGGGATACCGTAGAAGCCCGACATCAGGGTCCGGTCCAGCGCCCGCACCGCCGAGACGAAAGCGGGTCGTTCCCGCGCCTCCAGCATGGCCGCGATCATGGCGTCGATGGCGGGGTCCTTCGCGCCCATGTAGTTTCGGGTGCCCTGGATTCCCGCGGCCTCGCTGCCCCAATAGAACGACTGCTCGTTGCCCGGTGACAGCGATTGGTCCCAGCGGTTCTGAATCATGTCGAAATCGAAGGCGAGGCGGCGCTGGTCGAATTGAACCGGGTCGACCGCGCGCACCGTGGCCTCGATGCCCGCGCGCTTGAGATCGCGCAGGTACGCCAGCGCGATCCGCTCCTGGTCGCGCGTCGTCACCAGGATTTCGAAGGTGAGGGGCGCCTTGGTCGAGCGCTGCCGGAGCACCGTGCCGTCGAGATCATAGCCGGCCTGCGATAGCAGTGTCAGCGCGCTACGCAGCGTCGTGCGATCGCGCCCCGAGCCGTCGGTAACGGGAAGGCGGTAGCTGCCGTCGAGAATATCCGGCGGTATATGCGATGCGAAAGGCTTCAACAGCTCGCGCTCGCGCTCGTCGGCGGGCCGGCCATCGGCCGACAGTTCGGAACCCGCGAAGTAGCTTGCCGAACGGCCATAGAGCCCGAAGAAGTAATTCTGGTTGATCCATTCGAAATCGAACAACAGCGTCAGCGCCTGGCGCACGCGGACATCGGAGAACATTGGACGGCGGGTGTTGAACACCAGGAACTCCGACGGCTGCGGCATTCCGGTCTTGATCGTATCGCGGATCACCTCGCCGTTGCGGGCGGCCGGAAAATCGTAGCCGTCATGCCAGCGTAGCGGTTCGGTTTCGACGCGGAAATCGTAGAGGCCGCGCTTGAACGCTTCGAAGTGACCGTTCGCCTCGCGATAGAAATCGAGCCTGATCTCGTCGAAGTTCCACAGGCCGCGATTGACCGGCAGGTCGCGGCCCCAATAGTCGGGATTGCGCGTCAGCGTCACGCTCGAGCCGGGCTTTACCGCGGTGACGCGATAGGGGCCGGAACCGATCGGCGCCGTCATCGTGGTTTCCTCGAAGGTCGCGACATCGACGGCATGTTTGGGCAAAACCGGCATCAGACCGAGGATCAGCGGCAGTTCGCGGTCGCCCGCAGCCCCGAAGTCGAAGCGCACCGTGAGCGGATCAATCGCTTCGGCCCTTACGACTTTGGAATAGTACTGGCGATGGTTGGGACGTCCGTGATCGCGCAACAAGGCCCATGAAAATACCACGTCCTCGGCGGTCACCGGTTGTCCGTCGGAGAAGCGGGCCTTGGGATCGAGACGAAAGGTAACGTAGCTCCTGGCGTCATCCGTCTCCACGCTCTTCGCCAGCAGGCCATAGAGCGTGAACGCCTCGTCATTGCCGCGCGCCATCAGGCTCTCGACGACGTAGCCCCTGATCTGCTGCACGGCGAGGCCCCGGACGATCAACGGATTGAGGCTGTCGAAGGCGCCGAGAATGCCCTGTACCAGCCGGCCGCCCTTGGGCGCCTCGGGATTGGCATACGGCATGTGGGTGAAATCGGCAGGCAAGGCGGGTGCGCCGTGCATGGCGATGGCGTAACTCTCGTTCGCCAATGCCGTGCCGGGGCCCCACGTCGACGAGAGGCCGAGCGCCAGGACGCCGCCGACAACAGCTCGAACGCATCCGCGCATCGAAGCCCGCAACGCGGCACGCTGATTTGATTCGGCAGTGTTCACGGGGCCTTTTACCATAGCCGCCGGCTCCCGGCCGCGGCATCCGCCGGAGATGAAATATGCTTGTCGGCATTGATCTTTTCGTCTGCCGCTGTATGAAGGCTTGCAATTGACCAAGACCGCAGGGCCTGTCACGTATCCGCCTCATTTGGCAAGGAGACAGCCGCTCAAGCGGCCAGGTGTCGGTGCCACCAAGCGGTCTCGGGCGCTCCCGTTCAGAAAGGGTTTTCCGCAATGAATTTCCGTATCTTGGCCGCGTCGGTCCGGCCGCGTGGGCGGGTTTTGGCCCTGTTGGCGGCGACGGCACTGACCGCCACCTTGCTGGCGCCCGGCGCCCATGCCCAGCAGCCCGCCCCGGGCGCGCCGAAAGCCAAGGCCGCGCCCAAGGCCGCCCCGAAGGCAGCCCCGAAGGCGCCTGCACCGGTCGCTCAACAGGCGGCCCCGCCGGCGGCTGGAGCCCCTGCCGCGGGCGGCCAGCCCCCCGACCAGGTTCAGCTCATTTATGCGCCCTGGACCAAATTCTGTTTGAAGGGCCAGGATGCCAAAGCCAAGCAGGTCTGCTTCACCGGCAAGGATGGCCGCATCGAATCCGGTCAGCCCGTCATCGCGGCCGTGATCATCGAGCCCGAAGGCGAACCGAAGAAGATCCTGCGCGTCACGCTACCCCTGGGCATGCAGCTGGTTCACGGCACCCGCGTGATCGTCGACAACAACCCGCCGATGCAGAGCCCCTATGTGATCTGCTTTGCGAACGGCTGCATGTCGGACTACGAAGTGACCCCGGAACTGATCGCCAACATGAAGAAGGGGCAGAACCTGGTGGTGCAGGCCATCAACTCCAATGGCGCGCCGCTCACGCTGCCGCTGCCGCTGGCCGAATTCGCCAAGGCCTATGACGGTCCTCCGACCGACCCGAAGGTGTTCGAGGAAACCCAGAAGAAGCTGCAGGAAGAATTGCAGAAACGCGCCGAAGAGGCGCGCAAGAAGCTCGAGGCTGCCCAGCCCGCTAACGGCGCGGCTCCTGCCAATCCGGCTGCGAAGTAACGCCCGCTCCGTCGCTATCGACCAACGAAGAAGGCGCCCGGATCGGGCGCCTTTTTGCTGAGCTTGTGGCCCGCATGGAGTGAGGCGCGACACGGAGAAGGGTGCGAGGATCCCGGATTTGGCTTGCGCTTAATCGGGGCTACGAGCAGCCGGTCAGATCAATTCAGCGACGGATTGCGCGGGCGGTAGCCGCCCGACTTGTCCTTGACGAAGATCTCGGCGACCTGCGAATGCCGGATCGGCTCGCCAGTTTCGTCAGGCAAGAGGTTCTGCTCGGAGACGTAGGCGACGTATTCCGATTCCGAGTTTTCGGCTAACAGGTGATAGAACGGCTGATCCTTGTGCGGCCGCACGTCCTCGGGGATCGAAAGCCACCATTCCTCGGTATTGTTGAATTCCGGATCGATATCGAAGATCACGCCCCTGAACGAAAAGATCCGGTGGCGAACGATCTGTCCGATCTGAAATTTGGCGGTACGCGTTTTTATCATAGCTCGTCGAATAGACCATGATTGTGGCCGATGCTAGAGGCAAAGCGGCGAATTAACCTTTGCCTGGCTGATCCGTCCCAAGTGCCGATCGGGGCCAATGACGATGAAAAAGACGTTTCTCCATGGTCGATATCCTCAATCTGGCATTACCGTATTTCGGCCTGATCTTCATCGGCTTCGCCTGCGGCAAGGCTAAAGGTTTGCCGGAGCAGGGCCTGGCGTGGATGAATTTCTTCCTGCTCTATGTTTCGCTGCCGGCACTGTTGTTCGGCATCATGTCGAAGACGCCGTTTGAGGAACTCAACAACCCGCCGTTCCTGATTGCGACCACGCTGGGCACGGCAACCGCCTTCTTCCTCGCGCTGTTCGCCGGCCGCTTGATCGGCCGCCTGCCGTTGCGCGAGGCGACGCTGGCGGGCCTCTCCGGGGCTTACGGCAACATCGGCTATATGGGCCCAGGCCTGGCGCTGGCCGTGCTCGGCGCCAAGGCCGCAGCACCGACCGCGCTGATCTTCTGCTGCGACAGCATCTTCCTGTTCACGATCGTGCCGCTGTTGATCGCGCTGACCGACAGCAAGCATCCGACGTTGCGGCACACGCTCGGCGTCGTGGTGCGCCAGATCGTTCTCAATCCGCTGATCATGTCGGCTTGCCTCGGAGCGCTCGCCGCAGCGCTTCACATCCATCTGCCGGTCGCGATCGACAGGACGGTGGTTTTTCTGCAGAACGCCGCGGCGCCGACGGCGTTGTTCGTGCTCGGCGTCACGGTGGCGCTGCGCCCGTTCAGCCGGGTACCCTGGGAAGTGCCCGGCGTCATCGCGATCAAACTCTTGATCCATCCGCTGGTGGTATTCGGATTGATGCTGCTGTTGGGGCCGTTCGCGCAACCCTGGGCGGCCACCGCGCTATTGATGGCCTCGCTTCCGCCGGCACTGAATGTGTTCGTGATCGCCCGCCAAAACGACACCTGGATCGAGCCCGCTTCCGTCGCGGTGCTGATCGGAACCTTTGCCTCCGTCGTCACGCTCACCAGCGTGATGTGGGTTCTGCAGACCGGCCGGCTGGTATTTCCGTAAAACAGTGGTTTTCAAGCGAAGATTGGTTCGCGTGCAGAAAACGCGTCAAACAAAGAGATTCTAGCTGACACGCCGCGTCGATCGCCACGAGGGCGCCAGCCCCTCGCGCATGGCGATGCGCCGCAGCGGCCCGAACGAACCGATCAGATGCAGCCCGGCCGCGCGCAAGCTTTGCATGGGCAGAAAGTCGCTGAGCAAAGAGCGGTTGGCGATATCGATCGCGAAAGTGCGGCTCAGCACATCGGCGCGCCGCGCCGAATCGTAGCGTTTCAGCACGTGCGGCGAACCGGGGTCTTCACCCGAGATCATCGCCTCGCGCACGAGGTCGGCGAGATCGGCGGCATCGCGCAGCCCCATGTTGAGGCCCTGCGCGCCGATCGGCGGGATCACATGCGCGGCCTCGCCGACCAGCGCGACGCGCGCCGCCGCGAATTGCCTCGGCTGTTCGATCGCAAGCGGGAACAGATGGCGTCCCGGTTCGAGCCGGAATCGGCCGAGAATCGAATGCGATCGTGCTTCCGCGGCCTCCGACAATTCGTCGTCGGAAAGCGCGATCAGCCGCTCTGCTTCCTTCGGCGCCGAGACCCATACGACGCTGGAGCGGTCGCCGGGCAGCGGCACGAATACGCATGGTCCCTCGGGGGTGTGAAACTCCGTCGAAATATTTCGATGCGGCCGCGAATGGCTGACGTTGAACGTCAGTGCCGCCTGATTGAGATCGCGTCGCTTGACCGCGATGCCGGCAGCCTCGCGGCAGAGCGACTGCCGGCCATCGGCACCGGCCACCAGCCGCGCGCAGAGGGATGTTCCTCCGGCCGTGCGAATGGCCACATCGGCGTCGCCGGGCCTGACGGTATCAGCTTCGTCGTCAAACCGCGTCAATGCCGGAAGCTCGGCCGCGCGCTGTTCCAGCGCCGACATCAGCAGGCGGTTTTCGATGTTGTAGCCAAATTCGTCGAGGCCGATTTCGCCGGCCGAGAACCGGACCTCGGGTGCCCGGATCAGCCGGCCGGTATCATCGACGAGGCGCATCGCCTGCAGCGCGGCCGCGTTGTCCTGGCAGCGCGGCCAGACATCCAGCGCCCGCAGGAAATCGACCGAACCGCCCAACAGCGCCGTGGTGCGGTTGTCGGCATAGGGCGCGCGGCGGGCGATCAAGGCTGTCCTGGCGCCGGTCAGGGCCAATGCAATCGCGGCGCTAAGCCCGGCAGGACCGCCGCCGACCACGGCGACGTCGTAGGTGGCTGATGTATCGTTCATATCGGAACAATTGACGTTCCCGGCGGCATTTTCAAGCCCGCATCGGCACGGCATGGTTCCAGCTGCGCACGCGGCTGATCGCCGCAACCGGGTATGTGCAAACCGGGACGATTCCTGATAGTGCTGCCGGGCAAATGGATCAGATCAGTCAGCAGGATTCCTCGTCCCTATCGCCGCGCGTGCGGGCCGCCGCATTTTCGGTGCATATCTTCACGGCGCTCGGCGCGGGCATCGCGTTGCTCGCTCTGCTGGAGGCCGTGCGCGAGCACTGGTCCGCGATGTTTGCCTGGCTGGGGGTGGCGCTTGTGGTCGACGCGATCGACGGCCCGATCGCACGACGGCTGGATGTCGCGCACGTGCTGCCGGACTGGTCGGGCGAGGTGCTCGACCTCGTGGTCGATTTCGTCACCTACGTCTTCGTGCCGGCCTATGCCATCACCGCAAGCGGGCTGCTGCTGCCGCTGGCGGCGCCGCTGCTCGGCGTGGGTATTGCCGTGTCGGGCGCGCTCTATTTCGCGGATCGCCGCATGAAGGCCGCGGACAATCATTTTCGCGGGTTTCCAGGATTGTGGAATGCGGCGGCGTTCTATCTGTTCCTGCTGCACCTGCCGCCGGCGCTTTCGAGCCTTGGGATCGCCATTCTGATCGTGCTGACGTTCGTTCCGTTCCATGTGCTGCATCCGATACGTGTCGTACGCCTGCGCACTGTCACGCTCTCCTTGCTCGCCGCCTGGGCGGTCCTCGCCATTGTCACGCTGGCAAGCGATTTCGATGTGGCGACACCCGTAACCGTCGGATTGTGCGCCATTGCCGCCTGGATGGTCGGAAGCGATGCCGCGATCCGGCTGGCAAGATTGTTCATCGCATGATCGAGTTGTGGACCAGCCCGGAAGCCTGGGCCGCCTTGTTGACGCTGACGGCGCTGGAGATCGTCCTCGGCATCGACAACGTCATTTTCCTGTCGGTCATCGTCTCGCGCATCCCCGAGCGGCAGGCGAAGCGCGCGCGGCAGATCGGTCTGGCGCTGGCGCTGGTGTTTCGAATTTTGCTGCTCAGCCTGCTGGTATGGCTGATCGGCCTGACGCAGGCGCTCCTCACCGTGCAGGGGATGGCCTTCTCGTGGCGCGACATCATCCTGATCGCCGGCGGGCTGTTTCTGATTGCCAAAGCCACGCATGAAATCCACGCAGAGGTGGAAGCGAGGGACGGGGTTAGCGACGCGGCGCCCAGGGCCAGCGCGTTCTTCTGGGTGATCGTCCAGATCGTCATCATCGACATGGTGTTCTCGCTGGACTCCATCATCACCGCGATCGGCATGGCGCAGGATCTCGAAATCATGATAGCAGCCGTCGTCATCGCCTGTTTCTTCATGTATGCCTCGTCCGGCCCGGTCGGACGATTCGTGGCAGAGCATCCGACCACCAAAATGCTGGCGCTGGCGTTCCTGGTGCTGATCGGCGTTGCGCTGGTCGCCGACGGATTCAAGTTTCATATCCCTCGCGCCTATATCTACTTCGCCATCGCGTTTTCGGCGGCGGTTGAATTCTTCAATGTGCTGTCCAAGCGCAACCGCAAGAAGGCGGTTAACCGGCCGACCACCGGTTCGCGCGGCCATTGAGTTGACAACGCAGCCTCGATGGCATTCGGTTGATGGCGAATGAAATGCCGAGGGAGAATCCGAGATGACCAAGGCGGTGCGGGTGCACAAGGTGGGGGGGCCCGAAGCCCTGGTTTACGAGGCCGTGGACCTGCCCGCGCCGGGACAGGGCGAGGTTCGTATTCGCCAGCATGCCGTCGGCCTCAACTTCATCGACGTCTATTTCCGCACTGGTCTCTACAAGGCGCCGGGACTGCCTTTCGTCGTCGGCAATGAAGCGGCGGGCGAGGTGCTGTCGGTTGGACCCGGCGTGACCAATTTCCATCCCGGCGACCGCGTCGCCTATTATTTCAACCTCGGCGGCTACGCTACCGAACGGAACATTCCGGCGGAAAAGCTGGTCAAACTGCCCGACCACATCACCTACGAGCAGGGCGCGGTGCTGATGCTGAAGGGGCTGACGGTCTGGTATCTCCTGCACAAGACCTTCAAGGTCGAGCCGCACCATCGGGTGCTGATCCACGCCGCCGCCGGCGGCATCGGCCTGCTGGCCTGCCAATGGGCGAGGGCGCTCGGCGCGCATGTGATCGGCACCGTCGGCTCCAGGGCGAAGGCCGACCTTGCGCTCGCCAATGGCTGCGATCACGTCATCCTCTACAACGACGAGGATTTCGTGGCACGCGTGAAGCAGATCAGCCGCAACGAACTCTGCGACGTCGTCTATGACGGCGTCGGCAAGACCACGTTTCCGGGTTCGCTGTCGTGCCTGAAACCGCGCGGGCTGTTCGTGAGTTTCGGCAACGCCTCGGGTCCGGTGCCGCCGTTCTCGATCGCCGAACTGAACAACCACGGCTCGCTGTTTGCGACCCGACCGAAACTCAACGACTACATCGGCAAGCGTTCGGACCTTTTGGAGGGCGCCGACACCCTGTTCGCCGCCGTCATCAACGGCAAGCTGCACGTGCCGATCAATCACGCCTACGCGCTGAAGGATGCGGCAAAGGCGCATATCGACCTGGAAAGCCGCGCCACAACGGGCGCATCGATCCTGAAGCCGTAGTCGCTAATTGTCATTCCGGGACGATGCGCAGCATCGAGCCCGGAATCTCGAGATTCCCCGATGCGCAATTGCGCATCTGAGGTCTGGTGCTGTCGCACCATCCCGGAATGACAAAGACCTCGAACCTACGCCACCAGTCTCGCTGCACCGATCTTCGCGAGGATCGCATCCAGGCAGTCGATCATCAGCGCAATTTCCGCGCGCGTGACGTTGAGCGCCGGCATGAAGCGCAGCGCGTCCGGCCGCGGCGCGTTGAGCAGCACGCCGTCCTCGAAGGCTTGCGCGACGATCGATGCCGCGATCGGAATTTTCAGATCGAGCGCGAGCAGCAGCCCCCGGCCGCGGACCTCGCCGAGACCATGGCGCGCCGAGATCCGCTGCAATTCGCTTTCCAGATAGAGGCCGGTGTCAGCGACCGATTTCAAGAAGCCCGGCTCAGCGACGTGCTGCAGGACGGCGAGGCCTGCCGCGCACATCAGCGGATTGCCGTTGAACGTCCCGCCCTGGTCGCCGTGCTCGAAACAGGAGGCCGCCCGTGTCGCCAGCAGCGCGGCCAGCGGAACGCCGCCGCCGATGCCTTTTCCCAGCGTCATGATGTCGGGCTCGATGCCCGCATGCTCGTAGTGAAAGAGTTTTCCAGTCCGGCCCATGCCGGTCTGGATCTCATCGACGATCAGCAACAGGCCGTGCGCCCTGGTCAGCTCCCGCAAATCGCCCAAGAACCGATCGGTCGCCGGCCAGACGCCGGCTTCGCCCTGGATTGGCTCCAGCATCACCGCAACGGTCTTGTCGGTCATCAGGCGCTGCACCGAGGCAAGATCGTTGAGCTGGGCCTTCGGAAAGCCGGGCACCTTCGGCTCGAACAGCGGTTCGAACGCCTTCTTGCCGGAGGCAGACATCGTCGCCAGCGTCCGGCCGTGAAAGCCGCCTTCGAAGGTGATGATCTCATGGGCGCCGCCTCTGTGCAGAGCGCCGTATTTGCGGGCGAGTTTGATCGCCCCCTCGTTGGCTTCCGCACCCGAATTGGTGAAGAACACCTGATCGAAGCAGCTGTGATCGGTGAGCAGCTTCGCCAGCTTCAGGCTGGGGGCGTTGTAGAACGCCGGGCTCGGCGTCAGCAGCAGCTTTGCCTGCTCCGCAAGCGCTTCGGCGACGATGGGCGGGGAGTGGCCGAGGCAATTGACCGCCCAGCCCTGCATGAAATCGAGATAACGCTTGCCATGGTCATCCCACAGAAACGCGCCTTCGCCTTTGACGAAGACGGTCTGGGGTCGCGGCGTGATGTTCATCAGCGCGTCAAACGGATGGGTGGCGATGTTCATGGCAAACTCCCGGGGTTGAAATGAGAAAGGTGGGCCAAAACGGAAGAAGGCCGCACTTTTTAGGGTGCGGCCTTCTCGAAAACGTTGCTGATCCGGTTGTTCAGCGTTGTCGTCGGACACGGCGCGACCCATCATCGTCGAACGAGCGACGACGGAAAGTGGCGCGGAGTTGGGTCCGGATGAAGATCATGATGCCGCCATACAACCGAACGGCGTGCGCTGTCAAGCGTGCTCAGAAGCCGGCGACGCTGCCGTGCAGATCGTATTCGTCTGCGCGTTCGATCCTGGCGGTGACGATTTCGCCGACTTTCAGCGGGCGCCGGCTCGAGAGATAGACCGCGCCGTCGATCTCGGGGGCGTCGGATTTCGAGCGGCCCCTGGAGACGGTCGGGCCGACTTCGTCGATGATGACCTGCTGCCGTGTGCCGACCTTGCGCTTGAGCCGGCGGGCGGAAACCTTCTGCTGCCGCGCCATCAGCGCGTTCCAGCGTTCCTGCTTGATCTCGTCCGGCACGGCATTGCCGAGCGCATTCGACGACGCCCCTGCGACCGGCTCGTATTTGAAGCAGCCGACGCGGTCGATCTCGGCTTCATCGAGCCAGTCGAGCAGGTAGGCAAAATCGGCATCGGTCTCGCCGGGAAAGCCGACGATGAAAGTGGAGCGCAGGGTGAGATCAGGACACTGCTCGCGCCACCGCTTGATCCGCCCCAGCGTCTTGTCCTGCGCCGCCGGGCGCTTCATCGCTTTGAGAATCTCCGGGCTGGCGTGCTGGAAGGGGATATCCAGGTAGGGCAGGATTTTGCCTTCGGTCATCAGGCCGATGACCTCGTCGACATGCGGGTAGGGGTAGACGTATTGCAGCCGCACCCAGGCGCCGAATTCGCCGAGCTCTTTTGCGAGATCGAAGAATTTGGCGCGGACCTCACGGTCTTTCCACGAACTCGCCGCGTATTTCAGGTCGACGCCGTAAGCCGAGGTGTCCTGCGAGATCACCAGCAATTCCCTGACGCCGGCATTGACCAGCTTCTCCGCCTCGCGCAGCACGTCGTTGGCGGGGCGCGACACCAGGTCGCCGCGCAGTTTCGGGATGATGCAGAAGCTGCAGCGATTGTTGCAGCCCTCGGAAATCTTCAAATAGGCGTAGTGCCGCGGGGTCAGCTTGATGCCCTGCGGCGGCACCAAATCGAGATGCGGATTATGCACCGGCGGCAGCGCGCGGTGCACGGCATCGAGCACGCTTTCATATTGCTGCGGGCCCGTGATCGAGAGCACGCCGGGATAGGCCGCCTCGATCTGTTCGGGTTCCGCGCCCATGCAGCCGGTGACGATGACCCTGCCGTTCTCGGCCATGGCCTCGCCGATGGCGCCGAGCGACTCCTGCTTGGCGCTGTCGAGAAAGCCGCAAGTATTGACGATGACGAGGTCGGCGCCATCATGCTTGCGCGCCAGCTCGTAGCCCTCGGCGCGCAGCCGCGTGATGATTCGCTCGGAATCCACCAGCGCCTTGGGGCATCCCAGCGAAACAAAGCTGACTTTAGGCGCGGCGGCCTGTTCCATGTTCTATCTGCCTGATTGATCGGCAGGAGCTAGTCCCAATTGCGCATAATTACAAGGCTTTGAGCGGGCTTACGGCGTGCTATTGATGTCGCATCGAAACGCGAGTCATCGATGGGCGCCGACCAATCACCCAAAATCGTCATTGTCGACGAAAGCCCGATCCGCGCAGCGATCCTCGAGGAGGGGCTGCGCGAGGCCGGTTTTACCGGCGTGGTGCATATCAGCGAAATGCAGAGCCTGCTGGCCCGGATCTATGCGCTCGATCCCGACGTCATCCTGATCGATCTGGAAAACCCCAGCCGCGACGTCCTGGAACAGATGTTCCAGGTCAGCCGCGCCGTGCGCCGGCCGATCGCGATGTTCGTCGACCAGAGCGACGCGGCGTCGATCCAGGCTTCCGTCGATGCCGGCGTCTCCGCCTACATCGTCGACGGCCTGAAGAAAGAGCGCATCAAGCCGATCCTCGACCTCTGCATCTCCCGCTTCAACGCCTTCGCGAAGCTGCAGGGTGAACTCGATCGCGCCAAATCCGCGCTGGAAGACCGCAAGGTGATCGACCGCGCCAAGGGAATCCTGATGAAGCTGAAAGGCCTGACCGAAGACGAGGCCTACGTGCTGCTGCGGTCGACCGCCATGCGCGAGAAAAAGAAGATCGGCGAGATCGCACAATCGATCCTGACCGCGTCGGAGCTGCTGAAATGACCCATCCGCTTTGCATCGGTTTCATTCCGCTGGTCGACGCCGCGGCGCTGATTGTCGCCGTCGACAAGGGATTTACCGCGGCGGAAGGGCTCGATGTCACGCTGGTGCGGGAAGTGTCGTGGTCGAACGTCCGCGACAAGCTCAATATCGGCCTGTTCGACGCCGCGCATCTGCTGGCACCCGTCGCGATCGCCTCCAGCCTCGGACTGGGCCATGTCAGGGTGCCGATCGCGGCCCCCTTCAATCTCGGCCTTAACGGCAACGCGATCACGGTGTCGCCGGCGCTGCATGCCGCGATCATGGCGGAACTCGACGGCGATCGGTTCGATCCGATGGCGACCGCGCTGGCGCTGGCGCGGGTGGTTGCCGCGCGGCGCAAGAGCGGCGTGGAGCCGCTGACCTTCGGCATGACCTTTCCGTTCTCGACGCATAACTATCAATTGCGGTTCTGGATGGCCGCCGGCGGCGTCGACCCCGACGAGGACGTGCGTCTCGTGGTGCTGCCGCCGCCCTACATGGTGGACAGCCTTGCCAATGGCCACGTCGATGCGTTCTGCGTCGGCGCGCCCTGGAACTCCATCGCCGTCGACAGCGGCGTCGGCCACATCCTGCATTTCGTCTCCGATATTTTGGTGCGCGCCGCAGAGAAGGTGCTCGCCGTCAGGCAGAGCTGGTCGGAGAGAAATCCGCAAGTCGTTGCCGCCATTGTCCGCGCCGCTTTCCGCGCCACCGAATTCATCGAGCAGCCGGAGAACCGCGCCGAGGCGGCGCGCATCCTTAGCTCACCGGAGCGGATCGGCGTCGATGCCGACTTGATCCAGCGAACGCTCGATGGGCGGTTGAAGATTTCGCCCGGCGGAACGATGCGCGAAAGCGGCCGCTATCTGCTGGTGGGACGGGAGGGAGCCACCCGGCCCGATCCCGTGCAGGCCGCCTGGCTTTATGCGCAGATGGTGCGCTGGGGACAGACATCCTGCAGCCCCGAGGGGCTCAAGACCGCCATGGCGGTATTCAGGCCGGACCTTTACGACGCGGCGCTGGGACGCGAAGGGAGCGGCGCCGATGCGCCTGGCCCGATCGGCGCCTTCACCGGTCCGCCGTTCGATGCCAACGACATTGGCGGCCATCTGGCGGCGTTCGCTATTGGACGCCGAATATCCTGAGCCAGAAGCGGTTGAAGCAATGTTGGGCAATGGTCCCGACAGGCTAATTTTTAAGCTGTCTGCTCGAAATGCGTCGTGGATGCCAACCGGCGGGTTCCCATACCCTGATCTAATCAATTGATTTACAACAATATTTTATATGCGCCGGGATGGCACGCAACTTGAATGTTGCAGTGCAGCCAGCCGTCGCAGATGCCCGCTGGCTGACGTCCAAGATGGATTTCCGCAGCAACGAAGCTGGTCGGACCGCTCCTTGGAAATTGAGCCGGCGCTCCCAGCCGACTCGATTTTGGCGCGGTCACTCTTCCTTTTCCGTTGAAGCCACCGATCGTGGCCGCAGGAGCTTCGTCGCCCACCATGAAAATCGAACCTCTCTCTGTCGACTTTACCGACGAGCAGAAACGCTACCTCGAAGGTTTTGCCACCGGGCTGCAGATCAGCAAGGTCGGGCGTGGCCTCGGCGGCGCCAGCGCCGGCAAAGCCATTACCGAGCCGAGCGGACCGGATGCGGTCCATATCAAGGCGCAGGACAAGGTCATCGCGTCAGGCAAAAAGCTCGCGGACCAGGAAAAATTCAAACGCGAAGAACATCCGTTCGACGCTTATCCGCGGCTGAAGGAGCAGGCGTTGAACAACGCGCCGCCGTCGCCTGCGGACAATTTTCGCTGGCGCTATTACGGCCTGTTCTTTGTCGCGCCGGCACAGGATTCCTACATGTGCCGCTTGCGGATCCCGAACGGCATCCTCAAGCACTGGCAGCTGTCGGGCATGGCCGATCTCGCCGAGCGCCTGTGCGGGCCGTTCGCCCATGTCACCACCCGCGCAAATCTGCAGGTCCGCGAAATTCCGCCGAAGCATGCGGTGGCCCTGATCGAGGGCATTCAGGACCTCGGCCTGTGCTCGCGCGGCTCCGGCGCCGACAATATCCGCAACGTCACGGGTACGCCGACCGCCGGGATCGATCCGCAGGAACTCATCGACACCCGCGAATATGCCCGCGAATGGCACTATCACATTCTCAACGACCGCTCGCTGACGGGACTGCCGCGCAAGTTCAATGTCGCCTTCGACGGCGCCGGCAAGATCGCCGTGCTCGAAGACACCAACGACATCGCCTTCGCCGCAGTCGAGGTGAAGGACGGCTTCGGCGTGGAGCCCGGCGTCTTTTTTCGGTTGGGGATTGGCGGGATTACCGGCCACAGGGATTTTGCCAGGGAGACCGGCATCATCGTCAGGCCCGCGGACGCGACCAAAATTGCCGACGCCATCGTGCGGGTGTTCATTGACCTCGGCGACCGCACCAACCGGCTTAAAGCTCGGTTGAAATACGTCATTGACGGTATGGGCATGGAGAAATTCCTCGCGCTGGTCGAGGAAAAGCTCGGCCACGCCCTGACCCGTGTCCCCTCCGACGCCCTTGTGCCGCGCCCGGCCTTCGACCGCATGGCTCATATCGGCGTGCACGCGCAGAAGCAGGACGGGCTGAACTGGATCGGCGTCGCGCTGCCGCTCGGCAAGTTGACCTCCGAGCAGATGCGCGGACTGGCAAAGATCGCGCAGGATCTCGGTGATGGCGATATCAGGCTTACGGTCTGGCAGAATCTTCTGATCCCTGGCGTGCGCGAGGAGAATGTCGAACTGGCTGTTGCGGCCATCGAAGCAACCGGCCTTTCAGCCAAGGCGTCGCAAATTCGCGCCGGGCTAGTCGCCTGCACCGGCAACGCGGGCTGCAAGTTCGCGGCCTCCGACACCAAGCGCCACGCCGCTGCGATCGGCGACTGGTGCGAGCCGCGGGTCGACATCGACACGCCGCTCAACATCCATCTCACCGGCTGCCACCATTCCTGCGCGCAGCATTACATCAGCGATATCGGGCTGATCGGCGCAAAAGTTCCGGTTGGCGAGGAAGACGACACGGTCGAGGGCTATCATTTGTTCGCCGGCGGCGGCTTCGGTCCGAATGCCGATGTCGGGCAGGAGGTCTATCACGACCTCAAGGCCGAGGACGCGCCGAAGACGGTGGAAAAGCTGCTGAAAGCGTACCTCACGCACCGCGCTTCCCCGGACGAAACCTTTCTCACCTTCACGCGCCGCCACGACGGCGAAACCTTGCGCCAACTCGCTGAAGCAGAGGCTGCCACATGAACCAGATGACGCCTCCGCCCAAAATCGAAATCATTCCCTCGAGCGCGCCGTTTTCGGATGCGCAGCGCTCCTGGCTGAACGGCTTCCTCGCCGGACTGCTGTCGACCGATGGTCCGATGCCGCTTTCGGCGGAGCAGGGCGCCGCGGTTTTGCACGGTCCCGCCGGCGATGGCGATGACGGCGAAGCACCGTGGCACGACCAGACCATGCCGATCGCCGACCGCATGAAGCTTGCGGAAGGCCGCCCCATGCGGCGGCGGATGATGGCGGCGATGGCGCAGCAGGATTGCGGCCAGTGCGGCTACAATTGCCACGACTATTCCGAAGCGATCGCCAGCAAGGCCGAAGCGCGGCTCAATCTCTGCGTCCCCGGCGGCAAGGAAACCGCGCGGATGCTGAAGGCGCTGCATGAGGAACTGGAGAAGGCGCCGGCCACCTCGGCGAGCCCGGCGTCCGCGCCCGCCGCGGCGGTTGCTGCCGTCATCGCGGAACCGGGGCGTTCGCGCGACAATCCGGTCGCAGCGACGTTCCAGTCGCGCCGGCTGCTCAACAAGCCCGGATCGGAAAAGGAGACCTGGCACATCGATTTCGATCTCTCGGGTTGCGGCCTCGACTATGTCGTCGGAGATTCCTTCGGCATCTTTGCCCGCAACGATCTCGGCCATGTCGATCAGATCATCGCCCTGCTTGGCGCGTCGCATACCGTCAAGGTAAGGGGCAAGACGCTGCGGGAGGTGCTGGCATCGGAAGTATCGCTGGCGCCGGCGCCGGATTCGCTGTTCGAACTGCTCTCCTTCATCACCGGCGGCGCGCAGCGCGAGAAGGCGCGCGCGCTGGCGCAAGGGGAAGATCCCGACGGCGACGCCGCGACCCTCGACGTGATGGCGGCGCTGCAGAAATTCTCCGGCGTGCGTCCGCATCCCGAAGCCTTCGTCGAGGCGCTGGAGCCGCTGCAGCCGCGGCTCTACTCGATCTCGTCGTCGCACAACGCCACGCCCGGCAAACTGTCGCTGACGGTCGACTGCGTGCGCTACGTGGTGGGCAAACGCAAGCGCCTGGGGCTGACCTCGACATTCCTGGCGGAGCGCATCCAGCCCGGCGATCCCGTCAAGGTCTATGTGCAGAAGGCCCATGGCTTCGCGCTTCCGCAGGATCCGAAGGTGCCCATCATCATGATCGGACCGGGTACGGGAGTCGCTCCGTTCCGCGCCTTTCTGCTCGACCGCAAGGCGACCGGCGCGCCCGGCAAGAACTGGCTGTTCTTCGGCCATCAGCGCAGCGACTGCGACTTCTTCTATTCCGACGAACTCAACGCGCTGAAGACCTCGGGTCTGCTGACGCGATTGTCGCTGGCGTGGTCGCGCGACGGTGACAAGAAATTTTACGTGCAGGATCGTATGCGCGAGGTCGGCCGCGAATTGTGGAACTGGCTTGCCGAAGGCGCCAACGTCTATGTCTGCGGCGACGCCAAGCGGATGGCCAAGGACGTCGAGCGTGCGCTGGTCGATATCGTCGCGCAGTTCGGCGCGCGAACGACCGATGAAGCGGTGCTCTTTGTCGGGGAACTCAAGAGGAAGGGACGGTTCCAGCTGGATGTTTACTGATCGGGTTCCAGTTCGTTCAAATCGAGCCGAATAAAATTCCAGCGCGAGTCCATTCCGGAGAAGTTTTGACTCCGATTCGACCCTCGCGAAGCATTCACGTCGCTATTTGCAAGGCTGGCTTGTGTCGGGTAGCGGACCGTATTCCAATGTTCGCGATGGAGCGTTGGAGATCCACCATGCGCGAACTATCGGCGGAAGCCCGCCTGCATCTTTATGCGCGTTCTCTGTCCCGGCGAACCGGCAACGGGTTCCATGCGGCTGCGCTGTACGGCGCATTCGCGCTCATTGCGGCCGTGGTGTTCGGCTCGCTGTCGATTCACCCGTTCTGAATTAGGACGCGCTAATTCGCTTTCCTGAACGGCGCCACATCGATGCCGCCATCCTTCAGCGCCAGCCGCACGCCGCGGGCGATATCGACCGCTCCCGGCGTGTCGCCGTGAATGCAGACGGTGTCGGTGCGCATCTTGATCACCTTGCCCGTGACCGAAACCACCGCGCCGTCCTGCACCATGCGCACCACGCGCTGCGCGATCGCTTTGGCGTCGTGCAGCACCGCGCCGGGCTTGCGGCGCGACACCAGCGAGCCGTCGTCCTCATAGGCGCGGTCGGCGAACACCTCGTGCACCATCGGGAGGTTGGCGGCTTCGCCCGCCTGCACCAGACGTGAATTGGCGAGCACCACGAAAACCAGATTGGGGTCGACCGCCTTGATTGCCGACGCGATGGCCTTCGCAGTCATGTCGTCCTCGCAGGCGACGTTAGACAATGCGCCATGGGCCTTGACATGGGTGACCTTGTGCCCGGCCGCGGTCGCGATCGCCTGCAGCGCGCCGATCTGGTAGGCGACGAGGTTCTCGATCTCCGACGCCTTCAGGCCGAAAACCGGCCGGCGGCCGAAGCCGTGCAGATCGCGGTAACCGGGATGGGCGCCGATCGAGACGCCGCGCGATTTGGCAAGCTCCACCGTCTTGCGCATGATGTCGGCATCGCCGGCATGGAAGCCGCAGGCGATGTTGACGGAAGTGGCGAGCTCGATCATGGCGGGATCATTGCCCATTTCCCAGGCGCCGAACCCTTCGCCGAGATCGCAATTGAGATCGATGGTGGTCATGTCTGTCCCCTTGCGCGCGTGGATCTTCCGCTAATCTTGCGCCAGCGCGTCTGCAGGCGGCGCCTGCCAGGTTCCGGCGTCGATGGCACTGACGGCGCTGCCTGCGACGTTAGCATCCCTCAGCGCCTCGATGTTGAGATCAAAATTCTCGATGGCGCGAAGCCGGTCGGGCAGGGTACGCAGCAGGCTTGCGAACTTTCGCGCCTCGCCTTGCGCTTCCGCCATGCTGACGGCCCTGAACCGAAAGCCTTTGCCGGCCGGGACCTGCGCGAACCTCCCGTGATCGGGCGAGATCAAGGTTGCGATCTTGGGATAGCCGCCGCTGGTGCCGCGATCCGGCATCAGCACGATCGGCGCACCGTTGCCAGGCACCTGGATGCTGCCGTTCACGGTGCCATCGGATACGATGTTGTGGCCGTGCAGATGTTTTATCACCGGCCCTTCGAGCCGGTAGCCCATGCGATCGCTGGTCGCCGAGATCTTCCACTGGCTGTCCAGAAAAAGGGCCTTGGCTTCGTCGCCGAATTCGTCGTCCTGTGGGCCCATCACCACGCGGATTGGCCCCTCCGCAATGGCGGGAAGATCGATCCGGCGTTCGGCGGCGCCGCTTGCCGCCGCCGTCTGCAATTCATCGCCGGCCTGCAGCGGACGCGGATAGGGGCTGCCGAGACCGGCGCGGGCATTCACCGCGAGGCTGCCGAACATCGGCTCGCCCGCAATCCCGCCCTCGATCGCGAGGTAGCTGAACGTGCCGCCGCGGGCAAAACCGAGCGTCAGGGTTTCGCCGTCCGCCAGCGTCATCGAACTATCCCATGCGACCGTGCGGCCGGCGAGGTCGACGCTGCGCGGTGCTCCGGCCAGCGCGACGCGCACCGCGCCTTCGCGCGCGGTGACGGCGGCGCCGAACGGACCGATTTCGATCGCGGCGGCGAAGGCGGCGTTTCCGACCAGCGTGTTCGCCGCTGCAAGCGCCAGCCGGTCCATCGCGCCGCTCGGCGTCAGGCCGTAGCGCTGGGCGCCGTGACGGCCGCCGTCCTGCACCGAACTCGCCGGTCCGATGGTTGAAACGACGAGCTTGCTCATAACGCCATCAACTCGGCGACGATCTCGCCGCCTGCCGCGGCCCGGTCCTGCTCGGCAAAGGTCTTGGCATCGACCGGAGAAAATTTCACGCGGTCGCCGGGCTCCAGCAGGAAAATGGGGTCGCGATGCAAAAGGTAGGTTCTCACCGCCGTCCGCCCCAGCAGATGCCAGCCGCTCGGACCGGCCAGGCACTGGATTCCGGCTTGCACGCCGCCGATCGAGATGGTGCCGGCCGGGGTCAACAGCCGCGGATTTTGCCGGCGCGGCATGTGCAGGAATTTCTCAAGCCCGCTGAGATAGGACCAGCCGGGCGTGAAGCCGATCATGGCGACCCGGTAGTCGCCGGCGACATGCCGGGCCACGATATCGTCCGGGGTGGTATTGAGCGTTTTGGCGACGTCCTCGAGATCGATGCCATGCTCACCGCCATAGGCGACGGGGATGCGCCAGTGCCGCGTCCTGTCCGTCGGCGGAACCGGCAGTTGCGCAAGCGCGACAAGCTTTTCGCCGAGCGTGTCGAAATCGATCTCCACGGGATCATAATGCACCAGCAGCGATCGATAGGTCGGCACCGTCTCGGTGACGCCCCCGACCGGCTCATTCGCCAGCGTGCGATCGAGCGCCAGCACCCGCTGGTTTGCGGCGTCATCGATGTTGCGGCTGAATTCGACCGTGATGGCGCTGTCGCCACTTGGCAGAATACGGGGCGGGGAGAGCGTCGCGGCCATGCCCGACCACCCTAGCCGGTTTTGCTCTGAAGTGGAATTCGTCTGACGCAAAATGGACCTGCAAGTTCAATAAATTAATCGGCATGGCGGTGATAAGCCGCCGCGATGGCGCGATTGCAGGGCAGCCCAGCCGGGCGCGACCGGCGACGCCCCTTGACGCGATGCCCGCGCCCCGCAAGATGCGCCGGCCCGACCAATCCCTTTTGCGGAGTTCTGTTTTCGATGTCCCTGACCCCCGAAGCGATCAAGACGCTTTCCAGCGTGACCACCGCCACCATCACCACGGTTCTGCTCAAAAAGGGCCTGCGAAACGTCTGGATGCGGGGCGCGCGGCCGCTGCGGCCAGGACAGAAACGGCTGGTCGGCCAGGCCTTCACGCTGCGTTTCGTGCCCGCGCGCGAGGATCTGGCGACGCCGGAATCCTGGTCGTCGCCGATTTCGACCCGGACCGCGATCGAGGCCATGCCGGAAGGCTGCATCGCCGTGGTCGATGCCATGGGCATCACCGACGCCGGCATCTTCGGCGACATCCTGTGCGCGCGCATGGTCAAGCGCGGGGTCGCCGCGCTGGTTACCGACGGCGTGGTGCGCGATCTCGAAGGCGTGCTCGGCACCGGGCTGCCGGTGTGGTGCGACGGTTATGCGGCGCCGCCTTCGGTCGCAGGCCTGACCTTCGTCGGCTGGGGCGAGCCGATCGGCTGCGGCGGCGTCGCGATCTTCCCGAACGACGTCATCGTCGCCGATCAGGACGGCGCCGTGGTGATCCCGCAAGCCTTTCTCGATCTCGTGCTGGCGGAAGGCGCCGAGCAGGAGCGCATGGAAGCCTGGATCGTCGAAGAGGTGAAGGGCGGCGCGGTGCTGCCGGGTCTCTATCCCATGAATGCCGAGACCAAGGCGCGCTACGCGGCGTCGAAGAAATAACCGGGACGCCGCAGAAACGCGCCCATCATAACAGGAGGAAATCCATGGATATCCATGTCGCCGGCTCGCGGCCGACCCGCCGGGCGCCGAAGGAATACTTCACCGGCACGGTCTGGCAGGATCCGATCATTGTCGCCGAAGCCCCGGCGCGCGTTGCTTCGAACCGCGTCTCCTTCGAGCCCGGCGCGCGGACGAACTGGCACACCCACCCGCTGGGCCAGACGCTGTACGTCGTCGCGGGCGTCGGCCGGGTCCAGACCAAGGGAGGTCCGATACTCGAGATACGGCCGGGCGATGTGGTGTGGATTCCGCCGGGCGAAAAGCATTGGCACGGCGCTTCGCCGGCCAATGGCATGACCCACATCGCGATGCAGGAAGCGCTGGAGGGAAGTTACGTGACATGGATGGAGCCGGTGACCGACGCGGAATATTCGGCCAAGGTCGGCTAGCGGCGGTTACCAAGAAAGTTAGTCTCAGAGACCGATCACGCTCTCCTGTCGCAATTCGACTTTGCCAGGCTTTAGACCAGGCTCGTCATCGACGAGACGCGTTCAATCCAGCCGGCACTCGCGTGGGCGGGCGGCCGCTAATTCACCCGGCTCCAGGTCTGGCCGCCGCAGAACATGCCGCCGAAGGCGCAGCCCTGAACACGAAGGGTATCCGGACCCTTCAGCGCGATCGTCGAATCATAGGTGCTGCCGCTGGAGGGGTCGAGAATTCGCCCGCTCCATCTGGAGTTTTTGCCGGGCTTCATGTTCATCAGAACCTGTTCGCCGTTCTGGTTCGATTTCGAGTCCACGGAATAGCCGCAGAGGTTGGCGCCGCATTGCTCGATTCTAACCTTGCCTTCCTTCTCTTCGGTCAGCCACACGCCGAGCGGCGAATTGGCCTGCTGAACCACAGGGACTGGAGGTTTCGGCGCCGGTGCGGTCGTCGCAATCATTTCGGGGGTTGCGGGCTTGGCGGGGGCGGCGTCCTGCTGAACTTGCGGCGCGGTCGCGCCGGCCGCTGGCTGGGCTGCCGGAACCGGCGTCGAAGCTGCGGTGTCCGCGGGCGCGACGTTCGCTGTGGGGGGTGAAGACGCCGGCGGCGTGTTCGCGGGCACAGGCGCCTGCTCGGCAGGCTCCGCGGCGGGGGCTTGCGGATCGACCTTGGCCTGCTGCGGCGTCTGCTTGCGCGAACGGTCGCCGTCCTGATCGATATGCGAACGTTTGGTTCGCCGTCCCGTGTTGTCGTAGACGCCCGGGATCGAAACCGTGCCGCGATCGGGATCGATGCGAATGGTGCGTCCGCCATATTCGAAGGTGTACTGAGCCTGCGCAGCGCTGCTCGCCAGCAGAAACGCGGCGAGCGCAAGAAGCTTTTTCATCACGATCTCCTGAGCAGGTGGGAATCCCGGTACTCCAAGCCTACGCTTCGGCATTCCCTTGCAGCGTGACCTACATCACTTTCAGAGTATGAGTCGTGGATTAGCGGTTTTGGTTCAATGGCGGGAAGCTTGCTGGGCGTGCGCCGAGGCCGCCACCAGCAGGAAGGCGGCGATGAGACAGGACAGAATTCGAACCATGGGGAGCTTCTTTCGCAGACCAAAATCACTGCGCATACAAGACAGCGCACTGCGTCGGCGAAAGCGTTTGTTGAGATCGCCCTGGTCAGCCGAAACGGCTACATCTCGCCGCCGTCCTTGCGGACCAGATTCGCCGCCGCGCCGCGGCCGGTCATTTCGCTTCTGAGCGCCTCAAAGCGCTGCCGCGCTTCGCTCTCGCGCTCGTCCACGAATTTCACCGCGGCATCGCCGGACATTGGCCCGGTGACCACCGGCGCGGAGTTCTCGCCGATGGTCTCGTCGACGTAATAGCCGCCATCGTCGGCACGGCGGACCGTCCATTTGAAACGGATGGCCGCCATTGGACCGGGGCCGACCCTGGAATAACCGTCCGCCGCGCTTCGCTCGGGCGCGATCGACGTGTCGTCAGCCGCTGACTTTTCCGGTCCGCGCTGGGTTTCCGGGTGATCGAGGATGCTGGCGATCGCGGCCAGCGCATTATCGGTAGGGTCGCTCTGAGTCAAAATTTCAATCCCCAAAAATCACGCAACAGGCGGCAAAGGCAAACTCCGCCGTGGGCGCCAGGTTCCATCACTCGCTGCGGATTACGGCTGAGTTTTGTCGGTTTACGCGCAAATGGGCGGCAATTTGCCTTTCCACGGGCGCTCCTGTTCGAGCTGGGCCGCCAGCCGCAGCAGCGTTGCCTCATCGCCGAAGCGCGCCGAGAACATCATGCCGAGCGGTAATCCGGCCCTGTTCCACGCCAGCGGCACCGACATCGCGGGCTGGCCGGACATGTTGAACATGGCGGTTGCCGGCATATAGCGCCGGAGGGTGGGCGCGATATGCGAAAGGTCCTCCGCCATGGTGTTGAGTTCGCCGATCCGCAACGGAGGCGAGCAAAGCGTCGGACACAGGAACACGTCGCAGGTCTTGAAGAATGTCGCCAGCGCGCGCGAGATCTGGAAGGCGCCGAGTTGCGCGGCGACGTAGTCGATGGAGGTCGCCTTTTGCGCATTATGGGCGCTTGCCAGTGTCAAATTCTCAAAGTCGCGGTCCGTCATGGCGCGGCCGAAGCGCTGCTCCGCAAACCGCACGTTGAGCGCGGTGTTGGCGGCGACGATGGTCGACATCACCGCGGCCGGATCGGCGGCCAAAGGAGGCGCGCGCTCCTCGACGTGATGGCCAAGCCCGGAGAGCAGGGCCGCAATCTCCCGCGTCGCTGCCGCGATTTCGGGATCGATGGCGTCGCCATAAGGCGACTTGTCGGTAAAGGCGATGCGCAACCGGCCGGGATCGCGGCCGACTTCCTCGAGGAAGGGCCGCTCCGGCGGCGGCGCGACGTAGGGGCTGGACGATTCGGGGCCATGGACCGCGTCGAGCATCGCCGCACTGTCGCGCACGCTGACGCTTACGACATGGCCGCAGGAAAATCCGCCCCAGCCTTCGCCGCGATCCGGACCGAGCGGATTGCGGGCGCGGGTGGGCTTCAACCCGAACACGCCGGAGGCGGATGCCGGAATCCGGATCGAGCCGCCGCCGTCGCTGGCGTGCGCGACGGGAAGAATGCGGGCCGCCACAGCCGCGGCCGCGCCGCCGGACGAACCGCCCGAGGAGTGCGCGAGGTTCCAGGGATTCCGGGTCGGGCCATGCAGGCGCGACTCCGTGGTCGGCATCAGGCCGAATTCCGGGCTGGCGCTCTTGCCGAAGATCGTGACCCCGGCCCTGAGGAAGCGCCCGGCGAGGGTGCCGGTGTGGTCGGCGACTTCGTCTCTGAAGATACTGGCGCCGAAGGTTGTCCGCGTACCCTCGAGAATGTCGAGATCCTTGAGCAGGAACGGCACGCCGGTAAAGGGGCCGTCGGGAAGGCCCTTGTCGATCTGCCGCTCCGCATAGTCATAATGCTTGACGACGACCGCGTTGATCTGCGGATCGACCCTGGACGTGCGGGCGATCGCCTCGTCCAGCAATTCCCCGGGACTGACCTGCTTCTTCCGCACGAGCTCCGCAAGCCCGATCCCGTCATAGCCGCCGTATTCCCTGAAGGTCATGGTGGTACCTGCTGCCCCTGAAGCTGCAAAGCCGGCGAATGCTTAAAGCACGATCAGGCGAGCACGTCCTGATTGATGACGTTCTGGCGGATCGGTTCGCCGTCGAGCGCGCTGAGAATGTTGCGCGCGGTTTGCACGCTCATCCGGTCGACCGCCTCCCGCGTGACGCCGGCGACGTGCGGCGCCATGATGACATTGGGAAGTTCGAACAGGGAGTGACCCGACGGCGGCGGCTCCTGCTCGAACACGTCGAGGCCCGCGCCCGCGAGCGCGCCAGACACCAGCGCCTCATACAGCGCCTTCTCGTCGACGATCCCGCCACGCGCGGTATTGATCAGATAGGCGGTCGGCTTCATGCGCTTCAACCGCGCCGCATTGAACATCCCGACCGTCTCCGGGGTCTTCGGGCAGTGGATGCTGACGAAGTCGGCACGCGGCAGCGCCGCGTCGAGATCGCTGACCGGCTCGCAGCCCGCCGCCTTGATTTCTTCGGCGGGCTTGTAGGGATCGCAGATCAGAACGTTCATCTCCATCGCAAGGCAGCGCTTGGCGGTCCGGGTGCCGATGCGGCCGAAGCCGATGATCAGCACCGTCTTGCCGAAGAGATCGTAGGGCAGCATGCCGAGGCGGTGGGCCCATTTGCCGTCCTTGACGATGGAATGCATTTCGACGGCGCGCTTGGCCAGCGTCAGCATCATGAACAGCGCCTGCTCGGCGACCGAAGGCGAATTGGCGGTGCCCGCCACCATCAGCGGAATCTTGCGGCGGCTCAAGGCCGGGACATCGACGGCGTCGTAGCCGACGCCGATCCGCGTCACCACCTTCATGTCCCCGGAAGCCTCGAGCTCGGGTTCACCGAAGCGGGTGGCGCCGAGCGCCACGCCGTGGACCGGCGCCTGCTGCCGCAGCAGGGCCTCGAAATCCTTGGCCGATATCATGTTGGGGAATTCGACGAGATCGATGTCGTCCCGCTCCCTCAACAGAGCCCGCCCTTGCTGCGACATCGATTCGGTGACGAAAATTTTCTTCTTGTTGGTCGCCATTCCTCTTCCTGCCCCGCCCCCTGGCTTTTCTTGTTGTGCGCCGTCAAAGGACGGCGCCGGTGCCCTCGTTTAGCAGGTGCATATTGTTGAGGTCTACAGCCAATCGAAGCGGCCCGCCGTCGCGGGCGCCGGCATTGGGATTGACCCGCCCGCAGACTTCCACGCCGTCGAGCAGGAAATAAATCAGCGTCTCCATCCCCATCGGCTCGGTGACATCCAGCACCGTGTCGAAGTTCTCGACCCCAGGCTCCGGATGCTGCTTGGCTTCGGTGATATGCTCCGGCCGGATGCCCAGCAGCAATTTTTCGCTTCGCGGGACGTTCTGATACCGCGCCGCGCGAGCCGGTGGCAGCGGGAAGGCGAGGCGGTCGGTCAGCCGGATGTTCAGGCCGCCGCCGGCCTCCTCCAGCCGGCAGGCCACGAAATTCATCGCGGGGGACCCGATGAAGCCGGCGACAAAGCGCGTCGCCGGGTTGTGATAGAGTTCGTTGGGCGTGCCGATCTGCTCGATGCGGCCGTGGTTCATCACCACGACCCTGTCGGCCAGCGTCATCGCCTCGACCTGGTCGTGGGTGACGTAGACCGTGGTGGTGCGCACTTTCTGATGCACTTTCTTGATTTCGATCCGCATCTGGACCCGAAGCTTGGCGTCGAGATTGGAGAGCGGTTCGTCGAACAGAAACACTTTCGGATTGCGCACGATCGCGCGCCCCATCGCCACGCGCTGCCGCTGGCCGCCGGAGAGCTGTTTCGGCTTGCGGTCGATCAGCTCGGTGATGTCGAGCATGCGCGCGGCTTCGGTAACCCGGCTCTTGATCTCGGCTTTCGGATAGTGCTTCAGCCGCAGGCCGAACGACATGTTTTCCGCGACCGTCATATGCGGATACAACGCGTAGTTCTGGAACACCATCGCGATGTCGCGGTCCTTCGGGGGCACGTCGTTGACGACATCGCCGCCGATCATGATGTCGCCGTCGGTGATGTCCTCGAGCCCTGCGATCATCCGCAGCGTGGTCGATTTGCCGCAGCCCGACGGTCCCACCAGCACGACGAACTCATGGTCGGCGATGTCGAGATCGATGCCGCGCACCGCCTCCACCTCGTCGTAGCGCTTGATAACCTTACGCAACGTCACGTCAGCCATTGATATCAACCCTTTGTGGCGCCGGCGGTCAGCCCGGCGATGTAGTAGTCCATCAGGAACGCGTAAATGATGAGCGGCGGTGCGGCGCCGAGCAGGGCGCCGGTCATGATCTGTCCCCAGTTGAAGACGTCACCCTTGATCAGGGTGGTGATGATACCGACCGGCAGCACCTGTTGATCGGTCGAGGTCGTAAACACCAGCGGATAGAGGAATTGCGCCCATGACACCGTGAAGGCGAAGATGGTGGCGGCGATCAGGCCGGGCAGCGCCACCGGAATGAAGATCCGCGTCAGGGTCTGGAACCATGACGCGCCGTCGATGATGGCGGCCTCGTCGAGTTCCTTCGGGATCGAGGCGAAATAGCCGATCATGATCCAGGTGCAGAACGGCACCGTGAGCGTGGGATAGATGAACAGCAGGACGTACCACCGGTTGATCAGCTGGATCCCGGTCCAGTCGCCGATGACGGCGAACATCTTGAACAGCGGAATGAACAGCAGGCTGTCGGGAATGAGGTAGGTCAGGAAAACGCCGGTCGCCAGCGTCGCCGAACCCCAGAACTTCATCCGCGCCAGCGCAAATGCGGCCGGTACGCTGATCAGCATGGTGATGGTCACGACAAAAATCGAGACCATCGCCGAGTTCAGGAAGAACCTCAGATACTGGTTCGATCCAAGCAGCTCGACGTAGTTGGACAGCGTCGGATGAAACACCCACCACGGATTGGTCGCCGCCGAAATCTCCGCGCTGCCCTTGAGCGAGGTGATCAGCATGTAAAGCGGTGGCACCAGCGAGAAGATCGCAAACAGCGTGAGAAAGAAGTACGACCACCGCAGCGCCCAGGTTCGGTCGCGGCTCATGCTGCCGTATTTGACGTTGCGGGTCGGGGCGCCCTTGTCGATTACCACTGTGCTTGTCATCAGGCTTCGTTTCCGCGTTTGTTGACATCGCGCAGGATGAAGATCGCCGCCACGGCGAGGATCGGCACCATGAACAGCGAGACGCTGGCGCCGAGCGGAATGTCGCTGCCCTCGATGCCTACCCGGAAAGCCCAGGTCGCGAAGATGTGGGTGTGATCGAGCGGCCCGCCTGCGGTCAGAATTCGCACGATGTCGAAGTTTGCAAATGTAACGATCAGCGAAAACAGCGTGGTGATCGCGATGATGTTGCGCATCATCGGCAGGGTCACGTACCAGATACGCTGCCACCAATTGGCGCCGTCGATGGCCGCGGCCTCATAGAGCTGGTCGGGCACCGATTTCAGCGAGGCCAGGTACATGATCATGAAGAACGGTGCGCCGTACCAGATGTTGACCAGGATGACCGAGAACCGGGCCCAGCTGGCGTCGCCGGTCCAGGGAATCGGTCCAATACCAAAGAACGAAAGGGTATAGTTGAACGCGCTGTAGGAGGGATCGAACAGCCACAGCCATGCCAGCGTGCTCATCGCCGGAGGAATCACCCAGGGCACCAGCAGCATGCCGCGCCACTTGCGCTGGCCCTTGGCGGGAATGTTGTGAACGAAATGCGCGACGATGAAGCCGATCAGCGCCTTGAAGACGACGGCGGTGATGGCGAAGATACACGATTGCTTTACTACCAGCCAGAACGTTTCGCGCGTGAACAGGAACTCGAAATTGCCGAAGCCGACGAAGCGCTGCATCGACTTGTTCAGCGTCGCCAGGTGCACCGAATAGAGCGCCGGATAGAGCACGAGAATTACGATCAGAAGGATCAGCGGCAGGGTCATCAGAAACGCCGCGGTTGATTTCCGCTTGAGTGCGGTTTGTAGACTGGCGCGTTTGCGCGTCCCGCCGGCACGGCCAGCTCTATTCGGCTGAAATGCGACATCAACCATGATGTATCTTCCTCGCGAACTTCATCTACGACCAGGAAGGCGGCGTCACGCCGCCTCCCGGTCCTTCGGACATGATTTGCGGATGCGCGCCGCATCGGGCTGCGATCGAAACGACCGGCCGATGCGGCGCAATCCTCTGCCTCAGCTCCGCATGAAGCCTTCGCACTCGCCTTCCGCCCAGGCCAGCGTCTTTTCCATCGCCTCGCCCTGAGAGTATCTCAGGCACATCTTGGTCAGCGTGGCCTGTGCGTAGATCTGCTGCGCGACCTTCGGGGGCGCCGGCGCCGCCGCGATCGACAGGACCTGGTGCTTGTACGGATTTGGGTAGTGGAAGAGCGTCCCCTTCGGGGGACTTGCCTCCGCCCAGACCTTCAGGGTCGTCAGCTTCTCGAATGCCGGCAAATCATATCCGCCGCTGGCTTCGACCATTTTTTCGACCGAGGCCGGTTGCGACAGATGCACCAGCAGGCTCTTCGCCGCTGCCTTGTTCTTGGAGAAGTTCCATATGCCCCAGAAGAAGGGCAGGAATGGCGCAAACCTGCCTTTCGGTCCGGCCGGGAAGCCGTGGGTCCAGCATTGTTCCGCGACTTGCGGCGCGTCCCGCTTGGCAACCGCCCAGGCGCTCGGCGGATTCATGATCATGGCACCGCGGCCGGACACCAGCCATTTGTTGTTGGAAGCGTCGTCCCAGGCCGGTACGTCCGGCGGCAGGAAGGCGATGAGCTTCTTGTAGAACTCCAGCGCCTGTCGCACCTCGTCGGTCTTGACCGTGAGGTCGCCCTTGGCATTGACGAGATGAGCGCCAAACGACTGGAAGAACGCGCCCGCGCTATCGACGGAGTCGCTGGTTTCGCCGAGACCGATGCCGAAGGCAAAGCCGCCCTTTTTGCAGGCCTCTGCCGCCTTGAGGAATGTGTCCAACGTCCAATTTTCCGCTTTGGGCGGTGCGCCGGCCGGATACATCGCCTGCACGTCGATGTTGGCGTACTTCTTCATCAGATCGATGCGGGAGCAGGGGCCTTTGATCTGGCTGCCGACGCAGGCGGGAACGGCGAGCCACTTATCGCCCTGTTTGCCGAGATACTGCACCGTTCCGTTCACGTCGCCGTTCAGCTTGATCAACGGATCCATGATGTCGTTGACGGGCTCGAGCTGTTCGGCATTCGCCTGCGGCCACCAGGTCGGCATCGCCAGAATGTCATGGCCGGATTTCGCCTGGCCTTCGGCGGCGATGGTCAAGAGGTTCTTGTTGCCCTGGCTCGTGATGTAGTCGATGGAAACCTCGACCTTCTCCTTGGCGGCCCATTCGTTGACCAGATCTGTGGAGGCTTTGTTGGCGCCGGGCACCCAGTGATCCCAGAAGCCCATCGTCAGTTTGCCGGCCGCATACGCGCCTCGAACATAGGGTGCGGTAATCATTGCAGCGGACGTTAGTGCGGTAGCGGCTACGAATTGCCGGCGAGACAGCTTTCTCCGTGACATGGTGTTCCCTCTGTTGCTGAGCCAAGATCTTCTGGTTCTTCCTCCGTCGTACACACGCTTAGCGGAGCTTGCGTGATGGCGCGGAAGTTTTGCGTTTGAGATCAGATCAGAATTGCCTGCGTCTGTCGAGAAATCAGCGGGCTCCAAACTGTAGAACTAACGTTGGGTGCGAAAGAGCCGCGGCGGAGTTCCACCGTCGATCCGTCGGTGAGGTGCCCGATATTGCGGCGCACACGTCGATGTCGGGCAGTATCGCGTGCGCCTGCGATCCGCCGCGCTTTCAGTTTCGCGTAACTGGCTCTCGCGGCACCACTTTCCCGAGCGCGGCCAGAGCGGGGAACGGTGGACTCGCGCGGTACGAAAACGATAGTGTCCGGATACGGTGGCCGGATTCCTTGTCGCCTTCCGAAAGCTTCGCCAGCAGATCAAGATTGACCAGGGAGACCAAATAAATGATCAGCCCGACACCGACGGCGCGAGCGCGTTCGACATGGCGGCTCGCGCTTGGGGCCGTTGTCGTCATGCTTCTCGGCACCCCTTCCGCGGTAGATGCGCAGGTGGTTCAAGGCGTTCAGCAGGGAGCCCAGGCCGGCAACAGGGCTGCCGGACCCGTGGGTGGCGTGCTCGGCGGCGCGATCGGCGGTGTGGTCGGCGTCTTCACCGGCGTGCTGGGTGTCGGCAAGAACGGCCAGTCCGCGCCTGCGGCAAATGGCGCAGGCCGGACCAAGCAGGGTGGCTCGTCGAAAGCGGCGAAAGCCGTCAAGGAAAACAAGGGAACCAAGCAGGCGGTGCTGACCCAGGAAGGTGAACCGCAGCTGACTGCCGAGCAGATCGTCGCCAACAGCGATGCGAATATCGAACGGATCAAGGCCGAACTGGATCTCACGCCCGAGCAGGAGAAGAACTGGTCCGGCTTCGGTAGCGCAATGCATTATCTCGGCCACAACGGCGCCGACCGTCTCAACTTGCGAATTGCGCGCGCCAAACGCGACCCGCCCGACGACATCATCGAGCAGATGCGCAACGAAGCCCAATTCCTCAACGACCGGGCCGTGGATCAGCGCAACGTCGCCGACGCGGCCGAGCCGTTATTCGCCAGCCTCAACGACAAGCAAAAGCAGATCTTTATCGAGGAAATGGTCCGCTTGAGTCACGAGCGGGGTCTGGACTAGGCGCACACGGCTCAACAGCCGCCGATGGCGCCGGTTGAGCAGTCGCAGTCTCGGCGGCAGCGAATAGCCGGGCACATATGCCCTGGGGTAGGTGGAAGGCACAGCACCCGGCTATCCTGCCGCAGCGGCGCGGCCCTTCTATTCCTCACGCAAAATTGAAGAAACGCTGACCGCTTCGTGCCCGAGAGATGGCGGGCTCATGACCTCTTCGGGAATTGGGACCGTCGCCCGTAAAATCCATGAACAATGTTGGCCGATGTGCTTTTTGAAGCACAATCAGGACACAACTCAGACGTCACCAATAACCGACACAGCCTTTGTGCAGGAATATCTCGCCACGCCTTTGCCGGCGTAGCTCTCGATGACGCCTGGGCCTTGGCCCTCGAAGACGACGGCTCACGCCTTCGGGAAATTCAGCTCCACGCCGACCCCGTCGGGATCGTAGAGAAAGAATTGCGTATCGCCGGTTCGCGGCACGATGCTCTCGCGGAATTTGACGTTCCTGGATTGCAGCCGCTTGCGCACGCCTTCGACATCGGTCGCGGCAAAGGCGATATGGTCGAGACGGCCGGTATCCTCGAATTTCTTTTCGGTACCTCGCACCACGATGCCGTCGCGCGGCTTGCGCGTACCCATCAGGTGTACCGTGGCGACGCCGCCGGAATAGAGCCAGTAGCCCGGGAAATCGAGCGGCGGACGCTCGCCGTTCTCCAGCCCCAGCACCTCGCAGTAGAAATCCCGGGTCTTCTCCAGATCGGAGGGCTCGATGGTGAAATGCTGCAGAACGCCAAGCGGCATCGGTCTTCTCCTTAGACGAAGGTGAGGTCGGCATCGGCGCCCATCATCCAGGCGCCGACGGTTTCAAAATGGCTGAGCCGGCCCTGCAGCTGCTGGGTCACCGTGTGGATATCGCGGAAGCGGCGCTCCAGCGGATGGTTCTCGAAAATCGCGGTGGCGCCCGCCGCATGATAGGCGAAGTCGACCGCCTCGCGCGCCTTGTGAATGGCGTGGGTGGCGCCCATCCGGACGGTGATGCGCTGCTCGACGGTGATGCTGGCGCCGGCGCTGAGATCTTTCCAGATGTCGGCCATCGACTGCAGCACGAAACCGCGCGCGGCGCGGAGACCGACCTCGGCCTGCGCCAGGTTGGATTGCACCACCGCGTTGTCGCGCAGCGGGCTCCTGGAGCCGCGCGGCACCTTGTTGCGCGCCACATCGACAAAGCTGTCGAGCGCACCGCGGGCGATGCCGCAGGCCACGCCGGCGAAACCGACCTGGTAGCAGGTACCCGAGCCCATGCGGTAGAGCGGCCCGCTCTCGCGGCACTCCCGGTCGAATTCGCGGGTGATCGAATGGTCGGCGCGAACGAAGCAATCCTCGAGCGCGAACTGGTCGCTGGCGGTGCCGCGCAACCCGACCGTGTTCCAGATGTCGGTCCATGCGACGTCCTGGCTGCGCACCAGCATGGTGCGTTCCTGCTGGACGCCGCCGGCGTCGAGCTTCGGCGAGCCGTCAGCCCTGTAGATCGGACAATGGGCGCCAAGCCAGGTCGCATGGCGGCCGCCGGAAGCGAAGGCCCACACGCCGGTGACGCTGTAGCCGCCCTCGCACTCGATCGCCTTGACCCTCGGACCGGGACCCCAGGCAAGCACCGCGCGCGGATCGCTGCCGAAGATCGCATGCGCCACCGGCAAATCGAGATAGGCCGCCGACATCGCGCAGCCGCCGGCCTGGCTGAGACACCAGGCGGCGGACGCGTCGGCGCGCGCGATGGTCTCGATGACATGGAAGAAGGTGAGGGGATCGGTCTCGATCCCGTTCGACGACCGCGGCAGCAGGAGGCGGAACAGGCCCGCCTCGTGCAACTTGTCGAGCAGCGCCGGCGGTAGCCGGCGCGTGCTCTCGATCTCGTTCGAAGCGGCCGCCACGGCGGCGCGGACCGCCTCGGCACGCGCAATCACGGCGTGGTCGCCCGCAAGGTCGGCGGAAGTCGCAATCAGTGTGTCCAAGGTCAAGCCTGTCGCATGGAGGTCGTGGCTGCGGGCACGGAACTCATCAACACGGTGGCCGACTGGCCGAAGGTGAGTTTCCACGGCCCGATCAGGAAGGCGAGAACGAAACCGATCAGAAAATAATCGAAGAATTCAAGCGCGTCGCCGATGATGGCCGCCGCAAGGATCTTGATCTGGTTGCTGGACAGACTCGTGCGTCGATCGAGGATCTCGAACATGGCGTTTTCCCCTTGGCGCATGTTCGTTGTTTTTCGGCGGGCGTCGCGCCTGCACACCGCCGGTGCCGGGGATGCTACGCCGTCAGCCGGGCGAACGGAAGCGTGCGAATGTCAAATCGCCGGGGCACGGAAAGCGATCCACCGCTGATTGTGCCGGCTGATGGTTCACGCTGAATTGGTGCACCCATCGTTGCCGCAAGCCCGAATGCTGCAAAGCGGCAAGACGGATTCAAATTTTTTAGGGATTTGGGTTAGTCTTGTGTCGTGCGAGACGCCAGCAAGGCCGAAGCCTATGGACGACAGACGAAAACACCCGCGAACCGACATCGACGAGCCCGCCTATGTGTCGGCAGGCGGTTCGGTCATCAGCTGCGTGGTCCGGAATATCTCGCTCGAAGGCGCGGCCATCGAGGTTCCGAATCCGGCGTTCGTCCCCGCGCGCTTTCGCCTGGTCATGGCGAAGGACTCCACGGTCCGCGAATGCACCGTTGCCTGGATCCAGAAAAACCGCATCGGCGTGAGTTTCGCTGCGATGCCTTAGCAACGATGTTAACCGGTGGCCTTGGCGGCCCCGAGCTTGCACAGACCCCGATAGCAATGGCGGGCCGCAAGGGCCCGCCATGTAAAAGGCAAGACGGTGCGAGTCGCTCAGACCCAGCCGGCGCCGAGGTCCATGCCGGACGCGATCAGGCAGAGCGACAGCACCAGCCCAACGCAGCAGAACAACGCGATGGTCTTGGGTGATTGATCGTCGGCGCGTGCCGCGCCAACCGAATGCATCGAAACGACAGAAATCATGCTCATAGGAACCCCCCGTTTGTTTGTTGGCCCTGAAATGCTCCGGGCACGTGAGGTTCTAGCCGCAAAATGTTTATGGCGGATTGAGACGGATCGTTAATGGAATCGCAATATTCGCGGTGAAAACCCGCTTCGGTCCACCCGTCTCCGGCCGGAATCAGCCTCTGGCGGCACCGAGCACGGTGGCGATGACGGAAGCAGTCATGGCGGCCCGATCGGAAGCGCGTTGCGCCTCCAGACGTTCCCTGGCCCGCTCCTCGATCAGCACGTCGATGAGTGCCAGCCGCTTTTTCTCGTCGACCGCTTCGGCCAGCAATCGCCGATAGCGGTGATAGTCGAATCCTGCATCCTGCTTACGCATCTCACGCCCCCGCGCGCAACGCCAACGGCAAAGTGTTTCGCAACCTGCGGTCGCGCGCAATAGGCTCGCATGAACTGTGCACAGGCGAAGCGTCCGGTCGCCGCCGGCGGCGGTCGAGATGAAGCGGTTATTTCGATCGATCGGTCTTTGGCTGATCGGTCCTGGACTGATCATCATTCTTGGGCCGTGCCGCTTCCTTGGCGCGGGCGGCCATCCAGGCCTCGTATTGCGGTGTCCCGCGCCGAGGCGGCACGCCTTCAGGCTCGCCGCCCATCCAGTGCGGCATGTCGGCGATGTGCTCGCCCGGAGTTCTGCCGGCGCAGGCCGACAGCAGCACGCAGGCAAGATACAGCAGGACCGATGTGAGACCTGGGTAGGATCGATTCATTCCGGCGTGATGCTCCGGTATTGTGGCAATCACGATGCGCAATCGTGGCACGCAAGCGATTACCGAGGGAGGCGCCGGGCGGCGACCCTTCCTCCGAACCAATCCTGCGAAGCAAGACGGTGAGCTGCACGAGGATGTCACCCAGGCCTTCGGTAAGTGGGTATCATCCATGTGTCCGGGCTCGACGGGCACGGGCTGGCGGCTGATCAACGACGCCGCCGGCGGCAATATCGACATCTCGCAAATCACCGGGGCGAGCATCTCGGTCGGTTCGGTCGAGGGTGGCGGCACGCTGAAGCTCGGCGGCAAGAACCTCCTCATTTCAGGCGGCACCGACGTCACGTTTTCCGGGGTGATCCAGGACGGCGGCATCGGCGGCGGCACCGGCGGCATCCTGACCAAGCTCGGCGGCGGCGTGCTGACCCTGTCGGGCAACAACACCTACACCGGCGGCACCGTCATCAACTCCGGCGTCGTGTCGGTATCGTCCGACGCCAATCTCGGCACCGGCGCGGTGGGGCTGGGCAGCGTGTTGCAATTCACCAACGCGAAGGACATCGACTTTTCGCATTCGATCACCTTGCTTGGAAGCGGGCAGATCTATCTTCAAGGCGCTAGCGTAAACTTGAACGGCGCGATCACCGGCGCGGGCAGCCTCACCGTCGATGGTACTGGCGGCAGCGCTACCTTGAGGTCCGTCAACACCTATACGGGCGCCACGATTGTGGCGTCGAACGGCTTCCTGGTTGTCGATGGCAAGATCACCCAGAGCGCAAGCCTGGATAACCATGGTTTCTTCATCGTCAACGGTATCGGTTCGGCGATCTTCGGATCGGCCACGAACCGGGGTACCGTGATCAACCTAGGTTTCTACCAGGACGACCTCACCAATACCGGCACCTTCACCAACAGCGGCACGTTCGTCGGCAACGTCAACAACTCCGGCACCTTCATCAACAACGGCTCCGTCAGCGGCGCCATCAACGTCACCGCCGGCGGCACGCTGGCGGGCACCGGTTCGGTCGGCAGCCTCGTCTTTGCATCGGCCGCGGCCTACCTGGTAACCATCACGGGAACAACGGCGACCTCCACCACCGTCACCGGCACGGCGACGCTGGGCGGCACGGTGGTCGCCAACGCGACGTCGCACATCAGCGCGACCACCACCTACAACATCCTGACCGCGGGCACCGTGAGCGGCACGTTCTGTCGTGAGGCGGGAGGGTTTGGTCGACCGATCACGATAGGCAAAATCGGCGTCAAGCGACGAAGATTGAACGAGATGGCTATTCTGGGCGGCGCGAGGGCGAGCATGGTCATCGCTGGTCGAGAGCCGGCGAATTAGAACTGCCGCACTGGAATGTCGCCGCGAACCTGAATTGATCACGACGTATCGATCCTGATCACGATTGGAGATGTCGCCGGCGGGGTGGGCGGCGCGCAGCCGCGCTGGAAGGTCTTGATGATGATCATGCGACCGCCGCAGCATGGACACGGGTGCGATAGTGGCATGGGTTCCTCAGTCTCGGGGCTCTGGTTCCGCGGCCTCAGCTGTTCCGCAGGCCCGTCGAGCAGCGGCGCGCCGGGTGATGTTGTCGGCGCGGGTGCCGCTGGCGAGCAGCCATAGTGGCAGATGCGGTGGAAGCAGACGACGGACGTGACGGATTGGAGACTCGCGGCGGCCAAGGGGTGGGATTCGAACCCACGGTACCCTTTCAGGCACGCCGGTTTTCAAGACCGGTGCCTTAAACCACTCGGCCACCCTTCCTAGCGCGCCCCTCATGAGGGAACGCGGCGCAGATTGCAAGGCAGCTCAGCGCGTCCAGCCCCCGTAAATCGACGGGCCGCGATCGCAACCATTGATTCACTACGCCGAGCCTCTCCCCATTTCCGCCGCCTTCGCGATGCGATATCGTCATAGCTTGATGCGGAGGTGGGCTGCATCGGGGCGTGAACGGGTGGGTGCCCAAGAGTGGGCAGCCGCGCGGTGGAATGGTAATTGGGGCAGATGGGGATTCGACGGCCAGATCAGATGTTCCTGATGGCGCGAGGCGCCGCAGCCGTGGCGGCATGCCTGGTTCTCGCCAACTGCGCCTCGTCGGGCAAATTCGCGAGCCGCGTCGATCCCAGATACGGCGTTTCCTCAAGCCCCCGGGTGGTTGCGTTCGGAGAACCCGTGCCGAAGGGCGGCGGCACCTACCGCGTCGGCAAGCCCTATACCGTAGGCGGCAGGGTCTACGTGCCTGAGGAAGACGTCAATTATCGCGAGGAAGGGCTGGCTTCCTGGTACGGGGATGATTTCCACGGCCGGTTGACCGCCAACGGCGAAGTGTTCGACATGGAAGCGCTGACCGCTGCCCACCCGACCCTGCCGATGCCGTGCTACGCGCGGGTGACCAATCTCTCTAACGGTAAATCGCTGATCGTCCGGGTCAATGACCGCGGACCCTATCATGGTAATCGGCTCATCGACGTCTCTAACAAAGCCGCGGAACTCCTTGAATTCAAACGTACTGGCGTGGCGCGCGTCCGGGTCGAGTATGTCGGCCGGGCGCCGCTGGAGGGTTCCGACGACCGCCAGTTGATGGCGACCTTGCGCACCGGCGTACCGGCGCCGTCGCCATCGCTGGTCCGGGTGGCCTCCGCCCGTCCGTTCGTTCCGGAGGTCCCGTCGCGTGGCCGTCCGTTCCGCGGCGAGGTTCCGGCGCCGGAAGAGCGGCCTTATAGCCTCGGCAACACCTCGGCGGACATGGCCTCAATCAACGCGACGTCGGAAATGTCGGCCTCCGCCCGCCCGCGCTCGGCCGGCCGTATCCTCGAAAATCCGCGCGCGGTCTCATACGAGAATGACGGCAGCTATGCACCCCGCGTCAGTCCGGTTGCCGCCTATGCGCCGATCGACCCGCACGGTCCCAGCGAACTGCTCGCCGGCCGCGGGCTCTACTGAGTTTCCTTCAGGAAGCTGATCAAGGCCCCGTTGACCTCGTCGGCGCGCTCCTGCTGGACCCAGTGGCCGGCGCCCTCGATGATCAGCTTTTGCTTCAGGTTCGGCAGCACCCGCTCCAGCTCGGTGACGCGCCTGGCGCCGATCAGGCCGGTGATGACGGAATCCTTCGATCCCGCAATGAACAGCGACGGCTGATGGATTCTTGCGCCCTGCCACGGCGCGGTCAGATCCCAGTTGCGGTCGAGGTTGCGGTACCAGTTCAGGCCGCCACGAAAGCCGGACCTCTCGTAAGCCTCGGTAAAATGAGCGAGGTCGGCTTCGCTGAGCCAATCCGGCAGCGGCCGATCGAGCCGCGCGTCGCCCAAAAATCCCTTGCCATCCTGGATGAACAGCGAGGCTGAGGGGTCGGAAAATCCTCGCCCGAGCAAGGTCCGCATCGTCAAGCCGATGTCATGCTCGAACTCGGCCTCTGCGATCCCGGGTGTCTGGAAATATTGCCAGTAGAAATTGGTGATCCCGCTGGCACGCAAGCTGTCGAGCGGACGGGCGCGTCCGCGGAACGGCGGGGGAACACTCAATCCTGCCACGGCCGTGAAAACGTCGGGTCGGAACAGCGCCGCGTGCCAGGCGACCGGTGCACCCCAGTCGTGGCCGACGATGACGGCCTGCTTCCTGTCCAGTGCGGCGACCAGCGCGACCATGTCGCCGACATTGTCGAAGATACTGTACGCGTTGACGTCAGCCGGCGCGCTGGTGCTGCCAAAACCCCGCATATCCGGCGCGACGACGTGGAAACCGGCCGCGGCAATCGCCGGGATTTGATGCCGCCAGGAATACGATAGTTCCGGCCAGCCGTGGCATAGCACCACCAGCGGGCCCTCGCCCTGTTCGAGCAGGAAAATGTCGATCCCGTTGGCGGAGATGGTGCGGGAAGATGGCATCGCTTTTCCGCCTTGTTTGCGAGATTTTGTTGGAGGGATTGGCAGCGTGTCACGATAGGATCGATTGACAGGCGCCGCAATCGAATCGGCTCCGCGACATCGGCCAAAACCCGTGTTGTTTGCGCTACTTCCAGCTGTTAGAAGGCCGGCTTCAAGGCATCGCCGATGGCATTCCAAATATCGACCTCCCGCAAGCCTCCGCTCGCGCCTGTACGATTCTGGCGCGGCCTGATTGCGGCCGTGGTCGCGGCGGCGGTCGGGTGGGGCGGCGTCGTGTATGCCGCCAACCAGAGCGTGCAGGGCGCCAAGAAGGAGGAGGGCGGCTTCGACGGCGACGCGCCGACCGCGATCCTGATCGAAGCCGGCAGCGGCAGCGTGCTGTTCGAGAAGAACGCCGACGAGTTGCGGGCGCCGTCCAGCATGATGAAGCTGATGACGGTGGAAACGGTCTTTCACGCCATCAAGCAGGGCGACGTCAAACTGACAGACGAATATCACGTCAGCGAAAACGCCTGGCGCAGGGGCGGCGCGCCCTCCGGCACCTCGACCATGTTCGCGGCCATCCACAGCAAGATTACCGTCGACGACCTCCTGCACGGCGCCATCATCCAGAGCGGTAACGACGCCTGCATCGTGCTGGCGGAAGCTATCGCCGGCAACGAGCGCGCCTTCGCCGACATGCTGACCAAGCGGGCGCGCGAACTCGGCATGACGCGATCGACCTTCGCCAATTCCAACGGCCTGCCCGATCCCGGCAACAAGATGACGGTGCGCGAACTTTCGGTCCTCGCGCGCTACATCATCCAGACCTACCCCGAGTTCTACAAGCTGTTCGGCGAGAAGGAATTCACCTGGAACAAGATCCGGCAGCAGAACCGCAATCCGCTTTTGAATTCGCTCGAGGGCGCCGACGGGCTGAAGACCGGTTATACCAAGGAGGGCGGCTACGGCATGGTCGGCTCGGCCGTGCAAAACGGCACGCGGCTGATCGTCGTTGTCAACGGCCTGGAGGATTCCGAGGATCGCGCCTCCGAGGCCAAGAAGATGCTGGAGTGGGGATTTCGCAATTTCGAGTCGCGGCCGCTGTTCGAGGCGCAGCAGCCGATCGGCTATGCCAGGGTATTCGGCGGCGACAGCCGCTCGGTCAAGCTGGTCAGCCCCAAACCGGTCGAGGTGATGGTTCACAAGAACGGCAACGACAAGCTGATCGCGCGCGTGGTTTATAACGGGCCGGTCCGCGCACCGATCGAAGCCGGGCAACAAATCGGCGTCGTCAAGGTCTGGCGCGGCGCCAATATCGCCGAGGTGGCGCCGGTCTACGCGGCGGACTCCGTCGGCGTGGGATCGACGATGCAGCGGGCGATCGATGGTGCGAGCGAACTCGTCATCGGAATGTTTCGTCTCGGCGTCGAGAAGCTCTGAGATGGCCGAGACAGCGGTCAAGAAAGCGCCCGGACGCGGACTATTCATCACCTTTGAAGGCGGTGAGGGATCCGGCAAATCCACGCAGATCAAGACGCTGGCGGAGCGCCTGAGCGCCGCCAGGCTGCGCACCGTCGTCACCCGCGAACCCGGCGGATCGCCGGGCGCCGAAATCATCCGGCATCTCGTGCTGTCGGGCATGGGCAAGCTGCTGGGCCCGGACGCCGAGACGCTGTTGTTTGCGGCCGCGCGCGACGACCACGTGCGCTCGGTCATCCAGCCCGCGCTCAGTCAGGGAATATGGGTGCTGTGCGACCGGTTTTCGGATTCGACACGCGCCTATCAGGGCAGCCTGGGCAAGGTCTCGCCCGCCGTGCTCAACGCGATGGAGCGGGTCACCATCGGCGACCTCAAGCCTGATTTGACCATCATTCTCGATGTCCCCGTCGAAGTCGGCATGAAGCGCGCGGCCGCCCGGCGCGGCACCGGCGCGCCCGACCGGTTCGAGGCGGAAGACGTCAAGTTTCATCAGGAATTGCGCGAGGCGTACCGGCAGATCGCAGCCAGCGAACCGCAGCGCTGCGTGCTGATCGACGCCACCGCCGAGCCCGGTATTGTCGCCGCGAACATATGGGCCGCCTTGCGCGACCGTTTCTTCAGCGCCAGCGCCGGCAATCTGGCCAGTTCAGCATGAGCGCCCGTCAGGTCGAAACCCAGATATCGGCGGTTCATCCGCGCGAGACGACCGCGCTGTTCGGGCATCGCGACGCCGAGCTCGCTTTGTTGAATGCCTATCGGAGCGGGCGGATTCCGCATGCCTGGCTGATCGGGGGGGCGGCCGGCATCGGCAAGGCGACGCTGGCCTATCGGATGGCGCGGTTCGTGCTCGCGCACCGCAATCCGCTCGGCTCCGATGCGACGCGTGCCGAGACGCTGTGGGTCGATCCCTCCGATCCGGTCGCGCGCCAGGTCGCGGCGGGTGCCCATGGCGGCCTGCTGACGCTGGAACGGACGCTCAACGACAAGGGCGTACTGCGCACCGTGATCACGGTGGACGAGACCCGAGAGACGATTTCGTTTTTCGGCTCGACCGCGGCGGTCGAGGGCTGGCGGGTCTGCATCGTCGATACCGTCGATGAGCTCAATCCGAACGCCGCCAACGCGCTGCTCAAGGTGCTCGAGGAACCGCCGCAGCAATCGCTGTTTCTGCTGGTCAGTCACGCGCCGGCGCGGGTGCTGCCGACCATCCTGTCGCGCTGCCGGAAACTATCGTTGCGGCCGCTCGCGACAGACGACGTCATCCGCGCCGCGGCCGAAGCTGCGGGCATCGCGGCCGGCGATCCCGCGTTGTCGGAGGCAGCCGAAGCGGCGGAGGGGAGCGTAGCGCGCGCGCTGACGTTGCTCGGCGGCGACGCCCTGAAGCTGCAACAGCGGACCGCGGCGCTGCTGGCGACCCTGCCGCGGGTCGATCCGCGCGAACTGCATGCGCTTGGCGACGCGCTCGGCGGCAGCGACCGGGTGGCGCTCGCGGCCTTCATCGACAGCGTCGATCGCTGGGTCAGCGACCGGCTGCATGCCGACGAGGCCAATGCCAATGCGAACCTGCCCCGCCTTGCACGGCTGGCGGAGGTGTGGGAAAAGATCAACCGCGCCGCGCGCGACACCGCGGATTACAATCTCGAGCGCAAACCGCTGGTTTTTTCGGTCTTCGGGCTGCTTGCGGAAGCAACGCGCTAAGCGCCCCGCTGGCGGTCATTCCCAACAACCTTGTTCGAGCAATTAAAAGGAATTTGTGGTGGCGAAGGCCAAGAAAAAAATCGAGAAAAAAACTGCCAGGAAGAAGACGGCGAAGAAGGCCGGCAAATCACGCCGCGCCTCCGCCAAGCCATCGCCGGCGAAGAAGCGCACGAAGAAAGCCAAGCCCACGGTGAAGAAGGCCAAAAAGGCCGCCGGCAAAAATTCGGCTGCGAAGAAGGCTGCAAAAAAGCCGTCGAGGAAATCCGCGACGAAAGCAAAATCGGCCGAGCGCGGCTCGACGCCGAGCAAGACCAAGGCCCGCGTTGGCGCCAGATCGCCGGTTGCCGGCAAGAGCGTCAAGGAAAGTGTCAAGGTTCGCGCCAAAGCCAAGACCAAAGCCAAAGCCAAAGCCAAAGCCAAAGCGCTCCCGAGCGTTGCAAAGCCAACGAGCGCGGTAGCGGGGAATTCCTTCTACATCACGACCGCGATCGCCTACCCGAACGGGGTGCCGCATATCGGCCACGCCTATGAGGCGATCGCGACCGACGCGCTGGCGCGCTTTCAGCGGCTCGACGGCAAGGATGTCTTCTTCCTCACCGGCACCGACGAGCACGGCCTGAAGATGGTCCAGACCGCGGAAGCCGAAAAGCTGCCGACCATGGAAGTCGCCACCCGCAACGCGCAGCGCTTCAAGGACATGGACGAGCGGCTGAACGTCTCGTTCGATCGCTTCATCCGCACCACGGAAGAGCAGCATCATCGCTCCAGCCAGGAAATCTGGAAGCGCATGGCTGATAACGGCGACATCTATCTCGACAGCTATGCCGGCTGGTATTCGGTGCGCGACGAGGCCTATTACGCCGAGGACGAAACCGTGCTCGGCGAAGACAATGTGCGGCGCGGCCCGCAGGGCACGCCGGTCGAATGGGTTGAGGAAAAGAGCTATTTCTTCAGGCTGTCAGCCTATCAGGACAGGCTTTTGGACCTCTATTACGGCCAGCCGGATTTCATCGGTCCCGACTCGCGCAAGAACGAAGTCATCAGCTTCGTCAAAAGCGGGCTGAGGGATCTGTCGATTTCGCGGACCACCTTCGACTGGGGCGTCCGGGTTCCCCGCGATCCCGAGCACGTGATGTATGTCTGGGTCGACGCGCTCACCAACTACATCACCGGCGTCGGCTTTCCCGACGAGAGCGACCCGAACTGGCGCTACTGGCCGGCCGACGTGCACATCATCGGCAAGGACATCATCCGATTTCACGCGGTGTACTGGCCGGCCTTCCTGATGTCGGCGGGCATTCCCGTGCAGAAGCGGGTGTTTGCCCACGGCTTCCTGTTCAACCGGGGCGAGAAGATGTCGAAATCGGTCGGCAATGTCGTCGACCCCTTCAATCTCGCCGACCAGTACGGCGTCGACCAGATGCGCTACTTCTTCCTGCGCGAGGTCCCGTTCGGGCAGGACGGCAGCTATAATCACGAAGCCATCGTCGCGCGCATCAATGCCGATCTCGCCAACGATCTCGGCAATCTCGCCCAGCGTTCGCTGTCGATGATCGGCAAGCAGTATCAGGGCGTGCTGCCGGAGCCGGGCGATTTCAGCGACAACGACAAGGCGATTCTGGCGCAGGCCGATGGCATGATTGCGCTGGCGCGGAGCGCGATGGCGACCCAGCAGATCCACCAGGCGCTCAATGCGATCTGGGCCGTGGTGGCGGAAGCCAACCGCTATTTCGCGGGCGAAGCGCCATGGGCGCTGGCGAAGACCGATCCGAAACGCCAGGCGACGGTGCTGTACGTGACCGCCGAAGTCGTGCGCCAGATCGCCATTCTGGCGCAATTCGCGATGCCGGCGGCGTCGGCGAAGCTGCTCGACATCCTTGGCATCCCCGACGAAACCTCGTCGCGGAATTTTGCGGCGCTTGGCGCGCGGATCAGCGCGGGCACCGTGCTTCCAGCGCCGACGCCGGTATTTCCGCGTTACGTCGAACCGGCGGCGTGAACGGACCGAGCCGATGCTGGTCGACAGCCACTGCCATCTCGATTTTCCCGATTTCGCCGATGACCTCGACGGCATCGTGGCGCGGGCCGCTGCCGCCGGCATCGGACGCATGGTCACGATCTCGACGCGGGTGAGGCGGCTCGGCGCATTGCTGGAGATCGCCGGGCGATTTCCAAACGTCTACTGCTCGGTCGGCACCCATCCGCATCACGCCGATGAAGAAGACGGCATTGCCGCCGATGAGCTGATCGCGCTGGCGCACCATCCCAAGGTGGTCGCGCTGGGCGAGGCGGGGCTGGATAATTTTTATGACAACGGCTCGCCCGAAGCCCAGGAGCGCGGCTTTCGGACCCACATCGCCGCGGCCCGCGCCACCGGCCTGCCGCTGGTCATTCACACCCGCGAGGCCGACGAGCATTGCGGGCGCATTCTCGAAGACGAAATGGCCAAGGGATCGTTCCGCGCCGTGCTGCATTGCTACACCGGCGGGCGGGAACTGGCGATGAAGGCGATTTCCCTGGGGCTCTCGATTTCGTTCACGGGCATCCTGACCTTCAAGAAATCGCAGGCCTTGCGCGACCTCGCCGCCGAGCTTCCGGCGGATCGCATCATGGTCGAGACCGACGCGCCGTACCTTGCGCCCGGCAAATTTCGCGGCAAGCGCAACGAGCCGGCTTACGTCGTCGAAATAGCAAGAACGCTGGCGGAGACGCGCGGCGTGTCGCTCGAGGAGATTTCGCGCCAGACCACGGAGAATTTCTTCCGCCTGTTCTCCAAGGTGCCGCCGGCGGAAGCTGCGGCATGACGCTGACGCTGACGATTCTCGGCTGCGGATCCTCGGCCGGCGTTCCTCGCCCCGCGCTCGGCTGGGGGGCCTGCGATCCCAAAAATCCGAAAAACCGCCGCCGCCGCTGCTCGCTGCTGGCGGAGCGGACGTCCCACCACGGCGTGACGCGGATCGTCATCGATACCTCGCCCGACCTGCGCGAGCAGTTGATCGATGCCAATGTCGATCATCTCGACGCCGTGTTCCTGACCCACGAGCACGCCGATCAGACCCACGGCATCGACGATCTGCGTTCGGTCGTCATGCATCAGCGCCGGCGCATCCCGGTCTATCTCAATCGGTCGACCGGCAAAGACATCATGCAGCGGTTTTCCTATTGCTTCGTGTCGCCGCCGGGCAGCGATTATCCGCCGATCCTGGACCATCATTCGATCGAGGCAGGCGAGACCCGCATGATCGAAGGGAAGGGCGGTGCGGTCTCGCTTTCGGCCTTCATCATGCAGCACGGCAATATTCCCGCGCTCGGTTACCGCATCGGCGATGCCGTCTATACGCCCGATGTCAGCGACATCCCGCCCGAGAGCTGGCGCTTCCTGGAAAACCTCGATCTGTGGATCATCGACGGCCTGCGCTATGCCGCCCATCCCAGCCATTTCAGCGTCAACGACGCGCTGTCCTGGATCGACCGCTTCAAGCCGCGCCGCGCCGTCATCACCAACATGCATTCCGATCTCGATTACGAGGTGCTGCGCCAGAGCCTGCCGCCGAATGTGATTCCGGCCTATGACGGCATGCGGCTGACGCTCGGCGCATAGCCGTCCTTGCCGGGAGCGAGGCGACGGTCGCGGTGCTGACCAGCTTCGGGCCTAGCGTTCGTCCCGCATGTACGGGCTGTGCGCAGAGACCAATCTCAGATTGGGATCGGCAGTGAGCGAGGAGGCAGGCGATATCCGCATCTCGGAGAGCCTCTCCACGCCTGCGTTGATCTGGTAATCCTCGAGGAAGAGCACGAGGGTGGTGATGAAAAAACCGGCACACAGGACCAGAAATATCCACCTCATGGGCCTTCTCCATGCGATTTCGCTCTCTCGGCTTCCTTCCATGCATAAATAGGGCCAGGCTGCAGCGGTCAGCTCCGATCAGAGCCCGTCACGGCAAGCCCGTTCGGTCCGACAGTTTCCGCCGCCGGACGCGTGACCGCGCGGCGGCGGTACGTCGACCAATCCCGCTCAGGCCGAAATCGCCTTCGCCGAATCCACCTGGCCGCGCAGGATGAACTTCTGAATCTTGCCGGTCGATGTCTTGGGAATAGGGCCGAACACCACCGCTTTCGGCGTCTTGAATCCCGACATCTGGCTGCGGCAGAACGCGATGATATCGGCTTCGGTCGCGCGCGCACCTTCCTTCAGTTCGATGAAGGCGCAGGGCACCTCGCCCCACTTGCCGTCGGGCTTTGCCACCACCGCCGCGAACAGCACGGCGGGGTGCTTGTAGAGCACGTCCTCGACCTCGACGGACGAGATGTTTTCGCCGCCGGAAATGATGATGTCCTTGGAGCGGTCCTTGATGATGACGTAGCCGTGCTCGTCGAGCACGCCGAGGTCGCCGGTGTGGAACCAGCCACCGGCGAAGGCGTCCTGAGTGGCCTTCTCGTTCTTCAGGTAGCCTTTCATCACGATGTTGCCGCGGAACATCACTTCTCCGATGGTCTCGCCGTCACGCGGCACCTCGCGCATGGTTTCGGAATCGATCACGGTGACGGCCTCCTGCAGCGGGTAGGGCACGCCCTGCCGGCGCTTCAGCCGCGCGCGTTGATCGGCCGGCAGATCGTCCCAGCCCGGCTGCTCCGCGCACACCGACGCCGGGCCATAGACTTCGGTCAGGCCGTAGACATGCGTGAGCTTGATGCCGATGCTTTCCGCGCCCTCGAGCACGGCGACCGGAGGCGCTGCGCCGGCGATCAATCCGACGACGCGCCTCGCCGCGCCGCCCTTCGGCGCGCCGGGCGCGTTGATCAGGGTGTTGTAGACGATCGGCGCGCCCGCCATGTGGGTGACGCCGTGCCTTTCGATCAGCGCGAAGATCCTGGCGGGATCGACCTTGCGCAGACAGACATTGACGCCGGCCGAGGCCGCGATGGTCCAGGGAAAGCACCAGCCGTTGCAGTGGAACATCGGCAGCGTCCAGAGATAGACCGGATGCTGGCCGAGATTGGCGGCAAGGATGTTGCTGACGGCGTTGAGATAGGCGCCGCGGTGGTGGGTCACCACGCCTTTTGGATTGCCCGTGGTCCCCGAGGTGTAGCTCAAGGCGATGGCATCCCATTCGTCTTCCGGCAATCTTGCAACGAAGGCGGGATCGCCCTGCGCCAGCGCGTCCTCATATTCGATGTCGCCGATCCGTTTTCCGCCGGCGAACGAAGCATCGTCGACGTCGATGACGAGGGGTTTTGGGCCCTTCATCAGCGTCAGCGCCTCTGTGATCACGCCGGCAAATTCCGGATCGACCAGGATGATTTTGGCGCCGCCGTGGTCGAGCTGAAAGGCGATCGAGGGCGCATCGAGCCGTATGTTGAGCGCGTTGAGCACCGCCCCGGCCATCGGCACCGCAAAATGCGCTTCGTTCATCGCCGGGATATTCGGCAGCATCGCCGCGACGGTGTCGCCGGTGCCGATGCCGCGGCTTGCGAGATACGACGCAAAGCGACGGCAGCGCGCATAGGTTTCCGACCAGGTGAAGCTGCGGCCCTCGTAGATCGTGCTGACATGGTCGGGATAGACTGCGGCGCTGCGCGCCAGAAAACTCAGCGGCGTCAGCGGGACGTAGTTGGCGGGCGTCTTGTCCAATCCGATATTGTACTGGTTCTGCTTCCCACTCATCGGCCACCTCCCATTTGACAACGCTTACAGGAACCCGATCGATATCCACGGAAAGATCGCCACCACGATCAGGCCCAGCAACAGCGCCAGCAGATAGCCCCAGATCGGCCGGATCCCCTCGGCGGGATCGACGCGCCCGATGGCGCAGGCGGCATAATAGCCTACTCCGAACGGCGGCGCGAACAGTCCGATGCCCATCGCAAGGATGATGATCATGGCATAATGGACCTCGTGCACACCGACTGTGCGTGCGATCGGAAACAACAGCGGGCCGAACAGCACGATCGCCGGGATGCCCTCGAGCACGCTGCCCAGGATCATGAAGGCCACGATCGATACCGCGATGAAGGCCGCGGAGCCGCCGGGCAAGCCGGTCATCGCGGCCGCGAGCGAGCGTGAGAAACCGGATTGGGTCAGCCCCCAGGCCATGCCGGTCGCGGTGCCGATGATCATCAGGATCGCGCCCGACAGGCAGGCGGTCTCTACCAGCATCGGCCCCAGCCGCCGCCAGTCGAAGCGGCGGTAGACCAGAAGTCCGATAACCAGACCATAGACGATGCCGATGGTGGAAACTTCGGTTGCGGTGGCGACGCCTTCGACCACGGCGGCGCGGATCACGAAGGGCAGCGCCAGCGCGGGCAGGGCGACGACGAACGAGCGGATCACCTCGCCGGCCCGGGCGCGCTTGACGTGGCTTAAGTCCTCGCCGCGGTAACGCCACCACACCAGCGCCGACAGCGTGATCGCCAGCACCACGCCCGGCAGGAGGCCGCCGGTGAACAGCGCCGAAATCGAAACGCCGGTCACCGAGCCGATGGTGATCAGCACCAGGCTCGGCGGAATGGTTTCGGTCTGCGCGCCGGTGGCCGCGAGCAAGGCGACGAGATCGCCGGGCCTGGCGCCGCGCGCCTTCATTTCCGGAAACAGCACCGGCGCCACCGCCGCCATGTCGGCGGCCTTCGAGCCGGAGATGCCCGAGACCAGATACATCGCGCCAACCAGCACGTAATGCAGGCCGCCACGGACATGGCCGAGCAGGCTCGCCAGGAACGCCACCATGGCCCGCGCCATGCCGGTCATCTCGATCAAAAGACCGAGGAAGACGAACAGCGGCACCGACAGCAGGATCAGGTGGCTCATGCCCTCGTCCATGCGGCCGACCAACACCATCAGCGGCGTCCGCGTCGTCAGCGCGAGATAGCCGAAGATCGCGAGCCCGAAGCCGAAGGCGATCGGCACGCCGGCGAAGACGCAGAAGCCCGCCACCCCGACGAAGAAGATGATCAGGTTGATATTGCCCAGCGGACGCAGCCAAGGCTGCGCCAGCCAGAATATCCCGATCAGCACGGCAACCGACAGCACGGCACTCAGCACGATCTTGAGATCGCCGGCCCGCGCCAGCCGCAGAAACGCAAACAGCGCCATCAGGCCGATGCCGACCGGCAACGCCGCCGCCCGCCAGATATTGGCGATCTGCAACGCGGGCGTGGTGATGAAACTCTCCTCGTAGGCGTATTCGCAGGACGGCCAGGCGATCATGAGCAGAAAGGCCAGCGCGGCGCAGGTCGCGACCAGGTCGAGCCAGGCCCGCATCGCCGGCCCGGCGCTGCCGACGACCGCGGTCATGCGCATGTGCTCGGAACGGCGGAATGCCACCGCCGAGCCGAGCATCGCCAGCCACAGGAACAGGATCGAAGCCAGTTCGTCGGACCAGATCAGCGGGTTGCGCAGGCCGTAACGCGCCACCACGCCGGCGAACAGGATGACGATCTCGGCGACCACCAAAAGCGCCGCCGGGATCTCGACCAGCATCGCAAGCGTTGATTCCAGCGATGCCGCGCGCGAACGGCGGCGAGGGGACATCGCCTCGCCGGCCGCCGCTATGGAGCCTTCGCCGTGAGCAGCCATGGCGGTTCCCTGACGGAAAGCGTTACGACAGCTTGCCGGTCGCCTTTTCCAGCAGCGCCCAGGCCTGCTCGCCGTATTTGCCTTTCCACTCGGAATAGAACCCGGCAGAGCGCAGTTTCTCGCGGAACGGCGCGGCGTCCGGCTTGTTGAAGACCAACCCCTTGCCCGCCAGTTCCTGTTGCAGGCCGGCATTCAGCTTGGCGACGTCCTCGCGCTCCTTGACCGCGGCCGCGTTAATGTTCCTGGCGACGATGGTGCGCAGATCCTCCGGCAGCGCTTCCCAGGCCCGGCGGTTGGCCAGGAACCAGAAGCCGTCCCACATGTGGTTGGTCAGCGAACAGAACTTCTGCACCTCGTAGAGCTTCGCAGTCGAGATGATGGCCAGCGGATTTTCCTGGCCCTCGACGATCTTGGTCTGCAGCGCGGAGTAAACCTCGCTGAAATTGATCGAAGCCGGCGCCGCATCGAAAGCCTTGAACATCGAGGTCCACAGCGGAGAAACCGGAACCCGGATCTTGAAGCCCTTGAAATCGTCAGGACCGTTGATCGGCCTGGTCGAGGACGTGGTCTGGCGGAAGCCGTTGTCCCAGATCTTGTCCATGGCGACGAGACCCGCTTTATTGATCTCGCCGCGCACATAGGCGCCGAGATCGCCGTCCATGGCCTTCCAGACCGTCTCGTAGTCCGGAAAGGCGAAGCCGATGCCGTTGATCGATGCGGCCGGAACCAGCGTGGACAGGATCAGGCCCGACAGCGTGAAGAATTCGACGCCGCCGGAGCGGATCTGGCTCAGCATGTCGGTGTCGGAACCGAGCTGGTTGTTCGGGAAGATCTGCAGATCGACCCGGCCCTTGGTCTCGGTCTTGATCGCCGCCGCCATTTCCTTGGCGCGGGCGTTCATGGGGTGGGCGTCGGGAAGATTGTTGGCATATTTGTAGGTGAATTCGGCCGTCTGTGCGCGCGCCACAAATGGCGCGCCGATGCCGCCCAGAACCGCCGAGGCAGCGGAAGCCTTGAGTAGCGCGCGTCGTGAAAAGCTCATCTCGATCTCCCTTGAGATTTTTGTTCTTGTGGAGATGGCACCTTACGGACCTGATGCCGACGGGTCATCCGCCATCTCGCGAGGCGGCTTATTGCAGTGTCCGCGCACCGCGGCAACACCGAGGCCTGCAAGGCTGTCGCGGGCGTTTAAAATCGTGCCGAGCCGATGGAGCTGCCGGCTCTTGGCAGCATTTCATCGACGCGGGCAACGCCAGCCGGGGCTCACGCGAATTGAGATAGTTTTTAAGCAAGTGGCTGATCTGATTGAATATAAAAATATTCCATAATATACCTTATGCGAATCTCGTATTGACTGGCGCTGGTGGGGGTCGAGCCTTCCACTTTGCATGGGGTTGTTTTCGCGATTTTGGTTCGGGCCCTGTAGAGCCTCCTCTAGCGTCCCCTGAAGCGCGGCTTGCGGCGGTCGAGGAATGCCGCGACGCCCTCCCTGTGATCCTCGCTGAGACTCGCCAGCGCGAACTGGTCGATATCCATGTGGCTGGCGAGATCGTCGAGCGCGTGCGCCAGACGGTTGACGGTCAGTTTGGTCATGGCGACCGACAGCGGCGGTTGCGCCGCGACCTTTGCGGCAAGCGCCATCGCGGCATCGAAGGCATGGCCGGGATCGGCCACCTCCTCCACCAGGCCCCACTCATAGGCCTCGGCAGCCGAGATGCGCTGGTCGGCCAGGATCACCGCCTGCTTGGTGCGCGCCGGTCCGATCAGATGCAGCATGCGCGGAATGCTCTGCCAGCTCATGTTCATGCCGAGCCCGATCTCGGGCACCCGCAGATGGGCGTCGCGGCCCATGACGCGAAAGTCGAGCGCCACCGCCAGCGCCACGCCGCCGCCGACGCAAAAGCCTTCGATGGCGCAGATGGTGATCTGCTCCATCTCGTGCCAGGCGTGGGTCAGCCGCGGCCCGAGCTTGAGATGCCGGCGCAACGCGCCGAGATCCATGGTGCGCCGCGCGCGGCCTTCGGCATCCTTGAGGTCGAAGCCCGCGCTGAAGGCCTCCTTGCCGCCCGCGAGCACCACGACCGAGGTGTCGGCATCATCCTCGAAACTGCGCGCGGCAGCGGTGAGCTGACGCAGCGCTTCCGGCGACAGCGCATTGATGCCGTCGCCGCGGTCGAAGCGCACCACGGCGATGCGCCCCTCGGGGCCGAGGCCCTTTTCGATTGTCACGAAGTCCGCCACACCCAAGCTCCCTGCCCGCCATTTTTCGCGACGATAGCTCAAAAATGTCCGGTGCGCTCGCTGGCCGATTTTGTTCTCCCCGGTCGGCGCCATCTCGACATCGTCTGAATATTTCGCCTATCCTTTGGGCATGACAGGCCATCACCACGATCATCATCACGACCACGACCATTCGGAATTGTCCGACACCGAACTGCGGGTGCGCGCGCTCGAGACCATCCTGACCGAAAAGGGCTATGTCGATCCGGCGGCGCTCGATATTCTGATCGAGACCTACGAGACCAAAGTCGGGCCGCGCAACGGCGCTCGCGTGGTGGCCCGCGCCTGGGCTGATCCGGCTTTTCGCGCCCGCCTCATCAAAAATGCGACTCCGGCGATATCGGAACTCGGCTATGCCGGGCGTCAGGGCGAGCATATCGTGGCCGTCGAGAACACGCCCCAGCTCCACAACATGGTCGTGTGCACGCTTTGCTCCTGCTACCCTTGGCCGGTGCTCGGGTTGCCGCCGGTCTGGTACAAGTCGGCGCCCTATCGCTCCAAGGCGGTGAAAGACCCGCGCGGCGTGCTTCGCGATTTCGGCTTCGAGCTGCCTGCCGGCACCGAGATTCGCGTCTGGGATTCGACCGCCGAAATCCGCTATCTCGTGCTGCCGATGCGCCCCGAGGGTACCGAGGGGTGGAGCGAGGAACGCCTGGCCGACCTCGTCACCCGCGACAGCATGATCGGCACGGGACTGCCGAAGCAACCGCACGAGGTCGCCTGATGGAAGGCGCGCATGATATGGGCGGGGTGGCCTGGTCCGGCCCGGTGCAGCCCGAACCGAACGAGCCGGTGTTCCACGCCGAATGGGAGCGGCGCGCGTTCGCGCTCACGCTGGCGATGGCGATGCCCGGCGGCTGGAACATCGACATGTCACGCTTCGCGCGCGAGGACCGGCCGCCCGAGGAGTACCTCGGAATGAGCTATTACCAGATCTGGCTCGCGGGCCTTGAGCGGCTGATGCTGGAGCGCGATCTGATCGCATCGGACGAGATCGACGCCGCAAAACCGCTGCATCCGGCAAAGCCGGTGGCGAAGAAGCTGACGCCGGATGGCGTCGCCGCGATGCTGCACCGGGGCGGACCGACCGAGCGCGAGGCCACGCGCCCTGCTCTATTCGCCGTTGGCGACCGTATCCGCACCAAGATGATTTATCCGCCGACCCATACGCGGCTTCCCCGCTATGTGCGCGGCCATATCGGCGTCGTCGAACGCGTGCTCGGCTGTCATGTCTTCCCCGACAGCAACGCCACCGGCGCCGGCGAAAACCCGCAATGGCTGTACACGGTGACATTCGTTGGCCGCGAGCTGTGGGGCGAGGCGTCGGACCCGGACCTGAAGGTCTCGGTCGATGCCTGGGAGCCCTATCTGGAGCGGATCTGATGTCGCTCGATCCGCGCGCCGCCGACGCCGCAACCCGCGCCGTGCCCGGCATCCCCCGCGACGCCGACGGGCCGGTGTTCCGCGAACCCTGGGAAGCCCAGGCCTTCGCCATGGCGCTGGCGCTGCACGCCCGCGGACTGTTTACCTGGCACGAATGGGCTGCAGCACTCGCCGAGGAAATCAAGCGCGCGCAGGCGGCGGGCGATCCCGATCGTGGCGAAACCTATTACCGGCACTGGCTGGCGACGCTGGAAAAGCTGATCGCCGCGAAAGGCGTCGCATCTTCCGAAACCCTGCACCGCTATCGCGACGCCTGGGACCATGCCGCCGACCGCACGCCACACGGCTCGCCGATCGTGCTGCAGCCGGAGGATTTCGCCAGTTAGACGGTCGCCGCATATTCGCGCCAGCCCTTGGCGCGCAATGCACAGGCCGGGCACTCGCCGCAACCATAGCCCCAGTCGTGCCGCGCGCCGCGCTCGCCGAGATAGCAGGTGTGGGAGTGCTCGCGGATCAGGTCGACCAGCCCTGCCCCGCCGAGCTCGCTCGCAAGCCTCCATGTCGAGGCCTTGTCCAGCCACATCAGCGGCGTGTGCAATTCGAAATGCTTGTTCATGCCGAGATTGAGGGCTGTCTGCAGCGCCTTGATGGTCTCGTCGCGGCAATCCGGATAGCCGGAATAATCGGTCTCGCACATGCCGCCGATGATATGACTGATGCCGCGCCGGTAGGCCAGCGCCGCGGCAAACGTCAGAAACACCAGATTGCGGCCGGGCACGAAGGTATTGGGCAGGCCGTCCGCGCCCATCGCAATCGCGACATCGCGCGTCAGCGCGGTGTCGGAGATCTCGGACAAGGTCGGAATTTTCAGGGTGTGGCTTTCGCCGAGTTTTGCAGCCCAATCCGCGCGCAAGGATTTGATGCCTTCGAGCAGCCGCGCGCGGCATTCCAGTTCAATGGCGTGACGCTGCCCGTAATCAAAACCGAGCATTTCGACGCGTGCAAAGCGCTCCAGCGCCCAGGCGAGGCAGGTGGCGGAGTCCTGTCCGCCGGAGAACAGCACCAGCGCGGTTTCGGATTGCAATCGATCGCTCATGGGCTGCCCCATAGCACTCATCGATCCCTTGGCCAATCGGCTTGGCCAATCGGTGGAAATGCGAGCCCCGACGGCTCGTTTCGCTGGGATCGGCCGGCATCTTGCGGCATATAAGTCGGATCTCCCTGAGGCCTCGGTGCGCCATGACCCCTTCCCGCGATATTTCACGTCTGCTCGAGATCATGGCGGCGCTGCGAACGCCCGGCACCGGCTGTCCGTGGGATCTCGAACAGGATTTTGCGACCATTGCGCCCTACGCTATCGAGGAGGCCTATGAAGTCGCGGACGCCATCGCCCGCGGCGATCTCGACGATCTCAGGGATGAACTCGGCGATCTGCTGCTTCAGGTGGTGTTTCATGCCCGCATGGCCGAGGAGGAGAACGCCTTCTCGTTCGGCGACGTGGTCGAGGCAATCACACGCAAGATGATCCGGCGCCATCCGCATGTGTTCGCCGACAAGGACGGGCGGTTGACTTCAGGCCACGTCAAGGAAGCGTGGGATCGCATCAAGGCCGAGGAAAAGGCCGAGCGCGCAGCGCGGCGTCCACCCGAGGAGACGGCGCACCAATCGCTGCTGTCGGGCGTGAAGGGCGGACAACCGGCGCTGACGCGCGCGATGGAATTGCAGCGCAAGGCCTCCAGCGTCGGCTTCGACTGGAACGATCCGCGCGCGGTACTGCACAAGATCCGCGAGGAAGCCGACGAGATCGAGGCCGCGCTGGACGGCGGCGACAGCGAGCAACTCGCTGATGAGACCGGCGACCTCCTGTTTGCGCTGGTCAATCTGGCGCGCCATGTCGGCGCCGATCCGGAAGCCGCGCTGCGCGGCACCAATGCCAAATTCGAGCGGCGCTTTGGCTATATCGAACGAGCCTTGGCGGCGCAGGGACGTTCGCTGGAGCGCGCTTCGCTCGCCGAGATGGATGCGTTGTGGAACGAGGCGAAGACGGAGGAGTAACGACAACTCCCGTCATCGTGAGCCAACGGATCGCGCGAACGCGCGCCCGATGACGGGTTCCGCGAAGCCGTCTTGTGCGCCGGAGCGCTCGTTATGATGTTTCACACCGCGTGCGGCACCGCATCGAAACGGTTGACCACGATGTCGCGTTTGGTCTCGTCGACGCGGACGGTCATGTCGAACCGGCCGTCGTGCAGCTCCTTGTTCAGCACTTCCGAATTGCGATGCAGCCAGCTGATGCCGGCGCCGTCGGCGGCGTCGATCGAAAGGTCCAGCGTGGTGCGTGTTGCCGCCAGCCGCTGCTCGATCGCGGCGAGCAGCGGGTCGATCCCCTCCCCGGTTTCGGCGGAAACCAGGAAGCACGGGCGTTCCGGCGGACGGCGGGCGGCGATGTTTTTCAGGTTCTCACGCCCGTCGGCGTCGAAGCGGTCGATCTTGTTCCAGACTTCGAGAATGCGCTGCCCCGCGTCGGGATCGATGCCGAGCCGGCGCAGCACGGTATCGACGTCGCGCTGCTGCGCTTCGGTGTCCTCATGCGAGATGTCGCGGACGTGGAGAATGATGTCGGCCTCCAGCACTTCCTCCAGCGTCGCGCGAAACGCCGCGACCAGTTGCGTCGGCAGGTTGGAGATGAACCCGACCGTGTCCGACAGCATCGCCTTGCCACCATGCGGGAGTTTTAGGGCGCGCAAGGTCGGGTCCAGCGTGGCGAACAGCATGTCGGCGGCCTGCACGTCGGCCCGGGTCAGGCGGTTGAACAGCGTCGATTTTCCGGCGTTGGTGTAGCCGACCAGCGCCACCACCCGGTACGGCACCCGCTGCCGGCCGGCGCGATGCAGCCGCCGCGTCGCCTGAACCTTCTTGATTTCGTTCTCGAGGCGCGTGATGCGCTCACCGATCAGGCGGCGGTCCGCCTCGATCTGGGTTTCGCCGGGACCGCCCATGAAACCGAATCCGCCGCGCTGGCGCTCCAGATGGGTCCATGACCGCACCAGGCGCGAGCGCTGATAATTCAGATGCGCAAGCTCAACCTGCAGCGCGCCTTCCTTGGTCTTGGCGCGGCGGCCGAAAATCTCGAGAATCAGCCCGGTGCGATCGAGAACCTTGGTGTTCCAGGCCTTCTCGAGATTGCGCTGCTGGATCGGCGACAGCGCGCAATCCATCACTACCAGCTCGATGTCGTGCCCGGTGATGAGCCCGACGATCTCCTCGACCTTGCCCTTGCCGAGATAGGTCGCCGGCCTGATCTGGCCGACCGGCGCGATCAGCGCGTCCGCGATCGTCAGATCGATGGCACGCGCGAGGCCCGCGGCTTCCTCAAGCCGCGCCTCGATATCGCGCAGGACGTGCTGATCCGTCTGCGCCTCGGGATCGCCGCGGCGCATACGCAAATACGGACCGATGACGATCACCCGCCCGGTAGCTCTACCCCCTGCCGCCCGCGGACGGTCGGCCCCCCCTTCGATATCTCGGGGTTCCAATCAGATCACTCTCAAGCCGGAGCATCCTCGCCGCCTTCGAACAGCTGGATCGGAGCGCCGGGCATGATGGTCGAGATCGCATGCTTGTAAACAAGCTGCGAATGTCCATCGCGCCGCAACAGCAGACAGAAATTGTCGAACCAGGTGACAATCCCCTGCAGCTTCACTCCATTGACCAGAAAGATCGTCAGTGGCGTTTTGGTCTTGCGAACGTGATTAAGGAAGGTGTCCTGTAGGTTTTGTGCGCGGTCTGCCGCCATTGTTTTTGTCCCGCAGTCTTGTTGGTTTCTTTTTTATTGAACCGGTTGCTGCTCTCTTTCGGAACGTCTTCCAGTTGCCGGCACTCCCCTGAGATCCCCCTCCGGGAGGCGCGACGGCATGATTAGAAGGCAGGTGCGGTTTTTAGGCAAGCCGGTTCGCGGAACACAGGCGCAATTCCCGGGAAAAGCCTAGAAAAGCAGCAAACACGTCAAGCAAATGCATGAATATGCCGGCGGAACCCGCTCAACCCACCCCAAGCGCCTTGAGCTTGCGATGCAGAGCCGAACGCTCCATGCCGACGAATTCCGCCGTGCGCGAGATATTGCCCGAGAAACGGCTGATCTGGGCGATCAGATAATCGCGCTCGAATACTTCCCGCGCCTCGCGCAGCGGCAAACCCATGATATGTTCGCCGTTGTTGCTGGTCGGCATCGCCGGCACCATGGAACCGACATCCTGCGGCAGCATATCGGCGGTGATGATCACTTCCGGACCGCCGCCCGCCAGAATCATGACGCGCTCGACATTGTTGCGAAGCTGTCGGACATTTCCCGGCCAGACGTGGGACTGCAATACCGCCATCGCATCCTGGCCGATCTGGCGTTTCGGTAACCCGGTAGCGGCAGAAATCTGGTCCATGAAATAGTCGATCAGTTCCGGAATGTCCTCGCGGCGCTCCGACAGCGGCGGCACGCGAATCGGCACCACTGACAGCCGGTGATAGAGGTCCTCCCGAAACCGCCCCTCCGCAATCTCCTCTTCCAGATTGCGCGCCGTCGAGGAGATGATGCGAACGTCGACATTGACCTTGGTGGTGCCGCCCGAGCGCTGGAACGTCTGATCGACCAGCACCCGCAGGATCTTGTTCTGGGTTTCGCGCGGCATGTCGCCGATTTCGTCGATGAACAGGGTGCCGCCATGGGCCTCTTCCAGCGCGCCAGCCTTGCGCTGATGCTCGCCATTGGACTGTTCGACACCGAACAGCTCGACTTCCATGCGCTCCGGCGTGATCGCGGCGGCGTTGATGACGACAAAGGGTCCTTCGGCGCGGCTTGACAAATAATGCAGCGTACGCGCCGCCAATTCCTTGCCCGCTCCGGAAGGACCGACAATCAGGATGCGGCTATTGGCCTTGGCGGCCCGCTCGATGGTCTGACGCAATTGATTCATGCAGGCAGAGCGTCCGGTCAACACGCTCGCCGCCGGCGCCAATTGCTTGAGTTCCTTCACCTCGCGCTTCAGCCGCGATGTCTCCAGCGCCCGCGTCGCCACCAGAATCAGCCGGTCGGACTTGAACGGCTTCTCGATGAAGTCATAGGCGCCGCGCTTGATGGCGGCGACCGCGGTTTCGATATTGCCGTGCCCGGAGATCATCACGACCGGCAGATCGGGCTGTTCGCGCTTGATCTGCTCCAGCAACTGCAGACCATCGAGCTTGCTGCCCTGCAGCCAGATGTCGAGAAACACCAGATGGGGGCGGCGATTGGCGATTTCCGCCAGTGCCGAATTGCTGTCGCGCGCGGTCCGGGTGGTAAATCCCTCGTCGTCGAGAATACCCGCGACCAGATCGCGAATATCCGCTTCGTCATCGACAATCAGAATGTCACTTGCCATGGATCACGCCTGTCATGTCAGTTGCCGGTTGCGGCTTCGATTTTTGTTTCATTGTTGGTCGCGCCTGGAGTCCCGTCTGGATTAGTCGCATCAGGGGGGCCGGCGGTTTCGGAAGCTGGCGCTTTTGTTTCGGGGGCGGCCTCCTTGTCTTCCGCCTTGGCATGGCCCGATACTGCAAAGCGCAGCCGCATCCAGGCGCCGCGCTGGCCCGGCCGGATGTCGGCGGCATCGTGCAGTTCGATCCGGCCGCCGTGGTCTTCCAGAACACGGCCGACGATCGCCAGCCCAAGACCGGTGCCCTTTTCGCGCGTCGTGACGTAGGGTTCGAGCAGACGCGCCCGGCTCACCTTTGGCAGGCCGATTCCGTTGTCGACGACGTCGATCACGATGTCATCGTTGTCGCGCGCGGCGACAACATCGATACGACCCTTCCCCAGTTCCTCCGGCGGCACGACTTCGATGGCCTCCGTGGCGTTCTTGATGATGTTGGTCAGCGCCTGCGAAATCAGCCGCCGGTCGAACTGCGCCCGCAGCGGCTCTTCCTTGATTTCGGCTTCGATATCGATGTCGGGATGCCCGACCCGCATCAGGAATACCGCCTGGCGCACGGTATCGGCGACGTCCTCGCCTTCGATCACGGGTTTCGGCATCCGCGCGAAACGCGAGAATTCGTCGACCATCCGCCTGATATCGTCGACCTGCCGCACGATCGTGTCCGTGCATTGCTCGAAAATGGCCTTGTCCTCGGTGATCACCTTGCCGAATTTGCGGCGAATGCGCTCGGCGGAAAGCTGGATCGGGGTCAGCGGATTCTTGATTTCGTGCGCAATGCGGCGGGCAACGTCGGCCCATGCCGAGGTGCGCTGCGCGGAAACCAGTTCGGTAATGTCGTCGAGCGTAATGATGTAGCTGTCGCGCGACTGGCTGGTCTGCTCGGCGCTGACGCGAACCGAAAGATTGCGCTCATGGCCGTCGCGGAGAATCGTGATCTGGCCCTGCACCAGCCGCTGCGTGCCTTCGCGCGCGGACTTCATCATGTCGTCGAGCTCGGGCAGCACGTCCGACAGCGGATGCCCCAGCGTCTCCGATTCGGCATGGCCGATCAGCTTTTCGGCGGAGCGGTTGAGAATGCCGACGCTGCCGGAGGCGTCGACGCCGATGATGCCGGCGCTCGCCGACGACAGCACCGCCTCGATGAAGCGGCGGCGGCTGTCGATCAGGTCGCTGGCGTTGACCAGCTCGTCGCGCTGGGTGCGCAACTCCTGCGTCATCTTGTTGAAGGTCTCGCCGAGCTGCGCGAGATCGCCCTCCGACTTGTGCACCGGCACCTGCACATGAAGATCGCCGGTCGAAACGATATTGGCGGCGCTCATCAGCCGTCGGATCGGCGTGACCAGCCAATTGGCGAAGTTCAGGCCGATCAGAACGGAGGCCATCAGGATGGTCAGTCCGATCACGGCAAACATCAGCGCGAGTGAAACCTGCATGCCGAGCCGCCGCGACTCCAGCTCGGCATATTCGGCGACGCTCGCCTGCGTCTCGTTGACCTGCGCGACCACGTGCGGATCGAGCAGACGCGCGACGTAAAGGAAGGTGTCGTTGAATGCGCGCAGCCGGATCACGGCCGCGACGTAATTGCCTTCGGGAAACACCGAGATCTCGGGCTCGGTTTCCTTGACATTGCGCAGGAATTCCGGTGGTGGGACCGTGAAATCCTGTTTGATGCCGGTCTGCGCCGATTCCAGAATATTGCGGTCCTTGTCGATCAGCATCGCGCCCGGCAGGTTGCGCGAGGCGGCGCTTGCCGTCAGAAGCTCGCGAAACGTGCCGCGATCCTGATCGTACAGCGGGCGGGCGTGCGAGATGTCGTTGGCCATTCCCAGGATGTCGCCGCGAATGAGTTCTGCATGCTCGTAAAGATACGCCCGTGCAACGGTCAACGAGTTCTGGATCACCTGCCGTGTCGGGCCTGAAAACAGCCGATCGAAGCCCCGATCGATGGTCACATTGGCGACGATCGCCACCAGCACGGCCGGCAACACCGCAATGACCGAGAACAGGCCGACGATCTGGACGTGCAGGCGCGCGGCCGCCCGGCCACGGCGGCGGGCCTGCACCACCTGCCAGACTTCGCGGAGGATGATGCCGACCAGCAGCAGGATGATCGCTGCATTGATCAGCATGAAGGAAATGACGACGTCGTGGGTCGGCTCGATTCGGGTCAGACCCGTAAGCACCACGAAGGTAAGTAGGGCCGACAGCAGCGCGACGGCGACCACAAACGGCGCCACGAACCTCCAGAGCGAGCGGCCCTTGGATTCGGCGAATGACGGTGCGAACGATGCGGCTGAGGTGTCTGCGCTGGTCATTCCGGCAAAGGGTGAGCTGAAGGCCTTACGTCCGCCGGCAGCGGACTGATGCATTCATATCACAATGTTGCCGAATTGCGACAATTCCGCGGCGCGTCTTGGCTCTTCCACGCCCCTTTACGCCTTGGGCTCCGCCACAGGATGCTCTGTCGACGGATTCGGGCGCCCGTAACCATTAGCTGCCGCTGCGGTAGACCTGAATATCCAGATCGCGAATTTTTTTCCGCAACGTGTTGCGGTTGAGCCCGAGCAGGTCGGCGGCGCGGATTTGATTGCCCCGTGTCGCCGCCAACGCGGCGGTAAGCAGCGGCACCTCGATCTCCTTGAGGATCCGGTGATAGAGGCCCGGCGGCGGCACGCCGTTGGGGAACCCCGAGAAATGCGATGACAGATAGGCCTCGACGGCGCCGCCGAGATTGTCGACGCCGTGCGGGACGCTCCCGCCCGAGCTGACCGCCGGCGGCGCCAGTTCGCCGTCAATGACCGAGCCGGTAATCACGTCCTGCGGATAGAGCGCAGCCAGCCGGCGCGCGAGATTCTCGAGCTCGCGCACGTTGCCCGGCCAGCGGTGCTGCTTCATGCGCTCCAGCGCCAGCGCGTCGAGCTTCTTGGGAGGTAGTCCGTCCTTCTCGGCCAGCGCGAAGAAATGCCGGATCAAATCGGGTAAATCCTCGATCCGCTCGCGCAAGGGCGGCAGGCGCAGCGGCACCACGTTGAGGCGGAAGAACAGGTCTTCGCGGAACAGGCCCTGCTGAATCAGAATACGCAGATCCTTGTTGCTGGCGGCGACGATGCGCACGTCGGTCTTGATCGGCGTTCGGCCGCCGACCGTGGTGTACTCGCCCTGCTGCAGCACCCGCAACAGCCGGGTCTGCGCCTCCATCGGCATGTCGCCGATTTCGTCGAGAAACAGGGTGCCGCCTTCGGCCTGCTCGAAGCGACCGGAGGCGCGGGTGTTGGCGCCGGTGAATGCGCCGCGCTCGTGGCCGAACAATTCCAATTCGATGAGATCTCGCGGGATCGCCGCCATGTTGACGGCGACAAAGGGGCCGTTGCGCCGCTTGCCGTAGTCGTGCAACGCACGCGCCACCAGTTCCTTGCCGGTACCGAACTCGCCGGAGATCATCACCGTGAGGTCGGTCTGCATCAGCCGCGCCAGCACGCGGTAGATTTCCTGCATCGCCGGCGAGCGGCCGACCAGCGGTATCGAGTCGAATTCGGATTCATCGACCTGATTGGCCACCCGCTCCTTCGGCTCCGCCAGGGCGCGGCCGACGATCGCGATCAGTTCCTTGAGGTCGAACGGCTTCGGCAGATATTCATAGGCGCCGCGTTCAGATGCCCGGATCGCGGTCATGAAGGTGTTCTGCGCGCTCATCACGATGACCGGCAGATTCGGCCGCATCTTCTTGATCCGCGGCAGCAGGTCGAACGCGTTCTCGTCGGGCATCACCACGTCGGTGATGACCAGATCGCCCTCGCCCTGGCTGACCCATCGCCACAACGTGGCCGCGTTCCCCGTCAGCCGCACCTCATATCCGGCGCGTGAAAGAGCCTGGTTCAGGACCGTGCGGATCGCCGTGTCGTCGTCGGCGACAAGTATGCTACCTGCGGGCATCGTTCTTATTCCTCATCTTGTGTCCTGTGAGGCATGCAACGGCGTCCCGGCAACGTCATCGCGATTGCTTTGGTCGAGTTGTTTGGCGGTGTTGAACATGGGGAGCAGCACGCGGAAGATGGTCTTCCGCGGCTGCGATTCGCATTCGATGATGCCGCCGTGATCGCCGACAATCTTGGCGACCAGCGCAAGGCCGAGCCCGCTGCCGGTCGGCTTGGTGGTGACGAACGGATCGAACAGGTTGGGCAACAGATCCTCGGGCACGCCGGGACCGTTGTCCTTGACGCAGAATTCGAGCGGCAGCGACACCCGCGATTTCTTTCCGGGCACCGAAAGGCGGACACCGGGACGGAACGCCGTGGTGAGCTGAATCTCCGCGTCACTGCCGAGATCGGCCACCGCCTCCGCGGCGTTCTTCACCAGATTCAGGAACACCTGAATCAGCTGATCCTGATTGGCCAGCACCGGCGGCAGCGACGGGTCGTAGTCTTCGACAAAGCGGATGTTGCGGGCAAAGCCGGATTGCGCCAGCCGCTTGACGTGATCGAGCACACTGTGAATGTTGACCGGACCGCGCGCCACCGGCCGGTCGTCGCCGAACACTTCCATGCGATCCACCAGCGTGACGATGCGATCCGCCTCGTCGCAGATCAGCCGGGTCAGCATGCGGTCCTCCGACGAGGCGGCCTGCTCAAGCAGTTGCGCCGCGCCGCGGATGCCCGACAGCGGGTTCTTGATTTCATGCGCCAGCATCGCCGCCAGCGCGATCACCGATCGCGCCGCACTGCGATGCGTCAGTTGCCGGTCCATCTTGTCGGCGATGGTGCGCTCCTGCAGCATCACCACGATATGGCCGGGCCGCTCGGTCAGCGGCGCGACGTGAAGGTCGACCTGGCGGTCGCCGCCGATCCGCGGCGTGCCGAGATCGACCTTGTACTCGTTGACCGGCGAGCCGCTCGAGCGCACCTGGTCGATCAGCGCCAGCAGCGGGCTGCCGAAAGGCACGAGTTCCTTGAGCGACTGGCGCCGCAGGAATTGCGTCGAGATCTCGAAAAACAATTCGGCGGCCATATTGGCGTCGACGATCTTGCCGTCCGGCGCCACCAGCAGCACCGGATTGGGCAAGGCATTGAGGATGGCATCGCCATCGGACGGCATCTGCCTGCGATGCTCGGCGGCCGAAGTCATGCAGCAGCACTCCATGCAAAGTCGTCAAACGCATCCTGAAGTGATAGGTCCACGCCAGCGGGGTCTTCCGATGTCAGAATCCTCGCGCGCCAGGTCTTGAGCGTGGCCGCCGGCGCGCGGCTGCATCGAGCCGCAACCTCCAGCGCCCAGCCGAGATGTTTGCGGGCGTGGCGAAGGCCGACCCGCAGCCCATAGAGACTGCAAACCTCTTCATGAAGCGCGCGGATATGCTTGAGCTGCTCCGCGAGCGGCGGCGGCGGCTCGACGATTCCGGTTTCGAGCCGGCGCGCGATCTGGCCCGGCAACCACGGCTGGCCCTGGGCGCCGCGACCGACCATGACGGCGTCGGCGCCGGACTTTTCCAGCGCGCAGACAGCGTCCTCGAACGAGGTGATATCGCCGTTGACGACGAGCGGAACGCGGGTCGCATGTTTGACGGCGCGCACCGCGCTCCAGTCGGCGGCGCCCTTGTAGAACTGGCAGCGGGTGCGGCCGTGCACCGTAATCATCTGCACGCCCGCGGCCTCGGCGCGGCGCGCCAACTCCGGTGCGTTGAGCGAGCGCTCGTCCCAGCCGAGCCGCATCTTCAATGTCACAGGCACTTTCACGGCCGATATCGTCGCCTCGATCAATCTCAAGGCGTGATCGAGATCGCGCATCAGCGCCGAACCGGACTGGCCGCCGGTCACGTGGCGGGCGGGGCAGCCCATATTGATATCGATGATGTCCGCGCCCGCGGCTTCGGCGATCCGTGCGCCCTCCGCCATCCATTTGGTCTGGCAACCCGCGAGCTGGACCACGTGGGGGCCTATTCCGGTTGCCTCGCATCGCAGCAGCGACATCCGCCGGCCATTGACGAGATCATCGCTGGCTGTCATCTCGGAAACGACGAGTCCAGCCCCGAGCGCGGCCGTCAAACGCCGAAAAGGTACGTCGGTAATGCCAGACATCGGCGCGAGAAAAACCGGGTTGGCGACAGCAATGTCACCTATTTTCAACGGCTTAGGGTGCGATGTTTCCGAGCCGGTCACGGACTTCCCGTTTCTCTGACAAACGCCTCATCGCGACTGTCGCGATGCATTTTGCGCACAAATCTTGTGCAGTCAAGCTTCATGCCTACACTTTAGACAGTTCTGGCAATTGTGCAAGTGCACTGCAGCAAAATTTGCTTTTCCCACAGCCGTTGGGAATCAGCCTGTTTTTGGGATCTCAGCATGATATGGGCAGTGCGCCGACCAACCTATGCTCCCTCATCAACCCTGAAGCGCCAGTAATTGAGTGCAATGCCGAAATCAGTGCGAACCGCCGCCCTCCTTGTCGCCGCCGGACGCGGCCTTCGGGCCGGCTCGGGAGGACCGAAACAGTATCGCTCGATCGGTGGGCAGACCGTGATTTTCCGCGCGATGGAACCGTTCTGCCGGCATCCACAGGTCTTTGCGGTGCAGCCGGTGCTCAATCCCGACGACAGGGCCATGTTCGATGAGGCCGTCAGCGCGTTGCCGCACGAGCCGCCGGCCAAGGGCGGGGCGACGCGGCAGGCCTCGGTGCATGCCGGCCTGGAAGCCCTCGCCGGCCGAAAGCCGGACATCGTCCTGATCCATGACGCGGCGCGGCCATTTGTCTCGGCAGCGCTGATTTCGCGCGCGATCGACGCCGCCGGGCGCGCCGGCGCGGCGATTCCTGCGATTCCCGTCGCCGATACCGTCAAGCTGATCGACGCGAACGGAAACGTCGAAGCCACGCCGGAGCGCGCGCGGCTGCGTATCGCGCAAACGCCGCAGGCGTTCCGGTTCGACGTGATTCTCGATGCCCACCGCCGCGCGGCGCGCGAGGGCCGCAGCGATTTCACCGATGACGCGGCGCTCGCCGAATGGGCGGGATTGACGGTGGCGACCTTTGAAGGCGATCCTGCGAACATGAAGTTGACGACACCGGAAGATTTTGTCCGCGAGGAAGCCCGCCTCGCCGCCCGGCTCGGCGATATCCGAACCGGGACCGGCTACGACGTGCACGCCTTCGGCGACGGCGATCACGTCATGATTTGCGGCATCCGCGTGCCCCACACCCGCGGCTTTCTCGCCCATTCCGACGGCGACGTCGGCCTTCATGCGCTGGTCGATGCCATCCTCGGCGCGCTGGCGGACGGCGATATCGGTTCGCATTTTCCGCCGAGCGACCTCAAGTGGAAGGGCGCGTCCTCCGACCGGTTCCTGAAATACGCGGTCGACCGCGTCACTGCGCGCGGCGGCCGCATCGCCAATCTGGAAGTGACGCTGATCTGCGAGCGGCCGAAGATCGGGCCGCTTCGCGACAGCATGCGCGCGCGCATCGCCGAGATCACCGGCGTGAACGTCTCGCGCGTCGCCGTGAAAGCGACCACGAGCGAACGGCTCGGCTTCACCGGCCGCGAGGAAGGCATCGCCGCGACCGCGAGCGCCACCATCCGCCTGCCCTGGGACGACAAAGGCTGGAGCGACTGAGATGAGCGGCAGCGACGCCCGCGCCCTCTCCCGCTCGCTGCTCGATCTTTGCCGCATGCGCAAGCTGACCATCGCGACCGCCGAATCATGCACTGGCGGTCTCGTTGCCGGCGCGCTCACCGACATTCCCGGCTCCTCCGATGTCATCGACCGCGGTTTTGTCACTTATTCCAACGAGGCCAAGCGCGCGATGCTGGGGGTCAAGGCCACGACGCTCGAGAGTTTCGGCGCGGTCAGCAAGGAAACCGCGACCGCGATGGCGGTCGGCGCGCTGGAGCGCGCCGGCGTCGACCTCGCGGTCTCCATTACCGGCATCGCCGGTCCGGGCGGCGCGACGGCGGGCAAGCCGGTGGGCCTCGTGCATTTCGCGGTCGCCGCCCGCGACGGCCGGATTCTGCATCGCGAATGCCGTTTTGGCGCGATCGGGCGCAGCGCGGTGCGCGCCCGCTCCGTCGTCGAGGCGCTGCGGATGCTGACGGAACTGGCGCGCGGCCCGCAGGCCGCGGCAAAACCGCGCCGCGAAGCCGCCGGCCGCTTGCGTCCGCGGGTCGCGCGCTCGCCGCGACGCAGCGCCGTCAAGCGGCGGCGGCCGCCGCGGGCGTGACCAACGCGGAATAAGCTCAACTCCGGTTCGCAATTCCCGGCCGTCCATAAATCATGTCCGCGCGCTTTTCGAACGCCGCCGCAAAGCGCTGGAACGCGGTGTCGAACATGGTTCCCATCAGCATCGCCAGCATCCGGCTCTTGAACTCGTAAGCGAGGTAGAACCCGACGTCGCAGGACGTGTCCGACTTCGGCTCGAAGGTCCAGCGGTTCTCGAGATTGCTGAACGGCCCTTGCAGATACTCGACCAGGATTTTCAGGCCGGCGCGGTCCAGCGTCACCCTCGTCGTGAACGTCTCGCGTACCAGCTTGAACGATACCGTCATGTCGCAGACCACGATTTCGGTGCCGTCGGGTTTCGGCGTGCGCTGACGCACCTTCAGCGCGCTGCACAGCGGCACGAATTCGGGATAGCGCTCGACGTCGGCGACCAGATCGAACATCTGCGGCGCGCTGTGGTTGACCGGACGCCTGGAGTTGAATTTAGGCATCGCGTTTCCGCTTCAGCCGGATTTTGCCGCGCGCGCCGCCCTGAGCCTGGCGAAATCGTCGCCGGCGTGATGCGACGAGCGGGTCAGCGGGCTCGCCGACACCATCAGGAAGCCCTTGGTATAGGCGACCTTCTCATAGCCCGCGAATTCATCCGGCGTCACATAGCGCATCACGGCGTGATGCTTGCGGGTCGGCTGCAGGTACTGCCCGATGGTCAGGAAATCCACATCCGCCGAACGCAGATCGTCCATCACCTGCAGGACTTCGTGCCGCTCCTCGCCGAGCCCGACCATGATGCCGGATTTGGTGAAGATCGTGGGATCGATTTCCTTGACCCGCTGCAGCAGCCGGATCGAATGGAAATACCGCGCGCCCGGACGCACGCTGAGATAACGCGACGGCACCGTTTCCAGATTGTGGTTGAACACGTCGGGTTTTGCGGCGACCACGATTTCGAGCGCGCCCTGCTTGCGCAGGAAGTCGGGGGTGAGAATCTCGATCGTGGTGGCCGGGCAGCGCGCACGGATCGCGCGGATGGTCTGCGCGAAATGCCCGGCGCCGCCGTCGGCGAGATCGTCGCGGTCCACCGAGGTGACCACGAGATGGTTGAGCCCGAGCTTGAAGGTCGCTTCCGCGACATGCTCCGGCTCGCTGGCGTCGAGCGCGCCCGGCATGCCGGTCTTGACGTTGCAGAAGGCGCAGGCGCGGGTGCAGGTGTCGCCCATGATCATGAAGGTGGCGTGCTTCTTGTCCCAGCACTCGCCGATATTCGGGCAGCCCGCCTCCTCGCACACCGTGACGAGGCCGTTTTCCCTGACGATGTTGCGGGTGTCGGCGTAGCCGCGTGTGGTCGGCGCGCGCACGCGAATCCAGGCCGGCTTCGGCGGCGACAACGAATCCGGCCGGTTCACCTTTTCCGGGTGGCGCGGGCGCAGTGGATTGGCTGACAGTGTGTCGACGACGACGACCATGGAATGCCCATATGCTGGAAAGGCTTAGCTAATCCCCTTGAAGGGGAATCGCAACCACCCGGCTTGTTCGCCCGCATGCTTTAGCATATTGCCTTCCAAGTCGCATTTTTCGTCCTCCCAGTCCGCATTTTGAATGGCTCGAAGCCGCATTTCCGCAGTGCAAGCCGCCCCCAAACTGGGCAGGCCGCTCAAGCGCTCGTTTTTCGGCCGCAGCGTGCATGAGGTCGCGCCCGATCTGATCGGCGCCACGCTGCTGGTGAATGGCGTTGGCGGCATCATCGTCGAGGTCGAGGCCTATCATCACACCGAACCGGCCGCGCATTCCTTTCGCGGGCCGACGCCGCGCAACCAGGTGATGTTCGGGCCGCCAGGCTTTGCCTATGTCTATCGCTCCTATGGCATCCACTGGTGCGTCAATTTCGTCTGCGAGAAAGAGGGCTCGGCGAGCGCCGTGCTGATCCGCGCGCTGCAGCCGACCCACGGCATCCCCGCCATGCGGCGCCGGCGCCACCTCGACGACGAGCGGGCGCTGTGTTCGGGCCCGGGCAGGCTGACGCAAGCGCTCGGCATCACCATCGCGCATAACGGCCTGGCGCTCGACGCCCCGCCGATCGCGCTGCATGCCCGCGCGGAAAAACCCGAGATCGTCGCCGGCGTGCGGATCGGCATCACCAAAGCGGTCGAACTGCCGTGGCGGTACGGGCTGAAGGGGTCGAAGTTTCTGAGCAAGCCGTTTTGAAGGCCAGAGACGCGCTTGCGTCGCCTCTCCCACGGTCGTCCTACCCCGCGCATGCGGGGTATCCAGTACGCCGGGGCTTCTCGGCTCTATCACTGACGTCTCTGCAATACTGGGTCGCCCGGTCAAGCCGGGCGATGACAGTTGAAATTCGATTTTCGAGCAGCCCGCCATCGCAAACCTCCCCTCCCCGCCACGCGCAAGGGCGCGTGGAGGGAGGGGAGATCACCGCGCATGACTTCGCGTTCTCGCGGCGCGATGCACCCGAGGTTTTCAGGTAACTCCCGCCCTTCAAAACAAAGGGCGCAGGGAATGCCGGATGCGCACTGCACCCGCGGTCTCGTGTGCAATGTGCACAAGAAGGTGCGCACACGAGCATACAGGGCAGCGGAGGCAATCCGACATTCCCTGCGCAATGGTTTTACGGCTTATTTCGCGCTCTCCCCGGCGATCGGGCTTTTTTGTCACCGTCACCCCTGAGAAGCTTGCTTCTCACGAGCTTGACGCCGGCGTCGAGGCGTCAGGACCACACGACTTCACCGTACGCGTCTGCACCGTTCGTCAAAGGCACATCGGCGTCCACCGCATCCCACCGCGCGTTTCGTGACGATCGCGAGCCGCCCCTCTTGTCGGGTGAGACGGGCAGATTCAAATCTGATTTGCCCGGCGGCGAAAGCGAAATATTTTTGACTCGTGGGGTTGACACAATTTCTGGAAATCAGAAGTGATTTGCCCGTCGGGTCAATTTGTCGCGCTTATCCGGGCTTTGTCTCAAACTGACCCTCGCAAATCGCCGGCTCATGCGAGCAACCGTTTGCGCCGCTCACAGCGCGTGGTGGCACACCGCCTCGACGCGGTTGCCGTCGGGGTCGCGCAGGAAGGCGGCATAATAGGAGGCGTGATAATCGCGCAATCCCGGCGCGCCGTCGTCGGTGCCGCCGGCCGCAATGCCGGCATCCCAGAACGCGTCGACCTGGGTCTGCCATCGTGCCTTGAAGCACCAGTGGCGGCCGAACGCTTCGTCGGGCTTTGGACCCTTGCGGATGGTGAGATAGACGCGGTCCGGATAGGCCGGCCGCGCCCGCTCGCCATAGCCGAGCCAGTCGTCGCGGCGGCCGACCTTGACCACGCCGAGCGCCTTCATGATCGCGTCGTAGAAACGCTCGGCGGCGGCGATGTCGGATACGGTGATCGAGACGTGGTCCAGCATCGAAATGAACTCCGCACCCTGCCCCGTCGTCCTTCGAGACGGCCGCTTTGCGGCCCCATCAGGATGACGGGAGAGACAGCCGTAATCCTAAGCCGCGTTCTTCAGCCGTTCCAGCGCCTCGACGATCTTGGCCTTTCGCGCCATGGCGGCTTCGCGCTTTTCCTTTTCTTCCTCGACGATCTCTTCGGGCGCGTTGGCGACGAATTTCTCGTTGCCGAGTTTGGCGTCGACGCGCTTGATGTCGGCCTCGGCTTTTGCAAGCTCCTTGTCGAGCCGCGCCTTCTCGGCCGCAAGGTCGATCACGCCCTTGAGCGGCAGAGCCGCGACTTCGCCGCGCACCAATAGCTGCACCGCGCCTTCCGGCGCGCGGTCGGCGAAGGAGATATCGCCGAGCCGCGCCATCCGCCTGATCACGTCGTTCCAGCGCGGTGCGCGTTCCCTGGTCTCGGCCGAAGCGCCGGCCAGCACCAGCGGCGTCAGCGTCGCCGGCGCAATATTCATCTCCGCGCGCACCGAGCGGATCGCGGTGACGAGATCGACCACCCAGCCGATCTCGGCCTCGGCCGAGCTATCGGTGAACTCGGCGGCATCGAACGCCAGCAATACCGGCGGCATCAGGGGATCGCTGACGGTCGTGGTCGCCATCATCGCCAGTTGTTCCGCCGTGAGGCTAGGCTTGCGCGACCATGGCGCCAGCGCCAGCAGGCCGTCGCGCCTGGCCGTCACCGCCCACAGCTCTTCGGTGATGAAGGGCATGAACGGGTGCAGCAATTTGAGGATCTCGTCGCGCGCCCACGCCACCATGGCGCGGGTCTCGGCTTTGGCGCCGCTCTCCTCGCCCATCAGCACGGGCTTGGCGAGCTCGAGATACCAGTCGCAATAGACGTTCCAGACGAAGCGGTAGATCGCATTCGCGGCGTCGTTGAAGCGGTAGCCCTCGATGGCTTCGGTCACCTCGCGGGTGGCGCGCGCGGTCTCGTGCGCGATCCAGCGGTTCAGCGTCTGCTTCGCCTCGGTCGGATCGAACCCGTCCGAAACCGCGCAGTCGTTCATCTCGGCGAAGCGGCAGGCATTCCACAGCTTGGTCGCGAAGTTGCGGTTGGTTTCGACGAGCTGCGGCGAGAGCTTGATGTCGTGGCTGTGCGCGGCCCCGCGCGCCAGCGCGAAGCGCAGCGCGTCGGCGCCGTAGTCGTCGATGACGCCGAGGGGATCGATGACGTTGCCTTTCGACTTCGACATCTTCGCGCCCTTCTCGTCGCGAACCAGGCGGTGGATGTAGACCGTCGAGAACGGCGGCTCCTTCATGAAATGGATACCCATCATCATCATCCGCGCGACCCAGAAGAAGATGATGTCCCAGCCCGTCACCAGCACGTCGGTGGGATAATAGCGCTTCACTTCCGGCGTCTCGTCGGGCCAGCCGAGCGTCGAGAACGGCCACAGCGCCGAGGAAAACCAGGTGTCGAGCACGTCCTCGTCGCGGGTGATGAAGCCTTCGCGCTTGTTGCGGTCGAGCGCCATCTCCCGCCCCTGCTCCGGCGTGATGACTTCCTGCTCGACGTAATAGCCGAGCGCGTTGCCGACCGCTTCCTCCTCGGTCTCGGCGACGAACACCTTGCCGTCCGGCCCGTACCACGCCGGAATCTGGTGGCCCCACCAGAGCTGGCGGGAGATGCACCACGGCTGGATGTTCTCCATCCACTCGAAATAGGTCTTTTCCCAGTTCTTCGGCACGAAGGTCGTGGCGCCCGAGCGCACCGCCGCGATGGCGGGCTGCGCCAGCGTCTTGGCGTCGACGTACCATTGGTCGGTCAGATAGGGCTCGATGATGACGCCGGAGCGATCGCCGTGCGGCACCATGTGGGTGTTCGGCTCGGTCCGCTCCAGGAAGCCGAAATCCTCCAGCCGCGCCAGGATCTGCTTTCGCGCGGCGAAGCGGTCGACGCCGTGCAGTTCCTCGGCGAGCTGGGCTGCGCCTTCCGGCAATCCGCGCAGATAATCCTCGTTGCCATCCAGCGAAACCGCGCCCTCCTGATCGAGCACGCTGATCTGCGGCAGATTGTGCCGGCGGCCGACCTCGAAATCGTTGAAGTCGTGGGCGGGCGTGACCTTCACCGCGCCCGAACCTTTTTCCGGATCGGAATATTCGTCGGCGACAATCGGAATCCTTCGTCCGACCAGCGGCAGGATCACGTGCTTGCCGACCAGAGGGGCGTAACGCTCGTCGTCCGGATGCACCGCGACCGCGCTGTCGCCGAGCATGGTCTCGGGGCGCGTGGTGGCGACGACGATGAAGGTCGCGGGATCGTCGGGAGCGAAAGTCTTGCCTTCCAGCGGATAGCGCAGATACCACAGATGGCCCTTGACCTCGACCTGCTGCACCTCGAGATCGGAGATCGCGGTCAGGAGCTTGGGGTCCCAGTTCACCAGCCGCTTGTCCTTATAGATCAGGCCTTCGCGGTGCAGCTCGACGAACACTTTCACCACCGCGCGCGACAGGCCTTCGTCCATCGTAAAGCGCTCGCGCGACCAGTCGCAGGAGGCGCCGAGCCGCTTCAGCTGGTTGATGATGACGCCGCCGCTCTCGGTCTTCCATTGCCAGACGCGTTCGAGGAATTTGGCGCGCCCCATCTCGCGCCGGCCCGGCTGCTGCCGCTCCATCAATTGCCGCTCGACCACCATCTGGGTGGCGATGCCGGCATGATCGGTGCCCGGCTGCCACAGCACGTCGCGCCCGCGCATCCGCTCGAAGCGGCAGAGAATGTCCTGCAGGGTGTTGTTGAGCGCGTGCCCCATATGCAGCGAACCCGTCACATTCGGCGGCGGGATCACGATGGTGAAGGGCCTGGCGTCGCGCCGCTCGGGGCGTCCGGCAGAAAACGCGCGGCTGTCCTCCCAGATCAGGGACATGCGGCCTTCGATGTCGGCGGGCTGGTAATTCTTCTCGATCATGGCGGAGCAATCTGGCTTTGGAACGCGCTGGAGAGTCCATTCAACCGGGAGTTAAATTAGACTCCAGCGCTATCTTTTTGTTTGATCTGATCTTTTCGGAACAGCGGCTTCCGCCCTCGTTCATCTGGCGCGAATACGCGCTTCCACCCGAGGGCATGCTTTTCCGGGTCGGGCTCTAGAAAGCCGCACCGGCGCGGCAAGTCAACACGACGGCCCGGTCGAAAGCGACGATACGGGCGGATGCAGTGGCTGAATCGGGGCCGTAACCGCTCTATTGCCGCCCGCGCGAAACCCGCTCGATTTCCGCCTTGACGATCCGCTCCACCAGGCCGGGCAAATTATCGTCGAGCCAGGATTTCAGCATCGGCCGCAGCATTTCCTTGACCAGGTCTTCCAGCGTCCGCGCGTTGTTGCTGAGCACGGTGTGGGCAAGCGTATTGAACGCGGATTCGACCGCCGAGACGGTCGAGCGCGACAGGATCGGCTGGGTCGGCGAACCGCTTTCCAGCGGCGGCGGTTCGAAAGTGGGTTGCCGATGCAGTGCCCGGGCCGCGGCCGACTTCGGAGAATTCGACATCGTCCCGCGGGTCGACCTTTTGGAACGAAGGCTGCGGCTGGGGCGGCTCCGGTTCCACCACGGCCATGTCGTCGGTGAGTTCGAACACCTCGCCGTCGGGCAAGGGCGGACGTATCTCCTCCGGAGTGGTCGCCTCATCGAGGCCGTTCAGCAGCGCATCGATATCGTCCTGACTGTTGCTCACAACCGGCGCAGGCGGCGGTGGCGCCGGAGGGGGCGGCGCAGGCTTGGCAGGCGGCGCAGCGGCCTTGGCGACGGCCGCTTGCGCGGCGGGAATCGCCGACGGAGGAATGTCCTTCATCGCCGGCGGCTTGGCTGCCGGGGCCGCCGCCGGTTTCTCCGGTTTCGCCGGGGCTGCCGCCGCGCCGGCGGGTTTTTCGGCAGCCGGCGGTTTGGCTTCGTCGTCGGCAATGATGCGACGGATCGACGCCAGAATCTCCTCCATCGAGGGTTCTTGGGCCTTCGCGGGCTGCGTCATTTCCGACTCCACATCATCAACGCCCTCGCATGCGTTTTACACCAAGCCAGACGGGAATTGCCGGTTCCGGATATGCAGGCCGGGATTTTCATCACGCAAGCCTGACTTGTCCCCAGATCAAGCGCCGCACGACGCATCGCGCGGGATCTCGTCCCTGCTCAGGGCACCGAAGCGTCGCGGCCCAAGGACGCCGGATGCGGCGCGAATCGCTCTGCTGCCTGAGGCAAGGGTATGTCACGGCAAGATTTGATTGCAAGCAACGCCGGGGCAAACGACGAGGCACACGACCCGCCAAAGCTCGCCCTCGGACACAAACACGAACGGATCCGCGCAAGGCGCTGCCCGACGTAGAGATCGTGCTCGCTTCGATAGTGGTCGGCCGTGCGCCGTGCAGGCGATCGCTCGTTCGACGCAGGCGCTGACGGTTCTGGCGATCAGCGGCCGTCAGGCGTGCGGACGCCGATCCAGCTGTCGCGAACCTGCTGATAATGCACGCTCGGGTCATAGACGGTGGTGGGCAGTTTGAGCACCAGCGGCGACAGCCGTCCGACGGCGTTCAAGACGGCATAGGACGCGACGACGCGATCGTGCTGCGCGGTGACCAGCGCGACGCGTGCATTGACCAGCGCCTGCTGGGCGTTCAACACGTCGAGCGTGGTGCGCTGGCCGGCCTTGGCCTCTTCACGCACGCCGTTGAGCGCGATCTCGGAAGCCGTCACCTGGGCTTGCGCTGAAGCGACCTGCGCCTTGCCGGCGACCAGCTGGCCCCACGCCGTCACCGTGTTGGCGCGGGTCTGGTCGCGGGTCTGCTCGAGCACGAGGCGCTGCTGCGCCAGATTTTCCTTCGACTGGCGGATCAGCGAGTATTCGCCGCCGCCCTGATACACCGGGACCGAAAGCTGCGCGACCGCGGAAGCACCGAACGACCGGAAGATCGACATGGTCTGTTCATAGGATTGCTGCACCGAGGCCTGCAAGCTGACCGTCGGCAACAGCGCGCCTTCGTTGACCTTGACCTGCAGATAATTGACGTCGATGCCGAACATCGCGGCGGTGACGTTCGGATTTTCGATCAAGCTGAGCTCGACAGCGGCGGGCAGCGCTCCCGGCAGGAAGCGATCGACCGGGGAGCCCGGCGCCAGCGCTACCGGCTCGTTGCCGATGATGCGGCGGAAATTCGCTCTGGTCGTCGTCAGCGTCGCCTGGGCGGCCAGCAGCTGGGTATTGCCGGCGGCGAGCTGCGCCTCCGATTGCGCGACGTCGGTGCGCGTCACTTCGCCGACATTGAAGCGATCGCGGGTCTGCTTCAGCGTCTGCTCGAGGACGCGGACGTTACTCTTCTGAACCTCGACGATGGCGGAGTCGCGCAGGTAGTCCATGTAGATGGTGGCGGCCGACAGCAGCACGCTCTGTTCGAGCACCCGCAGCGCTTCGCGCGCGCCGGAGACCTGGCTCTCCGCGGCGCGGGTCCTGTTGGCGGTCTGATTGCCGTTGAAAAGGGTTTGCGAGACCGTGAGGCCGGCGCTGCGCGGGGCGTTGGCGCCGTGGTTTTGGCTCGAGACGACGACAGGGTTCTTGTTGAGGTCCGTGCCGCCCGTGTTGACGAGGGTATCCGTATATTGGTAGCCGGCGCTGGCGGTGACCGAGACTTTCGGGCGATAGCCCGACAGCGCCTGCGGCACGTTCTCGTCGGTGGAGCGGACCTGGGCGCGCTGCGCATTGAGCTGCGGGTTGTTCTGATAGGCGCGCACCAGCGCGGCCTCGATCGTGTCGGCCAGGGCGGGCACCGGGCCCATATATGTCATCAGCAGGACCGCAGCCGCAGCTCCGGTAACCAACTTCACCCCACGCATCCCTGGTAATCCATTCATGACGTTCGCCGGTTCGAGCGCGCTCGAGCCGGCTTGCCGCTTCATTTCGAGTCAGTAGCCCGCCGGCACCTTATTCCGCGCGCGAGCGGGACGGAACCCCGCCCCGGCGAAAGCCGGTGGAAACTCTGCACGTGCAGCATCCGGGCCACACTTCTGATTCAGAACGGGATTTTAACAGCCGCGTGGGGCCTTGGAGAGGAGCCCTGGAGAGGAGCCTTGGAGAGGCGCCCTGGAAACGGGCTAGAAAACGAACGCCGGGAGCCGTTCCAGGCCGGGCAGGACCGGAGCCGCCGCGTCGAAAAGCGCCCGGTTCCCGAAATCGCCGTGAGAGTGTGTCACGATCATGGCGCGCGGCGGCCTCGCCATGGCGAAAACCCCGACCAGCCGGCCGCCGTTCCTGAGCTGTCCATAAAGCCGCTCCGGGGTCACCTCAGTGGCACCGTCGAGAACGATCACGTCGAAGGGCGCGTTCGCCGGATCCCCGTCGGCGACGGTGGCGGCCTTGAAGGTCACGTTCGCGAGTCCGAGCTGGGCCAGCACTTCCCTCGCCTTCGCCACCTGTGCAGCGTCGCTTTCGGTCGCAACCACCTGCCCCGCCAGCCTTGCCACCACGGCTGCCGCATACCCGGGTACCGAACCCGCCACCAGCACCTTGTCGGTGTCCTTGATCTCGGCGGCCTGCAGCATCTTCGCCAGGACCTGCGGCTTGATCAGAAAGCGCTTGGCGGCGCCGCCTTCGCTGATATCGAGATCGAGATCGAGATAGGCCAGTGCGCGCTGATTCGGCGGGACGAACGCCTCGCGCGGCACCGCCAGCATGGCATCGAGAATTCGGATATCGGTGACGTCGTTGGGGCGCACCTGGCCATCGACCATTTTCTGGCGCGCGGTCGCAAAACCGGACATTGGCGGACCTTGAGGTGTCGTGCGGGCGATGCCCGCGGGAAAGGAGTTTTAGACCGCGTCATCTCTGGTACAAACTTCGCCAAAACGCAACGCCGATTGCGCCGTCAAAGCCTGCAATCCCTGACGTTGCGAACATGCTTCCGGCTCGCAAATATGATCTATTCGATCGTCACCGCGAGCCGCGCGATCAGCCTCGCCACCTCGTCCAGATCTGCGGAATCGTGCTCCTCGACGGCTTTCGCCAGCCGCGTCACGCATTCGTCGTCGCTCATCGCGGGTGTGTCGCTTGGGACGATCGAAGGCACCGGCCTTGAAACATCGGCCTGAAAGGCTCGCATCGAACCACCTCCGTGGTGAAACCCGGCAACCAGAATCCTCGTCGGGGAATAAGTCTTTTTTGGCGTCCGGTGGACGGCGCAGCGCGACTTCCGGGAGCCCCTTGAACCGCGGGCCGCCGATTCGCATCGGCCATCCGGGCCAACAAAGCCTTGCGGCACAGCCAGTTCCCCTGCTCTCCTGATGTGGCGCCGGAGGAGGATATTTCGTCCTTTGCAAGCCGTAACGGCTTTGTTATACGCTGCCGCGTGCGAACACGGTTTTCGCCCTATTCCTCGGTAGCTCAGCGGTAGAGCATTCGACTGTTAATCGAATGGTCGCTGGTTCGAATCCAGCCCGGGGAGCCAGCGCTCTCTCAGTGTTTTTTGCGCCTTGGCAAAAGCCGCAATCGGCGGATCAACCCGCGTGCGCAGGTTACTTGCTGGCGACGAGTCGCAGTCGGGGCCTCAGGGTCGCCAAAAGTTCGTCATTCATCTGTCGCACGCGCGGATCGGTTGAGCGCTTCGCGCTGGCAGAATACTGGTGCATGCATTGCACGAGGGCCTGGCGCTCCTCGACAGTTCTCGAGACCTCGGGGTTCGCCAGCCGGAGGACGAGGGCTCCAAGGCCGACCAGAAGTTCGTCGAGTGCTTTGTCAATCTTTGCCAGTTCGTCCATGCGTGCCGCTCCGTCGCCGAGGAGTAAAAATGGACGGGAACGAATTGCGTTCCGGGCGCCGCGCGGACGCGGATAACAGAACGTAAATGACATCGCGCTGCCTTTCGTGCGCGTTCCACCTCATCGTCCGCGCGACGCCAAATTGATCAATCGCACGGGAACGTATTCCGGTGCTTTCCGTTTTTCCTCTTGTCACAGCAAAAGGAAGATCATCATGAAGCTTACCAGCATCGGGCTGGCGGCTGCGCTGGCGCTTTCAAGCACGGTCGCGTTGGCACAGAGCGGCAGCGGGTCTGCAGGCAGCGCAGCGGCGGCTGGATCGGCCACGAGCGGAACCACCACCGGATCATCCATGGGCGGGACGACCACGGGAGCTGCGTCTGGAACTTCAACCGGCATCAACCCGAACACCAGCGCCGGCAGCGCGGCGGCCGGAGCGAATAGTGGTTTGAATCCGTCGGGGAACAGTCTCATCAACCCCTCGCCCAGCGGATCAACGCTGACCCCGGCCCCGGGCTCCGGCGTCGGACGATAATCTCAGCGATCCGGCATTGGAACGCGGCGATGCGGCGAGTGGGAAAAAACCCGGCTTTCACGCCGGGCTTTTTGCGTTCCGGCAGATCACGAGGCCCGGTGTGCCCAGCAGTCCGGGCCTCGTGACCGGGCCGCCCCCGCAGGGCTGGAAACGGGAGCGCGCGGCTTGGCGCGGACGATCCATTAGATGAAATTCGAATCGGGTCCTACACCGGGCGATTACGGGTGGCAGAGACCAAAAATCCTGCGCGGGTCTTGCCGCCATGACGGCATTCCCCCTGACCCCCGGGGCCGAAGCCACGGCGCCGCCATCGTCTCCGCCGGCAGGTGACCGAAAAGATTGTCGGCCAATTGTGATTTTTCCCACATTTGGCCGCGACGGCCCGGTCTACATCTTCGGGCGGGGGATCAAGACTTCAGTAACCAAGTCGGCCGCGATCGCTCGATGGGTAAAATTTGAGCGATCCATTCAATCTGGAAACAGAAGAGTTTTGAGACCTTGCGCCCTCGGGAAACCCGGAGGGCGCGATGAGCGAAGCTGAATTCGACCGATTGCTGGAGACGGTAAAGATGGCGATCGAACCCGCGCTGCAGGAAGATTTTTTGGCCGATCTCCCGTTCGTCGATGCGCCGCCGATGGCGGCTAACGACAATGATGAACAGGCATGGCCGCTGATTCCGTTTCCCGAAGGCTGGTACGCCGCCTGCTGATCGAGGCGCTGGGCGCCTCGTGCCGATTCATCAATTACCGGCGCAAGCCATTGATGATGTTATGGGCGCCTGCTGTCAGCCCTGCCCGTCGCCGAGGCCGTATTCGAGATAGATGGTCTCGGGATCGAGATCGGGGAACAGCCTGCACTTGGCCTGGGCCAGATGCAGGTTGACGCTCGCGGGCGCCGAGCCTGCCGCCAGGAGCTTCCTGATATCGTCCATATGCGCGCGCGGCTGATGCTTTGCGGGAAGCTGCTCCAGCGCCACCAGCGCCGTCGCCAGGGCTTCGGTGATGACCCAGCCGTCGTGACCGGTAATTCCCTTTCTTGGCATAGGCCATCCCCTGTGCTGGCGATGCCGCGAAGTTACCGGCGCAAGCCGTCAACACCAAGGCGCGTCCCCGCGTTGCGGGCAGCATGAGCGCCGGCTCCCAAAGCACTGAGATCAGCGTCTGCGCCATCGTACAATCGCCGACACGGCGATCCAAGCGGTGCAAAAGACTATGGTGATTTCAAACAATTCGATCATCGCCGCCCCGAGGCTCCCGAAGCCCTAACGCCGGCGACCGGGAAATGATCCAGCCAAGTCGGTGAATGCGGGACCGAAAGAGCGGCGATCCCGGTGCCCCGTCGTGACGCTTCGCCGCCCAGTTTTGGGTTCGACGGAATGAGATGACGATTTTGTGTAATATCAACGAGATAGAGCTGGAGGCCACGACCAGAATTGAACTGGTGTACACGGTTTTGCAGACCGTTGCGTAACCACTCCGCCACGTGGCCCCATGGGGGCGAACTCATATACGGCCTCCCAAGGATAGGCAACCAAGGCGGCCGAACCGGCGCCTGTGCCGTTTAGCGCGAAACGGAATCCGCCATGGATCAAGCCGGGGCGAGTTCTTGCCTGAACACGCGATGATCAGGCGCGCTTGCGGCGCCGATAATCCCGCTTGGGCCGCGGCTTGGGCGCGAGTTCGGGCAACACGGCCTGCGCCTCGCGGTATTTCGCCAGCATCCGCTCGAAGCTCGCATGCAGCGTCTCGGCGATGGCCGGACGCTTTTCGAGGCTGGACAGCAGCATCGCCGCCGCCTCGAGGGTGGACAGGCCGTCGCGGCGCGGTTCGCGGCGCAGCTTCCCGTAACGCGAGGGCTGCTTCGGGCCGAGGATGACGCGCTGGCATTTCAGCATCCAGGCGTTGCGCCACCACAGCGCCTTGGCCTGGCTCCAGGTGCCGTCGAGCAGCACGATGCCCTCGATTTCCTTCAGGATGGCGCGCTGATGGTCCTCGACCTCCCCCTTGCGGTCGATGGCGACGATGTCGCTGTCGGTGTCGAGATCGGCGACCTTGGCGGAGCCGAGATAGAGCACCGCCCAGCGCGAGGGATCGGGCACGGGGCGTCCCAGCGCCTTGGAGAGGCTCGGCCACGACAACCCGATCTTCAGCACCGCGTCCTTGAAATGCAGGGCGGTCAGCCGGGCCGTGCCGAGCGCCCTGTCCTGCTCCTGCGGATGCTGCAGGATCAGAAGCGAAATGCGGTTCTCGATCGGCGTGATGCTGTCGCAGATGCACAGCGGCAACGGCTTTTGGCAACGCGGACAGTCCGGTATCGCCTCGGCGGCGCCCGTCGCAGGCTCGGGATGTTTTGACATGCGCCCGCTATACGCCGCGCGGCGCCACGGTTCAAAGCTATTCTGCGGGCGCCGCGATCGCGGCAGGCTCCGGCCGGCGCCGCAGCCGGTCGATCAGCAGATAGATCACGGGCGTCGTGTACAGCGTCAATATCTGCGAGACCAGCAAGCCGCCGATGATGGTGATGCCGAGCGGCCGGCGCAGCTCGGTGCCGGGGCCGGTCGCGATCACCAGCGGGATGCCGGCGAACAGCGCCGCCATCGTCGTCATCAGAATGGGGCGGAACCGGGCGCTGCAGGCCTCGAAGATGGCCTCCGCCGACGACAGGCCGCGGTGGCGCTCGGCATCGAGCGCGAAATCCACGATCATGATGCCGTTCTTCTTGACGATGCCGATCAGGAGGATGATCCCGACGAAGGCGATGATGGTCAGCGGCGTGTTGGTCACCTGCAGCGCCAGCAGCGCCCCCAGCCCGGCCGAGGGCAGCGTCGAGATGATGGTCAGGGGATGAATGAGGCTCTCATAGAGCACGCCCAGCACGATATACATCGCCACCAGCGCGCCGAGGATCAACAGCGGCATGTGCCCGCTGGTCTTGCTGAAGTCGCCGGCATTGCCGTCGAAACTGCCGCGAATGCCCTCCGGCATGTGCAGTTCCTCGACCGCGCGCTGGATGTTGGCCGCGGCGGTCGAGAGCGGCACGTCGGCAAGCAGATTGAAGGACACGGTCGTCGAAGGAAACGATTGCGAATGAAACACCGCGAGCGGAGACAGGCCGCGCCGATAGTGAACGACCGCGGTCAGCGGCACCTGCACGTTGTTGGCGCCGGCCACGAAGATATGTTCGAGGTTGGAGGGATCGCTCTGGAATTTCGGATCGATCTCCAGCACCACCATGTACTGGTTGCGCTGGGTATAGACGATCGAGATCTGCCGCTGCGAGAATGCGTTGTTGAGCGCGTTGTCGATGTCCTGCACGCGAACGCCGAGGCTCGAGGCCTTTTGCCGGTCGATCGACAGCGCCAGCTGCAGGCCGCCGGGATCGCGGTCGCTGGACACGTCGGTGATGCCTTCGACGCTCTCCATGCGCTTGCCGACGATCGGCGCCCATTTCTGCAGCAGATCGAGATCGGTGCTCGACAGGGTATATTGGTAGGTGCCGGCATCGGTCTGGCGTCCGCCGGCGCGCACGTCCTGCGCCGCGAACATGAACAGGCGGATTCCCGCCACCCGGTAAAGGTTCTTGCGGAGGCGATCTATCGCCGCGGTGGTGGTCAATCCGGCCCGCTCTTCCGGCGGTTTGAGGCTGATGAACATCAACCCGCGATTGGAGCCGACACCGCCGTTGAGGATCGACCCGATTCCCGCCACCGCCGGATCGGCCATCACAATGTCCGCGAGCTGCTGCTGCAGCCCGCGCATCGACTGAAACGAGACATCGGCGGAAGCCCTGGTCACGCCGATCACGAAGCCGGAGTCGTCGACCGGGAAATAACCCTTCGGCGTCTTGATGTAGAGCGTCACCGTCAGGGCGATGGTCGCGAAAAACACCAATAGCGTGAGAAACGGGAATCCCAGCACGACCCGGAGCGTGCGCGCATAGAACGACACCATGCGCGACAACGCGCCCTCGACGACACGGTCGAACCAGGTGGCGCTGACCGACGTCGTCGCCTTGATGTAATGGGCGCAGATCATCGGCGTGATCGTCAGCGACACCACGGTGGAAACCACGATGGCAAAGGTCAGGGTCACGGAAAATTCCCGCAACAGCCGGCCGACGACGCCGTCCATGAAAATCAGCGGCGTGAAGGCGGCGATCAGCGACAGGCTGATCGACAGCACGGTAAAGCCGATCTGCCTGGCGCCTTCCAGCGCCGCCTGATAGGGCCGCATGCCGTGTTCGAGATTGCGGTACATGTTCTCGATCATCACGATGGCGTCGTCGACCACGAAGCCGACCGAGATCGCCAGCGCCATCAGCGACAGGTTGTCGATCGAGAAACCGGCAAGCCACATCCCGGCGCAGGTGCCGGCGAGCGCCAGCGGCACCGAGACGCCGGCGGCAATCGTCGGCGTGAGCCGGCGCAGGAACGCGAACACCACCACCATCACGAGAATAGCCGTGGCCAGCAGCGTCAGCTGCATGTCCCGGACGCTGGCGCGGATGGTGCTGGTGCGGTCGACCAGGGTGGAAATCTCGACGCCGGCGGGGATCCATTGCTTCAATTGGGGGATCAGCGCACGCACGCGATCGACGGTATCGATGACGTTGGCGTCGCCCTGTTTTGTGATCTGGATCAGCACCGCCGGCTGCTTGTTGAACCAGGCGATCGAACGGCTGTTGCGGACGGAATCCTCGACCTCCGCGACGTCGGAGAGCCGGACGAAATTGCCGTTCGAACTCTTGATCAGGATGTCGCGGAATTCCGCGGCGGTGCGCATCTGCTTGTCGGTCGACAGGGTCTCGCTCTGGCGGCCGCCATTGAAGATGCCGACGGGGCCGAGCGGGTTGGCGTTGATGATCGCGAGCCTGACGTCGTCGGTCGCGATCCCCGCATTCGACAGCGCCACCGGATTGAGCGCGATACGCACCGCCGGCTGGTCGGCGCCGCTGACGGTGACCTCGCCGACGCCGGGCACCTGCGAGATCCGCTGCGCGATCACGGTATCGGCGACGTCGTAGATCGCGCTCGAGGGAATCGTTTTCGACGTCAGCGCCAGCACGAATACCGGCGCCGCCGCAGAACTGGCCTTCTTGAAGCGCGGCAGGCTCGGCAGGTCGCTCGGCAGATCGGCGAGCGAGGCGTTGATCGCGGCCTGCACGTCGCGCGCGGCGCGGTCGATGTCGCGGCCGATGGCGAATTGCAGCTGGATGCTGGTCGAACCCAGCGTACTGGTCGAGGTGATCTGGTTGATGCCCGCGATCTCGCCGAGCCGCCGTTCCAGTGGCGCGGCGACGGTTGCCGCCATCACGGAAGGGTCGGCGCCCGGCCGCGTCGCAAACACCCGTATCGCCGGAAAGTCGACATTGGGAACCGAGGCGACCGGGAGAAACGCGTAAGCCACCACGCCGACCAGAAACAGCCCGATCGCCAGCAGCGTGGTGCCGACCGGCCGGCGGATGAACGGCTCCGAGATCGATGCCATTACTGCATCCCCTCGGTGGCTCCCGCGACCGGCGGCGACGGCAGCTCGGGTCCGACCGGCGGCACCGCCTTCTCGATCGAGCGATTGATCCGGTCGAGCGCGAGGTAGATCACCGGCGTCGTATAGAGCGTCAGCAACTGGCTCAGCAGCAGCCCGCCGATGATCGAGATGCCCAGCGGAAACCGCAGCTCGGAGCCGGTGCCGCTCTCCACCGCCAGCGGCAGCGCGCCGAACAAGGCGGCCAGCGTCGTCATCATGATCGGGCGGAAACGCAAGAGACAGGCCTGCACGATGGCGTCCATCGCCGACATGCCCTGGTGCCGTTCGGCTTCCAGCGCGAAGTCGATCATCATGATGGCGTTCTTCTTGACGATACCCATCAACAGAATGATGCCGATCAGGCCGATCACACTGAGGTCCTGGCCGAACAGCATCAGCGCCAGGATGGCGCCGACGCCCGCCGAGGGCAGCGTCGAGAGAATGGTGATGGGGTGAATGTAGCTCTCATAGAGCACGCCGAGCACGATGTAGATGGTGACGAGCGCGGCCAGGATCAGCCACGGCTGCCCGGCCAGCGATTTCGAGAACTCGGCGGCGTCGCCGGCATAGATGCCGACGATGCTGCCGGGCAGGCCGATGCGGGTTTCGATCGTCTTGACCGCCGCCACGGCGTCGCCGAGCGCAGCACCTGGCGCCAGATTGAAGCTGAGCGAGACGGCCGGAAATTGCGCCTGGTGCGAGATCGCCAGCGGCGCGGTGGTGCGCGTCAAAGTCGCCACCGCCGACAGCGGCACCTGGGCGCCGAGCGTGCCGGGCACATAGAGTTTCGAGAGGATCGAGGGATCGCGCTGGTAGATCGGCATCGCCTCCAGCACCACCCGGTACTGGTTGGCCTGCCCGTAGATGGTCGAAATCTGCCGCTGTGCGAAGGCATCGTTCAGGGTGTCGTTGACGCCCTGGATGCTGACGCCGAGCTGGCCGGCGCGCTGCCGGTTGATGTCGAGCGCGGCGCGCAGGCCGCCGTCCTGGGCTTCGGAGGAGACGTCGCGGAACAAGGGATCGCGGCGCAGTTCGGCGACCAGTCTGTTGGCCCACTCGCCGACCAGTGCGGCATCGGTGCCGGTCAGCGTGTACTGATATTGCGAGCGGCTGGATTGGGTCGAGATCTGCACATCCTGCACCGGCTGGAAATAGACCGTCATGCCCGGGATCGACGCTACCCTCTCCTTCAGCCGCGCGACCACCACGGAAACGTCGTCGCGCCGCTCGCCGCGCGGCTTCAAGGTCATCACCAGACGGCCGACATTGGTGGTCGGGTTGACCGAACCCGCGCCGATCACGGAAACGACGCCGATCACATCGGGGTCGGCCTTGATCGCATCCGCAGCCAGGGTCTGCCGGCTTTGCATCTCCGCAAAGGAAACGTCGGGACCGGCCTGGGTCACCGCGGTGATCGATGCCGTGTCCTGCAGGGGCAGAAACCCCTTGGGCGCCACCACATAGAGGATCAGGGTCGCGGCCAGCGTCGCCAGGGTGACCAGCAGGGTGGCGCGCTGGCGCTGAAGCACCCACAGCAGCGTGCGGTGATAGAAATCGACCATGCGGTCGATGAAGCGGCTGACCGCGGCGAGCCCCGGCACCGCGATCTCCTCGCCGGCGTGCCTCAACAGCCGCGAGCACATCATCGGCGTCAGCGTCAGCGACACGATCGCCGAGGTCACGACCGCGATCGTCAGCGTCAGCGCGAACTCGCGGAACATGCGCCCGACCAGTCCCGACATGAACAACAGCGGAATGAAGACGGCGATCAGCGACACCGTCAGCGAAATCACGGTAAAGCCGATTTCGCTGGCGCCCCGGAGCGAGGCGTCCATCGCGGACTCGCCGTTCTCCATGTGGCGGACGATGTTCTCGATCATCACGATGGCGTCGTCGACCACGAAGCCGGTGCCGATCGTCAGCGCCATCAGCGACAGATTGTCGAGGCTGAAGCCTGAAAAATACATGATGCCGAAAGAGGTGATCAGCGACAGCGGCAGCGCCACGCCCGCGATCAGGGTGGCGCGCAGCGAACGCAGGAACAGCAGCACCACCAGGGTGACCAGCACCACGCTCAGGACCAGCGTGAACTGCACGTCGTGCACGGAAGCGCGAATGGTGACGGTGCGGTCGCTGACCACCGTCAGATTCACGCCGGCCGGGATCGCGCGCTGCAGCTTCGGAATTTCCTCCCGGATCTGGCGGACCACCTCGATGACGTTGGCGCCGGGCTGCCGCTGGATATCGATGATGACGGCCGGCGTGCCCTGGTACCAGCCGCCGGTGCGGTCGTTCTCCAGCCCGTCGACGATGATGGCGACGTCGCCGATGGTGACCGGCGCGCCGTTGCGATAGGCGATGATGATCGGCTTGTAGGCGTCGGCCGCCGCGATCTGGTCGTTGGCGGCGATGGTATAGGATTGTTGCGCGCCGTCGAGCGAGCCCTTGGGCCCCGAGACATTGGCGCCCGCGATCGCGCTGCGCAGATCCTCCATCGCGATGCCGTAGGCGGCAAGCCGCGCCAGATCGGCCTGGACCCGCACCGCCGGCTTGAGGCCACCCAGCACCGAAACGCGCCCGACCCCGGAAATCTGGCTGAGGCGCTGCGCCAGAATGGTGTCGGCGAGATCGCTCATGGCGCGGAGCGATACCGTCTCCGACCGCAGCGCCAGCGTCAGCACCGGCGCGTCGGCGGGGTTCACCTTGGCGTAGGTCGGCGGATACGGCAGGTTCTTCGGCAGCACGCCCGCGGCGGCGTTGATCGCGGCCTGGACGTCCTGGGTGGCGCCGTCGATGTCGCGGTTGAGATCGAACTGCAGCGATATCTGGCTGACGCCGAACGAACTGGTCGACTGTATCGACGACAGCGACGGTATCTGCCCGAGCTGACGCTCGAGCGGCGCGGTGATCAGCGAAGCGATCACATCGGGACTGGCGCCCGGCAGCTGCGTCGTCACCTGCACGGTGGGGAAATCGACCTGCGGCAGCGCCGACACCGGCAGCGCCCAGTAACCGAGCGCGCCGCCGATCAAGAGCGCGATCCCCAACAGCGAGGTCGCGATCGGCCGGCGAATGAACGGTTCAGAGACGCTCATGGCTGCGCGCTCACGCTTGCTATGTCAGCGTTCAAGTCAGAGAATCTTGCAAGCGGCGATTTTGGGGTCATGGCCGCGACTTCGCTCCGTTGCCCGATGGCCCGCCTCCCGGCGCGGGTCCGCCCTGGCTCTGCGCGCCCTCGCCCTTCTTGCCGCGGCCTCCGCCCTTCCCGTCCTTGCCCTGGCCATTGCCCTGCGGGCCACGGCTGCCCTTCTTGCGCGGGGCGAGATCGGCCGCCGGCGTCTGCTCATCCTTGCCGATGATGATCCTGGCGCCATCCGACAGATTGGCAAAGCCCGTCGTCACCACGCGATCGGTGGGCGCGAGGCCGCTGGCGATCACGGCATCGGTTTCGTTCTGCTGCGTCACCACGACCGGTTTCGCCGTGACAATATCGCCGTCGCCGATGACGTAGCTGAACGTTCCGACCGGGCCGCGCTGCACCGCCGAGGCCGGCACGACCAGCGCCTGGCGGAGCGTGTCGACCTTGAGCCGCACGTTGACGAATTGCCCGGGCCATAGCTGGAAATTGGCATTGGGAAATTCGGCCTTGAGCTTGAGCGTGCCGGTGGTGGGGTCGACCTGGTTGTCGATGCCCTTCAGCGTGCCGGTATCGATCACCGTCGTCCCGTCATTTCCGAACACATCGACCGTCAGTGCGCCCCTGGCGGAAGCGGCATTGACCCGCACGATCTGCTGCTGCGGCAGGCTGAATTGCACCACAATCGGCTGCAGCTGGGTGATGATGACAAGCCCGGTGACGTCGGCGGCGTGAATGATGTTGCCCTGATCGACCTGGCGCAGGCCGGCCCGGCCCGACAGCGGCGCGACGATCTTGGTGTAGCCGAGCGTGGCCGCCGCGTTGTCGATCTGCGCCTGATCGGCATTCACCAGCGCCTCCTGCTGGGCGACGACGGCGCGTTGCGTGTCGTATTGCTGCTTGGAGCCGGCGTTGGAAGCGGAGAGCTGCTGATAGCGCGCGAGGTCGAGGCGCTGATTGGCGAGCTGCGCCTCATCCTGCGCCTTCTTGGCGACGGCCTGATCGTACTGCGCCTTGTAGATGACGGGATCGATCTCGCCGAGCACGTCGCCTTTCTTGACGTCCTGTCCTTCGGTAAAATTGACCGCGATCAGCTTGCCGTCGACCTGGGAGCGCACGGTGACGTTGTTCAGCGCGCGCACGGCGCCGACGCCATCGAGATAGACCGGGACGTCCTGGATGCGCGGCGTCGCCGCCAGCACCGGCACCGGCAGATCGGGACGCGCGGCGCGGCTGGCGGCCTGCTTCTGCTGCAGCGAGGTCCAGGCGATGTAGCCGAGACCGCCGAGGATCAGAAGCGTGATCGCGATCGAAACGGTATGGCGGCGCGCGCGCGATGCGACGCGGTCGCCGGCCGTCTTCGCGGTCTCGTTCGAATCCGGCTTAAAGAGCATCGACCGGCTTCTCCATCCTCGGCTCCCAGCCGCCCCCCAGCGCCTGGTACAGGCTGACGACCGCGAGCAGCCGGGCAAGCTGGGCCTGCCAGAGCGCATCTTCCGCCTGAAACAGCGTCAATTGGGTATTTAGCACAGTTACGATATCCGCGGTCCCGGCACGCAACTGCTGCTCGGACAATTGGAAGGCCCGCCGCGACGAGGCCACCACCTCGCGCTGCAGCCGCAGCTTCGCGGCCGTCTCCCTGATCGCAACCAGCGCGTTGTCGACATCGGCGAATGCCGAGACCACGGTCTTGCGGTAGGTTTGCAGCAATTCATCCTGCCGGGCCTGGGTGAGCTCGAAATTGCCGAGAATTCTTCCGCCATCGAAGATCGGCTGCGTCAGGCCGCCGACGATGCTGAAGAACGCGGCATGGGGCTGGAACAGCGATACCAGCGCCGAACTCTGATAACCGCCCTGCCCGGTCAGCTGGATCGAGGGAAAGAATTGCGCGCGGGCACTGCCGACATTGGCGGTGGCGGAAGCGAGCTGGGCTTCCTGGCGCCTGATATCCGGCCGCTGCGTCAACAGCTCCGACGGAAGGCCGGGCGTCACCCGCGGCAATGAAATGCGGTTGAGCGAGCCGCCGGTGACGCGCACGCTTTCCGGCGGCCGCGCCACCAGCGTCGCCAGCGCGTTGAGGTTCTGCGCCAGCGTCTGCCGCAGCGGCGGAACCAGGGCCTTTTGATTGGCGAGCACGCTTTCCTGCTGCGCGACGTCGAGGTCGGTTCCGGTGCCGGCCTTGAACCGTTGCCTGATCGCATCGAGGACGCGAGTCGCGCTGGCGATATTGCCTTCGGCGGTGCGAATCCGGTCCTGCGAGGCCAGCACCTGGAAATAGGCGTTGGCGACGCTGGTCAGCGTCGTGAGCGCCACCACATCGCGATCGAAGCGATTGGCGATCGCCGTCTCCTCCGCCGCCTGCAGCGCGTCGCGGTTCTGGCCCCAGAAATCGAGCTGGTAGCTGGCGCTGAGCGAGGCCTGATAGTTGACCACCTCGCGTCCGCCATTGCTCAATCCACTGGCGCTCGAGCCGGAAGTGCGGGAATAGGTCTGCGAACCCGAGCCGCTGACGCTCGGCAGCAGCGCCGCGCCCGCCATCCGCGCCTGCGCATCGGCCTGCCTGAAACGCGCGACGGCGGCGGCGATGTCCAGATTGACCGTCTGGGCTTCCTCCATGAGGTCAGTCAGTTCCCGTGAACGGAAACCGCGCCACCAGTCCAGCGCCGGCGGCGCGTCGGCATTGGTCAGTCGCGCGGCCTCGTAGCCGTTGGGAATATCAAGGGCCGGATCCGGCACGTCCTGGGTCAGCACGCAGCCCACCGAACTGGCCACGATGCAAAGCGCCGCAAGCCATCTTGCCGCCCGACCGAGACCCGGGGCGGCTGGAGGCAGGCGCTCGACGGCAACGTCCGGAAATCCCTGGCTCACGTCAGCCCTCCGCCGGGCAAATGCCCGGCGCGCGGCATTGCGATAACCGCCAGACCGATTCGCGGATAACGCTGGTGGGGAACTGGCTGCCGTGCGTCCACGGGGGTGATGCTTCCTTAGAGAACCTGCCTTGCCATACTAGCCGGGCGATCATGGCGCGGACAGCCCTGTTCCGCCTCTGTCCCCCGCGGTGCCGTTGAATTGAGGGCGCGAGACGGGCGACGGGAACTTCAGGATTCGCCGCGTTCCGTCGGCCTTTTTGCAAATTGAGACATTCCCGGGATGAGGCAAGCTTACCAACGTTTCATGTGCCCCTCGGCCAGCGGAAGGGTTGCAGGCCAGCCCGTCAGCGCCCCACGGCCGCCGCTGAAACTTCCACCGCCATGCGCCGTATCTCGGTCACCAACGGATGGGGGCTGGAATGCGGGTTGCGGTTATCGGAACGGGAATTGCCGGCAATGCCGCGGCATGGACCCTGTCGAAGCGTTATCCGGTGACGGTCTACGACCGTGAACTCAGGCCCGGCGGCCACAGCCACACCGTCACCATCGACTACGATGGAACCCGGCTTGCGGTCGACATCGGCTTCATCGTCTACAACGAGCTGAACTATCCGGACCTGACGGCGCTGTTCGCCCATCTCGACGTCGAGACCGTGGAAAGCTGCATGAGCTTTGCGGTCACGGCGGATGCCGGGCGGTTCGAATGGAAGGGCGGCGGCGAAAACTGGGTCCAGACTGCGATCGGTCTGTTTGCCCAGCCGAAGAACCTGCTGTCCCCATCCTATCTCTGGATGCTTCGCGATATCCTCGCCTTCAACCAGCAAAGCGTTGCCGATCATGCGGCGGGAAAGCTGACCGGGCTGACGCTCGGCGAGTATTTTCGCCGCAATCATTTCGCCCCGCGCCTTTTGACCGACTACCTCGCGCCGATGGGCGCCGCGATCTGGTCCGCACCGGCCAGCGAGATGCTGGACTTTCCCGCGGAGCATTTCGTCGCGTTCTTCAGCAACCATCGCCTGCTGCAATACGACCGTCCGGTCTGGCGCACCGTGAAGGACGGCAGCCGGCGCTACGTCGAGAAGATGACCGCGGCCTTCCGCGACCGGCTGCGGCTCGGCTGCGCGGTGACGTCGATCGAGCGGACGCCGCACGGCGTCGTCGTGCATGACAGTCACGGCAAACGCGACTGCTACGATCACGTCGTGATCGCCTCGCACAGCGATCAGGCACTGGCCATGCTGTCCGACGCCGACGATCGCGAGCGCGCCGTTCTCGGCGCCATCGGCTATGCCCCCAACAGCGTCTATCTGCATCGCGACGTCAGGCTGATGCCGAAGCGCCGGCGTGCCTGGGCATCGTGGAATTTTCTGCGCTGGCAGCGCCAGGGTGCCACCGAAAACGACGTCGCCGTGACCTACTGGATGAACCGGCTGCAGGGCATCGATGATGACAAGCCGCTGTTCGTCAGCCTCAATCCTCCGTTCGAGCCCGATCCGGCGCTGACCTTCGGAAAATACATGTGCGATCATCCGCAGTACGACGCCGCCGCCTTCACCGCCCAGAAGTGCCTTGGCGAGATCCAGGGGCGGCGCCATACCTGGTTCTGCGGCGCATGGACCGGATATGGTTTTCATGAGGACGGATTGCGGTCCGGCCTTGCGGTTGCGCGGGCGCTCGGCGCGGCCGTGCCGTGGCGTGAACCGTCGCCCGAACTGGCGCAAGCCGCGGAGTAGCCATGCCGGACCAGCCCGCCAAACCCGGCCCGCATGAAGAAGCCGCGGCCGCGCTTTACGTCGGCGAGGTGATGCATGCCCGCCTCAAGCCGATCGGCCATCGCTTCAGCTATCGGGTGATGAGTCTCCTGATCGATCTCGACCGGCTCGACGCCGCGGACCGGCGCTCGCCTTTGTTCGGCGTCAACCGTGCCGCCCTGTACAGCTTCCACGAAGCCGATCACGGCGCGCGCGACGGGTCGTCCTTGCGCCTTTACGCGCAATGCCGTGCGGCGGAGCACGGCGTCGACCTGACCGGCGGAAGGGTGCAGCTATTGTGCTACCCGCGGCTGCTCGGTTTCACATTCAATCCGCTGTCGGTCTTTTTCTGCTTCCGCGCCGGCGGCGAGCTCAGCCTGGTGATCTACGAAGTTCGCAACACTTTCGGCGATATCCATGCCTACGTGCTCCCGGTGAAGCCGGGCGAACTCAGCGATGCCGGCCTGCGGCAGCAACAGGAAAAACTGTTCCACGTCTCGCCCTTCATCGAGATGGCGATGCGCTACCATTTCCGCGTCGCGCCGCCGCAGCAGCGCGTCAAACTGCGCATTCTCGAGACCGACCGGGAGGGCCCCCTGCTCGCCGCGAGCTTCATCGGGACCCGCCGCAGCCTGACCACGGCGGCGCTGTTGCGCGCGTTCTTCGCGCTGCCGCTCGTCACGTTGAAGATCGTCGCGGCGATCCATTGGGAAGCCTTGCGGCTGTGGCTCAAGGGCGCACGGCCGGTGCAACGTCCAAATGCCGCAACCGCGAATACCATCTTGGCGGCTGGCAAACGCAATGACTATACTGGACCGGAATTGCCTGCGGCGGCCCGGAGGAAGCCGGATCCGCGGGGAAGCGCTCTGGTCCATCGAGGGGCGGATCTGGGATAAAAGCGGCCCACGCCAGTTCGGACACAGCGCCATATCACCGGATGGGTCTGTCCATGTCTGCGTTGATCTCTGTAACCCCCGGCAATGTGGAGACGGTGCTTTCCGATTTGCCCCGTGTGGTCCGGCTGGCGCTCGGCTTCGGCTCGAAGCTGCGGCGCGGCACGCTCGACGTGACCCTGCCTGACGGCCGCCGGATCAGGCTGGGCGGCGCGGAGCCCGGCCCGTCGGCCGCCATGACGCTCTCCAACTACGGTTTTGCATCGCGGCTTCTGAACGGCGGCGACATCGGAATAGCCGAGGCCTATCTGAGCGGCGAATGGGACACGCCCGACCTGACGCAGTTCCTCTATCTGTTCTGCGTCAACCACGACCTGATCCAGACGATGCTCGGCGACAAGCCGCTGATGCGCTTCGCTCAGATCGTCCAGCACTGGTTCAACCGCAACACCAGGCGCCAGGCGCGCCGCAACATCTATGCCCACTACGATATCGGCAACGCCTTCTACTCGGCATGGCTCGATCCGAGCATGACCTATTCCTCGGCCCTGTTCGAGGATCACACCCCGGATCTCGCCGCAGCACAAAACAACAAATACCGCAGATTGGCCGAATCGATCGATCTGCAGCCCGGCCAGAAATTGCTGGAGATCGGCTGCGGATGGGGCGGCTTTGCGGAATATGCCGCCAAAACCTTCGGCGCCAGGGTGGTCGGGCTCACCATCAGCAAGGAGCAGCGCGACTTCGCGCAACGGCGCATCCAGGAGGCCGGCCTCGCCGACAAGGTCGAGATCCGGCTCAGGGACTATCGCGACGAGCGCGACCGCTACGACCGGATCGCCTCGATCGAGATGATCGAGGCGGTCGGCGAGCAGTTCTGGCCGAAATATTTCTCGCAATTGCGCGACCGGCTGCTGCCCGGCGGGCTGGCCGGCATCCAGGCCATCACCATCCAGGACAGTCTGTTCCAGACCTATCGCCGCGAAGTCGATTTCATCCAGCGTTACGTCTTTCCCGGCGGCATGCTGCCCTCGCCGCAGGTGCTGAAATCGCTGGGCGAGCGGTTCGGTGTTCCCGTCATCCGCGAGCGCATTTTTGGGCAAGATTATGCCAAGACGCTCGCGATCTGGCGAAATAATTTCCGCGCGGCCTGGCCCAATCTGATGCCATCAGGCTTCGACGACCGGTTCCGGCGGCTGTGGGAATACTATCTCGCCTATTGCGAAGCGGGATTCCTGTCGGGAAATATCGACGTGCGCCAGGTGGTGTTCGCGAAGCCCAAATAGCTGCCCTGCGAAAAGCAACACAGAACCGGCTTCCACTTTGAACCGTCGCGCTCTAGGGTCGTTGCCAGAATTGGCAACAGACTGGCATTTTTCCCGACATGAGAATCAACAACGACGTCGTCGAGGCGATCGGCAATACGCCGCTCATCAAGCTAACGCGCGCTTCCGAAGCGACCGGCTGCACCATTCTCGGCAAGGCCGAGTTCATGAATCCCGGCCAGTCGGTCAAGGACCGCGCGGGCAAATGGATGATCCTCGAGGCCGAGAAGCGCGGCGATCTCAAGCCCGGCGGCCTCGTACTGGAAGCAACCGCCGGCAATACCGGCATCGGGCTTGCCGTCGTGGCCAGCGCGCGCGGCTACCGCACGCTGATCCTGATTCCGGAAACCCAAAGTCAGGAAAAGAAAGACACGCTGCGGCTGTGCGGCGCCGAGCTGATCGAAGTGCCGGCGCTGCCCTTTTCAAATCCGAATAATTATCAGCATGTAGCTAGGAGGCTCGCCGAGCAGCTGCGCAAGACCGAGCCGAACGGCGTTCTGTTCGCCGATCAGTGGAACAACCTCGACAATCCCAAGGCGCACTACGAATCGACCGGACCCGAAATCTGGCAGCAGACCGACGGCAAGGTCGACGGCTTCATCTGCTCGGTCGGCAGCGGCGGCACGCTGGCCGGCATCAGCGCCTACCTGAAGGAAAAGAACAAGGCCATCGTCACCGCCTGCGCCGATCCGTGCGGGTACGCGATGTACGAACTGTTCAAGCACGGCGAGGCCAAGTCGACGCCGGGCGGATCGATCACCGAAGGCATCGGACTTGGCCGGGTCACGCCCGTCATCGAAACCGCGAAAGTGGATGACGCCTTCCTCATTCCCGACGAGGAAGCCGTGTCGATCATCTACGAGTTGCTCGAACACGAAGGTCTCTGCCTCGGCGGCTCGACCGGCATCAATGTCGCCGGTGCGATCCGGCTCGCCCGCCAGCTCGGGCCGGGCCATACCATCGTGACCATTCTCTGCGATTCCGGATATCGCTATCAGTCAAAGCTGTTCAATCCGGAGTTCATGCGCTCGAAGAACCTGCCGGTGCCGGAATGGCTGGAAAAAAAGCGCGGCAAGATCGACCTGCCGTTCGAGAAGCTGTGATCGCATCAGTGTCGTAGCCCGGATTTCGCTTCGCTCGATCCGGGCTACAAGATCAAACCTTCAGCGCAGGATCTGGCTCAGGAACAACTTGGTCCGCGCGTGCTGCGGATTGGCGAAGAAGTTCGCCGGCGTGTTCGATTCGATGATCTGGCCGGCGTCCATGAAGACAATGCGGTTGGCCACTTCCCGGGCGAATCCCATTTCATGGGTGACGACCAGCATGGTCATGCCTTCCCTGGCGAGGTCGACCATGGTGTCGAGCACTTCCTTGACCATTTCGGGATCGAGCGCGGATGTAGGCTCGTCGAACAGCATGACCTTCGGGTTCATGGTCAGCGCGCGCGCGATCGCGACGCGCTGCTGCTGGCCGCCGGACATCTGGCCCGGATATTTGGCGGCCTGATGCGGGATCTTCACCCGCTCCAGATATTTCATGGCGGCCGCTTCGGCATCCTTCTTCGGGATATTGCGCACCCAGATCGGCGCCAGCGTGCAGTTTTCCAGCACGGTCAGATGCGGAAACAGATTGAAACTCTGGAACACCATGCCGACCTCGCGCCGGACTTCGTCGACGCGCCGCAAATTCGGACCGAGCTCGATGCCGTCGACCACGATCTCCCCCTCCTGAAACTCCTCCAGCGCGTTGACGCAGCGGATCAAGGTGGATTTGCCCGAGCCCGACGGACCGCAGATCACGATGCGCTCGCTTTTCGCGACATCGAGGTTGATGTCGCGCAGCACGTGAAAATCGCCGTACCACTTGTTGAGGCCGATGATGTTGACGATCGAGTTGTCGCTCATGGTCATTCTCAATTGCGCCGGTGTGCGTTCAGCCGGTGTTCGACGAACAGCGAGTAACGCGACATGCCAAAACAGAAGACGAAATAGATCATCCCGGTGAACGCAAAGCCGGTGAACAGGGTGGTCGGCGTGGCCCAGACCGGATCGGAGAACGCCGCGCGCAGCTGGCCCAGCAGGTCGAACAGCGCGACGATCAATACCAGCGAGGTGTCCTTGAACAGCGCGATGAAGCTGTTGACGAGGCCGGGGATGACGTGGCGCAGCGCCTGCGGCATCACGATCAGCGCCGTCGTCTTCCACCAGGACAGGCCGAGCGCGCTCGCGGCCTCGCCCTGGCCGCGCGGGATCGCCTGCAGGCCGCCGCGGATGACTTCGGCCTGGTAGGCGCCGGCGAACAGCGCGATGCCGATCAGCGCGCGCACCAGCCCGTCGACGGTGAAGCCCGCCGGCACGAACAACGGCAACATGTAGGTTGCGAAGAACAGCACGGTGATCAAGGGAACGCCGCGCCAGAATTCGATGAAGACGATCGAGAAGATCCGGATCAAGGGAATCGTCGAGCGCCGGCCGAGCGCCAGCGCGATGCCGACCGGCATCGATGCCACGATTCCGGTGACGGACAGCACCAGCGTTACCAGCAGGCCGCCCCACAGCCGTGTATCGACGACGGGCAATCCGCCGCGGTCGAGCCCCATGACCGCGATCACGATTCCGATGCCGGCAAAGGACGCAAGGCTGACGAGTGAGCGCGCGCCATCCGGTGCGAATACCGCCACTCACGACAAACAGCAGGATCGAAACGATGCCGGCGGTGGCCGCGAGGTCGATCCAAACCGGCTGACCCGATGCCTGGATACGGTCGCGAAGCCAGGTCAGCGGCCAGATCAGATAGGAAATGACGGTCGAGAGCAGGACGACCAGCATTCCCGGAAGCTTCAGCAGCGGTCCGACGATCGCCGTCGCCTCGCCCGCGCGCATCAGGCCGCGGCCGGCCTCGCCGAGACTGTCGACAAGGCCCGACAGGATTCCAGCCGTCCAGCTGACGCCGAAACCCTGCAGGCCGCCGCCATGCAGCAGGAAGAACGCGACGACCGGGAATGCAAAAAAGAACAGCCCGGCGTTGAGGCCCTTGGCGGGCAGCCGCGGAATCAACAGCGGCAACAGCAGGATTGCAGCGAACAGGTATGTCAGGTTGACCCGCCAACGCTCCGGCTCCGGATAAAAGCCGTACATCAACTGGGGGAACTTCGCCTCTATGAACGGCCAGCATGCGCCGACCGGATGACCGGCATGTTCGGCAAGGCATGCGTTGCGGTCGGTGCCGCTCCAGACTGCGTCGACCAGCAGGAATTTCAGCGCGGGAACCGCGATGAACCACAGCAGCAGAACGCTCGCGATCGTGAGCAGGATGTTGGTCGGCGAATTGAACAGCCGGGTGCGCAGGAAGCCGACGAAGCCGGTGGTCTTGACCGGCGCGGTACGCTCGGCAACGAGCTCCTGGCGGATGAAAGCGGATGCCGTGGTGTCGCTCATCCGCCCATGCTCCGGCCGATCCGCCAACCGTAGAAACTCATGATCGCGCTCGTCACCAGCGAGATCAGGAGGTAGACGCCCATGGTGATGCCGATGATCTCGATCGCCTGCCCGGTCTGGCTCAGCGTGGTTCCCGCAAATACCGAGACCAGATCGGGATAGCCGATCGCCACCGCCAGCGACGAGTTCTTGGTCAGGTTGAGATACTGATTGGTGAGCGGCGGCAGGATGACCCGCAGCGCCTGCGGGATCACGATCAGCCGCAGCACCGAACCGCGGTGCAGCCCGAGCGACGATCCGGCTTCCATCTGTCCCTTGTGCACCGACAGGATGCCGGCGCGCACGATCTCGGCGATGAAGGCCGCGGTATAGGTCGACAGCGCCAGCGTCAGCGCGACGAATTCCGGAATGACGCGCGAGCCACCGGCAAAATTGAAACCTTTGAGAACCGGCACTTCGAACGTCACCGGCGCGCCGAAGATCAGGGCGGACAAAAGCGGCAGGCCGACCAGGAGACCGAGCACATAGGGCCAGATCACGATCACCCTGCCGCTTTGAAACAGTTGCCGGCGCGCATGGCGCCACAGTGCAATTGCGGCGACAATCGCGATCAGCAGGGCAACCACAAAGGGCTCGAAGCCGGGATTGCCGACCGGCCTTGGAATCACCAGTCCGCGATTGCTGAGAAAGAAACTGCCGAACAGCGAGATGCTCTGCCGCGGGTTTGGCAGCGCGCCGAGCACGGCGAGATACCAGAACAGGATCTGGAACAGCAGCGGCACATTGCGGATCGCCTCGACATAGCCACCGGAGATCCGCGACAACAGCCAGTTCGGCGACAACCGGCCCAACGCCACCAGAAATCCGATCAGGGTGGCAAAGAAGATGCCGATGACCGAGACCAGGAGCGTGTTGAGCAGACCCACGAAGAACACCCGGGTGTAGGTGTCGGAGCCCGAATAGGGAATCAGGTTCTGGCTGACGTCAAAACCTGCCGTGTGTGTCAAAAAGCCGAAACCGGACGTGATCCGCTGCGCCTCCAGATTGGCGCGGGCATTGGCGACGATCTCGTAGCCGATCCAGACCAGCGCGGCGACGAACACGATCTGGAAGGCAAACCCCTTCCAGCCCGCCCGGCCGCCGAGCGTGTGCCGCAGTCTGGCGACAAACTGCGACGGCGGGTGTCGGGGCTCGATGCTCATCGCCGCGGCCGTCCGGCCGACGATCAGCGGATCGGCGGCGCGTACTGAATTCCGCCCTTGTTCCAGAGCTGGTTGAGGCCACGGGCGATGCCGAGCTTGGAGCCGGCGCCGACGTTACGATCGAAGCTTTCGCCGTAATTGCCGACCGCCTTCACGATCCGTGTCACCCAGTCCTTGGTGACGCCGAGCGATTCGCCGAGGTTGCCGTCGGTGCCGAACACGCGCTTGAGCTCCGGCTTGTCGGATTTCGCCATGTCGTCGACGTTCTTCTGGGTAATGCCGAGCTCTTCGGCGTCGACCATCGCAAACAGCGTCCACTTCACGAGATCGAACCATTGATCGTCGCCATGACGGACCATCGGGCCGAGCGGCTCTTTCGAGATCACTTCGGGAAGCACGGTGTGATCGGCCGGATTGGCAAGCTTGAGACGCTCGGCATAGAGCTGCGACACGTCCGAGGTGAAGACGTCGCAACGTCCGGATTCATAGGCCTTGACGGTCTCGTCCGCGGTCCCGAATGCGATCACCTCGTACTTCATGTTGTTGCTCTTGAAGTAGTCGGCGAGGTTCTGCTCGGTGGTGGTGCCGGTCTGCACGCAGACCGAAGCGCTGTTCAGCTCGAGGGCGGAATTCACTTTGAGGGATTTTTTCACCAGGAAACCCTGGCCGTCGTAATAGGTCACCCCGGTAAAATTGGCGCCGAGCGAGGTGTCGCGGGAAAGCGTCCAGGTCGTGTTGCGCGAGAGCACGTCGATTTCGCCGGACTGCAGGGCCGTGAAGCGGTCCTTGGCCGACAACGGAACGAACTTGACCTTGCTGGGGTCGTTGAAGATGACGGCGGCGAGCGCGCGACAGACGTCGACGTCGAGGCCGGTCCAGTTGCCCTTGTCGTCGGGCGAGGAAAAGCCCGGCAAGCCCTGGCTGACGCCGCAGGACAGCAAGCCCCGGTCCGTGACCGTCTTGAGCGTTTGCGCTGATGCGGCCTGGGTCGAGAAAGCCGCGGCGAAAGCAAGGGTGAAAACCAGAGATACGCGTTTCATGGCAAAGCCTTTCAAGGGTCGTCCGGGAACGTTGCTCGTCGTCGCCTCGCCGATGGGCCAATCCTGTGATCCACCGCGGTAAAAATGCCAGTCTGGCAGGCAGTTTAACGCGCAGTCCGGTCAATCGATGGATCGAAGATCGCGGCAGGCCCCTCAACGTGCGGCGACTGAATAGCTCGGCTGCATCACAGAACGACTGGCGATCCGGGTCAAGGGGTTGACGGCCCTCTTCTGTGTCCTGTTATTAAGAAACCCGGCCTTGGGCCGCCTGGCGGGTGCTCAACAAACGGGCGTCGTGGCTGCGGCAAGGGCTCTTTGGTGGCGAACACATGAAATCCTCTGGAGATGATGGAGTTTCGAAGCCGCGGAAGGCGGAAACCACGCTGGTGACCGCCGGGCGCGATACCAGGGCGCAAAAGGGATTCGTCAATCCGCCGGTCGTCCATGGCTCGACCGTGCTTTATCCGACCGCGGATGATCTGCACGCCCATCGCGGCGAGTTCCAGTATGGCCGCCGCGGAACCCCGACCACCAAGGCGCTGCAGCAGGCACTGATGGCGATCGAAGGCCCGCAATGCGCCGGCGTCGGTCTTGCGCCCTCGGGCCTGGCTGCGATCACCACGACGCTGCTCGCGGTGCTGAAAGCCGGCGATCATCTGCTGGTCTGCGACAACGCCTACCGCCCGACGCGAAATTTCTGCAACGGGTTGCTCGCCCGCTACGGCGTCGAAACCAGCTATTTCGATCCGCTGATCGGCGCCGGCATCGCTGAACTGTTCAAGCCGAATACCAAAGCGGTGGTGGTCGAGGCGCCGGGCTCGCAATCCTTCGAAATGCCCGACATACCCGCGATCGCTTCCGCCGCACATGCGCGCGGCGCGCTCGTGATCGACGACAACACCTGGGCGACCCCGCTGTTTCACCGTTCGCTGGAGCAAGGCGTCGACATCAGCATGCAGGCCGCGACCAAATATATCGGCGGCCACTCCGACATCATGTTCGGTACGATTTCAGCCAATGCCAAGGCCTGGCCGCTGGTGGCCGAGGCCATCCAGCTGCTCGGCGTCTGCGCCGGGCCGGATGACGTGTTCCTGGCGATCCGCGGCTTGCGCACGCTTGCGGTGCGGCTTGCCCAGCATCATCGCTCCGGACTCGAGATGGCGCGATGGCTGGCGGCGCGACCCGAAGTCGTCAGGGTGTTGCACCCCGCGCTGGAAAGCGATCCGGGCCATGCGATCTGGAAACGGGATTTTGCCGGCGCGTCCGGTCTGTTCAGCGTCGTGCTGAAGCCGGCCCCGCAAAAGGCCGTCGATGCCTTGCTCGACACCGTCGAGTTATTCGGCATGGGCTATTCATGGGGCGGCTTCGAGAGCCTGGTCATTCCATTCGACTGCGCTGGCTATCGCACCGCCACCAAATGGGCGCCGGGCGGCCCGACCTTGAGGCTCCACATCGGGCTGGAGAACGTCGAGGATCTCAAGGCCGACCTTGCGCGCGGTTTTGAGGCCTTCAACGCGGCCCAGGGTATAAGGACCTGATTGCTTACGGCGAGATTGATTGTTTCATCACCGCCCGATGGCTTGCCGCGGCCGCCCCTTCCCGCCAACTCCTGACCGACGGTCTGGTCGCAGGTCCTATCGTTGCCAGCAGCGCGGCGTTTATCTCAGCAATCCGTCCGAGCTTGACGAGGCACCTTGCCATCCCGACGAACCCGTCCGCCTGGTCCGGCAGCAACCTCATGACCTCAAGATAGGGCTGAACGGCCTCGTGATGCTGCCCAAGGCTTTCGCAGACCTGTGCCAGACAAAGCCATGCCTTCGCGGCGTCGGGACGGACCACAGTAAGCGTCCTGAATAGCTGCTTCGCTTCGGCGAAATTGCCTTTGGCGGCAACCAGCTGTCCAAGCCGGTGCAGCGCATCATGGTTTTTCGGCTCAACATCCAGAATCCGCCGGTAGCCACATTCCGCCTCGACCGCCTGTCCCTTTTGGTGAGAGGCGGTAGCCTGTTCCAGGACATCGGGAATACTGCGCGGATCGATCCGGCCACCAAGATTTCTTGCCAGACCTGGTTTCGACGGTGACGCAACGGATCTTTCGGTCCGCGCAGCCGTACGAATATTTGTAGGCCTCGTTGCCGCGCAGAAAATCGTACTCGGAAATACCGTTCTCGATCGCGCGACGAATACTGAAGGCATGCAAGATCATTCCCGGTGGCGGCCCCTCAAAGGTCTCGTCACGTCCGGCCATGTAGAACGAGAAGGTCCGCTTGTGCGAGTCGATCAGCGTGGCCAGCGCGGCGACGGGTCGGTCGCCCTGCCAGAAAGTCGGCAGAAATACCAAGCCGGACTGGAAACTGCGCGTCAGCATGATGCCGTTGGAGCGAACCAGACTGTCGGTCAGATTGCCTTTACGGGGCCGCCACTTGATCTCCCAAAACTGCAGCAGGGTTTTGAGATCCTGCGTGAAAGTCTCGGCAGTCGAAACGGTAATCCGGTATTCACCCCCGATGTCGACCAGCTTCAGAAGGCGCCGGATCTTCTGCCTCGTATTGGTGCTCAGCGAGCAGAGATAGGAATTCCAGTCCTTCGGCAGCGCCGTGTAGGGGCAGAGACTGTTATCGATGCCATCGATCTTGCCGACCCTGTTCACCTCCGTCACCTGGAAATTCGCCTTCGGAAAGCACGCCAGGAGCAACCGGAAACGCCGCTCCGACATCCTCACATTTTCAAGGCTCAGGCGCGCCCAATTCATCTGTTTGATCTGCCGGGAAAAGGCCGCAATGACCTTGCTTTCCGCATCGGGCGCGCAAACTATGCCCGTGTAGTCCGCGGAGAAATTTCCCGCCATTTTCACTTCATTGAGGACGCCGGACTTCTCGATCGTGGTCTGCATTCGCAGCGGAAAGAATGCGACGTACGGTGCGCTGGCGTCGTCGCCGGCTTTCGCTGCCAGGATGAACCATGGGCCCTCGATGTGTGCGAGCCAGCCGCTCAGCCATTTCCATGACAGAAATATCTGAGCTTCCGGATCCGCATCGTAGACGGCGTTCCAGTTTTGCTCGAGCCTGGCCAATGAGGGCAACGTTTCGATGATGTCGATATGCACAGCTGACGCCTTTCCAACGTACACGTTCGGTTCCTTGTTCGTGACTAGCGCTCGCGGAAAGCGCGCATCATGCTGTCGTGGATGGGCTTGACGATGTATTCGAAGAACGTGCGCTCCGATGTCTTGATGTAGACTTCCGCCGGCATGCCCGGCGTCGGGCTGAAGTCGGGAATTTGCCTGCTCTCTTCGCGGTTGAGCTTCACGCGGACAAGGTAGATGTCGGTCGGCCCGACCTGCTGGGACTTCTTCTCGTCGGCCAGCGTGTCGGCCGACAGATAGATCACGTCTCCGGAGACCATGGGCGTGATGCGCTGGCTGAGCGCCGTCAGCCGCACCATCGCCTTTTGGCCGTGCTTGACGTTGTCGATGTCCTGTGGCCGCAGCCGTGCCTCGATGATTAGTTCCTCGTTGAGCGGCAGCAGCTCCATGATGGGCTTGCCGGCCTCCACCACGCCGCCCTGGGTATGGTAGCGCAGCTTGACCACGATGCCCGCGACGGGAGCGACAATCCGGGTGCGGTCGAGCACGCCCTTGGCGGCCAGCATACGCTCGCGGACGTCGGCCAGTTCACCGCGCACCTCATGCATCTGCTCGACCGCGGCCTTGATCGCCGTCTTACGCACGCCGTTGATCTGCTCGACGGCGCGCGCGATGCGCTCCCTGGCGTCGCCGATGTCGCCCATGATGCGGCCGACCTCGCCCTCCAGGTTTGCCTTCGATCGCTGCAGCACCATCAGCTCAGGCTTGCGCACCAGTCCGGCTTGCACCAGTCGATCCTTGGTCTCGATTTCGTCGTCGAGCAGCTCGATTTGTTTTTTCACCGCTCCAAGCTGCACCCGCGATCCCTGTATCCTTTCTTCCAGCGCCTTCATGCTGTCGCCGATGCCCTTGATGTCGCTATTCATATTGGAGCGCCGCGCGGCGAACGTCATCTGCTGGCTGTCCTTGATTTCTCTCGCCTCCGGCGAAACGACTAGCGCATCGGCGACCTCGTCGGGCCAGTGGATTTCCGGCTCCTCCCGCATTTCGGCCTGCAGTCGGGCGTCGATGGCCGCGAGCCGCACGCGCCGCAGGAAAAGCCGCTGCAGTTCGGCCTTTGCCGCGGTTTCGTCGAGGTCGAGCAGCACCTGGCCCGGCTGGACCTTGTCCCCTTCATGCACGTAGATCTCGCGGATCACGCCGCCTTCGAGATGCTGGATGATCTTGTTCTGCCCGGTGGCGACGAATACGCCGGAGGCGACCACCGCACCCGCGATCGGCGCCATGTTGCCCCAGACGCCAAAGCCCATGACCACCACAGCCATTATCAGAACTCCGGCGGCGGTAGGAATTTTGGTGGAGCGCGGCAGCGAATCGTACCAGACGCCTTCCGCCACCGCGGTGCGGGTCGCTATCTTTCGGTTCGCCATCACGGACCTCGTTCAAGAATTCAGGTTGGTTCAGGAATCATCAATTCAGCGGCGGCAGGTCGCCCCCGGAAGGCGGCTTGCGGCCGGTGATCATCGGAATGATCTCGTCGCGCGTGCCGAACGCCTGCACCGAGCCCTGGTGGAGGATCATGATCTTGTCCACGCTCTGCAGCAGAGCGGCGCGCTGGGTGATCGTCACTACGGTCATCTTCTTCTCCTTGGCGCGCAGCAGCGCCTTGGCCAACGCGCGTTCGCCATTGGAGTGTCGAGATTCGAGTTCGGCTCGTCGAGCACGATCAATCGCGGATCGCCGTAGAAGGCGCGCGCCAGCCCGATGCGCTGGCGCTGGCCGCCCGACAGCGGAGCGCCGTCCATGCCGACAATGGTCTCGTAGCCCTGCGCGAAGCTTGAGATCATCTCATGCACGTCGGCGGTCTCGGCGGCGTCGAAGACGTCCTCGTCGCGGGCGTCTTCGCGCATTCGGCCGATATTGGCCTTGATCGAGGCCGGGAACAGCTGCACGTCCTGCGGCAGGTACCCGACGCTCTCACCGAACTGGCGCGGATCCCAGTTGCGCAGGTCCATCATGTCGAGACGGACGCTGCCTGCGGTCGGGATGATCGAGCCGACCAGCATGCGTGCCAGCATGGTCTTGCCGGTACCGGAATCTCCCACGATGGCGAGGGATTCGCCAGGCTTGAGCTGAAAGCTGATGCCGTTCAGGATCACCTTCTTGTTCGGTGGCGGGACGTACAAAATCCGCTCGACGTTGAGGTATCCGGCCGGACGCGGCAGCCGCAGGCGCTCCAAGTTGAGCGGCGAGTTCAACAGCAGGTTCTTGACCCTTGCGTAGGCGGAGCGCGCCTGGACGAAGCTGCGCCAGCCCTCGATGGTGCCCTCCAGCGGCGCCAACGCCCGGCTGCCCACGATGGACGCCGCAATGACCATGCCGCTGGTCATCTCGCTCTCCAGCGACAGCCATGCGCCCCAGCCCAGGATGGCGATCTGCGTGCACAGGCGCAGGAACTTGGAAATTCCGGTCATCAAGATGTTGCGATCCTGGCCAATCACCTGCGCCTTGAGGGATTCCACCGTCTCGCGGCCCCAGACCTGTACGCCCTCCGGAATCATTCCCATGGCGTTGATGACCTGGGCGTTACGCGCCATCGATTCCGCCTGCAGGTTCGCCCGCGTCCCGTAGTTGTTGGCCTGGGTGAAGGGGACCGCTGTCACGTGCTGGTTCAGCAGCGCGACCGCGATCAGACCTATGCCGGAGCTCAGGACGATGAACCCGAGCTGCGGATGGATCAGGAACACGACGGCAAAATAAACCGGCGACACGGGCGTATCGAACATGGTGAGCAGCACCGGTCCGGTGAGGAACGCCCGCAGGTGCTGCAGATCGGCGAGCGTCTGGAATTCCCGGCTGGAGCCGCCCTGCGCCGCCTTGGCAGCGGCGCTCAGCACCGGGCCGCCGAGGCGCGCCTCGGTCTCCACCGCGACCCGCATCAGGATAATCCGCCGGATCACATCCATCAGCACATGGGCCGCGATCGCAATCACCACGATCATCGTGAGCATCACGAGCGTGTCGGTGCTGCGGCTGGTCAGGACGCGGTCCGACATGTTGAACAGGTAAATCGGGATCGCCAGCACCAGCAGGTTTACCGCGATCGAAAATAGGCCCACGGTCACAAGGTTGCGGCGCGCGCTTGCCAGGCCCTTGCCCAGCACGTCGCGGAATTCACCGTCGCTGGAGCGCTTGTGCAACGGCGGCGGTCCGCCACCCCCACTGCCGCCACCGCTTTTGGCGCCGCCGCCGTTGCCGCCTCCGCCGTCGGAGGGGGCGGCAGCGGGGATGGGCTGTTCAATGGTCACGGTGGACCGCGGCTTCTCAACCGTTTTCGCCTCACCGCGCAGTTCAAGTCCAGCCGGCTGCGGCTCGGCGGTCTCGGCGGCCGGCGAAACCGGAGGCTCCCTGGTCGGTGCGGCCGGCTGGACCGGAGCCTCGTGCGTGGTCCGCAAGGGAATGATCTGCGCGCTCTGAAAGCCGGCCGCATCCGCGCGTGCCGCCGGCGTCTGTACGTCCGGCCGACGATCGCTGCCATCAAATGACATAAGCGAACTCCTGTGGTCGCAAATGAATGTCGTGGTAAAGACTTCCGTCCTAGTGCAGCATGCTCGCGATCGGATCGTGCGCCACCGCAGGCACAAGGGGCGCGGCCGTTTGATGCGTGGCGTCCTGGCTGTCGTCGACGAAGGCGATCAACTCCGGGACCAGCGCATGCGTGTCTGCATTGACCGCCTCGTCCTGATGGGACGGCATCAGATTGGCCTGCACCAGGATCGTATCGGTGTAGACATTGCCGTTGACGTAGGTGGTGTCCGGATTGACGTCGATAATTGCCGCGTCGTTAGCCAGCCGATCATTGCCGGTGCTAACCGACTGCATCCCGACTTTTGCCCCCACTTGATCCGCAAAATAGGCCTGGGCAGCGGCTGACGGCTGGTTCTGCAGTTGGTAGATGACGTTGACGTCGGATGTGACGTTTGTCTGCCAGATCGCATTGACGTCGTAATAGCTTCCGGTGATGTAAAGCACGTGGAAAGTGCCGCCAGTGCCGGCAATGGCGTTGCCGAGGCTCGGATCGAGCGTGATCGCACCATCTTCGAGCAGGCCATTGATGGTCCTGGCGTCGTCATTCAGCGGGCTGAAGCTGTCGCCGCCGTAATTCTCGATCGTCCCTTCGTTCAGAAGGTTGTTTCCACCGGAACTCACCGACTGGGACGGATCGGTGCCTTCCGCGGTCGTCACAATGTGGTCGTTGTTCAACAAGATGTTGTTCTGAAAAATCACGTTCATGCCGTGATAGGCGCCCTGCACGACGATCAGATCGTAGTGGATGCTGCCGTCGAAGATCTGGGCGAGGTTGCCGAGCTCGTTGGCGCCTCCGATCAGGTCGTAGTGCGTGTCGCCGCTGGTCTGCGCGACCACGTCGTTGTCGAACAGGTAGTTGGTCTGCACCACGGCGTGGACGTTGTAGTAGTCGCCATGAACCACGTCGACGCTCCAGTTCGGGCCGGCGTAGGTCGTCGGCACCGAGGTCCACACCCCGGGATGCTGAATGAAGTCCGCAATGTTGTTGGCGACGTCGTTGCCGCTTGTTATCGCCGGCGTGCCCAGGCCTCCCGACGCGCTGATCTGGTCGTGGTCGATCGTCGTGTTAGTCTGGAACATGGCGTCGGTCTTGTAATAGTCCCCCATCACGATCATGGTGCGCGCCGAATGGGTCTCGTCGACGATCAGGGCCGCGTTTGTGCTGTCGTTGCTGCCCAGAACAGCCCACTGGCCGAGTCCTTGGCCGGTGTCCGGCAACGGTGCCGGCGCAGGCAGCGGCGTTAGATCTGGCGCCGGCGTCACCGGGTCCTGCAACACGCCGTTCAAATAGTAGCCTGGTTGTACCGAGTGGGCGTCCGGCGTGCCGCCGCTCGCGGCCCAGGCGGCGTCGTGTGCAATCACGAAATCAGTGGCGCCGCTGTCGTTCTGCGGCATCCACCAGTCCGCCGGGATGTGGGCGTTGGCATCGTCGGCCATCTTTTCAATGGTGGCCAGGGCATCGGCGTCAAGGCGCATGGTCAGGAGATCGGCGGGAAGAACGACACCCGCCGGCAGCAGGGTGTCGTTGTCGTACAGGATGTTGTGCTGGTGGACCTCGACTTCGCTCTGTTCGCCGCCGAGCTGATACTCGACCTTGATGAGAAAATCCACGCCGCCACTACCACCACCGCCGCCGCTCTGCATCGGCAGCAGGATGTTCGGGACCCGCACCGGAGGGAAAAGGTCGAGGTCGGGATGGAATGGCGAAACCAGGTGCCTCAAGGGGTTGGCATGAAAATGTTCGCCGGCGTCGAACGGCAGGTCCGGCATCCCCACGCCGTTTATCTCCATGTCATTGGGTGTGAATGGGCTGTCATAATCGGGGCGGGACGTCGTATAGTCGTCGGAGAGGTGGCGCAGTACGCCTTCGTCGTATTCGACCCGATCGCGCGCGATGTCGTCGAAAATCTTGAAATACCCGGCGAAGTGCCAAAGGACTTCGATCATTGCGGCTGACGACATCAGAACGTCTCCCTAGAAGCGCGCAACACCGTTCCGCCACAACGCGCGCGGCCGGGCATCGGCGACGATCACAATGAACGGGGAGAAGACCGCGCGGCCTGAGCCGCGCGGTCCGGATGACAGGCTAGAGCGTATGGTGGTCGTCGGTCAGGTTGGCGCCGGCTACCTCCATCGTGATGCTGTTGAACTGAATGTTCGCACCCTGCGTGATCGTCTGGGTGAATGCGTCCTGCGTCAGAGCCGCATCCGCATGCGAGACAATGCCGGCGCCCGCACCGGCGGCGTCGCCCATATGCGCGCCGTCGATCTTGGATTCGCCGCCGTCGATCTTGGCGTCCATGCTGAATCCCGCGGGATGATCATAGGACGAACCGCCGCCATTGTAAGTCACCGTCGCGCCGCTTAGCTGGTCGTTGTCAACGAGGTTGTTGACCTGATCGATATTGAACTGGTTGCCGTTCCCGGTCAGGGTTTGGTTCACCACGTCCGGCATGATCAGCGAGTTGCTGATGTTGTCCAGCCCATGGAGATCAATCACGGGGCTGCTCAGACCGTTGGCGCTCAAGTCGAGATCGACTTTCACATCCACATCGACGTTGACCTTGTTGTCGATGGTGTTTTCGACCTTGTTGTCAATGTTGTTGTCGACCTTGTTGTCAACGTTGTTGTCGAGCTTGTTGTCAACCTTGTTGTCGTTGGCATTGAAGTTGGCGTTGCCGTTCAGATTGCCATTGCCGTTCCAATTGCTGTTGTCGTTGTCGCTCTTCGAATCCAGCGACTGTACGGCGGTCTGGTACTGGCCCTGGCCCTGGCCCTGCCCTGGCCTTGCCCCTGGCCTTGCAGCTGACCCTGAAGATTGGCCTGGCCCTGGATCTGGCCCTGGAGGTTGGCTTGCGCCTGATCCTGATCTTGCTTCGGATCATACTTCGGATCATGATACTTCTGCGGCTTACCCATGACGGGCTCCTTGAGGTTGGAGCATCGCGGGCGGGGCGAGATCGCTGATCTTCTATGTCTGCGGTCTGCGAGGCGCGGCGGTGCTCTTGACGCCGGTTCTTCCGGCTGCCCGCACCCGCTTTATTGCGAATGCCGGCACCAAGCACAATGCTGCACTGTACGAAATTGAAAATGCATGCATCCGGTCGACCCGCCTTATCTTGCGATATCGCCGACAGCGCCTTCTGCTGCCACATTCGATAGTGCAGACATTCTGTCCAAATGCGGAGAAGCCAGCGACGCAGCTGTTTTGTGAAATCCGTAGACCTGCGCCAACTATGTCGGCTGATCTCGTGCTTCCGCGTCACCGCAGACATGGGCCTCGAGTTCAGGCAGAATATCCCAGAGGTCGCGGTTGATCTTCGTCATTTCGTTCGTCGTCCGGAGCATATCCTGCAGGCGGCCTTCGTCGAGCGCCTTCATCTCCCCGAACCTGAGGCTGGACTTCGTCTCGGCCAGTCGCATCGACTGCGTGTGAGTGATGGCGCCCGAGGTATCAAAGATGAACATGCAGTGGTTGAGTTCGTTGCGGACTTTGGTCGACTCGACGAAGCGCTCAATCAGTCGCGCCAGCCTCCTGGAAATGGCCCGGTCGGTGATCCTGATCTTGGCCAGCCGTTGGATCAGGTCCAGCCTGGCGCGCGTCGTGTTGAGCGTGGCGAACACAACGGCGGCCGAGGCTTCGTCGGTCCGGAGCAGGATCATGAGGACATAGATGAAGAGGCTTTCGTTGTTAGACCAGCTGCAAATCAGATTGCCGATAAGCGCCAGTACAAAGGTACGGCGGTCTGCCGAAGCCGGGGCGGCGGCGAACAGCAGGTCGAAATCCGGTTTTGGCGGTAGCTTGCTGACGAACATCGCATTCTTGTCCACTGGCTATTTTCAATCGTTTTTCTATGAAATGCATCAAAAGATATGATCGCAAAAGTTATATCAAAAAAATTTAGCATCTTTGGCGCGAAGATTCTGGCGCAAAGGCGGCGACAATCTGGCGCGGATGGAATCTGCAGCGACGATCCAGCGCAGATAGAATCGCGGAATTTTATGGCAGCTCATGCTTTATTGTATTAGAGTTGGTCAAAATTATACGGAAGCAACCCTCTGGTTGCGAACTGCATAATTCAAGCGCAGCCTTACTTTTTCGGAAGGACCCTCTTTATAATAGAAGAGTTTAGGGGCGCGTTATGTCAGTCCCATTCCAGAAGATAATTGTCGTCATCGATACGATGGCTTTTCGACGAGCCTGGGTTGAGAGTTTTCTGGTTCCCTGGGCTAAGCACGAGAACGCTGAGCTAATTTCTCTTCAGCCTGAGAAAGCCCACGCGAAGCTCGTCGAACGCAGATGCGACATGCTGATTTACAATGTCGGCGCCGCTCTTCTCCCTGCCTGCGACATCCTCACCGAGATACAGGTGCTGCGTACTCTCTGTCCAGCGGCCGCACTGGTGATCCTCTCCGATGACACAAGTCTGGAGAAGGTTATCTCCACGATCTATTCCGGAGCCCAAGGCTACTTAAGCAATTCCATGGCTCCAGATCTCGCCCTGCAGGCTCTTTCTTTCGTTCTGCACGGAGGTACCTACTTCCCACCTGCTATACTGGCCAGCCATGTTGCGGCCAGTGATGCACCGACGGTTGAATATACGCAGAACTCTCCCGGAGAAACGTTGCGGAGGCAACCGGCTCCAGCTCAAATGTCGATAGCGGGAACAGAAGACCGTCTCCTTCAACAACAGGGCTCCCTCTTTGATGAGCCCGCACCGCGCGTTCAGCTCTACAATATTTCCGCTGTTACCCAATCCAATTCCATCTCCAAGCCGGAATTCACCGAGCGGCAGCATGCCGTTCTCTCTTGTCTCTGCCGCGGCGATCCCAACAAGGCTATCGGTCGCAGGCTCGGAATGACGGAAACGACCGTGAAAGTTCATGTTCGTGAAATCATGCGCAAGTTGGGCGTCCACAACCGTACGCAGGTCGCGATCGCCGCCAGCCGTATCGGTCTCGGCTCGGACTCCGTGGTTGAACTCATCTCCGGGGATTCACCGACGACAATGAGGTCTTCCGGGCCTCATTAGCTGAACGTCCTGCATTGCTTTCCAGCATTATTGTCGCTGGCTGCATCCGGTAAAAGTTCGCTGACTGGAAACAGAGTTCCCCGGCGACAGGGGGGACTGTGCCGGGGCGTCTTCGGATGTAGGGGGGCATCGCCGAAGACGGGTCTCGCTGGTGACATCGTCTTCTCCAGGCAAACTATAGCATCGAGCGGCGGCGTGACGATCGTGCATTGGGGTAAACCGAGGGAGCATTGGTGCTAATACTTCCGATGGCTTTACTTCCGATGGCTCCATGCACGGACGAAGCCTCCGCATTTGCAAGGAGCTCTCCTCCGTCAAAGCGCCAGTATGGAGCGGTGTGAAGTGGCTGCCGCGTTAGATCACCTTGCCAGCGCAAGCCGGTAGCTGCCGCGAAGATTAGCCAGTCCTTAATAGTCTGTCTCACGCCCCCAGCGATTACCCAAACCAAGCCATTGGTCATGAACCGGACGTTGTCGATCAGCCGGCACAGGAGATCTACGGATACGTCCTGCGAACGATAACGCTCCGTTCACCATGAGGACAAATCCCCGATTTCCTTTCGGCAAACGAGCCCCTGCTGCAAGTTCACTTATACTTTTACTGCTTAGTCATCGTTGGACGAGAAGGTGCCGCCAGCACCGAGTTCAAGTATCCCGGCGTAAAAGTAGCCAGTAAGCGTATGAATATCGCACGTATTGTCGTCCTGACCATCGCTCTCAGCGCGGGCGGCGTCGCCGCATATCTCGCGAGCGGCTCGGACAACAGCAAGCCTGCCCCGGCCGAATTGGCCGCAAAATTGCAGACCGTGGAAGTTCTGGTCGCCAAGTCCGACATCGGCCTCGGCCAGACGGTCAGTCCTGAAAATCTCCAGTGGCAAACGTGGCCGGCCGGAACCGCGAGCAGCAATTTTATCCGCCGCAACGAACGCCCCGGTGCGACCGCCGAGATCGCCGGCTCGATCGCACGCGCGCCCTTTATCACCGGCGAGCCAATCCGGGAGCAGAAGCTGGTCAAGGCCAACGGCTCCGGCTTCATGGCGGCGATACTGCCCACCGGCATGCGCGCCGTCTCGACCGAAATCTCGCCGGAGACCGGCGCCGGCGGCTTCATCCTGCCCAACGACCGCGTCGATGTCATCCTTTCGAAGCGCGAGAAGAATGCGGGCAATGCCGGCGCGCCCGACGTCGTCAACTCGGAAATCATCCTGTCGAATATCCGCGTTCTCGCGATCGACCAGGCGCCGAAGGAAAAAGACGGCCAGAACGCCGTGGTCGGCAAGACCGTCACGCTCGAGCTGCGGCCGGAGCAGGCGGAAACGCTGGCGCGCGCGCGCCAGACCGGCACGCTGTCGCTGGCGCTGCGCAGCATCGCCGACGTCAACATCGCCGAGAACAAGACCCAGGAAGATCAGTCTCCGAAGCGAGGCGAGAGCGTCAACGTGGTTCGCTACGGCATCCCAAGTTCGACGACGACACAGAAGTGATCGAAAGGACGTCCGACATGAAATGCGGTGGACATCAGCAGTCAGTGCGAGCCTTCCTGGTCCGCGCCCTGTCGTTTTCGGCCGTCGCCGCGCTGACGCTTGGTCCGGTCCTGACGCCGGTGGTCGCCGCCGACTCCAAGGCCATACCGGCCGCCGCAGCCGGACTAACCAAGTCACGCTTTCTCTCGCTCGGCATCGGCAAATCCGTGATCATCGATTTGCCGCGCGACATCAAGGATGTGCTGGTCGCCGATCCCAAGATCGCCAACGCCGTCGTGCGCTCGCCGCAGCGCGCCTACATCATCGGCGAGACCGTCGGGCAGACCAACGTCGTGTTCTTCGATTCCGACGGCCAGCAGGTTGCGGCCTATGACATCGCGGTCAAGCGCGATCTCAACGGCGTGCGCGCGGCCTTGCAGCAGTCCCTGCCGGGCATCCAGATCGACGGCGTCGGCGAAGGCGTAGTCTTGACCGGCTCGGTATCGAGTCCGATCGAGGCGCAGCAGGCGGGCGATATCGCGGCGCGACTGGTGGGCGGCGCCGACAAGGTGGTCAACTCGATCGTCGTCCGGGGCCGCGACCAGGTGACGCTGAAGGTCACGGTCGCCGAAGTGCGGCGGGACGTCATCAAGCAGATGGGCGTCGATCTCTCGGCCAGCATGAATTACGGCACCGCGGTCGTGCAATTCAACAACAGCAACCCGTTCACCGCAAACAATTCACCCCTCGTCCCCGGCAATAACCTGACCGCGGCGGCCTTGAACAAAGCTGGTGTGCCCTCCGTCGCCGCTACCCTCCGCGCGATGGAGAGCGCGGGCGTGGTGCGGACGCTGGCCGAGCCAAATCTGACGGCAATCTCCGGCGAGTCCGCGACCTTTATTTCAGGCGGCGAATTTCCAATTCCGACAGGCGTAACCTGCCAAACGACGACCGGCGGCGCTATCGGACAATGCGTCCAGACGGTCAGTTTCAAGAAATTCGGTATCTCGCTCAACTTCACGCCGGTGGTGCTGGCCGAGGGCCGGATCAGCCTGCGGGTGATGACCGAAGTGTCGGAAGTCTCGGCCGAAAACGCCTTGACCGGCGGTGCCGGTGGAACGACGATTCCCTCGATCAAGACCCGTCGCGCCGAAACCACGCTGGAAATCCCGTCCGGCGGCTCGATAGCGATGGCGGGCCTGATCCAGGAGCAAACCAAGCAGGCCGTCAACGGCATGCCCGGCATCGACCAGTTGCCGATCATCGGACAGCTTTTCAGGAGCCAGGACTTCGTCAACAACCAGACCGAGCTGATGGTCATCGTCACGCCCTATATCGTTCGGGCGGTTGCCCAGAAGGAACTGTCGCGCCCCGATGACGGGTTTGCGCCGGCGTCGGATTCGCAATCGACGCTGCTGGCCCAGATCAATCGCATCTATGGCACCGCCGGCCACGTCGAACCGGCCGCAGACTATCAGCCCAATTTCGGTTTCATCATTGACTGAGACGGAACTGCCCTGCCACCCGCGGGACGAGGACAGAACGATGATAAACATGACACCGGTCGATCGCCTGAGTGGCCTGCGCCTGCTGGGTGCGCTCGCCGGCCTTTCCGTCGCGCTGGGTGCGTGCACCTCTGCCGGCGGAGAATTGGTAACGGCGGGCATTCCAGACGATTACCGCCAGCGTCACCCCATCGCGGTCCAGGAAGCCAACCAGTCGATCGTTGTCTTCGTCGGTCGCGGACGCGGCGGCCTCTCCGCGCCCCAGCGCGCCGACGTTCTCGGGCTGGCACGGACATGGGTTCGCGAAGGCACCGGTGCGATTGTGGCCGATGTGCCGGTCGACACGCCGAACGCCCGGGCGGCGGCCAGTGCGTACACTGAAATTCGGTCGCTGCTCGCGGCAGGCGGCGTGCCTCCCCGCGCAATTACGATGCGTCACTACCATCCGGGCGATCCGCGAACGCTCGCGACGATCAGGCTGAGTTATCCGAGGATTGCCGCCGTTGCCGGACCATGCGGTCTGTGGCCGGAGGATCTTGGCCCCTCGCTCCTGAACGATCGCTATTCCGAAAACAAGGAATACTACAATTTCGGTTGCGCCTCGCAGCGCAATCTCGCCGCGATGATCGACAATCCGGCCGACCTCGAGCAGCCCCGGTCCGAAACCCCCGCGTACACGGCGCGGCGCACGGCTGGGTTCGAGAAGTATCGCAAGGGCGAGCCGACCACAGTCACCTATCCCGAGGCCGACAAGGCCAAACTCAGCGATACAGGCAAATGATCAGCGCCCGTCGAAACTCCGAAGAGCAGCCGGACGCCGCGCCGCCGGCGAACGACTATATTTCTCCGGCACCTCGTGTGTCGGTGCAGGCCTTTTGCGCGACCGCGGAAACCGCCGCCGCCGTACAGGCGGCGGGCGAAGACCGCCGCCTCGCCAAGGCCCATCTCACGGTTAAAATGGGCGGCATCGTTGCCGCCATCGACACCTATCACACCCAGCCCACCCCGAACGTGATCATCCTGGAAACCGAGGCCAACAGCGACATCCTCGCCGGCCTCGATGAGCTCGCAACCGTGTGCGATCCCGGAACGCGTGTCGTCGTGATCGGCGGCGCCAGCGATGTCGCGCCTTATCGCGAACTGGTGCGGCGCGGCGTCAACGACTACGTCATCGGGCCGGTCGCCCCGATCGATGTGGTGCGCTCGATTTGCAGCCTTTTCTCGGCGTCGGAGGCAATCGCCGTCGGCCGCATCATCGCCGTCGTCGGGGCAAAGGGCGGCGTCGGCGCATCCACGGTCGCGCACAATGTCGCCTGGGCGATCGCGCGCGATCTGGCGCTGGATTCCGTCGTGATCGATCTCGACCTCGCGTTCGGAACCGCCGGCCTCGACTACAACAAGGACCCGGTGCAGGGCATCGCCAACGCGGTGTTCTCGCCCGACCGGCCCGATACCGCGCTCATCGAACGGCTGATGGCGAAATGCACGGACCGCCTCTCTTTGCTGGCTGCGCCGGCGACGCTCGAACGGGTCTACGACCTGGGCGAGCAGGCCTTCGATGCGATCTTCGATACATTGCGCATGACGACTCCCTGCATCGTACTGGACGTCCCGCATCAATGGTCGGGATGGGCCAGGCGCGCTCTGGTCAGCGCGGATGATATTCTGGTCGTTGCCGAGCCAGACCTCGCCAATCTGCGCAATACCAGGAACATATTGACCATGCTGAAAGCGGCGCGTCCCAACGACCATGCGCCGCTGTATTGTCTCAATCAGGTCGGCATGCCGAAGCGCCCGGAAATCGACGCGAAGGGTTTCGCCAAGACCATCGAGAGCAAGCCGATCGCGGCCATTCCATTCGACCCGCGACTGTTCGGAACGGCGGCCAATAACGGCCAGATGATCGCCGAAATCGCCGCGCGCCATCGCACCACCGGCCTGTTCCTGCAGATCGCGCACCAGATGACGGGCCGCGGCGAGGTCAAGAAGCCGAAGCGTTCGTTCCTGTCGCCGATCCTCAGGAAGTTGCGGGCATAGAGCCTTTTCCGTTTCGATTGAATCGAAATCGCCGGCCGGCGGCGGCCCGCGGCTCTTCGTCAGACGTCATTGCGGCCGCCGGATGACGGCCGCCTTTGCGCGATCCACCTCCGCGTGCGCTTCCGCCTTACGGGACAATACGCGCCTGAGAAAAGCGATGTTCGCCGCTGCCTCCCCGGCCGGCTGATCAGCCTTCAAAATGCCTTCGGCCTCGGCGACGCGGCCCTGCAGGCCAACCACCAGCGCCAAATTCTGCCGCACACGTGGGCCGGCATCGGGGCGGCCATAGGCGCGGCGCAAGGTCTCCTCCGCTTTGGGCAGGTCCTTCGAAAGCACGTAGGAAAGGCCGAGATTGGACAGCACGGAGGGGGCATCGGGCGCGATTCTCAGCGCACTGGCATAGTACTGCCGTGCTTCGTCGTATCGGCCGAGTTGATCGAGTACAGCACCTTGGGCCGAGAGGATCCGCCAATCCGGATTATCGGGGCTATGCGCCCGGCTCAGGGTGTCGAAGGCTTGCTGGAAATCGCCGTTATCCGCCAGCGCACGTCCATATCCGGCAAGCAGCGCCTTGTTGTCGGGGTGGACGAGTGTGGCCCGTTCAAGTACGGCGACCGCCTGGGCGCGCTGCCCCGTGGCGCGCAGGGCTTTCCCGTATTGCAGCGCCGCGTCGGCATCCCCGGGGTTGGCGCGGAAGCGATCGCCATAGGAATCGAGTTCGCGCCGCGGATCGGCGGCGCGGCTTGCTTCGGCTTTCTCACCCAGCGCCCCCGTGACGTCGGACATTCCATCGGTCTGGCAGCTGCAGAGCCCCAAGACCAGGACCGTGGACGATACGAGGGATGCAAGACGTCTCGCGGAGCAGTATGATTGAAGCGACTGCCGGAGCATTTGCTTTTACCTGTGGTGACCGACCCATAGGTGCACAGGTTAACCCTAACTTCCCGTTAATCAGGCGAACCGCGGACGATCCAAACGAATTCGCCGGCGCGGATTTCGCGACTGCCGGCCAAGCGGATGCCCTGCCGGGCCTTTTCGGTCTAATCGACGAATTGCGCGCCGAACTCGCAACCGATCCGCCAGGCCAGCTTGCATTGGCGCGGACGGCCTTCGGACAGAATGATGGTGAATTCCGGCGGGACGTCGATAAATTCGGCGATGACCTTCACGCCGCCATCCGAGATGTCCGTGATCGTGCAATCGCGCGGCAACCCGCCTGTCCCAAGCTGGATCTTCGCGAGCCGCCTGCACAGATGACGCTCGCTTCTACGACGGTTCTGCAACATGTCGATCCTTCGCCTTCCTCGGCACCGGTTGATCCGGCATCCCAGTTGCTTTTTACAGAAGACTCGTTGGAATTTGCCTAGTGGGACCGATCGCAATGGAATCGCAATGTATCTGTTCCGTTTGAATTCCTTTTACCAAGTTTCTCCGGCGCATCCCCGAATTGCCGCGGAAAGCGGCAAATCACCACGTAAACCCGGGGTGATCGGACTGATCGTGCTGCCGCATGGTTACTCGACCACGCGTGCTGGCGCCCCTGACATGCTTCACTTTTCCGTGGCCGCAGTAAGCATGTTCATGCGCTGCATGGCGCACGCCCTGGCGGTCTTGCCGTCACCCAGCTCCTCGAGCAGCCTGTTGTACGCTGCATTTCGCAGCCCCTCCCCGAAAATAAAGCATTGATCCCTCGTCGTTTGCCGATAGCCTGAGCTTTCGACCGGAATCCGGGAAGCAGACGATCATGGGAAGCCTTGTTCTTCTCGACCTGATGGGCGGCGTGGCGCTGCTGCTGTGGGGCCTGCACATGGTCCACAGCGGGGTTCTGCGTGCGTTCGGACCCGACCTCCGCCGGCTGCTGTCCAAGGCCCTGAACAACCGTTTCACCGCTTTTGCGGCAGGTCTCGGCCTGACGGCGCTGCTCCAGAGCAGCACCGCGACCGCCCTGATCACGAGTTCCTTTGCCTCGGAAGGACTGGTCGGCCTGGTTCCGGCGCTTGCGATCATGCTCGGCGCCAATGTCGGAACCACGCTGATCGTCCAGGTCCTGTCGTTCAACATCTCCGCCGCCGCGCCGGTCCTCTTCATTCTCGGCCTGGTCGCGTTCCGCAGCGGCCCGCGCTCGCGGATCAAGGACATCGGCCGCGTCTCGATCGGGCTCGGCCTGATGCTGCTGGCGCTGCATATTCTGCTCGACACGATGGCGCCGGCCGAGAATGCGCCCGGCGTGCGCGTGTTCATGAACGCCATCACCGGCGACCCCGTGCTCTGCATCGTCATCGGCGCCATCGTCACCTGGCTGGTGCATTCCAGCGTGGCCAGCGTGCTCCTCGTGATGTCGCTGGCTTACGCGCAGTTCGTTTCGCCCTCGGCGGCGCTGGCCCTTGTGCTCGGCGCCAATCTCGGCAGCGCGATCAATCCACTGTTCGAAGGCGCGCGGCGCGACAATCCGGCGAGTTACCGGCTTCCGCTCGGCAATCTCATCAATCGGCTGGCCGGCGTGCTGCTGGTGACGCCATTCCTTCGTCCGATCACGGAACTGTTGCTGGCCTGGCAGCCCGATCTCGCCAAGCTCACGGCCGTATTTCACATCGCGTTCAACGTGGCCACCGCGCTCATCTTCATCGGCCTGCTCGACGGGATGGCGGCGCTGCTCAAGAGGCTGCTGCCGGATCGCGTCCAGGAGACCGATCCGTCGCGGCCGCGCTATCTCGACGAGAGCGCGCTCGAAACCCCTTCCCTCGCGCTGGCGGACGCCGCGCGCGAAACCCTGCACATGGGCGATCACGTCGAAATCATGCTGCGCAAGGTGATGACGGCGATGATGACCAACGACCGCGCCCTGGTCGACCAGGTCTCGCGGATGGACAATATCGTCGACGGCCTCGATGAGGCGATCAAGCTCTACGTGACGAAACTCACACGCGGCAGCCTCGACGAGCGCGAAGGGCAGCGCGCGATGGAGATCATTTCCTTCGCCATCAATCTCGAGCATATCGGTGACATCATCGACAAGAACCTGAGCGAGCTCGCGACCAAAAAGATAAAGCGCCGGTTCCAGTTTTCTCCGGAAGGCGCCGAAGAACTGTCGACGTTCCACAAGCGAACGGCGAACTCGCTTCGGATCGCGTTCGGCGTCTTCATGTCGGGCGACGTCAACGAAGCGCGCAAGCTGCTCGCGGAGAAAGCCCTGTTGCGCAACGCCGAGCTTGCCGCCACCGAACGGCATCTGGACCGGCTGCGCGAGGGCCGCCCCGAGACCATCGAGACCACCTCGCTGCATCTCGACGTGCTGCGAGACCTCCGGCGGATCCACTCGCATATCTGCTCGGTGGCCTATCCCGTGCTCGACGCCGCCGGCGAATTGCCGGCGCACCGCAAGGCTGAAAGCAAAGCGGCCATGCCCGCGACCGCGCAGCCCTTGCCGCGCTAGCCGAAATCAGTTGCCGGCGGAGGCCTGCCGTCCGTTGACGATGATGAAATACAGGTTGCGCGTGTAAACCACGAGCCCGAGCGCCTGGCCGGCGATGAAGACCGGATCCCTGCGATACAGCGCGTAGATCAGCAGCAAGGCGCCGCCGCCGATCGAGAAGAACCAGAACGCCACCGGCATCACGCTCCGGCGCGCGCGCTCGGAAGCGATCCATTGCACCACAAAGCGCATGGTGAACAATCCCTGCGCCAGGAACCCCAGAATCACCCAGCCGTCGAATTTGATGACGAAGACGTCGTGCAGGTAGCTGGCGAGGTTGTTGAACAGTTCGGTCATAAGGTCACCTCGGTCGCAACAGGCGTCGGTTTCTTGCGGCGGATCAGCCACCATACGCCGGCGAGATCCATGATTCCGATCCATAGCCGGTCGAAGAAACCGTAGTTCGACACGCCGGAATGGCGCGGCCGGTCGATCACGTCGACATAGGCGATCTCGTAGCCCTCGCGGCGTACCAGCGCCGGGAGGAAGCGATGCAGGCCGTCGAAATAGGGCATCATCAGGAACACCTCGCGCCGGAACGCCTTCAGCCCGCAGCCGGTGTCACGGGTGCCGTCGCGCAGGATGGCGTTGCGCACGCCGTTGGCGATGCGCGACTGGATCTTCTTGAAGCCGGTGTCCTTGCGGCCGACCCTCTGGCCGGCGGCAAGGCCGACGCGCCCGCCGCCATTTTCGATTGCCGCGATCAGACCCGGCAGGAAGGCCGGATTGTTCTGGCCGTCGCCGTCGAGCGTCGCCACGATGGCGCCGCGCGCGGCGCGCACCCCGCTGCGCACCGCCGCCGACTGGCCCGCCGATGCCGCGTGACGGATCTGGCGCAGATGGCCGCGGCTCTTCATCTCGGCCGCAAGCCGCGCGGCGGTCGCGTCCGTCGAGCCGTCATTGATGTAGATGATTTCATAAGCCCATCGGCCGTCGAGGGCGGTGGCGATTTCGGCGATCAGCGGGCTGATGTTCTCGGCCTCGTTGCGCACGGGGACGACGATGGAAACGGCCACGGCGGCTGTATCAGAAGCAGGCAAATCAACGCTCACCGTTCGAGTGGGCCGTCCACCGGTGACGCGTGCGGTCCGGCGGTTTTAGCGTCCGCTTCTTATGGGGCTGAGGCCCCGCGGGCAACCCTTTTGCGATGCCCGGAAAGGCTTCGAAGCGGCACAATTTCGCCATCGCGATGGATCGCGAAGCCGAGGCGGCGCGCCGCGAACCAGTACCGCACGGCCATGGCGCCGACCACGCCGATCAAGGCGCCCGCGATCACGTCGCTGGGATGATGAGCCAGCAGCACCAGGCGGCTACCCGCGATCAGGAGCACATAGACGATCATCGCCGCCCGCGCGCGGGGCCACAGCGCGGAGACGGCGAAAGCCAGCGCGAAGGCCGTGATGGCATGCGCCGACGGAAAGCTGGCATAGGCCTCGGTTCCGGCAAACGGCGAAAAGTTGAAGGGGTTGGCTTGGCCTCCCACGAACGGCCGGCCGCGCCCGACCACCCATTTTATGATTTCGCCGGCAAGCAACGGCGTCAGCACCGCGAGAAACACAAACTGCAGGCGCAGCCCAAAGCCGAGCCATTGCGCGCGCGAGGTTCCCCGCAAGGCTGCGGCAACAAGTGCAACGACCAGCACCGTCGCGGCCAGAAGCAGCAGCACATAAGCGTCCTTGCCGAATTCGGTCAGGATGCGAACCGGCCAAAGGCCCGGCGTGCCGCGCGGCGGCATCCAGCCGATCTCTCGGGCATCAAGCCAGACCATCAGTGCAACGATCGCAGCACTGACGATCGCCGTGATCAGCAGACTGTGCCGCGCCAGTCTTCGTGCCGCCTCGGCGCGCCGCGAATGCGACGGCGGACGCACGATTTGCCAAAGCGACATCCGGACGAGCGCGAAAAGGCCCGCAAAATAGTTCGATGGATAGCCGATGCCGGCTTGGGCGGACATCCTACTCCGTGCCTTCGGAACGGAAGATCGCGATCGAGATCGCCTTGCCCTGCGAGATGTTATAGCCGTCGATGCGCGTGGCCACGTTGTAACGCAGCCCGATGGCCTCGGCGCGCGCGGCAAAGCCGCGCTCCGAGCGCTGCTCCACCAGCGCGAAGCGGCAACTGCCCTGCCCCAGAAAATCCGCGGCGCCCGATCCGTCCGTCAGCAGCGTCTCGGTGCCGGTCATGAAAACCAGACTTGGCTCATGAAAGCCCGCGGCGGCGGCTTTCGGCCCGACGCAGACCACGTTGCGCAGCGCGCGCGCGATCTCGGCGCTCGGGAACAACGGCGTCAGCGCCGGCATCACGACGCCGTAAACCGCCATGGCCAGAAACATCGCCGCGACCACGGCGTTCAACAGCGAGCGTTCGGCGCGGTTCTCGTCATACAGCCACCACGCGAACAGCCCGAAGATCAGCGCCGCCGCCACGAACGGCCATGCCAGAAATACCGGCTGGCGCGTCAAGGCGATCGCGCCGACGACCGCAATGACCGACGTCGCCGCCGGAATGACAAACCACCACGCGGCGCCGCGCCGCAACCACGACCGCGACAGCACCCGCCGCTCCAGCGCGCCGACGGTGAGGATCGCGATCGCAGGATAAAGCGGCAGCACGTAATGCGGCAGTTTCGTCAGCACCAGTTCGAACACGATCCAGGACGGGATCAGCCACGCCAGCAGGAACTGCGCGCCCGGCTCGCGCCGCGCCCGCCAGACCGCAGGCGCCGCCATTCCCGCCAGCGGCGCACCCGGCCAGAACGTCACCCAGAACAGCAGCAGATAAAAGCCGGGCGGTGCGCCGTGGGATTCCTGAGCCGCGAGCTTGCTCAGCATGTCGCCGCCGATCGAATCCGCGAAGAAGGCGTCGCCGGCGCGCCAGAAGATCGCGACGAACCACGGCAGCACCAGAACCAGCATCCACATCAGGCCCCACAGCGGACGCAGCCGCCCGAGCCAGGCGGCCGACCGGTCGAGGATCGCGAGCGTGCCGATCGCCAGCACGACGAACATCAGGATCAGCGGTCCCTTGAGCAGGATGCCGCCCGCCAGCGCGGTCCAGAAGATCAGCGGCCACGACCATGGCGGGTGCACGGGATCCTCGCCGCGCTGCCAGGACAGATAGACCCGCGCCAGCGCGCCCATTGCCGCGACCACGGTAAGCAGCAGCATGGCGTCGGTCTTGGCGAGCCGCGCCTCGACACCGAGCAGCACCGAACTGCTCATGATGAGACCGGCGAAGATGGCGCCGCGGCGGGTCACGAAGGCCAGCGCCGTCCAATAGGTCAGGAGCACCGCGCCGATCGCGCCGGTCAGCGAGGGCACGCGGTACAGCCAGATGCGGACCTGCGCGCGCGGCAGGCCGAGCGCCGAGGCGGCTTCGACGCTTGCCGCCTGCAGCCAGTAGATGCCGACCGGCTTCTTGTAGCGCACATCATCCTGGAAGCGGATGTCGACGAAATCGCCGGTCTCGACCATTTGCTTGGTCGCCTGCGCGAACCGCGCCTCGTCGCGGTCGATCGGCGGGATGTTGAAGAAGCCCGGCAGGAACAGCACGAGGCCGCACAAGACGAGGAAGGCCACGGCGCGGAGATGGCTGCCCGAGACAAAGTCGATCGCTCCGACAAACCTGTTACCCGGATTTGCCCGGTTTTTCGGCTCGCGCGGCGCTCCAAATCGGGGGCGGGCATAGGTCTCGACCATCGGTTCCGCATACGCCGAAACCACTATCCCGACAACCGCTTAGCGACCCTCTATTGAATTCGGATGACGACTGTGTCCGCCGCGCCCGTAGCGTCAATCACGGTCAATCTGGCAAAGCCCGGGCCGGGCGGATCGACCAGGCGCTGGCGCCGGCCGTCGATTTCCCCAACCGACACGCCATTCACCAGCATTGTCATCGGAAGTACCCCGCCCGCGACCCTGACCGGCATCGCGGCGGCGTGCGCGCCGCGGGGCGCGGCAATTTCGATCCGCGAGCCGTTCGGGGGGAACTGGATATGCGGGGCCTGCTCGCCGCGGGTCCGCACCAGTTCCCCGGCCGGCCGGAACCGCCGCAGCGGCAGCGGCAGCTTGGCATTGCTGGCCACCAGCGTCCCCTTGGGCGGCTTCGGCAGCGGAACCGGCAATTTGCCGGTACGGGCGAAGGCATCGAACAGGATCGGCGCCGCCACGGCGCGACCGACCAGCCCGGGCACCGGCGCGCCGTCAGGGCGTCCGACCCAGACCCCGATGGTCATGCGGCCGTCAAAGCCGACCGACCACGCATCGCGATAGCCGTAGCTCGTGCCGGTCTTGAACGCGATCCGGTTGTGCGGGGCGTTTTCCGGCGGCGGCGAGCCCATCAGCACGTTGCCGACCTGCCAGGCCGCGATCTGGTCCATCAGCCTTAGCGAATCGCGCGGGCTTTCGCCGGCGATCTCGCGCAGCGGCCGCGTGTTGCCGAGCCGCGCCAGCCCGCAATAGAGCTGCACGAGGTCCTGCAGCGTGACGCCGACGCCGCCGAGCCCCATCGCGAGCCCCGGCGCCTCGTCCTTCGGCAACACCAGGTTGATGCCGGCCTGCTTCAGCCGCGACGTGAGACGGCTGGCGCCGACACGGTCGAGCAGGGCGATGGCGGGCACGTTCAGCGAAAGCTGCAGCGCCTTGCGCACGGGAACCGTGCCCTGAAAGGTCATGTCGAAATTTTCCGGCGCGTAAGATCCGAAGCGGATCGGCCGGTCGTCGATCAGGCTCTCCGGATGAACGAAGCCGTCTTCGAAGGCGAGCCCATAGATGAACGGTTTCAGCGTCGATCCCGGTGAGCGTATCGCGCGGGTCATGTCGACCTGCCCTGCCCGCTTGTCGTCGAAATAATCCGGTGAACCGACCCGCGCCAGCACCTCGCCGCTGGCATTGTCGACCGCGAGGATGCCGACGGAAACATTCGGCCCGAGCCCCGCCGCGCGGTCGCGCGCCAGCGCTTCCAGCACCTTCTGCAGGCCAGCATCCAGCGTCAGCTTGATGACATCGGAATCCTTGACGATAGCATGCGCGGAATTGGCGGAATGCGGCGCGAGAATTGGCATCGGCTTGCGCATCCGCGGCACCGGCACCGCCTTGGCCTGCGCCGCATCCTCCTCCGACACCTGATGTTCTTCCACCATGCGATCGAGCACGCGGTTGCGCGCCGCGCGCGCGGCATCGGGATGGCGATCGAGCCTGCGGGTTTCCGGCGACTGCGGCAGCGCCACCAGCATCGCCGATTCCGCCAGCGACAAGCGCTTCGGCTCCTTGCCGAAATAGGCGATCGAGGCGGCGCGGATGCCCTCGAGATTGCCGCCATATGGCGCCAGCGTCAGATAGAGATCGAGGATCTGGTCCTTGGTCAGCCGCTGCTCGAGTTCGATCGCCCGGACCATCTGGCGCAGCTTGGCGTGAACCGATCGCTCCCGCCGCGGCTCCAGCAGCCGCGCCAATTGCATGGTGATGGTCGAGCCGCCGGACACGATGTGGCCGCGGGTGACCAATTGGAACGCGGCGCGGCCAAGTGCGAGCGGATCGACGCCGTCATGGGAGCGGAAGCGCCGGTCTTCGTAGGCCAGCAACAGCTTGAGATAGCCGGGATCGACACCGGTTCTGGCGTCGACCGGCAGCCGCCAGCGGCCGTCGGCCATGGCGTAAGCCCGCAGCAGCTTGCCGTTGCGGTCGACGATCGTGGTCGAGACCTGCCGTGCGTGGGCCAGCGGCAATGGGCCCAGCGCGACCACCCAGGCGGCGAACACGCCAGCCAGGATCAAGCCAGCCGCGGCTGACGCCGCTGCCACCAGCTTGATCCTTCGCCAGCGGCGCGACGCCGGCGCTATCGCCTTCGCTGTCCTCATTTCGCCGCAAGCACCTCGACCGATCCGGTGCCGCTGCGGCCATAACGGGATGGGTTGTACATGTCCTCGACATAGGCCTGCGGCAGCACGTATTTGCCGGGCGATACCGCGCGCACCACGTAGGCCACCGTAAACACCGCCTTGTCGCTGGCGGCGCGGTCGATGGCGGCGGTGAAACGATCGTCACGGAATTCGGTGTTCACCGGTTCCTGACCGTCCTCGATCCAGTCGAGCGTACCGGTATCGCCGGACGACACCAGATGCGGATTGTCGATCTCCAGCCCCGCCGGGAGATAATCCGACACCATGATGTGCCCGTATTCCGGCTTGGCCTCGGTGATCTTCAGCACGACCGCGAAGCGGTCGTTCTGCCTGGCCTTCGAGATATCGACCGGCTTGCCGTCGAGCGTGAAGTAGTTGCGCTCGATCTTGAAGCCGTTCGATGCCGCAGGTTCCGGCGTGATCGGCGCGCCACTGACCGAAACCACCGCCTGTACCGGCGCGTCCCCGGTGTTGGTGATCTTGATCGGCTTGGCCGCCATCTCGGCAGCCTTGTAGCTGCGATACAGCGCGGTCTTCACGCCCGAGCCGTCGAGATCGAGGCTCATGGTCTCCTTGGCCAGCGCGCGCGAGGCCAGCACCAGCCACGCGTTTTCCTGGGTCGAGGTGTAAGGCGTGAGCCCGCGCGCGACCTCGACGCGGGCAACCGCCTGCGTCAGCGTCGCCTTCGGGGCGTTGCCTTCGCTCGCCAGCGACACCAGCGCGGCGGCATCGCGCAGGGCGCTGCCATAGTCGACCCGGCCGAACTCCAGCACCGGCTTCGGCGAGAGGCTTTCGAGCGCCGCGGCATAGACCCGCTCCGCCCTCGGTCTGTCGCCGACCAGCGCCAGCGCGGCGGCCAGTTGCGATTTTGCGATCGGCGTCGCCAGATTGTTCAGCTTGGTGTCGGCGAGATAGCGCAGATCGCCGATCGGGGCGGCGCCGTTGCGGGCGAGCACATAGAGGCCGTAGGCGAGATCGCGGCCGCCGTCCTTTTCCGGCTCGTTGGCGTTCACGACCGAGTTGCGGACGCGATCGAGCGCGCTCTTGAACAAGACATCCGGCACCGCAAACCCCTTTTCGCGGGCGCGGGTCAGGAAGTCCGTCACATAAGCGTCAAGCCAGGCGTCGTCGCCGCCGGCCGACCACAGCCCGAACGATCCGTTCGAGCCTTGCCGCGCCAGTAGCCGGTCGATCGCATCCCTGATGCGCTGATCGACCTCGGTATCGACAGCCAGATGAGCGCCGGCCGCCAGATCGTTGACGTAGAGCAGCGGCATGGCGCGGCTGGTGATCTGCTCCGAACAACCATAGGGATAGCGGTCGAGCGCCTTCAGGATGGTCGCGGCATCGAGCGCCGTCGACATGCTGACCGACAGCGAGACGCCGCCGGTGCCGGACACCAGATCCGAGAACATATCGGAGGTCAGGGTCAGACTTTCTCCCTTGGCCAGGGTCCGGATCGAGCGGCGCGCCAGGATCTGCGTCGCCGGCTTGACGTCGAGCGCATAATGCCGCGCCAGCGCCAGCCCGTTCGGGCCCTTGATATCGACATCGAAGTTCGCCGTGCCGGCGCCGCCGGCATCGAGCGCCAGCGACATCGAGCTGCGCTGCCTGGCGGCCAATTTTACGGTGGTGGCGGGATTGCCGCTCACCTTCACCGGCCCCGAGGTCTTGACGTTGATGGTGTAGTCGCCCGGCGCACCTTCGACGTTGTCCAGATCGAAACTCATGGTGCCGCGATCGCCATTGAGCAGGAAGCGCGGCAATGTCGCGGTCAGAACCACGGGATCGCGCACCGTGACGTCAGTGGTGGCGCGGCCGAGTTTGGTGGCGGTCCAGGCCACCGCCATCACGCGCGCGGTGCCGGCGAACTCCGGAATGTCGAAGCTGATCTCGGCGGTGCCGTCGGCGGCAACCGTGACGATGCCGGAATACAGCGCCAGGGGTTTTTGCGTGGGCGGACTGCCCTGCAGCTCGGCGCCCGCGGCATCGCCGCCGGTCTTGAGCTGGCCGCGGGTGCCCTGCATGCCGTCGATCAGCTGCCCATAGAGGTCGCGGATTTCCGCCGTCATCTGGCGCTGGCCCAGATAGTAGTCGTCCGGGGCGGGCGGCTTGTAATTGGTCAAGATTGAGAATGCCGACATCGACCGCGGCCACGACGATCTTGGCGTCTTCGCCCGGGCTGAGGCCGCCGACTTTGACCGGCAGCTTCAGCGTGGAATTCGGACGCACCAGGGCGGGCGGCGACAAATTCACCTGCAGCGTGCGCGTCTGCTTGTCGATGCCGAACCATTTCAGCCCTATGGCGCGGCTCGGCATCCTTTTTGCCGCTACATCGAGCGGACGGCGCAACGTCGCCACCACATAGGCGCCGGTGCCCCAATCCTTGCCGACGGGAATCCTGACCTGGGCGGTGCCTTCCCTGACGTCGGTGGTTTGCGTGGTCAGCAGCCGGTCACCCAGCACGTTGATTGTGAGCTTGCCGGCCGAGCGCGCATTGACCGAAACCACCATGGTGTCGCCGGACTGGTATTCCGGCTTGTCGATGGAGGTTTCCAGCAGGTCGGGCGTATCGGCGCTGCCGTCGGAGTACCAGCCGACATCGAACTGAACCGACGTCAGCGGCCCGTCGGCCTCGGTCGATTTGACGTCGAGGCGATAGCGGCCGGGCTGCGGCGACAGCGTGATCCGCGACGGCTTGTCGGCGGCAATCGCGAGATCGCCATCGGCGACACGGCTGGTCGATTTGACCGGCTCATATTCCCAGGACGAACTCTGGCGATACCATTGATAGCGGGATTCGATCTTCAACAGCTCATAACGCAGTCCGTCGCGCGCCAATGGCTTGCCGTCGGGCGATACGAACACGACGTCGAAGCCGGCCTTGTCGCCTTCCGCGACGCTCTTGTCGCCGAACAGCGGCTTGACGCCGATCATCGGCGCCACCGGAGCGACCGGCAGCACCAGCTTGCGCTCGACCGCTCGACCACCGGCTTCCGCCATGCGGACGAAGATCTGGGCTTCCTGCGGGCGCGTCGAGGTCGGCGGCTTGGCGAGGCTGACCGGGAAGGTCGCGGCGCCATTGGCGTCGGTCTCGGGCAGGCTTTCGATCGGCGTCCGCTCGTTGCTGGTGGTTTCCTCGTCGGCGACGCCGAACTGGTAGCCGGCGAAACCCGGCCGCTCGGCGGCCGGCGCGACCAGCAAGTCGCCCTCCAGCTGCAGGCCCGAGGCGGGCGCGCCATAGAGGAAGTGGCCGTCGACCTTAAGCTCCACCGGAACATCCGCTTTGATCAGCTTGTCCTTGGCCGACAAGTCGAATTCGAGCCGCTCGGGGACATAATCCTCCACCATGAAGGTGGTTTGCCCGACCACGGCGCCCTTGGGATCGGTGAACGCCTTGACCCGCCAGGTCCCGGCCGGGACGGCGGAATTGAGGGTCAACGCCATGCTGCGGCCGCCCGCGCCCTGGTCCGGCAGCATGGCGCGGCGGAATTCGACGCCGTCGGGGCGCTCGATCACCAGCGTCAGCGGGCCGCCGGTCACGGCGTTGCCCTGGCCGTCGCGCAGCAGGGCCGTCAGGTACACCGTCTCGTTGGAGCGGTAGACGCCACGCTCGGCATAGACGAAGGCGTCGGCGCCGTCGGGCACTTCGCGCCCCGCGACGCCGCGGTCCGACAGGTCGAATGCGCTGGTCTTCAGGCTGAGGAAGGCATAGTCGGCCTTCTCGCCGCTCACCGTCACCATGGCCGGCGACAGGCCGCCCTCGCCGCGCGCCAGTCCCGCCTCGAACAACACGTGACCGGAATCGTCGGTCTTGCGGGTCGCCAGAATTTCGTTGTTGCGCGCGACCAGCCGCACTTCCGCCTTACCCACCGCATCGGTCGTGGCCAGCGAATTGACGAAGACGTGGATGCCGTCATTGCCGGAAAAGGCCGAGATGCCGAGATCGGATACGATGAACCACTGCGTCGCCAGCGAACCATCGTCGTCGCTGCCCGGGCTCTTGGGCGCCGCCGTCATGACATAAACGCCCGGCTGCAGGTCGCCCAGCGCCTGGTCGACCGGAAACGCGGTGGTGACGTCCTGGTTGAGCGTGGTCGCGGTCGCAAGTTCGCCCGACCAGACCTTGACGCCGCGCTCTTCGCCGAGGCTGGAAAGCTCGTAGCGGCTGAGCGCCCGCTGGAAATCGCTGTCGATCACGGTGTTGATCAGGTTGCGGTCGCCGATCCGGAACACGTCGATCTTCACCGCCGGCGTGTTGACGCTGACCACGGGAATGCCGCGCTGGCCGGTGCGCGGCAGCACATAAGCGCGCCCGGTAAAGTGCACGAACGGCTTGCGGTCGCGCACATAGATGTTGAACTCGGCCGATTTCGGCAGGGTTTCCTTCACGGTGGACGGCAGGCCGGCGCGCAGATTGATGTTGTAGCGCTCGCCATGCGTGAGCCCGTCGACGCAGAGCTGCTTGCCTTCGGAGGTCAGCGCCGGCTTGTCGTTGCCGGCCAGGGCGAGGAACGGCGCGAAGTCGGTGCGCTTCGCCAGTTCCTCGGAGAACTGGAAGCAGGCGCGCGGCGAAGCCGAATCGGAATCGACGGTATAATCCAGAAGCCTGAAACCGTGCTCGTCACGCAGCTTTTCATATTGGCCGCGGACATCAGCAACCTCGCGCAGGTCGAGCGACAGCCTCAAGCTATCCAGCGCCGGCCGCCACAGCTTGCGCTCGGACATCGAGCGGCCGAGCACGGCGAGCGCGTCGGCCTCCTCGCCGGCATTGCCGGCGCGCTGATAGGCGATATAGGCCGCAGTCGAGGCGCGCTCCAAAAGGAAGGTCTGTTCGCTGGAGTTCTTCGGCGAGATCTGGAAAATAACCCGCGCCAGTCGCAGCCAGTTGCCGCTGTCCTCCGGCGCGACGGCCGCGATCTGGCCGAGGATCTGCAATCCGCTCCGGAAATCGCTGCGCCTGAAGGCGGCGTCGGCGTCGGTTTTCAAGGTCGCCGCGGACTTGGCGACCGGTCCCGCCTCGCTCTTGATCTGGGCTTCCAGCTTGATCGCGGAATCGGCGAGATCGTCGCGTTTGAAGGCCTTATCCGCCGCCTGCGCCGAGACCAGGCCAAGCGCCAGCGTGGCGCACAGGGTAACGGCGCGAACCAGACCGATCATGGGGAGCTCCTAGGGCAGCGGACGAACGCCGCGTATCGAACAGAAGGGCGCTAAAAGGTGACGGACTCATGGCGATGGAACAGACTGGCAAAAAGGTCGCATGCAACATTTGTCGATAGCCGGCCCAACGGCTGCGCCAGCGGCCGGGCGCTGCGTAGCACGGTGTCAGGGGCGGACCAACGGTCCACCGCTTAAGGCTTTGTCGCCCCCGCCGGGAAAACGGTTCGGAACGGGCTTGGCGGGGAAGCGGATTTTTCATATTGGCAGTGGTATAAGCCCGCCAACGGTCCCATAGCTCAACTGGATAGAGTAACGGATTTCTACTCCGTGGGTTGCAGGTTCGAATCCTGCTGGGATCGCCAGCCGTCGGGTCGCTGGCAGATGTACCCACCCGTTACGATCAACGGGCTGTGCATCAACCATTCCTCGTCTGCTTCTCGCATCTACTAAAATGCACCCCAGCTACAAATTTATTAAAAATATTTTATTTAAATATTATTATAAATTATAAAATAATTTTAAATTTTTGTGTTAAGGGCCATGCCGGACACTCGCACCATCTCCAGCTCGAGTCCGAGGGCTATCCATGGATCGGCGCCGAGTGCTGCAAGGGCACCGTGTGGGTGCCGTTCAGGATGATCCGGGAGAAGATCCCGACGCTGTCGGCCCTGACGCTGGACGAGGTCGGCAGCCGCCTCCGCTGTGACGCCTGCGGCGGCCGGCCGGCGCGTTATTACCCGGCTCGCCAAGGCGATGCGCCCGGCTATGCCAACGGCTATTGAATGGCATGGTCGAGGGAATTCGAAGATCCGATACACTTCCTGACATAATATATTCAATTTAAATATATTTTATATAATTATTTTTTATAATTTTTTTTTTTTTGCAAATCCATGCAACATTTGTCGATAGCCGGCCCAACGGCTGCGCCAGCGGCCGGCGCTGCGTAGCACGGTGTCAGGGCGGACCAACGGTCCACCGCTTAAGCTTTGTCGCCCCCCGGGAAAACGGTTCGGAACGGGCTTGGCGGGGAAGCGGATTTTTCATATTGGCAGTGGTATAAGCCCGCCAACGGTCCCATAGCTCAACTGGATAGAGTAACATTCTACTGTGGGTGCAGTTGAATCTGCTGGATCGCCAGCGTCAGGCCTGCGGGCGAATGCGCCCACGGCGCCATGATCTGATCAGCCGCTTCGATCTCCGCTCCTGCGGCAGCCTTCGAGGCGATCGCGTGACCGCCCGCTACGCGACCTTCCGTTTTTCGATGACTTGCCGGAAATCCGTTGCCAGCGTGCCATAGTAACGGGCGAGCACCTCGAAGAAGTTTCGCTGGGGCCCGTCGGTCGCCTGCCGAGCCCACTCGTCGCACTGGGCGGCCTTGATCTCATACTTCTCGGCTTTGGTCTGAAGATCAGTCCCCATCGCACCACTCCACGCAGCATACACAACCCAAGATGGTATCTTTGCATGGACCCGGTTCGAAAAGATGGCGGCGCCAAGGAGATTTCGCAGCACGAGGACCAGATCGCCTGGAGCGTCCGAACCGTTCGCGAATGCCCCCGCGTCCCGCCGGCAGGGCGGCGCGCTTATTCGACCGAAACGCGCACCACGCCGGAGTGCATCATGCCGAGGGCGCGGGCAGCGCTCATCGATACATCGATCACCCGGCCCCGCACGAACGGCCCGCGATCATTGATGCGGCAACGGATGGAATGGCCAGCGCGGGAAACCGTCACGACGCTTCCAAGAGGCCGGGTGCGATGAGCGCAGGTCATCTCTCCGTGGTGACCGCGTCCGGCGTAGTAGGACGCCAGGCCGCTCTCAGCCTGACATGCTGAAGCTGTCGTCAGCGCAAAGGCAATGATCAATACGGATCGATACACGGGCAGGCTCGCAATTTACGATTGACCGGACAAGCATTGGGTGCCGACAAAGTTCCGCTTCATTCCTGAACGGTTTGCGCGGTCCGTATCGGCATTCCCTTGAGGCAGCGCCGGGCCGCTTCAATTTCCGCCTCTGTGGCGCCCTTGCCCCGAGCCCACGCCTCCGCCGCCGGCGCGCTGTATTTCGCGACGTAGTACCGAACCAGGGTGCAGGAAGCGCGATGGAAGACACCGGGCTGCTCGCCGGCAAAGGCCTCGGGTGCCGCTCCGATGAAAATCGCAATGACAAAAAACCAACGTAACCCCATTCCGGGTCGATCCTTTTTAACATTGGAGGGAAAGAGCTTGGCTCAGGGCGCTGGATCGCACGCGGAACCGGATGAGTGAACCCCCGAACATGCGGATGAGCCATGCGAAGCGGGTCGCGTTAAGGTTGACGCACGAGAGTTGGTTTCATGCGATCGGGACGCGGCGCCGGGATCGCCACCAACTTCGCATCGCGATGATACCGGCCGCGGCGGCGCGCTCCGTGATCCACGGCCCGGGAATGCCGTGCTGCCGTCACAAGCAATCGACGCGCGCACTCGCGCGCGCCGGCTTACGGAACGTCCCGCTCAGTAGCAGGCCCGCGGATCGGCCTGCACGTACTGCCCCGACGGATAGCGATAGTAGCAATTGCCCTGCGACAGGTAATAGCCGGGCCGCGAGGCGGCCTGGGCGCCGACGATCGCGCCGGTCGCGCCGCCGGCGATCGCACCGGCGGCCGCACCGCTCGCGTGTCCCGTCAGGAGGCCACCGAGCAGCCCGCCGACAATGGCGCCGCCGACGACGCTGGCGGCCGGATCAGGCGCGGGTTCCGGCGGGGGTGCATAGGCACCGGGAGGTGGCGGGGCGTAACCATCGGCGACGGGCGGCCCATACGGACCGCCGATATCGTCCGCGTAGTCTTCCGATATATAGCTGGGCGGACCTTCCATCGGTTGGGGATAGTAATACCAGACGCCGCCGACATCCCACCACCAACCGTCACGTCCATCGTGGACCTCGTGATGCCAGCGTCCGCCCTCCCAGGCGACCCGGCCGCGATACCGGTGTCCGCCGAAATTGCGCGCCGGCAGGGCGCCATGGGCAACCCGCGCATCCGGCGGCCCGCGATGGGCATCGCGCGGCCCTGCCCGGCCGACCACCGGCCCGGGCGGACGTCCGGGAGCCGGCTTCGACGCCTGAACCGCCGTGCCGGTGGCCGGTTTCGATGCCTGAACCGGGCCTCCAGGGCTTGATTTTGATCCCTGAACCGCTCCCTTGCCGGCGGGCTTTTGCGCGGGTTCTTCGGCATGCGCTGAGGCCGCGAACACCGCCAGGGCGGATAATACCGGAAGGATGATCTTGGATCGGCTGAATGCGTTCATGTTCGCACACCCCATTGTTCGTCGTGCCGTGGCGCTCGGGAGCACGTTTGTTATCCGCGTTGATTCACGCCGCCAGCGCTATTGCTGATCAGCCGCTCACAATTTGTCTCGTTACAAATCAGTAAGATCGAGCCGATTTGTGTCACCGCCTGGCAACCGGGACGATCCTCGCAGGCGTCATTTGGAAGCGGACGCCGGTCAATAATGCCGGTGGTGATGTCGCGGCTTGTGTCTGCGATGGGCGGAGGCTGGCCGCACGTCCGGCTGTGATATTTGTTGCCTCGATTCCTGGAGCCGTCGCTGATAGCCGGGAGAATTCATGATGTTCGCCGCGCCGCCGCGAGCAAAACCCGGCGCGCTTGAACTCGCAATTGCGGCCGCTAGCGCTGCGGCCGTCAGAGCCAATTTCAGAGATTTGTTCATGTCGAGCATCCTTGTCTGGTGTCACCCGGTCTGGTGTCACCCGGCCATCGGTTGCGCCGAAAAGCCGGGTTATCGGGCCATTCCGCCGAGCGGCGTGCAAACCCCTCCCCCAAGCTCACTTACGCGGCAGGAGCGCTGCCCGTTACACAGATCAAGCGCGGCAATGGCGACCTTCCAGACCCAGCCCCTTGCCGGCAGGAGGTCGGGTAGCGTCGGGAGATGGCGGGCAATCCTGCTCATGCCGAGGTGGCGTAAAGAGGCAACGATAGCCCTTATTACCACCAATGCGCCGGCGTTGTGTGACGATCGTGCCGCCGGTCATGGCCCGATCGGCCCCGAAACACTCGATGTGAAATATCGCGCCGCCCAAGGCCCGCTCTTACCACTCATCTGCACCAAAAAATAACCGTTGGCTCACCCTGCTGCCCCTATTTCGGTGGCTTCCCGGCGCGGGCGGATGTACACCGCTGCAGGTTCACGCCGGCAGCATTGCCCTGCCCGGACATGTATCGGCGAAAGCCGGTCACCTCACACCAAACAAGAAAGCGACAAGGCCCGTTCAATGAGTGGATTCAAGGAACCTAGCTTTGCAGACCGGCAGAAGGCGGCGCAACAAGCCAAGCAGAACATCGTGAGCAAGTTCCGCAGCCAGCCCGGTCCCGACGATCCCGCGGTCAAGCAGCGGCAGGCCGAGCGCGAAGCGCAGGCGGCAACGCGGGCCAAGGCCAGAGAGGCGCGCGAGGCCGAAAAGGCCGAACAGAAGCGCCGCGAGGAAGAGGCGGCGGTAGCGGCCGCTGCCCAGCTCGCCCGCGAAAAGGAAGAGGCCGCCGCACGCGAAGTCGCGCTCGAGGCCGAACGCAAGGCCGCGCGCGATGCGCGCTATGCGGCGCGGAAAAAGAAGAAGAGATAGCGAGCAGTTTCGGACGGAGTCGCGGCAAAGATAATGTTGACGACGCCACAGGCCCGCCCCGAACGGGGCGAGCCTGCGCGACAGACGGAGCGCTTCGCTCAGTTCTTCTTCATCCCGTCGTCTTTCTTCATGCCGTCCTTCTTCATTCCGTCATCTTTCTTCATCGAGTCCTTCGACATCGTGTCCTTCTTCATCGAGTCCTTGGACATCGAGTCCTTCTTCATGCCGTCGTCCTTGCCCATCTTGTCCTGGGCGAAGGCGGCCGGCGCGAGCGCCAGGCTGAGCGAAAGAGCGGCGGCGGAGACTCCGAGGGCAATACGGGTGCTGATGGTCATTGGTTGGCCTTTCCTTTGAAACGGTTGAAGCGACGGTTGCCGCTAAGGTTCAGGACGCACCCGCGAGCTCATTTGTTACCGGCGGCCTGAAAAATTTTCGGCAACGGGCTTTCGAGGGGTCCCGGCCCAAGGGAAATGCACGGGGAATGCACGCCAGCCAAAAGGCACTATTCGCTCTTTTTTCCGTCGAATTGGTCCCGCAAGTGTGTGGCGCAACAAGGGGCGATCATCCTGCCGCCGCCGCGCGCGGCCAATTTCGCCATCATCTGGTTCGGCAATCGTCATGGTCATGGCGATGGGGCTCACCCGCCGGTCGGCCTGAACATCTTCGTCATCCGCAACGTCGCGCCCGATATCCCCTTGAGCAAGGTGATCTGGGGCAGACTGCCCTTCGTGCTGCTGATGATGCTGGCGGTGGTGGTGCTGTGCTTCGTGCCGGCGATTTCGACGGCGCTGCCTGACCTGGTGATGGGGCCGGACGGAGCAAGGTGAACGGGCGAATTGGGAGTGGCGAATGGCGAATCGGGAAGTTTCTATTCGCTATTCGCTATTCGCCTCTTCGCATTCAACGCCGATGCCACACGGCTGACCGGCGGCCGGCCGATCAGCTTGCTCACCGCGTTGGTCGCCGCCAGCAGTTTCGCCATGTCGACGCCGGTCGCAACGCCCATTCCCTCCAGCATGTAGACCACGTCCTCGGTCGCGACATTGCCGGTGGCGCCGGGCGCGTAGGGGCAGCCGCCGAGACCGCCGGCGGCGGAATCGATCACGAGCACGCCCTCCTCCATCCCGGCATAGAGATTGGCCAGCGCCTGGCCGTAGGTGTCGTGGAAATGCATCGCGAGGCGCGCGATCGGCACGGTGCCGGCGACCGCGCGCAGCAGCGCCTTGGCTTTGAGCGGCGTGCCGACGCCGATGGTGTCGCCGAGCGAGATCTCGTAGCAGCCGAGCTCCCACAGCATGTCCGCAACATTCGCCACCGCGGATGGCTTCACCTCGCCGTCGAAGGGGCAGCCGAGCACGCAGGAGATATAGCCGCGCACCTTGACGGAATCAGCCTTGGCGCGCTCGACGACGGGCTTGAACCGCTCGATGGATTCGGCGACCGAGCAGTTGATGTTGGCGCGCGAAAAACCTTCCGACGCCGACGCGAACACCGCTATCACCTTGGCGCCGGCGGCGCGCGCGGCCTCATAGCCCTTTTCGTTGGGCACCAGCACGTGGAATTCACTGTCAGGGTGGTGATCGACGCCGCGCAACACCTGGTCCGAGTTCACCATCTGCGGGATGGCCTTCGGCGACACGAAGGCCCCGACCTCGACGGTGTGCAGCCCAGCCGCCACCAGCGCCTCGATGAAGGCGACGCGGTCGGCGACGCCGACCGGCGTCTTTTCGTTCTGCAGGCCGTCGCGCGGACCGACTTCGACGATGCGCACGGAATCGCTCATGCTGTTCTCACGCGGTTACCGGCTCGACCTCGGCGAGTTCGACGCCTTCGCCGACGATATCGCCGACCCTGCATTTGATCGCCTTCAGCACGCCGGCGAACGGCGCGCGCAGGGTCTGCTCCATCTTCATCACTTCCAGCGTCAGGATCGGCGCGCCCTTTTCCAGCATCGCGCCGACTTCGGCCAAGAGTGCCACCACGGTACCGGGCAGCGGCGCCACGATCTTGTCCTCGCCGACCTGTTCTTCATCGTCGCCGCCGAACGGATCGACCCAGTGCAGATCGAAGCGGCCGTTGCGGGTCCGCAGGTAAAGCTCATGGCCTTCGATGACCGACACGACATGCGATTTCATGCCGTCGAGCGTGAGATCGAAGCCGCCGTCGCCGCTGGACGATGACGTAAAGGCAAACGCGCGATCGCCGATCGCCAGCGCCGCGGGACCGTTGCCATAGCTCAGGCCGACCTCTCGCTCGTTGCCCTGCCCGAGACGGAAGCTGAAGAGCCGCTGCCGCCGGCCGACCGGCATCCAGCCCGACGCGAGCCACGGCGAATGGGCATCACGCCGCGCGGCTTTCGCCTCGTCGTCGAGGATGGCCGCCACCGCCGCACAAAGCTCGAGATCGCCGGGCGCCGCAGGCGCCGGCGTCAGATTCTTCAATTCGCGTTCGATAAAACCGGTATCGATGGCGTTGGCGCGGACGTCCGGATGTGTCACCAGCGCCGCCAGGAACGGAATGTTGGTGACGATGCCGCGGACGTCGGCTTCCTCGAGCCCGCGATTGAGGCGATCGATCGCTTCGTTTCGGGTCGGCGCCCACGCGATCACCTTGGCCAGCATGGCGTCGTAATGCGGCGAGACCGCATCGCCTTCGCGGTAGCCGGCATCGATGCGCAGGCCGTCCAGCGCTTCCGGCATGCGCCAGGTCCGGATCCGGCCGACCGACGGCATGAAATTCTTGTGCGGATTTTCCGCATAGACCCGCGCCTCGATGGCGTGGCCGTTCAGCTTGATCTGGTCCTGCTTCAACGGCAGCCTTTCGCCGAAGGCGACCCGCAACTGCCATTCCACGAGATCGATGCCCGTGATCAGTTCGGTCACGGGATGCTCGACCTGCAGCCGCGTGTTCATCTCGATGAAGAACACGTCCTTGCCGTCGGAGACGAATTCGATGGTGCCGGCGCCGACATAGTCGACCGCGGCGGCGGCCTTGCGCGCTGCGGCGCAGACCGTTTCGCGCTGGGTGGCGTCAAGGGTCGGCGACGGGGCTTCCTCGATCACCTTCTGATGCCGCCGCTGCAGGGTGCATTCGCGCTCGAACAGCGACAGCAGGTTGCCGTGGCTGTCGCCGATCACCTGTACCTCGATGTGGCGCGGGTTCTGCACGAATTTTTCGATCAGCATGCGATCGTCGCCGAAGGCGGCCTTGGCCTCGCGCCTGGCGCTCGTGATCGCTCCCGCAAGCTCGGCGGCCGAACCCACGATGCGCATGCCGCGTCCGCCGCCGCCGGCGGACGCCTTGACCAGAACGGGAAAGCCTATTCCGTCGGCGGCCTTCGAAAGCGTGGCCTCGTCCTGGGCTTCGCCGTGATAGCCCGGCACCAGCGGCACGCCGGCCTCTTCCATCAGGAATTTCGAGCCCGATTTCGACCCCATCGCCCTCATCATGGCCGCGGTCGGGCCGACGAATACCAGCCCGGCATCGAGGCAGGCCTGCGCGAATTCGGCGTTCTCCGACAGAAAACCGTAGCCGGGGTGCACGGCTTCGGCGCCGGTCTTGCGCGCCGCCTCGATCACGCGTTCGATGTTGAGATAGCTGTCGCGCGCCCGCGCCGGACCGAGCAGCACGGCCTCATCGGCCATGGCGACATGCATGGCGTCGCGGTCGGCCTCGGAATAGACCGCGACCGTGCGCAGGCCCATCGCCCTTGCGGTGCGGATGACACGGCAGGCGATCTCGCCGCGGTTGGCGATCAGGAGGGTGCGAAACCGCCGGTAGAGCTTTGCGCGATCCATCGTCACATCCTGAACAGGCCGAATTTCGTAGGCTCGATCGGCGCGTTCGAAGCCGCCGACAGTCCAAGGCCGAGCACCAGCCTGGTATCGGCGGGATCGATCACGCCGTCGTCCCACAGCCGCGCGGTGGCGTAGTAAGGACTGCCCTGGCTCTCATATTGGGCGCGGATGGGCGCGCGAAACGTCTCTTCCTCCTCCGCCGACCAGGTCTCGCCCTTCGCCTCGATGTTGTCGCGACGGACCTGGCTCAGCACCATGGAAGCCTGTTCGCCGCCCATCACGGAGATCCGGGCGTTCGGCCACATCCAGAGGAAACGCGGGCTGTAGGCGCGTCCGCACATGCCGTAATTGCCGGCGCCGTAGGAGCCGCCGATCACGACGGTGAATTTCGGCACGCCGGCGGTCGCCACCGCCGTCACCAGCTTGGCGCCGTCGCGGGCGATGCCGCCGGCCTCGTATTTCTTGCCGACCATGAAGCCGGTGATGTTCTGCAGGAACACCAGCGGGATCTGGCGCTGGCAGCACAGCTCGATGAAATGCGCGCCCTTCAGCGAGCTCTCGCTGAACAGGATGCCGTTATTGGCGATGATGCCGACCGGATAGCCCCAAATGTGCGCAAAACCGCAAATCAATGTCTGGCCGTAAAGCTTCTTGAATTCGTCGAATTCGGAGCCGTCGACGAGGCGCGCGATGATGTCGTGGACGTCGAACGGCTTGCGGCCGTCGGCGGAAACCACGCCATAGATCTCTTCCGGCGCAAACAACGGCTCGCGAGGCTCGCGCATGTTCAACGCCATACGCGCGGGCTGCTTCAGCGTGGCGACGATGCGCCGCGCAATGCCGATCGCATGGCTGTCGTTCTGGGCATAGTGATCGGTGACGCCGGACTGCCTGGAGTGCACATCGGCGCCGCCGAGTTCTTCCGCCGTCACCACTTCGCCGGTCGCCGCCTTCACCAGTGGCGGTCCGCCGAGAAAGATCGTGCCCTGGTTGCGCACGATGATGCTCTCGTCCGACATCGCCGGAACATAGGCGCCGCCGGCGGTGCAGGAGCCCATCACAATGGCAATCTGCGGGATGCCCTGCGCCGACATCTGCGCCTGATTGTAGAAGATGCGGCCGAAATGCCGCTCGTCGGGAAAGATCTCGTCCTGCTGCGGCAGGAAGGCGCCGCCGGAATCCACCATGTAAACGCAGGGCAGATTGTTCTGCCGCGCGATATCCTGCGCGCGAAGATGCTTCTTCACGGTCATCGGATAATAGGTGCCGCCCTTGATGGTCGCATCGTTGGCGACGATGACGCATTCGCGCCCCGAAATCCGTCCCACCCCGGTGACGATGCTGGCCGAATGCACGTCGCCGCCATAGAGGCCGTTGGCCGCCAGCGGCGACAGCTCGAGAAACGCCGTTCCCGGATCGATCAGGAGATCGACGCGCTGGCGCGCCAGCATCTTGCCGCGCGACGTATGCCTGTTACGCGAGGTTTCACCGCCGCCGCCGGCAACCTGGTCGAGCTTTTGCCGGAGCTCTGCGACCAGCGCACGCATGGCTTCCGTGTTGCGGGCGAAATCGGACGACGTGGGGTCGATCGTGGAATGAAGCGGCATGGCCTTCTGCGGTTTATTGTGCGCCGCAATTTGCGCATCTGGGCGGACGGCATGGTGTCATTGCGCCGCCGTCCTAGGCAACAAAGAACTTGCAACAAAGACCTGGGCAACAAAGAACTTGGGCAACCCAGAACCTGCGGTCCTCTGGGAGAAGCCGGGATCGGGCGCTTGGGATCGTGCCCCTAATGGGTCCAGGGTTCGCCGCGCCGGAAGGCGAAATTGTCGGCATAGGCGGCCTGCCGGCGGGCCGGCTCCTTGGGTTCGATCACCTGGTAGGGAATGCCCTTGCGTTCGCAATAGGCCACCGCCTCCTCCCTGGTGTGGAAGCGGATGGTGAGCTGCTGCTTCATGTCGGCCGACGAGGTCCAGCCCATCAGGGGCTCGATGGCGCGGGGCTGCTCGGGTTCGTAATCGAGCTGCCATTCCTTGGTCTTGGCTGTCCCCGATTGCATCGCGTTTTTGGCGGGCTTAAAGATGCGTGCGGTCATGGATGATCGGGCCCCGTGAGATCTGCGGCATGGAAGCGCGTGGTGGAAGCGGCCAGGATAGTATAGAGACACCTTTCAGGATTTTGATCGGTGATTCCCAACCCTGGATCTACCATTTTCCCGACCGGTATAGTCATTATGCTGCAGTGTGACAATCTTTGCCGCATGCGCGGCTGACACCCCTGTCCTGCTGCCCAACCCCCTCGCGACAGTATCAGTTCGAACGGCGCCCATGAAAATCAACGCAACCCTCCCCGAAAAAGGCCGCGATCTCCGGCTCGACCTGTTCCGCGGAATAGCGAACTGGGCGATCTTTCTGGACCACATCCCCGACAACGTCGTGAACTGGATCACCACTCGGAATTACGGCTTCAGCGACGCCGCCGACCTGTTCGTCTTCATCTCCGGCTACACCGCCTCCTTCGTCTACGCCCGGATGATGCTCGAGCGGGGCTTCATCGTCGGCGCCACCCGCCTGACCAAGCGGGTCTGGCAGCTCTACGTCGCCCACATCATCCTGTTCGTCATTTACATCGCCTCGATCAGCTATCTCGCGCTGCGGTTCGGCGATTCCGAGATCATCAACGAGTTCAATGTCGCAGGCCTGGTCGACCATGCGACCGAGACGCTGCGCCAGGGCCTGATCCTCAAGTTCAAGCCGGTCAACCTCGACGTGCTTCCGCTCTATATCGTCCTGATGGGGCTGTTCCCGCCGGTCCTGTGGATGATGCTGCGCCAGCCCAATTGGACCATGCTGGCATCGATTGCGCTGTGGCTCGCCGCCCGGCAATTCGGCTGGAATTTCAACGCCTATCCCGCCGGGACCTGGTACTTCAATCCGTACTGCTGGCAGGTGCTGTTCGTGTTCGGCTCATGGTGCGCTCTCGGCGGCGCCAGAAGGTCGATGGGAATCATCAATGCACGCTTCACGCTGTACTTCTGCATCGCCTATCTCATCCTCGGCCTGGTCATGACCATGGCCGGCCGATTTCCGGATTTCGGGGCGATGTTCCCGCACTGGCTCTATTCAACCTTCAACCCCAACGACAAGACCAATCTCGCGCCCTATCGCTTCATCCATTTCGTGGTGATCGTGATCATGGTGATCCGCTTCGTGCCCAAGGAGTGGCCGGGCCTGGAGTGGAGGGTGTTCGATCCGCTGATCGTCTGCGGTCAGCAGTCGCTCGCGGTGTTCTGCGTCGGCGTGTTCCTGTCCTTTGTCGGCCATTTCGAGCTGATGATGAGTTCGGGCTCGCTGTTCGCGCAGATCTTCGTCAGCGTGACCGGCATCGCGATCATGACCATCGTCGCCTACTACATCTCCTGGTCGAAGAGGCAGGACAAGCCGCTCAAGGTGGCGCCGGCCAAGGCCGGCTAGTCCCGGGTGATCAGGCCTCCGCGGCCCGGCGGATTCACGCCGGCCGCACGCTCCCCATCATCATGACGGCGGCGTCGCTATACACGGCGATCAGCGATCCGACCCGTCAGCGCTCCCTACCCGCGCGGCTTGGTGACCAGCCTGCCTTTCGACGAAAACCCGCCCCACGCGGTGGACCAGCCGACTTCTGAGACAGGGGCTCGCTCGATACCATCTTGGCTTCGCTTCCCCTGCAGCGCGAACGCGGCGCCCTGAGGGTCCGTGCATCGGACGATCCAGCTGCCATCCAGCAATTTATGTGGGCCCTCCAAGATCTGGCCGCCCCCGGTCTTCACGCGCGCCAGGGCCGCGTCGATGTCGTCGATATTGAAGTAATAAAGCCAGAAGGGGCTTGGCTCCATCGCGTTTTTGGTGCGCATACCGCCGATCGTCGGCCCGCCGGCGGAGAACAACTGGTAGGTGTCCGCCGGACCGGTGTCGGCGGCCTCCTTCTGCCAGCCAAAAAGCTCGCCATAGAAAGCAAACGCCTTATCGCGGTCGGCGGCGAGCAACTCATGCCAGCCCACGCGCCCAAGTTCGTCCTGCTCGGCGGGTTGCGGTTGGTCCGTCTTCAGTCCCTCGACCAACCCAAGAGTTGTCTTTTGCGGATCGGAGACGACCGAAATGCGGCCGATGTTGCTGTCCGTCGGTGGGACGAACACGGCTCCGCCGAGACGTTTGACGCGGGCGGCCATGGCGTCCACGTCGTCGACGCCGACATACCCCATCCACCTCGATGTAGCGCCCATTTTCCTGCCCTCCTCCGGCAGGTCCATGAGCCCGCTTACCGCGACCTCTCCAGCAGCAAACATGGTGTAAGCCAAGCCGGGCGTCGACGCGTCCCGCGCGCCCCACCCCACGACGTTGGCGTAGAAGGACTTGGCGGTCGCCATGTCTGTGGTTATCAGCTCGTACCAGGTGAAACGGCAGGAATAATCGACCATAACGGTCTCTCCGTTCGAGCCCGCAAATCGTCGCGGCGGCGCATCGAGCCGACCAGGCTTCTTTTCCGGCGCATGATTGAGAGGCTAGGTGCTTCGGCCTGAATAAAGGCGGGGCGGATCCAATGCAAGGATGGACGCGGTCCCCACCATTCCACCAAGAGTGCGGCGCAGCGAAAGCGGTACGGCATGGTCCGGGCCCGGACCGGACCGGCGGCCCGAAATCAAAATTTCGATGCAATTTATGGAATTTCTGGCCTTGTTGTTTGATTCCAATTCGAGGCGCCACGTCGTTCATGAACATGAAGTGGAAATTCGATGCGCCTAGCTCCGAGCCACTTGGCCTTGCGCAACCAGCCTTGCGTGGCGAGATTCTAGAGCGTAGGATTTAGCTGCGGGACTCTGATCAACTTTTTTCTGGTATGGAGGAAGCAAGAATGCAACGGGTGAAGCAAGCTTCGAAGCGAAAGCGTGTATCGAAATCCGTACCGGTGTTAGGGGCCGCCGGTTTGACTTTTTCACTAGCGGGCGGTGCCTCGGCAGCAGCTGTGCCGACGCAGGATGTGCCGCAGACGCCGAACATGGTACCCAATCAGGCATTTACTCTCGGTGAAGAGGAAATCGCCGACGTCAGCCTGGCGACGTTCTATGTCTTCGACAAGGAGAACAAGGGATCGCTTCGGGGCTTGACCCAGGAAGCCCGCGGCTGCGGCTGCAGGGGTTGCCGAGGCTGCAGAGGCTGCCGAGGCTGCCGAGGTTGCAGGGGTTGTGGAGGCTGCGGTGGTTGCGGCTGCGGATCCTGCTGCCTGTCGTGGGGCGCTTGCCGCCTTTGCTAGCCGCTTCCTGATTCCGTTGAAAAACGCAGATCATCATGGCCGGGTTCGATAATATCGACCCGGCCAATCCATGACGATTGAGTTGATCCAATATTATCGAGAAATGCCAGCGCGCGTGAGCTGGACGAGGGAATTCCAGTGGTCGGAGAATATACCCTGCACCGGCGAACCGGAGTGCAGAGCAAGGCGTGCGTGCTGACGTCATGACAGCCGATCACGGAAAAAAGAAAACTCGGCGGGCCAGCCAGGAAATTCCGCAGTTCGCGCCGAATTTCACCGTCTATGTGCTGCCGCCGGACGTCGTCTGCCTCTATTCCGAAGACCGGAAATTCTTTCTTCACGGCGAACTCTATTGTGCGCTGGCGTCCGCGATAGCGAAAGGCGGAAAGAGCTTTCGGGAGCTCGTGGGCGAGCTGGAACCGGACTTTCCGTCCGACAAGATCGAGGAAGCCCTCAGGCGGCTGATTGAACGGCGCTATGTCGTTCCGGCATCGCGTTCTCCCGTTGGCGCCGTGGCGGGCTATTGGGCCAGCCTCGGCCTGCCGCCTGGAATTGCAGAGCAAAATCTCGAAAATTGTCGGGTGCGCGTTGAAGCGATCGACGTGCACGGCGCGGCTGAATTCGCTGCCGCCCTGAGCGAGCTGGGCGTTCGCGTGGTCAAGCGTTCGCCCGACCTGACGGTCACGCTGGTGAATGACTATCTCGAACGACGGCTGGCCGAATTGAATCGGCAGCGTGTGTCGGACCGATCGCGCTGGCTGCTCGTGCAGCCCGCCGGCGCCTTTCCCTTGGTCGGCCCCGTGTTCAGCCCGGGCGAGAGCGCCTGCTGGACCTGCCTCTTCGATCGCATGATACGCAATCGGGAGATCAAGGGGTTTCTCGACCGCGGACCGGCGCGCCCTGTCGCCGCCTCACCGCTCGTGCGCAACGCGGTCGGACAAGGCGCAATCCAGTTTGCGGCCCTCGAAGTTGCCAAGGCGATCGCGACCGGCTTTCAGACCGGGTTGAACGATCACATCATCAGCCACGACCTGTTGGGCTCAAGCATCGTAAAGCATTACGTGGCGGCCCGCCCGCAATGTCCGACATGCGGTCGCAAGAAACTGCGGGACCCGCGACGCGCACCGGTACCGATCGAGCTTGGCCCCGGCGCCAAACTGGTCATGACCAGCGGCGGATACCGAACCGTGTCGTCGCGCGCCACGGTGGCGCGTTTCCGAAAACATGTGAGCCCCCTCACCGGGGTGGTCACGAAGCTCGAGCGGATCGAAGCCGATTTGCCGCTGAACACCAACTTTTATGCGTCGCACAATTTCTCGGCGCCGGCCCAGAACGTCGACGAACTCAGGGCGGGGCTGACCGGCGGCAGCTTCGGCAAGGGCAGCAACGCCGAGCAGGCTGAAGCCAGTGCGCTGATGGAGGCGATCGAGCGCTATTCGGGGATTTTTCAGGGCGACGAGATCAGGATGACGCGCCGGTTCACGGATTTTGCGCCCGGGGATGCCATTCTTCCCAACGACGTCCTGCTGTTCAGCGACGCGCAATACTTGCCGGAACAGACGGGGGAAGAGGATTCGCACGAGACGCAAATGGCCCCTGGTCCATTCGATCGATCGGCAAAGATCGAGTGGTCGCCGGTCTGGTCTCTGCGCGACAGGCGTTTCAAATATGTTCCGACCAGCCAGTTGTATTTCTTCTACCGGGGGCCCGCGGCCTTCCATGCGGATTCAAACGGCTGCGCGGCCGGCAACACGCTCGAGGAGGCCATCGTCCAGGGATTCCTCGAACTGGTGGAGCGGGATTCCTACGCGATCTGGTGGTACAACCGGCTGCAGCGGGCGGAAGTGGACTTGAGCCATTTCAACGATTCCTACGTTCGGGATCTGCAGAGCGAGCTTGCCGCAACCGGACGCAAGCTATGGGTGCTCGACGTCACCAGCGATCTCGGCATTCCCACCTATGTGTCGATATTGCACTGGATGCAGAACGGTCAGGAAAATATCGAGTTTGGCTCCGGCGCACACTTCGATCCCCGTATCGCGATGCTGCGTACATTGACGGAGTTGAACCAGTTCCTTTCCATCGGCCTGATGGGAGGCGGCACCGGCGAGAAGTCGAGCCTCGACGGCGTCACGCCGTTGCGCCTGCAGGAGTATCCCTTCTTGACGCCAAGCGGGATGGTGCAACCAGGCGCCGGCTGGGAGGCGGGTCTGCTCGACAATACGCGCCGGCAGGTAGACGCCTGCGTCGACCTCGCCACGCGCGCCGGCCTCGACTTTCTCGTGCTCGATCAGACCCGGCCCGACGTCGGCGTGCCGGTCGTCCGGGTGATCGTTCCGGGCCTGCGGCATTTCTATCGCCGCTTCGGACCGGGCCGGCTTTACGACGTTCCGGTAAAGCTCGGATTGCTGGATCGGCCGCGGCTGGAAACCGAACTCACCCCGTTTCTCCCCCACACCTGAGGGGTCATAAAGGCCTTGCGCGCTCCCGGAAAAAAGACAGGGCGGCGGATCGCGCCTTCAGCCATTTCCGCCCGGTTGAGCGGTCACATCACACTCGAAGCGAACGCGGACGGGAGTATCGCCGCCCGCTTCGATGGTCATGCGGTCGGCTTGGGAAAGTTCAGCGCAGCTGCGGCGAAACGCGCGGGGGAGTTGCGCACAGGTCTGCCGCTCGCTTCGTTTGCCTCCGACCGCAGCGCCGCCGGCAAGGAAATCGATCTGCTGGTCCGGCGATTGGCCCAGCGCGGTCTTTTGGAGTATCGCCTCGGGCAGTTGCGTGACGATAAGGATCAGGTCGTCATCGAGCCGCAGCTTCCCGACTATTGGCCGCGAACGCCCAAGCTCGGCAATGCCGAAACCATCGTGCTGTCGCGGTTCGCCTACTTGCGACGGCGCGCCAATGAGATGGTGCTGGAATCGCCGCGCGCCGGGGCGCTGTTCAGAATCTGTGATCCGAAGACCGCGGCCGCCCTCGCCCTTCTATCTACACCGCAAAAGATCAGCCGGTTCCGGCGGCAGGACGGCTTTCCGGGGGTCGAGCTCCTCGCCTTGCTTTTGGATTGCCAGATTCTTTTCAAGATCGAACCTGCCGGCGATGGCCTCCGGCCGGCCGAGGGCGACGACAATCTCGTCCTTTGGGACTTTCACGATCTTCTGTTCCACACCCGCAGCACGGAAGGCCGGCAGTCCAACCCGCTGGGCGGGGTTTATCCCTACGCCGGCGTCATCGATCCGCTTCCGGCCGTGCGGCCGCGCTGGCCCGGGAAAACCATCGATCTGCGCAAGTTTTCTGCCACGCCTTTGCAGACCAATTCGCCGATCGCGGCGCTCTTGCGCGAACGCCACTCGACGCGGGAATTCGACGACCGGCAGCCGATAACGCTCGCTGAACTTTCGCGGTTTCTCGACAGTACCGCGCGCATCCAGTCGAAATGGAAGACCGGGCACGATTTTGGCGACGACGGTCCTGAGATCGAGTACGCGGTGAGGCCGTATCCGTCGGGGGGCGCCGCTTACGAGCTCGAGCTCTATCTGGCCGTTGCCAACTGCGAAGGGCTGCCGCGCGGGTTCTATCATTACGATGCCGACCAACACGTGCTGGTGCCGATCGGCGTGCGCGCGCAGGAGCTCGAAGCGCTGTTGACGGGAGCCGAATTCGCGATGGGTGCGTCCGCCGCACCGCAGGTCCTGATCACGATCGCCGCGCGCTTTGGCCGGGTTTCATGGAAGTACAGCTCGGTGGCCTATTCGCTCATCTTGAAGGATGTCGGCGTATTGCTCCAGACGCTCTACATGATGGCGACGGACATGGGGCTGGGTGGATGTGCGATCGGGAGCAACGATATCGACCTGTTCGCGAGGATGACCGGGATCGAATTCCACATCGAGGGCTCGGTCGGTCAATTCGCGCTGGGTCGCGGTGCGAAACGGGATGATTCCGACTGAAGACACAACGGCGTCGGCTTGCCTCCGTGCAACAGGCACGCAACAGTCGACCACGTCTGCTTCTCACGATTGCTCGCCGGCGGATCTTACCGCTGCCAAGGGGTACTGGCGTCAGAATCGCGCTGGCTGGTTTCGATCGCATTGCGCAACTTGGCAAGGGTCTCGGCAGAGCCGACGAAGAGATCCGGAGGAATTCGCCGGGCCTTCAGCAACTCATTATGGATCCGCTCCTGTGCATCCACGTTGAGACCTAGTCCGGCCAGGTATTGCAGGCGCAGGTCGCGATCCGTGTTGATCGCGCTGCCCTTCAGCCACGCCGCAAGATCGGGAGCGCGGCCGGCATAACTCGACAGCAAATCGATCGCCGAGTCGAAACCGATATCGCGCAGGGATTTGGCGGCGCGCGCGTTCTCGGCGCGATCGAACCGCCGCACCGCCTCATCGACGTTGATCGGCGCGGGGTCGGCCTGGCCGAACATCACCACGTCGCCGCCGTTGTCCCGGTCGTTGATCCAAACGGTTGCTTCCGGAAAGACGGTGAAGAATGTTGCCATCTCGCTCTTCACCGCCTCAATCGTGGTCTCGTCGATCGGAACCCAGTGCGTAACCACTCCGCCCGGCTTGAGATGCCGCTTCACATGTTCGAAATACTCTCGCGTATAGAGCGCGGCCGAGCCCTTGACCCAAGGGTGAATCGGGTCACTGGTGATGACGTCGAACTTCTCCTTGGAGGTAAGGATGAAGTCGCGCGCGTCGTCGTAAACGATCTGGACCCGCGGGTCCTTCACCACATTGAAATTCTCCTTGCTGAAAAAGCCCGAGACCATCCGCGGGATAAGCGGCTCGATTTCACAGATCACGATGCGCTGGATCTCGGGGTAGGCGACGAAGCTACCTGCCGTGACCCCGGCGCCGAAGCCGACGACAAGCACGGATCGCGGCTTTGGTCCAATCAACATCGGCAGGTTGCCGAGCATGCGCTGCAGGCGCATGTCAATCGGATGGGTCCCGGCTTCGGTTTTGCCGCTGACATGGAAATAGCGAGTCTTTTCCGCGTCCTCCGACACCGCCACCGAGGCATTCATGCCCTCGCCGACATAAAGCATCTTCGGCTCGTAAAACGGGTTCATGATCGTGCGGCCGAAGGCGAATAGCTCCCCAGGCACGGGCGGCACGCCGTAGGCAAGCAGCGCGGCTGCGATCGGGACCGCAACGATGGCACCCAGGAGCGCAGCGACGGGCACGCGCCGGCCGGCGGCGGGGGCGCCCGCGCGCAGCCCTGCCAGCAGGACCGGCATGGCGGCGACCCCTGCGGCGGCAATCAGAATCCGCTGCGACCAGAGCGTGCCGACTGCCGGGATGAGGATCAGGCTGAAGCCGATCGCACCGACGATCGCGCCGACCGTATTGGCCGCATACACGGCCCCGACCGTCCGTCCTGAATCCTGATGCTGGGGAGCCGCAGCCGCGAGTGCGAGCGGAAAGCTCGCCCCCCACAGGCAGGCCGCCGGAAGTATGGCCCATAGGCACCGCGCCAGATCGAGCTGGAACGTCAGCCAGGGACTGATGCCGAGCCGTGGATCGACCGGCCAGTAAGGCAGCCAGGCGTCGATGCTGAAGGCCGCCCAGGCGATGGCGGCGACCAGCGCAAACTGGCACCAGCCGAGCATAGTCAGCGAATTTCTTGCATTGCGCACAAGCAGCGATGCTGCACTGCTCCCGAGTCCGAGCCCGAGCAAGAACACCGCCAGAATGATCGAGAACGCATAGACGGACGGCCCGAGCAGCAGCGACAACAGCCGCGTCCACACGACTTGGGCCCCAAGCGCGGTTAATCCCGAGAGCGCGATTGTCAGGTAAGCGGCCATGGATTCCAGTCGCAGCGGTGCACGATCGGCAGCAGCGTTTGCGGGGGGCGCTCGATGCGGAGCAAACGCCGCGAGCAGAAACGCGGACGCGGCGCAGAGCGCGTTGATGGCTGCGGCGACGAACGTCGCGGTCGCCATGTCATATAGCCGCAGCAGGTAGAACCCGGCCAGCAGGCAGCCGAAGACGGCGCCGGCCAGATTGCCGGTATAGAGAATTCCCAGCCAGGACACACCTTTGGGCGTGCTCTCGACCCAACGCGCCGCGCACGGCAGGGTTGCCCCCATGAGCACGGTCGGCGCCAGCAGGAATGCCGCGCACAGCAGCGCTCGGAAGGAGATACCGGTGAAGCCTTGACCGGCGATGCTCGAATAAAGGTCGGCTGCGGAGGGAAGAAAATACCAGACCAGGATCGCGATCAGGCCGACGCCGAGCTCCAGGGCCGCATAGACCCTGAGCGGATGAAAGGAGGCGGGAATGATGCGGGCGAAGGCGAGGCTGCCGAGGCACATCCCGCCCATGAACGTCCCCAACAGCACCGCAAGCGAGGTGGCAGTCGAACCGATGATGAATTCGAGCAGCTGGAACCAGACGATCTCGTAGATGAGCGCGGCCATGCCGCTGCCGACAAAAAAACAGAGCACGAGCGGGTAGAATTTGCCCGGCACTGCGGAGTGCGACGCTTGCTCGATGTCGGTCATCGACCCCCCTGAAGCTCGATGCGAAGGCAGAACATGGCTGAGCATGCCCGACCCGGATCATCCGGTCCAGCGCTGAGCGGCCCCACCTGGAGATTGCCAGCGTGTGGATTTGGACACGCTAGCATACTTCGACGCAATGCGGCGTCGCGCAGGCCGTGAAACGGACTTGAACAAGCTGCGCTACTTCTCGCGCCGATACCGGCGGCCACGTGCATCGAGGACATCGGCCGCAGCGAAGTCGTCGGTCAGCACCTCGCCCTTGAGCGCCGTCGGAGCCGGTATCCGCCGTTCGGCGACGAGATGCGACACATCGAAAGGGAATTTGTAGCGCGCCTGCGCGGCTGCGGCTCTTTGCAACGTCTCGGCTTCGGATAACGGGTCGAGCCGCCCGAGGACGATCACATTCGACATCAGAGGGTCCCGGTCGCCCGAATTGAAAAAATCGAGGTTGTCGAAGGCGAGCCTCACCGTGCGAACATTGCTGTCGAAAAGATCCACCGCGGGAATGAAATTGAACGCCGCCACGCCATGCGGCGCGAGGCGGCTACGCACAAGCTGGTAGAACTCCTTCGTCATCAGATGAAAAGGAATGTAGCTGCCGGTGAAGGCGTCGACGAAGATGAGGTCGTAGGGCTCGGCATGCCGGTTCAAGAACACGCGGCCGTCCCCCTCGATGAGATGGAAAGTTTTCGTCTCACGAAGCCCGAAATATTTCTTGGCGACGTCGATCACGCCGGGATCGAGCTCGACAGTATCGATCGTCGCGTCCGGCAGAAAGCGGTGCAGGTAATCCGGAATGGAACCGGCGCCGAGGCCGAGAACGAGCACGCGCTTGATGTCCTGCGGAAAGATTGCGGCAATGCTCATCGCGCGGGTGTAGAGCATCGGCAAATCGTTGGAGTCGGCAAGATTCACCTCCGACTGGCTGAAGTACCAGCCTTTCCACTGGAAGCTTAATTTGAGGAGATTGCCGTCCTTGGTGACGAAGATGTCGTTGTAGACGGTTTCGACATGTGCAACAGGGCCGTTCTTGCGTGCCAGCATGCTGGCGCGGATTTGCTGGCCGAACGAGTCTTCGGCGCGGACCGGCGGGAGCATCGCTGCCTGCGACGCAAGTAAAGCCGCGAGAACGCCAAGCCGGGCGTGCCGCTGCCACCGCGACCAAGCCGTGGCGAACAGCAGCGCACCGCCGAACAGGCCCGTGATACCGAGCGTAAAGGTGATCGCGCGTGTTCCGATCAGCGGGATCAGGAAAAACGTGGTCGCGAGCGTGCCGAGGATGCTGCCGGCCGTGGAGATGCCGTAAACCGTTCCCGAAACCGCGCCGGCACTCTGCTTCGAGCGCATCAGAAGGCGGATGGCGAAGGGTGAGTACATCCCGAAAAATGTAACTGGAAACAGCATAATTGCCGCCGCCGCGGCCAGGCTACCCAACTTGATGTCGTCGATTTGCCAGGCGAAAAATTGCAGGACCGGCTCGGAAAACGCAGGCAACAGCAGCAAATAGACCGAGCCAATGGCCACCGTCGCCCCGAGCACGGTCGGGGACGGATAGCGGTCGGCGACGTAGCCACCAAGAAAATAGCCGGCGCACAGCGCCGCGAGCACCGTCGAGATCAATGAAGCCCAGGTATAGATGCCGGCTCCGAACGCGGGAGCGAGATAGCGCGATCCCAGCATTTCGAAACTCATCACGATCGCACCGGTCATGAAGGCAACGAGATAGAGGGAGATAGCAAACCCAGCCCCGCGCGGCTCTTCAGACGGCGCCTCGGTATTCATTCGCCGTCCCCTCACCCTGGTTTTGGTCAGTATTGATCGGGATACCGAACATCGGATCGTTCTCGACGATCTGGCCGGCCCCTTGGGTGGTTTCCCAATTCAATGTTAGTTCACGATTGGTCGCGGCGCCACCTCTGGAACGGCGACTTCTAACCGACTGATGAGTGCGGGCGCACGGTGATGCCGCCAGCCCCCGAGCGGGTGGCCGCCCTCGACAACTTGCCGGGCCGGTGCTCTTTCAAGCATGGATGCCGGCTTCCGACATCGAAGCGCCGGATTGACCCATATCAATCGACGAAAGCGCGCCTGCGGTAGCCGTATCCGGTGAACGTTTCCGCGCGCGCATGCCGTTGCTCGCACGCGCGACGCCGTTTGATCGCAGTTCAAGAAGGACGCTGACAATGCCGACCCATTTCCACGCGATCGTCTGGATCGACCATACGCAGGCCAAGGTTTTCCACATCGGCTTGTCGGGCCAAGACGAGATTGCCCTGCATCCGCATCTGCCCACCCGGCACATTCACCACAAGGCCAACTCGATCGGCAGCGGCCATGCCGGGTTCGACAAGGAGTTTTTCGCACAGGTGATGAACGCAGTCAGCGACGCCGGCGAAATCCTGATCATCGGCCCGGCCAATGCGAAGACGGAACTCGCCAGATATCTCCGGGAGCAGCACCCGAAGATCGGCGAGCGCATCGTTGCGGTGGAAGCTGCCGACCATCCCAGCGACGGCGAGATCATGGCCTATGCCAGGCAGCATTTTAGGATCGGAGAAATGCGGCGACAGGGCTGACCGGGTCAGTTGCGGACGGCGATCGCGCAGCTACTGCATCGCGTTCGCGTTTGATCCAGCTCAAAGACGCCGGTCCGGAATCAGTCTTTTGTTAATCATGCGGATGTTCCCTTCCCCGGATTCAACCGCTTTAGCCTTTCGGATGCTCTTCGGTCCTCCCGGGAGCATCCGTTTTTTTATTCCGGGTCGTTTTGGTCGGGGCAGCTGGATTCGAACCAACGACCTGCAGTACCCAAAACTGCCGCGCTACCAGGCTGCGCTATACCCCGATCATTTGGGAAACCACGTCGATACACGCTTAGTCGGCTACCAGCAAGGCTGGCTCCTGCCCCTCACCGGCCGTTGAAGAGGGGATGGCCGACGCGGTCACCGGGCTGGATGCCGTATTTCTTGGCGGTCCCCGCCACCACTTCCAGCACCCCCTTCGCCAGTCCCTGCGAGGGGATGATCCTGGTCGAAAGCGGCTCGGTGTTCTCGGCGATGCGCAGGATCCGGCCGTCCGCCCGGATGAAGATCATGTCGAGCGAGACATAGGTATTCTTCATCCACATCGATATTTCCTGGGGCGGCGAGAAATCGAACAGCATGCCCTTTCCGTCCGCCAGCTCCTTCCGGTACATCAGGCCGGTTTCCTTTTCCTGTTCGGTCGTGGCCATCTCGACCGAGAACACCTGCACGCCGTTCTTGGTGACGATCTCGAGCGGCTCGAAGCTCGCCGCCCACGCCGTGGGGCCAGAGAACACGCAAAGCGCGACGATCGCCGAAGCCAAAGGCAGCCAGAGCCGCGTGCGCAGGCGACGCCAAACCGGATATCGATGGAAAGTCATGACTAACGCTTACCCCAGCCGTGAAGGATCATTGCCGCGGCGGACCGTAGCCCGAGGATCATGGCAAATACCAGACCGGCGCACCGCGGCGATGTCATTTTTGGTATTGGGCTGACGGATTTGGTATTGGGCCGACGGATTCCGTCCGGTGCGCGAACCGCCGCGGGCTTAGTGCGACGACAATCCGGGCGCCCCGTTTTCCGGCTGGATCTCGGCAGCCATCATGCCCTTGGAGCCGGGCCCGAACCGCACCAGCACGTACTGGCCGGGGCGCAGCTCGGTCATCCCGAAGCGGCGCAGGGTTTCCATGTGCACGAAGATGTCGGGTGTGCCCTCGCCGCAGGTCAGAAACCCGAATCCGCGCAGCCGGTTGAACCACTTGACCTGGGCCCGCTCCAGACCCGAAGTCGGGGTGACGTTGACATGGGTCCGCGGCGGCAGCATCTGCGCCGGATGGATCGCGGTCGATTCGTCCATCGAAAGGATCCGGAAGGCCTGATAGCCCTTGGCGCGCTGGACACATTCGACGACCAGCCGCGCGCCCTCGTAAGCGGTTTGATAGCCATCGCGCCTAAGCACCGTAACGTGCAGAAGCACGTCCGGCCAACCATTGTCGGGAACGATGAAACCGTAGCCCTTGGATGCGTCGAACCATTTGATGACGCCCGAGATTTCGACCAGATTGGCGGCGCTGTCGCCGAGGCCTGACAGCGCATCCATCGCAGGGTCGCGCTCGGCGCTGCCTGCGAAATCACCAGGCCCAATCCCGCTGGGCGCAAGCCTGTTCGGTCCCGCCCCGCTTGGCGGGCCTCCGAGCTTCTTGGACTTAAAACCGTCCGACCCCATGACCCCGGACCCCACACATCGAATTGCGGCCCGTCATCTGAAGCGACGGCGCCGGAACACGCGCCGATCCATGATTCTCGATCATGACGCCACGCGAATCTCTCGAATCAAAAGATAACACTCCCGCTTGCCGCGCATAGATAAAAATCAAACCCGCCGGGAACTATGAACAGTCTTGCACAGCCGCGAATCAATTCCGCGTCAATTACCCACGAATGGCCCGAGCGTCTCCCCGATATCGTAACGGATCACCAGATCGGCGAGATCGTCCTGGTCGGTGGGCTCGTTGTTGATGATCACCAGCTTGGCCCCGCAATTCCTGGCCATCAGCGGAAAACCCGCGGCCGGCCAGACCACCAGCGACGATCCGATCGCGAGGAACAGGTCGCAATGCTGGGCGAGTTCCGTGGCGCGGCGCATCGCGTCTTCCGGCATCGCCTGCCCGAACGAGATGGTGGCGGTCTTGACCGGCTCTTCGCAGACCGTGCAGTCGGGCGCGCCGCCGATGGTCTCGAAGCTCCTCTTCACCCACCCGAGGTCGTAAGGCCGCCCGCAGCCAATGCAGCGGGCATAGGTGGTATTGCCGTGAAGCTCGACGACGTGTTCGGGCGCGACCCCCGACGCCTGGTGCAGATTGTCGATGTTCTGGGTCACAATCGCCGGAACCTTGCCCGCCCGGTAAAGCGAGGCCAGCGCGCGGTGACCTCGGCCCGGCTTCGCTGCCGCGAACGTCGGCTCCATCGCAAAGCGCCGCCGCCAGGCTTCCGCCCGGGCGTCGGGACTGGCGACGAATTCATCGAACGGGATCGGGCGGTTGCGGGTCCATAATCCGCCGGGCGAGCGGAAATCGGGAATACCGCTTTCGGTCGAAATGCCGGCGCCGGTAAAGGGAACGATCGTGGACGCCGCGGCGATCATGTCGCCGAGCTGTTCCACGCCGCTGCGAAGATCTGCTGCAATCACTTGCGTATCATCCGATGGTCTGACCAGGCTGACTATAGCATGGCCGGTCGGATGACGGCGTCAATGCCGTAAGAGCGCGGGCTTTAACGCCGCCTTCCTAAGCTGCCCTTTCAATCAAGCTGCCTTTGCAATCGGCTCCTTGGCAATCGGCTCCTTGGCGTCATCGCTGTTCGTCTGGTCGCTCTTCCTGGCCTTCGCGACCGGAGCCGTCTGGGATTTCTTCGCCAAGCGGTCATACTGCGACAGCTTTTCAAGCTCCGCTTCGAGCTCGGCGCGGCGCGCCGAGACCTTTTCCAGCAACTTGTCGGTCGCGTTCTCGCGCAACGCGGCGAGTTCTTCGATGCTGAGAGAATCCAGATCGTTCTTTGCCATGCCAGCCTCCCGTTTTCTTTGGATCCCGTTTTCTTTGGGCTACCGGGAAGGTGCACAAGCCACAAGCACGCCGGCCCGCTTATCCACCGCGAACGTCGAACGTTCCGGAAAATCCGCGGGCGCCTGCGTCACCACAATCCTGCAACGCCGCGTCCCCATTCGCGCCCCAATCGCGTCTCCCAGTGGGCACGGGACAAGAATCAAAAAGGGATGGGCATGAGCGAACAAGACAACGCCGCTTCCGAGCGGGAAGAAATCGCAGCGCGCATCGCAAGCTTCAAGGCGACGCAGGAAAAGTTCAAACGCGAGCGCGAAGAATATTTCGCCACCACGCTGGACAATGCGCGTCACTCGGAAAATGGCCGTCACGCATTTGAGCGGCCGCTGTTCTGGTCGTAATGCCCCCTTCGAGCACGGATCAGAAAAAGCCCGGAGCGATGCTCCGGGCTTTTCCTTGATCGACTACCAGTGGCGCCGCCAGTGCCGGTGCCGGTAGTACGGCCCGCGGTAATAGGCGTAGGGGCCGCCGTAATAGGCCGGCCCGTAGTAGCGAGGACCGTAATAACCGTAGCCTGGGCCGTAGTAATAAGGCCCGTAGGCGGCTCCGGCGGCGCCAGCGGCAAGTGCGCCGGCGGCGAGGCCGAATGCCAGACCGGGGCCGATGCCGCGGGCTTGCGCCGGTCCCGGCGCGGCCACCGTGGCCGCGGCAAGCGCGCCGACGGTAGCCAGGACAGCCAAGGTTTTTTTCATGCGCATCTCCTTCATCGGGTATCCACAATAACGGACGCGTCTTTTATTGGTTGCGGTGGAACCGGATTTCGCAATGCGCCGTCAGAGTCTTGATCGACTCCACAAAGCCGTTAGCCCGCAATTACGGACCGTGACGCCCACCAAAAGAGCGGCTCGAGAGCCGCTTTTCGGTTCCTAAGTGGGGAAGATTACTGGCCGCAGGGATGGCGTAGCCCATCGTAGCCGAGATAGGTGCCGGAAGCCGGGTCGTAGGACCGGTAGCGCTGCGCGCAATAGGCGGGATCCATACCGCCCGACACCACGTAGCCTGCCGCCGGATATCCGTCGTCGTAGTAATCATTGTAGGCGTAGTCGTCGTAATAATAAGGATCGCTATAGTAGCCGCCGTAGCCGTACCCCAGCGCGCTGCCGGCCGCTAAGCCGGCGGCAAACCCGAAGCCCGGGCCAAAGCCATGGTGGTGGTGAAATCCGTGACCGCCCCGGAAACCGCCTTGTGCGAATTGCGCGCCGCCCCGTCCGGCGAAGTTGCCGCCGCTGACGGCACCGGCCCGACTCGGACCCATGCTCGCCTGGGCGCCGCGGAACGCAGGAGCGCCACCGCCTCGCATGCCTCCGCAATGCATCCCGCCCCCGCCGGCGTGCATGCCACCGCCACCCATGCCACCGCGTCCGGCGGCGAAGGCTCGGTGCTGCAATTGCCAGCGTGAGAGACAGCGCTGTTGCGCCCAGGATACCGAGTTTCGACATGGTGCTTCTCCGCAAAAAGATCTGGGGCAAAACCTCAGCGCCAATCGATCGTTCCGGCGTTCTCGGAGTCATTTCAAACTTGTGATGGGGTTGGCGGCGGCTCCGGCGCCGGGAACCACACGAAACCATCCCGCCCCCGGAATCGGAAAATCCATGGCGCCGCGGAACGAACATTCCGCAACGAAGTTGTGATTGCTGGTGCAGCAACCTCGAAAGGGGTGAGAGCATGCAAGACCCCGTCAGCGTCCCCGGACGCTGGCGGGGTTTTTCAGTTCGGGACCGCACGCGGTAGGCGAGCCGCCATCCTGTGCAAACGCCTGGTCTGAATCCCAGGAACTCTCTGTGCCCGACGTCATATGCCTAACCGGCGATCGAATTCCTCGCGGGCATTCACTTTCTGCCGCGTCCGAGCCGCCCGATCTTGCGATCGAGATCCCAGACTTCCACATCGCAGCCGTCGACGAACTGGCGCGCGGCCCTCAAGGCCTCCGCGTCGCTGTCGGCGTCGATCGCCCGGTACGAGGAAACACGATTGTCTCCATTGATCAGGTAGGCTCGATAGGTCGGCATGGCGCGCTCCCTTCCGTCCAACGCAACGACAAGACAACGACAGGACAACGCGCCGGAAATGAACCGGGCGGAGCAGGCAGCCATGCGGGAGCCGAATGGAACCCATTTTTTCTACGTCAGAAACCGGACTGAAACCTTTGAGGCATAAAGGTATTATCAAATCTGGAATGCACGCACCCGGCCCGATGGAAGATGGATCCGGCTACCTTAAAAGAACAGGCGGAACGCTGCCGCCGTCTCGCCAAGCACGCCGACCCCTTCACCCGGAAAAGGCTGTTGGATCTCGCTGCCGAATACGAGGCGAGGCTGGCGCAGTTCGAGCCGAAGGCTTCCGCGGCGACACGGAGTTTGCGGAATGGCGAGACGTAAGTGGACCCTGCCGCTACCTGTCCAGCGAGAACGCCAATACGACCCTATCGGGCGTCTGCTTGAAATCCTTCGTAACGACCTCGCGCACCGTGCCGGCCAGTTCATCGAGCGGCTTGCCGACATAGATCTTCGGAAAAGTCACTGTCACCGATCGCAGACTGCCGTTGTGCCAATCGAATCCGACTTCCGGCTTCACGCTGGTAGCGCGCTCGAGATCGGCTGCGACCGCCTTCGAGTAAGATAGCCCCTTCGAGATCAGCTCGACCGCGCCACAACCGGCGAGACTGCCTGCGAGAACGAGGATCGCGATAGCCCTGTGAAGGTTCATGCTGCACCGGATAAAGGCAACTTCCGAAGATGTTTGTCGGGCTTGACCCGGTTCTCGTTCATGCGACTTGGCCCTGCCCCACTGGCTCCGGCGCATCGCTTCGCCTGCTGCCTGGGAGGCCTGACCGCAAAGGTCCGCCACATGGCGGGTTCTCTTCTTGCCGAAGATCGTGCATAACAGCGCATGGCAAAAGCAAAAGTAACCTTCAAGACCGTACGAAACGCAGACGACGACTGGAGTATTGTGGCCGAGTACCCGGGCGCCGAACCCCGTGAAATCACCGGCTTAAAAAGCAAAGCCGATGTCGACGACTGGATGAACGGCGAGCGCCGTATATCTTGGCTCCGCTCTCAGGGTTACGCCAAGTGACTCGGTAGACGTGACCCGGTAGCTTTCCAAGGCATCGCCCTTCAGCTTCGCCCGGCCAGGCATCGTCCCGCAGTCGGCCCATTCCAGATTGCCGCCTCGTTGCTTCACTGGCGCTCAGATCAGGCCGTGGACGACGTTGTTGGCTTGGCCGACGTCAAGAGCGCCGCCCCTTTCAATCTCGCTTCCGCGCTCACAAGCGTTGAAAATCCGCGGAACGCAAACGGCGCAAGGGGGCTTTGGCCCGCGGGCCATCCGCACGCACCGCCTGCCCTTTGCTGCATTTTGCTGCTATTCAGTGGCCTGAGCCGCCGAAGCCGAATTCAAATCCGCAAACGTTCTCAAGGGAGCCAGGAAACATGCGTTATCTTCACACCATGCTGCGCGTGCGCAATCTCGATGCCGCGCTGAAATTCTATCAGGACGCGCTGGGATTGAAGGAAGTCCGCCGGGTCGACAACGACAAGGGCAGGTTCACGCTGGTGTTCCTGTGCGCCCCCGAGGACGAAGGGATATTGAAGGCGTCCAAGGGGCGCGGCGCGCCGCTGGTCGAGCTCACCTATAATTGGGACGAGGAGAAATACGGCGAGGACCGCTATTTCGGCCACCTCGCCTACGAGGTCGACGACATCTACGCCACCTGCGACCGGCTGAAGAAGATGGGCATCACCATCAACCGCCCGCCGCGCGACGGCCAGATGGCGTTCGTCCGCTCGCCGGACCTGCACTCGATCGAGTTGTTGCAGAAGGGCGACGCCAGGCCGCCGGCGGAGCCGTGGAGTTCGATGCCGAACACCGGCCACTGGTAAGGCTCTCGAACCGGCGATGTACAATTTCTTCGTGCATCGCCGCCATCCCGCCTGCCGGCCGGTAACATCGGCGGATGCGCCCTTTCCATCCGGCGCATCCGAGCAAGACTGGCGCCATACCCGCAGCCGCGAGGCCTCCGAGGTCAATGCGGAAGTGCGCGAGGCCGTCGAGCGCGACGGCTATCGCTGTTCAGATCGGACTATTGCTCTCGGAAATCGCAGACAAGCTGAGCCAGCGGCCACCCGGGGCGGAGCCGGAGCGACTTTCGAAGCTCGTTCACGATCGGTGAACCTTTTGCCCTCAGACTTCGACCCAGATTCTGAGGTACCCCATGAGCCAAAGCCAGCACTACAAATTCCAGGCCGAGCAAGCCAAACGTCTGGCCCGCCAGGTCACGGATCTAGAGGTGCGCGAGAGGCTTCTGGAAATGGCCGGAGAATACAGCCGCTATGCCGAACTGATGGAAGCCCGCGAAAGGCCGCGCGAGCACGCCTTCGGCTGATCCTGGTATACCGCTCACAGGCCGGGTATTTTTTCCCGTTCGGTCCCTGGAACCCCACGTCGCGCTTCGCGTTCTTGAATCCATCTGAGGATTTCAAGGAGGCGAACATGGGACGAGGAATTCTGCTCTGGCTGTTGGGCGTGCCGATACCGGTGATCATTCTGTTGTGGCTGTTCTTCGGACGCTGACAACACGTGACGCGTGCTCGCGCAAATCAGGCTCCGCCATCGGCGGGGCTTTTTTTGCGGCGCGGCGTTGTTGAAATCGACAGGCGGCGCGGGCTTTTCGGCACGTTTTCCGGTATGACCCGTTCAAAGCGGATCATCGGGAGCGAAACATCGTGTCGAACGACAATCAGGGACAACTGACGGTTTGGGGCCGGGCCAATTCGGTCAACGTCCAGAAAGTGCTGTGGTGCCTGCGCGAGCTCGATCTCGCCTATCGGCGCATCGATGCCGGGATGGCGTTCGGCAGAAATCATGATCCCGATTATCTCGCGATAAATCCCAACGCGCGGGTGCCGACCTTGGTGGACGGCGATTTCGTGCTGTGGGAATCCAATTCGATCATGCGCTATCTGGCGCTCGCCTACGGCAAGGGCTCGCCGATCTATCCCGAGGCGCCAAAGCGGCGCGCCGGCGTCGATCGCTGGCTCGACTGGACGCTCTCGACCTTGCAGCCGGTCGATCGGCCGGTGTTCTGGGCCCTGGTGCGAACCCCGGTGGAAAAGCGCGACATGGCCGCGATCCAGAAGGACGCGGACGCCGAGGCCGAAATATGGTGCATCGCCGACGCCCAGCTGGCGTCGCGGCGCTTCATCGAAGGCGATGATTTTACGATTGCCGATATCGCGCTCGGCGCCTATGCGCGGCGCTGGTTCGGGGTCGAAGGCATCAGCAAGCCAAAACTCGCCCATCTCGAGCGCTGGTTCGCGCAATTCGCCGACCGGCCGGGATTTGTGCAATTCATCGCGCCGCCGATGTCGTGACTGATCGCAAGAGCGTTAGCGGTTCGCCGTTCAGCGCCCGCCGCTGTTGGCGCCGGCGCCGACGCCGATCCCGCCGCCGATCCTGATGCAGCTGTCGCTGCCTTCTATCTTGACGAAACCGGGACCGTAGGCCGCGCAATTGCCGCGGGCCGCGCCCTTCAACGGCAGCAATTTGTCTGCGGGCGGGCGTCTGTCAGGCTTGTGCGGGTTGCCTGGCTGGGCCGGCGCCGAGGCGACAGGCAGCACCGCCATGAGGATGACAAGGAGGATGGCTCGCATCCCGCCTTCTACCGCGTGCAGCCGGCTCACGCTAGCGGACGAACTTGACCCCGATTGACTGTCCGCGGCGCCAGACCACTTCGCAGTTCCGCCCCGTCCGGGCGTCGCGCATGAAAGCCAACCGCAATTTGCCGGGCAGCGAATTCGGATCGTCGATCGTGATCTTGGCGCCGGTCGAGGACATGTCCCGCACCACGCACGGGCGCACCGCGAAGCCGCCTTCCAGCGTGATCCATCCGGGCTGCTGCAGCGATTTGCGCGCTTCCCGCTTCTTGGCTGCGGCCATTTTCAGGTGCTCCTTGAACCCAAGGCGGTATCTCAACAGCCTTTAGAAACCGTTGAGAACCCCCTGGAATCACGGATATTTGCGCGAGGAAAAACGCCGCCCAAAGGGCCTCAAAAACCGCTTTCCCGGTGGCTTGCCCGGCCGCGCAAACGCCACTATACGTTCGCCCGCCGGCTTTCGGACCGCTTCGCCAGCGGTTCGGGCTCGGCACGGCGCCATCGCTGCCTCAAAGCATTGATTTGCCGGATGTTTGTGACCAAAGCGAAACCGCAATGCCGCGGCCGGTCGGTCGTGGCGCACAGGCGTCTTCGCTCCCTTCGTCTATCGGTTAGGACGCCACCCTTTCACGGTGGAGAGAGCGGTTCGATTCCGCTAGGGAGCGCCATTCGCCGCAAGCGGGCATCAAGTCTCAATCGCCTCGAGTGACGCTCCATGCCTGACCATCGCTCGGACGTCGACGGCGCTCGGGTCCTTGCGGATCTCAACGCGCTGCGTGCCATCGGCGCCTACAAGACCGGCGTGCACAAGCCGACTTTCTCCGAACCGCATATGCGCTCGCTGCAGTGGCTCGCGCAGCGGCTTTCCGAGGCCGGGCTCGTCGCCGCGATCGACGGCATCGGCAATGTGCTCGGCACCAGCCCGAAACCCGGACCGAAACTGCTGGCCGGCTCGCACCTGGAAAGCCAGAATTTCGCCGGCTGGCTCGATGGGCCGCTCGGCGTCGTGTATGCCCTCGAAGCCGCCCGCCTGATCAATCCGGATCCGAACGCGAACGGGGCCGTCGAAGTCGCGGCATGGTGCGATGAGGAAGGACATTTTGGCAGTTTCCTCGGCAGCCGGTCCTACGCCGGCGGAGTGACCGAAGCGGATATCGACGCCGCGCGCGACCGCAGCAGCGGCCGGACCATGCGCGATGCGCTGCGCGATGTCGGCCTGGCGGACCGGCAGCGCGCGCGAGCCGAGCCCGGGCGCCATATCGGATATATCGAGGCGCATATCGAGCAGGGCGAGACGCTCGAAAGCAGCGGCCTCAAGATCGGCATCGTCACCTCCATCGTCGGCATCTGGCAATACCGGATCAGCTTCAGCGGCGAGCAAAATCACGCCGGCACGACCCGGATGGCGTTCGCAAGGATGCCGGCCTGGCGCTGGCCCGGTTTTGCGTCGACATCGACGACCGCTTCCCCGGCCATTGCGGGCCACGCACGGTATGGACCACCGGGCGGATCACACTCGATCCGGGTGCGCCGAGCATCATCCCGGGCGGTGCCGAAATGCTGTTCCAGATTCGCGACGATAGTGCTGAAGTGATCGAGCGCCTGGAAGAGCTGCTGCGGACCATGGCCGCGGAGGTCACCGCACGAGGCCGCTGCGGTGTCGCGGTGGAGCGAATTCGTACCGGCGCCCCCGCCATGATGGACGGCGCATTCCAGCGGGCCATCGCAGCTGCCAGCGCCACCTTTGCCGATGGCAAATCGATCCGCATGCCCAGCGGCGCCGGTCACGACGCCCAAATTCTTGCGTCCATCATGCCGGCCGGCATGCTGTTCGTGCCCTCGATCGGCGGCATCAGTCATCATTGGAGCGAGAACACCGGCGACGCCGATATCGTCACCGGTGCGGAGGTCTTTGTTGAGGCCTGCCGGCGCCTGTTGGCGGGATGAGTCTCCCAGTCGTCCTTTCATCCGCTGCATGGGATGGGCACGCGACGCTTTCGCGAGCAAATGATGCGCCGGCTCGAGCCGGGTTCAGTGACGCCGGCCCCAATGGATCGCCGCCCAGATGCGTTCGTGCAGATAATACCAGGCGATCTTGGTGATGATCTCGAGGCCGGCGATCGAGCCGGCGACCTCGATCCTGCCCGTCAAGAGCCAGCTGATCGCGAACGTGTCGAGCGTTCCCAATGTCCGCCAGCTCAGCGCCTTGAGAACCGACCGTGCGTGTGTCTCTGCTCCGCGGAATAAAACCACCCGGCGCGCCTCCGCTCGTTGACTGCAGAACCTATCACGTGCCCGCCAGGTGACTGCCTCCGCAGCATGTCGCAGGTTGGATCACCGACAGACATGCCCGCGATGGCGCGTATTTTGCCCGAAGAAATCCGGCAATCCTGTTGATTTGACTTGCTAATCACTGAGCATCAACACTTCTGGGCGGTGACGAGCCGCCCCCGGCCACATCATCCGCAATCGTCGGCCCGCTACGCACAGTTCCGCCTTCGAAACTTGACGGTGCAAAATTTGTCGAGTCGATCAGCGCCGAAGGCGCGCGCGTATGCGCGGCTGAATCACATCTGCCGAGCGCCGATGCGGCCGAGCGGGTTCGGCACGTAGTCCACCCGCGACTTGCGGCCGCACCGCACGTTTGCAACAGTGTATAACCGAGAAAAATGGCATATCTGCCGCCTGATGAATCTCCTTGCATCCCTTCCGACCGCTATCGGCACGGCCGCGGTGGCGCCCGCGCTGCTGATATTGTGGCTCGTGATCGCCGCCGGCGAGCGCCCCGGCCCGCCCGCCAGGGTCTGGACCGCGTTCTTCCTCGGCGCCGCCAGCATTTCGCTGCTGGGGCTGGCGCGTGCGCCGTTCGGCAATATTCTTGCGGCCCCCGCGAACCCGTGGGTCGCGCAGGTCCTGCATTCGGTGTTCGGGGTCGCCCTCCCCGAGGAAGCCGTCAAGATTTCTCGTCATCGTCGCGGTCTCGACGCGACGGCGGGCATTCGCCGATCCGATGGACACGGTGGTCTATGGCGCGGCGGCGGGACTTGGCTTCGCGGCCTACGAAAACCTGGCCTACCTCGTGCAGCACGCCGAGATGTGGCGATCGCTGGCCGCGCTGCGCAGCGTCCTGACGGTGCCGTTCCACGGTGCGCTCGGCGTCATCGCCGGCGCCTATCTTGCGCTCGGCCGGTCCGGCACCGCACTTGGCGCCCACCGGCATCACCGCGACTGGGCGCGGATATCGAGCCGCATCCTGATGCTGCTGGGGCCGGTGGCGCTGCATGCCGGTTTTGATTTCCCGCTGCTGACGCTGCAGCAGAATGCCGACATCGGATCAACCACAAGGCTGATGCTGGGAATGGTCAGCGTGCTGATCGGCTTCTCATCGATCGGCTTCGCCGTGCGCCTGGTGCGGCGGGTCGGCCGCCATCACGCGCCCCGCACCGAAATCGCCCGCGACCGCTTGACCCAGTTGCGTCGGATGTGGGCGCTTCTGGTAGCGGGCGGCGGCGCCGGATTTATCGGGCTGACTTTCGTGCTGACCTCGATCCACCACTGGCTGGTCAATCCCGAACGCAATGCGGCGCTCGTTCTCGTTCCGATCGGGCTTACCTCCATCCTCGTCGGCAGCGCGCTGTTGCTGGTGACCATGGCGATCTACGTTCTCGGCCGCAACCGGATACGCACCGCGGCCGGCGGCTTTTCATCCGCACCGGGGCAAGGCTGACCCAGCCACCATTTGCGCGCACCCCGCCTGCGAACAAAGTTGCTCCTGCGGCGTTGGCGCACGCTATATTAGGGCCCTGCATCAGGGCGTCATTCTGCGCTACCGGCATCGGAGACTTTCAATGACCCTTCCCCAGGACATCACCAGGCTGCAATCCGAAATGCGCGATGCGGTGCACGCGCACTGGAAGGCCTTTTTGATCGAGGGCATCCTGCTCGCCGTCCTCGGCCTCGCGGCGATGATCGCGCCGCTGATCGCGAGCCTCGCCTTCACGATCTTTCTTGGCTGGATGTTTCTGATCTCGGGCGCCGCGGGACTGGCGATGACGTTCTGGGCGCGGCAAATGCCGGGCTTCTGGTGGTCGCTGATCTCGGCCGTGCTCGCCATCGGAGCCGGCCTCATTCTGCTGACCAGGCCCGCGCAGGGGGTCCTGACGCTCACGATCGTGATCGGCGCCTATTTCCTGGCCGAGGGCGTCGCCACCATCATGTATGCGCTGGAGCACCGCCGCGAACTGTCCGAGCGCTGGAGCTGGATGCTGTTCTCCGGCATATTGGACATTCTGATATCAGCCATGATCATCACCGGGCTGCCGGGCTCGGCGGAATGGGCGATCGGCCTCCTCGTCGGCATCAATCTGCTGTTCGGCGGCGCGTCGCTGATCGGGGTGGCGCTCGCCGCCCGCAAGACCTGAACCGGGCCGGCCGGCCCGATTTTGGGATGACAAGCCGGAAGCCGTGCGCTATAGAGCCGGCATGATCACCGTCGCCACCAGCTATTTTTGGTATTTTAGCTTCGACAGCTCGCTGGCGGCGGGAGGATCGCGCTCAATCTGAAAAATTGCAGCAGAAAGTCCGAACAGCCGCCAGACCTGGCGGCTTTTTGTTTGGCCGGCAGGTTCTCAAAAACACACAGGAGCCCGCCGTGTTGAGTACGACAGACGACCTTCGAATACAGGAAATAAAAGAACTGAATACGCCGGAGGAGGTGATGCGCGAAATACCGCGCACCTTGACCGCGACGCGCGTCGTCATGACGGCGCGCAACGCCATCAAATCCATCCTCAGCGGAACGGACGATCGCCTTCTCGTCATCGTCGGTCCCTGTTCCGTCCACGATCCCGTCGCGGCCGTGGACTACGCCGAGCGTCTCGCCGGCTTGCGCGAACGGCTGGCCGACCGGCTCGAGATCGTCATGCGCGTCTATTTCGAGAAGCCGCGTACGACGGTGGGGTGGAAGGGACTGATCAACGATCCCGACCTCGACGGCAGCTTCAACATCAACAAGGGCCTGCGTCTCGCCCGAAACGTGCTTTCGGCCGTGAACAATCTCGGTCTGCCGGCGGGCACCGAGTTCCTCGATCTCACGACGCCCCAATACATCGCGGATCTGGTGGCGTGGGCGGCCATCGGCGCGCGTACCACGGAAAGCCAAATTCATCGTGAACTCGCTTCCGGACTGTCTTGCCCGGTCGGCTTCAAAAACGGCACCGACGGCAATGTGCGCATCGCCGCCGACGCGGTGAAGTCGGCATCGCATCCCCACCATTTCATGGCGGTGACGAAGGGTGGACGTTCGGCGATCGCCGCCACGACCGGTAATGCGGACTGTCACATCATTCTGCGCGGCGGCAGCCGGCCGAATTACGACGGCGCCAGCGTCGATTTTGCCGCGGCCGAACTCGCCCGTTCAGGCGTGGCCCAGCGGATCATGATCGACGCCAGTCACGCCAACAGCGGCAAGAAGCCGGAGAACCAGCCGCAGGTCGTGACCGATATCGCCCGCCAGATCTCCGGCGGCGAGCAGCGCATCATGGGCGTCATGCTCGAGAGCAATCTGGTCGCCGGCCGCCAGGATGTGCTGCCGGGCACGGCACTGACCTACGGGCAGAGCATCACCGACGGCTGCATCGACTGGGATACGACGGTGCCGGTACTGAACCGGCTGGCCGACGCCGTCGCGGCAAGACGGGAGGTGCAGCACCGCAAATTCCGGGAACGCTCGGCCTAGGCTTATCCCGAGGGAGCGCGCCGGGCGCGTCGTGTCGCGCCCTGCCGCCCGCGGTGTCGCTAGCACCCCCTGCAAATGCTCTTGATCTTGCGGTCGAGGGCCGCATCTTCCTTGTTGATGAGATCGCTTGGATTGCTGAGGTTCTTCTCCGAGGGAACGTCGGTGGCCCGCGGCTGACGGTGACCGACCGGCGCATCGCGGCCGGGCTGCGTCTGGCTTGCCGCGCCCTGCGATCCGGCGCCGCCTCCGGTCTGGGCGACGGCCGCCGTGCCGCCGACGAGCAGCATGAGCGCCATCACAATCAATCTTGCCTTGAATGCCGCCATTCGTTTACCGGGCATTTTTTTCATCTTGCATCTCCCGTTTCAGAGAAATTCGTCTATCGCGCCCGATCGGGAATTTCGATCGTTGCGCAATTGCGGCGGCCCTGGGCCGCGCAGTCCTGAGCCTTTCGAACGTCCGCCATGGTGCCAAGCAACCAGATTCCCGCCGCCACCAATACGACAAAGAAGCCAAGCATCACCGCATTCTCAAGGTTGCGGCTGCCCTCCTCCTCCGGCGGTTCCGGCGCTGCCCCACCTCCGTCCGTCATCACTCGATCACGGCTTCGGCGGATAGAGATGTACGTCGCCGCAATAGTCGACGATACGATAGCGCGTTTCCGCATTCACTTCACGCTCCCCCGACAAAGAATCTGCCGGCGACAGATAGGAGGGACCGACCGGCGACTTGCCATGGCCGCCGGGAATGTCGAGTACGTAATCCGGCTGGCATAATCCGGAGACCCGCCCGCGCAGGCTTCGCATCAGCTCCTGGCCGTGCTCGATCGTGGTCCGCAGATGCGCGGTGCCGGGCGCGAGATCCCCGTGATGCAAATAATAGGGTTTGATGCGGCATTCGACGAAGGCCCGCATCAAGGCTTCCAGCGCCGCCGCATTATCGTTGACGCCGCGCAGAAGCACCGACTGGCTGACCATCGGGATGCCGGCGTCGATGATATCGCCGCAGGCGGTGCGGGCCTTGTCGGTCAACTCCCGGGCGTGGTTGGCGTGCAGCGCAACCCAGGTAGTCGCGCCCTTGACCTTCAGTGCGGTGACCATCTCTGCGCTGATGCGCTGGGGCTCGGCGACCGGCACACGGGTGTGAATCCGGATGATCCTGACGTGATCGATGGCCGCGAGGTCAGTCATGATCTCGGCGAGCCGCCGCGGCGACAGCATCAGGGGATCGCCGCCGGTCAGGATGACCTCCCAGATTTCCGGATGCGCGCGGATATAGGCGAGCGCGTTGTCGTATGCGCCCTGCGAGAGTGCGGTCCCCTTGCCCGGACCGACCATTTCGCGGCGGAAACAGAAACGGCAATAGACCGCGCAGACGTGAACCAGCTTGAACAGCACCCGGTCGGGATAACGGTGCACGATGCCCGCGACCGGCGAATGCGGGTAATCGCCGATCGGATCGGCGTTCTCGCTCTCCCCGGTCACCAGTTCCTCGGCGCTGGGAATGAACTGCCGCGCGATCGGATCGTCGGGATCGTCGGGATCGATCAGCGCGGCGATGGCCGGCGTCACCGCGACCGCATAGCGCGCCGCGACCTTTTCCAGATCGGGGAGATCCGTGACGGAGACGAGGCCGTGCGCGACCAGTTCGGTGGGCTCGCGCAATGCCGCGGTCGGCTTGAAATTGACACGGCTGTTGTTGAAATCGATATTGCTCATGCATCACCCGCGGGCGGCGCCCACACCACCTGATCGATCCTGATTGCGCCGCTGGCCAGCATCACCAGCCGGTCGAAGCCGAGCGCGACGCCGCTGGCTTCCGGCATCGCCGCGACCGCGGCGAGAAATTCCTCGTCGAGCGGATAACGCTCGCCATAGCGCCGCTGCTTTTCGTCCATCGCCTCCGCAAAGCGAAGCCGCTGTTCGCGCGCGTCGGTCAGCTCGCCAAAGCCGTTCGCGAGCTCGACGCCGCAGGCATAGATCTCGAAACGTTCGGCGACGCGCGGATCGGACGGTTTCGCCCGCGCCAGCGCCGCTTCGGGTACCGGGTATTCGAACAAGATGGTCAAACGCCCCTGCCCGAGCCTTGGTTCGATGTGCTCGACCAGCACCTTGCTGAAAATGTCCGACCAGGTGTCGTCATCGCTGATCCGTACCCTTTGCCTCGCGGCTGCCGCAAGCCGCCCGCGCTCGCCTTTGCCCTCCGCGATGGTGCCGAGCAAATCGATGCCGGCGAAGCGCTCGAAGGCGGCTGCGACCGTCAACATTTCCGGTTCGGCAAACGGGTCGGACCTGCGGCCGCGAAAGGAAAATTGCCCGATGCCGGTCGCCTGCGCGGCATGGGCAATGACCACGACGGTGTCGGCCATGACGGCATCGTAGCCGGTATTGGCGCGGTACCATTCCAGCATGGTGAATTCGGGCAGATGCAGATCGCCGCGTTCGCGGTCGCGAAATACCCGCGCGAATTCGAAAATCTGCGGCTCCCCCGCTGCCAGCAGTTTCTTGGCTGCAAATTCCGGCGAGGTCCGCAAATAGCGGGTCGCGCGGCTGCCGTCGGCGCGCCGGAGTTCGGTGCGCGGCGCGTGCAGGTGAATCTCATTCCCGGGCGAGGCCTGCAAAATGCCGGTTTCGACCTCGACAAAACCCTGCTCGTCGAACCATGACCTGACCGCCCGGGTGATCGCGCCTCTCGCCATCAGAAACGGCCTGATATCGGCGTGCCGCGCGGGCGCCCACCACGGCGACGGTGTGTCGGCAGTTTTGCCAGTGGGGTCGTTAGTCATCTGGGACATATGTGTTGCGGCGTCATCTGCTTGTCCGTCTGAACCGATCAAACCGTTTCGATGACCAACCGTGAACCTGGAATCAAGCCATGTTTGAGCACAGTTCGCCGGGAATATGGATTCTGTTGTTGCTTGGTATCGCCACGGCGGCGCCGGCGCGCGCCGACGGCCCCCGGGCCGGTCTCAAGCTCAGCGCCGAAGACACTTTTATTTCGCCCGACCGGGCGGTGCGGGTGGAACAGTACGCCGAAAGCGGGATGGACGAAAACTACGCCTGGCTGGGCGAGCATTGGCCCGACAGCCCGCCACGTCGTGGTCAGCCTGTCGTTTGACGCGCCCAGGGCGAAGAAACGCCCTTGCCATGGATCGAAGGCTGGCCTGCGTCTATGATCTGAAAACAGCGACGTTTCGGCCCCTCCCGACTTCGCCGAGAACAACACCAAGGCCGTCAGGAATCCGCCCGCCCGATCGGAATGACCGGCCTGCCGCAGGCCGTCCGGCGCGGCCAAATCCAATCGTTTTCGGCCACTAACGCGCCGCTCCGAAAGCCCCTAAAACGCTGGCATCCATCGGCAAAATCAGTATGTTGCAGCCCGAAACCGCTTCGCTGGCCTGAAGGACGCTCCATGTCCTGATCGGTCCCGGGCCAGAACATCAGGAAAAACAGCTTTGAAAGTCATCGCCAGTTCTATTCGCAAGGGCAACGTCATCGAGCAAGACGGCAAGCTTTACGTGGTGCTGACCGCCGAGAACATCCATCCCGGCAAGGGAACTCCGGTCAGCCAGATCGAAATGCGCCGCATCAGCGACGGGGTCAAGATTTCGGAGCGCTACAAGACCACCGACCAGGTCGAGAAAGCAACCATCGAGGACCACAATTTCAACTATCTCTACCAGGATGCCGACGGCTTCCATTTCATGAACACCGACACCTACGATCAGGTGATGGTGGCGAAGGATGTCATCGGCTCGGCCGCGCCGTATTTGCAGGAAAACATGCAGGTCAAGCTGTCGCTTCACGGCGTTCTGCCGGTGGCCATCCAGATGCCGCAACGCGCGACGCTGGAAGTCGTGGACACCGAGCCGGTCACCAAGGGACAGACCGCGTCGTCTTCCTACAAGCCGGCCATTCTCTCCAACGGCGTGCGCACCGCCGTGCCGCCGCATATCGGCGTCGGGACGCGGATCGTGATCATGACCGAGGACGGGTCTTACGTCGAGCGCGCAAAGGACTAAGCTCGCGGGACTGATTGGCGCCGGGGGGCGACGCATTGGGTACGAAAGCTGTCCGGTCCGTCGCGCTTCTGCTGGCATCTTTCTCGCTGCTCATCGCCGGCACCGCAGCCCTTGCCGCCGACGAATTCAGGACGCCTGCGGTTACAGCGGTCCGGGTCGATTGGCGCGCCGCGCTCGACCAGCTGCGGTCCGAGATCAATATCCAGCCGGCGGTGGCACCCGCGTTCACTTTGACCCGGCGCTACCGGCTGCCTGCCTCCGATCCGCGTTCGATGCCGGCGCTGGTGCAACTGAACGCGGTGACCTCGCAGTTCTTCCCCGGTATCGGGCGCAGCCCGGTGCCGGTGCTGCTGCCCTTCGACACCGCGGCGTTCCTGGACGCCCGGCTGAACGGCGCGCCGTCCAGCCTCTCGCCGGCGCACTACCAGGCCGACTTCCGTCCCGCCGATCTGTTTGACGCCGGGCCCGCCGGCTATGACGCGGTGTTTTTGCTGGAGCCCGGCGCCGGCGACGGCATGCCGCAGCGGACCTTTGCCAGGCCGGTCGAAGTCCAGATCACCGGCTCGATCCTGCTCTACGACATCGACGATCCCTTCGGCGGCAGGGGCGAACCGGTCAAAGCCCTGTCGGCGCAATATCCCGACCTGCGTCGCTTCATCCGGGAAGGCTATGTGCGCTATGCCTTCACGCGCTTCGGCGTTCCCTATGTGGTCTCGATCCAGTGCCTCGAACTCGACGCCACGCAAACGGCGCCTCGCCTGCCGCGAGGCCTATCCCGTCGCCGAGCGTTTCCTCAAAGCCCTGCATGTTGCCGGCGGCCTGCCGTCGCGACCGCGAATGGATGTTGCGGCCGGAACGACCGAGCGGCCGAGGGAACGCTCGCCTGATTTCACCTATCGCCCGAGCGGCGACATCATCGCCAACTCAGGCTTGCGCAAACAGGGCGGCCACGCCGATCCTGTCGCCTATTCCCAAATCCGGTTTCCGCTGGAAAAACCAGTCGCATTCGTCCATTCGCAGGAGTTCAGGAGCCGCCGCCGGTCGAGCGACAGGCCGCCCGACGAACTGGCCGGCGGAAACACCTTCTATCCCTGGCGGGACAATTTTTGCGAAGCCCGCAGTTTCAATGTCGGACAGTGCCCGAGCGGTTTCGGCCATCAGGGCGAGGACATCCGCCCCGCGCCGTGTCCGGCCAATATCGAAGGCGGCGATCGCTGCGACCCCAAGCAGCAGGCGGTGGTCGCCGTCCGCGACGGCGTCGTGATCCGCGCGCCGAAGCAGCAGGCGGTCACGCTGCAGATCAACACCCGCACCGAACACCTTCGCTTTCGCTATATGCACATGAACCCGGCCGCGCTCGACGCCGACGGCGTGTTGAACGGCCGCACCGTGGATGAGGGCGAGAAGATCGGCGTGGTCTCGAACTACCTCGACCACCCCAACGGCACCAGCCTGCATCTGCATTTCGACATCCAGGTGTTCACGCGCGACGGCTGGATCTGGGTCAGTCCCTACGTCACGCTGATCTCGGCCTATGAACGCTTGATCCGCGGCCGCGGCCGCGAGATCGGGCCGGAAGTCGCCGCCTCGCCCGCCGTGGCGCATGCGCTGCCGGAAGACGTCCTTCCCCGCAGCGGGACGGAAAGCGGCAACAACTGATCCTCACGACGCCGCTGCGCCAACCGCCTTTGGCCGCGCCGCCGGGGTCCAGCGGTAGCCCGCGCCGAACCTGTTCCAGACATTGATCGAGGCGATCGCCGAGGTGAGATAGAGCAGTTCCTTGTCGGAAAACGCCGCCGCTGCCTCCGCATAGACCTCGTCGCTGACGCCGCCCGGCAGCAAGGTCAGCGCCTCGGTCCAGGCCAGCGCCGCGCGCTCGCGCGCGGAAAACAGCGACACCTCGCGCCAGACCACCACAAGATTGAGCTTGTCGACCGGGATGCCGAGGCTCTCGCTCAGCAGGATGTGATGCTGCACGCAGAACGCGCAGCCGTTGATCTGCGAGGCGCGCAGCTTGATCAGTTCCAGCAATTGCTTGTCGATGCCGGCCTTGGCGGCGAACTTGCCGAGCGCCAGGACGGTATCATACACGTCCGGCGCCAGCGCCTTGAAGTCTTGATATTCGTTGCGGGCATGTGACATGTTCATCACCTCGTGTTATAAGTGTCCTGACAAGTTATAAGAGCACTGATACGATGCGCAAGATTGAACGTTCGGCGAATAGAAGATCGCGGTCGGCGCGAAAAACGCCGAACCTGAAAACGAAAAAACCTCGAAAATCGGATCCTGCGAAAAGCTCCTCCCGCAGCCGGAAAAAACCCGCCGGACCTCCCGCGCGCGCCGGCGTCCGGCCGCCGCCGCCGGGCCGGGGCAAGCGCGGCGAAAGGGGCTACCTCGGCTATTTGCTGCGGCAGGCCCAGGCCGCGGCGCGGTTGACCCTGGAACGCGCGCTCGCGGATCTCGGCGTGACGCCGCCGCAATTCGTCGTGCTGACGATGCTGAAGGCCTATCCCGGCCTGTCCGGCGCTGATCTCGCCCGGGTGGCGCTGCTGACCCCGCAGACCGTCGGCGTCATCATCCGCAATCTCGAGCGCGACGGCGCGATCCGGAAGACGCCGCACCCGGTGCACGGCCGCTTGCTGCAGTGGACGCTGACCCGCCGCGGCCTGACATTGCTCGATAAATGCCGCCGGCACGCGATGGCGCTGGAACGGCGGTTGACGGCGGGCTTGAGCGCCACGGCCCAGACCGCGGTTCGGCGCTGGCTGTCCAAAATCGCCGCAGAGTTGCAGCAGGATGGCTAGTTCCCGGGGTCGCGGCCACTGCCGCGCCCTCGTCCGCGCCGCTAGACTGCCCCGATGACACAGCCTGATTCCCTGAACACCCCGACGCGCCGCACCCTGCTGCGATCCGGCCTCGCGGCGGGCGCCCTGCTCGTCCATCCCCCCGCCGTCCTTGCCGCGGCACCGCCCGGCTTCGATCAATGGCGCGACACCTTCCGCGCGCGCGCGCTGGCAAAGGGCATTTCGGAGGCGACCTGGTCCCGCGTCATGGGCCACGTCGAACCCGACATGTCCGTGTTCAAGCAGATGCGGAACCAGCCGGAGTTCAAAGAACAGATCTGGCAATACATCAATCGCCGCGTCTCGGACTGGCGCATCATCGCCGGCAAGGAAGCGCTGAAAAAGAACGAGGCCCTGTTTGCGCGGATCGAACGGGATTACGGCGTCGAGCGCGGCACGCTGCTGGCGTTGTGGGGCGTCGAATCCGCGTTCGGCGATCCGCTGGTGCAGCAGAACCATATGCGCCCGGTGTTTCCGTCGCTGGCCGCACTCGCCTGGAACGAGCCGCGCCGCCGCAGCTATTGGGAGACCGAACTGATCAATGCGCTCAAGATCGTCGATCGCGGCTGGAGCACGCCGGAGGAGATGCGGGGGTCGTGGGCCGGCGCGATGGGCCACACCCAGTGGATGCCGGAAGTCTGGCTCAATGTCGGCATCGATTACGATCATGACGGCCGGGTGTCGCCGTTCGGCAAGCCCGACGATGCCCTGGGTTCCACCGCGCGCTATCTGGTCAACCGCGGCAAATATCGCCGCGGCGAGCATTGGGGCTATGAAGTCCGCGCGCCCGGCGGCGCCTCCGGCGGCAGCCGCAGCTACGCGGCGTGGGCGAGCGCCGGCGTCTCGCGCGCCGACGGCCGGCCGTTCCCGCAACCGAATGCCTCCGCGCAGATGTGGATACCCGTGCGAGACGGTCCGGCCTTTTTGCTCGGGCCGAATTTCTATTCGGTGCGCAGCTACAATCCCTCGATGAACTACGCGCTGGCGATCTGCCATCTCGGCGACCGCATTCTGGGCGCGCCGCCTTTCCTTCAGCCGTTCCCGGGCTCGGAGCGCGCGCTGACGCTCGCCGAAGTGCAGGAGATGCAGGTCCGATTGACAAAAGCGGGTTTTGACACGGGCGGCACCGACGGCCGGGTCGGCAACGACACCATGAAGGCGATCAAGGACTATCAGGTCAAGACGGGGCTGCAGCCCGCGGACGGCTATGGCGGGCTCAAGGTTTTGGCGCGGTTGCGACAAGGCGGCTAGGCCCGCCGCACCGCGCCGCCCGCGCTCATGCCGCCATCGATGACCAGCTCGGTGCCGGTGACGTAGCTCGATGCCTCGGACGCCAGATACAACACGCCTTGCGCAATCTCCGAGGCGTGGCCGGCCCGCGCCAGCGGCGTCGCCAGTTTCGCCCGCTCCTCCGGATCGATCGGCGCGTTCTGTCCGCGGCCTGCGGCTTCGGTCGGAATTTTGCCCCAGATCGGCGTGTCGATAATCCCCGGATGCACCGAGTTGACCCGGATGCCATCCGCCGCGGACGCGCATTCCATCGCGATCGCCTTGGCGAACAGCCGCACCCCGCCCTTGGTTGCGCAGTAGCCGGAAAGGCCGGGCGCGCCGCGCAGGCCCGCGAGCGACGACATCATGATGATCGAACCGCCGCCGCCGCTCCGGCGCATCGCGGGCAGGCAATGCTTCACCGAAAGAAATACGCCGTCCAGATTGATCGCGGTCTGGCGGCGCCAGTCTTCCAGCGACATATCGGTGATCGACGGCACCGCTATGCCGATGCCCGCGTTCGACACCAGGATGTCGAGCCGGCCGAAGCGTTTTTCCACTTCGGCCACCACTTCCACCCAGCGCGCCTCGCTGGTCACGTCCTGAGGCAGAAACACCGCCTGACATCCGGCGCTGTTGATTCCGGCGACCAGCTCGGGACCCCTGAGCTCGTCGATATCGGTGACCGCCACCGACGCGCCCTCGCGCGCCAACAGCTCGGCACACGCCGCGCCGATGCCCGATGCGCCGCCGGTGACCAATGCGACCTTGCCTTGAACCTGCCCCGTCATTTCCGCTCCCAACCAATGATTGTTTGTTGAAGATCTATCTGATGATCGCCGGCCCCTGATCCGGCACCGCGACGTCGAGCACGCGCAACTGCACCCGCTCGGTGCCCTGCCAGCGATCGACCGCGAGCGATCCCGCGACATGCAATGGCTGCCCGCGATTGGCCACCAGCGCGTTGCCGAGTTTTTGTCCGATCGAGCGAAACGCGATGCCGTTGACGATGGCGCCGTCGCCCGACTTGAACCGGAGTCGCAGGTGCGCCTGGCCGACTTCATCGGCATAGACCAGTTGATGCGACGGCAGCGCGATGACGGGTTCCGGATTGCCGCTGCCGAAGGGACCGGCGCGATTGAGCGTTGCCGCCAATTCGGGCGTCACCGCCCGGGCGCTGACGGCGCCGTCGATGAAGAGCTCGTTGACGTGGCGCGAGGCCGCGACGTCGGCGGCTAGCGCGCTTTCCATATAGGCGCGGAATTCCGCCAGCTTCTCCTTGCGCAAGGTGACGCCCGCGGCCATGGCGTGACCGCCGCCCTTCAGCAACAAGCCGTCTTTCACCGCCTGCCGCACCGCCTTGCCGAGATCGACGCCGCCGATCGAGCGGCCCGATCCGGTGCCGATGCCGCCGGGCTCCAGCGCAATGGCGAAGGCGGGCCGCGAGAATTTTTCCTTCAAGCGGGCGGCGACCAGGCCGACCACGCCGGGATGCCAGCCTTCCGACGCCGTGACGATGACAGAACCCTTGTCTTCCAGCCCGAGCGACGCCAGCGCCTCGGCTTCGGCCTGCGCTTCCGCCATCTGTTCGATGACGCGGCGCTCGGTGTTGAGCCGGTCGAGTTCGGCGGCAATCCGTGCCGCTTCCGAGACGTCGCCTTCCAGCAACAGCCGCACCCCGAGATCGGCGCGCCCGATGCGCCCGCCGGCGTTGATGCGCGGCCCCAGCATGAAGCCGAGATGCCAGGCCTCGGGCGGGCCGTTCAGCCGCGACACGTCCATCAATGCGGTGTGGCCGACGTGATCGCGGCGCCGCATCGCGATCAGGCCTTTGGCGACGAAGGCGCGGTTGAGCCCGATCAGCGGCGCGACATCGGCGACGGTGCCGAGCGCGACGTGATGCAGCATCCCGAGCAAATCCGGTTCCGGCATTTCGGCGGTCCAGAAACCCCGCGCGCGCAGCTCGCGACTGACCGCAACCAGCGTGACCAGCACCAGGCCGACGGCGGCGAGATGGCCGAGGCCGGAAAGGTCGTCCGGCCGGTTCGGATTGACCAGCGCGTCGACCCCGGGCAATTCATCGCCGCATTGGTGATGGTCGATGACGACGACCGACATCCCAAGGCGTCTTGCTTCCGCCAGCGGCTCGAGGCTGGTGGTGCCGCAGTCCACCGTCACCAGCAGCGTGGCGCCCTTGCCCGCGAGCATGTTGATCGCTTCGACATTGGGGCCGTAGCCTTCGAAGATGCGGTCGGGAATGTGGATCAGCGGATCGAGCCCGCAATGGCGCAGGTACCAGGCGAGCAGCGCCGCGGAGGTGGCGCCATCGACGTCGTAGTCGCCGAAGATCGCGACCTTCTCGCCGCGCGCCGCCGCATCCGCGATGCGTTTGGCGGCGGCTTCCATCTGCGTCACGGTATAGGGATCGGGCATCAGTTTGCGGATGGTCGGATCGAGAAAGTCCTCGACCGCGTCGATCGCGACGTCGCGCCCCGCCAGCACCCGCGCCAGCATCTCCGGCAATTGGTAGCGCTGCGCGATCGCCAGCGCCCGCGCCGCGCCGCGCGCATCGAGCCGGTCGCGCCACAGCTTTCCGGTCGCGGAATGCGACACGCCGAGAAACGCCAGCGGCGCTTCGACAGGCAATGCGGATGCGGGGAGCGTCATGATGCTTTCAGCAAATAAGCCGGATCGCCGCAGGTTCAATGATTCGTGCGCGCCGGTGCCGACTTATACCCGTCATCCCCGGGTGGCCGCCAAGACGCGACTCTGCCTTCCGCGGCGCGATGCGCCCGGATTGTGAGGAACCTTCCGCCCCAAGAGAGGGCGTGGGGAATGCCGGGTGCCCAGTGCACCCGCAGCCTCGTGTGCGAAGTGGTAGTGCAACATGCACACGAGTATTCACAGCGGTCGCACCGGAAATCACCCGGCATCCCCGCACGCAATGGTTTTAACGGCTTCCTTCGTACTCTCCCCGGCGATCGGGCTTTTTTGTCACCGTCGTCGGCAGCGTCTTGGCTGCCGACTTGACGCCAGCGTCGAGGCGTCAGGACCACACGACTTCTCCGTCCGCAAGCAAAACGCTGTCGTCTCAAGCGCCGCTCGCGTCCATCGCATCCAGCCCCGCGTCCGTGACGATCGCGATACGCCCCTCGAGTGGGGTGGACAGCTGCGGATATAAAGTGATTTGCGATTTCGGAAAATCAGAATATTTTTGCAAAAGGGGCTTGACACGCAAAAATCGGCAGACCCAAGTGATTTGCCCGTCGTCGGGTTACCGTGCATCAAGCGGTCCAATTATGGGACAGGGTCCGGATGCCGTCGCTTGTCTCGATTATGCCGCAGTCTTGGCTCTCAAATGATGCCTGGCTGGTCGACGAATCCTCGCAGGGGCAGGCGCTCTGCGAGGTGAAATTGGGAGTTGGTGGTTTTTGGGGACTTGATGGCTTTCGATGCAGCAATCGCCGACGGGCCGTTGTCGCGCCGTCCCATGGGGCGGTCGGAATCGGCCGCGCTGGTTTTTGCCGCGCTCGCTTTGGCGCTCGGCGCGGCTGCCTGGATTTCCGATTCCGATCAAACCACCCCGCTCGCGTCGGCGGCGTTGCCGCGAGACCCGGAGCGCATCTCCTTCGACGATCGTTTTTCTCCGCGCTCAACGCCCGAAGCGCCCGCCGGCGCTCTTGCCTTGCAACCGCTGGATCGTTCCGCCCTGGCTGCCGTCGAGTTGAAGTTCCGCTTCGCCAGAGGCGCGCTTGCCCGCCATTTGATGTCCGGGGACTGGCGTAACGCCCTGCTCGATCAGGCCGGCCTTGATGAGGGCAAGGCTGATGAGAGCAAGGCCGATGAGAGCAAGCCACAGGGTCCGGCCGGCATTCCCTTGCCCCGATCTCGTCCCGTCGCGGCAGACCTGGAATCGCGGCCCGGACCGGCCCTGGCTCTGGCAGACAACGCGGCCCGCGCGGACGATCGCACGCTCCTGCAAAAACTATCCGACCTGCTGCCGGGACACGTCACGCTGGCCTCGCTCGCGCCGGACGGCGGGCTGTTTCGCCGGGGACCGGATCTGACGTCTCTCGGCTACGACAATCTCACCGCGGTCTACGACATCTCGGCACATGCGGTTTACCTGCCGAACGGTTCGAGCCTGGAGGCGCACTCGGGAATAGGCAGCCTGAGGGACGATCCCGAGCACGCCAACGTGCCCAACGCCGGCGCAACCCCGCCGGCCGCCTACGACCTCAAGCCGCGCGAACGGCTGTTTCACGGTGTGCAGGCGCTGCGCATGATCCCCGCCGAGGGCAGCACCACGAACGGGCGTTCGGGGCTGCTCGCGCATAGCTACATGCTCGGCCCCAACGGCGATTCGAACGGCTGCGTCTCGATCAGGAACTATGATCGTTTCCTCAAGGCCTTCAACGACGGAGAGATCAATCGCCTTGTCGTGGTCCCGAACCTGCGCGGCGCGACGCTGGCCGCTCAGCGCTCGAACACCCAGTCATGAGCGATGCGTCCATATCCGAAACGCCGCTGCGCACGACGTTCAAGATCAGGCTGAACGGGAAAGCGGTATCGATCGCGACCGTGGGCCAGGCCTATCAGTTCCTCACAAATTTCAATTCGGTCGAGTGGATGGAATTCCGCTCGCTGCATGCCGACGCCATCGACTGGCTCGAGCGCGCCGCCGATAATGGCATTCTGACGGTGCCGGCGACCAACGCGGTGCGCACGCTGTTCGTCAGGGCGAACATGCTGTGAGCGCCGGGAACCCGGCGCCGGCCTCGGGCGCTCCGTCAGCGAGCGCAGCGAGACATCAAGGAGGCTATCTTCGGCCGCGTGCCCCGCTCAAGCTATGCCGGCTAGAGCCTCTTCCGTTTCGATTGAATCGAAACGGGGGTCTGGATTCTTGATTTGACGCGTTTTCTTGACGCGAACCGGCCACCACTTCGCTTGAAAACGCTCTAGCACCCCATCCGCTCGGCGATGCCGTTAAAATCCTTGGCCACGATGTCCCAGTCGCCCTTGGCCTCGAAATCGTATTTCTGCAACGGGCCGTATTCGGTCGGGCGCGCGACGAAGGCGGTCTTCAATCCCAGTTTCTGGGCGGCCTTGAGATCGTGATTGTGGGCGGCGACCATCATCACCTGCTCCGGCGGCAGGCACAGCAGCCTGGCCGCGCCGAGATAGGTCTCGGGGTCGGGCTTGTAGTGCTCGAACAGTTCCGCCGACAGGATCAGATCCCACGGCAGGCCTGCGAATTTCGCCATGTTGGTCAACAGCGCGACATTGCCGTTGGAGAGCGGCGAGATGATGTATTTTGTCTTCAGCCGCGTCAGGCCGGAGACGCTGTCGGGCCACGGATGGAGGCGATGCCAGCCCATGGTGAGGTAATGCAGGTCGGCATCGGTCAAGCCGGAAATCGAAAGCTGCGCGACCAGCTTTTCCAGCGAGCGGCGGTGCAGCTTGTCGAGGATCACATAGCCGCGCTCGGGATGCTTTCGCACGTCGTCCATTGAAGCGGCATAGACCGCGCGCCAGCCGTCGACCAACGCGGTCCAGTCGGCCTTGATGCCGCGCTTCTCGGCTCCATTTGGTGAAATCCGCGATCAGGCTGGTGCGCCAGTCGACCACGGTGCCGAACACGTCGAACACCAGCGCCTTGACCGCGGAAATATCGGACATGTTTGCTCCCTTTTTATCGTTGTCATTGCGGGGCGCGCGCAAGCGCGAACCCGGAATCTCGTTCCGATAATTTCTGGATTCCGGGTTCGTCGCTTCGCGCCGCCCCGGAATGACGGGTTAGAAAATCTTCCTGTACTGCATGAAGCCGGAATTGTCGGCGACCTGATCGTAGAGAATGCGCGCCTGCGTATTGGTGGTTTGCGTCAGCCAGTGCACCCGGCTGGCGCCGGCCGCCTTGGCCTTCTCGTACACGGCCTCGATCAGCGCCCGCCCGAGGCCGAGGCCGCGCGCGCTCTCGCTGACGAACAGATCCTGCAGATAGCAGTAATTGCCGACCGTCCAGCTCGAGCGGTGAAACAGATACTGCACGATGCCGGTCAGCCTGCCGTCGACATAGGCCCCGAGCAGAAACATCGGCTCGGCGGGATCGTGAAAGCGCTGCCAGGCGACATCGCTGGCGCCGGGCGCCAGCGTCGCCTTGTAGAAGGCAAGATAGCCGTTCCACAGCGGTTCCCAGGCTGCGCGCTCGTCCGCGCCGACGGGCCGGATGACGATATTGCCAGCCATGCCGGTCATCTCAGTCGAGGTGGAATTTTTCGAACTGGCGGTGTTCGGACTCTGATGTAGCGCACGGTGCCGGTGACCGAGCGCATCACCACGGTCTCGGTCTCGATCACGTCCTTGCGGAACTTGACGCCGGAGAGCAGCGAGCCGGTCGTAACCCCGGTTGCGGAGAACAGGCAGTCGCCCCTCACCATGTCCTCGATCCCGTAGATCATGCGCGGATCGGCGACGCCCATCTTGCGGGCACGCTCACGCTTTTCCTCGCTGTCGAGGATGAGCCGGCACTGCATCTGGCCGCCGATGCAGCGCAGCGCCGCCGCCGCCAGCACGCCCTCGGGCGCGCCGCCGGTGCCGATATACATGTCGACGCCGGTATTGTCGGGATCGGCGCAGTGGATGACGCCGGCGACGTCGCCGTCGGTGATGAGGCGGACCGCAGCACCCGTCGAGCGCACGCCCTGGATGATATCGGAGTGCCGCGGGCGATCGAGCACCAGCACCGTGATCGCGGATGCCTCGACCCCCTTGGCCCTGGCCAGCCGATGCACATTGTCGGCAGGCGATGCATCGAGTTCGACCACGCCCTTCTTGTAGCCGGGGCCGACGGCGATCTTCTGCATGTAGACGTCCGGCGCGTGCAGCAGCGTGCCGCCGTCCGCCATCGCCATGGTCGCGATCGCGCCCGGCATGGCCTTGGCGCACAGCGTGGTGCCCTCGAGCGGATCGACGGCGATGTCGACCTGCGGGCCGGCGTTCATCCCGACCTTCTCGCCGATAAACAGCATCGGCGCCTCGTCGCGTTCGCCCTCGCCGATCACGACGGTGCCTTCGATCGGCAGCTTGTTGAGCTCGCGGCGCATGGCGTCGACCGCGGCCTGGTCGGCGGCCTTCTCGTTGCCGTGGCCGCGCAGCCTTGCCGCCGACACTGCCGCGCGCTCCGTGACCCGCACGATTTCGAGCGTGAGAATGCGTTCCAGCAGCAGCTGCGGCGGAACGGAAATATGGGTCGACATCGGCAAACTCCTTAGGACTTCACGACGGGATTTTCAGCCCGCAACCAATCATGTGGCGCGCGATCCGTTCGGAGCACACGCTAGTTTTTTTCAATTCGTATCACCTGCGGCCGGCCAGAGATCACCTTGTCGCGCTGTACCGCCTCGAGCGCGCGATAGACGGCGTCCTCGCTGGTCGCGTAGGTGATCAGGATGACCGGCACCGGCGAAGCTTTCCCCTTCGCGCTGCCTGCGTCAACGCCGTCGGGATGGCGCTGCACGATCGATTCGATGGAAATCTTTTGTTCCGCAAGGCGCGTGGCGATGGTAGCGGCAGTCCCTGCCAGATCCCGCGCCATCAGGCGGATGTAATAGCCACCCTCGTGGCGCTCCATCGGCGCTTTCCGGGTATCGCGTAACTTGTCCACCGGACGCCCGAACGGCCTGGCGCGGATGCCGCGCGCGACATCGGCGATATCGGCGACCACGGCCGAGGCGGTCGCCGCCCCGCCCGCGCCCGGGCCGACCAGCGTGATCGGCGGGATGCCGTCGCCGTCGATGGTCACCGCATTGGTGACGCCCATCACCTGCGCGATCGAGGACGATTTCGGCACCATGGTCGGGTGCACGCGTTGCTCGATGCCCTTCGCGGTCCGCACCGCGACCCCGAGCAGCTTGACCCGATAGCCGAGCTGTTCGGCAGCGCGCAGATCTTCCGGCGCGATCGAGGAAATGCCTTCGACATAGACGGCGCTTTGCGCCACCTTGGTGCCGAAGGCGAGGCTGGCAAGGATGGCGAGCTTCTGCGCGGTGTCGTGGCCGTCGACGTCGAACGACGGGTTGGCCTCGGCGTAGCCGAGGCGCTGGGCGTCCTTCAGGCATTCGGCGAACGACAGCCCCTCCTGCTCCATCCGGGTCAGGATGTAATTGCAGGTGCCGTTGAGGATGCCGTAGACGCGATTGATGTCGGTGCCGGCCAGGCCCTCGCGCAGGGTCTTGACCACCGGAATGGCCGCCCCGACCGCCGCCTCGAAATTCAGCGCGCCGCCATGCTTCTCGGCGAGCTTCGCCAGCCGGATTCCGTGCCTGGCGATCAGCGCCTTGTTGGCGGTGACCACCGATTTGCCGGACTTCAGCGCCGCCTCGATCGCCGACAATGCCGGCTCGCCGGACCCGCCCATCAATTCGACAAAGCAGTCGATGCCGGGATCGCTGGCGAGCGCCAGCGGATTTTTCGCCCAGGCGATGCCGCGCAGATCGAGACTGCGCTTCTTCACCTTCGAACGCGCGGTGACGGCGACGACGCGCACGCCTCGGCCGCAGCGCGCCGACAGGGTGCGGCTCTGCTGCTCGATGACACGGACCACTTCGGCGCCAACAGTGCCGAGCCCCGCAATACCCACTTTCAGGGGTGCGACCATGACGCAAAAGACCTGCCGGAAAGACTTAAACTGGGCATGACCTGATCCGGAAACCGTCTCCATCCCCGGGTCACGCCCGGGGACATGCTTTTCGGGATCATGCCTACCGCCGGTTGGCGAGAGGAACCACGTTGTGCAACGTTTCGATGCCGCTTTCAAGGAAGCGCCGCACGCCGCGGGCGGCCTGGCGGATACGTTGCTCGTTTTCCACCATGGCGATGCGTACATAGCCCTCGCCGTGCTCGCCGAAGGCGACCCCCGGCGAAACCACGACGCCCGACTTCTCGACCATCAGGGTCGCGAACTGCATGCTGCCGACGCCGCGGAAGGCCTCGGGCAGCGGCGCCCAGGCGAACATCGAGGCCTGCGGCGGCGGGATCTCCCACCCTGCCCGCCCGAACGATTCGACCAGCGCGTCGCGACGCTTGCGGTAGGTGTCGCGCATCTCGCGGATGCAATCGTCCGGACCGTTCAGCGCCGCGGTCGCCGCGACCTGGATCGGCGTGAAGGCACCGTAATCGAGGTAGGATTTCACCCGCGCCAGCGCGGCAATGATCCGGTCGTTGCCGACCGCAAATCCCATGCGCCAGCCGGCCATCGAAAACGTCTTCGACATCGAGGTGAATTCCACGGTCACGTCGATCGCGCCGGGAACCTGCAGCACCGAGGGCGGCGGGTTGTTGTCGTCGAAATAGACCTCCGCATAGGCCAGATCCGACAGGATGAAAATCTCGTGCTTCTTCGCGAACGCCACCAGATCCTTGTAGAAATCGAGGCTCGCGACATAGGCGGTCGGATTGGAGGGATAGCAGACGACGATCGCCAGGGGCTTCGGGATCGAATGGATGATCGCGCGTTCCACCGCCTCGAAGAATTGCGGGGTCGGCTCCGACGGGACCGAGCGGATCACGCCGCCGGCCATCAGGAATCCAAAGGCGTGGATGGGGTAGCTCGGATTCGGGCACAGGATCACGTCGCCGGGCGCGGTGATGGCCTGCGCCACGTTGGCAAAGCCCTCCTTGGAGCCCAGCGTCGCCACGATCTGGGTCTCCGGATTGAGCTTCACGCCAAAACGCCGGCCGTAATAGGCGGCCTGCGCCTTGCGCAGGCCGGTAATGCCGCGCGAGGCGGAGTAGCGGTCGGTCCGCGGCTTGCCCAGGGTTTCCTTGAGTTTTTCGATGACATGGGGCGGCGTCGGCAGGTCCGGATTGCCCATGCCGAGGTCGATGATGTCGGCGCCGGCATTCCGTGCGGCCGCCTTGGCCCGGTTGACCTGCTCGAACACGTAGGGCGGCAAGCGGCGGATGCGGTAAAATTCTTCCATGGGACCTCGCTCCGACAACCGGCAGGGCAGAATCGCCGACATGTGGGTTTCGAAACCGGATTCGGCTTCGTCCAGAAATCACGCTAAATCAAGGATTTAGAGCGAGTTCAGGCGCCAAATGAATGTCTTCGCCCTGATTTGCGGTTGAATTGGGGTTCTTTTACCACGGACGCCCGGCGGCGCCAGTCGTTAGTCTCTATCCCTGCAGTCTCTTCACTTGGTGGCGGCGTCCTTGGCCGCTACCGAAGCCTGGCGGTCCCGCGCCGCTGCCAGTTCCGCCTCGATCCTGGCCCGCTCCGCCGGCGGTATCACTGCGTCTTCGCGATCGGGCGGCAAATCATGAACCGGAAGGTAGGCGCCGGCGTCCGTCGGACGCGCGGGCGCGTCGGCAGGCGTGCCGACCAGCGGCAGGTCCGCGATCGAACTCGAGCAGCCGCCCAGCGCGAGCGCCGACAACAGCAGCGCTCCCAAGGCCAGCGCCCTCTTATTTCGATCCACCGACATCGGTTTAGGAAAATCCTGACTCACCCGGTTTGGCTCGCAGCCGTCTGGCGCTTATTTCATCAACTATTGCTACAGCCCAAACCATTGTCGCCCGAAACGCTTAAGGCCCAAACAACAAATCGCGGCGCTGAGGCTTCAATATGACGGAACCAAGATGCTTTGTCGCAGTGCAACAGGCGGGTCATCGAGGTTAACTTCGAGGCCGCCATGGACGATCAACGCGGTGACGAACCGGAAATGAACCTATAGGGTTGCCGACATGAGCGACGTCACGATTGAAACCCAGGCCGCAAAAAAGTTCGACCCCGAAGCCTTCGCGGTCAATCTCGCGCGGGCGATGGAGACGAGCGGCCAGGCGCTCGCCGCCTATCTGAAGCCGCGCGAGAGCGGCGAAGTGAAGGACAAGCCGCCCAGCGAGCTCACCGAGGTCGTCAAGACCTTCACGGCCGTGGCGGAATACTGGCTGTCGGACAACGACCGGTCGGCGGAGCTGCAGAAGAAGATGGCCAAGGCCTATCTCGATCTGTGGGGCTCGTCGGTGCGGCGTCTCGCCGGCGAACAGGCGCCGCCCGCGATCGAGCCGTCGCCGCGCGACAAGCGCTTCAGCGATCCCGAGTGGAAGTCGAATCAGTTTTTCGATTTCCTGCTGCAGCTGTACCTGCTCACCACGGAGTGGGCCCAGGACCTGGTGCGCAACGCCGACGGTCTCGACGCGCACACCCGCAAGAAGGCCGAATTCTACGTCCAGCAGATCACCAACGCGCTGGCGCCGTCGAATTTCGTTCTCACCAATCCGGAAGTCCTGCGCGAGACGCTGGCGTCCAGCGGCGACAATCTGGTGCGCGGCATGAAGATGCTGGCGGAGGATATCGAGGCCGGACGCGGCACGCTGCGCATCCGCCAGTCCGACCCGGCCAACCTCATCGTCGGCGTCAACATGGCGACGACGCCGGGCAAGGTGATCTTCCAGAACGAGCTGATGCAGCTGATCCAGTACGCGCCCTCGACGGAGACCGTGCTGCGCACGCCGCTTCTGATCGTGCCGCCGTGGATCAACAAATTCTACATCCTCGACCTCAAGCCGGAAAAATCCTTCATCAAGTGGTGCGTCGATCAGGGCATCACGGTGTTCGTGATTTCCTGGGTCAACCCGGACAAGAGCCTCGGGGCAAAAACCTGGGAAGACTACATGAAGCAGGGCCCGCTGGCGGCGATGGACGCCATCGAGCGCGCCACCGGCGAATTGAAGGTCCACACCATGGGCTACTGCGTCGGCGGCACCCTGCTCGCCACCACGCTGGCCTGGCTCGCGGAAAAGCGCCGCGTCCGCGCCACCTCGGCGACATTCCTGGCGGCGCAGGTCGATTTCACCCACGCCGGCGATCTGCTGGTGTTCGTCGACGAAGACCAGATCTCGGCGCTCGAGCGCGACATGCGGGAATCGGGCGTGCTCGAGGGCGCCAAGATGGCGATGGCCTTCAACATGCTGCGCTCGAACGACCTGATCTGGTCCTATGTCATCAGCAACTACCTGAAGGGACAACCGCCCTCGTCATTCGACCTGCTGCACTGGAATTCCGACGCCACAAGGATGCCGGCGGCGAACCATTCCTATTACCTGCGCAACTGCTATCTGGAGAACCGGCTCTCCGCCGGCAGCATGGTGCTGGACAATACGCTGCTCGACCTCTCCAAGGTGAAGGTGCCGGTCTACAATCTGGCGACGCGCGAGGACCACATCGCGCCCGCCAATTCCGTGCTTTACGGCTCGCAGTTCTTCGGCGGCCCGGTGAAATATGTCCTGTCCGGGTCCGGGCACATCGCCGGCGTGGTCAACCCGCCGGCGTCGGGCAAATACCAGTTCTGGACCAACGACAATATCCGGGACGTGACGCTTTCGGACTGGCTCAAGGGCGCGCAGGAACACAAGGGATCGTGGTGGCCCGACTGGCGCGGGTGGCTCGAAAGCATCGACGCCGAACAGGTGCCGGCGCGCGCGGTCGGCACCGAGGCGTTGCCTGCGATCGAAGACGCCCCCGGCAGCTACGTCCGGGTCCGCGCGTAGCGCAACGCTGCGTGCTTGAGTATAACCGGCCGTCCCGCCGGGACCAGATTCAAAACTCGAAATGAGGGGAAAACCGATGACGCGCGAATTGTTCTGGCTGACGGCGACGGTCATTCTGACCGGACTGCTGTGGATCCCCTACATTCTCAATCGCTGTCAGGTTCGCGGCCTTTCGGGCGCGATGGCCAATCCGTCGCGCAACGACAAGCCGCATGCGGAGTGGGCGACGCGGCTGATGTTCGCGCACGACAACGCGGTCGAGAACCTCATCATTTTCGCACCCCTGGTGCTGATCCTGGCGCAGATCGATTATTCGACGAAATGGACAGTGCTCGCCTGCGCGGTGTATTTCTGGGCCCGCGTCGCGCATGTCATCGTCTACACCATGGGCCTGCCGGTGTTCCGCACGCTGGCCTTCACCGTCGGCTTCCTGGCGCAGGCCGTGCTGGCGCTGGCGATTTTCAAGATTGTCTGAGGCCTTGCTCCCGCCCGGAAAATCTTTTTTGACGCGTTTTCTTCACGCGAACCGCTATCCACTTCGCTCGAAAACGCCATAACGCAGGATTGAAAAACCCCGGCTCTCGCCGGGGTTTTGTTTTGCGTATTGGGGCCAGCGGGACCGGAACCGAAGATACGGCGCTGCCGAAAAACCCCCGATCTCGCCGGCTGCGGCCTTACGTATCGGCAAAGCCCAGCATCAGCCGCATGTTCTGTATCGCGGCCCCCGAGGCGCCTTTACCCAGATTGTCGAGACGCGCGACAAGAACCGCCTGAGGGTATTTTGGGCTCGCAAAGACATAAAGCTCGAGCATGTTGGTCTCGTTGAGCGCCTCAGGTTCGATGCGTCCGCTTTTGGTAGCCGCGTTGTCGAGCGGCATGACCGAGACGTATTTGCTGCCGGCGTAACGCTTCGCCAGCGCGGCGTGGAGGTCGGCGGCATCGGGCTTGCCCGGAAGCGTGTCGAGATGCAAAGGCACCGACACCAGCATGCCCTGCCGGTAGTTGCCGACCGACGGAACGAAGATCGGCCGGCGCACGAGCCTGGCGTAGAGCTGCGTCTCCGGCAAATGCTTGTGCTCGAAGCCGAGGCCATAGAGTTCGAAGGCCGGCGCGGTGCCGGCTTCGAAACTTTCGATCAGGGACTTGCCGCCGCCCGAATAGCCGCTCACCGCATTGATGGTGACGGGGTAGTCCGCCGGCACCAGCCCGGCATCCACCAGCGGCCGCAGCAGCGCCACCGCGCCGGTCGGATAGCAGCCCGGGTTCGAGACTTTGCGCGCCGCCCGTATCTTGTCGGCCTGGTCCGGCGCGAGTTCCGCAAAACCGTAGGTCCAGTCGGCGGCGACGCGAAAGGCCGTCGATGCGTCCAGCACCTTTGGGGCGGCAGCCCCCATGCTGTCGATCAGCCCAACGGTCTCGCGCGCGGCTTCATCCGGCAAGCAGAGGATGACGAGATCCACTTCCTCCATCAGCGCCCGCTTTGCCTGCGCATCCTTGCGCTTTTCCTCGGCAATGCTCCTGAGCACGACGTCGTTCTGCAGGCCAAGGCGCGCGCGGATGCCGAGGCCGGTCGTTCCGGCCGCACCATCGACGAACACGGTGGGCCGCGCGGAGGCGCCGGCGGTCGGGGATTGGCCTTTCGGCTGCTTGGTATCGGAGAGGGTCATGGCGGGTTCCTTCAATCCGCAGCTACACTGACAGGCGTGGATGATTTGTAGTCCAACTGCGGCCGCAGCGCGATCATCTGCTTTGCGACCGTCTGCGCGGCTTCGTCCGGCCGCTGCAGGAGTGCCGAGGCAATCGCAACCTGGTCGACGTCGGATTTGTGCTGGTTGAGCTTGAAACTGCCCTCGACCTCGTCCACCGCCATCACCAGACCCACAATCGCTTTCTTCAGCGCGTCGAGACGTCCGGCCGTCACCTTCGACACCAGCCAGGGCGGTTTCGGCGCCAGCCAGCTTTCAAACCTGGCGCTGAGCGCGTCCAGATGCGGACCGAGTTCGGAATCGGACAGCAGCCGCACCGTGCCCGTCAGGTGCACGGCCTGGTAAAGCCAGGTCGGGACCTGATCGGGCGAGACGTACCAGTCGGGCGAAACATAGGCATCCGCGCCGGTGACGGCCATCAGCCACTGCGATTTCCCGTCCGCGAGTTTCGCCAGCGGATTGTTGCGGGCGACGTGAAACGCGGCGTGCGGCGTGCCGTCGTCGGCATAGGCCAGCAAAAACGGCAGCGACGACGCCACCGGCTTGTGGCCGTCCCAGGCCGTGACCGTGCCAAAGCCGCGCGCCTGCGCAAACGCGAGGCTCGCGGCGCGGTCGGGCTTGAACATGGGGGGCGTATACATGGCGATCTCCTGCTTGCTCTGGTGAGCCGCCGGTTCAGATCGCGCTGCAGGAGAGGAAGATGCCGCGGACCGGATCCGGCGGCAAAGGCTGATATCTTAAACGCAGACGTCCGCCCATACCGCTGAGGTGCGGCGGCGGCGAGCGATCAAAATGGTCGCGGCGTTCATCATGGGCGGGGCTATAAGGCCGCGCCCGGCTGGCGTCAAGACGCATGTTGCCTTGTCCAGTTCACGGTCAGGCCGTGCGCCACAACCACTCGGCGATCCTGGCAAGCACGTCGCCGAACAGCAGCAATACCGCCGACCAGACCAGCGCCGATACGAAATTGGCGATCTGAAAGCGCCAGTATGGCATCTCGAATATGCCGGCGGCGAGCGGCACCGAGGCCCGCAGCGGTCCGAAGAACCGCCCGATGAAGATGCTGGGTACGCCCCAGGTTTTCACAAAGGCCTCGCCGCGCTCCAGGATTCCCGGATAGCGCGACAGCGGCCACATCTGGGCGACGTGTTCCTTGTATCTGAAGCCGAACCAGTAGGAGAGCCAATCGCCGAGCCCCGCGCCGAGCCCGCCGGCAATCCACACCGGCCAGAAGCTGATGCCGCTGACGCCGATCAGCGCGCCGATCGCCACCAGCGCGCCCCAGGCCGGGATCAGCAGCGAAATGAAGGCAAGCGACTCGCCGAACGCCAGCAGGAAAACGACCGGTGCGGCCCAGGCCTGATGTTCGCGCACGAAGTCGACCAAGGCGCGCCCAAAATCTTCCATTCCGAACGCCCTTCCCCGGCGAATGTCGCGTTTGAACTTTTTTAGGGTTCGATACCTAAGAAGTTCGTTACCCAAGAACAGGTAAGCTAGCCCCCTCCGTGACATCAAGTCACAAAGGTGGGGCCCCGGTGTGAGCTCCCGCTCGCCACCCCGCTTGCAACCCCCAACAGAAACTTGAGGAAAAGACGGATGATCGGATCGTTGATGATGTGCGTTGGCGCGGTGCTGCTGCTGGTCGGGATGCTCGCGGGCATCGCCATGGGCATCCTGCAGGATTTTGCGCTGGCCCCGGCGCATGCGCATCTGAACCTGGTCGGCGGCGTGCTGTTGTTCCTGATCGGTCTGTACTACCGGCTCGTTCCCGAGGCCGGAACCAGCATGCTGGCGAAAGTGCAGGGCTGGCTGCATATAGTCGGGGCGATCCTGTTTCCGGCGGGCATCGCGATCGTGGTCCTGAAGGGCCCGTCATTCATCGCCGCGCCGATTGTGGGATCCTTGATCGTGGTCGCCGCGATGGCCATGTTCGTGGCGATCGTGTTCCGGACTTCGCAGGCGTGAGCAGAGCCCGCCTCTCCCCTCAGGGAGGGACGGCCTTGTGGCCTGCCGTCACTTTTTAAGCTCATCCGTGGCATAGTCAGGGAAACCGATTCGCCGCGCCCCAGCCGCGCGCAAAACATGAAAAAGTATGAATAAGCCATTGAAATCCCCTGCTAAAACAAAATCTACCAACGACCTGTTCGGGGCCGAGGAACCCAAAGGCCGCAGCCCGCTCAAGGTCGCCTCGCGCACTTCCAGCGCGGAAGCCGGCTATACCGCGGCCGATATCGAGGTGCTGGAAGGCCTCGAGCCGGTGCGGCGCCGGCCCGGCATGTATATCGGCGGCACCGACGAAAAGGCGCTGCACCATCTGTTCGCCGAAGTCATCGACAATTCCATGGACGAGGCGCTGGCGGGACATGCCACCTTCATCGAAGTGGAATTGAGCGCCGACGGATTTTTGACCGTCACCGACAACGGCCGCGGCATTCCGGTCGATCCGCATCCGAAATTCCCGAAGAAATCCGCGCTCGAAGTCATCATGTGCACGCTGCATTCCGGCGGCAAATTCGACTCCAAGGTTTACGAGACCTCGGGCGGCCTGCACGGCGTCGGCGTGTCCGTGGTGAACGCACTGTCCTCGCGGCTCGAGGTCGAGGTCGCCCGCAGCCAAAAACTCTACCGCATGGCGTTCGAGCGCGGCCATCCCAAGGGCAAGCTCGAAGACCTCGGCAAGATCAACAACCGCCGCGGCACCAGGATCCGCTTCAAGCCGGACAGCGAGATTTTCGGCGCCAAGGCCGCCTTCAAGCCGCAGCGCCTGTTCAAGATGGCGCGCTCCAAGGCCTATCTGTTCGGCGGCGTCGAGATCCGCTGGCGCTGCGATCCGGCGCTCCTGAAGGGCATCGAGGATGTGCCCGCCGAGGACAGTTTTCACTTCCCGGGCGGGCTGAAGGATTATCTCGCCGCCGCGATCCATAACGACACCCTGGTGCACCCCGATATCTTTTCCGGCAAATCCGGACGCGTCGGCGCCCACGGCGCCTGCGAATGGGCCGTGGCCTGGACCGCCGACGCCGACGGCTTTCTGTCTTCCTACTGCAACACCGTGCCGACGCAGGACGGCGGCACCCACGAATCCGGCATGCGCAGCGCGCTGTTGCGCGGCCTGAAGGATCACGCCGAGCGCGTCGGCCAGGGCAAGCGCGCCGCCAGCGTCACCTCGGAAGACGTCATGGTGGGCGCCGCCGTGATGCTCAGCGTGTTCGTGCGCGAGCCGGAATTCCAGGGCCAGACCAAGGACCGCCTCGCCACCGCGGAGGCCCAGCGCATCGTCGAACAGGCGATCAAGGACCCGTTCGACCACTGGCTGTCGGGCAATCCGCTGCAGGCCAACAAGCTGCTGGACTTCGTCGTCGAGCGCGCCGACGAGCGGCTGCGCCGCCGCGCGGAGAAGGAAATCTCCCGCAAGACCGCGGGGAAGAAGGCCCGCCTGCCCGGCAAGCTCTCCGACTGCACCAATACGGCCGGCGAAGGCAGCGAGCTGTTCATCGTCGAGGGCGACTCGGCCGGCGGCAGCGCCAAGCAGGCGCGCGACCGCAAGACCCAGGCCATCCTTCCCCTGCGCGGAAAAATCCTCAACGTCGCCTCCGCCACCAAGGACAAGCTGACGGCCAACGCCCAGCTCGCCGATCTGGTCCAGGCGATCGGCTGCGGTACCGGGCTTCAGTACCGCGAGGAGGATCTGCGCTACTCCCGCATCATCATCATGACCGACGCCGACGTCGACGGCGCGCATATCGCCTCGCTCCTGATCACCTTCTTCTACCGGCAGATGCCGAAACTGATCGACGAGGGCCACCTCTATCTCGCGGTGCCGCCGCTCTACCGCCTGACCCATGGCAGCAAGACGGTCTACGCCCGCGACGACGCCCACAAGGACGCGCTGCTGAAAAGCGAATTCAACGCCAACGCCAAGGTCGATGTCGGCCGCTTCAAGGGCCTGGGCGAAATGATGCCGGCGCAGTTGAAGGAAACCACCATGGACCCCGCCAGGCGCACCATGCTGCGGGTGGTGCTGCTGGCCGACGACCGCGAGGGCACCGCCGATTCGGTCGAACGTCTGATGGGCACCAGGGCGGAAGCGCGATTTGCCTTCATCTCCGACAAGGCCGAGTTTGCCAGCGAGGATTTGCTGGACGTTTAGGCCTCGACCGGGCGTCCGGCCGGCTCGCATCCGGCATTTTCGCGATTTTCGAGCCAATTTGGAGCCGCGCCGCCCTTCTCATGCGGCTCCACCCCCGGAATTTCCCGGATCGTTTTCCGGCGGGTGTGCCCACCCTGCAACAGCATTTTTGGTTGAACCGGCTATAGTCCGGCTATCAGGTTTTGAGATTCCACGCTCGTACCGCCCGCGAACAGGTTCGAACGCTTAGCCACTGGGGATTTAAAGATGAAAAAATTAGTGCTCGCTCTCGCCGCGGTTGCCGCATTCACCGGATCGGCTTCGGCCGCCGACCTTGCGGCACGTCCCTACACCAAGGCGCCGGCCCCGGCTCCAATGGCCTACAACTGGACCGGCTGCTATGTTGCCGGCGGCGGTGGCTACGGTTGGTACACTGCGGAATTGCGTCAGGTTGACCCCGTCACCGGCGGTTTCGTCGCCAATCAGGGCGACACCGGTGGCAAGGGCTGGATGGGCCAGGTTGGCGCGGGTTGCGATTATCAGTTCGCCGGTCCGATGGGCAACTGGGTCGTTGGCCTCCTCGGCGACTACACTTTCTCTGACGTCAAAGGCGATCACGTTGGCGCGCCCTTCACCTCTTGGGTCGGCAATCTGAAGGAAGACTATTCCTGGGCAGTTGGCGGCCGCGTCGGCTACTTGGTGAACCCGGACTTCCTCAGCTATTTCAACGCCGGTTACACCGAGACCCACTTCAAGAGCCCGACCTACTACAACTACATCACCGGACTGCCCGGAACTCCTCCGTTCGGTCTGCAGGCGTCGAGCTACCAGGGTTGGTTCCTCGGATCCGGCTTCGAGTACAAACTCAACTTCCTGCCCGGCCTGTTCCTGAAGACCGAGTATCGTTACTCCGAATTCGGCCGTAAGCAGCTCAACGTTGTGAACACCGCTGGTGCAATCGTTGCATCTGAAACGGTCAAGCCCTTCACCCAGTCGGTGATCACCTCGCTGGTGTATCGCTTCAACTGGGGTGGCCCGGTCGTCGCCAGATATTGATCTGAAGCTACTGATCTCTGCTGAAATCCAGCAACTGAAAAGCCCCGGCATCGTCCGGGGTTTTTTTGTGCCTCGGCCAAAGCGGGTTGCCGAACCAATCGGAGCGGCCAATCCCGCCTTGCTCCGAGCCGGCGCGCGCGCCACTGTGGCCGCCGTTGCGCGATGGCCGCGCGGCCGACGCGAACGAGGAATCACCCCATGCGCCAGTTGCTTCTGATCCTCGGCCTGCTCGCGCTCGCCATCGGCCTGCTCTGGATCGGCCAGGGCCTGGGGGTGATCAACTGGCCGGCATCGAGCTTCATGATCAAGCAGATGCAATGGGCCGGCTACGGCGCGGCGCTGGCCGCGCTCGGCCTGGTTCTGATCTGGCAGAGCAAGCGGTAGATTAATAATCGTCGTGCCCGGCCATAGCAGTCTGCTTTACGCAGACTGCGTAAACTTGTCTGCGAAGCCGGGCATCCACGTCTTTCGCGCCGCTTGTGCCCGAACACGTGGATGGCCGGGACGTAGGCGAGCGGAAGCGACGCCGTCCTTCGGACGGCTATGCCCGGCCATGACGAAGGGAAAGAGGACGAGCATGACATCAAGACCATTCGATCTCTCGGGCAAGGTGGCGATCGTCACCGGGGGCAACGGCGGCATTGGCCTCGGCATGGCGCAGGGACTGGCCGGCGCCGGCGCCGATATCGCCGTCGTTGGACGCAATGAAACGAAGTCGATCGCGGCGGTCGCCGAGCTGAAGGCGCGCGGCGTCAGGGCGATCTCCGTCGCCGCCGATGTCACCGACAAGGACGCCGTCGCCGCCATGGTGGAGCGGACCGTGCGCGAGTTCGGCCGGATCGACATTCTCGTCAACAACGCCGGCATCAATATCCGCAAACCTCCCCACGCGCTCGATATCGCGGAATGGGACAGCGTGATCAGGACCAACCTCACCAGCGCGTTCCTGTGTTCGCAGGCGGTCTACCCCGTCATGAAGGCAGCGGGCGGCGGCAAGATCATCAACATCGGCTCGATGATGTCGATCTTCGGCGCCAGCTTCGCGCCGGCCTACGCCGCCAGCAAGGGCGGCATCGTCCAGTTCACGCGCTCCTGCGCCTGCGCCTGGGCCGCCGACAACATCCAGGCCAACGCGGTGCTGCCGGGTTGGATCGACACCGACCTGACAACGCGCGCCCGCGAGCAGATCGACGGCCTCCATGACCGCGTTCTGGCGCGCACGCCGGCGGCGCGATGGGGCGCATCGGCCGATTTCGCCGGCATCGCGGTGTTCCTCGCCTCACCCGCGTCCGACTTCGTCACCGGCACCGCGATTCCGGTCGACGGCGGATTTTCGATCATGGGTTAGGCATAGGCGGTATTTTCGCTTCAAGTCCTTCGCAAACGAAAAAGCCCCCGGGCGATGCCGGGGCTTTTGAGTTACTGGAGAGAGGAAGAGATCAGTACTGTGACGATCGGCCCGCCCCAGTTGAAGCGATAGTTGAGGTTGAGGCCGACACGCACGATATCTCTGGCGCCGGATCGGCGCGCGCAAAAAAAGCCCCGGGCGATGCCGAGGCTTTTCAGTTGCAGTCTTGAGAGAAAGCAGTCTCGGAGAAACAAGCCTCCGGCAGAAATCAGTACCTCGCGACCACCGGCTGCATCCAGTTGAACTTGTAGTTCACACCGAACAGAGCCTGCTCGACCTGCAGGCGGGTCCGAATCACATCGGCGGCGCCGAACGCGCCGGGAGCCGGCGCGAAGCTGATGTCGTTGCGTCCGAAGTCCATGTAGTTGAATTCGCCGAACACCGACCAGCCGGGCGCGAACATCCATTCGAGGCCGCCGCCGACGGTCCAGCCTGACCGGTCGACGCCGGTGGCGGTTTCGGAAAGGAAGTTGACGGGAATGGTGCCGTAGATGTTGTGGTCGATCCGCGCGAAGGCGCCGCCGCCCTTGACATAGCCCAGTACGGAAGGTGCGAAGAGATAGCCGACGCGGCCGGTGACGGTGAAGACGTCCTTGGTCGAGTTTGTCGAATAGAACGCGTTTGCGGGAAAGAACGGCGGAAACGCGGTCGGAACGGAGTGCTGGCTGTTGATGTTGCCGAAGTCGAACATGCCCTGGACGCCGACCACCCAATTGCCGGCAAACTGATAGTCGCAGCCGATCTGGGCGCCGCCGATGACGTTGCTGCCGGTGCTCGAGCCGAAGCTGCTCGGAGGATTGATCGCCGGACCGCCGACCTTGCCGACCTGGTCCTGATCGGTCCGCGCCCAGCCGCCGCCGAGATTGCCGCCGATGTAGCAGCCGGTCCAGTTGTAGGTCACGACCGGCGGTGCCGGCATCGGCCGAGCCTTCATGGCCATATCGGCCGCCGAAGCCGCGCCTAGCCCGCTAACGGCCAGCGACACAAGCGAGGCGAGACCCCATCCCAAATCGTATGCGCATCGTGGCCCCCTGCAATCGTCGAATCCGAAAATCTGATGCCATTTTTAGGCACACCAGAGGGGCGAAGCGACGGAAAACTGGCCCTCGCCGAGGGTTTCCCGGTCAGCGTTGCACAACTGCTACATGTATTTGAAGTTGGCACCTGTCCGTCTGCCTCGGTCCGGAAATCCCGATCCGCCGACGCGCTGGCCGATCATGCCGCCGAGGCCTTGGGTTGGCGACAGGATTATGCCCGGGGAGGCGATACCGTGCGCAGCAGTCCATCCCGATAGGTCAACTTTGCTGACACGAATCGCCGACATGGTCCGTGCGTTCGCCTGGCGAAGCGTGCGCCTCAAACAAAAAGCCTCGGGCGATGCCGAGGCTTTTGTCTTCCGAAACTTCGCGACGCTCAGTACCTCGCGATGATCGGACCGTTGAACTTGTAGCTGACCCGGGCGACGGCGGACTGAATGTCGCGGGGCTTGGCGTCAAAACTATACAAGCCAAAATTCGTGCCGAGCTGATAGGCCTTGGTCTCGAAGGCCGCGTAGTCGTATTCGACACCGACAATCCAGTTCTGGGTAATGCCGTATTCCCACCCTGCGCCAACGGTCCAGCCGTTGTGCCACTGAGAATCCGAACCTGAGCCGACGGCCGGCGGAACCACGTCGGAGACGGCCAGGTGGCTGCTTACGCCGGCATAACCGCCCTTCACGTAGAACAGGTTGTTGTTCATGGCGATGCCGGCACGGCCCGTGATCGTCGCCATCCAGTTGGTGCGCCAGCTGAACACGTCGTCCCCGGCACCAAACGCGGTGTTGAGCAGGGTGCCGCGGTTGTCCATCCCCGAGACCGTGCCTTCAAGACCGAACACGTAGTTGCTGGCCTGCCAGTTGTAGCCGATCTGACCGCCGCCGAAAACGCCGGCGCCGTGCTGGCTGAATCCCTGGCCTGGACCGAGATCTCCGAACCCCGTGGTGTTGGCGGTATTCGTCCAAATCTCGTTGGTCCACGAACCGCCGATATGACCGCCGACATACAAGCCGGCCCAGTTGTAGACCGCATAAGGCAGAGCCGGCGCCTTGGTGTAGGCATATGGCGCGAGGTCCGCGGCAGAAGCAGCGCCCGCTCCGAGCGTCGCGGTGAATGCCAGCGCGGCAGCGAATTTTGACCGGATCATCTTTCATCCCCCGAAGCGAAATATCGTCCCCAATAGCGCCCTACCGCGGAGTCCTTGCCAATTCGTCGACGAATGCGGGCGCGGCTGCGACAGGCGCAAGCGCGGCTCCCCAATCGTGCCTCATGGTTAATTTGGGATCGCTTCCGGCGCGCTGCGTCAGCGCCGGAAACTCCTGGTCTGCGAGACGCTGCCGTCGCGATAGGTCAATTCCACCGATACGAACCGGGTCGAGGGCGCGAGCTTGAGATAAGGCTGCGCGTCGCGGGGAATGACGCCGGGATCCCTCATGTCGCAGGGCGGCATCTTCAACACCTTGTCCGGCACCGCGCTGTCGATGCCGACGCGCACTTCGCGGATCGCACAGCGATACGACATCAGATGCGTGTAGTAGACGAGTAGCCCGCTGAACTCGCGGAACGACAGCCAGCTGGTCGCGGTCATCTCGAGGATTTTCGCTGATCGTAACCAGCGCCGCTTCAGGATCGAATTTGATTGGAAGCGGTCCCTGCAATTCGCCGGAGGCGTCGAGATAGCGAAGTTGAATGGTCGCCGCCGGCGCGTCGGCGGCAAGCTGGATCGATGGATTGGGCATCCGCTTGCGGGTGCGCGGATCGATCAGCCCATCAATAGCCACCCTCAAGGGCGAATTCTCCGACGCGACGCGCTCTTGCGCCGGCAACGGTATCGTCCGTTATGCTTGGCGAAAGCTGCCGCGACCGCGAGTCGTTTGACCGCGAAATGACGGGTGCGCCCGTTATTTGAGCGAAAACATTAAGCTTTTTCGGCTATTTGGCCGTTGCCAGATTGACTTTGGCCATTTCGCCCCTATGTTTCGCCTTAACGCGGCCTTGGATCGAAACGCGATTCCTTAGGTTAGCCGCTCGTCTGCGTAAGTCAGAACCCCCAGCTTCTTAAAGCGCGCCGTTTCGGGGTTGAACGCGACAGCCATTACCCTCGATTCCGAACGGCGGTGTCGACTAGAGGCTCAATGTCTTTTACCCATCTCGGTCTTTCCGACAAGGTGCTCGCCGCAGTTGCGGCCACCGGCTACACCACCCCTACCCCCATTCAGGAACAGGCGATTCCCCATGTTCTGGCCCGCCGGGACGTCCTCGGCATCGCCCAGACCGGCACCGGCAAGACCGCTGCCTTCGTCCTTCCGATGCTCACCATGCTGGAAAAGGGCCGCGCCCGGGCCCGAATGCCCCGCACCCTGATCCTTGAACCGACCCGCGAACTCGCCGCCCAGGTCAAGGAACAGTTCGACAAATACGGCGCCGGCCAGAAACTGAACGTCGCGCTCCTGATCGGCGGCGTCTCGTTCGGCGACCAGGACACCAAGCTCACCCGCGGCGTCGACGTCCTGATCGCAACCCCCGGCCGGCTGCTCGACCACACCGAACGTGGCGGACTGCTGCTCACCGGTGTCGAACTCCTCGTGATCGACGAAGCCGACCGCATGCTGGACATGGGCTTCATTCCCGACATCGAACGCATCTGCAAGATGATCCCGTTCACGCGGCAGACGCTGTTCTTCACCGCGACGATGCCGCCGGAAATCGCCCGCATCACCGAAACCTTCCTGCACAATCCCGCAAAAATCGAGGTTTCCAGGCCCGCGACGACGGCCGTCGGCGTGTCCCAGTTTCAGGTCGCGGTCAGCCGCGAGCCGCACGAGAAACGCGAGATGCTGCGGCAGCTGCTGCGCGACGCCAAGGATCTCAACAACGCGATCATCTTCTGCAACCGCAAGCGCGAGGTCGCATTGCTGCACAAATCGCTGCAGAAGCACGGCTTCAGCGTCGGCGCGCTGCATGGCGACATGGACCAGTCGGCGCGCACTGCCGCACTGGACCAATTCCGCAAGGGTGAAATTCCGCTGCTGGTCGCTTCCGACGTCGCCGCCCGCGGCCTCGACATTCCCTCCACCAGCCACGTCTTCAATTTCGACGTGCCGCATCATGCCGACGACTACGTGCATCGCATCGGCCGTACCGGCCGCGCCGGGCGCGCCGGCACCGCGATCTCCATCGTCTCCCCGCTCGATCACAAATCGATGGCCGCGATCGAAAAGCTGATCGGCCAGACCATTCCCCGCGTCGAAGGTCACGCCGAGAGTCCGGCGGTCGACGGCCCGGCAGCATCGTCCGGCGGCGAAACCGAACGGCCACGGCATTCGCGCGGACGCGAAGCCTCGCATGACGGGGCAAGAGAAGGATCGCGTGAAGGATCCCGCGAAGGTTCACGCGGCGGCCGCAAGCCGCGGCGGGAACGCGAGCCCCGGCGCTCCGGTGGCGACCGCCAGTCCGGCCCGAAGCCGCAGGCACCGGCCGCGGCGTTCACGCCGCCGGCCGCGCCCGCCCCCTCGCGCACGCCTTCGATCGGCCGCGCCGAGGCGCCGCAGGCGCCGCGCGAGGCCGCTTCCGAGCCCGCCGATCACTCGCATCTCCCGGCGTTCCTGCTGCGACCGGTTCGCGCCCGGGTTTGAACTTTAGTTAAACAGCGGTAGGAACTCGTTTACCGCCCGTTCATTCTCCTCCCTTAACTTGGCGGCGATAATATTGAAATTATTGCTGCAGAAAGCGGGCAACGCTGTCCGCCATTTTGGGGACGTGATCTGTGATCAAGGTGCTCGACGACCACGAACGCACATTGGCCTTCGCCGAAGTCGCGCTGGGCCAGATCAAGTCGCTGCGGCAGACTGCCGTCCCCCGCAATTATGAAATCTGGTACGTCTACGCGACCGGATACAATTCGCCCCTCAACAAGATCATCAACGAGACGCTGGCGCGCAACGGCAGGCTGACCGAAGCCGATCTCGAGCAGATCTACGAGACCTATCTTTCGCAGATCAAGACAACCGACCGCATCGACAAGGTCGGCGCGCGGGTGATCGGCGAGATCGACGACGTGATGATGCTGATCAGCGACGCGCTGGGCATGTCGGCGAGTTACGACGCCAGCCTGTCCGGCGCGAGCCAGAAACTCTCCGACGCCCAGAAACCCGACCAGATCAAGGCGATCGTGGAATCGCTGGTGAAGTCGACGCGCGAGATGCGCGACACCAACAAGGCGCTGGAAGACCGCCTGTCGCTGTCGAAGTCCGAGATCAGCAACCTGCAGCAGAGCCTGGAGGCGATCCGGGCCGAAAGCCTGACCGATCCGCTCACCGGGCTCGGCAACCGCAAATATTTCGACCGCTCGATCGATGCCGCCGTCCAGAATGCGCTCGCCCTTGGCGAGCCGCTGTCGCTTCTGATGTTCGACATCGACCACTTCAAGTCGTTCAACGACTCTTACGGCCATCTCACCGGCGATCAGGTGCTGCGGCTGGTCGGCATGTCGCTGAAGCAGACCATCAAGGGCCAGGACATCACCGCCCGCTATGGCGGCGAGGAATTCGCGGTCGTGCTGCCCAACACCGCGCTGCGCCAGGCGCTGACGGTCGCCGATCATATCCGCCGCGCCGTGATGGCCAAGGAACTGAAGAAGAAATCCACCGGCGAAATTCTCGGCCGCGTCACCATCTCGGTCGGCGTTTCCATGCTGAAGCCGGGCGACGATACGGACTCGCTGATCGAGCGCGCCGACGCCTGCCTCTACGCCGCCAAGCGCAACGGCCGCAACCGCGTCATCTGCGAAGTCGACCCGGAATACGCCTCCGAGACCCGCAGCCAGGTCGCCTGAGATTATCAGCAGGAGCCGTCATCCCGAGGTGCGCGCAAGCGCGCTGCTCAGGATGACGGTCTCGTTCGCTTCGCGACCTTCTTCTTTTTCACTGCCGGCTTGTTCCCGGCCGCCGCCTTCTTCGCCGGCTTGCGTGCCTTCGGCCGCTTGCGGACAGCCGCGCGCTGCGCCGCCGCCAGTGCGGCCCTCGCCCACCCTGTCAGTTCTTCCGGATCGTCAAACAGCCGGGCCGGCAACTGCCAGTACGAGTTGACCGTGACGGTCTTGGCCCGCGTTTGATACTGAAACGGCTTGGAACCTTCCGCCTCGAACCGGGGAATGGTCTGATCGTCGGCCCGAAAAAAGACACCGGCTCGCAAGGCGAGCGCGAAGTTGATGCCGTCGGCGGAAACGCCGAAGCCCGAGAACATCGGGCGGATCGTCACCGGGCCGAAATCCGAAAACAGATCGATCAGGAAGTCGCGGTCCATGGCGCGCCGCTGAGTTTCTGCGAGTCGGATCCGCGCTGAAAACTAGCCGTCCACCTTCGCAGCCGTCAGCTGCACCGACTCGCCGCAACCGCAGGCGCCGGTCTGGTTCGGATTGTTGAAGATGAACTGCGCCGACATCCTGTCGACCTTGTAGTCCATCTCGGTACCGAGCAGGAACAGCACCGCCTTGGGATCGACCAGGATCTTCACGCCCTTGTCCTCGACGACTTCGTCGGTCGGACGGATGTCGTGGGCATATTCGACCGTGTAGGATTGCCCGGCGCAGCCGCCGTTCTTGATCCCGACGCGAAGGCCAACGATCTCGGAATCGGCGCGCGTTGTCAGTTCGGCAATTCGCTGCGCGGCGGCTTCCGTCAGCCTCATGACCTGCGGACGAGGCCGCGGCTTCGGCTTGGATGCGGGCGATTGCGAAGCGGGTGTCATGTCAGTCATGTGGTCAATCCCAATGGCAAATCAATGCCGGCTATTTCCCTTGTACAAGCAAAATCCGATCCGCTGACCATCACCACATATTGAGGACGAGGCGCGCCTCGTCGCTCATCCGGTCCGGCGTCCAGGCCGGGTCCCAGACCAGGTTGACATTGACGATGCCGACGCCGGGAACGCTGGCGACCGCGTTCTCCACCATCGTCGGCAACTCTCCGGCCGCCGGACAATTCGGCGTCGTCAGCGTCATCACGACATCGACGCTGCGGTCGTCCTTGATCTCGACCTTGTAGATCAGGCCGAGTTCGTAGATGTCGGCCGGAATTTCCGGATCGAACACGGTCTTCAGCGCGGAGACGATTTCGGCCCCGAGCCGCTCGGTTTCCTCCGGCGGCAGCGCCGAATGCGTCTCCATATTGGCGGTTTTGACTTCGAGATTCTTGGCTTCGGCAGTGTCGGTCATGAAAACAGTTCCCGCGCCTTGATCAGCGCCTGTGCCAGATGGTCGACTTCTTCCCTCGTATTATACATCCCGAACGAAGCACGGCACGTCGCCGTCACGTTGAACCGCTCTAAAAGCGGCATCACGCAATGGGTGCCGGCGCGCACCGCGATCCCCTGGCGGTCGATCACGGTCGCGACATCGTGGGGATGGGCGCCCTTCATCTCGAACGAGATCACCGGTCCCTTGCCGCGCGCAGTGCCGATCAGGCGCAGCGAATTGATTTCGCGCAGCCGCGCCTGCGCATAGCTCAGGAGATCGTGCTCGTGCGCGGCGATGCGTTCCTTGCCGATCGAATTGACGTAGTCGATTGCGGCACCGAGCCCGATCGCCTCGACGATCGCCGGCGTCCCCGCCTCGAATTTGTGCGGCGGATCGCCATAGGTGACCCAGTCCCGCGCGACTTCGCGGATCATCTCGCCGCCGCCGTTGTAGGGCCGCATCGCCACCAGGTGCTCGTGCTTGGCGTAGAGCACGCCGATGCCGGTCGGGCCGTACAGCTTGTGGCCGGTGAAAACGTAGAAATCGGCGTCGATATCCTGCACGTCGATCGCGAGGTGCACGGCGGCCTGGCTGCCGTCGATCAGCACCGGGATGCCGCGGGCGTGCGCGATCTTCACGACGTCCTTGACCGGCACGATGGTGCCGAGCGCGTTCGACATCTGCGTGATCGCGACCAGTTTCGTGCGCGATGTCAGTGCTTTCTCGAATTCCTCGATCAGGAAATTGCCTTCGTCATCGACGTCGACCCATTTGATGACGGCGCCGTGGCGTTCCCTGAGGAAATGCCAGGGAACGATGTTGGAATGATGCTCCATGATCGAGAGCACGATCTCGTCGCCGGCCTTGATATTCGGCTCGCCCCAGGACGACGCGACGAGGTTGATCGCCTCGGTGGCATTGCGGGTGAAGATGATCTCCTCGGTGCGCGCGGCATTGAGAAATTTTGCGACCTTGGCGCGGCCACCCTCGTAGGCTTCGGTCGCCGCGTTGGCGAGGTAGTGCAGCCCGCGATGCACGTTGGCGTATTCGCTCCTGTAGGCCTCCGTCATGCGGTCGAGCACGGCATTGGGCTTCTGCGCCGAGGCGGCGTTATCGAGATAGACCAGCGGCTTGCCATAGACCTTGAGCGCCAGCGCGGGGAAGTCTTCCCGCACCCGCGCCACGTCATAGGAACCGTTCATGACTGCCGGATGCATGCTCATCCCCGTGCCGCCAGCCAGCGTTGCGCCGCCGAGATCGCGAGCTCGCGCAAGGCGTCGCTGGCAATGGACTCGATCGCCTCGCCGACGAAGGCCTGGATCAGCAGCGCCTGCGCTTCCTTCTCGGAAAGCCCGCGCGCCCGCAGATAGAACAGCAGGCTCTCGTCAAGCGCACCGGTGGTGGCGCCATGGCCGCAGGTGACGTCGTCGGCGAAAATTTCCAGTTCCGGCTTGTTGTCGGCTTCGGCCTCGTCCGACAGCAGCAGCGCCCGCGTCATCATCTTGGCGTCGGTCTTCTGCGCGCCGGGACGAACGATGATGCGGCCCTGGAACACCGAATGGCCGCGGTCGTCAACGACAGCGCGGAAGATCTCGCGGCTCGCGCAATTCGGCACCGCGTGGTCCAGAAACAGCGTCGAGTCCGCATGCTGGCGGCCGTTGAGCAGGTTGACGCCGTTGGTCTCGACGCGAGAGCCTTCACCGGCGAACGCGATGGTCGCCTGATAGCGGCTGACACCCGATCCGCTGGTAAGCCCAAAAGTGTTGAAGTGGGCCTTGGCGCCCAGCGTCACCCGGCTCGAGGAAATGTTGAAGGCTTCGCGGGCGTCCTCGATCAGGCGCACATGGTCGAGCCGCGCGCCGTCGGCGATCGAAACGACCAGGGAGTCGTGAACCTGGTAGGCTTTCGCGCCATCCGCGGCGATATAGCTTTCTACCAGTGTCGCGGTGGCGGCCTTGCCGAGTTTCAGCAGGGAGCGCGTGAACATGGCCGAAGGCGCTGCGCCGGCGGCGATATGGACGATATGAAGCGGTTGCGTCGGCGCGGCGCCATCGGCGACCTCGATCACGACGCCGTCCGTCATCATGGCGGTGTTCAGCGCCACCATGGAATCGGGATCTTCCGGCCCCAGCAGCTGCGCCTGCAGCCTGGCGTCGCCGGCCTCAAGCACCTCGCGCAGTGTGCGGATGCCAAGTCCTTTTTCAGGATTGCCGGTTTCGGACAGGCTTGGCGCGAACACCCCGTCCACCAGCACCAGCCGCCGCACGCCGCCGATTGCATGCAGCTTCAAGGCCGCGGCCGCCCGCTCGAGCACCGCGGCGTCCGGCGCGCCGGCCAGCGGCAGCACCTCGCGCATCAGCCCGCGCAGATCGGTATATTTCCAGTCCTCGATCCGCCGGTGCGGCAGGCCGATGCGCTCGTAGGCCTCGAACGCCTGCCGGCGCGCATCGGCGATCTGGCCGGCGCCGGGCAGCCGGTCCCGCGCGACGGCAAATGCGTCGCTCAGCGCGTGCCCGGTCTCGGTCTTTGCCAGTGCAACATTCATCACAAAAAATCCGTTTTGCGCGTCAAGCCGCGTCTTCGAACTGGGCGTAGCCGGAAGCCTCGAGCTCCAGCGCCAGCTCCTTGCCGCCGCTCTTCACCACGCGGCCTTTCGACATCACGTGCACGAAGTCGGGCACGATGTAATTCAACAGCCGCTGATAATGCGTGATCACCACCATGGCGCGGTCCGGCGAGCGCAGCGCATTGACGCCGTCGGCGGCGACCCGCAGCGCGTCGATGTCGAGGCCGGAATCCATCTCGTCGAGGATGCACAGGCTCGGCTCGAACAGCGCCATCTGCAGAACTTCGTTGCGCTTCTTCTCGCCACCGGAGAAACCGACATTGACGCCGCGGCGCAGCATTTCCTGCGGAATATTGAGCCTTGCCGCGACCTCGCGCACCTTCTTCAGAAAATCGGGCGTCGAGTACTCGCCCTCGCCGCGCGCCTTGCGCTGCGCGTTCAGCGCGGTGCGCAGGAAATTCATGGTGGCGACGCCGGGAATTTCCACCGGGTACTGGAACGCCAGGAACACGCCCTTGGCGGCGCGCGCATCGGGCGACATCGCCAGCAGGTCCTCGCCGTTGAACAGGATCTCGCCGCCGGTGACTTCATAGCCCGGCTTGCCCGCGATGACATGGCTCAGCGTCGACTTGCCGGAGCCGTTCGGCCCCATGATGGCGTGCACCTCGCCCTTGTTCACGGTGAGCGAAAGCCCGTGGAGAATCTCACGCTCCTCGACGCGGACCTGCAGATTTTTGACTTCGAGTAGTGCCATTCACTTTGTCCTTAGGATTTCGAAGCTCGTCATTGCGAGGAGCACTTGCGACGAAGCAATCCAGTCTTGTTCTAATCCAATGGATTGCTTAGCTGCGCTCGCAATGACGGCATCAAGAGTCATCAGCCCACGCTGCCCTCAAGACTGATCGAGATCAGCTTCTGCGCTTCCACCGCGAACTCCATCGGCAGTTGCTGCAGCACGTCCTTCACAAAACCGTTGACGACGAGGCCGACGGCTTCTTCCTGGCTCAGGCCACGCTGCACGCAGTAGAACAGCACGTCCTCGGAGATCTTTGACGTCGTCGCTTCGTGCTCGAACAGCGCCGAGGAATTCTTCGCCTCGATATAGGGCACGGTATGCGCGCCGCATTTGTCGCCGATCAGCAGCGAATCGCAGGCGGTGAAATTGCGGGCGCCGGTTGCCTTGCGATGTGCGGTGACGAGGCCGCGATAGGTATTCTGCGAGACGCCGGCGGCGATGCCCTTGGAGATGATGCGGCTGGTCGTGTTCTTGCCCAGGTGAATCATCTTGGTGCCGCTATCGACCTGCTGATAACCGTTCGAGATCGCGATCGAATAGAACTCGCCGCGCGAATTGTCGCCGCGCAGGATGCAGCTCGGATATTTCCAGGTGATCGCCGATCCCGTCTCGACCTGGGTCCAGGAAATCTTCGAATTGTTGCCGCGGCAGTCGCCGCGCTTGGTGACGAAATTGTAGATGCCGCCGACGCCTTCGGAGTTGCCGGGGTACCAGTTCTGCACCGTCGAATATTTGATCTCGGCGTCGTCGAGCGTCACCAGTTCGACCACGGCGGCGTGCAACTGGTTTTCGTCGCGCTGCGGCGCGGTGCAGCCTTCGAGGTAGCTGACATAGGCGCCCTTGTCCGCGATGATCAGGGTGCGCTCGAATTGCCCGGTGTTGCGCTCGTTGATGCGGAAGTAGGTGGACAGTTCCATCGGGCACCGCACGCCCGGCGGCACATAGACGAAGGAGCCGTCGGAGAACACCGCCGAATTCAGCGTCGCAAAATAATTGTCGGACGTTGGCACCACGGTGCCGAGATACTTCTTCACGAGCTCCGGATGTTCGCGGATCGCCTCCGAGATCGGCATGAAGATCACGCCGGCCTGCTTGAGCTCCTTCTGGAAGGTGGTCGCCACCGACACCGAATCGAACACGGCATCGACCGCGATCCTGCGCTCGCCTTCGGGACGCACCACGCCCTCGAGCACTTCCACCTCGCGGAGGGGGATGCCGAGCTTCTCGTAGGTCTTCAGGATTTCCGGATCGATCTCATCCAGCGACGAGACCTGCTTTTTCGGCTTCGGCGCCGAGTAGTAATAGAGATCCTGGTAATCGATCTTGGGATAGTTGACCCGGGCCCATTTCGGTTCGGTCATGGTCAGCCAGCGGCGATACGCCTCCAGCCGCCATTCCAGCATCCAGGCCGGTTCGTTCTTTTTGGCCGAAATGAAGCGGACGGTATCTTCCGATAGCCCCTTCGGGGCCTTGTCGGACTCGATTACGGTCTCAAATCCATATCGATATTGATCGACGTCGATCCGGCGAACCCGGTCAACGGTCTCTTGTACGGCCGCCATTCCATCCTCCGCTCGCGGTTTCAAGGACCGCGGTGGATATTTTCAAAAAGTCTATTACGATGTTTCTTGGAGGAAATCACCTGCTTAGAACCGTTCAAGCAGTGTTTCGTCGCTCCCCTTAGTTAAGGTGCGAGCGAGCTTTCGCCAAGCCTCAAGACAGCGATCGATGTCCGCTTCGGACGTAGACCAGCCCAGACTGAGCCGCACCGCTCCCTGCGCCAGTTCCCGGCCCAAACCCATGGCTTCCAGCACATGCGAGGGCTGCACCTTGCCTGAGGAACAGGCGGAGCCGGAGGAAACCGCGATTCCTGCCAGATCGAAGCCGATCACGGCGGTCTCCGCCCTGAGGCCGGGCACCGTAAACAGGGTGGTATTCGGCAACCGCGGCACGTCGTCCGAGAAGATCAGGACGCCCGGGGTCTGTCGCAGGCCGCTTTCCAGCCGGTTTCGCAGGCTTTCGAGGCGAATGCCGTCCATTTCCAGCGCGCCCATGTCCAGCGCGCCCATGGCCGCCCTTAGCGCGGCGCCAAAACCGGCGATTCCCGCGACGTTCTCGGTTCCAGCCCGGTGCCCGCGTTCCTGGCCACCGCCGCGCAGAAGCGGCTCGAGCCCCTGCACGCCCTCGACCCAGGCCGCGGCACCCACCCCCTTCGGGCCACCGATCTTGTGCCCGGAAACCGTGACGAGGTCGGCCTTCATCACATTGATATCAAATGGTATTTTTCCGAGCGCCTGGATCGCGTCGACGTGCAGCAGACAGGCTTCGGCGTGGACGATTTCGGCTATCTCGGCGACCGGCTGCACCGCGCCGGTTTCGTTATTGGCCAGCATGATCGAAACCAGCGCTGGCGGCCCGCTCGCGAGATGCTCGCGCAGCCGGTCCAAATGCACCAGGCCGGAGCCGGATACGCCGACCTTGCTGATCGCCTCGGCCGGGAACCGGCCGCCCGCGAGCACCGAGGTGTGCTCGATGGCCGAGACCACCAGCCGCTGCGCCGGGGGCCCGGCCCCCCGCCGCAGCCCCGGCGTCAGCGCCAGCGCATTGGCCTCGGTTCCACCCGACGTAAAGACGACATTGCGCGGCAGCGCGCCGACGGCGCCGGCGAGCGTTGCGCGGGCATCCTCCACCAGCCGGCGGGCCTTTCGGCCCTCTTCATGGACCGAGGAGGGATTACCGGGGAGATCCCACGCCGCAGCCATCGCCTCCCGCGCCTCGGGACGAAGCGGGGCGGTCGCGTTCCAGTCGAGATAGACGCGGTCGGGCATGGGCCGTCTTAGCACTTTTCCTGAAACCGCAAATCATTGCGACGGTTGCACGGTCGGGCGGCTCGAATGCCGCATCCGCCAACCCAACAGCGGCGCAGTCGATGGCGATCCCCTGATAGCGGAACTCAACTGCATATCGAGCATGCCGTTCCGGCCTTTGCGGAGCGAGCGGCAGCGAACGTGTTATGATCTATCGGCTGCATGGCCAATCCCCGAAGGCGCGATGAAATGCATGAGTGAGGTCAAGAACGCGCAGGAAGGCTCCGGCGTTGGTCCGCTGTGGGAACAGCACCCGACCCAGGGTAACGCAAGCCCCGCTGGGACGGACGGCGGGCTTGGCGCGATATCCCGCGCCGACTGGCTGTTCTATGGCCTGGTTGCCGCGATCGCGCTCGGGATCGGAATCGTCAATGCGTTTTCCGAAGCACAGGACGCCGCCTGGCGCGGCGCCGTCTATGACATCCGCACGCCGCTGCTCTGGGAGATGTCGAGCATCGTCACGATCATCGCAGTCGCGCCCGTGCTGTTCGTCGCGGCGCGACGGATGCGCCATTTCCCGCGATGGCCGCTCCGCATCGGCCTTGCGGTAGCTGCGGTCATCGCCTTCTCGAGCCTGCACATCGCCGGCATGGTCGGCCTTCGCAAGCTCGCAATGTTCCTCGCCGGCGGTGCCTACGATTTTCACTTCTCGATCGCGACCGTGCTGTATGAATTCCGCAAGGACGTCATGACCTGCTTGTTGATCGGGGGCACGCTGTGGCTGATCGACAACCGCCATGAAACCCGACGAGCCCGGTCGGACGCGACCGCGCCGCGCGCGGACCCGGCCTCCGCGACGCCCGACACGGTCTGGCTCCGCGACGGCTCATCGCGCATCCGCATCGAACCGCGCGACATCCTTACGATCGGCTCGGCGGGAAACTACGTCGAATATTGTCTGGCCGACGGCCGCAGCCACCTCGTGCGGGGAACGCTGGCCGCCGAGGAAGCGCGGCTGACCAGATTCAACATCGTGCGGGTGCACCGGACGCGGCTGGTCAACCTGTCCCGCGTGACCGGGCTCAAGACGGGTCCGAACGGAGACTTCGAACTGACGCTTGACGCCGGCCAGGCCATTTCCGGCAGCCGCCGTTACCGCGACGCCGTCGCTTCGATTGCAGCGCTCGCCGCCGATCCTGCGCCGGTGACGGGCGATAACGTGGCACGCCGCTAGAACCCGCACCGCCGGGGCGAGAAATTCCCTCGGCGGTGCAAAAGCTTAATCCGCAGCGCGGCACCACCCGGGGGCCGCCGGGACGCACAAAATCCTTGCTTTTTGCCCCTCGCCTCATGCTAGAACGCGGCCTCCAGTTCACCAGGCGCCGTTCGCGCACCGCCCAACGCCGTCTGATCAGCCCCCTATCTCAGCGAGGTTTCGTCCGCAGATGACGCCCGCAAAAGTCGGTTGATCTTGCCAAGGACCACCAATGCCTGAAGTCATTTTCACCGGCCCCGCAGGCCGCCTCGAAGGCCGCTACCATCCGGCGAAGCAGAAGAACGCGCCGATCGCGATGATCCTGCACCCACATCCGCAGTTTCACGGCACGATGAATCACCAGATCGTCTACCAGTGCTACTACGCTTTCGCGCATCGCGGATTTTCCGTGCTGCGCTTCAATTTCCGCGGCGTCGGCCGCAGCCAGGGATCGTTCGACCACGGCACCGGCGAACTGTCGGACGCGGCTTCCGCGCTCGACTGGGCGCAGACCATCAATCCCGAAGCGCGCGCCTGCTGGGTCGCCGGCTTCTCGTTCGGCGCCTGGATCGGCATGCAGCTTCTGATGCGCCGGCCGGAGGTCGAAGGTTTTATCTCGATCGCGCCGCCCGCCAATCTCTACGACTTCTCCTTCCTCGCGCCCTGCCCGTCCTCGGGCCTGATCGTGCATGGCGAGAAGGACGCCGTGGTGCCGCCGAAGGACGTCAACACGCTGGTCGAGAAACTCAAGACCCAGAAGGGCATCGTGATCGATCAGCAGATCATCCCCGGCGCCAACCATTTCTTCGACGGCAAGCTGGAGCCGCTGATGGAGACGGTGACCGGCTATCTCGACATGCGTCTCGCCAACGTTCGCTGACGCATTTCGTAGTAACCAACTAACGCGATAATACGCTGGCAGCACCCGCCACCGGTCTCGCCTTCGGCGAGCCCGATGACAGGCTCGAGCGGGCGACCGTCACGATCGAAACACCGGCATCAACGCTCTTGCTCACGGCCGCGCAATCACCCCGCCGGTCATCGGGATCGGCACGCCGGTCGTGGCGGGATAGCTGAGCGGCAGGCCCTTCAGGCCGCGCGCGGCCAGAAACCCGAACGCCTGCGCCTCGATGGCGTCGGCGGACCAGCCCAGCGCGTCGGCGGATTCGACGGTGGCGGGTTGAAGCCGCTCGCGCAGCATCCGCAGCATGGTGAGGTTGCGGGCGCCGCCGCCGGCAACGATCCAGTTCTTCGGCTCCTTCGGCAGCAGCGGCACGATCCGGGCGATCGCCTCGGCGGTGAAGGCGGTCAGCGTCGCCGCGCCGTCGGCGGGAGACATCGGCGGCAGTTTCAGGGAGGCAAAATCATTGCGGTCGAGCGATTTCGGGGGCGGCAGCGCAAAGAACGGATGTTGCAGCGCCCGCATGACCCACGCCACGTCGACGACGCCCTGCGCGGCGGTGCGGCCCTCGCAATCGAACGGCTTGCTCATGGTGCGGAGCATGAAGTCGTCGAGCAGCGCGTTGCCCGGGCCGGTGTCGCAGGCAATCAGGATATCGGCGCCGTCGATATAGGTGATGTTCGAGACGCCGCCGATATTGACCACGACTATCGGGCCCTCGCGATCGAGCGATTGGGCCAGCGCGCGATGATAGACCGGCACGAACGGCGCGCCCTGCCCGCCGGCGGCGACGTCGGCGGCGCGGAAGTCATGCATGACCGGGATATGGATGGCCTTGGCGAGCGCCGCGGCGTCGCCGATCTGCACGGTCATCTTCTGCTCCGGGCGGTGCAGCACGGTCTGGCCGTGAAAGCCGACGATGTCGATATCCCCCGAGGATATCCGGTTCTGGGCGGTAAAGGCGGCAACCGCTTCCGCGTGCGCGACGGTGACCGCGCGCTCGGCCTCGCGCAGGATGCCCGGCCGCGCATCGCGCTGGGCCAAGTTGACGGCTTCCGTCAGCGCCTGGCGCAACAGGCCGCGCTCCCTGTCGGTATAGGGCCGGTAGCCGGACGGTCCGAACGCCCTGACGCTCCTGCCGTCGGTCTCGATCAAGGCGACGTCGACCCCGTCGAGCGAGGTGCCGCTCATCAGACCGATTGCCGTCAGCATTGTCGCCATGGTGCCTTCGCAAGCTTCCTGCTGCCCCGACGCCCTGCTTGTGTCGAACAAGCACATCTTATAATGCCACAGCGCGCCGGCCCGCGGCAGCCTCTACCTTCAGGGTTCCCGCAAATCCCTGAAAATACCGTGAAATTAGAATGATCAGAGTCGCACACAAATGACTGCTTTTAAATCGGATTTTCTCAACGTGCTGCAGCAACGCGGCTTCATCCACCAATGTTCCGATTTCGAGGGGCTCGACGCGCTCGCCGCCAAAGGCGAGGCGACCGCCTATGTCGGCTATGATTGCACGGCGCCGTCGCTGCACATCGGCAATTACCTGACGATGATGATGCTGCACTGGCTGCAGCAGAGCGGCAACAAGCCGATCACCCTGATGGGCGGCGGCACCACCATGGTCGGCGATCCCTCCGGCAAGGACGAATCCCGTGCGCTGCGCCCGGTCGAGGAGATCGAGGCCAACAAGGCCAGCATCCGCGGCGTGTTCGCCAAGGTGCTGCGCTATGGCTCCGGCGCCAGCGATGCGGTCATGCTCGACAATGCGGAATGGCTGACCAAACTCAACTGGATCGAGATGCTGCGCGACATCGGCCGGCATTTTTCCGTCAACCGGATGTTGACGATGGACTCCGTGCGCCTGCGCCTCGAGCGCGAGCAGGAGATGAGTTTCATCGAGTTCAACTACATGGTCTGCCAGGCCTACGACTTCGTCGAACTGTCGCGCCGGGTCGGTTGCCGCCTGCAGATGGGCGGCTCGGACCAGTGGGGCAACATCGTCAACGGCGTCGACCTCGGCCGCCGCATGGGGTCGCCGCAATTGTTCGCGCTGACGACGCCGCTCCTGACGACGGCATCGGGCGACAAGATGGGCAAGACCGCCAAAGGCGCGGTCTGGCTCAACGCCGACCAGTTCAGCCCCTATGATTTCTGGCAATACTGGCGAAACGTCGAGGACGCCGACGTGGTCAAGTTTCTAAAACTGTTCACGATCCTGCCGATGGGCGAGATCGCACGGCTCGCGGCGCTCGCAGGCTCCGAGATCAACGAGGCCAAGAAGGTGCTGGCCACGGAGGCGACGGCTCTCCTGCACGGCCGCGACGCGGCGAACATGGCATCCGAAACCGCGCGGCAGACTTTTGAGGAAGGCGCGGTCGCCGAGAATCTTCCGCGGGTGGAAATTCCCTTCGCCGAACTCGAAGCCGGCGTCGGCGTGCTGGCGGCGTTCGTCAAGGCCGGCCTCGTCGCCTCGAACGGAGAAGCGCGGCGCCAGATCAAGGGCGGAGGCTTGCGCGTCAACGACGCCGCCGTCATCGACGACAAGATGATCCTGAGGCCTGGGGATCTGACGCCCGAAGGCGTCATCAAGCTGTCCTTCGGCCGGAAGCGCCACGTCCTCATCAAGCCCGCATAGGCGCATTCGCTGTAGACCCTTGCTCCCTGACGCGGAAACGCGCTCCCTTCTGGCATGGACAAGAACACGCCGCCGGAGGAAACGTTAGCGAAGCCGCCGAAGCCGGAGCGCGTGGCGCTCAACGTGCTGGCGCTGTGTTTTACCCTCTCCGTGTTCGGCCGCGGCCTCGGCGAGAGTTTCACCGTGTTCCTGAAACCGATCTCGGAGAGTTTCGGCTGGGACCGCGCCCAGACCGTCTCGGTCTACTCGCTGGCCGCGCTCGCCGGCGGCCTCGCCGCGCCGCTGATCGGCCGGCTGTTCGACCGCTCGGGTCCGCGAACCGTCTACTCGCTGGGACTGATGCTGCTCGGCGGCGCGTTCCTGGTCGCGGCCCATTCGCGATATCTCTGGCAGCTCCAGCTGAGCCTCGGGCTTTGCGTCGGGATCGGCATCGCCTTCATCGGCAATGTGCCGAATTCGATCCTGCTCGGCCGCTGGTTCGGCCCGCGATTGCCGACCGCGATGGCGGTCGTCTATTCCGCCACCGGCGCGGGCGTCCTGATCCTGCTGCCGGCGTCGCAACTCCTGATCGAGCATATCGGCTGGCGCAATGCCTATCAGATTTTCGGCGCCACGGCGCTGTTCCTGCTGCTGCCGCTCCTGATGCTGCCGTGGCGGCTGTTCTCCACGGGTTCGCCGCATCTGGCCAGGAGTGCCGCCGCCGACTTGGTCGACGAAGGCTGGACGCTGGTGAGCGCGATGCGCCACCACGCGTTCTGGGCGCTGTTCTCGACTTTCTTCTTCACCGCCATCGGCATGTATGCGATTTCGCCGCAGGTCGTGGCCTATCTGATCGATGCCGGCTTTCCGCCTCTGCAGGCGGCGACCGCCTGGGGTTTTTCCGGCATCGTGCTTTTGTTCGGCATGCTCGGCGTCTCCTGGCTCGACGGCATCATCGGCCGCAGGCCGTCGGTGCTGTTGAGCTATGCCGTTTCGATCGCCGGCATCGTGATGTTGTGGCTGTTGCAGTCGTATCCGAACTTCTGGCTGCTGACGGGTTTTGTCGTCTGTTTCGGCAGCATGATCGGCTCGCGCGGACCGCTTCTGAGCGCAACCGCCATGAAGATCTTTCGCGGCGAGCGCCTCGGCACGATCTACGGCGCCATTTCGATCGGCAGCGGGCTGGGATCGGCGTTCGGCTCCTGGGGCGGCGGCCTGATCCACGACTGGACCCACAGCTACAATCCCTTGATCGCGTTTTCGCTGGTCAGTGTGGTGCTGGGGATGATTCCGTTTCTCGTCGTGCCGGCGCTGCGGCGTTAGATCGATCGAGGAAGTCAGCGTGATGGCCACCGCGACCGGCCCGGCGGGCGGCAACCGCCGCGATTGCGCGCAACGTGACGCAGACGGCCACGAAGGACGGAGATCATGCCCGAACAAGAGCGTCTGATTCCGTTGAGTTGATCAGACGCTGGCCGCGTCTCTAAGCCGGTTCGCGCGTTACCAGGGGATTCGATCCACAACGACGCCGAGCGCAATCAGGATCGCAAACGGCAGATAAGCGCCGAACCGCGAACCTTCGCGAGAGGTTCCCATCGCGCCACCTGAATTGCCGCTGAAACCCTGGCGTCGCCGCTCGATCAAAACGACCAGTGCAACCGTGGCACATGCCATCGCCGTGAACATCCCTGAACCTTCCCCTGTCTCGCTCGACCGTCTTGATGCGGTCGATGCGGCCTGATCTTCTCACAGCACGGCGCAAATGCAAGTCGAAGGCAGGAAGGAAAGAGCGGCGCGGCGGGAGTGGACCGAATCGGCGCGATGTTTAACCATGGGCGGGTTGTTGCGTCCCCGAGTCCATCCAATGTCTCACGCTGAATACTTCTCGAGGCCCTTTCCGCTTCTTGCGAAGCTTGCCGTCATGCTGCGCGGCATTGCGCCGGTGCGGAAGGCGTTTGTCAGGATTGCGACGTTGCTGCGAGGCAGCAAACCGAGCGGCGCCCCGCCCGTCAGCGCGTTTCTCGGCGAAATCCCCGAGATTACCGCCGACATCCCCGAGACGACCAACGAAACGCCGGCTGCTGCCGACAAATCCGATGGCCCTGTTGTCGCGCCGGCGATGTCCGCCGAGGTCACGCTCGGGCCAGAGTTTGGCGTCTCCGGGCGCGAACAGCTCATCCGGCGACGGTGGGCGGAGACCGGAATCAAGATGTGGAATCCAAATGCCCGGGGGGCCGGGCAAGCCACACTGAACATTCAAGGAAGCGCCGAATTGCTGCCGGCGAAACCTGGCGGGACGCAACGCGAATACGACCGGCTCGAATTCAAGCTGATTGCGGGCGACATCGTTTGCGAAGGCATCGTCGTCGATCCGCCCAAGCGCCGGTAATAGCCGGCGGCCCGCAAATCAGTTGTTGGGCGGGAATTCGATCGGGGTGTTTTGCTTGCCGGTGCCGAATTCGAAGATCTTCCGCAGCACGCCGGGCGCCATCGCCGAAATCGGATTGACGCGCAGCACCGGCTGGCCCGGCGTGCCCACGATCTCGTAGGTGACCCCGATCAACCCCTCATTGCTGCCGCCGCCCAGGAACAGGCCGACGATCGGAATTTGGCCGAACATGTTGTTCAGCCCGTACATCGGAACGAAGGTGCCGCTCATGCGCACCTGGTTGCCGGGGTAATCGATGCTGCCCTCGATGGTCCCGCCGATCATCGGGCCCTTGACGACGCCCTCGCGGATCGTGAGCTGGCCGTTTTGCCGGGTGAATTCCGCGCGCAGCCGCGAGAAGGTGACGCCGTTCTGCACGTTGGCCGGCCCGCCCGCGGCCACCCGATCGAGCGAAGCCTCCCCCTTGACGGAGAAGTCGCGGACGCTGATCAGTCCCTCTTTTGTGCTGGGTTCGGCCGTCGGAGGGTCCATGGCCAATTGCAGATGGCCGCCAACCGCCTTGGAATAAGTGTCGGTGAAGCGGAAGAAGGCGCCGGCGTCGTTGGTCTCGAGATAGATCACGTCGCGTCCCTGCGGCCGGCCGCGCAAATCCCCCGTCAGCGGCGTATCGCGTCCAAGCTTGCCGCTCAGCGCAAAGCTCTTGATCACCCCGTTGCGCCGCGACAGCTTGCAGTCGACGCTGCGCAGCGCCTCGCCAAAATAGCCGGCGACCGCCCCCAATTTGAGGTCGACATCGAAATCGATGCTCCTGGTCTTGCTCTTGGCGTCGGCCTCCTTGCCCGAAATGGCCGACTTGAGGAAACCACGGCCGTCGAACACGTCGCCGCGCATCGTCACCTTCACCACGCCGTCGGGACCCCGTTCGGCTTTCAGCGTGGTCTTGTCGCCTTCGGACGGCGAATAGGTCGGGAAGTTCGCGTTGAGGAGGTCGCCGTTCTGGTCGACTTCGAGCGATCCCTTGATCGATACCCCGCCGCCGTCGATGACGATATCCTCGAAGCGGGTCGATTGCGGTTTCTGCACCACGTTGAAAACGGCGTGGCTCGACTTGCCCGGCAATTTGACCCAGCCCGGCAGGATATTGTCGAGCTTGAGGGCGGTCAGGTCGGCTTCAACGCCGAGGCGGCTATCGGACCCGATCTTGCCGGTCAGCTTGACCGGAAGCGCGCCGCTGACCGCGGAGCCGAGATCCATTCCGAGCCGCGCGCGGCCGGCGTCATCGAGCGTGGCCTGCAACTTGATATCCGCATCGCCCTCGGCCGGCTTGCGATAGTCCAGCGAGGCCGGCTGACCGTTGATCTTGACGTCGCCCTTGACCTGATAGCCCGCGTTGTTGGCGACGACCTTGAGCGCGTTGGCTTCGAGCTTTTGATTCATCACCAGCTTGTCGGCGGCAAACCCGCTGAGATCGGCGGCGACGGTATAAGTGGTGTCGGCCTTGGTCAGTTCGCCCTTGACCGGCAGGCCGAGCGTGACCACGGCCGAAACCGTTCCCTTGCTGGAATTGGGATCGATCAGGGTACCGGAAAGATCGCTGAGACGGTCGGAAGCGAGAATTTCCGCCGCCGCCGGCACGGGACCGTCGATGCGGAATTTTACCTTGGCGGGCGAGGGCTTCGGCGCCATGTCCGGGACCTCGAACACGAAATCCGAAATGGTGAGCTTGCGCCCGGCCGGCGTATCCGACACCCCCTGCCCGATCGTCACCGTTGCGGTGCGGCCGGTAACATGCGCCTTCAGGTCCGCGTCGTGTACCGACGGCATTTCGTCGACGGGATGCACGGTGACCCCGCTGGCAACGATGTTGACGGCAAGACCGTCATCCGGGATCGGCGGGCCGCGCCGCGAAAGGTTGCGGACCGGCGAGTTGACGCCGACTTCTATGCGCTGGAGCGAACCGCGTTCGATGCGCTGGATGACCCATTCACGGACTTCCGGAACGATCAGGATCGGCCACATCCGCTTCAGCGCCGAGGCCGACATCGGCGTTCCCGCGAAGCCGAGCGTCAGTCGCGGCTCGCCCGAATAATCGATACTGCCGGTTCCGGCGACGCCGATCTCGCCGTTGCTGATATCGGCCTTGGTCAACAGCACCCGCCGCTTGTCGGTATCGAAGCGCAGGCCGATGTCGATGCGGTTGAAAATCAGCGGCGGCTGGTCGGGGTCGATTTCGGCGAGCACGATGGTGCCGCCGGAGAAGCCGAGCTGCCAGTCGGCAACGCTGTCGTTGGGCGGCTCGAGATGGGCCAACAGCGTGATCCGGTTGGCGCCGGAGATGATCTTGAACGGCGCTACCAGCACCCGCCGTCCCGAATCCCATTCGAGGCTCATTTCCGCCGAATCGATCGTCATCGGATAATCCGGCGTGTCGCTGTCGATGATGGTGCCTGCGCCCGCGGTGAGTTTGCCGCGGAAAAAGGTCGGCAGGCCGTCGCGGCCCAGTTCACCCTTCAACTCGCCGGTGAGCGGCAAATCCGCGCTGTAGGTCAGGTCCTTCAGCCGCAGCGCCAGCAGGATATTGCTGGTGGAGACCTTGTCGGCGCGGATGTCGACCGAACGCACGCCGTTCTCGGGAGGTCCCACCGCGACGCGAAGCGACCAGGCGCGGCTGCCTTCTTCGCCGAGGCTCAGCGCTACGCCGCCGGTGCTGGGCCGGCGAAGACTTCAAGGAGATGTTTTCGAAATTCCATTTATTGCCGCGCTGCTGATCGTCGATGATCAGGCTTCCGTTCTTCAGACCGATCTGGTTGAGGTTCTGTCCGTCAAGTCCGGTCAGGCTCAGGCTGTCGAGCCAATCGAGACCGGCCAGCAGCCCGCCTGGCGCGCTGTCGGGAGCCGGCGCGGCAGGAGCGGATTGGCCGCCGGGTGAGGATGGAGCGGCGACGCCCGGCGGCGAGCCCGGGATTTGACGCGGAAAGGTGGGCGCAATGCCCGCCTGTTTTTTGGAGGCAACGCCGGTGGCCAACGGCTTTGCGTTGTCGCCGGCGGAAACGGTGACCTGGCCGTCCGGCGCAATGCGCACCGCGAGTACGGCATCGACCAGATTGAGGCTTTCGGCGCGAAGCCGTCCCATCAACAACGCGGCGCCCGACAGCTTCACCTCGGCCTTCGGCGCGCTCGCCACGATCGCATGGTCGCGATCCCTGACGATGATGTCGCGGATGCGCACGGCGATACGGATCCGTCCCGCCCGCTCGATTTGCGTGCCGCCGACCTCGACGGTGTTGCCGTGGCCGATATTTTCCTCGATCGCTGCCGCCAGCCAAGGCGTGGCCATTTCAAGATTGATCGGGCCGGCGCCGAGCCGCCACCACAGCGCGCCGAAGCAGCCTGCAAAGATCACCACCAGGGCCGCGACCACGACCGCCAGGCGCTTCACCCAGCGTTCGCCCGCGAGCCATTGCTGCAGCGCTGCGAGGCGATCGCCAAGCCGGTGAAAACGGGAACTCGATCGCGACAGCAGCCGGCGCGCGCGATGGCCGGCCGCCTCGTCATGGTCCTGATCCCAACCGGCATCATCCCACTGCGAGGGCTGGACGTCAGCGCGCGGACTGGAACCTTGGGGCGACGAATTCCTGGTCATTGCCTCTCGGTGCTGGCGCTGATTGTGAGATTGATCGCCGCCAAGGGCTCGCCCGTCGATACGTAACGAGCGCTCCTGTGCCGGCATCGCTGCCAATCCTCGATTAATACTGTTACTCGTCATCCGGCCCCAGCAGCGCGGTCAACGGGCGGACGGGTGGTGCGTCGAATTCCTTGTAACCATACTCCGAGGCCATCAGACTTGCCCAGCAGTCGCCTTGATTCCGGTTCGCCAGTACAAGACCCGCAACAGCCCATGATTGATCCGCCGAAAGCGACGAAAGGAAGGCGTATGTCCAAGAAAACGCGCAAGAAATCCCCCAAGAAATCCGCCAAGAAATCCGCTCGCGCAGCGGCCGGCACCTCGCAGGCGAAATCGGCGAAAACGCAGAAAACCAAGCCCCGCCCGGCCAAGGCAAGCCAATCGGCCAAGAAACCGGCGAAGAAACCGGCCAAGAACACAACAAAGAACGCAACAAAGAAAACGGCCCGAGCAGAATCGCAGAAGGCCCCCTCAAAAGCGTTAAAATCCGCGAGCCCGGCGGCTCCGGCGCGATCGAATACGGCGGCAGTCGAGGCCAGCAGGCCGGCTGTCAGCAAACCGCCCTTGCAACCGATCGAGGCGCCGGCCGCCGGGAAATCCGGTTTGATCGAGGGAGCCAAGGCGCCGGCATTCCAACTGCCACGCGACGGCGGCAGCACCGTCTCGCTGTCCGACTACGCCGGCAAGAAACTCGTGCTGTTTTTCTACCCGCGTGCGGACACGCCGGGCTGCACCAAGGAGGCCATCGATTTCACCCGTTTGTCGGGTGCGTTTGCCGAAAAGGGAACCGCGCTGCTCGGTGTCTCCGCCGACCCGCCAAAGGCGCAGGAGGCGTTTCGGGACAAGCACGAGCTTGCCACACCTCTCGCGTCGGATGAACCGCATGAAATGCTGCAAGCGTACGGGGTCTGGGGCGAAAAATCCATGTATGGCAAGACCTTCCACGGCATTCTTCGGACCACGGTTTTGGTCGGCGAGGATGGCCGGATCCTCAAGATCTGGCGCAATGTCCGGGTAGACGGCCATGCCGACGAGGTGCTCGCGGCGGTTGAGGCGCCATGATTTTAGGAACTCCATTCGCTAAAAATTAACCATGAGAGGGTCAAATCACCCCCGCCAATTAGGCCGTGCGGAACCCGTGTCCGACCGGCGCGGGAGTGCTGATGTCGTACCGTTCCAGTCACTATTCCGAGTACCCTCACCACCATTCCCATGACCATGGCCGGGCATCCGCTCGGCGTCCGGCGACGAATCAGGTTACGGCCGCTTCCGCGCCGCCCCCTGCGCGGGATGGCTATACGCTCGTCCATGCCGGCAAGCAGATCCGGTTTGGGCCCGTGGTGTTCTGGATCGTGGTCGGCACCGTGACGGTGCTCGGCATGTGGTCGGCGGCGACCGCAACCTATTTTGCCTTTCGCGATGACGTTTTGACGCGGCTGATCGCGCGTCAGGCGGAGATGCAATACGCCTACGAGGACCGAATTGCGGAGTTGCGCGCCAAGGTCGATCGCACCACCAGCCGCCAGTTGCTCGACCAGGAACAGTTCGACAAGAAACTCGATCAGATCATGCGGCGCCAGACCACGCTCGAATCGCGGGCCACGGCGCTCGGCGCCATGCCGGACGTCGCCGTCACCGGATCGATCAGGCCGCCGTCGCGGGGCGCCGCAGCCGGTGATTCGGCGCCCTCGGGCACGCCAAAACCGTCGCCGATCAGCGACACCGTCATCTTCGTGGCGCCTCCGGACCGCGAAGCGCGGCTGGAATCGCGGGCTCCCGTTACCCCCGCCGTCCAGCCGAACCAGTTTGCCAAGGTCCAGGGTGTGGATAACGTTCTGGTTCGCCTGCAGACCTCGCTCGACAAGGTCGAGAGCCGCCAGATGGCGGCACTCAACACCGTGGAAGACAGCATGGAATCGCGGATGCGCCGGATGCGCGGCGTGTTCAGCGATCTCGGCCTCAACATGGCGCAACTGGAAGCCGCAACCCCGCGCCCGCCGATGGGCGGCCCCTTCGTCCCCGTCAAGCTTGCGCCCAACGCCGGCGCCTTCGAGCGCCAGCTCTACCGGATCAATATAACCCGCGCCCAGATGGAGCGTCTCAACCGGACCCTGGCGCTGGTGCCCTATCGCAAGCCGGTGGTTGGCGAGGTCGAATTCACCAGCGGATTCGGGGTCCGCACCGATCCCTTCCTCGGCCGCCCGGCGATGCACACCGGCCTCGATTTCCGCGCCGCCACGGGCGATCCGGTGCGGGCGACGGCGAACGGGAAAGTGGTGTCGGCGGGATGGGCCGGCGGCTATGGCCGCATGGTGGAAATCGACCACGGCAACGGCCTGTCGACCCGCTACGGCCATCTGTCGGAAATCGGCGTCAAGGTCGGCGAGCAGATCAAGATCGGCCAGGTGATCGGCGAAGTCGGCTCGACCGGAAGGTCGACCGGTCCGCACCTGCACTACGAAACCAGGATCGACGGCGAAGCGGTCGATCCGCAGAAATTTTTGCGCGCCGGCGTGCGGCTGGCCGCGGGCTGAAACGGGCGGCTTGGCGGCTTAGTGCCCGACCTCGCCGGTGATGACGTCGCCGAACAGCCGCCATGCCTGGCCGTCGAACCTCATCAACTGCATCTGCTCGATCGGAAAGAAGTCATTCGGGCCGGTGTTGACCTTGATACCCGGCAGCATCACCTCGCTGGAGAAATTCTTGAGGTTGGCGGCCTGTTTCATGACGTTCTCGCGCGTCAGATCGTCGCCGCACTGCTTGAGCACCTGGACCATGGTCTGCGCCACGGCGTATCCGTAAACGTCGTTGCTGTTGGTCTTGTCGCCGTCCGGATAATATTTGTCCATGAAGGCCCGCCATGTCTTCACACCCGGATCGTCCTTCCACGCGGGATCGGTCGGGTCCTTCAGATAGGCCGTCGAGATAATGTCTTTGGCGAATTCGAGACTCGCCGGCTTCAACACGCCGGCCACCGACGTCGAGACGTTGGCGAGAAAGAATTTCGGTTTCCAGCCGAGTTCGCCGACCTTGCGGATCGCCTGTGCCGAGCCCTTCGGCGCCGCCCATGAGAAGAAGATGTCGGCACCCGAATCGTGCAGCGCCACGATCTGCGAATCTATGGAGGGATCGCTCACTTCATAGGACTTGTCGGCGATGATCATGTTCGCCTTGTCGCCGAGCCCGTCCCGCAGTCCCTTGACCTGATCCCGGCCGGCGTCGTCGTTCTGCCAGAACACGGCGATCTTGCCCTTGGGAAAGTGTTGCAAAATGTATTTGGCGTAGATGCGTCCCTCGCTCTGGTAGTTCGGCTGCCAGCCCATGGTCCACGGGAAGTTCTTCGGATCGCCCCATTTGGTCGCGCCGGTGGCGACGAAAAGCTGCGGCACCTTCTTGGCGTTCATGTATTTCTGGATCGCCGAATTGGATGGCGTTCCCAGCGGCTGGAAAATCAAGAGCACCTCGTCGCTTTCCACCAGCTTGCGTGCCTGCTCGATCGCCTTCGGCGGGCTGTAGGCGTCGTCATAGGTGATGAATTTTATCTTGCGGCCGTTGATGCCGCCCTCGGCGTTGATCTTGTCGAAATACGCCGCTTCGGTCTTGCCGATCACGCCATAGGACGAGGCCGGACCGCTGTAGGGCATGATATTGCCGATTTTGATTTCGGTATCGCTCGCGCCGGTATCGTATTTCTTTTGCGCGTTCGCCGCGGTCGCGGTCATTGCCAGAGCGGCAAACGCCGCCATGGCCGTCAGGCCTCGTATACGAGCCGGCATCGTTCCCTCCCCTTGGCACTCTATTTTCCCCAAGTTTGGCAAGTCGCGCGCGGGCTGGCAAGCACCGGCTTATGCCGCGGTGCGAAACGGCCGTTCTTGCCTGCCGCCAACGCCGATGATGCATGACGGCGGCCTTCGCATCGACCGCAGGCCACCCGGCCAAGTCCCGCCGCAATCCCGTCGTCTGCTCCGCTAATTGCAACGGAGGTGGAGGGCCATGCTGTGAAATTGGACAAAACTGCGACGCTGACGGGCTTTGCCGCCGGCGCAAGCCTGATCGTGACAAGCATTTTGCTGATCTCTCCGATGGCCCAAGGCGCACAAAGTGCACAAGAAGCCTGCTCGGCCGGAAAGCTGCACGGCCGCTACGTTTTCACCGGCCAGGGCTCAAACCTGCACTACGGCGCGTTCGACTTTGACGGCGCCGGAAAATTCATGGGCAAGCAGACGTCGCTGCGCCACGCCGTCGCGCAACGCGAAGTTTTGAGCGGCACGTATATCGTGGACGCGGACTGCACGGGAACGATGACGCTGGAAGGTCAACCGGGCGGCACGGCGCACTGGGATGTCTTCCTGACCAATGACGGCAGGAAGGGGCGCATGATCAGGACCGACTCGGGTGCGACGGGCGTCCGCACCTTCGAACAATAACGACGGCGGCCGGAGTGGCGTAAGGCGGCTCCGTCGAACCCGCTCCTGATTGTTGGCGAGCGACAGCACGCCGAGCAGCGCGGGTGCCTATTTTGGGCGCGACACGATCTCGATCATTTTTCCTTCGTCGTCGTCAGGCGCAACCGCTTTTGCCCGCGCATAGGCTTGCACCGCGGCTCGCCCCATGATCGGCACGTCCGACAACAGGCTCTCGGCCAGCGCCACCGCGTAGGCGGCATCCTTGTGGCGCAGTGCCGCCGTAAAGGTCGCGCCGGAAAAATTTCGCGCCGCCATGCGCCGGGAATGACGGATCACCTGCGGGCTGGCGGCGACACCGGTCTCGACCGCCTCCAGCACCAGCTTCATATCGAGGCCGGCCTGCTCGGCGATCGCAAGGCCCTCGGCGATGCCGGCGATCTGGATCGCGCCCATCAGATTGTTGATCAGCTTGTAGACCGTGCCGCTGCCGGCCGCGCCGAAATGCCGGATCGTGGTCGAGAGCGGGACGAGAAACGGCCGCGCGCGTTCGAGGTCCGCAGGCTCGGCGCCGACCAGCAGGGTCAGTTTTCCGCTCGCCGCCGCATCCGGCAGGCCCGTGACCGGACAATCGATATAGACCAGGCCGCGCGCGCGCAGTTCACGCGCGAGATCGAGCGCATGTTGATAGGACACGGTGGAGCACTCGATCGCGAGCGCGCCGGCTTTGGCGCTCGACGCCGCCCCGTCCCTGCCGAGCCACACGTTACGCGACGCCTCGTCGTCGGCGACCATGGTCACGATGGCGTCGGCGCCATCGGCCGCGTCCGCCGGAGACGACGCCCATCGCGCGCCGCGCGCGATCAAGTCTTCCGCCTTCGCCTTGCTGCGGTTGAAGACCGCGAGCTCAAAACCCGCGTCGAGATAGCGGCCGGCCATGCCATGGCCCATCCGCCCGAGGCCGATAAAGGCAACTTTTGTCATGTGCTAATCCACATCCTCGACCGCGCCCGGCGAGGTGCCGAAGGCGCGCTGCGCCAGGGTCGCGGCCATGAATTCGTCGAGGTCGCCGTCGAGCACGCCCGAGGTATCCGAGGTCTGCACGCCGGTACGCAGGTCCTTCACCATCTGATAGGGCTGCAGCACGTAGGAGCGGATCTGGTGGCCCCAGCCGATCTCGGTCTTGGCGGCCTGATCGGCGGCCGCCTGCGCCTCGCGCTTTTTCAGTTCGATCTCGTAGAGCCGCGCGCGCAACATGTCCCAGGCCTGCGCCTTGTTCTTGTGCTGGGATCGCCCGGCCTGGCAGACCACCGCGACCCCGGTCGGAATATGCGTCAGTCTCACCGCGGATTCGGTCTTGTTGACGTGCTGGCCGCCGGCGCCGCCGGAGCGCATGGTGTCGGTGCGCACGTCGGATTCCTTGATGTCGATCTTGATGCTGTCGTCGACCACCGGAAACACCGCGACGCTGGAGAACGAGGTGTGCCGGCGCGCGTTGGAATCGTACGGCGATATCCGCACCAGCCGGTGCACGCCGCCCTCGGTCTTCAGCCAGCCATAGGCGTTGTGACCCGAGATCTGGATGGTGGCGGACTTGATGCCGGCTTCTTCGCCTTGCGTCTCTTCGAGATATTCGACCTTGAAGCCGTGCTTTTCGGCCCAGCGCGTATACATGCGCAACAGCATCTCGGCCCAGTCCTGGCTTTCGGTGCCGCCGGCGCCGGCGTGAACCTCGAGATAGGAATCGAAGCGGTCGGCTTCGCCCGACAGCAGGGCTTCCAGCTCGCGGCGGGCGACTTCCTTCTTCAGGTTCTTCAGCGCGACCTCGGCCTCGGCAACGACGCCGGCATCGTTCTCGGCTTCGCCGAGCTCGATCATGCCGACATTGTCCTCGAGCTCACGCTCGACCTTGCCGATGCCCTGCAGCGAATCCTCCAGCGAGGTCCGCTCCTGCATCAGCTTCTGCGCCTTCTGGGGATCGTTCCAGAGATCGGGGGCTTCGGCGAGCTTGTTCAGCTCGGCCAGACGTGCCGTGGATGCATCGACGTCAAAGATGCCTCCTCAGCAGCCCGACTGACTGCTTGATCTCTTCGACTAGACGTTCGACTTCGGCGCGCATGGGTTCCCTGATCTGCGGCGCTGAGGCCGCTTGCCTTATGTTTGGACGCGTTTTCTTGACGCGAACCGCTATCCACTTCGCTCGAAAACGCTGTCGTGCAGCTGGGGATGTAGCGGCGGACGCCGCAAAGCGCAATCGGGTCGCGTGTTTTCCTGGCGCGACTCTTCGCTCAATCCGGCTTCGAGCTAATAGAGCCCGCCGGTGCCGGGACGGAACAGGCTCCGATCCGCATCGGGGGAAGGCTGCAGCGTGCGGCCGTCGGCATCGGCAACGCCGATCACCGAGTAATTATCCGGCGGCGCGGTACCCGGCTTGAAGGCTTCCAGGATGGTCCGGCCGGTATCGCCCGGCCCGGCGCGCATTCCGGTCATCTGATCGACGCGGATCAGCTTGATCCCGGCCGGCACCTTGAACGGTATCGGAGGCTTGTCGGCGAGCGCGAGCTTCAGGAAATCCTTGGCAATCGGCGCGGCGAGGTGCCCGCCGGTCGCGGTTCTCCCCAGATTGCGCGGCTTGTCGTAGCCCATATACACGCCGACGACCAGGTCCGGAGAGAAGCCGACAAACCACGCATCCTTTTGTTCATTGGTGGTACCGGTCTTGCCGGCAATCGGCTTGCCGACTTCCTTCAGAACCGTCGCCGTGCCGCCTTGGACCACGCCTTCCATCATCGAGGTGATCTGGTAGGCCGTCATCGGATCCAGCACCTGCTCGCGGCGGTCGATGAGTTGCGGCTCGGGTTGGTTCTTCCAGCCTTCCGGAGCGTCGCAGCCGCGGCATTCGCGCTGATCATGCTTGTAGATGGTATGGCCGTAGCGGTCCTGGATGCGGTCGATCAAGGTAGGTTTCACACGGCGTCCGCCGTTGTCGAGCATCGAATAGGCCGTGACCATTCGCATCACGGTGGTTTCGCCGGCGCCGAGTGCATAGGACAAATAATTCGGCAACTCGTCATAGACGCCGAAGCGCTTGGCATATTCGCCGATCAGGGGCATGCCGATGTCCTGTGCCAGCCGCACCGTGACCGTGTTGAGCGACCATCTCAGCGCGTTACGCAGCGTCGTGGGGCCATGATATTTGCCAACCGCATAATTCTCGGGCCGCCAGACACCCGCACCCTGCCCCTGATCGATCTCGATCGGCGCGTCGACCACCATCGTCGAGGGCGTATAGCCGTTGTCCAGGGCCGACGAGTACACGATGGGTTTGAATGAAGAGCCCGGCTGCCGGTAGGCCTGCGTCGCGCGGTTGAACTGGCTCTGGTCGAACGAGAACCCGCCAACCATGGCGAGCACTCGGCCCGTATGCGGATCCATCGCCACCATGGCGCCGGAAACTTCCGGCAATTGCCGCAGCCGGTATTGACCCTCGACCGGCTTGCCGTCCTTGCCGATCAGCGGATCGGCATAGATGACGTCACCCGGCGAGAGCACCTGCGATACGGTGCTCGGCGTCTTGAACCGCGTCGGTCCCGACGCGGCCTTGGCCCATTTGACGCCCTCGAGCGTGATGATCCCGGTTTGCCGCTCTTTGCTGACGGCGCCCCCGAGTTCCCGCCCCGGCTGGAAGCCGATCCGCGCCGACTGGTCGCTGGTTTCCAGCACCACGGCCATCCGCCACGGCTGGATGTCCGAGAGCGATTTGACGTCGGCGAGCTTCACGCCCCAGTCGCCCGATATATCGAGCTTGCTCAGGGCGCCCCGCCAGCCCTGCGCCTCGTCGTAGTTGACGAGACCGGCGGCCATGGTCTTGCGGGCCTCCATCTGGATCTTCGGATCGAGCGTGGTGCGCACCGACAGGCCGCCCTCATAGAGCTTCTTTTCGCCGTAACGCTCGAAGAGGTCGCGGCGGACTTCCTCGGCGAAATATTCGCCGGCGAAGATATGCGCGTTGTTGGCGCGGTTGGTCACGATCAGCGGATCCTTGCGCGCCTTGTCGGCGTCGGCCTGCTTGATCCAGCCGTTTTCGAGCAGACGGTCGATCACGTAGTTGCGGCGCTCGACGGCGCGGTCATGGTTGCGCACCGGATGCAGCGCGCCCGGCGCCTTCGGCATCGCGGCGAGATAGGCGGCCTCCGCCACCGTAAGCTCGTTCACCGACTTGTCGAAATAGACCAGCGATGCGGCGGCGATGCCGTAAGCGCCTAGGCCGAGATAGATTTCATTGAGATAGAGTTCGAGGATCTTGTCCTTGGAGTAGGCGCGCTCGATCCGCATCGCCAGCAGGGCTTCCTTTATCTTGCGGCTGAAGGACACCTCGTTGTTCAAAAGAAAGTTCTTGGCGACCTGCTGGGTGATGGTGGAAGCGCCCTGCGGGCGGCGATTGGAGCCGTAATTCTCCGCATACAGCACGGCCGCGCGCGCCATTCCCTGAAAGTCGATGCCGCCATGCTCGTAGAAGTTCTTGTCCTCGGCCGCCAGGAACGCGTTGATGACCAGTTTCGGAACCGCCTGGATCGGCAGATACAGCCGCCGTTCCTTGGAATATTCGCCGAGCAGAGAGCCGTCCGACGCGTGGACGCGCGTCATCACCGGCGGCTCGTAATCCTGAAGCTGCGAATAGTCCGGCAAGTCCTTGGAAAAATGCCAGATCAGCCCGGCGGCCGCGGCGACGCCCACCAGGAACAAGACGGTTCCGGCGGCGAACAAGAAACCCAAGAACCGCACCAGCAAGCGCATTATCGACTATCCGTTTCAGCCCGTGCGCCGTGACGACCGGCGCGTTCTTCCGCGTCCCCCTGCCGCGGAACGATCCGCCGCGCCAGCCTGGGCACATAATATCCTGTCCAGCAGGGATTCTTGATCGATTCCCAGGGACCTTTCGGCATTTTTTTATAGGGCCGGCGCTGTGGCCAAACTAGGGCTTCCAGCACGGTCTGGGGTTCCTTTTCAGTTCGTCGCCCCCGCCCTCGCCACGCGTTTGGCCAGGAAGGCGTCGATGGCCTGCGCCATCGATCCGACGGTGCGGGAACGCCAGTTGTCCGAAACCAGATGTTCGAGATCGCCCTTGTTCGAGACGTAGCCGAGTTCGACCAGCACCGAGGGAACGTCGGGCGCCTTCAGCACCCGGAAGCCGGCCGACTTCAGGGGATGCTTGTGCATTCGCACCGTATGCTTCATCTCGCCCATCAACAGACGCGCGAACCGGTTTGAAAACGTGCGTGTTTCGCGCTGCGCCAGATCGATCAGGATGTCGGCGACGTCGGTCGGCTCCTCGGTCAGATTGACCCCGCCGATGGCGTCGGCGCGGTTTTCCGCCTCGGCCAGTTTTTCGGCCTCGGCGTCGGAGGCCTTGTCGGACACCGTGTAGATGGTCGCGCCCTGGGCATCGCCTTCGCCGCGCGGCAAGGCGTCGGCATGGATCGACACGAACAGCGACGCCGACTGATTGCGCGCGATTTTGACGCGATCGTCGAGCGGGATGAAGGTATCGTCGGTACGGGTCATGACGACGCGGTATTTGCCGCTCGTCTCGATGCGGTCGCGCAGCGCCAGCGCAAATCCGAGCACGATGTTCTTTTCGCTTTCGCCCGAGGCCTGGGTGCCATTGTCGATGCCGCCGTGGCCGGCGTCGATCACGATCACGGGCCGCGAATCGGACGTCGCCGGCTTCGGCGGAGCCACAGCCTCCACCGGTACCGCGACCGAAGCGGTGGCGTCGGCGATCGCGGGCTTCAGCTCGGGCCGGCTTTCCGGCGCGAGCGACTGAACGAAGGTGGTGCGATCGACTTCTTCCAGCTCGAGCACCAGCCGCGGCGGCTGGCCGTTGGCCGCTTCCAGCACGTAGGAGTTCGCGATCTTGGCCGGGCCGGTCAGATCGAACACGATTCGCGAGCCGCCGGGCATGACCAGGCCATAGCGGAAAGCCTTGACCAGCCCGCGCCCCGCAGCGCCGACGCCGGCGGGAAGACGAAAGCTGACCTCGGGAATATCCACGACCACCCGATACGGATCGGCCAGTGGAAAGGCGCGAAACTGAATGGTCCGGTCGAGATCGAGAACGAATCGGGTTTGCTTGGCGTCGCCGGCCAGACGGGCGTCCGAGGCAACCGGAAGATTCGACACCGCGACCGGGCCTTGCGATGCCCCCTCGGCCGCGAGAATCGTGGCATCGGAACACAGCAATGCTGCGGCGCACAGCAGGGCGCCCCCCAGCAAAACACGATAATTTGCGCGGCTCGCCAACGAATCCGTTCCTCCGAGCAGCCTCTTACCGCAATAGAACCACAGGGTTAACCGAAGCTTAACGCAATTTTACCGAATAGCGCAGACTGTTGCCGCCCGGCGACGCTTTGAGATGCTTCCCTTGCACGAGAGGCCCAATCCACGTATGTACAGGGGGCTGACGGCTAAAACTCCCGGTTGTGTCACGTTCAGCCTCCCGGTGCAGCGCCGGAAACCTCGAATTCGAGGATTCCAGCGTCCTACCGATCCCTCCGCAGCCAGCGCAGCGCGCGGCTGACAAGGAGCGGCGGTTTCGAGCCCGAGCGGCGTCCGGTCCCAGGTTACCAGCTTGTTCCAGGGACGGCTTCGAGATGCGGCAGAACCGGTTATCCGGCCTGCAACGGCCCGATATACGAACAGCCGGCGAGCGCTTTGGCGCCACGCCGGGCTTTCAGCGACAGAATAAGGCGGCGCTTTGCCGCCCACGTTTTTAGACGGGCCGACGCTTGATGCGCCAGACTGTATTGCCGACCAAGGTCCACGGAAGAACCGCGCCGACGCGGGGCGAAAGCTCCGCGCGTCGTTTAGCTCCGCATGGATCCCGTTCGGACCGGCGCCCCGGGTTGCGTTTTGGCCTTCCCCTCACCCCCGAATCAGGTGGACCGTCGCGTCACCCGGCGGCGCGATACGCGCTTACCGTGATACGCGCCCGCCGCCGTCATGAGCTCCAAAATGCCCAACAAAATGTTGATCGATGCTACCCACCCGGAAGAGACCCGGGTCGTCGTGGTCCGCGGCAATCGGGTCGAAGAATTTGATTTCGAGACCGCCCAGCGCAAGCAACTGCGCGGCAATATCTACCTCGCCAAGGTCACGCGCGTAGAGCCGTCGCTGCAGGCAGCCTTCATCGAATATGGCGGCAACCGCCACGGCTTTCTCGCCTTCAGTGAAATCCACCCCGACTATTATCAAATCCCGGTCGCCGATCGTCAGGCCCTGATCGAGGCGGACGAACGCGCCCATCGCGAGGCCGAAGAAGAGAGCGAGAACCGCTCCAGCCGCAGCCGCCGTCCACGCCACCGCAATTCGCGCCGCCGCGGCAATGGCGAGCGCGTCCAGAGCGAGATCGTCGAGAACGCGAGCCTCGAACCATCGCAAGCCGCGCCGTCGCATGAAGGCCAGGACGAAGGCCACCAGCAAGGCCACGAACACGAGGGCTTGCACCCCGAAGGCCCCTACGCCGAAAACGGCCACGTCCACGATGCCGAGCATCACGATCATGACCAGCATGACCATGAGCATGCGCATGACGAGCACGATCACGCCGATGACCACGGCACCGAGACCCACGCCAGCGAGACGCTGGCGGCGGTGACCCTGCCCGATACCGCCGCCGTCGAGGCGTCCGCGGCCGAGGCCCGCGAAGAAGAGGAAGAAGAGCATACGCAGCATGAACATCATGAAGCGCATGCGTTCGAAAACGCGGCCTATGCCGACGACGCCCGCCACGCCGAACACGGCGGCGAGCTTGTCGAACACGACGAGGCCGCCGCCGCGGATCGCGCCGAAGCGCCGCATGGCGACGAGAACCACGACGATGAAGACGAAGGCGACGAGGCCGAGGAAGAACTCGTCGAATCCGTCGGCGGCGACGACGTGCTGGAAGAAGTTCCGGAGCGCGCCTTCCGCCCGCGCCGTCAGTACAAGATCCAGGAAGTCATCAAGCGCCGCCAGGTGATGCTGGTGCAGGTGGTCAAGGAAGAACGCGGCAACAAGGGCGCCGCGCTGACCACCTATCTGTCGCTGGCCGGCCGCTACGCGGTGTTGATGCCCAATACCGCGCGCGGCGGCGGCATCAGCCGCAAGATCACCAGCGCGCAGGATCGCTCCCGCCTGAAGGAAGTGGTGCAGGACCTCGACGTGCCCGAGGGCATGGGGATCATCCTGCGCACCGCCGGCGCGTCCCGCACCAAGCCCGAGATCAAGCGCGACTTCGAATACCTGATCCGCATGTGGGAAACCGTCCGCGACATGACGCTGAAGTCGCAGGCGCCGACCCTGGTCTACGAGGAAGGCTCGCTGATCAAGCGCTCGCTGCGCGATCTCTACAACAAGGAAATCGACGAGATCCTGGTCGCCGGCGAAGCCGGCTATCAGGAAGCCCGCGATTTCATGAAGATGCTGATGCCCTCGAACGTCCGGGCGGTGAAGCAATATCGCGACGGCCAGCCGCTGTTCTCGCGGATGGGGGTGGAGAGCCAGCTGGATGCGATGTTCTCGCCGACCGTGCAATTGCGGTCCGGCGGCTACATCGTGATCAACCAGACCGAGGCGCTGGTCTCGATCGACGTCAACTCCGGCCGCTCGACCCGCGAGCACCACATCGAGGATACCGCGCTCAAGACCAACCTGGAAGCATCAGAGGAAGTCGCGCGCCAGCTTCGTCTGCGCGACCTCGCGGGCCTGATCGTCATCGACTTCATCGACATGGACGAGAAGCGCAACAACCGTTCGGTCGAACGCAAGCTCTCCGACTGCCTGCGGCAGGACCGCGCGCGGATCCAGGTCGGGCGCATCTCGCATTTCGGCCTGCTGGAAATGTCGCGCCAGCGCATCCGCGCCAGCGTGCTGGAAAGCTCGACCGAGCCCTGCACGCAATGCGGCGGCAGCGGTCACGTGCGCTCGGTATCTTCCGTCGCGCTGCAGCTGCTGCGCGGCCTCGAGGAGATCCTGATGAAGGGCGCCACCCACAATCTCGTGGTGCGGACCCGGACCGACGTTGCGCTCTACGTCCTCAACCACAAGCGCGGCCATCTGCGTGATCTCGAAAACAGCTTCAAGGTGACGCTCGCCGTGATCGCCGACCCGACCGTGACCGGCCAGCAGTCGTTCATCATCGATCGCGGCGAACAGGTGCACACGCTGGAGGCGGCGAAAGCGCTGCTGGCGGCGCAGGTGGCGGCCTTCCCGCCGCAGACCGAGGAAGCCTATGACGAGGAAGAGCCGTTCGACATCGAAGTCGAATCGGAAGTCGAAACCGAAGAGACCGAAGGCCTGACCGACGAAGCTAACGCCGGCGAAGAGGGCGGCGGCGAAACGGAAGCGGATGGCAGCCCCCGGCGCAAGCGGCGGCGGCGGCGGCGCGGCCGTTCCGGTGAGCCGCGCGAAGGCGCCCCTGCCCGCGATGAGGCTGACGCCGCGCGCATCCCGCTTGAAGCCGCAGCGGTTCCCGGGGTCATAGTCGAAGACGGCGAATCCGACGAAGAGGAATCCGACGAGCAGCCCGGCCAGGCCCGCGCAGATCAGGGGCCGAACGGCGAGCGGCGGCCGCGTCGCCGCGGACGCCGCGGCGGACGGCGCCGGCGCGGCGGGCTGGAGGACGGCCTCGCCGGATCGATCGCGGACGAGCTCGGGCCGGCACCGGTTCCGGAAGTATCCAGCGCCGTCGCCGATTTCGACGGTAACCCAACGCCGCCATCGCTGCCGATGGTGCAACCCGAATCCATTGCACCGGCGGCCGAGCAGCCGCCCGCGGATCGCGACCAGCCGGAGCCGGCTCGTACGGCCGCTGCGGCCACGGAGGCAGAGACCGCCCAGGAGGCCGAACGAGCCGCCGCGCGGCGGCGTTCGACCGTCCGCGAGAAGGTGAGCTTCCTGGTCGATGCGCAGCCTGCGGCGCCGGCGCCCGTCGGCGACAGCCAGCCTGCCGAACCGGACCAGGCCTCCGTCCCCGTGCCGCCGCCGGCCCAGCCGGCTGCCGAGACGACCACGGACAACCAGCCCCGGCGCGCCGGATGGTGGTCGCGGCGCTTCGGCAACGGCGAATAAGACAACCGGTTTCGAGAATGAAAAACCGCCCGGCACAACCGGGCGGTTTTTGCTTGTCGAAGAGTGAGCCGGGGCGTGTACTCGCAGATCTGATCAACTGAAACGATTGGCCATATCCGCGGCGGGCGCATCGTATGACGAAGTCGGCAACCATCGGATTGAGCTACGGAGTCCTCCGAAAGGAGTGCCTGGAAGCCGTTCGGCAATGGCCCGGCTGCGAGACCATCAGCGGCATTCAGATCATTCGCGACAGCACACCGGGGAGTTTTTCAGTCCTGGTGACGCTGTACGGAAAGTCCGACAAGAAAACCGCCGATCGCGCCATCAATTGCGTGCAGCGTGAGAAGCGGCGGCATTTCCATCTGAATGATGATTGATGGGCGGGCCGGGCCGTGCAAGTCGCTCGTGAAAAAAGAGGCCGCCTAAGTTGGCGGGGTCGTGTCCATGACGGTCTTAGTTCTTCGGCAATCGAGATTGCCGTGCCGCGCGACCGCGCTGGCAGCTTCGAGCCGTTGCTGATCGCCAAGGGCCAGACCCGGTTCGACGGCTTCGACGACAAGATTCTCAGCCTCTACGCGCGCGGCATGACGGTGCGCGAGATCCAGGGCCATTTGGCTGAACTTTATGGCGCCGAGGTCTCGCCGGATTTGATCAGCCGGGTGACCGACGCGGTTCTCGACGAAGTGCGGCAATGGCAAAATCGTCCGCTCGACCCGGTCTATCCGGTGGTGTTTTTCGACGCGCTGCGGGTCAAGATTCGCGACGAGGGCATGGTCAAGAACAAGGCCGTCTATGTCGCGCTGGCGCTCAATCCGGACGGCGAGAAGGACGTTCTGGGCCTGTGGATCGAGCAGACCGAGGGCGCCAAATTCTGGCTCAAGGTCATCAACGAGCTGAAGATGCGCGGCGTCAACGATATCCTGATCGCGGTGGTCGACGGGCTGAAGGGCTTTCCCGAGGCGATCACCTCGGTCTATCCGCAGACCGTGGTGCAGACCTGCATCGTGCACCTGATCCGCAACAGCCTGGCATTCGTGTCCTGGAAGGATCGCAAGGCAATTTTGCCGGCGATCAAGGCGATCTATCGGGCCGAGAATGCCGATATGGCGCTGGTCCGGCTCGAGGAGTTCGAGGCCGAATGGGGCAAGCGCTACCCGGCGATCGGCCAGGCCTGGCGCCGCGCCTGGGAGCACGTGGTTCCGTTCTTTGCGTTCGCCCCCGGCATCCGCAAAATGATCTACACCACCAATGCGGTCGAGGCGCTGCACCGCAGCCTGCGCAAGATCATCAAGACCCGCGGCAGCTTTCCAAACGACGACGCGGCGTTGAAGCTGCTTTACCTCGCCATCAGAAATGCCGGTTTGCGATGGCGGCGAAGCACTGAGTGGACCACCGCCATGGGCCAGTTCGCCATTCAGTTCGGCTCGCGCTTTCCGGGATCAGCACGATGATCTGGCCGGCGCCAAACGACGTAGCCGCGCCCTGAGGGCCAAGAGCATTTCCTGCGCATCTGCCTTGCTCTCGAAGCCCATGACGAAGTCATCTGCATACCGCACGATCACAACGCGACCGCATGCATGGCGACGACGCCATTGGTGGGCCCAGAGATCAAGGATGTAGTGCAGGAAGATGTTGGCAAGGAGCGGGCTGATGCCTGCCCCTTGCGGCGTACCCCTGTCCGTCTCTTGCTTCTCGCCGCTCTCAAGAACGCCAGCTCGCAGCCACAGCCCGATGAGCTGCAGGACGCGAGGATCGGCGATCCTATGCGCCAGCATCCGCAACAGCCACTCGTGGTCAACCGAATCGAAGAAGCTGCGAATGTCGGCATCGAGCACCCAGTTCACGCGCTGGCTCATGATCGCTGTATGCAAGGCATCAAGCGCCATATGAGGATTTCGCCCCGGCCGGAAGCCGTAGGAGAACCCGAGGAAGTCGGCCTCATAGACGGCGCTCAGCACCTCGGCCACCGCGCTTTGGACAATCTTATCCTCTAGCGTCGGCACACCGAGAGGCCGCTTACCGCCATCGGCTTTGGGGATGTAGACTCGCCGCACCGGCTGGGGCCGGTAGCGACCAGTGTGGACCCGTCCGCAGAGGTCGCGAATGTTATCCGTGAGCCCCTCTTCGTACTTCGCCACCGTCATCCCATCGACCCCCGCGCTGGCCTGCCGCTTCTGTCGTCGAAACGCCCGAAGAAGAGCGCCCTCGTCGACATGGTGCAGCAGAGCCGTGAACCGGGTTTGGGCAGCCTGCTCGGCCGCCGCGTTCACCCGCTCGAGGTTCGGCGGCAAGGCAGCCCGGCTCTGCGTCCGGACCTTGGCCTCCTCGCGCAGGCTCCCCTCGGGCTGGCCCCTTCCCTCCATACGTCTCGTTTCCTTCGACGATTTCCCAGGTACTATGAACCAGTCCGACTCCCGACCTCAGCTCGGACAGTAGCTCTGGCGGTGCCTTGCCGCTGCCCCCCACTGGAGACCAATCCGAACGTGTGGTGAAGAATGATGATGCGCTATGCACCACTCAGGTCGGGTTTGGGCCAGGTCCGTTCATCCCCCGATAGCCGACATTGCTCCGCAACTTCGGCATGTCCGTTTGGTGCGGCAGCGCACGCGAGCAAACTTTCCCAGGCCGCGATGAAACAACCGGCGCTAGCGCACGGGCATCGGCGGCCGCGGCACCGACGCCAACTCCGGATCGGACAGCGGCTCGGCGGTGGCTTGCGGGAGTGGTTCAGGTTGCCGTGGCAGGTAGGGCGCAGCGGCGGGCGGCAACGGGGGAGCTGCTGCGGCTTGCGGCGGCGGTAGTGGCGGCATCGGCTTGCGTGCCCGCGCCCGCGTGGCGATCGATCGCGGCGGAAGCGCTGATATCCTCGGCCGCAGGTTGTGCTCGGAAGCTTTGGCCTCGGAAGCTTTGGCAATTTCGCGGGACATCTGTTGCTGGCCGGCCTTGAGCTCATCGATGCTGGCCTTGAGCTGCTCAATCTCCTGCCCCATGCCTGCGATATCCTGCGCCATCGAACGAAGCGTCGCCGCCGATTCGACCGATGGGACGGCAGTTGCCGGCGCGACCCCTTCCGCGGCGGTCTGAGCCCCCAGCGTCGGCTGCGGAGGCGCCACTTGCGGAGGCGCCGCCTCCGCCGTGGTGGCCTCGACGGCCGGTGGGGCCGCTTGTGCGGGCAGCGCCGGTTTTTCCTGCGGCAGCAGTGAAGCAAGGATGCGCTGCGGCATCCACTGCGCGATCGTCTGTTCGGCGGCATCGCCGTAGGACTGCCAGGCGATGACAGCGGCGCCCGTGCACGCTGCCATCAGCAACGCAGCCGTGAAGGCGCGGGCCGCCCGCCCGCCAATCGACCCCCGGCGGCCCGGGATATGGACATCGCTGACGGCGGGGCGAAACGTCGTATCGACCGGGGGAACCGCTGGGCTCGCAGGGACGTCGGATGCCGCGCGGGTCTGCGGATTCGAAGGATGGCGCATCGTGTGCGCCAGCCTGGAAAGCTCTTCATCCGTGGGCGCGACCAGCACCACATCGGGAGCGACCACAAGGACGTCGTGCGGATCGTCGCTTAGTTTCGGGTTCAGCGTGGTTTGCATTGGCGCTCCGTACTCAATCCAATGTTACGGCCTGGCGGCGGCCGGCGGATTTCCGCTGGATCAACGGCGTTCCTGCCCCAGACTTCACTCCGGTTTGACCAAAGCAAGGCGGTACGATGGAGAGTATGCGGCCGCTCGCGGCAAGGACCCTTCGGGAACCCGGCCTGGGGAGCGCACAGCCTGGTGTTCCCGTTCCCCTCGCTGAACGCCAGGCGATCGCGGACATTCATTGAACCGGCAGGTTTCTGACTAAGACATATTCTTGGGTCAGGGGCATTGGAGGTCGCAAATGGCTGCTATTGCTCGAGTTGTTTCGCGCGCGTTTCACGCAACCTCGGCTGGGAACGAGGCATTCAAGCAGATCGCCATGTTTTGCGGTGCTGCCCTGCTGGTATCGTTGATTTTGATGACCTACGGGCTGGATTTGAGCCCCGGCTTCTTCTGACACCGATCGAAAGCACAACGCCACCAAGCTGAATATTGCTTGGTGGCGAAGCACTAGAACTGGAAATTGCAATGCCCCAGCTTCGTTGTGTCTGCACGGGCCGTGCAGAGGTTCAAGAAAACAGCGACCACCGACGGGTTTCTCTCTGAGGCAGGAGTTGCGCGAGACGACGCGCAGGCATTGTAGGCGTCTCAGACCGTCTGTTCATCCCAGGTCAAATGACTATGGAAATAGTGGTCCGCGAGTTGCCGGCTGACCCAATCGCGACCGCCACCGCCTGCGAGGAATCATACCGCGCACCAACGCCGGAGCCGGGCGCGCCCGGTGCCCTAATCCGTCGTTAGATCGTAGTCGTGGCGCAAGGCGTGCTGGACCTCGAGCGCAGCGCCTGCCGCCGTGTTGGCATCGGCAGCGCCCGCCGACAACACGCACATCGACCAATTATTGTCGGCCCGCTTGTCCGCGACGCGGTTGATCGCGATTGTGCGGACGCCTGAGCAGCCTGGTTGCTTCTTGAGTTCCGCCAGCGCCCGCACCTGCAAATCCTGTATCGAAAGCAGGGTCTTCGCCATTCCGATCGGGCCTCACTTCAGGGCGTGGGAGATCTTGTGCTCGAGATGGCCGGTCTCATGATCGCGACGGAGTTGGCTCAGCGAGGTTTCGTTCAGATGGAGCAGAACCTCGCTCAGCGTCTGGGTTTCAGGATAACCGGCTGCGAAACCCTGTCCGTAAATCTTGCGCAACGTGCGCACCAGGGTGTTTCCATGCTTGTGGCTGATTTCGCCATCCTTGTTGCGGTGGCGATTGTCGAGACCGGCCTTGCTCATGATGCTCTCCGTTGTGCCCGCTGCCGACAGCATCCTCCCGCCCGGACCAAATGGCAACCAAACGCGCTCGGGCCGCAACGGAACCATATCGACCGGCAAGTCGCTGTTGCGGCGCACCCGCCTGATCCAGGGCGCATCACGCGTCAATGACTGCATGGCCGCCGCGCAATTCCCGATCAGCCTGTCGCGCGACCGAGTCCGCGCGGCGACGCAAGGTCGCGATCCCAGGGCGGCTCGAGTGCAAAGCGATCCGCGATGAAGTCGATGAAGGCGCGCACACGTGCTGGCGGGTGACGGTCCGGCAGGAAGACGGCATAGATGCCGCCGAGTTCGACGGGCGGCTGATCCAAAGTGAGCGCAATCAGTCTGCCGGCGCGCAGATCGTCGGCAACGATGAAGCTCGGCTGGTGGATGATCCCCTGTCCCGCGATCGCGGCGGCCCGCAGGGCATCTCCGTTGTTGGCTCGCAGATTACCCGAGACCTGAACGCCGATCTCGGCGCGGACGCCAAACACCCATCGATCGAGCGGGGTGCGCTGCGACAGCGTGTAACCAAGGCAATTATGATCGGCCAGGCTCGACACGGTGCGCGGGGTGCCCCGCGCCCTGAGATAGGACGGCGCCGCACATACGACGATCCGGCACGGTGCAATTCGCCGCGCGATCAGGCTTGAATTGCTGAGATTGCCGATACGGATCGCGAGGTCCCAGCCCTCCTCCGCCAGGTCGACCAGCCGGTCGTTGAGGCCCAGCTCGACGGCGACGCGCGGATGGCGCTCCGCAAACTCGGCGAGCAGAGGTGCGATCTGCCCCGCGCCGAACGAGACCGGCGCGTTGAGCCGCAGCAGGCCCCTCGGCTCGAGCCGATCGGCCGCGACCGCGGCATCGGCGGCTTCGATTTCAGCAAGGATACGCCCGGAGGATTCCAGATAGTTGCGTCCGGCCTCGGTGATCGAAAGCCGCCGCGTCGTGCGGTGGAAAAGTTTGACGCCCAATCGGCTCTCGAGCGCGGCAATGTGCTTGGTGACCATGGTCTGCGACATGCCCAGTGCCCGGGCGGCGGCCGAAAGGCTGCCGGCGCCGGCAACTTTGGCAAAGACCTCGAGGCCCCTCAGGCGGTCCAGCATCTGCCATCTCACTCTGCAGGTGTGATCTATAATTTCATTTTACCAGATTATCACCCTGCAGAGAATAGATCATATGGCTGGGACAAAACCTGGAGACAGCCATGATCGATTCCCGAACCGCTCCCTATGCGGCGCTCCTGCTGCGCGTCAGCCTGGGCATCCTGTTCCTCGCGCATGCCGGCCTGAAATTCTTCGTCTTCACTCCGGCAGGAGCGGCAAAATTCTTCGGCAGCCTCGGGCTGCCGCCTGCGCTTGCCTATGTCACCATTGCCGTCGAAGTGCTGGGCGGCGTCGCGCTGATCCTTGGTCTGTGGACCCGGGTCGCCGCGATCGTCGTGCTGCCGATCCTGCTCGGCGCCATCTTCACGGTGCACGGCGCGGCCGGCTTCTTCTTCACCAACCCGCATGGCGGCTGGGAATATCCGGCGTTCTGGAGCATCGCCCTGATCGTCCAGGCGTTGCTCGGCGACGGCGCCTATGCGCTGCGCATGTCGGGTGCCGCTAATCCCGTCGGCAACCTCACGGGCGCATCTTCACATTGAACGAGATGCAAGGCCGGCACGCCGCCCGAGGAACCGTCGGGACCTTGCCAAGACTGTTCCTGTCGCACGGCGCACCGACCTTGCCCCTGGCGGAAACGCCGGCCCGCGCATTTTCGAGCGGGTCCGGCGGTATGATCGCGCGGCCCAAGGCCATCCTCTGATCTCTCTCGCCGCCCCCAGGCAGCCCATGAAAAGGCGGCCCGTGAATCCTGAAGCGCTTTGATATCCGTCAAATGCCCGGGCCAGTGCCGGGCTAAAAGACGCGGCGTTCGACAGGCGTGCCCCTGAAACGAGCCGACGACGGCCTTCCTCTGCAAGGGATTTCATGACGATCGACCATTCGCGGGTCATGTCCGCGGCACTTCGCTCGAAGATCATGTCGGCCGACGATGCCGCGGCGCTGGTGCCGCACGGCGCGAATGTGGGCATGAGCGGCTTTACCGGGTCGGGATATCCAAAGGCCGTTCCGCTGGCGCTGGCGCGCCGGATCGAAGCAGCGCAGGCGCGCGGCGAACCGTTCCGGATCGGCGTGTGGACAGGCGCCTCGACCGCGCCCGAACTGGATGGCGCGCTGGCCAAGGTCAACGGCATCGAACTGCGCCTGCCCTATCAGTCCGATCCGATCACGCGCGAGCGCATCAACGCAGGCGCGATGGAATATCTCGATATCCACCTCAGCCATGTCGCGCAGTTCGTCTGGTTCGGCTTTCTCGGGCATCTGGATGTCGCGCTCGTCGAGGTCACCGCCATCCTGCCGGACGGCAGCCTGGTGCCCTCGACGTCGATCGGCAACAACAAGACCTGGCTGGATCAGGCCGACCGCATCATCCTCGAGGTCAATTCGAGGATGAACCCGGCGATGCAGGGCATGCACGACGTCTATTACGGCACGAGGCTGCCGCCGCACCGCAAGCCTATCCCGATCCTCGCGCCGGGCGACCGGATCGGCGAGAGCAATTTTCGCTGCGACCCGGCCAAGGTGATCGCCGTGGTCGAGACCGATGCGCCCGACCGCAACACCACCTTCGCCGCGCCCGACGAAACGTCGAAGGCGATCGCCGGCCATATTCTCGATTTTCTCGGCCACGAGGTTCGCCGCGGCAGGCTGCCGGGCGAATTGCTGCCGATCCAGTCCGGGGTCGGCAACGTCGCCAATGCGGTCATGGCGGGGCTCGAAGACGGTCCGTTCACAGGGCTGACGGCCTACACCGAGGTGCTGCAGGACGGCATGCTGAACCTGATCCGGTCGGGACGGATGAAGCTCGCCTCCGCCACCGCGCTGTCGCTCAGTTCCGACGCGGCGCTGTGGTTCAACCGCGAGCTCGACAGCCTCAAGAGCAAGATCGTGCTGCGCACCCAGGAGATATCCAACCATCCGGAGGTGATCCGGCGGTTGGGGGTGATCGCCATGAACGGGCTGATCGAGGCCGATATCTACGGCAACGTCAACTCGACCCATATACGCGGCACCACCATCATGAACGGCATCGGCGGCTCCGGCGATTTCGCCCGCAACGCCTATCTCTCGATCTTCATGACGCCCTCGACCGCCAAGAGCGGATCGATTTCAGCCATCGTCCCGATGGTGACCCATGTCGATCACACCGAGCACGACGTGCAGGTGATCGTGACGGAGCACGGCCTCGCCGACCTGCGCGGCCTGTCGCCGAAGCAGCGTGCCGCAATCGTCATCGACAAGACGGCCGATCCCTCGTTCCGGCCCGCGCTGAAGGATTACTTCGACCGCGCGTGCAGATTGTCGCCGGGCAAACATACCCCGCATCTGCTCGACGAAGCGTTCCGATCAATTCAACCGGGCTGAACCGGGGGACCGCGTGCCATCGTTTTGAACGGCGTCAGCGGCCGCAAGGCTGCGATCCCGCGGCCGAATTCCGCATCTGAAGCGGAGAACGGAAGCTCAGGCTTGTCGATCTAATGGCTCTCGGCCCATTTGCGCCAATGCGTCGGCTGAATGTCGATGCGCTTCCTGTTTGAAGCATCGACCCATTCGGCTCCGTTTTTGTGGCACGGGTATGCCAGCGCGAGGACGATTCCGTCATAGTCGATGACACAGACTTCAAGGTCTTCGTCGTCGGTTGGCGCAACCGAAACGGGCAACCATTCTGCGGACAGCGAATGAATATGGGTCATGATCAGCACTCCCCATACAAAACCGACGAACCTGTAGCACGTCAGGTTGTCGCTCGCTTGATCTGCGTCAAGGGCCTGTCATGTCACCTGACCCTCGGACGCCCGACCATATTCGATCACGCGTCGGGATCGGCGCGCCCATCGAAGAGCGCTTTTGGCAGGCGCCATGGCTCGCAATCAAAGCCGCCGGTAATTTTATCCGCGGCGACCGAGCCAGCGTGCGATACGCGCGACGGCCTCCCGCATGTCCTCGGCGGAACGCGCGTAGGAAAAGCGGATGAACCGGTGGCCGTGAACCGGATCGAAGTCGATGCCCGGGGTGGCCGCGACATGCGCCTGTTCCAGCATTTGCTTGGCAAATTCGAAACTGTCCGAGGTGAACGCCGAGACGTCGGCGTAAAGGTAAAATGCGCCGTCTGCCGGCAGGAACTTGTCGAGGCCGGCCTGCGGCAGACCCTCGATCAGGATGCGGCGGTTCTCCTGGTAGCCGTGCTTGACCGCTTCCATCTCCTGAGCTCCCTCGAAAGCCGCCTCCGCGGCGATCTGCGACAGCGTCGGCACCGAAATCGCGAGATTCTGCTGCAGCCGCTCGATCGGCCGGACCATCTGCTCCGGCACCACCATCCAGCCGACCCGCCACCCGGTCATGCAGAAATATTTCGAGAACGAGTTGATCACCAGCGCCTGCGGAGAGAGTTCGGCGGCCGTCACCGCGGGAAACGCATAATCGAGGCCGTGGTAGATTTCATCGGAAATGAAGCGGATGCCGGCGCTCTCCGCAGCGTTCATCAGTCCGGTCAGCGCCTCCCTGGACATCATCGTGCCGGTGGGATTGGCCGGACTTCCGACCAGTACGCCCTTCAGCGGCGCCTTGCGGTGGGCGGCGAGCAGGGCTTCGCCGGTCAGCGCGTGACGGTTTTCGCTCGAAGTCTCGATCAGCACCGGCTCGCAGCCAAGCGCGGTGAGGATGTGACGATACGGCGGATAGCCGGGTACGGTGACCGCAACCCGGTCCCCCGGCTCGAACATGGCCAGAAAGGCCAGGATGAACGCGCCCGAGGAGCCCGTGGTGACAACGATTCGCGACGAATCCACCGCGCAGCCATAGGCGTCGCGGTAATGCCTGGCGATGCGCTCGCGCAACGAGGGAATGCCGAGCGCGGAGGTATAATCGATCCGGGCGCCGTCGAGCGCGGCGTGGGCGGCCGCTATCGCCGCCTTCGGCGCGGCAGCCCAGGGCTGGCCGACCTCCATGTGAATGACATGGCCGCCGGAGGCCTCGATGCGCGCCGCCGCCGCCATCACGTCCATCACCATGAACGGCGGAACTTCGCTGCGCCCGGACGCCGTTACCAGGTTTCTCGCGCGGTCTCTCAGTGTCGCTTCAAGCATTGATATCTGCTAATGAGCCGGTGCCCCAGACTAGCCGCATTCCACGGTTTGGTAGGGCATAACCCGTATCCGGGCCGCCGCCAATCGTTTAAAGACCGTCATGTTGTTTCGCCTCGCGCCACGCCGAAAAGCCTCGAAACTGACCGCGGTCATGACCGCGGCAGCGCTCGTCCTCGCGCCGATGTCTGGCGCGCTGGCGCAGGGCAAGGGGCCGCCGGTGATCCGCGACACCGAGGCCGAGCAATTGCTGCGCGACTACACGAGGCCGATCCTGCGCGCCGCGGGCCTGGAAAAGCAGAACATCCAGGTGGTGATCATCAAGGACAGCGCGTTCAACGCTTTCGTCGCCGACGGCCACCGTATTTTCGTGAACTACGGCGCCATCATGCAGTCCGAGACTCCGAACCAGCTGATCGGGGTGCTGGCGCATGAAACCGGGCATCTGGCCGGCGGCCATCTCGCCAAGATGCGCGAGCAAGTCTCGCGGGCGCAGACGCAGATGATCATCGCCATGCTGCTCGGCGCCGGTGCGATGGTGGCGGGCGCCAGTAGCGGCAGCAGCAACGGCGGCCTGGCCAATGCCGGCGCCGCCGCGATCAGCGCGCCGCAGGAAATGATCCGCCGCAACCTGATCTCCTATGTGCGCGCGCAGGAAGAAAACGCCGACCGCGCCGGCGTGAAGTTTCTGACCGCGACCGGGCAGTCTGCCAGGGGCATGTACGAAACCTTCAAGCGCTTTGCCAATGACAGCCTGTTCGCCGCCCACGGCGCGGATCCCTATCTGCAGTCGCATCCGATGCCCGCCGACCGCGTCGCCGCACTCGAGGGACTGGCGCGCTCCAGTCCCTATTGGGACAAGAAGGACGATCCGGCCCTGCAAATGCGCCACGACATGGTTCGGGCCAAGATATCGGCCTTCATGGAACCTCAGGATACCGTCTATCGGCGCTATCCGATGTCGAACGACAGCCTGCCCGCGCGCTACGCGCACGCGATTGCGACCTACCTGCACGGCGATCTGCGTACCGCGCTCGCCCAGATCGACGCGCTGATCCAGCTGCAGCCCGGCAACCCGTATTTTTATGAATTGCGCGGCCAGGCGCTGCTCGAAGGCGGCAAGCCCGCCGACGCCATCGTCCCCCTGCGCAGGGCCGTGACGCTCTCCCACAACTCGCCGCTCATCGAGATGTTACTTGGGCAGGCGCTCGTGGGAACCGATAATAAGGCCTATACTGACGAAGCGATCGGGATTCTGCGTGCGGCGGTGGCACGCGAGACCGAGGCGCCGCTGGGCTATATGCAGCTCGCCATGGCCTATGGCCGAAAGGGAGACTACGCAGAGGCCGATCTGGCATCGGCGCAAGCCGCCTTCCTTCGCGGCGACAACAAGACCGCGCGCGAACTCGCCGCGCGCGCCAAGACCCGTTTCGCCGTCGGCACGCCCGGATGGGTCAAGGCCGACGACATCGTCGCGGCAAAACCGATGCCCGGCCAAAAGAGCAACTAGAAATAAATCAAGCCGCCTTACGTTTCGAAAAACCGGCTTTCACTCGAGAGGATTTTGCCCATGCGTTCGTTCCGCCTGCTCGTTCCCGCGCTGCTCGCGCTCGCACTCGGCGGCCTGTCGCCGGCCGTTTCGGCACAGAGCTTTTCCGATACCCAGCGCGGCGATATCGAGACCATCGTCCGGAATTACCTGATCGCGCATCCGGAGGTGCTGGAAGAGGCGATGGCCGAACTCAACCGGCGCCAGACCGCCGCCGAGACCGAAAAACACGAAGCCAGCGTCGCGGCCAACGCCGACAAGATCTTCAACTCCCCGCGCGGCGTCGTGCTCGGCAACAAGGACGGCGACGTCACCTTCGTCGAATTCTTCGACTACAATTGCGGCTACTGCAAACGCGCCATGGCCGACATGCTCGATCTCATGAAGACCGATCCCAAGCTGAAGATCGTGCTGAAGGAATTCCCGGTGCTGAGCGAAGGTTCGGTCGAAGCCGCCAAGGTCGCGGTCGCCGTGCGCATGCAGGATCCCACAGGCAAGAAATATCTCGATTTCCACCAGCGGCTGCTCGGCGGCCGTGGTCCGGCCGACAAGGCGCGCGCGATGGCGGCCGCCAAGGATGCCGGGCTCGATACGGCCAGGATCGAGAAGGATCTCGCCAGCCCCGAAGTGCGCGCCACGATCGAGGAGAACTTCAAGCTCGCCGAGGCGATGGGCATGAACGGCACGCCCAGCTATGTGATCGGCAAGCAGATCGTGGTCGGCGCGGTCGGCCTCGACGGCCTGAAGGAAAAGATCGGCATCGCCCGCTGCGGCAAGGCGACGTGCTGAGCGATCGCTCCTTCCGCGCTGCTGCGTACAATTGAAATCGAAAAGGCCGGCCGTCCAGCCGGCCTTTTTGTTTGGCAATTGCTGCGGCGAAGCCGTTCATCGCGCGTTCAAGAAACAAACGCGATGGAACCGGCGAAATAGAGGAACCTCACGCATCTGCTTTCGTTGTCGGCGCGGGCAATGCAAACACGTGAGGAGAAATTCCATGAATAATCGCTTTATGATTTCGGTCGCCGCGCTGGCGCTGTTCGCCGGCACCGGCTTTGCCAATGCGCAGGGAACAGGCATGAGCCGCGAGGGATCGTCGGGTGGTTCCACCATGCAGCAGAACGCGCCGTCATCCGGGCCGTCTTCGGCCGGGTCGTCCGCGGGCCAGGCGAGCCATGAATCGACAGAATCGAAATCCATCGACCGTACCAAGTCCCCCTCGGCCATGAAGGCCACGCAGTCCGAGCAGAAATCGCCGATGGGCGGCAAGAACGATCGCGCAGAGGGCATGCAGAAGTCGAAGAGCATGAGTTCCGAGAACAATGCCAAGGGCGGCAGCAAGGAGATGAAGGCCGAAGGTCGCGAGGGTCACAACGGCATGAAAGCCGAGGGCCGTGAGGACAGCAGCAAGATGAAGGCCGAAGGCCGCGAAGACCGCAACGGCAAGATGAGCGCGGAATCGAAGGGCGCCGAAAGCAGGTCGCAAACCACCGTCGGCCAGGCGGGTGCCGGCGCGAAGCTGTCGACCGAGCAGCGCACCAGGATCACCACCGTGATCCGCGGCGCGCACATCGCGCCCGTCAACCACGTCAACTTCTCGATCTCGGTCGGCACCCGCGTGCCGCGCGAGGTGTCATTCCACCCGCTCCCGACGGAAGTCGTGACGGTTTATCCGGAGTGGCGCGGGTATGAGTTCTTCCTGGTCCGCGACCAGATCGTCGTGGTGAATCCGCGCACGCTCGAGATCGTGGCCGTGCTGGAGGCCTGAACCCAACCATGGCGACGGTTCGGGGCGGGCAGCGATTGCCCGCCCCCTGTCTTCCGGCCCCGGGCCGGCCCGCCTGCCCTCTTTGACATTGGTTAACGAGCAATTTCCGCAACTTCTGCACGGTTTTTTACGAACTGGATGAGGCATTCGGGGCGGGCCCAAATGGGCCTAAAGGCTTCCCCTGCGGCCGGTTGTTACCTATAACCCCGGCCACCTACAGCCCACATTGCCGGGATTTGAATGGCCAAAAGCCTTGCCGAGACCATTTACGTGCTTAACGGCCCGAACCTCAATCTGCTGGGGACCCGCGAGCCCGAGACCTACGGCCACGCGACGCTCGCCGACGTCGAGAAGCTTTGCGCCGACACCTCAGCGCAGTTCGGGCTGAAGGCCGATTGCCGGCAGTCCAATCGCGAGGGCGAGCTGATCGATTTCATCCACGAGGCCCATGCCAAAAAGGCCGCCGGGATCGTCATCAATGCCGGCGGCTATTCGCACACCTCGATCGCGCTGCATGACGCCCTGGTAGCGGTGAAAATTCCAACCGTCGAAGTGCACATCAGCAATATCCACGCCCGCGAGAATTTCCGTCACCATTCCTTTACCGCCCGCGCCGCCTTCGCGACGCTTTGCGGCTTCGGCATCGACGGTTACCGGCTCGCGATCTCCGGTCTTGCCGCCAGGATCGGCGTCAAGGCAAAGGCCTGACCATCCGCCCGTCCTCCCCTGAAGAAAGTTCCGGATCAAGATCATGGCGCGCCAGCCTGACGAGAAGACAGCCGCAAAATCCAAAGGCCATGACAACAGCGACGACAGCGCGCTTATCCGCGAACTCGCCTTGCTGCTGGACGAAACCAATCTCACCGAGATCGAGATCGAGCGGGCCGGCCTGCGGGTGCGCGTCGCGCGCAACGTCAGTATCGCGGCATCGGTGCCCGCGGGCTATCAGCCCGCTGCGGCCGAATCGACAGCCGCTGCTGTCACGCCGGCCGCGGTCGCCGATCTCGCCAAGCATCCGGGCGTGGTGCCCTCGCCGATGGTCGGCACCGCCTATTGGGCGTCGGAGCCCGGCGCCAAGCCGTTCATCGAAGTCGGTGCCAAGGTGACGGTCGGACAGACGCTGCTGATCATCGAAGCCATGAAGACGATGAACCAGATTCCGTCGCCGCGCGCGGGCACCGTGACGCAGATTCTCGTCGAGGACGGCCAGCCGGTCGAATTCGGCGAGCCGCTGGTGATTATTGAGTAGAGGCGAGTGGCGAATAGCGAATAGTTATTGCTCTCACCATTCGCTATTCGCCATTCGCTACTCGCCACTTTCTACTCGCCACTTGGGAAGCCATGTTCGATAAAATTCTCATAGCCAATCGCGGCGAGATTGCCCTGCGCATCCTGCGCGCGTGCAAGGAACTCGGTATCGCCACCGTCGCGGTGCATTCCACCGCCGACGCCGACGCCATGCACGTGCGGCTTGCCGACGAAAGCGTCTGCATCGGGCCGCCGCCGTCGAAGGACAGCTATCTCAACGTGCCCGCGCTGCTGGCCGCCTGCGAGATCACCGGCGCGGACGCGGTGCATCCCGGCTATGGCTTTCTATCGGAAAACGCCCGCTTCGCCGAAATCCTCGCCGAGCACAATCTGCATTTCATCGGACCCAAGGCCGAGCATATCCGCCTGATGGGGGACAAGATCGAGGCCAAGAAGACCGCGAAGAAGCTCGGCATTCCCGTGGTGCCCGGCTCCGACGGCGCGGTCGGTCCCGACGATGACGCCATGGCGATCGCGCAGGCCATCGGCTTTCCGGTGCTGGTCAAGGCGGCGTCGGGCGGCGGCGGACGCGGCATGAAGGTCGCGCAGGGCCCTGACGATTTGATGCTGGCGTTGTCGACCGCATCCAACGAGGCCAGATCGGCCTTCGGCGACGCCTCGGTCTATCTGGAAAAATACCTGCAGAAGCCGCGCCACATCGAAATCCAGGTGCTCGGCGACGGCCGCGGCGGCGCGATCCATCTCGGCGAGCGCGATTGCTCGCTGCAGCGGCGCCATCAGAAGGTCTGGGAGGAAGGCCCCTCGCCCGCGCTCGACGCCGCGGCGCGCAGGAAGATCGGCGCGACCTGCGCAAAGGCGATGCAGGAGATGAAGTATCTCGGCGTCGGCACCGTGGAATTCCTCTACGAGGACGGCGAATTCTATTTCATCGAGATGAACACCCGCATCCAGGTCGAGCATCCCGTCACCGAGATGATTACCGACATCGACCTCGTGCTGGAGCAGATCCGCATCGCCGCCGGCGGCGATCTGCCGGTGACGCAGGAGGAAGTCGTCATCAACGGCCACTCGATCGAGTGCCGCGTCAACGCCGAGAACCCCGTCACCTTCCGGCCCTCCCCCGGCAAGATCCAGCAATACCACCCGCCCGGCGGCCTCGGGGTGCGGATCGATTCCGCAGTCTATCAGGGCTATGTCATTCCGCCTTATTATGACTCGCTGGTCGGCAAGCTGATCGTCCACGGCAAGACCCGCGGCGAGTGCCTGATGCGGCTGCGCCGCGCGCTGGACGAAATGGTGGTGGAAGGCATCGAGACCACGCTGCCGCTGTTCCGGGCGCTGGTCCGCGAGCCCGCCATTATCGACGGCGACTATCATATCCACTGGCTCGAACAGTATCTGAACGGCCTGCCGGCCGAGAAGGCGTAATTCCCCTCAAAAACCGTCCGGTCGCCTGGAACCAATGGCCCGGACAAGGCGTTTAGGACGGTTGGGAAAGCCTTTCCGGTCCGGGGGACTGCTTGAATTCCGTGAATTCGTGACGCGAGATGGTTGTGACGCCTGACGCCACGCGCCGGCGCGCCATTGGGCAAATCCTGCTGCTTGCAGCGGGATTTTTGGTGCTGGTCGCGATCAGCGCCACCTCGGTCGTGCTCGTCAACAAGGCGCGCAGGGACAGCAGTCTGGTCGTGCACACGGTGCAGGTGGAAAATCAGATCGATACCGTGCTGCTGGAGATCCGCCGTGCCGAAAGCGCCGCGCGGGGCTACATGCTGACCCTGGGACCGGAATTTCTCAGGGATCATGAGGCTGCCGTCGCCGCCGCCGTTCCCGCCGTTGAAAAACTGTCGCGGCTGACGGCCGACAATCCCGCTCAGGCTGCAAACGTCCGGAAATTGCGGCTGGAGGTCGAAGCCGGGCTCGACCAGTTCGCCAGAGAGATGAATTTCGTCAAGCAGGGTCAGCCCGCCGGCGCCGTCGCGCTGGTGCGCGAGGCGGCCGCGAGCGACACCACCGGTTCGATTCGCGACGTGGCGATCGCCATGCGCGGCGAGGAAGAGCGGCTGTTCGCGCTGCGGACGGCCAACGCCGACCGCACCCAGCAACTGGCGTCGCTGGTGACCATCGCGGGCTCCGCGCTGGTGATCGCGCTGGCCGCCATCTCGATCTTCCTGGTGCGGCGCTCGGCGCGCGCGCGCGACGAGGCCGAGGCGCTGTTGCGAGACAACAATCTCAATCTGGAAGCGACCGTCGACGAGCGTACCGCCGACCTTCGCGAGGCCAACAACGAAATCCAGCGCTTCGCCTATATCGTCAGCCACGACCTGCGCTCGCCGCTGGTCAACATCATGGGTTTCACCAGCGAACTCGAGGAACTGCGCGGCGACATTTTCAGGCGGGTCGCGGCCCTCGGCCACGCCGCAGGTTCGGCGCCGGTGCCGGTGATCGCGGCAGACGCCGAGCCGGCGCTGGAGGGAGAAGACAGGCAGCTCTCGCAGGACTTCTCGGAAGCGCTGGGCTTCATCAAATCATCGATCGCCAAGATGGACCGCCTGATATCGGCGATCCTCAACCTCACCCGCGAGGGGCGGCGCGAGTTCGAGCCGGTGCGGATCGACACCCGCGAACTGATCGAAGCCATTGTCACGACGGTGGCGCATCAGGCCGCCGAAGCCGAGGCCCAGATACGCATCGAGCCGCTGCCGGAAATCGTCTCGGACCGCCTCGCGCTGGAACAGATCTTCTCCAATCTGATCGATAATGCGCTCAAATATCTCAAGCCGGGCGTGCCCGGCGACATCGCCATCCGCGGCCGGACCAAACTGGGCTTTGCGATCTTCGAGGTCGCCGACAACGGGCGCGGCATCGACCCCAAGGACCACCAGCGGATTTTCGACCTGTTTCGCCGCGCCGGCCCCCAGGACAGACCGGGACAGGGCATCGGATTGGCCCATGTTCGCGCGCTGGTGCGGCGCCTGGGCGGAACCATGTCGGTGCAATCCGAACTCAACAACGGCAGCACATTCACGATAACGCTGCCGATCAAATGGGCAGCCAGTAACCGGAACAGGGATACATGAGCAAACCAGTCAACATCATCATGATCGAGGACGACGAGGGCCACGCCCGTCTGATCGAGCGGAATATCCGCCGCTCCGGCGTCAACAACGACATCATGCCGTTCACCAACGGTACAGAAGCGGTAAATTACCTGTTCGGCAAGGACGGCTCCGGGCTCGATCACAAGGGCGAGGCGCTGCTGATCCTGCTCGACCTCAATCTGCCCGACATGACCGGAATCGACATCTTGCGGCGGGTCAAGGAGAATAAACATCTGAAGGCCACGCCGGTGGTGGTGCTCACCACGACCGACAACTCCCAGGAAATCAAGCGCTGCTATGAACTCGGCTGCAACGTCTACATCACCAAGCCGGTAAATTACGAAAGCTTCGCCAACGCCATTCGCCAGCTCGGGCTGTTCTTTTCCGTCATTCAGGTCCCGCCGGCCGCCGCCACATGAACCCTGCGATGCCGACACTGCTGTACATCGACGACGACGAGGGGCTGGCCCGGCTGGTCGACCGCGGCCTGACGCGCCTCGGCTTCAAGGTCGTGCATGCGGCGAGCGGCACGGCCGGGCTGGAGCGCCTGCGGCAGGGCGGCATCGACGTCGTCGCACTCGATCAATTCATGCCCGGCCTCGACGGGCTGGAGACGCTGGAGCGGATCATGGCGATCCCGCAGGCGCCGCCGGTGGTGTTCGTCACCGCCGCGCAGGATTCCAGCATCGCCGTCACCGCGCTGAAGGCCGGCGCTGCCGACTATCTGGTCAAGGATGTGCAGGGCGAATTCATCCCGCTGCTGCAGGTCGCGGTCGACGGCGCGCTGCGGCAGGCGCAGATTCGAAAAGCCCGCGACGACGCCGAGGCCGAGGTTCATGCCTCGCGCGACCGCTATGCCGCGCTCGCCGCCGAGCGCGAGGTGCTGTTGCGCGAGGTCAACCACCGCGTCGGCAACTCGCTGCAGATCATCGCCTCGCTGTTGCATCTGCAGGCCAATTCGAGCACCCAGGACGACGTCAAGGCGGCGCTGACCAATGCGATGGGACGGGTCGCTGCGGTGGCGCAGGTTCACCGCCGGCTTTACACCTCGCACGACCTGAAAAGCGTGCTCCTGAACCAGTATCTCGATGCCCTGCTCGAGGATCTCAGGCGCTCCGCCGAGGGCAACCGGATGTCGCGGCTGACCCTGAAGTCCGAGCCGGTCGAGATCGATCCCGACCGCGCGGTCGCGATCGGCATCATCGTCAACGAACTGGTGATGAACGCCGTCAAATACGCCTACCCCGACGGCGCGGGCCCGATTCACGTCGACCTTGCGGCGCAGGGCGACGATCTCGTGCTGTCGATCGCCGACGACGGCGTCGGCCTCAACGTCAAGATCGATCCGCGTTCCACCGGCATGGGCCAGCGCATCGTCAGCGCCATGGCCTCCAAGCTGGAGGCCAGCGTCGAGCGCGATCCCGGTCATCCCGGTACCCGGATCGTGCTGCGGTTTCGCCGCGTCAGCAGGCCCGCCGCAAAACCCGACTGTGCGGCGGCGACCTAGCCGCGGCGGCCCTCCGCCTGCTATCTTCCCGCGCATGACGTCCCGCGACTCCGCCTCGTCCGAAATCACGCCCGAAGTGCTGCTGCGCGCTTATGCCTGCGGCATCTTCCCGATGGCCGAGAGCGCCGACGATCCGACCCTGTTCTGGGTCGAGCCGGAAATGCGCGGGGTGATCCCGCTCCACGGCTTTCGCGTCGCCTCGCGGCTCAGGCGCACCGTGCGTTCCGACGCCTTCGTCGTCACCGTCAACAAGGCCTTCAAGGCCGTGATCTCCGGCTGCGCCGCGCCGCAGCCGGGCCGCGACGACACCTGGATCAACAAGCGCATCCGGGATCTCTACGAGGGCCTGCACGAACTCGGCCACGCCCACAGCGTCGAAGTCTGGCAGAACGACGATCTCGTCGGCGGGCTCTATGGCGTCAGCCTGGGGCGCGCCTTCTTCGGCGAGAGCATGTTCCATCGCATCCGCGACGCCTCGAAGGTGGCGCTGGTGCATCTGGTGGCGCGGCTGATCGCGGGCGGTTTTGAGCTCCTGGACACCCAATATGTGACCGAGCATTTGCGCAGCTTTGGCGCAGTCGAGATCCCGCGCCGGCGCTACACCGCGCTGCTCGACCACGCGATCAAGGGTGAAGCGGATTTTTGCAAAATGCCGGTCGATCATCCGATCAGCGGCGAACAGGCGCTTCAGATCATTGCCGCGCGCGGGTGATCGCCCCGCCGCGGCGGCTACCTGAATATTCCGAACAGGCCGCCGGGCTGCTGCGGCGGGGGCTGCGGCTGCGGGGGCGGCGGCGGTGGCGGCTGCTGGGTCTGCCGCTGCGGCGGCGGTGGCGGCGGACGGACGACCTGCTTCGGCGGCGCGCGCCTTTGCGCGGGCGGCGGCGGCGGCGCCGGCTTGGCCGGTTCGGGCGCCGCGGTGACGACGGTGGTCTCGGGATTTTTGCAGTCGGTCAGCCAGATGTCGTAGATCGGGTGCTCGACGCCGTGCAGGCCGGGGCTGGCCGCGAACATCCAGCCGGAGAAAATCCGCTTCACCTCGCCCTGCAGCGTGATCTCGTCGACCTCGACGAAGGCGTCGGTGTTGGCGGCCTCGGTGGCCGGGCGCGTATAGCAGGCGTCGGTCTTGACGCGCAGCGCGCCGAACTGGACGGTCTCGCCGATGTCCTCGTCGAAATTGATGATGCGCCCGGTGATCTTGTCGAGGCCCGAAAAGCTCGCCTTCTTGTTGACGATCTTCTGCGCCGGCGGCTCGGTGACGACCTCGTCGCCAGGTTGCAGGGTGGCCGGCGCCTGCGGCACACCCTTGGGCTGTTTCTGGCCCGGCGGCAGGCCCGGCAGCGGATTGGCGCCGGGAGGCGCCACCGCGACGCCCTGACCGGGCTGCGGCGGCGCGACCGCGATGCCCGGCGGGACGTTCTGCGGAATGACGGTGGTGCCGGGCGGCGGCGCCAGGGGTTGCGACTGCACCGAGCCAGGAGGCGGAACGCCCTGCCCCGGCAGCGGGCGGTTGGGCGCCGGCAGCAGCCTTCCCTGCGGCAATTCCGGCACTTCCTCTTCGTCGTCAGGGGCCTGCTGCTGGTTGCCGCGCGGAATATTGCCGGGCGGCCGCGGCGACGGATCGGAAAAGATATTGCCGATCTGCCCGCGCGCGGGCGGCGCAAGCGAGATCGAGGTGGCGGCCAGAAGGGCCGCGAAACCGGTCAGCGTAATGGTTCGAAGCATCTCGCGGCTTTAACAGGCGAATCGGGCTCGCGACATAGTAAGACTTATCCGCCGCTCGCAGGGGCTCCGGTTAACACGGCGAATACGGCGGGGAAAGGGCGGGTTTTCGCCGCCTCCGCCCCCACTGGTCAGCCCGCGCCCCAGATGAAATAGTCGCTCCCGATCAACGTTCGCGCGTCCCCCGCCGAACCCAAAAATCCGGACCACCGGACGAGCCAGGAGGAAACCTAAAACCCATGCCCGATCGAATTCGTCTGGATGGCAGGGTCGCCGTCGTTACCGGCGCGGCCGGAATCATCGGAACGGCGACCGTGCGGCTGTTGGCCGAACGCGGCGCCCGGATCGTCGCCGTCGACCGCCGGGAACAGGATCTGAAAGCGGCGATCAGGGATCTGCCGGCTTCGGCGCAGGCGCTGCCGGTCACCGCCGACGTCACGCGCGAGGACGAGGTCGCCGACTATGTCCGCGCCGCGGTGGAAAAATTCGGCACCATCGACGTCTTCTACAACAATGCCGGCATCGAGGGCGACATCGCGCCGATCACCAAATACGAGCTGGAAACGTTTCGTCGCGTCCTCGACGTCAACGTGGTCGGCGTGTTCCTGGGCCTGAAGCACGTGCTGCCGGCGATGCTGAAACAGAACAAGGGCTCCATCATCAACACCGCATCGATCGCGGGGCTGATCGGCTCCCCCGACATCGCGGTCTACAGCGCCAGCAAGCATGCGGTGATCGGGCTCACCAAGAGCGCCGCGCTGGAATGCGCCGGCACGGGCGTGCGGGTGAACTGCGTCTGCCCCGGCCTGATCGACAGCCGGATGCTGAGTTCGATCATCCAGGGCCGCAATCCCGGCAACGCGCCGGTCCCGAACGAAAAGGTGGTGGAGCGGATCCCGGCGCGGCGGCTCGGACAGGCTTCCGAGGTCGCCTCCATCGTGGCGTTCCTCGCCTCCGACGACGCCAGCTACGTCTCGGGCTCCGCCTATACCGTCGACGGCGCGCGGACCGCCGGCTGAGCGCGCGTCATTCCGGGGCGACGCGAAGCGCCGAACCCGGAATCCAGAGATTATCATTGCGAGATTTCGGGTTCGCGCGTCGCGCATCCCGGAATGACAGGTTCGAACATCAGAAGGCTTTTCTCATCATGCCCGTGACCCTCGACCCCGATGCCGCCGCCGTCTTCAAGGCATTTCAGGAAGCCGGCCGCCCGGCTTACGAGACGCTGACGCCCAGGGAAGCCCGCGAATTCTATCTGGCCGGCCGCCCCGTCACCAATCCGGAGCCGCCTGAACTGAAATCGGTCGGGCCGCTCGCGATCCCCGCGCCGCACGGGTCGATCCCGGCGCGCGTCTACACGCCCAAAGCGCCGAGGCTCGCAGGCGGCCTCGCGCCGTGCCTGGTGTTCTTTCACGGCGGCGGCTGGGTGATCGGCGATCTCGATTCCCATGACGTGGTGTGCCGCAAACTCGCCGACGAAGGCCAGCTCATCGTCATTTCCGTCGACTACCGGCTCGCGCCGGAACACAAATTCCCCGCCGCCGTCGACGACGCCATCGCGGCGACGAAATGGATCGCCGCCAATGCGAAGCAGCTTGGCGTCGACGCGGAGCGGCTGACGGTCGGCGGCGACAGCGCCGGCGGCAATCTCGCCGCCGTGGTGGCGATTGCCGCGCGCGACGGCAACGGCCCCGCGATCGCGGGCCAGGTGCTGATCTATCCGGCAATCGATTTTGCGATGACCCATCCCTCGCACAGCGAGCCGGAAACCAGCATCCTGCTGACGCATTCGGTGATCAAATGGTTTCGTGATCACTATCTCACCGGCGCCGCCGACGTGCATGACTGGCGGGCGTCGCCGGCGCGCGCCAGGACGCTGATCGGTCTGCCGCCGGCCTATGTGCTGACCGCGGGCGCCGATCCCTTGCGCGACGAAGGCGACGAATACGCCCACCGACTGAAGGAAGCCGGCGTCCCCGTGACCTGGCGGCATTTTCCCGGCCAGTTCCACGGCTTCTTCACCATGGGCAAGCTCCTGCACCAGGCCAACGTCGCGGCCAGCGAAATCGGCGGCTGGCTGAAGGCGCTGAATTAGGCCGCGCGCGTGGCGCTGCCCCTATCCTGCTTTTCGCAACGGGCGCAGTCCGCGTCCTTCGACCCAGGCCACGAACGGATAAAGAATCGCCTTCGGCATACTTTCGGTAGTGCGGCGATTGAGTTCCGGCAACGCTCGGCACTCCCGTGCCGTGAGCTTGAGAACGCCGCCACTTGAGGCTGCAGGATCGTACAGCCTTTGGCTCAGGCTGACGACATCTCGTTCGCGATAGCCCAGCTTAAAACCCGACATGACATCCCCTGTACGGGCTTTCCTTGCCCAAATGGATTTGCGCCAACTCGCTACTGAATAAATTCCGAGCGCCCGGCAATGCGCCGGGACGAGGCCGCTGCGGGAAATACCACGGCTTGACCATGTTCGGTCCAAATCCGCGGCCCTCGGGAATCGATGTCACACTGTCGCACTATAGTGTCCGCAGCGGTTCTATCTATGCGATATGTGCGTCTCCCAGCGCAACATGGAACTGATGGTGGGCGCACCGAAGGCGTATCGCCCGGCAGGACGTCACTGTATTTCGCGACAGGCCATACCGCTTAAATAGCTCCGTCGGAGCCGGCCAAATATGCCTAACTATTCTTCTTCCAGTTTGTTGTTCAGATCACGCATAAACGCCCCCATCAATGAAGCAGCCCGTACTGCATGATGTAAACGGCCGCACCACCCAGGTAACCAAGCAGGGCCAGTCCGCTGATCCGCCTAACATACCAGAAGAAGTGAATTTGCTCGAGACCCATCGCGGCCACACCCGCCGCCGAGCCTATGATCAGGATCGAGCCGCCCGTTCCGGCGCAATAGGCGATGAATTCCCAGAGGAAGCTGTCGGTCGGAAATTGCGCGAGACTGTACATACCCATGGATGCCGCCACCAGCGGCACATTGTCCACGATGGCGCTCAAGAGGCCGAGCAGGATGACAATCGCATCCTGTCGACCGACATGCTGATCGAGCCATTTTGCCAGTATCTCCAGGACATGCGTGTGCTCCAGGGTGGCTACCGCCAGCAGAATGCCGATGAAAAAGACGATCGACGCCAAATCGATTTGCTTGAGGGCGTGAGCCAAAGTCAGCGGCTTCTTGTCCTCCGGCTTCTTGTTGCGATGCAGCAACTCGCCAGCCGCCCAGAGAATGCCGAGCCCGAAAAGGATCCCCATAAACGGCGGCAGGTGCGTGATGGTCTTGAAGGCCGGCACGGCAATCAAAAGACCCACCCCCAGATAGAACATCAGATTGCGCTCGAACAAAATTGTCCGCCGGGTCGCGCTTTCACGATTGCGCGGCGGGGCAATTTCCTTTCCCTTGAGCAAATAGCTTACGACGACGAGCGGAAGCAGCAGATTGACCAGCGAGGGCAGGAACACTCCCTGGATGATGGACAGCGGCGTGATCTGACCGCCGATCCAGAGCATGGTGGTGGTGACGTCGCCGATGGGCGACCAGGCGCCACCGGCATTCGCGGCGATCACGATCATCGCCGCAAAAAACAAGCGGTCTCTCTGGCTCCCTGATATTTTCTTCATCAGGGAAATCATGACGATCGTCGTCGTCAAATTGTCCAGCGCGGCGCTCAGAAAGAAGGTGACCAAGCAAATAACCCACATGAGAGTGACTTGCTGCTTGGTGCGGATCCGCGCCGTGATGACCTCGAAACCGTTGTGAGCATCGATCACTTCGACGATCGTCATGGCTCCGATCAGGAAAAATACGATTTGAGCGGTGCTGGCTACGCTGTCGTTGAGCTGCCGGTCGACAAGCGCGTGATCGCCGCTCAGCATGGCGTACACGGTCCAGAGCAATCCGGCCCCGAGCAACGCCGAAGCGCCCTTGTTGATCTTGACCGGATGCTCCAGCGCGATGGCGGCGTAAGCGATGACGAAAATTACGACGATTGCACCGAGCAAGATCTGTCCCTCTGGTTTTCACATTGCCGCCGCAGGGTCACCAGCGCATCAACGACTTTATGCGCTCCACGTCCAGTTCCGCACCATGCGTCGAGATGCAGCAGGCTGGCCCTAGTCATGCACCGCCATCAGACGATGGTTGGGTTCCTGGGAAGCCTCGATACAAACCGGTGCAGACCGTCGCGACCACAGGGGTGTGGAGGCGCGAATAAACCTGGAAGCGCCAGAGGCAACGGCGCAGGCTGTTGCAGTCCCGATCACAGACTCAGAAATAGCGCCACCACACATAGACATGACAGATCGCCACCGAGACGATCATCATCGGAAAGGCATAGAGCGTGTAGGTGACGAAGCTGAATGGTACGCTGTTGCGCTCGCCGATACCCGCAACCGTCAGGTTGGCCGACGCGCCGATCAGGGTGCCGTTGCCGCCCAGGCACGCGCCGAGCGACAGGCACCACCACAGCGGCTGGATGTGATCGGCGCCGCCGAAAGCCGGCGCCATGCTCTTGATCAGCGGGATCATGGTGGCGACGAACGGAATGTTGTCGACGATCGCCGACAGCACCGCCGACGACCACAGGATGGCGTAGCCCGCATGCGCCATGTTGCCGCCGGTGGCGGCGACCAGTTTGTTGGCAAGCAGATTGAGCAGGCCGCCGACATCGACGCCGTGCACCACGACGAAAAGGCCGATAAAGAAAAAGATGGTGATCCACTCCACGTCGCCGAAGGTCTGATGAATATTGTGCGCGGCTTTCTCGGTTTGATGAGCCCAGTTGTCGAGCAGCATCAGCACGGCGGCGCCGACCATGGCGATGGTGGCGGGCTCCAGATGCAGCGGACGCGCCAGCACGAAGGCGATCATGACCAGCGCCAGAATGACCAGCGATTGCTTGAGCAGCAACCAGTCGAGGATCGAATTGGCGGCATTCATTGCCATCACCCGGGCTTCGGCGTCGTGCGACGCCCTCAGATCCTTGCCCCAGATGAAATGAATGATCGCCGCCTGCACCGCCATGACGATGACGATCACCGGCGTCAGGTGAAAGACGAAATCGTTGAAGGTGAGGCCCACTTGCGAGCCGATCAGGATATTGGGGGGATCGCCGATCAGGGTCGCGGTGCCGCCGATATTGGAGGCGAAGATTTCCGCGAACAGATAGGGATAGGCCGGCACTTTCAGCGTAGTGCAGATCGCGAGCGTGACAGGAACGATCAACAGCACCGTGGTGACGTTGTCGAGGAAGGCGGAGAGCACCGCTGTCGTGATTTGCAGGATGAACAGAATGCCGGCGGGATGCGCCTTCGCCGCCTTCGCCGACCATATCGCGAGGTACTGGAACATGCCGGAGCGGCGGGAGATCGAAACCAGGATCATCATGCCGGTGAGCAGGCCGATGGTGTTCCAGTCGATCCCCTTGATCGCCTCGTCCTGGTCGAGCACGCCGATCAGGATCATCACGCCGGCGCCCACCAGCGCGACGATGGAGCGGTTGATCTTCTCGGACATGATGGTGGCGTAGGTGATCGCGAGGACGCAGGTGGACACCCACATCGGATTAAGGCCGAAATAGACGTGAGAGGCCGCCTGTGCGGTCATTCCGGAAATCCCCCCGTTCATGCGCGCTTGCTGGACGCCCGTCGGCGCCATCAGTGTTGCGAGAAACCGTCGGGGAACCCAGGCGCCAAGTCAATACCGCCGATGTCGCGATACAGGCGCAGCCGAGAGTACGAATCGAGACGGCCGGAGAAAAACGGCTGCTTGTTCGAGTTGGCTGTCGTCAAGGCTTTGGGGCGATCGCCGAGTTTGAGTATCATTATCTCTGGAATGCCCTCACGGCCACGGCAGCGGAATCATTCGGTTTCGCCATGGAACCCCGACGAGGCGCGAAAGCCCGACGAATACGTCTCGACCCACCGCCTTCGGTCGCAACCGGTGCCCTACCCCGCCCGCGCCGCGCGCCGCAGCGATTGCGGCGGCTGACCGAAGGCGCGGATGAAGGCGCGGCGCATCCGCTCCGGATCGCGAAAGCCGGTCAGTTGCGCGACGCGTTCGATCGCTTCGCCGGAGGATTGCACGCGCTGCCGCGCCACCTCGATCCGCAGGCGCTCGATCGCCTTCGACGGCGTGGAGCCGGTCTCGGCGATGAACGCGCGGGTAAAATGCCGCGAACTCATGCCGGCCTGCTCGGCGAGATCCTCCACCGTCAGCGGCGCGTCGAGATGCTCGCGCGCCCAGGTCAGGAGCGGTCCGAAGCGCCCCGAGGGCGCCTTCAATTCCAGCAGCGAAGAGAATTGCGACTGGCCGCCCGAGCGGCGGTGATAGAGCACGAGTTGGCGCGCGGTTTTCTGCGCGATCTCCTCGCCATAATCCTCCGTCGCCATCGCGAGCGCGAGATCGATGCCGGCGGTGATCCCCGCCGAACTCCAGATGTCGCCGTCGCGGACGAATATCTGGTCGGGCTCCCACTTCACTTTGGGATAGGCGGACAGAAATTGCCGGGTGCGCTGCCAATGCGTGGTGGCGCGGCGGCCGTCGAGCAGGCCGGCTTCGGCGAGGAGACCGGCGCCGGAGCAGACGCTGGCGACGCGGACGCCGCGTTTTGCGACGCCGCGCACGAACGCCAATGTCTTCCTGCATGCCGCCGCCGCATCCACCCCCTCGCCGCCCGCCACGATCAGGGTAGTGATGCCGCCTGCGGCCTTGAAGCTGCGCGCCAGCATCTCGACGCCCGAAGAACTGCGCACCGGACCCGCCGTCGCCGCCAGAACCCTGATCGACGGCCGGGCACCCGCAAGGCGCGCCGCGATTTCGAACACCGAAATCGGACCGGCGGCATCGAGCAACTGGAAATCGGGAAATACCAGCACGCCGATCATGTTTCAGCATGTGTCCTGAATTGAGGGAAATATGGCATTTCGGACAGAAGCCCATCATGCGAGGATGCCGGCGTCAAGCAAAACCTCGAAAGGCTCTGCCCATGTCCGCCCCGCTCCAGATCGGTCTTGTGATATTTCCGAAAGTGACCCAGCTCGACCTCACCGGGCCGCTTCAGGTGTTTTCCAGCGTGCCGGGCGCCACGGTGCATCTGATCTGGAAGCGGATCGAACCGGTGCCGAGCGACTCGGTGCTGACGCTGACGCCCACCGTCGCCTTCGCGGACTGCCCGCAGCTCGACGTGATCTGCGTGCCCGGCGGCGCCGGCACCGACGACATGGTCAACGACGTGGAGATGCTGGACTTCCTGCGCAGGCAGGCCAGGGGCGCCAAATACATCACCTCGGTCTGCACCGGATCGCTGGTGCTGGGCGCGGCCGGCCTCTTGCAAGGCTACCGCGCCACGACGCATTGGACGGCGATGGATTTTCTTGCCGCCTTCGGCGCGACGCCGACCAAAACCCGGGTCTGCGTCGACCGCAACCGCATCAGCGGCGGCGGCGTCACCGCAGGGATCGATTTCGCGCTGACGCTGGTGTCGATCATGGTCGACCGCAAGACCGCCGAGGCGATCCAGCTCAGGCTCGAATATAACCCGGCGCCGCCGTTCAATTCCGGCTCGCCCGATACCGCGCCGCCGGAAATCCTCGCGCTGATGCGGGAGAAGATCGCGCCGGCGCAGGCGCGCCGCAGCGAGACGATCCGCCGCGCCGCCGCGCGGCTGGGCAGCGACGTTGCGGCAAGATGACCGCATTCGAGAGAAAAAGGCCGCCTGGTTTCCCAGACGGCCTTTCCTGTCTTGCGGCAGCTCCACATTGACGGGCGATCTCAGGACCTCATCGCCGGGGGCCTATCTCCCGGCCACATCCTGATCGGCAGCCGCTGCGCATCGGGGCAGTCGCGAACTGTTGCCCGAACCGACGCGATGGTTTCCCACCTCCGCAAGATGATTGATTGGGCCACGGCCGCGCCTGAACCTCAAGCACGCGACGACAAATGTCCCCGCTGATCCCGTAATCCACAGAGGTTCTTCCCGTCATTCCGGGGCGCGCGCGAGCGCGAACCCGGAATCCAGAAGTTGTTGCGCGAGATTCCGGGTTCGGTCCGGAGCCTGTCATCGGGCGGCGCAGAGCGCCGACCCGTTGAGACTGCCCCGGAATGACGATGCGAGTGAATCTCAGCTTCCCGGCGTCCAGGGCTGGTAGTCGCCGGTGGCCTTGGGGCGGCGGCCGCTCGCCAGCGTCGAGCCGGACGGCCGGTAGGCCAGGGGCGTCCCGGTCATGTTGGGGATGTGCGGCTTCTGCCATTCGCGCGCGGTGTAGCTCTCTTCGGTCGGCGCGACGTCGACGGTGTGGTGCATCCAGCCATGCCATTCCGGCGGGATGCGCGAGGCCTCGGCCACGCCGTTATAGATCACCCAGCGCCGCTCGAAGCCGAGCGTCGGATCGATCTTGCGCCCCTTGGTGCGGTAATAGCGGTTGCCCTGCTCGTCCGTGCCGACCAGCTCGCCGAACCGCCAGGTCCACAATTGCGTGCCGAAGGTCTCGCTGTTCCACCAGGTGAATACTTTAAGAAAAAACTGTTTCATGAGGCCTGGCCGGTTCGAGGACAGCTGCGCCGTCTGATGCCACCGGCAGGCCAAATTGTCCAGCAAACTCGCCGCTTCCAGCCCACCGGCCGGGGGATGGGAGCCACCAGCTCTTGGCGGCCCCGGCTATTGGCCTGAGCGTCGTTGAATCGGCGCAATCCGTTCATTCCGCGTACAGTTGCGATCCGGCAGGGTCACGCCGCCGCACGATTGGTGCGAGGCTCGGGAACCGCCACCCCGTGAAAAGGTTAGGCTACGTCCCGCAAAAGGAGCCGACGATGATCAGTATCAAAATTTTGAGTACCACGGCCGCCATGGCCTTGGTGGTGGCGATGGCCGCGCCGACCGCAGGCTTCGCGCAACTCGGCAGCAAGGCTGGCGGCGGCGGCGGGGTCGTTGTTCACGGCGGTGGCGGCGGCGGCGCGCCGATGGGCCGTTTTAGCGGCGGTGGTGGCGGCGGTCCGCCCGCGCATTTTGGTGGCGGCGGTGGCTGGCGCGGCGGTGGCGGCTATCGTCACCACGGCGGTGGCGGGGGCTTCTTCCCCGGCGCGGTGGCCGGTGCGATCATCGGCGGCGCGATCGCGGCGCCTTACGGCTATTATGGCGGGCCGGGCTACTACGACGATCAGTACTACTATGATGAGGGCCCGGTCGTGGTGGCGCCAGGCGGCGGCGACGCCGTGGCCTACTGCATGCAGACCTATCGTTCCTACGATCCGCGCTCGGGAACCTATCTGGGTTACGACGGCTACCGGCACCCCTGCCCGTAAGCCGGTCCGGAAATCGCGGCGATCAAAGAGCGGCGCACCCCGGTGCGCCGTTTTTTTTGTCCATAGCGTTTTCGCGTGAAGAAAACGCGTCAAATAAAAGATCTACGACCGCGTCGCCAGCACGACGCCGGCCAGCGTGAACACCAGTGCGGCGATCTGGCCGGGGCCGAGCGGCTCGTGCAGCGCAACCGCGGACGCAACCACGCCGATGACCGGCACCGCCATGGTGCCGATCGCCGCCACCGAAGCCGGCAGCCGCGCCAGGGCTGCGAACCAGCTGACATAGGCGACGCAGAACTGGATCACGGTGGAATAGACCAAGAGGATCCAGCCGAGATCGGTGATGGCGGCGACATCGGCCTTCTCGACCAGCAGGCCGACGAGGACGATCGGCAAGCAGCCGATTCCGATCTGCCAGGCGGCGGCGGTGAGCGGCGGCAGATGCAGCGGCAGTTTCTTCGCCAGCACCGTGCCGAGCGCAAAGCCGATCGCGCCGCCGAGCGCCATGATGATTCCCGGCAGCTTTGCGATCGAGGCCGCTATCCCATTGCCGCCCATGATGGCGGCGAGACCCGCGAACGCCATCAGCAGCGAAATCACCCGCAACAGGTTCGGCCGCTCGCCGAGGATCGGCCAGGCCAGGATCGAGGCCCACACCGGCATGGTGTAGGCGATCAGCGCCGCCTCGCTCGCCGGAAGCCAGAGCAGCGCCAGCCCCATCAGCACCATCCAGCAGGCGACGTTGAGGATCGCGGCCAGCACCAGCCGCGGCCACAATTCGCGGGGGACGCGCAGGCTCTGGCCGCTGAGCACGGCAAGCCCGGCCAGCAGCGCCGCGCCGACCACGCCGGTCGAGCCGCGCAGAATCAGCGGCGGCAGTTCGCCGAGCAGGAACTTGGTGACGGGCCAGTTGAATCCCCAGCCGACCGAGGTGATGGCGAGGAACATGAGGCCCGCGGGCGTGATGTGAACACGCGCGGCCGGCGGTTTTTGGGAGGGCATCGGGGAATCAACCGGTGGGAATCGGCGCCACCTTGCCGGTTATCGGGGCGGCGAGCCATCGGCCGCCGGGCATGCCTGCCCGGACTCCCCGTAACTGCCCGTGAGTCTCGTTCGCGCAACCCCTTCGGCGCAATAAATACTTGCCCTGTGAACAGCGGGCGGAAGCTCGAAAACCGCCGCCTCCCGACAATTTTTTCCCTTGGGAATCCCTGAGGACTCACTGATACTTGGGGCCAGCAGGGAGCGCCTGAGGCCCCCTGTTTTCCCCGACTTTCCACCATATTTAGTATTTGATTCAGGAACTCGTACTAATCCTTGACGGGCGCGAGCGACTTGTCCTAGCTTTGGGTCGTTCGGTGCCGGGTGGTTTTCGGTCCCGCCGGACGCTCCCGACCAGGGTTCCAGAATGACCACTCCGACTGCCGGTTGAGGCACGGGTGACGGGCAGACGCGCCCTCAATTCTGGGGCCTTTCGGAGCGCCAAAAACGGGCCAGAATGGCTCAGGTTGCGGGCTGGAGCGTTAGTGGATGGGGCCATGGTTGGGGGCAATCATGGGTCCATCGGAGGGCTGGCGTTGAAGGCATGACCTGAAAATCGGAACCGGCGTTCCGTCAGGGCGTGCTCGGAGAGAAACAGGGCCGGGTCAACCGGTAGAGCTTGCGGGCTTCCAGGCCAACGTCGTTTCGACCTTGGTCAGGGCGGTTCGCTCAAGGAAAAACATCCGGCGCCGCGCCAATGCGGTCCGGTCACACGAGACGGGGCACGACCAATGCGAATCGAACGGCGCAACACCACTTCCGGCCAGTCACCCTACGCAGGGATTGATTTCAGATTGACGACATCCGAGATCCGCAACCCCGACGGCTCGGTGGTTTTCCGGCTCGAAAACGTCGAGGTGCCGGAATTCTGGTCGCAGGTCGCCTCCGACGTGCTGGCGCAGAAGTATTTTCGTAAAGCGGGCGTCGCCGCGCGCCTGAAAAAGGTCGAGGAAGAGACCGTGCCGTCCTGGCTGTGGCGCTCGGTGCCGGACACCGCCGCACTGGCCGACCTGCCGGAGGCCCAGCGCTATGTCAGCGAGCTCTCGGCCAAGCAGGTGTTCGATCGCCTTGCCGGCTGCTGGACCTATTGGGGCTGGAAGGGCGGCTATTTTTCCACGGAAGAAGACGCCTCCGCTTTCCATGACGAACTGCGCTTCATGCTGGCCAAGCAGATGGTCGCGCCGAATTCGCCGCAATGGTTCAACACCGGGCTGCACTGGGCCTACGGCATCGACGGCCCCGGCCAGGGCCATTATTACGTCGACTGGAAGACCGGCAAACTTACGAAATCGAAATCCTCCTACGAGCATCCGCAGCCGCACGCCTGCTTCATCCAGGGCGTCGATGACGACCTCGTCAACGAGGGCGGCATCATGGACCTCTGGGTGCGTGAGGCCCGCCTGTTCAAATACGGCTCCGGCACCGGCTCCAACTTCTCCCGGCTGCGCGGCGAAGGCGAAAGGCTGTCCGGCGGCGGCCGCTCCTCGGGCCTGATGAGTTTTCTGAAGATCGGGGACCGCGCCGCCGGCGCGATCAAGTCCGGCGGCACCACGCGCCGCGCCGCCAAGATGGTGGTGGTCGACGCCGATCATCCGGATATCGAGACCTATATCGACTGGAAGGTGAAGGAGGAGCAGAAGGTCGCCGCCCTCGTCACCGGCTCGAAGCTCAACCAGAAGCACCTCAAGGCGGTGCTGAAGGCCTGCGTCAATTGCGAAGGCTCGGGCGACGACTGCTTCGACCCCGAGAAGAACCCTGCGCTCCGCCGCGAAATCAAACTGGCGCGCCGCGCCATGGTCACCGACGGCATGATCAAGCGCGTCATCCAGTTCGCCCGGCAGGGCTACAAGGAGATCGATTTCCCGATCTACGACACCGACTGGGATTCGGAGGCCTATCTCACCGTCTCCGGCCAGAACTCCAACAACTCGGTCTCGCTGAAGGACGATTTTCTGCGCGCGGTCGAAACCGACGGCGACTGGAACCTGATCGGCCGCACCAGCAGGAAGGTGACGAAGACCCTGAAGGCGCGCGATCTCTGGGAAAAGATCGGCTACGCCGCCTGGGCCTCGGCCGATCCCGGCCTGCACTTCAACACCACCATGAACGACTGGCACACCTGCAAGGCCTCCGGCGACATCCGCGCCTCCAATCCGTGCTCGGAATACATGTTCCTGGACGACACCGCCTGCAACCTGGCCTCGGCCAACCTCATCACCTTCTACACCCCCACCCATCCCTCCCCCGCAAGCGGGGGAGGGTCAGGGAGGGGGTGGTTCGACGTCGACGCCTATGAGCATCTGTGCCGGCTGTGGACCGTCGTGCTCGAAATCTCGGTGATGATGGCGCAGTTCCCCTCCAAGGCGATCGCGGAACTGTCCTACGAATTCCGCACGCTCGGCCTCGGCTTTGCCAATATCGGCGGCCTGTTGATGACCATGGGGCTGTCCTACGACAGTAAGGAAGGCCGCGCGCTGTGCGGCGCCCTCTCCGCGATCATGACCGGCACCGCCTACGCCACCTCCGCCGAGATGGCGAAGGAGCTCGGCCCCTTCCCCGGCTACAAGAAGAACGCCGCCCACATGCTGCGGGTGATCCGCAACCACCGCCGCGCCGCCCACGGCGAATCGCGCGGTTACGAGGCGCTGGCCGTCAGTCCGGTGCCGCTGGATTATGCCAGCGTGCCGCAGACCGAGATCGTCGAGCGCGCCAAGGCCGCCTGGGACAAGGCGCTCGAACTCGGCGAGATCAGCGGTTTCCGCAACGCGCAGGTCACCGTGGTCGCGCCCACCGGCACCATCGGCCTCGTGATGGATTGCGACACCACCGGCATCGAGCCCGATTTCGCGCTGGTGAAGTTCAAGAAGCTCGCCGGCGGCGGCTACTGGAAGATCATCAACCGCGCCGTGCCCGAGGCGCTGCGCGCGCTCGGCTATCGCGAATCCGATATCGCGGAGATCGAGGCCTATGCCGTCGGCCACGGCTCGCTCTCCAACGCGCCCGCGATCAACGTTTCCACCCTGAAGGCCAAGGGTTTTACCGACGAAGCCCTGGCAAAAGTGGAAGCCGCCCTGCCCACCGCGTTCGACATCAAGTTCGCCTTCAACAAGTGGACTTTTGGCGAGGATTTCCTGCGCGAAACCCTGAAGATCGAGCCGGAAGCGATCGCCGCGCCGAATTTCGACCTGCTCACCGCGATCGGGTATTCGAAGCGCGAGATCGAGGCCGCCAACGTGCACATCTGCGGCGCGATGACGGTGGAAGGCGCGCCGCATCTGAAGGCCGAGCACTACAGCGTGTTCGACTGCGCCAACCCCTGCGGCAAGGTCGGCAAGCGCTATCTCTCGGTGGAAAGCCACATCCGCATGATGGCGGCCTCGCAGCCGTTCATCTCGGGCGCGATCTCCAAAACCATCAACATGCCGAACGACGCCACGGTGGACGATTGCAAGGCGGCCTATCTCTTGTCCTGGAAGCTGGCGCTGAAGGCCAACGCGCTCTACCGCGACGGCTCGAAACTGTCGCAGCCTTTGAACTCGCAGCTCATCAGCGACGAGGACGAGGAGGACGACGGCATCGACGCCTTCCTGGAGAAGCCGATGGCCGCCCGCACCGCCGCCCTTTCGGAAAAGGTGGTGGAGCGGCTGGTCGAGCGCATCGTGGTGATGCGCGAGCGCGAGAAGATGCCGGATCGCCGCAAGGGCTATACCCAGAAGGCCGTGGTCGGCGGCCACAAGGTCTACCTGCGCACCGGCGAATATGACGACGGCCGGATCGGCGAGATCTTCATCGACATGCACAAGGAAGGTGCGGCGCTGCGCTCCTTCATCAACAACTTTGCCATCGCCGTCTCGCTGGGTCTCCAGTACGGCGTGCCGCTGGAGGAATATGTCGACGCCTTCACCTTCACCCGCTTCGAGCCGAACGGCCCGGTGCAGGGCAACGACTCCATCAAGTTCGCGACCTCGATCCTCGACTATGTGTTCCGCGAACTCGCGGTCAGCTACATGGGCCGGTTCGATCTCGCCCATGTCGATCCCTCCGAAACCAACTTCGACGCCATGGGCAAGGGCGTCGACGAAGGCAAGGCGCCGGAGCAGCCCAGCAACAAGTACCTGTCGAAGGGCCTGACCCGCTCGCGCACCGACAATCTCGTGGTCATGCGCAGCGTCGAGGTGCAGCCCGAGGCGCGCAGCCCCGGCAACGTCACCTCGCTGTCCTCGCACGCCCCGTCCGCGCGCGCCGCCGACGCGGTCGAAGGCGCGGTGGCGCTGAAGCAGGAAGCCCAGCACGATCTGTCGCCGACCGAAAAGCTCGAGGCCATGCAGTGGAGCAAGGCGGGCGCCGCGGCCCAGGCCGCGCCCTCAAAGGCCGAACGCCGGGCGGAAGCCAAGGCCAAAGGCTACGAAGGCGAGATGTGCGGCGAGTGCGGGCATTTCTCGCTGGTGCGCAACGGCACCTGCATGAAGTGCGATACGTGTGGCAGCACGACGGGGTGTTCGTGAGACAAGTTCGACGACAGGAGCCGAAATGGCTGCGGCGACGAGCAATTCGCGCCCCCTAATTAAACGCCCTCTACTTTCGTCGCCGAGAAACCCCGCCCCGGCGACGGCGGGGTTCTTCGTTTGAGCCAGTGATGCCTTCACCAAGGTGGGCCTATCCTTTCAGCGTGTTGGTCCCATCCAGCCATCCCTGGAGCAATTCCTCGACCACCCTGGACACGCGCGTCTTTTCCTTGATCGCCTTGATCTTGGCGTCGTCGTATCGTCTGTTCGTCGACGAGGACCTGCAACGGAGCCCTGCCCTCGGGCGCGCGAGGTCCGCTTCGGCTTCTCCGCTCCGCTGGCATGATCTTCTTCGCCACCCAAATCCCTGCTGATGCTAACATCGCTCCACCCATGCTGCAGCGACCTGCCCATGGCGGCAACGGCAGCGGAGCACATGTGCTTCATGGGCTCCCTTGACACGGAACCCCTGGAGCTTATTTGGAATCTTATGGAAACCGCAGACGACCATATCGAGCTCGGCCCGCTCACCGACGGCCAGGCCGAGCAGTTCGCGAGGATCGAGCAGCTGTCGCCCGAGTTCGGCCATTCGCTGCACGTGCTGGCGGTATCCGATGGCGGCGGCATGGCCTGGCGGATGATCGCGGCATCGAGTACCTGCGCGTTACACCCGGTGCCGACGTCGAGGCGCAGGTCAACTCCACTCGGTCTCCGGAGCGCTGAGGCCGAGCGCCGACGGGATCGACAGCACCTGCTGATAGCGCCCGTAACCTCCTCAGCAAGTAGCCCGGATGAGCGCAGCGACATCCGGGACCACTCCAACACCACCCCCGGATATCGCTTCGCTTATCCGGGCTACGCTTGCTCTATCGCGCGAAATGCCGCTGACCGGATTGATCTGCGTCAAACGCAAATCCGGCAATCGAGCGGTCGCACAAACAAGAAGCAGTCGATGTTTCCAGGCTTGCGCGTTTCGACGTCACCGCAACAATTCACTTTCAATCAGACCAGCGAATTCGCCATCCGCCGCGCGACGCGAACCGCCGTTCACCGCACTGAACCCTGCTGCTACTACTCCGTTGAGACGCCGCACGGGGGTCGACCAATCCGCTCTTCCGAAGCCCGCAGCGCGATTGAAGCCCAACGGGTCCGCGCAAAGCGCGGCCCGTTGACAGGCTCCGCCGCAAGCCGCCGTTTACGAAAGCCGGGCTGGCGGATTGCGCTTTCGCTCATCCGCCGTAACGGATACGAATTACGCCCTGCGACCGAAAGGATCATCATGAACGGAAACCGCTTCTACGGCGTTCGGGTCGAGAGCGCGAAATACGGCGTCGGCTTCGGCTCGGCGCTCGCCATCGCGATCTCCTATACCAACAATCACTCGATCCTGTGGGCGATCATCCACGGCATCCTGGGCTGGCTCTACGTGATCTATGTCGCGCTATCAGGCTGATCGCGGGCCGCCGGCATGACCGTCATCTCGATCCAGTCGCAGGTCGCCTTCGGCCATGTCGGCAACAGCGCCGCGGTGTTTCCGATGCAGATGCACGGCATCGACGTCATTGCAGTGCCGACCACGCTGTTGAGCAACCGGCCGGGTTACCCGACCATGCGCGGCCGGGTGCTCGATGCGCAACTGGTCGCCGATCTCCTGCTCGGGGTCGAGGAGCGCGGCGCGCTCGACACCGCCAAAATGATCCTGTCGGGCTATCTCGGCTCGCCCGGGATCGCCGCCGCGGTCGCGGATTTTGTCACCCGCGCCAAAGCAAGCCACCCGGCCCTGCTCTATTGCTGCGATCCCGTGCTCGGCGATCGCGACCGCGGCCTGTTCGTGCAGGCCGACATTCCGCCGCTGCTGCGCGATCGGCTGTGCCCGCTGGCCGATATCGTCACCCCCAATCATTTCGAGTTCGAATGGCTCTGCGGGGCAAAGGCCTCGACGGCCGACGAGATGATCGAAGCGGCGCAGGCGCTGCTGGCGCGCGGTCCGTCGACGCTCGTCGTCACCAGCGCCGAACTGTCGGACACGCCGGCCGGCGAGATCGAGACCCTCGCCGTCGAACGCACAAAGGCCTGGCGCGTGCGCACGCCGAAACTGCCCATCAGCCCGAACGGGACCGGCGACCTGTTTGCCGCGCTGTTCGCATCCGCGCGCGTGTCGGGATCGGACACGCCGGAGGCGCTGAGCCACGCCGCTTCCGCCATCTTCGCCGTGCTGGAACGCACCGCGGCGCGCGGCACCGAGGAAATGCGCATCGTCGAGAGCGCCGGGCTGCTCGTCCATCCCAAGCGCCGGTTCGATGCGGTTGCCGTGCGTGGATCGTAGCGGCAGGATGGCTGGAGCGACTTGCGCCGTAGCTCGCAGAGCGAAGGCGGAAGCGATACCCATCAATTGCGCCTTGCGAAGGTGATGAGTAACGCTCAGTGAACTCTGCGGGCTACCGCACCCGCCTGAACGTCGGCAGATCCGGGTTCGCCGGTAGCGGTCTGACTTCGGTCATGACCAGCGTCGGCCTGGTCATGAACCAGAGCGCACCCGCCATGGCGATGAAGGCAGCGGCGCCGATGGCGGCGAGTCCTTTCATGACGATCTCCGGGAATCCAGGCCTGCGCTAGAGAGCTAGTTGCTGAGGATCACCCGGTGCCGGTGCCGTGCCGGATCGTCGGCGCCGACCAGCGCATTCGGGTCGGTTGCGATCACGGCTTCGGGCAACGGCACCGGCTCCAGACCGGCAAAGCGGCGATACAGCGCGCCCATGATCGCGCCGTAGCCGGCCGCGACAATGGTCAGGGGCCAGCCCGACAGCAACGGCACCAGGGGCGACAACAGATAGGCGCATGCCGCGGCCATCAGCGCTCCGGCCACGGCGTACTCCCACGCGCGATGACGACGCAGTGCCCGTGCAATGTGATGAAGGCACAGCACGAGGATCGCCGCAGGCACGATGGTCGCAACCAGGAAGGTCAGGAACAGCTGCGCCGGCAACGCCGCGGCGATGACGGGATTGGAACCGGAGCTCATGTAGTTCACGAAGCCGGGCATCAGCGACGCCAGGGTGATGGACAGAACCGTCGTCAACACCGCCGGCATCATGGCGGCGATCGCGATCGCTGCCACCGACGTGCGGACGCGGGTCGGGCCGTCGAATACGAGCGACGTGGCAAGGCCCTCGTACGACAATTTTGGAAAGCGCGCCGCCGGAGCGAGGCCTGCGAACTGGCCGTAGAGAAAGCCGGCAACCATTCCCGCAACGGTCGGCAGCAGGCCCATGGTCAGCAGCGTGCCGCCGCCGGGCGAGGACAGCTGAAGGCTGTTGCGGATCGCGATCGCATAGCCCGCCGCCGCCATGACGCCGCCCATGAGCGCATAGGCGAAACGGCCGGAGATGGCGCGCTGGCGCAGCATCCAGTGGCCGGCAAACAGCAGGGCTCCATCCGTCGCCAGCCGGGCCACGTAGAAGACGAGCACCTGATCGGGTGCCGGAAGGTCGGCCGGCTGCGCGGCCTGCGCCCCGAGCAACGCCATCGCGGTCAGGACGGCATGGACCACCGCAAGCGGAATCAGCGCGACCAGCAGTGCGCGCGCGGAATTGTTGACAACATACATGCGTGCAACCCCTGAACGGCCACACGCTAGACGCGCGGCGTTACCGGAGGCCCGGAAAAATGGATAAAATTGTAACCACACGCGGGCTGGATGGCTCGCAGCATGGGCGGGGCCAACGGGTCGCACGCCTGCGCCCGATGATAAACTCCGCCATACCCATCGGTTGACGCGTTCCGAAAGGAATGGCGCGCTGCGGCGTGCCTTCCGCAGCAGGCCGCCGGCGATCGGATCGAACCCATCCTGAGCCGCCGCGGCCGGGAACCGGCGCCTTGTTGCGGGATTGAAAAGCAGAACGCAGCCGCCATAGGGTGTTCGACATGAGCAAGAAAGACAACATCGACCGCGTCTGGGACATCATCGAAAAGACCGGCGTATGCATGCTGACGACGCAATTCGCCGGTGGACTGCGTGCGCGGCCGCTGGAAGCAAGACCCGACCGCGATGCCGGCCTGATTTTTTTCGTGACCGACATTCACAGCGCCAAGGAGGATGAAATCGAGGCCGCGCCCGATGTCGGCCTTGTCTTTATCGATCCGGGCGACAAGGCCTACCTGTCGATCACCGGGCGCGCGCGCGTCTTGCGCGATGCCGACAAGATAAAGGCGGCCTGGCGAAAGACCGATGAGGTGTGGTGGCCCGGCGGTCCGAACGATCCCGACGTATGCCTGCTGCGGATCGAGCCTTTCACGGCGGAATTGTGGGATGGACCGGCGAGCGCTGTCGTAACCGCCTTCGAGTTCGCCAGGGCGAGATTGACCGGAGAGGAGCCGAAGCTGGGCGAGAACCGCAAGGTGACGGTCAAGATGTGACCGCGCGTCGGCATCGACGCGCAGCTCTGCGAAAACCTCGAGATCGAGTACCACGCGAAGGGGCCGGATTACGCTTTCGCTAATCCGCCCTGCGGACTGAAGCATTCGTGCCGACCCGTCGGCTCTCCGTGACGATGCGAGGTTGGGCGGCAGCCTTGTTGGCGGCAGCCTCGTTGGCGGCAGCCTTGGCCTGAATGCGGCGTTACCGTTCGCATCACTCCCACCGTAGTTGTGGGAGCTTCGTCATGCCAAAGCTGCCGAATCCAATATAGCGCTCCGGCGCCCCGCTTTCCAGCGCCGCAACAGGCCTCGGCTTGCGCCGCCGTCGCACCGCGCGGCCGCTGCCCGCTGCTTCGCATCCCGCGCAAGTCAGATCCGGCTGCGCCGCCTGCGACAAATCAACCCGACGGGCAAATCACTTCGGATTTTCGGAAATCGTGTCAAGCCCGGGAATCAAAAAGAATCAAAAATATTCCGCTTTCGCCGCCGGGCAAATCACTGCTTTAAATCCGCCGTCTCACCCGAACGAGGGGCGTTGCGCACGTCACGAACGCGCGGTGGGATGCGGTGGACGCGAAGGCTGCGACGGACGAGCGCGGCGGACGCGGACGGCGAAGTCGTGTGGTCCTGACGCCCCGGTGCTGGCGTCAAGTTTGTGGATTCATTCGCAGGCGACGGTGGCAACAAAGCCGGTCACCGGGGAGAGCACGAAGGAAACCGTAAAACCATCGCGCAGGGAAAGCCGGGATGCCTCCGCTGGACCTGTATGCTCGTGTGCGCATTTTCTTGTGCAACCTTGCACACGAGACCGCGGGTGCAGCGCGCACCCGGCTTTCCCTGCGCCCTCTTTTGTCAGGAGGGCGGCCATCGACGCAAAGCTCGGGCGCATCGCGCCGCGAGAATGCGGAGTCACATCCCGCATCGCCGTTTGACAGGTGAGACTTTTGCTCGTGGTTGTTCTCAGCGCAACCTGTCCGCCGCAGCCCGGCGGACGAAGGCGGAAGACGTCATCCGCCATTCGAGGCCGCAGGATGGATGGAGCCGACGGGTCGCGCGCATGCGCGCCCGCGACGCCGCACCTTCCGACGATTTTCGGCTGATCAAAGCTTGCCGAGCAAAAGCAGGATCACCAGAACGACGATCACGAGGCCGAGGCCGCCGCCCCCATAATAGCCTGTACCATAAAAAGGCCCGCCGCCGATTCCACTAAAGCCGCCCAGCAACGCGATCACCAAAATGATCACAACGATGGTCCAAAGTGACATGTCTGAATCTCCCCTTACTCGGATCTGCGGCAATCGCCGATCGGCTGCAACGTCGGAAGCCGTCGAAGGCCTGCAAAGGAGTTCGATGCATCCGCGATATTTTATCTCGCGTTCGTGATGACGCCGGGTTGACATGAATCAAAGTCGGTCCGGGCGCGCCGGCCGCGGCATCCGGAATGTTACGCAGCGCCCGGCGGGCGCGAATCGTGGCATAAACCCTGCATGGATTAACTGACCGGGTCATCCCTCATCGACGAAGGACGCCATGCTCGTTACTCTTGTCGCCGTACTCTGCAACGGCCAGCTATGCCTCGAAAAAGTCGTCACCAACAGCGACCTGTCGGGAATCACCATGACGGCCTGTACGATCCACGGGGAAATCGGTATCGCCGACTGGCTCGCCAAGGGGCCGTATCGCGAGTGGCGGCTGCAAAGCTACAAATGCGTCATGGGCAAATACATTCCCAAAAGCAACGCATGAAATTCGCGCAGCAGTTGGGTTGGATTGGCGCGTAATCCGCCACGAGAGATGCGGCGCAATACGCGGGGCTGTCATCGGGCGCGCGTCCGCGCGGCCCGTTGGCTATTGCGCTCCTGCCCGTCGGCCTGCCCTCGTTTCCAGACCGTTAAGCAACTTTCCGTCCGCACCCTGTCTCGGGCAAAAATTCGCCAAAATCCTCTCCACGAAATCATGCGGTTTCGAGAAAGGAGAGCCTGCCATGCGGATCAGACACGCGATCCTCGCTGGCTTCGCGGCCGCCCTGGCTTCGCTGACGGCGCCGGCGCTGGCCAAACATTCCGATGCGAATCCCGAGGCCAGGACGGCCGTCGAGCCATCGGCGGCGTCGTCGTGCAGCGCCCTGCAGCAGACCGCCGACGGAACCTGGGCGCGGCTGCCGTGTCAGGAAATGGGTTCGCCGCAGCAGGCCCCGCGCAAATCCGCGGCGCGAAGTCCGGACCGGCAGACGCGCTGAGAAGGCGGCGGCCTGCGCCGCCGTCCCGCGTTCGCGCGCGTCGTCAGCTCGCGCGCCGTCAGCTATTGTGCGGTCCGCGCATGATCTTCATGGCGTCCTCGATATGGCGCCACTCCCTTGCCTCCTCGGTGTCGCCCTTGCCCTCGCACGCCTGGGCCTTCCGGGCCGCCCGGGCGATGGCCTCGAAGCCGTGCTTCTCGATCATCTGCCGCGCGATCGTGTGAATCTGCGTCTCGGATGTCATGTCGCTCTCCCGATGTTCCGCTCCGCCCGGAACCGCAGCGGCTCCCGTCACGCCGCGGAACCTTGCTCGCTACGCTTGCCCCGGTACAACATCCAGCTCCGCCTTCCGTTCAAAACGGGAAGAGCCGCCTGCCGGTATTTGTTGTCCGGCGATCGCCGGCGACCGGCCGCAAGCCGGGGATGACCCCCGTAATTCCCCTTACGTGTTTGATCGGAATTCTCAGGTCGCTGTACGGCTGCTATCGATGCAGCCTGCGCTGTTTCAGGATTCGACATGAGGCGAGACATGGCTCAGGTCTATTTCCATTGTTCCAATACGAGGGGCGTCGCGATCGATCGGTGCGGCAGCCCCGTCGCCGACCTGGCCGAGGCGAGCGAGCACGCCGCGCTCGTGGTGCGCTCGCTGATCATGACGCCGAACCTGGAAGACTGGCGCGGCTGGGTCCTGCACGTCAGCGACAATGACGGCGAGGAGATCTTCAACCTGCCGTTCGCCGCCCTGATCGGCAAACCGCACTGAGCGCGCGCCAAGAGATCGCCATGTGGATCACGCCACCATGCGCGAAGTGGCAGGCAAAGCATCACGGCCGCGGCGAGCGCGGCGCGCTCTAGTCCTTCGCGCGAACGAAGCCGGCGAGCCGCGTCTTCTGGGTGTCGCACCAGGTCTTGAGGCCGACCCGCTTCTGGTCCATCTGCGTCAACTGTGTCGCCATGGTGACTTCCGCCATCAGGTCGTCCGCCTGGCGCTCGCCCATTTTGCCAGCCGTGTGCGTGTAGGCGATGGCCTGTCGCACCTGCTCGGTGGTGCCGTCCGGCATCTGCATCTCCTGGGCCTTCTGCACCAGATCCCGGTAGGCGACGTCCATGCCGGGGCATTCCACCTTGGCGGCGAAAGCCTGCAGCACCATCGTCACATAGTCCGCGCGGGACGCGGCATGCGCCGGCGCCGCAACAGCAACCAATCCTGCCACCAACAAACCATAGCGCATCGCCGCCTCCCTGATTTCAGAGGAAAACTAGCGCTGGGGAAATCCCGGCGCAACCTCCGGAAGATCGACAATGATGCTGCGTCGCAACGATGGAACCCGTCTTCGCCTGAAAGGATGTAGCCCGGATGGAGCTACTGCACGACGTCGAGCCTGACGTTCGCAACACCCTTGCCAACCATGCCCAGCGATTGCGCCGCGGAATAGGAGACGTCGACCACCCGTCCGGGAACGTACGGTCCGCGGTCGTTGACCCGGACCGTCACCGACCGGCCGGTCGCGACGTTGGTCACGCGCAACCGTGTGCCGAATGGCAGGGTCGGATGCGCGGCGGTCAATTCGTGCGCATCGAATTTTTCGCCGCTCGCGGTTCGCGTGCCCTCGGTATAGAAGCTGGCAAGTCCCTGCGAGGCGCCTTGCGTCCCGGCGGTGTTCGTGTGGGGCGCGAACGGGGTATGCCGCGTCGTGGACGCGACGCGCGCAGGCGGCACCAACGTTGGCGTTCGATGGTGTTGCAGCGACGCCTGCCGGCCGGGGGCAAGAAACCCGGAATTTCTGCTGACAACGGAGGACTGGGCGCAGGCCGCAAGCAGGGCGCCCGCAAGAGCGACGGCCGACAGCCGGACGAGGTTCCCGACGGAAGCCGCCGATCCCAAAGCCGCGCCGCGATCGATGCGGCTCTCAATCTCGACGCACGAAGCTCCGGCACAGTTGATGGAAGACATGTCGCATCCCCAATCCGTGCCCCCAATCCCAAGTCCAGCGGGTGACAGGGCGGAACTCAATCAGGGCAGGACTGTGACCAACGAAGACCAGGCACAATATCGTCGGCGCAATTTCATTGGGTGTGGTCGTGGCGCCACAGCCGCGATGCGGGACAAGGGCGAAGGCGGGCGTCTCGACGGATGAAGCCACCGAACCGGAAAATACCTAATCGGCTCGCACCCATCGCGCTGCGGCGTCGGCGGAGTCTTCCGGCCGCGTGTTGAACGCGATCGCCGTACCCGGCCCGGCTTCGAGCACGGCGTTGACCAGTACCTCCAGCAGCAGCAGGTTCCTCGGCGGCAGCCGCACCCCCGCGCCGATCACGACGCAATCATAGAGCTTGCTGGAGAGCTGGTGAGCGAGCGTGGGGCCGGCGGTTTCGTCGGGGCGGATCAGGCAGAGATCGGCCTGCCATCCGCGTTCGGCGATTTGCCGCATCGCCACCGCGATCCCGGCATGAATCTTCTGCGCGTCAAAGCCGGGCGGCAGCGCCGGATCGGAAAAATCGACCGCTTCCGGTTCGAGGCCGACCAACAAAACCCAGGTCGTCATTTTGAGGTCTCCAACGGTCCGATGGTGCCGATCCGCGCGCGTTGCACATCGTGGATGAGCCACTTGGCGCAGGCCCGGAATGACGAAACGAAACATCCAACTCCTCAGGCCACATCGGCCCGGGGGCTCTCCGTCTCTCCTGCGGCGAGGGCATCGAGATCGACGAGCTGCGGATCGTCCGGACTGATATCGGCCTCGGACCGTCCGCTGCCGTGAACGTGCATCAGGGTCTGCACCCGGCGGGCGTTCAGATGGTCGACATGCTGATGCCGCAGCGCGGCTTGCAGCAACCCTTTCGGCAGCCGCACCAGCGCGAACGCCGCAACCCTGCGCACCTCGCCCTCTTCCCGCCACAACAGCGGATTGAGCGTGTAGATCAATTGCCGCTCGATCTCAGGAGATCGCGGCTGCTCCGGCTCGGCCGCCGCCGATATTGCAACATTGGCGTTGCCCGCGCGCGTGCGCACGGCGGCGGAGCGCAGCTCCCAGCAAAGCAGGTCCGCGGCCGCGAGAATCTCGCGGCGCACGGCTTCGACGCTGGTCGAGAACCCCGTTGCTTCCGGCAACGGCGCAGCGCTGTTGGTGACAGCCCCCACCAGCGCGGCGGCACCGGCATCGAATCCGGGGATGGCGCGCTCGATCGCCGCGGCCATTGCCTCGATCCCGTCCGCCGCCAGGTTGCGGTCGCGCTGCGCCCTGGCATCCGCCAGCGCGCGCTCGGTCGCGACGATCTGCTCGTCGACTTCCGCCACCGCGGCGCGCTGGGTTTCCGCGCGTTCCTCCACGGCGCGCAAATCGGCCTCGGCGCGATCGAGCTTGCTATTGGCCGCACCGGCCACCGCCAGCCGTTCGGCCGCGGCGCGTTTTTCTGCCAGCAGCCCCTCGGTGAGGCTCAACCGGTCGGCCAGCTTCTGCCGCGCCGCCTGTTTTGCCCCGAGCGCATTCTCGAAGCGCTCGACCGGCCCGAGTTCACGCTTGAAAAATCCCATGGCAATGCCCTCGCAGCCTGCGACCCTCCGCCGAATCAGCCGGCGGCTCCATTATGCGCAAACTATTCGGGAAGTTGGATAAGATTACGGTCGAAACCGGCCGCTCCGGGTAGCTCGCCTAGGCCCGGGCATGACGACTTACCCGGCGCAGCGGCCACAGCCTTTCACAGCTCCTCCAGCTCAGGCGGATCGAACCAGTTCGTCAGCGCCAGACCCCCGTCGACCACGATCGCGGCGCCCGTGACATAGGCCGACACCCGGTTCGACAGCACCGCCAGTGCCATGGGCGCAAGGTCTTCGCTGCGGCCGAGGCGGCCGAGCGGGATGTGTCGTGCAAGCGCCGGATCGGCGACGAAACCGCCGGCCGCGATGGCGCCGGGCACCAGCGCGTTGACCCGGATTCCATAGCGCCCGAGCGTCTTGGCCAGCTCCTTCACCAGCATCGCCATCGCCGCCTTGGCCGTCGAATAATGCGGCAGGTTGCGCGGCGTGCCGGCGTGCAGCGAGGTCAGGAACAGGAACGAGCCCGGCTCATGGGCCGCGATGAGTTTTCGCGCGAGTTCGCGGGCGAGGTGAAAGCCGGCGTCGACGTTGACCGCACGCATCTGCTGCCAGGTTTCCGTACTGACCGCCAAGGCGTGATCGGCCTCGCGCCGCGCCGGCGAGGCGCTGTGAACGAAGTGGGTTATCCGGCCGACGGCGGACTGCGCCTCGGCCAGCAGCGCATCGCAGGCGGCGGGATCAGCCAGGTCACCGACCCAGGGCACGGCCAGCTCCGGCCGCGGCGAGCTCGCAACCGCTTGCGTGACCGTCTCCCGGTTCACGTCGGCGAACACCGTACGCACGCCCTCGCCGACCAGCGCTTGCGCGATGGCTCGTCCGATGCCGTTTCCCGCGCCCGTGACCAGAGCCGCCTCGCGCGCGGGATCGAACGGGTTGTTCAAGAGGCTCATGTCGGTCGGGCTCCCTGCCATAGTATCTGCACGGACCGTGGTCAGTGCCCGGCAAGCCAACATAACATACGATTCTGCTTCAACCTCAAAAGCCGTTACCTTGGCGTCGTCGCGCTCAGATCTTCAATTTTCGAGTCCGCAGCCTTGCTGTTGTGGATATTGCCAAACATCAAGACCGAGAAGTTGGCCGAAGTTCTTGAACGTATTGAGGCGTGGCCGGCCGATATCCAGAACGAGCTTGCCGAATTCGCGCTTGAACTCGACGCCGGGATCAAGGACGGCGAATACGAACCTACGCCGGAAGAGCTCGCCGGCACCGACCGCGGCTTGCGCGCGGCGACCGAACGCCCCTTCGCCAGCGATCGGCAGGTGGAATCAGTGTTGGCAAAATTCCGCGGTGGATGAAGGTCGTATACACCGAGGAAGCGCTCAAAGACCTCGCCGCAATTGCCGACTGGCTGATCGTTCACTATCCGTCGGGCACGGAGGGAGATCCGGAGCTGCCAATTCTTGCGGCAGCGGGCTTCCCTCCGTCCAAAGTAGACTATCGGCGCATCGCGTCCGCGCCTAGTTTTTCACGCAGCAAGGCTCGCCCGAAGGGAACAAGAAGCCACACCAGCCATGGAGTGGATGACGATGATTGCTTTGGTGGAAGGACACCCCAACGTCGACGTGCTTGTCTTCTACGTGCTCGCGTCGGCCATCCTCGCTGCGACGCTCTACTTTTTCCATACCAGACAGATGGAATAGCGCGGGGCGCGGATGACGCCAGCCGTCATCACCCGTGAAAGCTGGTGATGCGGTATTCAATATGGCGGCGGCTTCCGCTCCCGCTGTGCCTTCGCCGCTTCCATCCACCACGTGAGATCATCGGCGAAGCGCGGGAACGCGTGCTCCAGCGCCTTGCCGCCTTCGCCTGACGGCTTGCCGTCGGCAGACAGGGTCTGCGCGATCGGCCCGACCGCGATGGTGCTCGAGATCACCACCATGCCCATCTCCGATAGCGTGCCGTGCCACGCCAGCGCGGCGCGGGCGCCGGAAAAGCGCCCCGCGGAATAAGAGGCGATCGCGGCGGGGCGCCAGAACCACTCCTCGAGAAAATGATCGGTGAGGTTTTTCAGCCCCGGCTGGATGCCCCAATTATATTCGCCAGTGATAAAGACAAAACCGTCGGCGTCGCGGATCTGGCCCGCGAGTTTTTCCAGCGCGGCAGGTGCCTGCCCCTTCGGATATTCCTTGTACATCCGGTCCAGCATCGGCAGGCCGACCGCCCTGGCGTCGATCAGTTCGACGTCGTCGCCGCGGCCGCGTAACCCCTCGACGACGAACTGCGCCAGGCGGATGCCCATGCGGTCGGAGCGGTAGGAGCCGTAAAACACGAGAATGCGGTTGGTCATGGCGTCAACATGTTAGCACGCGCGCGCCCGACTTGAACCGCCCGACCCGCGCGGGCGACCAAAGGGAATTCGAGACAGGGACTGTTCGATGCCGCCCGCCGCCTTGAAAGCAATCTTCTTCGCCGGCCTGGGCTTTTTCTCGCTGTGGTCGATCATGAACGATCTCGGCAGCGGAAACGCGACGGCGCGGAATATGACCATCGACGCCAGGGAAAATCCCGGCGGCTTCTACCTCACGGTCTTCTGCAAGGTCGCCTTCGTCTGCTTCGCGGTGGCCGTGGTCCTGAATGCGTTCGGCCTGATCGGCGATCCGTTCGTCTGGATGCGCGAGCATTTTCCGTTCCTGATGCCGAGATAAGAGCCCGCGGCCGCAAGGCCGGCGCCGAACGCCGGCCGACCAGAGCACATTCCGAGCAAACGGGGGCGCTGCGCCTGAGTTCCGACCGCTGGTGGACCGGCCATCCCGTCTATTCGCTGCCGCCGCGCCGAGGGGCCGCAACGTAAACCTGAATTTAATCCCGGCAATCTACGGTCGCGGCCGACCCTGCCCCATCGTAAACGGTTCAAAATCCATGAAAATCGGTACCCTGCTGACCGCCGCCATCGTCTCGCTTTCCACCGTCGGCGGCGGGCTCGCGGCCTATGTCGCCGTTACGAAATACCAGACGATGGACCATGTTTCCGTCGCGCAGGCCAGACTGGAGATCGTCCGGGCCGTCGGCGACATCCCCCGCTATCTCAACCCCGAGCGCGGCTTTGCCACCAATATCCTGTTCGGGCCGCCCGCGGTGGATCCGAAGCAGCTTGCGGCTCTCAACGACAAGTACCGCAAGCACACCGACGGCGCGCGCAACAAGATGAATCAGATCAGGAACAGCCTGCCCGGCGCGCTCGACGACGGCGCCGCCGTGGGCAGCGCGATCGACGCGCTGAACGTCAAATTCGCAAGCCTGCGCGAGTCCATCGACAAGGCCATCGCGGGTCCGGCCGATGCCCGCCGCGATGCCGCCAAGAAGATCGTCGCCGACAACGCGTTGTTCAACACCGCGGTCACCGCTTTGCTCGACGAGCAGGTCCGCCGGATCGCCCTGCTCGACGGCGACGCCTTCCGCCAGGCGAACTACGCGAACATCGCCTGGACGTTGCGCGACGTCGGCGGGTTCAATGCGAGCCTTCACAAGAACCTGGTCGGCGCCAAGCGCGCGGCTACCGAATCCGAAAAGATGGACTTGAGCCGTGCGCAGGGAAGGAGCGACCAGATTCTGTCGTCGCTGCAGGAATTGCGCGGCAACCCAGCGACGCCGCCCAACGTGGCAGCGGCGCTTGGCCACATGAACGAAGCCTATGTCGAACGTTTCGGCAAGGAACTGAAACTGGTGAAGGAAGGCGCCGTCACCGGCAAATACGAGCACGACGTCGACACCTACTTCGCCGAGACGCAACGCGGCCTTGCATCGGTTATCGAGGTGCGCGACGCCTTCTATGACAATGCCGAGCAAATCCTCGGCTCCGCCTATTCCTCGGCACGCCTCAGCTTTTTGATCGCGCTCGCAGTTCTGGCCGCGGTCGCCGTCGCAAGCGCCGCTCTGGTGGTGATGGTCCGTCGCCGCGTCTGCATGCCGATCGTCGATCTGACGGCCTCGATGTCGCGTCTCGCGGGCGGCGACGTCGCCGGCGAAATCCCGGGGGCCGAGCGCAGCGACGAGATCGGCGCGATGGCGGCGGCGGTCGGCGTCTTCAAGCACAACATGATCGCGGCGGATCGTCTGACCGCCGAGAAAGAAGCGGAGAACGACGTCAAGATGCGGCGCGCGCGCGCGCTCGACGACCTCACCCGCGCCTTCGAAGCAAAGGTGAGCGAACTGGTCGGCGGACTGTCGTCGGCCTCGGCCAAGATGGAAGATACGGCCCAGTCGATGTCCTCGACCGCGGCGGACACCAACCGCCAGGCCGCAATCGTTGCCGCGGCCTCCGAACAGACCTCGACCAACGTGCAGACGGTCGCCAGTGCCACGGAAGAGCTGACATCCTCGATCGCCGAAATCGGCCGCCAGGTCGCCCAATCCACCGAGATCGCGGCACGCGCCGTCGAGAACGCCCGTCGCACCGGCGACAGCGCGCGCTCCCTGGCCGAGGGCGCGCAAAAGATCGGCGACGTCGTGACCCTGATCCAGAGCATCGCCGCGCAAACCAACCTGCTCGCGCTCAACGCGACCATCGAGGCGGCGCGCGCCGGGGAAGCCGGACGGGGTTTTGCCGTCGTGGCCTCCGAAGTCAAATCCCTGGCCGGCCAGACGGCGAAGGCCACGACCGAAATATCGGAACAGATCGCCTCCATCCAGACGGCCAGCGACGAAACGGTAACGGCGATCAGGAACGTGGCCGACGTGATCGGAGAGATCGATCAGATCGGGGTTGCGATCGCCTCCGCCATCGAGGAACAGGGCTCGGCGACCAAGGAGATTTCCCGGAGCGTCCAGGAAGCCGCGCGGGGCACGCAGGAAGTCAACTCGAACATTTCCGGCGTCCAGCAGGCCGCCAACCATACCGGCTCGGCCGCCAGTCAGGTGCTGGGAGCCGCGGCACAATTGTCATCGCAATCGAGCGACCTCGCTGCCCAGGTCAACCGTTTCCTCTCCGAGGTCCGCGCCGCCTAGCCATCGCGTTTTCGAGCGAAGCCTGCCCCGGACTTGATCCGGGGTGGATTCCGGTTCGCGCGAAGAAAACGCGTCAAACTCTAATGCCGCTTGAAATACTGCACCTCGCGCTCGTGCTTCTCGGCGGCGGCGCGCGACCTGAAAGTGCCGAGATTGCGCCGCTTGCCGGTTTTCGGATTCAGTTTTCGGGAATAGAGCCGGTACTCGCCCGACCGTAATTTTCGGATCATGGAACCACGCCTCCTTCAGCGCACACGTCGCATTAACCGCAACCGCCCCGCTTGCGTTCCGCCCTACTTCGTCGCCTTCAGCGACAGCATGAACGCGACGATCTCGTCGATCTGATAATCCACCAGGCGCGGATTCGGCATCGCCTCACGCGGCCCCATGCTGCCGTGGTTCGATGTGAGAAATTCCCGCAGCGACTGTTCCGTCAATGACGGCCGCTGCGCCAGCACGGCGAAGCTTGTCGCCGGCGGCGACAGCACCGGAAGTTCCTCGCGCTGCGGCGTCACGACGTGACACGCCCCGCATACCCGCTGGGCGAAGTCGCGTCCCGCCGCGATCAGGTTGCTATTGGGCGTCCCGGCTTGCGCGACCGGTGCGAAAGAGGCCGACAGCATCAAGGTCAGGAGCGCGGCTTGGCGAAGTGACATCATGATGGCCTTCCTTGCCGGTCCCGCCCCCCGGAAGCCAGCGTCGGTCTACGGCTTCTTCTGCGGCGTAAACAACTCGTCGCTGAACGGCGACGCCGTCGGCGTCTGGATGGCGATGTAGCCGCGTTGCATCGTTTGATGACAGGAATTGCAGCCGTCGGTCAATTCGCCGACCGCTTTGCTAAAGCGTTTGAAGTCCTTGGCGTCGATGGCGTCGGAAATCGACTGAACCGGTTTTGTCATCGTCGTGACGTTGCTGACGGGAATGCCCTCATACAGCACCGCCGCCTCCAACAGACCGGCCTTGAGCTGACGAAGCTCATACGCCGCGAGCTCCCAGTTCCCGGACTTGCCGGCAAACCACAACTTGATGTGCCGCGTCTGCACCCCGTTCATGATGTCGCCGAGCCGCGGGACGTACTGCTCACCGTTCGTCGTTCCATTCAAATTGGACTGACCGGGCTGCGCGATGGCCAGCGGCGCCAACGCGCAAACCATCAGCAGGGCGGCAATATATCCACGTAATTTCATCCGATGCTCCAAGCGTGTAGCGTTTCTGCCGTCCGTGTAGCACGGCCGGGCTCGGCATTGTTGACATCCGTCAAACCGGGCGCCGGGGGCTGCTATGTCGCGTTCACCGGGCTTGTGCCGTCGTGACGAAGAAGTGAGCATCGGGCGGGCGTCTAAAAGCAAAGATTCGTGACGAAATTTCCACGCTTGTCCTTGATCACGAACGGACATTCCAGCCGCTTCAGCGCCTTCGTGGCGTCTTCGTTGCCGAGCGCGGAGGCGCGCTTGTAATAGGCCTTGGCGGCGTCGGAATCCTTTGGACCGCCGCGCCCTTCCTGGGCGAACGCACCCATCCGCTCCAGGGCGCCCGGATGATCCTGCGCGGCCGCCTTTTCGAACAAACTTCGGGCGGCGGCATCGTCCTTCGGCCCGCCGGTGCCCTCGGCCAGCATCAGCCCGAGCTGATACTGCGCCTCCGCGTTGGTCTCGGCGGCCTTCGCCAGCAGTTCCCGCGCGTGCGCCGGATCCGACGATGCGCCGCCGCCGCCGAGCGCGGCGAGATTGGTGACGCCACGGGGATTGCCGGCCTGCGCTGCGCGCTCGAACAATTTTCGCGCTTGCGCCTCGTCCCTGGCGACGCCCGAGCCGGTGCCGTAGAGCACGCCGAGTTCGACCATCGCCGAGGTCGAGCCCTTGTCGGCCGCCTTGCGCCAGGCGGCGATTGCTTCCGGCAATTGCCGGTTGGCGGCGTAAGCGCGGCCAAGCTGATAAAGCGCGCGCCGCGAGGAGCCGGACGCGGTCCTGCAGAATTTGATCGCGGTCGCGATATCCGCTGCTGCCACATCAGGCGTACCCTTGACGTCGGCCGGCTTGTCCGGATCGGCGGGGTCGGCGGCGAGCCGGTCGCACAGCACGAGATCGGCCGACTGCGCCTTCACCTGCTCCGGATCGGCCAGCCACACGGCCGCCGCTATCGCCATCGCCGAGGGCAGGATGCGGCCTGTCGCGGCCGAGAGAAACGTGTGGGACTTCTTCATCACGATTCACCCTTTGACGGCGGCAGGTTAGCTTCGGAGAACGGGCGGCTTCAAGGCTCGAGCCCGGATTCGCGCAGCACCGGGGCGACCTCCGGCGACGCGAGATACTTCAGCAGCGCATCGGCCTGCGCGGCCTTCGCCGACGCCGCCCAGCGGCCGGCGGAGAACACCGCCGGCGTCTGCAGTTCGCGCGGGATCGGTCCGACCACGTCAACGCCCGCGACCTGCTTCAGCTCGCTGATCTGCTGCACCGCCAGATCGGCCTCGCCGCTGACCAGCAATTCGGCGGTAAAGCCTGACGGGATGATCCGGGCGCGCGCATTGATCCCGGATGCGATCCCCAGTCGCTCGATCAGTTGCGCGAACAAGATGCCGCTGGCGCCGATGCGCGAATAGGCGATCGAACGCGCGCCGAGCAGCGTCCCGCGCAGCGCGGCTTCGGTCGCGATGTCTGGGTGAGCGGCGCCGGCCTTGACCGCGATGCCGACAAGGGAACGCGCGAGATCGACGCAGCTCGCCGCGACCACGCTTCCCTGGCTCGCGAGATCGTCGAGTGCCTGCTTGGTCAATATGACGACGTCCGCCGGCTCGCCGCCGCGCAGCCGATCCAGAAGTCCCAGCGTCGGCGCGAAATCGGCATCGATGCGCGCGCCGCCCGCGGCCTGATATCGTCCGGCAAGGCGGCGCACCGCTCCCATCAGCGCGAGCGTCGAGAGCACCCGAACGACATCTTCCATCTCGACTCCCTCGTCGCGGCCCTGTCAGCGACGACAGCCGGTCGGGCCGCTTCTAGCAGCCCGTCGTGCCGGAGGTGAAGCCTGAAACCGCGCGCGGTGCGGTGAAGCGCTGAAGGCCCAAACGCCAATGACGCCGCCGCCCCCTCAAACGCAATGATCCGCCAAGGCGGTCATCGCCTTGACGGATCAGGTTGCGGCCCGGACCGCCCCGGGTCCGGGTCGAATGTCTTCCGGTCTTACGCCGCTGCCGCCTTGGCGGAGGTCGGTACCGACGAGATCGTCTTCAGGATCTGGGAAGCGATCTGGTAGGGGTCGCCTTGCGAGTTCGGGCGGCGATCTTCCAGATAGCCCTTGTAGCCGTTGTTGACGAAGCTGTGGGGCACGCGGATCGAGGCGCCGCGGTCTGCGATACCGTAGCTGAAGGTATCGATCGACGCGGTCTCGTGCTTGCCGGTCAGGCGCATGTGGTTGTCCGGTCCATAAACGGCGATGTGTTCGGCGCGGTTGACCTTGAACGCCTCCATGAGCTTCTCGAAGTACTCCTTGCCACCGACTTCGCGCATGTAGGTGGTGGAGAAGTTGGCGTGCATGCCGGAGCCGTTCCAGTCGGTGTCGCCGAGCGGTTTGCAGTGGAATTCGATATCGACGCCGTATTTTTCGGTCAGGCGCAGCATCAGATAGCGGGCCATCCACATTTCATCGGCGGCGCGCTTGGAGCCCTTGCCGAAAATCTGGAATTCCCACTGGCCTTTTGCCACTTCAGCGTTGATGCCCTCGTGGTTGATGCCGGCGGCGAGGCAGAGGTCGAGATGCTCTTCCACCATCTTGCGGGCGACATCGCCGACATTCTTGTAGCCGACGCCGGTGTAATACGGCCCCTGAGGCGCCGGATAGCCGCTGGACGGGAAGCCGAGCGGACGGCCGTCCTTGTAGAAGAAATATTCCTGCTCGAAGCCGAACCAGGCGCCCGAGTCGTCAAGAATGGTGGCGCGCTTGTTGGTGGCATGCGGGGTCTTGCCATCGGGCATCATGACTTCGCACATCACCAGCGCGCCGTTGGTGCGCGCGCCATCCGGGTAAACAGCGACCGGCTTCAGTACGCAATCGGAGCTATGGCCCTCGGCCTGCATGGTCGAGCTTCCATCGAATCCCCACAGCGGAAGCTGGTCGAGCGTCGGAAATACCTCGAATTCCTTGATCTGCGTTTTGCCGCGTAAATTCGGCGTCGGCGCGTATCCGTCGAGCCAGATATACTCGAGCTTGTACTTGGTCATTGAGCCTCTCTTGAGTTGATGATGCAAAAGGTGGGGAACCGTAGGCTATTGGTCACACCATGCGTACCCGGCCACCATCGGCCAGTCATTACCAAGCAATTAAAGTGCCAAATTGCCGCACTGCCGCACCCCTGGCCGGATGGTGGAGGGACCCTCGGCTCCAGCCTCCGGATGCAAAATTCGGGTGCGGCAAAGGCGCGCGGGATGGGCTTGGGGAAGGCACCCAGACGATGCGATTGAGGCCCAAACGACGCTCGTTTCTGCAGCATCCGGCCGCCGGTCTACCCGCTGCGATTAAAGCAGCGCCATCCTCCGTCAGCCCTCGGCAGGAACGCCGGCGGCTCCCGCAACCTTGCCGACGGCTCAGGCGTTAGTCAGCCAATAACTGCCACGGCCGCGGCAAGATCGCAAAATGCCCAATATTTATACACTTCATGACTTTCTCTTGATCAGGTTGCACGAGTGGCGGGCAGCGCCGATATCGGATTCAGTAACCAGTCGAGAACGAGTCGGGCGCAGCATGATTGATGCGCGTCAACCGTCCGAGAGCGATCCGGCGCAGCATGAAGAATCGAAGCGCACCGACATAGGAGAGATGAAAAATGAATTCGAGTTTGAATCAGGGGACCGCCAAGATCTACCAATTCCCGGCCGGGGGCCGCGCGGCTCTCGGCGGGCGCCGCTACGACGAGCCCAAACCGGCAACCGACCAGGTTTCGCCCCGCGTGCCCGAAACCGCCTGCAGCGGCAGCTGGTATCACGAAGCGGCTATCCAGGAGTCCAAGCCGGCATGGGAGCGTTGATGCCAGTCGCAAGCCTGCTGCCGATACGCTGCCGGTCTTTGGCGCGATATCGAATGGGTTGAAGGGTCGGGACGAAAGCGTTCCGGCCCTTCGTCTTTAGGCCAGCGCCCGCGTTCTTCAGATCGCCGCGCAGGAGATCACCGGCCGGCCGGCGTGCTTGACCGTGGTACCCGTTTTAGTGATTTTCAGCGTGATGCCGCCCCCCGAATAACGCGCCCCGGACAGGCCAAAGCGCCGGGCAAGCGTCACCGATTTACCGTCGATCTGCAGATGGGCGCGCTTGTCATATTCGAAAAATCCGACGATGAATTGAGTGCCGTCGGCGCAGCGATAGTTCTGGAAGGTCTGGGCCATCGCCGGCGACGCGACGGCCGCCGCGACCACCAATATGGTACCGAAAATTGAACGCCTTCGCCGATTCATGCTTGCCCCCGAATTATCAGTATAGACCGGACCGCAGCGCACGATACGCCCTGTCGGTCATTTCTCCGCCGCGGATGATGGCTTAGACTGAGCCGATGTCAGATTCCCCTCCCCGCCACCTCAACCTCGCCGGCGCCAGCAATTTTCGCGATCTCGGCGGCTATCCCGGAAAAGACGGCCGCATCTTGCGCTGGCGCCAGATCTTCCGTTCCAACCATCTCGGGCACCTTACCGTGACCGATATCGAGGCGCTGCGGCCGCTCGGCCTGAAAAGCGCGTTCGATTTTCGCGGTACCGAGGAGCGCGAGGCCGCGACGTGCGGGCTTGCCGAGATCACGGTTCATTCGCTGCCGATCGAGCCGACCGTGGTCGCGGCGCTGCGGGCGCGCCTCGCCGGCGGCGCCACGCTGTCGTCGTCCGACGCGCTGGAGGTGATGCGCGATTCCTATCGCAACTATGTCCGTTACAACACGCCGAGCTTCCGCGCGCTGTTTGCGCATCTGCTGCAGGACCGCGCGCCGCTGGTCATTCACTGCACCGCCGGCAAGGATCGCACCGGTTTCGCCTGTGCGCTGATCCTGCATGCGCTCGGCGTGCCGGACGAGGTGATCGCCGAGGATTATTTGCTCACCAACCGCTTCTACCGCCGCGACCCCGGAGCCTCGGGCGACCTGCCCGACGACGTCACGCAGGTGCTCGGATCGGTGGAAACTTCCTTCCTGGCGGCCGCGTTCGAGGCTGTCAGGGCCGATTACGGCGACCTCGAAAGCTACTTCAGCCACGGCCTGGGCCTTGGTACGGTCGAGCGTACGGCGCTCGAGGCCTGCTACCTGGAACCCTGAGTTCCTCTCCGCCCAGGCAGGCCGAGAGATCAGGTTGGCGTCAAGCCGCCGCTTCCAATTCCGCGTCGAGGTCGGCGATGACGTCCTCGAACGCCGAAATCGCCTGCTGAACCGCAGCGATCTGCAGCAATTCCCAGCTGCTGATCGGGCCGTTGCGGTTTTGCAGCGCGACTATCAAATCCCGCCGCTGTTCCTTGAGTTGAACCAGCGGCAAACCGTGATCGGGCAGATATCTCATGACGTCTTCCAACCCTCATTGGACCAGAACGCCAGCGTAGCCGGATCGCTCTGCAATCGGCTTACAGAACTCGGGCAAATTTTAGCTAATAGCCGGAGACAGCGGACGCCCGGATCTAGGCCGTCGCGGCGAGCGCGCCCGTGATGGCGCGGTAAAGGGCCTGGCTCATGCAATTGGTGGCCCACTCGCTCATGTGAAGGCGGTCGCCGTCGGTCGGATCGATCAATTCGTCGATCGGGATCCCACCCTCCACACACCAACGCTTCATCAGGGCGAAGCGGCGAAACAGATTGACACGGGCCATCCCGGCCGCGACTTCGATCCGCGACAGGATGTCCTCGGCCCGTTTGATCTTTTCAGGCTTCACGATAGCCGTGGTGTATTGCAGGTCCATCAGCACGACGTCCGCCGCGAGACCCGCGAGCCAGCCGAGCCCCGCCCCGATCGCGGCGGCCACGGCGTCGGGGCTATAAACTTCATCGTGAAACACCGCATTGGTACCGACCTGCCAGATCACCAGGGCCGGCGCTTCCGCGATCACGTCCGGCTCGAAGCGCGATAACTCCTCCGGCGCCTCCTGACCGCCGATCCCGCGGTTGAGAACGTCGATCATCCGGCCATAGGAATGCCCCCGCAATGCCAGCTCGAGCCGGGCCGGATAGGGAATGATATTGCCCTCGCCCGCCGTCGATGACGAGCCGATCGTCACGATCCTGGTCTTGCGCTGGCGCTTCAAACTCTGCGCCAAATGCGGAAGCGGATATTCGAGTCCGACGAGATCGAGGTGAGCATCGCAAGGCCGCGGTGCATCAGGCATTTGAGTATCCAAATATCGGTTTGCCGGCGGTTCCATCTTGTACCGCCATTGGGCGCAAAAAACCCGAAGCATTGCAAATGAATTTGCCATGGCGGTAGTGTGGGCACCCTCGCCTCTCGCCTCGGAGCTCCCCATGGACGGAAAAGTCGTTGTCGTGACAGGCGCTTCGGGGGCGCTCGGCAAGGTGGTCGCGGAAACCGCGCTGGCGCGGGGCGCCCGCGTCGCCGGGGTGGATCACGCGAGCTCCCAAATCCCGGCGACGGACAACCGGATTGAACTTGGCGGCGTCGATCTTTCCGACGTGGCAACGGCGCAAAGAGCCATCGATGCGGCCGCTGCGCATTTCGGCAGACTCGACGCGCTGGTCAATATCGCCGGCGGCTTTGCCTTCGAGACGGTTGCCGACGGCGACCCCAAAACCTGGCAACACATGTACGCCCTCAATGTGCTCACGGCATTGAACGCGTCGCGCTCTGCGATCCCGCATCTGGTGGCTTCCGGTGCGGGACGCATCGTCAATGTCGGCGCGATGGGCGCGCTGCAGGCGGGCTCCGGCATGGGCGCCTATGCCGCGTCAAAAGCCGGCGTGCACCGGCTCACCGAAGCGCTCGCCGCCGAGTGGAAAGGCAGGATCACGGTCAACGCCGTGCTGCCCTCGACCATCGACACCCCGGCCAACCGCGCCAGCATGCCGAGGGCGGATTTCGCAAAATGGGTGACGCCGCAAGAACTGGCCGAGGTGATCCTGTTTCTCGTCAGCGACGCCGCCAGCGCCGTCACCGGCGCACTCCTGCCGGTGAGCGGGCGGGTTTGATCTTCAGGCGTCCGCCAGCTTCTTCAACACCGCGCTGAAGCGAATGCTGCGCTTGCCGGCCAAGGCGGTTGCTTCCGCGACCGCTGCCTCGTCAGTGTAGGTGCCGGAAAAACCGATGCCGACTTCGTGGCCGCCGAACACCGGCCGTTCGCCCTGGCTCGGGGTATGTTCGTGGTTGACGAGTTCACCCTTCCATCTGCCGTTCGAGCTGGTATAGGCGCCGATATAATCGAAGAACGCATCGCCGCCGCGGATCCGGCCGTCGTGCAGCACCATGACGCCGCTATTGCCGCCGTCGATGCCGTCAAGCATCCGGATATGAATGGAATAGAGGCCGTTCCGGATGCCGCCTTCGCTGGACGTTGGTACCGGCGGCGCGGCGGCTTCGCTGATCGGGGTCATCACCGAATTGAAGGCGATGCCGGGCATTTGCGCGGAGCCGCCTTCGAAGAAATATTGCTCGCCCTGTTGCCGGCCCGTCAGCGAGAGCGTGACCTTGTCGGCCTTGAGCAGCGGCTGAAAATTCGGATCGTCGTTGTGCCGCATCGTCGATATGTCCACCGACACCTCGCCGCCTTCGGATTCCCGGTAGGTGCCGATGAATGCGAACGCCGAATTGCCGCCCATCATCTTGCCGTCATAGACATAGATGACGCCGCGGCGCGAACCGTGCGCCGTATGCATTTCGACCTTGTAGAGCCCCTTCAGCATAGTCGCTCCGGCCTGCTCGGCCTGCAACCTCAACACCCAGCCGGTCTGCATCGGACCGGCGCGCCGTTCCCTTCAGTCCGGGATCAGCAAGCGCAGCTTCGACTTGAATCGAATGCTCTGTTTGCCCGCGAGCGCGATGCCGTCGCCGTCGGCCGTTTCATCGGTATAGGTCCCGGTAAATCCGATCGTCACCACTTTGCGTTCCCATACCGGCCGCGCCCCGAACGTCGGCGAGTGCTCCTGGTTGGTCACTTCGCCCTTCCATCTGCCGCTCGCCGCCGTGTAGGTCCCGTAGGCATAAAAGAACGAGTCGCCCCCGCGCATGGTACCATCGCGCAATACCATGACGCCCTGATTGCCGCCGTCGATGCCGTCAAGCATCTCCACGGTGATGTGGTAGAGCCCATTCCTGATCATAACCCGCTTGGCGCCCGTCCGGTCCCGGAAGCCACGATAGCCTTTCCGGGATCGTTTGATCAAATCCCGCGCCCGCGCCTCCGGCGTTCCGGGCTAAACTAACGGCATTGAGTCGCCCCGGCGATGCCGCCGCCCGCATTGGAGCCGTTTTGGAAACCGCGCTTTATCTGCCCGTCAAACGCTTCCTCGAGAGCCTCGGCTTCACCGTCAAGGGCGAGGTCGGCGGCTGCGACCTCGTGGCGCTGAGCGGCGACGACCCGCCGATCGTGGTAATCGGCGAATTGAAGCTTTCCTTCAATCTCGAGCTGGTCCTGCAGGCGGTCGATCGCGCGGGCGCCTGCGACGAGGTCTGGCTTGCCGCCAAACTGTCCGCCCGCGGCAACGGACGCGAAAGCGACGCCCGTTACCGCAACCTCTGCCGCCGGCTCGGCTTCGGCATGCTCGCGGTCACCAGCACGGGTGAGGTGGAGGTGATCGTCAAGCCGCCCACGGCGAGCCCGCGCCGCGACCCGAAGAAGCGATCCCGCCTCGTCAGCGAACATCGACGCCGCAAGGGCGATCCGGCCCTCGGTGGCAGTACGCGCTCACCGATCATGACGGCTTATCGCCAGCAGGCCTTGGCCTGCGCCGCGGCACTGTCGCAGGGGCCCCGGCGGGTGCGCGACCTCAAGCCGGAAATTCCAGATGCACCGAAAATTCTGCTGCACAATGTCTATGGCTGGTTCGATCGCGCCGAGCGCGGGGTCTATGTCCTGACTGACGCCGGACATGCCGCGCTGAAGCGCTGGCCGCAGCAGCCGATCGATTTTGCCAGCGCGGGCGATTCAGCCCCATGATGGCTTGAAGATGACTTGAAGTTGACTTGAAGATGACCTGAGCCGAGAACGGCTGGAAAACGATGACCGGGATGACCGGACGCATGGCGGCCGCTCGCCGCGGCATCCATGACGATTGAAATTTGCGACCGCAGACTGATGCGAGGCCCTTGAAGCCGCCAACGCATAGCTGAATTGCCACACCAATTTCATATTGCAATGCAACATGAGGGGTCCTAGGTATTTCGGATCAAATGAGAGGCCCCGATGAGCGAAGACTGGAATACCAAATATGGAACGCGGCGTGTCCGGCGCGATCCGCCGACGCTGGATGAAGCGATCTTTGCCGCGGTCGGCATTACCGACGACCAGGAAGCGCAGGCCGAAATCGCCGCATCGCTGATGGGGCTGCCGATCGAATCCGTACTGGCCGAAGTGAGGAAAATCGCGCGCACCTCGGCGCGTTCAACGACCCGCGTGATCGCGGGCGAACAGGGCGCGCAGCGTTCCGTGGTGGTCGAACGCCGCGTCGTCAGGAAGTTCGGCAACGACAAGCGCACCGGGACCTAAATCCGCGCTTCGGCGCGAGGCGTGTTCAGCAATTCGCCGGAATCGATCGACGGCGAATTGCTGCTCTTGAGCGCCGTTGCTCAGGCCGTCCGGCCCCAGCCAGACATTCCCAGCAAGAGCGTCCAATAGGCGCGGTTGAACTGGATCATCGCGCGCGCCGCGTCGGACGGCGTAGCGATCGCAAGCTTTGCGAGTTCGAGCTGCGGTTGCTGCTTCAGGTCGATGGTGCCGGTGGATTCGCCCTGGCGGAACGTCAAATGCGCGCCGAATTTATTGGCGAGCGACCGCATCGCCTGATTCTGCGCGCCGGTGGTGATCCGCAACGCGCCGTAACCCTTCCATCGCGCTTCCGAGATCAGCCGTTTGAACAGGATGCTGCCGACGCCCTGCCGGCGTACGGTTGACTCCACGCTGAAAGCGATCTCCGGCAATCCGTCCGGGGATTGATCCGGCGGATGCAGTTCCGCCGCGCCGCGCACCACGCCGTCCTCGATATAGGCGACAATGACGGTGCCATCGTCGGCGCATTTCGCGGCGTAGCGTTCGATGAAACCGTCATCCATGAAGCCGTTGAAGCGGTCGTGCCGGCTCTCGGCATCGAGCCGCAACAGATGATCGCGCAGCAGCGGCAATTCTTCTTGCTGATACAGCGTCCGAACGTAGCCGCCGGCAAACCTCGAACGGGTAATGTCTTGGTGTAGCACGTCAAAACTCCTCTTGGATGGCCCTCGAGGAGGCGTCGAATCCCTAGACAACGAATATTGTGCATCGCAGCATAGAATTCAAGACCGCGTCCCGCCTCAAATAACGGCAGAATGTCGCGACCGAATGGTTAACGAATTCGGATCCCCCGTATTCATACGAGCACCAGCTGGGTCTGGGTCACCACCGCCACCAGTTTGCCGTCCTCGGTCTCAAGCCGCGTCTGCCAGACCTGGGTGCGACGGCCCCGGTGCACCGGCGTCGCGGTCGCGATCAGCGTCGTTCCCTCTTTGGCGCCGCCGATGAAATTGGTCTTGCTTTCGATCGTGGTGGTGCCCTTGGCATCATCGGGCAGGTTGACCACGGTCGCGGCGGCGCCGACCGAATCCGCAAAGGCCATGATCGCGCCGCCGTGAATGGTATGGCCCAGCGTGCACAGATCAGGCCGAACCAGCATCCGCGCCACCACGCGATCCCGTTCGGCTTCGGTGAAGGTGACGCCCTTCAATTCGGCGAACGGCATCTTCATCGAATTCACTTTTTCGAGCGGCGTCATGAGTCCTCCCCGTTTTCTTCAAGTCATTCCTCAAGAACATGGATTGCCGTGTCAAATCAGGCAATGACGTCCGGGGTAATGGCCTCGGTGACATCGGGCGCATAATTCGCCATATCATCCGCCATGCGCCAGTTCCCTCCCCGCCGGATCGTCTGCCTCACCGAAGAGACCGTGGAGACCCTGTATCTGCTCGGCGAGCAGGACCGGATCGTCGGCGTCTCCGGCTACGCGGTGCGGCCGCCGCGCGTGAGGCGCGAAAAGCCGCGGGTATCGGCCTTCATCTCCGCCGACATTCCGAAGATCCTGGCGCTCGAGCCGGACCTCGTGCTGGCCTTTTCGGATTTGCAGGCCGACATCGTCGCCGATCTCATCCGCGCCGGCGTCGCCGTCCATGTCTTCAACCAGCGCGACGTCGCCGGCATTCTGGCGATGATCCGCACCGTGGGCGCAATGGTCGATGCGGCGGAACGCGCCGATCGGCTCGCAACCGGTTACGCACAGCGCCTTGCCGGCATTGCGTCGGTGCCCCGGCCCTCGCCACGACCAAAGGTCTATTTCGAGGAATGGGACGATCCCCTGATCAGCGGCATCGGCTGGGTCTCCGAACTGATCGAGATCGCCGGCGGCGTGGACGCGCTGCCGGACCTGCGGCTTCAGAAGGCCGCGAAGGACCGGATCATCTTGCCCGATGCCGTGCGCGATGCGGCGCCGGACGTGATCCTGGCGTCGTGGTGCGGCAAGAAAGTCGTGCCGGATCGAATCCGAAGACGGCCTGGCTGGAGCGAGATCCCGGCCGTGCGCAACAACCGCGTCGTCGAGATCAAGTCGCCGCTGATCCTGCAGCCCGGCCCCGCGGCATTGACGGATGGCCTGGACGCGATTGTCGCGGCACTGTGGCCGGAGCCGTCATCCTGATGAGGTGCGAGCGCAGCTCCTCAAGATGACGCTGGTATTTGCTTCGAAACTAAACCTTCTCCACCCCGCACCACTCTGCGATGAACAGCGCCGTGGCCTTGGTCGATTTACGCAGCGAGTCGAGATCGACATATTCATTAAAACCGTGCATCGCCGCGCCGCTGGCGCCGAAGCACAGGCTTGGGATGTTGTAGTTCAGCCCGTAGAACCGCGTATCGGTGAGCGCGGTGAAGACGAGGTCCTGCACCGCGCCGCCATACACCGCGTTGAACGCCTTGCCGAAGGCGGCCTCCGCCTCTGCCAAATCCTTCAGCTCATAGCCTTCCGACAGAAACCCGGACCATTCCACCTCGGGCGGGTTGTTGGAAAGGAAGCGATGATCGCGCGCCGCCGCCGAAACGCAGGCGATGATCTCGGCCTGGCAGCCGGCGACCGACCAGCCCGGCAGGATCGCGATCCGGCAATCGACGTCGCACCAGGCCGGCACGCTGGAGGCCCAGTCGCCGCCCTTGATGATGCCGGGATTGAAATTGATCGGATGTGTCACCGCCTTGAAGTGGCGATCGCTCCTGGCGCGCTCGTTCCATTCCGCCTCGAGCTTTTCCAGCGACTGGATCAGATGATAGGCCGCGGTGATGGCGTTGGAGCCTGCGCCCGCCTCGAATACATGCACGGGATGGCCGCGCACTTTCAGGCGAAACCAGATCACGCCGACCTGCGAACGCACCATCTTGCCGCCGGTCGGCTCGGGAATGAAACAGGCATCGGCGCGATAGCCGCGCTGCAGGGTCGAGAGCGCGCCGACGCCGGTGCTCTCCTCCTCGATCACGGACTGGAAGTGAATCCGCGCGGTCGGCTTCAGCCCTGCCGCCCTGATCGCGTCCAGCGCATAGAGCGCGCCGATGGTGCCGGACTTCATGTCGCAGGCGCCGCGGCCATACATCCTGCCGTCCCTGATCACGGGGGAGAACGGCGGCGTCTCCCACATCTCCAGCGGACCGGTCGGCACCACGTCGCAATGGCCCTGCAGGATCAGCGATTTTCCCTGGTTGCTTTGCGGACGGTAGGTGCCGACCACGGTGCGCGCCCTGGAGAAATCATGCTCGATCGGGCCGAAGCCGCGCAGATCCTTCAGATCGTCGACATCGATATGCCAGTCGTCGACCTCGTAGCCGCGCTGCCGCAGGAGATCGGCGATCATGTCCTGGCACGGCCCTTCCGCGCCGCGGATCGAGGGGATGGCGACAAAGTCCCTTGTCGTCGCCAGCTGCGCGTCGAAACTGGCGTCGACGGCGTCGAGAATCGCTTGCTTGGTATCGATGGCCTGCATTTCCGTCATAATTTTCCGTTGCTGCTTTCAGAATCGCGCCCGCGCCAATACACTCGGACATCCGGCCGGCCATATTGCGCGGCCCATGGAGACACGGATGCCGGCCAACCGCAATATCCTCTACCTCATCGTCGGCGCGCTGATCGTGGCGGTGGGCGTGCTCGGATACAATCTCTACCAGACCAAGAAGCAACCGGAGGGCCTGCAGATCAATGTCGGTCCGAGCGGGGTGAAGATCCAGAACAAATGAAACCGTCCGTCGCACCAGCCATGATGACTCAAGGCATCAACCGTCTTTCGATTTTGCTTCTTGCCGGCATTGCGCTGGCCGCATCGGCGACATCCGTGATGGCCGAAACGGTGTCACGCGAACAGGACATCGTCAATCTGCGGCTGGGGCAGCGCATCATGGTCGACGACGGCGCCTGCCCCGCCGGCCAGATCAAGGAAGTCTCCGGCGCCAAAATGACCGCCAATGGAATTGAGCGTGTGGTCAAATGTGTTCCGCGTCTTGGAACCAAGAAATAATCGCTGCGTCTGGATGGCAGCCGACACGATACGAGCTTCACCAGCCTGCCGCCGACGCTTCCAAAGACGATTTGAGGATTTAAGGCAGCGCCCTAGTTCGCCGGCTCGAACATGCATTGCAGTGTCGGCTTGGCAATCTTCGTGAAGGTGGCGCCGATCTCGGATTGTTTCGATGCCGGCACCCAGGCGGTCTCGATGGTGGGCACGCCGGTCTCGCCGATGCCGCGCAGCAGCGCTTCGCGCAGGTCGCTGTCCTCGACGGCGGCGGCGGCGTGGTCGTGCAGGCAGCCGCAGACGGCTTCGGGATGCGCCCAGCGCCCGACCATGTGGGGCGCGCACTGGCGCACGAACTCGGCGCGCGGATCGGGGAGTTTCTGCAACGCGTGGAATTGAATTTGCTCGACCTGCGCCCGCTGAATCTGGGCCTGCTGGATCTGAATTGGCTCGACTCTGATCTGCTCGCCTTGCGCCTGTGCCGAACCAGCCAGAATGACGGATGCGACAACGGCTGCGGCACTGAAATCGAAAATACATGATGGCCTTACCGGCTGGTTTCCTGGGTGTCGGTTCGGCGGCGTCTCAGCGGACCGCAACAACGATGGCCTTCGCAGCTGAAGTGACGATCGGGGAGCCGGTATAGGCGAAGGTGCCGACACCCGGCAGGCCGCGATCGGCAGAACCGGCCATCGAAGCGCCGGCGAGCACGAAGGCGAAGGCAAGAATGATGCTGAGGGTTCGCATTTGACTGTCTCCGGTTGTCGCCACCGGCTTTCCGCCGTTCTTGTTGTCGCCTTGATAACCATGCGGCGTTTCCGGAGTTCTGCGCCAAAAGCGAAAAATGGTTTCGTCGCACGGAGAATTGTTTCGTCGCAATGGGCCGGACGAAACAATGTCGTAAAAAATCCAAACGAATTCAACAGCATGTTCCGACCGCTCATCGGCCCATCGCAGCCGTCATCCGCGGGGCGCGGGGGTGAGGCTCGAAACCAAGGGCTGCTTTTTAATCTTTCTATGGTGGAGAAGCCCCAGCGGGCCGAAGCCCGTGAACCGCAGCGACGCGCCGGCCGTCTCAATCACAGGGACGTTGCAACTTTTTCAGGCAGTTGCGCGTTATCATTCAGTTTCAACGGGGAAACATTTCGTGGGCAACCGCAGCGTCGACGTTGGCACTAAAACCCCGGCCCGAAAAACCAACGGCCCATCCGCGCTGGGGGTCGGCGAAACAAGACCTCTGAGCAAGGAACGCCCCAGGGTTTGCGTCGCCATGACACAACAGAGCGGCGAGTTCGGTCGTGGCAACCAATCGGCGCCGCAAAAGCTGCTGCAACTGGTGGGCTGCCGCGACCCCAATGCCCGGCTCGTGCCGTGGGTCCGCCCGCTTCCGGCGAAGCGGTAGATCAGCAAGCCTTCACTGGATAAAGTCGCCACATTTCTGGATCGCGGTATCGGCCGCTCCCCAAGGCATGATCGGCACCGAGGAGGTCGAGTTCTTCGGCGAGCCCTCGATCAACCGGTCCGAATAGACCATATAAACCAGCACGTTCCGCTTGGCGTCGCAGCCGCGCACGATCTGCATCTTCTTGAAGAACAGCGAGCGCCGCTTCCGGAACATGTCCTCGCCCTGCTCCATCTTGTCTTTGAAGTGAATCGGGCCGATCTGGCGGCAGGCCAGCGAGATATCCGAGACTTCCTCGGCAAGACCGAGCCAGCCCTTGAAACCGCCCCGTTCCGGCACGGTGAAGTGGCAGGCAACCCCCTGCACCTCGGGGTCGTCGACACCATAGGTCGCGAGCTTGTCGTTCGGGCTGAGCAGCTTGAACACGGTCGAGCGGCGGAAGATCAGATCCGGCTCGTCCGCGGCGAAGACTGCCGAACCCGGCCACAGCGCCAAAACCAGCAGCAGTAAAGCCAGAGGTCTCCACCTCGTGTCACAAAGGCTTAGGGCTTTACGTGTCATCTCGTTCTCCATTGGCGCACTGTCACCCATGTAGGCGTGGAAAGGCCCCGCAGGAAGGCCGCCGGTAAAGGATGCCGCCCGCCCCATTTACCGTAGTGTGAGGCTTTTTTGTTACGCTTGGGCCGAAACCCACGGGCTATTGAGAGCCCTGCGCTGGTGAACGCGTATCTCGTCTGAGACACTAAACATCGATTGGCTGAGGATTCGGGAATGGTACGCGTGGGCGGGCACAAGGCTGGTGGCGGCGGACGGCTTTGGCGAGTTGCGGTTCTGACGGCAGCCGGCGCGATCTCAACCACCGTCCAGGCGGAAGCAGCGCTGTATTACTGGCCGGATTCGGATCCCGGATATTACCGGCCCGCGCCGATTGTGCAGCCCCGGCGGCAAAAGCCGCACCGCCATCTGGTCAAAAAAATCGAGATGCCAAGGAAAGAATCGGCCAAGCCGCAGGGGCCAATCATCATCGCGATCTCGATCGAGAAGCAAAACCTCAGGATCTACGACGCCAACGGATTCTTCGCGGAGGCCCCGGTTTCGACCGGCATGAAGGGCCATGCGACGCCGATGGGCGTTTTCAGCGTCATTCAAAAACAGAAGCTGCACCATTCCAATATCTATAGCGGCGCGCCGATGCCCTATATGCAGCGGATCACCTGGTCGGGCATCGCCATCCACGCCGGCGTGCTTCCCGGCTATCCGGCGTCGCATGGCTGCATCCGCATGCCGATGGCGTTCGCCATGAAGATGTGGAACTGGACCAGGATGGGCGCGCGGGTCGTCGTCACCCCGGGCGAGATAACCCCTGCCAATTTTTCGCATCCGCTGCTGGTGACGGAGAAGGTCGCGCCCCAGCCTGCGGCCGAGCCGCAGGCCGACGCGCCGCCTGCCGCGAAATCCGACAAGGCGTCTGACGCCACCCCTTCGATTACGCCTGCGATTTCGGAGGCAAAGCTCGAACTGCGATCGACCGTTGGCCACGCCGGCGGCGCAAAGCCGATCATCGGCGAACCGCCGGCATCCGTTTCCCTGCATGAACAGACCCATACCGCGGACGCCAGCGGCGATATGCCGGCGCTCCAACCCGCGGTCGCAATTGCCGATGCGGCATCATCCGGCGGCAACGCGGCGCACGAGCAGCCCCGAACCGATAGCGCGCCGGCGAGCGCCGCGGACGCGGCTTCAGAAGAGGCCGCCGACGCATCGAAGACGGATACAAAGCCCGAGGCTCCAGATCCCCAAACGGCAACATCGCAGGCCGAGCCGGCCGCGGCGAAGCCCGCCGAAACCGCATCGTCCGACGACAGGCCGCGCCGAATGCCGCGACTGCCGAAGTCAAATCCCCGGAGAGCACGACCGGCGAAGCCGGCGAGCAACTGGAGCCGGCCGTCGCCGCCGGGCAACCGGCCACTGACGCCGCGAAGACCGATGTCTCGGCAACCGGAAGCACATTCGGTGAAGAGAGGCCCGCCGGGAAAAAGCTCAAGGCGAAGGCCGATGACGTCAGGATCGACGCGCCGAAGCCGGACGCGCCGAAATCAAGCGAGATGCCGGCCGCCAAGTCTGACGCTGCGGTCAAGCCGGCGACCGCTCTCAGCGCGAGCGCTCCCGATGCGAAAAAGGATCAGGCGCGCCTGCCCGACGCGGCGAAGCCGGCCGCCGCGAAGACCGACCTGGCAACATCTGCGGCGCCAAAGCGCGCCGGTCGGATCGCGGTGTTCATCAGCCGCAAGGATTCAAAGCTCTATGTGCGGCAGAATTTCGCGCCGCTGTTCGACGCGCCCGTGACGATCGCGCCGAGCGACCGGCCGCTCGGAACGCACGTGTTTACCGCCGAGATCGACAAGAACGATGCCAATATCGTGCACTGGTCGGTGGTCTCGTTGCCGACGCCGTCGCGGCGCGCCGAGCGGCGTGACAAGGACGAGCGCGCCTTGCGCCGGCGGAAGAACGCCACTGTCGCCCTCGTCGAACCGAAACCATTGCCGGTGCCGGACAGCCCCGGTGAGGCGCTGGATCGCATCACCATCCCCGCGGATACGATGGCGCGAATTACGGCTGCGCTTTCGACCGGCGCCTCGATCATCGTTTCCGATCAGGGCATCGGTGCCGGCGAAACCGGCGAAGGAACGGATTTCATCGTTTCGCTGCGCTAGCTCGAGCGTTTTCAAGCGAAAGCCTGCCCCGGAATTGATCCGGGGTGGATTTGGGTTCGCGTCAGGAAAACGCGTCAAAGCAAAAACAGATTCGGTTCTGACAAATCACAAGCGGCAAGCTCCAGGCTGTCCCGGCGTCGCCGCCCGGTCGCTTTGCGCCGCAGGCTGCGCTAAAAGACCGCCGGCATGAACCAGCTTTCCACCCCGGCTCTCACGGCCGCCCCTCCCGTTGACGCCCCGAAGGACGCCTTCGACCGGCTGACCTTCCTCGGCTGGCGATGGGGATTGGCGGCGATCGTCGCCGGCCTCGCGGTATCGTTTTTTCTGTTCGGCTACGCGCTGATCTACTGGCGCAACGCCGACATGGACTTCATGGTGATCTACAACGCGCTCGCCCTCAATGACGGCAAGCCGCAGCTGTTCTTCGACCACACCGCCTACATCACCATCCTGTCGGTCAAACTCTGGTTTCAGTTGCTGCATTCGCTCGGCCTGCTGGACGCCTGGTCGCTGTCGGCCATTCCCCCCGCCTCCAGCGTCCCGGCGTTCGATGCCGCGATGACCCACGCGGTTCGCGCCGGGCGTATACTGGCCTTCCTGATCGCGACCGGTTGCGTGCTGATCTTCGCATGCCTGGTTCGCCGCATCGTGCGCGACTGGCGGGTGGCGATGTTGGCCACCCTGGCGTTCGCGTTGTCCGGCGGAATCGCCGTGCATTCGCGGATATTGCGCAGCGAACTGCTCGCGGCATGCCCGGTCATCTTCGCGCTGATGATCCTGATCGTGGCCGGACGCCGCGCCAGCATCGCCCGTCCGCTGGCGCTGGCGGCCGCGGCGGCCTTATGCGTGCTCGGTCTCGAGAACAAGGTGCAGGCCATTTTGCTGATCGGCGCGCTGCCGCTGGTCATCCTTCCGTTCGGAAGCGCCGACAGCCCAAGCGTCGCGTTCTGGCGCAATCCGCGGTCGAGCCTGATGGCGGGGGGGCTCGCTGCCATCGCGGCCCTGGCCGCGGCAATAGCCGCATGGCCGCTCATCGCCACCGGCTTTGACCGTGCCCTGCTCGATGCCGCGCATTTCCATCCGCTGGTGCAGGGCCGCTTCGGCATCTACCAGGCCGGGCTGATGGTCCTGATCGGCGGCTGCATGATCGCCTACGCCGCGATCTGGCGGATCAGCTTAACCGAGACGCTGGCGTCGATGTTTGCGATGGCCGCGGCTGGGTTGATTGCCCTGCTCGCGCTCCATCTCGCATACAACGCCAGCAATGTGATCGCCGTATTCAATCCGCTGGAAAAGATGCTGACGTTCGCCGATGCGGCCACCTCAGAGGCCGCGAACGGATCCAGCCTGGCGGGAATTCCGTTGCTGCTGCTCGATGGGCTCGCGTCGGTTATCGCGCGCTACACGTTCGTGCTGCACTCCTCCCCTCGCCCGACCGTGTTCCTGACCTGGCTGATCGTCCCCGGGATCTTTGTCGCGTGGCGGCGCGGCGAAAGGCTCGCCGCGGTCCAGGCGCTCATGCTTCTGATGGCAGCGATCGGGATCGACGCACTCGGCGTGCGGCGCGGGCTGAAATCCGAATATTTTATCTTTACCGATCCACTGATCATCCTTTCGGGCGCAGTGCTGCTCGATTGTCTGAGCGAGCTGCGTTTTCGCAAATGGACTTATTCCGTGGCAATGGCTTTGTTCGGACTGCATATCGCCGTCGGTCAGGCCGAGCCGGTAAAATATGCCTTCATGCGCCGGGGTCCGGAGCCGATCTGCCAATGGAACGGCTACTACATGCCGCTGCTGCCGCTGCCCTGGTGCAGTTCTCCGCCGGCGCGGCCGTAACGGCCTGTTGAAGCGCAGCGGCGCACCGCTTGGGCTATGCTCGTTGCACTTCGCCGCGTGACAGGGGGCCGCCATGATCAACCGCAGGACGATACTCGCGGCAGCGCTGGCCGCGGTCGCCGGACCGCTTGCTGCGCGGACAGCCCGCGCCCAGGGCGCCATGAGCCGAATCACGGCCTATGCTTTTTCGTTCCCCGCCCTGGACGGCGGCGATATCAGGCTCGCCGAATACACCGGCCGTCCGCTGTTGATCGTCAACACCGCGTCGTTGTGCGGCTACACGCCGCAATATGCCGGATTGCAGGAATTGTGGACCGAGTTTCACGGTCGCGGCCTGATGATCATCGGCGTGCCCTGCAACGATTTCGGCGGACAGGAGCCCGGCGGCTCCAGCGAGATCGCCGAGACCGCGCAGCATCATTACGGGGCTACCTTTCCCATCACGGCCAAAGCCGTGGTGAGCGGTCCGAATGCGCATCCGTTCTACAAATGGGCCGCGGCTGCGCGTCCAAAGGACGTTCCGCGCTGGAACTTCCACAAATATCTGATCGGCCGCGACGGCTACATCGCGGAAGTGTTTGCCTCGGCCGTCGAGCCCTCGGATACGCGCGTCAAAACCGCGATTGCGCGAACGCTCGCCGAGACCTGACACGCCCATTCCTCCCCGGAATTAACCGGTTCGCCGGACAAATCGGCCCACGGCGATAAAAGCCGTTGCCGTGGCGGCGCGGGTCCAACTAGGCTAGTGTTCTCAGGGGCAGGAAAGCGCCCGGACAATGGCAAAAAAGCCGGCGCCGGGCACGGGATCAGCGTGAGGGATAAAGAAGATGCGTATTGCTGCAGGATTGATCTTTGCAGGCGCGGTTTCGCTCTGTGCGTCAGGCTTGGCCTGGTCGCAGACCGCCGCCACCCAGAGCGCCGCCGCGGCTCCGCAGGCGGCGGTTCCGCAGACGGCTCCTGCGCCGGCTCCCGCCCCTGCGCCTGCGCCCGCCAAGGCGGCCTGCAGCAATCCCAACGCGCTTGGCATCGGCCGCGTCGTTGAAATCGACACCACGGGCGGACCGGGCTTCGGTTTCGAGCATTTCAAGCAGCTGGATTTCCTGCGCGACCATGAAGTGGTGCTGACGTTCGATGACGGTCCGTGGCCGGTCAACACGCCCTCGGTGCTGAAGACGCTGGCGGAGGAATGCACGACCGGCATTTTCTTTTCGATCGGCAAGCACGCGACCTACTATCCGGAAATCCTGAAGGAGGTTCTCGCGGCCGGCCATACCGTCGGATCGCACACATGGTCGCACGCCACCCTCACCAACAAGAAGCTGACCGAAGACCAGCGCAAGGAAGAAATCGAGAAAGGCTTCAGCGCGGTGAAATGGGCCCTGGGCGGCGTTTCGCCGGCGCCGTTCTTCCGCTTCCCGGCGCTGCAACATCCGCCGGAAATGGTGACTTACCTCGGCACCCGCAACATCGCGATGTTCTCCTGCGACCTCGACTCGTTCGACTTCAAGGCGCGCAACGCCAAGCAGGTGATCGACGTCACCATGAAGAAGCTCGACAAGCTCGGCAAAGGCATCATTCTGCTGCACGATTTTCACAAGCACACGGCGGAAGCGCTGCCCGAACTGCTGCACCGGCTGAAGGCCGGCGGTTACAAGGTCGTCAAGATGATCCCGAAAGCGCCGGTGCAGACCCTGCCGCAGTATGACGACGAAATTCTGAAAGACACCAAACTGCCGACCGTGAGTTCGCGGCCGGTCTCCAGCGTGGTGCAGACGATTTCGCAGTAGCAATCTCGGCGCGGGAGATGCCGGATCTTCGCATCGAAGGCTATGTCATCGTGTCGGCGGACGGCATGCTGGCGAACGCTGCGCGCGTGATGCCGGACGAATTGAAATTCGAGGGCGACAAGCAGTTCTTCAACGCCGCCCTCGATCGCGCCGACCTGCTCGTGCATGGCCGCAATTCCCAGGAAGAGCAGCCGAACTCGCCGCGGCGAAAGCGGATCGTCCTGACCCGCAGCATCGCCGCCGTCGCGCCGGATCCGTCCAATCCGAAAGCCACGCTGTGGAATCCGGCCGGAGCTTCGTTCGAAGCGGCCTGCGATGTCGCGGGCGTGCCATCCGGCACCGCAGCGATCATTGGCGGACCCGAGATATTCGCCATGTTCATGGATCGCTACGACACGTTCTGGCTATCACAGGCCCCGCGGGTGCGGTTGCCGGGCGGCGAGCCCTGCTTCCCCGGCGTGCCCGCGCGATCGCCGCAGCAGATTCTGGCCGCGCATGGCCTCAGGGCCGGGCAGGCCCAAATCCTCGATAGCGGCGAGGATGTCAGCGTTACGCCGTGGCGGCGGGCGGATCAGATCTCGCCATAGACGGGCTCGGACGTCCGCGGCGTCCGGCCATAGCCTGCGATCATGAACAGCGCGCCGATGATCGAGAGATTCTTCAGCGCATCGACCAGGGTCCTGGCGCTTTCGGGCGACGACTGATTCCAGAAATCATGGAAATAGAAGGTGGCCGCGGCCACGAAGAAGATCAGGAGAATGGCAAAGAACCGCGCGCCGAAATTCAGCGCGATCATCAAGCCGCTGATGACCTCGAAGGAGCCGACCGCAATGGCGAGCATTTGCGGCGTCGACATTCCCGTCATCGTTTCGAGCTGCGAAGTATAGGGCGTGAGCAGCGCGGGAACGACAACCTTGGCCGAGATAAACTCAGCCGTGGCCGGGATTGCGAACAGCTTGGTTGCCCCCGAATAGATGAACAGCACCGCGAACAGAATTCGCCCGAAAGTGATAAACGCCGGCATGGGTTCGCCTCACTGGATGCTGCAAAAAGCCAAGGTCGCAATGTCGGCCGATTATGGGCGTTCCGCCCCGGCTTTTCAAACGGTCAAATCAAACTTCCAAAGCACCGCCGATCTCAAGCCCGATCGAGCTTTCCCCAACCTAGCCAAACAGGGACGGCTGCTGACGCCCGGCCCGCTCCTGGGCTTCGACGGCGGCCACCGCCGTCATGTTGAGGACGCCGCGCGCGGTCACCCCCGGCGTGAGAATATGCGCCGGACGGGCGGGACCGATCAGGATCGGCCCCACGGGGAGCGCGTCGGCCAGCGCCTTGATCATCTGATAGGCGACGTTGGCGGTATCGAGGTTCGGCATGATCAGGATATTGGCCTCCCCTTCCAGCTTCGAATGCGGCAGGATCAGTTTTCGCGCGGCTTCCGACAGCGCGGTATCGCCCTGCATTTCGCCGTCCGCCTCCAGCTCGGGATGGCTCTGCTTCAGTAGCGCGGTGGCGCGGCGCATCTTGCGCGAGGAATTGGTGTCATAACTGCCGAAGTCGGAATGTGACACGAACGCGATCTTGGGCTTGAGCGCGAAGCGCTGGACATGGAGCGCCGCCAGCGCCGCCATTTCCGCGAGCTCCTCGGCGCTCGGGTTCGGCCGCACCTGGGTATCGGCGATGAAATAGGCGCCCTTGCTGGTGATCATCAGGGCGAGCGCTGCGAAATCGCTGACCCCGGGGAGGAAGCCTATGATCTCGCGCACATGGCGCAGATGGCTCATATAGCGGCCCTCGACGCCGCAGATCATGGCGTCGGCCTCGCCGCGGATCACCGCCAGCGCGGCGATCACGGTAGCGTTGGTGCGGACCACCGTGCGCGCGGCTTCGGGGGTGACGCCGTGCCGGCCGGCGACGTCGATATAGGACTGGACATAGGAGCGGTAGCGCGGGTCGTCCTCGGGATTGACGAGGTCGAAATCCCGGCCGGCCCTGATGGCGAGGCCGAACCGCTTGATCCGCGCTTCGACCACGGAGGGACGTCCGACCAGGATCGGCCGCGCCAGATTCTCCTCGAGCACCACCTGCGTCGCATGCAGCACGCGCTCGTCCTCGCCTTCGGCGTAGATCACGCGGACCGGCTGGGTCTTCGCCTTGGCGAATACCGGCTTCATGACCAGGCCGGAGCGGAACGCGAAGCGCTCCAGCTGCGCGGAATAATCCTCGAAATTCCTGATCGGACGGGAGGCGACGCCGGAGTCCATCGCCGCCTTCGCCACCGCCGGCGCAATGCGCAGGATCAGCCGCGGATCGAACGGGCTCGGGATCAGCGAGCCGGGGCCGAAGCCTTGCGCCTCGCCGCTGTCGAACCCCTGCGCGATGGCATCCACCGGCGGATCGCGCGCCAGCTGCGCAATGGCGTCGACCGCGGCCTTCTTCATCTCCTCGTTGATCGCGGTCGCGCCGACATCGAGCGCGCCGCGAAAGATGAAGGGAAAGCAGAGCACGTTATTGACCTGGTTGGGAAAGTCGCTTCTCCCGGTGCAGATCATCGCGTCGGGCCGCGCTTTGCGGGCTTCGTCCGGCATGATTTCAGGCGTCGGGTTGGCCAGCGCCATCACCAGCGGCTTGTCCGCCATCGCCTTGACCATGTCCGGCGTCAGCACGTTGGGCGCGGACAGCCCGAGGAAGATATCGGCGCCGCCGATCACTTCCGCCAGCTTGCGCTTGTCGGTCTTCTGGGCATAGACGGACTTCCAGCGGTCCATCAGCGTGTTGCGGCCCTCATGCACCACGCCGTCGATATCGCAGACCCAGATATTCTTGCGCTGCGCGCCCATCGCGACCAGAAGATTGAGGCAGGCGATCGCCGCAGCGCCGGCGCCGGAGGCGACGATCTTGACGTCTGCAAGCTTCTTGCCGCTCAAGAACATCGCGTTGGTGATGGCGGCGCCGACGATGATCGCGGTGCCGTGCTGATCGTCGTGAAATACCGGGATCTTCATGCGCGCCTTGAGCTGCGCCTCGATCTCGAAGCACTCGGGCCCCTTGATGTCCTCGAGATTGATGCCGCCGAAGGTCGGCTCCAGCGCGGCCACGGTCTCGACCACGCGCTCGATGGTGTCGGCGGCGATTTCAATGTCGAAGACGTCGATGCCGGCGAATTTCTTGAACAGCACCGCCTTGCCTTCCATCACGGGCTTCGACGCCAGCGGGCCGATATTGCCAAGGCCGAGAACCGCGGTGCCGTTGGAGACGACCGCGACGAGATTGGCCCGGATCGTCAGCGTTGCGGCTTCCGCCGGATCGTTGGCAATCGCGGTGCAGGCGGCCGCCACGCCCGGCGTATAGGCGAGCGCGAGGTCGCGCTGGTTGGCGAGCGGCTTGGTCGGCTGAATCTCGAGCTTACCCGGCCGCGGCAGCCGATGATAGGCGAGCGCCGCGGACTGGAGATCTTCAGTATGGGATGTCATCAATTCCCTCCGCGGGCTTCCCTCACCCCGAATCCAGGCTTCGGTGATTGATTCATGGAAGATCAGGTTTGCGGCAAATTGAGCCGGATGTGAAGCTCGCGCAACTGCTTCACCGTCACCTCCGAAGGCGCGCCCATCAGCAGGTCTTCGGCGCGCTGGTTCATCGGGAACAGCGAGATTTCGCGTAAATTCGTGGTGCCGCAGAGAAGCATGACAATGCGATCGACACCGGCGGCCATGCCGCCATGCGGCGGAGCACCGTACTGGAACGCACGGTACATGCCGCCGAAGCGCTCGACGACGTCCGTCTCGCCGTAGCCGGCGATCTCGAACGCCTTCACCATCGCCTCGGGCCGATGATTGCGGATGCCGCCGGAGGCGATCTCATAACCGTTGCAGGTGATGTCGTACTGAAACGCCTTGATGGTCAGCGGATCCTGCGTCTGCAACGCCTCGAACCCGCCCTGCGGCATCGAGAACGGATTGTGCGAGAAGTCGACCTTCTTGTCTTCCTCGTTGTATTCGTACATCGGGAAGTCGACGATCCAGGCGAGTTCGAACCGATCCTTGTCGATCAGGTTCAATTCCTCGCCGAGTTTGGTGCGGGCAAGGCCTGCGAACTTCCAGAACTTGTCGGGATCGCCGGCGACGAAGAACGCGGCATCGCCCTCCTTCAACCCGAGTTGCGTGCGGATCGCCGCCGTCCGCTCCGGGCCGATATTGTTGGCCAGGGGACCGGCGCCCTCGCCGCCCTCGCGCCACATGATGTAGCCGAGCCCGGGCTGACCCTCGCCCTGCGCCCAGGAGTTCATGCGGTCGCAGAACGCGCGGGAACCGCCGCCGGGTCCGGGAATGGCCCAGACCTGGTTCTTCGGGTCTTCCAGCATCCGCGCGAACACCTTGAAGCCGGAGCCGCGGAAGTGCTCGGAGACTTCCTGGATCACCAGGGGATTGCGCAGATCGGGCTTGTCGCTGCCGTATTTGCGCAAGGCTTCCGCGAAGGGAATCCGCGGCCATGATTTGGTAACGGGCTTGCCTTTGGCAAATTCCTCGAACACGCCCGTGATGACCGGCTCGACGGCTGCAAAAACATCGTTCTGCTCGACAAAGCTCATCTCGAGATCGAGCTGATAAAACTCGCCGGGCAGCCGGTCGGCGCGCGGGTCTTCGTCGCGGAAACAGGGCGCGATCTGGAAGTAGCGGTCGAAGCCGCTCATCATCAGGAGCTGCTTGTACTGCTGCGGCGCCTGCGGCAGCGCGTAGAATTTGCCCGGATGGATCCGTGACGGCACCAGGAAGTCGCGCGCGCCCTCCGGCGACGAGGCCGTCAGGATCGGGGTCTGGAACTCGAAGAAGCCCTGTTCCTTCATCCGCTTGCGCATGGAATCGACGATCGCGCCGCGGGTCATGATGTTCTGGTGCAGCTTCTCGCGGCGCAGGTCGAGGAAACGGTACTTAAGCCTTATGTCCTCGGGATATTCCTGCTCACCGAACACCGGCAGCGGCAGTTCGCCTGATGGGCCCAGCACCTCGATTTCACTGACATAGAGCTCCACGGCCCCCGTCGGCAGGTCCGGATTGTCGGTTCCGGCGGGACGCCTTCGCACCTTGCCGTCGATCCGCACCACCCATTCCGAGCGCAGTTTTTCCGCGTCCTTGAATGCCGGCGAATCCGGGTCGGCGACGCATTGGGTCAGGCCGTAATGGTCGCGCAGATCGATGAACAGCACGCCGCCATGGTCGCGAATGCGATGGCACCAGCCCGACAGCCGAACCGTCTGGTCGATATGGCTGTCGCGGAGCGCGCCGCAGGTGTGGGAGCGGTAACGATGCATGGAAATCCTGAAAAGGCGGTCAGAGGGCGGAATCGGGCGGCCTTGCCGGCCCCGAAGAGCGTCAGGGTTTACCCGAGCGCGTCAGGCGCGGCAACCGAATGCGGCCCCAAACCCGCCCCCCGAAAAGGACCGCGGCCCCGCAAAAGTGACGGTAATACAACAGCCCCCTTGCACCGCCGCGCCGGCAAGCCGATTGTCAATTTCCACCACATGCCTATCTTGAGGTCATGACGGTGCATTTCCCCTTCCAAAACACCTACGCGGCGCTGCCGGCGAACTTTTTCGCCCGGGTTGCGCCGACCCCGGTCGCCTCGCCCCGGCTGATCAAAGTGAACCGGCCGCTGGCGCTCCAGCTCGGGCTCGATCCGGACCGGCTCGAAAGCCCGGAAGGCGCCGAAATCCTCGCCGGCAAGCGCGTACCCGACGGCGCCGACCCGATCGCGATGGCCTATGCCGGCCACCAGTTCGGTCATTTCGTGCCGCAGCTCGGGGACGGCCGCGCCATCCTGCTCGGCGAGGTGATCGACGCCGACGGCGTCCGCCGCGATATTCAGCTCAAGGGATCGGGCCCGACGCCGTTTTCGCGCCGCGGCGACGGCCGGGCGGCGCTGGGTCCGGTGCTGCGCGAATACATCGTCAGCGAGGCGATGGCGGTGCTGGGAATCCCGACCACGCGATCGCTCGCCGCCGTGCTGACCGGCGAGAGCGTGCTGCGCGAGACCGCCCTGCCCGGAGCCGTTCTCACCCGGGTGGCCGCCAGCCACATCCGGGTCGGAACCTTCCAGTATTTCGCGGCCCGCCGCGATACCGAGGGCGTGCGGCGCCTGGCGGACCATGTCATCGCCCGACATTACCCGGAAGTTGCCGACAACGCGCGTCCTTATCTCGCGCTGCTCGGCGCGGTCATCGCCCGGCAGGCCGACCTTGTCGCGCGCTGGCTGTTGGTCGGCTTCATCCACGGCGTCATGAACACCGACAACACCTCGATCTCGGGCGAGACCATCGATTACGGCCCGTGCGCGTTCATGGACCACTACGATCCGGCGCAAGTGTTCAGCTCGATCGACGAGATGGGCCGCTATGCCTATGCCAACCAGCCGAGAATCGCCCAGTGGAACCTGACGCGGCTCGCCGAATGCCTGTTGCCGCTCATTTCCGAGGATCAGGACAAGGCCGTGACCGAGGCGCAGGCCGCGCTCGGCGAATTCGCCGAGCTGTTCGATGCCGCCTATCAGGCAGGCTTGCGCCGCAAGCTCGGCCTGTTCAGCGCGCGTGACGATGACCGGGTCCTTGCGCAAGACCTTTTGGATGCCATGGCCAGGAACCAGGCCGACTTCACGCTTGCCTTCAGGCGGCTGAGTGATGCCGCGCTCGGTCCGGACCATGAGGCTGAGATCAGGCAGTTGTTCGCCGACCCCACCGCCTATGACGAATGGGCGGCGCGCTGGCGGCAGCGGCTCGCCGACGAGCCGCAAACCCCTGCTGAGCGGCAAGCTGCGATGCGATCCGTCAATCCGGCCTTCATTCCGAGGAACCATCGGGTGGAAGCGGTGATCGAGGCCGCCGTGAACCGGGACGATTTTGTCCCCTTCGAGGAGCTTCTGACGGTGCTGTCAAAGCCCTACGAGGACCAGCCGGCGTTGTCGGCCTATGCCGAGCCGCCCGAGCCGCACCAGCGCGTGCTGCAGACGTTCTGCGGCACGTAAATCCGCTAACCTTCCGTTAAACATTCCATAAGGCGCCGGCGACCGCGCCGCAGGAATTAAGAAAGGGTCAATGCGTTCCCGACAAGTCTAGCGGCTTGGCTGGAGGGAATTCTCGTGTTTGACGCGTTGGCATTTGAATTCATGGGATTGGCGATGCTCGGGCTCTGCGTCCTCGTGCTGGCCATGCCGTCGCAGCGGCGGCCGTCTGCCCGGCAGATCCGCGACTCCTGACCTGTCCGGCTTCTGAGACGGATTTCGGCTGCGTGGGGGCACCTCGGGTGCGCCCTCGTGGCCTGAGTCTCCAGCGAAAAGCTGCCGCCAGACGGAAATGCAAGACTTGAATTCGTCCCAAGACCCTTGACATATCAGCGCTTTCGGCAGAACGCCGTCTGCAGAAGCGTTATGGATTGTTCATGGATCTGATTGCCACCACTTCCGACCTCGCGGCCATATGCGCCCGGCTTGCCAAGCACCCGGTCATCACCGTCGACACCGAATTCCTGCGCGAGACGACCTATTACCCCCTGCTCTGCGTCGTGCAGATGGCGAGCGCGGACGAGGCGGTCGTGATCGACACGCTGGCCCAAGGCATCGACCTCAAGCCGTTCTTCGAACTGATGACCAACGAGAAGGTGCTGAAGGTATTCCACGCCGCCCGCCAGGATATCGAGATCGTCTGGCACCAGTCCGGCACCATTCCGCACCCGATCTTCGACACGCAAGTGGCGGCCATGGTGCTCGGCTATGGCGACAGCATCGCCTATGACCAGCTGGTCGAGCGCATCACCGGCCACCGCCCGGACAAGACCCATCGTTTTACCGACTGGTCGCGCCGGCCGCTGACCGAAGAGCAGATGCACTACGCCATCTCCGACGTCACCCATTTGCGCGACGTGTTCGCGGCACTGGACGCCGACCTCAAGAAGCGCGGCCGCAGCGACTGGGTGAGCGAGGAAATGGAGGTCCTGACCAGCCCGAAAACCTACGACTTTCACCCCGAACGCGCCTGGGAGCGGCTGAAGACGCGGGTGCGCAAGCCGAAGGAGCTTGCGGTGCTGATGGAAGTCGCGGCCTGGCGCGAGCAGGAAGCGCAGAGCCGCGACGTTCCGCGCAGCCGGGTGTTGAAGGACGATACCGTCGGCGACATCGCCACTCACGCGCCGACCAGTCTCGAACGGCTGGCGAATTTGCGCTCGCTGCCGAAAGGGTTTGACCGCTCGAAATGGGGTGCCGATATCGTTGCCGCCGTGCAGCGTGGCCTTGCGCGCGACCCGGCGACGCTGCCCAAGATCGAGAAGCCCCGCGGCAATTCAAATGGTGCGGCGACCGTCGAGCTGTTGAAAGTCCTGCTGCGGATGACGTCGGAGCGCCATGCCGTCGCGAGCAAGGTCATCGCCACGGTCGACGACCTCGACCAGATCGCCGCCGACGACAATGCCGACGTCGCCGCGCTGCACGGCTGGCGCCGCGAGCTGTTCGGCGATGCCGCGCTGGCGCTGAAGCATGGCCAGCTCGCGCTGGCGATCGAAAAGGGCCGGGTCGTCAGGGTCGATCGAAATTGAAGCGCGCCGTGCCGCGTCGTCCCGCAATTCGCCGAGTGACGGTCAACGCGGCGCGATCGCTCATGGTCACACCGCGATTTTACCGCTTGCCCCGAGCAGATCGGCGGTTCCCAGAATCCCGGCGAAGTTGCCGATGACTTTGACGACCGCGTGCTTGTACGACGCGGCGTCGCCGACGCCAGGGCGCCTGCAGGCCACCGCATCGCTGACCACCTGATAGCGGTGGCTGCGATGAAACCCGTCGACCACGGTCGACAGAATGGTTTCATCGAGGGAAAACCCCATCAGCACGCAGCGAATGCTTCTCATGTTCGACATGTATTCGGCGAACCGTGCCGAACTGTATGCAGAAGGCAACGGATGCTCGAAGGCAAGCTCGCCCGGCCGCGGTCTCGACTCCGCTATCCAGTCCGTCAGGTTCGACGCCGGATTGAACCACGCGGCCTGGGCAATCCGCTTCAGATGCATGACCGGCCAGAGATTGTCACGCCAGAGCGTCATCAGTTCGAGGCAGCGGGCCGTGATCGCCTCGGCGTCCGATATCACGTGGCTGCGGCCTTCGGTCAGATACTCGGTCTGAAGATCGGCGCAGACGAGAAGCGGCGGATCCTCATGGATCGAGGCCATCATCATTTTGCGGTTCGAGATCATGTGTCGGCCAAGGTAGGCGTGCGAAGCGGAGAGGTCACCGCGCGGCCCGCCGACATGTCGAGGACGCCGGGCCGGTCCCAATCGCCCTCCGGCCTGATAATCACGTAAGGGTCGCTATCGAGCGTGATGGCGTCGGGGCTCGGCTCGAGGTCGAGCACCATCTCGGTGTAGGAAAAATCGGAAAAGGTGATCTTCCGGTTGTGGCCAAGCGGCCTGGCCCCGAAATGCGACCAGAAATTCACCAGCCGGTCTTGCGCATGGCCGTAGACCTTCTTGAAACCCTTGCGCTTGATGTATTCAAAGCTCGCCTGCACCAGCTTGAACGATATGCGCGATCGCCGGAACTGGTGCCGCACGGCGAGGCGTTCGATCTTGGCAAACTCGCCGAAAAATCGCACCCGAAGGCAGGCTGCGGGCTCATTGCCGATAAATCCGATGAAGTGCGCCGCGACCAGATCGTTACCGTCGAATTCTTCCTCGATCGGGCAATCCTGTTCGGCAAGGTACACGGCCGCGCGAATAGCGGTCACCAGCATCAGATCGTTCGGATCGCGGGCGATGCGGATTGAAATCGCGCGCGAGCCCGGTTTGGCCTGCGATGGGGGTCTAGTGCCGTGCATCTGCAAAACTCCCTGCTGATGTGACCGGCCGCGCGTCGGCCGAAACGCGATTCCACGGCCGCTGGTAACGCCAGAGCTCGCGCTGAAGGCTCGGGATCGGCTCGAAGCCGATTGCGATCATCAGGTTGCGCCCGTCCTCACTCGACGGTTGCGCATAGAGATCGGCGGCGGCAAGTCGCGTCTGGCAGAGGTGTTTCGACACATTGCCCAATCCCGCCATTGCCTTGCCACGACCTGCGATCGCCCAGACGTAGATGGCAGACGCCTCTTCGGTGCGACCGGCAAGGAGCGAGAAGTCGGGATGCGTGAGATTCATTTCGGCCTGCATGAGCGCGTCATGTCCCCGGCGGTTGAGATAGAGAAAGGCTACCGCGCCGAGCAGCTTCTGCTGCCGGCTGAAGGTCAGAATGCTGCCGGGATCGAAGACGAAATACCGCTCCAGGTCCGGTTCCGCGATATGAACTCCGGGCACCATTCGGTTGCCCATCTCGGCGATGGCCGAAAGCTCGGATCGCCGCGCGGGCTGCACATCGGTTTCCACGCTTCGGGGCAGCATGTCGAAATCGCGTTTTGCGGCCAAAGAGGGCCTTTCCTTAACCGGGTCGCGCATCTATCGTCGCTCCTGCATGTTAGATGCAGCATAGCGGGCGGGGAATTTGGGTATGCAGCAACTATTGCAACGGGGTGCTGCAGCGACGCAGCGCCGCACCGACGAAATCCTGGATGCGTCCTGGGACGATCTGAAATCGTTTCTGGCTTGCGCACGATACAAAAGCTTTCGCAACGCCGCCGAACTGCTTGGTGTTACCAGCACCACGCTGATGCGCAGGATCGACCGGCTCGAAGAACGCATCGGCTGCAAGGTATTTTTGCGCGATCAGAGCGGCTTGACGCTGAGCGAAGACGGTGCTGCGATGATCGGCGACGTAATGGAGATGGAGCGTCACGCCTTCGATGTGTTTCGCCGCGCGTCTCAATCGAGCGATACCGCCGGCACCGTTCGCGTCGCCGTGACCGAGGGCCCGGGCAACTTCTGGGTTCTTCCGAGGCTGATCGACTTCCACAGAACCTACCGGAAGATCACGGTCGATCTTCGCTGCGCCATGGAGCAGGCGGACCTCGCAAGGCTGGAAGCCGATATTGCGATTCAGCTGGAGCCGCCGACCAATCCCGATCTTATCGTCGCAAAGCTCGGCAGGCTTCACATCTACGCTTTCGTTTCAGAGGAATACCGCAAGCTCCATGGGGTCCCTTCCCTTGCGGATCTCAGGAATCACAGGCTGGTCATCCAGCATGCGCCCCAGGTCGACGATTCCGCCTATGCCAGGGTTTTGGGACTTACTTCACTGGAAGGCATCGTCGGAATCAAGACGAACTCCAGCATCGGCGTTCTGTACGCGATCGAACGCGGAGCAGGAATGGGTTTTCTGCCGACGGCGCTGGTCGCGCTGGGGGCAAGCCTGGTGGCCGTCGATTTGGGCGTCCACCATCACGCCGATCTTTGGCTTGCCTATCACAAGGAGTTCCGCCACTCCGATCGGCACAAGATCGTCATCGATTGGATCAAGAAGATATTTGATCCCAAGATCTACCCTTGCTTCAGGGATGAGTTCATCCACCCAAACGATCTCATACCGCTCATGGCCGGATCGAAAGAGACCTACGGACTCGAGGGATACGTAGCGGCCAAGCCGTTCGCATGATGCGATCCAACTTATCCGTCCTCATTCGCGCGGCTCGGGCATTTTCGCAGGAAGCGGATACCGGTTCGCGTGACAGGCGCTAGAATTTCAATTCGACGCCGAGCGTTCCCTGATGCGACTGCAGCGCGGCGCGGAACTTGGCGTCATAGTTGAGATAGAGCCGCGCCGTATTGCTCAGGCTGAGCGAGGCGGAGGCGCCGGCGTCCGCGCCGTACCGGCTTTCGCCGATGCCCTGCACGGTGATGCTCTCGGCGCCGAGGCTGACCGTGATCGAGCTGAAATTCTGCGAGGTATTGTCGACGAATTTGCCGTAGGCCGACAGATCGAAAATCTTTTGATCCGATATCCAGTAGTGCCCGACCTCGGCGCCGAGCAGGATGCGCGAGCGCTCCACCGATGCGCCGGTCGCCATCAAGGGATCGAGGCCGCCGGCCTCCTGAAACGATCCGGTCGTGGCCCGCACATATTCGAGCGCGGCTTTCGGCACGATGCGGCTCTGGTCGATGTTCCAGTAATAGCTGAGCTCGGTCAGCGCGCCGTCGATCCGGGCATTGTAGTCGGCGCTGGCCGTGCCGAACCCGGTGTCCCGGCTCGAATTGATCTTGCCGAAACCGTGGACCAGCGCGACCGCCCATGTCCATGGACCCTTGTCGACCGAGGCGTTGAAGCCGAGCTGGGTGAGATCGAGGGTCGCCGACTGCAGCGCCAGCGGAACGTCGATCGCGGTACGGCTCTGGTCGACCGAAACGCCGAGGTTGACGCCGGGCGCAACGGTCGCGCCGACCCCGGCGACGCCGCCCCAAGTCTGACGGTGATCGCCGACGAAGTCGAACACCGCGCCAGTACTCGCCGAGATACCGTAGGCTTCGCCCCAGGTCCGAAACCGCGGGGTGTCGGCTGCCTCGGAAGCCCCGCCGCCGCCCGGATTGGTCCGCAACGCGCGCCCGAACCCGAATGACGCCTGGTTTCCGAGCCGCTCCAGGAAATTGCTGCCGAGATTGGTGACGGTCGCGCCGGCCGACAGGTCGGAATCGATACTGGTTCGCGATGGCGTCGGTGTCGGAATTGGCGTCGGAGTTGGCGTAGGAGTCGGCGTGGGCGTGGGTGTTGGAGACGGAGCCAGTGCGATCGACGCCGCCCGGGCTGGCGGTGACGTCGCCGCGACGGCCAGCATCAGGCCGAAGACGATGGCAATGGCCCCTCTCAGATTGCGACCGGTGCCGCTTTCCTTTGCTCGCGCAGGCCGCGGTGAGCAGCACATGGATGCCATTTCCAAAGAGCGCCAATTCGAAACAAATTACCAAAATTACGCCAGCCCGCGCTGATTTGCCCCCAGTTCTCCGGGAGGGTCAATCGGTCTTGGCCCTCGGCCAGGGGCGATTAGCCGACATTGTTGTTCCCCTGCCACAGGTGATCCGGAGGGCGATCTCATCGCGCTCTCGATTTCCTGTGCCGCGCCAAAAGCTTGCTAACCCGCAAATTTCGTGTTGCAATATCAGGCACAATCGGATTTTGGCCGATCGACTGTGCGTTTCGCGACCGAGAAATTGAGCAGACATCCGAAAAGCCCGCTTGTGGCGTGGCACGCGAAAAGCGTGGCCGCGTCTTTTTTATGTCTAGACCAGGAGACAGGCGATGCAAAAAGGCACCGTCAAGTGGTTCAACCCGACGAAGGGTTATGGGTTCATCAAGCCGATGGTCGGCGATAAGGACGTGTTCGTCCATATCTCGGCGGTCGAGCGCGCTGGGCTCTCCACCCTCAATGAAAATCAAGCTGTCGAATACGACCTCGTGGAGAATCGCGGCAAGACTTCCGCGGAAAATCTGAAGGTCTCCTAAGCTTCGTCACGATGCGCGCAAGCAATCCTGATGTACCCCCGGCCCCTGCCGGGGGAATTTGTTTGGTCACCGCGTAACCGGGGACGTGAGCATCCGGCGTTCGCGAGCCCGGATGATGCCGACGACCGTCTCGTTGACCGGGGTTGCTACGCCCAGCGGCTTGCCGAGCCGCGGGATCGCACCGTTGATGGCATCCACCTCGCATCGGCGGCCGGCATTGAAGTCCAACAGCATCGAAGGCCGCGCATCGGGAATCTTGCCGCCCAGTTTGCGGATGTGCTCGATCGGATCGCCGACATCCAGCCTGACGTTGGAGGCCTTCGCCACCGCGATCGCTTCTTCCGCGCAAGCCCGCGCCACGCTCCAGGCGTCGGCGTCGGCGAGGATTTCGCCAACCGTCAGCCCTGTGGTGCAGGACGTCCCGGAGAAGGCGACGTTCATGATCAGTTTTTCCCAGACCATCTGCCTGATGTCGTCGAACAGCGCGACCTTGAAGCCGGCGGACTCCCAGATTTTCGCCGAGGCCTGCAGGAGCTGCTTCGGCAGCCCGGCAAAGGCGCCGAACCGGATCATCTCCATGCCGTTGTGATGGGCATGGCCGGGCGCCCGGATCGAGGCGCCGAAGCCGCCGACCACGCCGACCGCGAGACGATCGGCGCCAAGAATGGGAGCGGCGATCTCCGGCGATCCCAGGCCGTTCTGGATGGTCTGGACGATCGTCTCCGGGCCCAGCAAGGGAATGCAGGATTTGGCCGCCGCCTCGACATCGAAGGATTTGGTGGCGATGATGACGAGATCGCAGGGTCCGATACCGTCGGTCGTAGTGGAGGCGTGAATCGGCACGGTGCGGTCGCCGCTGGCGCCCTCGCAACGCAGCCCTTTGGTGGCCATGGCCTCGGCATGGTCGGGCCAGAGCGTGACCGCGTGTACGTCATGGCCGGCGTCCACCATCAGCGCGGCGTAGACCGAGCCCATTGCGCCACAGCCGATCACCGCAACCTTTGCCATGTTGGTCTCCGTGCAAAGCCTAACCGACGGCGGGCGAAATCAAGCTCGCGCCGGAACCGGCGCTGTCCACCGTCCTGCAGAGTTCGCCCTCGATCCGGATCTGGCCGCCGGCGACCAGCCGCAGCGCGGCGGGATAGATGCGGTGCTCGATCGCAAGGATGCGCTCTGCCAGGGTCTCCGGCGTGTCGTCATCGTGCACCGCGACCGCGCCCTGCATCAGGATCGGGCCCGCGTCGGTTTCCGGAATGACAAAATGCACCGTTGCGCCCGAGATCTTCACGCCGGCGCGCAACGCTTGCGCCTGCGGTTCGAGGCCGGGAAACGACGGCAGCAGCGAAGGATGAATATTGAGCATACGGCCGTACCAGCGCTGCACGAAGCCGGCCGTGAGCAACCGCATGAAGCCGCCGAGACAGATCAGCTCGATCCGTTGCGCGTCCAGCGCGTCCTGCAGCACCGCCTCGAACGCGGCGCGATCCTTGCCAAAGGGCTTGCTTTCGATGACAAGCGTCGGGATGCCGCTCGCGCCTGCTCTTTCCAGCCCGCCGGCATCGGCCCGGTTGGAAATCACGAGGACGATCTCGGCCGGGAATTCCGCCGCGGCCGCCGCCTCGATCAAGGCGGCCATGTTCGATCCACGCCCTGAAATCAGGATTGCGACCCGGCGCTTCATGGCCTCACCACGACAGATCGAGATGACCGTTATAGACCACGCGGTGTTCTCCGGCGGCCGGAATCACCTCGCCCAGCAGGGTGACGCTCTCGCCGCCCTCGGTGAGCGTCTCGGTGACCTTCTCGATCTCATCCGCTTTCACGATGGCGATCATGCCGATGCCGCAGTTGAAGGTGCGCAACAGCTCGAGTTCGGCGATACCGCCCTGCTTCGCCAGCCACTTGAACACCGGCAACACCGGCAAGTGCGCCAGATCGATGCCGACGCCGAGATGCCTGGGCAGCACGCGCGGAATATTGTCGGTGAACCCGCCGCCGGTGATATGGGCAAGGCCCTTGACCGCGCCGGTCTCACGGATCGCGCGCAGGCATGATTTGACATAGAGCCGCGTCGGCGCCAGCAGCGCGCCGCCCAGCGTCATGACCGGCGAAAACGGCGCCGGCGCGTCGAAGCCGAGACGCGAGGTTTCGACGATTTTTCGCACCAGCGAAAATCCATTGGAGTGAACGCCCGACGAGGCCAGACCGATCACCGCATCGCCCACCGCGATATCGGGCCGCGGCAGCAGCGTGCCGCGCTCGGCCGCGCCGACTGCAAAGCCCGCAAGGTCGTAATCGCCGTCCTTGTAGAGGCCGGGCATTTCGGCGGTCTCGCCACCGATCAGCGCGCAGCCGGATTCCCGGCAACCTTCGGCGATACCGGCCACGATGGCGGCCGTGGCCTCCGGATCGAGCTTGCCGCAGGCGAAATAGTCGAGAAAGAACAAGGGTTCGGCGCCCTGGACGACGAGGTCGTTGACCGACATCGCCACCAGGTCGATGCCGATGCCGCCGTGCAGGCCGGTTTCGATCGCGATCTTGACCTTGGTGCCGACGCCGTCGGTGGCGGCGACCAGAACCGGGTCCTGGAAGCCTGCCGCCTTGAGATCGAACAAGCCGCCGAACCCGCCGATTTCGGCATCGGCGCCGGCGCGGGCGGTGGCGCGCACCATCGGTTTAATGAGATCGACCAGGCGATTGCCCGCATCGATATCGACGCCTGAATCCGCGTAAGTAAGCCCGTTTTTGCGGTCGACCATGGCCTGTTCCAGATGATGGCGGCTGGTTACGTCGGATTCCGCTCATGTGCAATGGCTCGCAAGCGGTGGGCGCATGTACTATGTAGACACGAGCCGGCTCACCCCGGCAAAGGGCCGGATCTTTCGTAAAATCAGGCCGGTAGCCGGGAAGCGCCGTGTGAGTATTCCGAATATTATTACCCTGGGCCGCATCCTGCTGGTGCCGTTCATCGTCTGGGCCATTGCCTCCAGCCAGATGGAAATCGCATTTGCGATCTTCATCATCGCTGGCGTCAGCGACGCGGTCGACGGCTTTCTCGCCAAGCGCTTCAACATGACGAGCGAACTGGGCGCCCTGCTCGATCCCCTCGCCGACAAGGCGCTTTTGGTCTCGATCTACGTAGCGCTCGGCATCTGGGGCGCGGTACCGCGCTGGATCGTCATCCTGGTGGTCTCGCGCGACATCATGATCGTCACCGCCGTGATTGTGTCATGGTTGTTCGGCAAGCCGGTCCCGATGAAACCGTTGATGGTGTCGAAACTGAACACGGTGGCACAGGTGGCGTTCGCCGCGCTGGTGCTTGCAGCTCTTGGATTCGGCTTCAATTCGACGCCGTACGATCTGATCCTGATGGGTTTGGTCACGGTCTTTACTTTGGCTTCCGTATCGCTCTATCTCGTGGAGTGGGTACGGCACATGAGCACGATCGAAGCCAAATAATTGTCATGCGCCGGCCGGTCCGGCATGGAGTCATTGAGGTGCCAGGCCGCGTTGAACCCCGTCAGCTTGCATTCACGCTGCCGCATGCGGAAAGCCTGACCCGCGACAATTTTCTCGAGGGGCCGGCGAATGCCGCCGGGCTGGCGCTGGTCGACAGCTGGCCCGAATGGCCCAACCGGATCATGTTGCTGGTCGGTCCGGAGGGTTCCGGCAAGAGCCACCTCGCCGCGATCTGGGCCGAGCAAGCGGGTGCACGCTCGACATCCGCGCATGCGCTGACCGCAGCCGGCGTGCCCGGCGCGCTGGCGACCGGAGCCCTGGTGGTGGAGGATTTGAATCCGTCGGACTTCGACGAACGCGCGCTGTTTCACCTGATGAATCTGGCGCGGGAGGACGAGGCTTTCGTCCTGATCACCGCGCGGGTGCCGCCATCGGCCTTTCAGATCGACCTGCGCGATCTGCGCTCGCGGCTGCGCGCCGTTCCGGCGGTATCGCTGTTGCCGCCCGACGACGCGCTGTTTCGCGCGCTGATCGTCAAGTTCTGCGCCGACCGACAAATGGCGGTCGATGAGAGCGTGGTCAGCTATCTGACAACCCGGATCGAGAGGTCCTATGCGGCCGCAAGGCGGGCTGTGGAACTCCTGGACACCGAAGCCCTGCGCCTGGGCCGGCCGGTGACGCGGGCGCTGGCGGCTGAATTATTGCGCAATGCCTGACGGCCGCAGGCCTATATCCGCATCTTGACGGCGCGGGCGCGGGGAACATCAATGTCATTGAAACGTCATCGCGATAACACATGCTTCGCGCCGCCTGTGCCGGCAATCGGGCTTACGTCTGCTCTGGATAGATTGAAACTTCATGGAATCCGCGCAAGTCACTGTAATCAAAGAAAAAGAGGCGGAAACCGAGGCCGGCCCGTCGATCGCGCATAGCCCCGAACGCTTCATCAACCGCGAGCTTTCCTGGCTGCATTTCAACCGCCGGGTGCTGGAGGAGTTCGTCAATCCCGGCCACCCCGCACTGGAACGGGTGCGATTTCTGTCGATTTCCGCCAATAACCTTGATGAATTCTTCATGGTGCGCGTCGCCGGCATCAAGGCCCAGGTGCGGGAGGGCATCACCGAGCGCAGCCCCGACGGGCTCACGCCCGCCGAGCAGCTTGTGCTCATCAACGAGACGGTCTCGACACTCGCCAGCGACCAGCAGGCGATCTGGCGCGATCTGCGCGGCGTCCTGGCCGAAGTGGGTGTCGTTCTCGTCGATGGCCGCGATGTGACCAAGATCGAGCGAACCTGGATCGAGGATCATTTCCTCCACAACATCTTCCCGCTGCTGACGCCGCTGGCGATCGACCCGGCGCATCCCTTCCCGTTCATCCCGAGCCTCGGTTTCACCATCGCGCTGCACCTGGCGCGGGTCTCCGACGGCAAGCCCATGAACGCGCTCATCCGCATGCCCGGCAAGATCGACCGCTTCATTCGCCTGCCCGCCGGCAAGGATGGCGCGGTGCGGCTGATTACGCTGGAGCAGGCCACCGGGCTGTTTATCGGCCGGCTGTTCCCCGGCTATACCGTCAAGGGCCAGGGCGCTTTCCGCGTCATCCGCGATTCCGAACTCGAAATCGAGGAAGAGGCGGAAGACCTGGTGCGGCTGTTCGAAACCGCGCTGAAGCGGCGGCGGCGGGGATCGGTGATCCGGCTCGAGATCGAAGCCAAGATGCCGGAAGAACTGCGCGCGTTCGTGCAGCGCGCGCTTTCCACCGCCGACGACGAGGTGCTGCTGGTCGACGGCGTGCTGGCGATGAACGAGCTGTCGCAGCTGACCCGGCTCGACCGGCCCGATCTCGAATTCGTGCCCTATGTGCCGCGCCATCCCGAACGCGTGCGCGATCATGGCGGCGACATCTTCGCCGCGATCCGGCAGAAGGATCTGATCGTTCACCATCCTTACGAATCCTTCGATGTCGTGGTGCAGTTCCTGCAGCAGGCCGCCCGCGACCCCGACGTGGTCGCCATCAAGCAGACGCTCTACCGTACCTCGAACAACTCTCCGATCGTGCGCGCGCTGGCGGAAGCAGCAGAGGCCGGCAAGTCGGTGACGGCGCTGATCGAACTCAAGGCGCGGTTCGACGAAGAAGCCAACATCCGCTGGGCGCGCGATCTCGAACGCGCCGGCGTGCAGGTGGTGTACGGCTTCCTCGAGCTGAAGACCCACGCCAAGCTGTCGCTGATCGTGCGCCGCGAGGGCGGCAGCCTCACCACCTACGTCCATACCGGCACCGGAAACTATCATCCGGTTACCGCGCGCATCTACACCGACCTGTCCTATTTCACCTCCGATCCGATCATCGGACGCGACGCCGCGCGGGTATTCAACTACATCACCGGCTATGCGGAGCCGAGCGACATCGAGAAGATGGCGGTATCCCCGCTCACGCTGCGCAAGCGGATGATCGAGCACATCCAGGGCGAGACCGGTTTTGCCCGTCACGGCAAGCCGGCCGCGATCTGGATGAAGATGAACTCGCTGGTCGATCCCGACATCATCGACGCACTCTATGAGGCGTCGCAGGCCGGCGTGCCGATCGAGTTGGTAGTGCGTGGCATTTGCTGCCTGCGGCCGGGCATTCCCGGGCTTTCGGACAACATCCGCGTCAAATCGATCATCGGCCGCTTCCTCGAACACGGCCGAATCTACTGCTTCGGCATGGGCCAGGGCCTGCCGGGGGCAAAAGCTGCTGTGTATATCTCGTCTGCCGACATGATGCCCCGCAACCTCGACCGCCGCGTCGAAGTCCTCTGCCCGCTGCAAAATCCCACGGTGCATCAGCAGGTTCTCGAACAGATCATGGTGGCGAACCTCAAGGATAACGAGCAGAGCTGGCAGTTGTTGCCGGATGGGTCGTCAACGCGTATGAAGGCCGCGAAAGGCGAAGAGCCCTTCAACCTGCATAATTACTTCATGACGAATCCGAGTTTGTCAGGCCGTGGAAAGTCGCTCAAGGAATCTTCACCGCGCCGCCTCACGCGCCGCAACGAGCGTCAGCATTCCTCATAGGGGAGCCTTGCGGTGAAGCGGCCGCGCAAGCGCGCTTCCAGCGTCGCGGTCATCGACATCGGCTCGAATTCGGTGCGCCTCGTCGTCTATGAATCGATGGCGCGCAGCCTGATCACGATTTTCAACGAGAAGGCGCTGTGCGGGCTCGGCCGCGAGGTCCAGACCACCGGCATGCTGGCGCCGGACGCCATCGCCAAGGCCCTGACGGCGTTGCGGCGCTTTCGCGCGCTGTGCCGGGTGATGAAGGTCGGCCGCGTCTACGCGATCGCCACCGCCGCGTGCCGCGACGCCAGCAACGGTCCCGATTTCATCGCCAGGGCCGAACGCATCTGCGGCGGCAAGATCGAAATCCTGTCGGGCCCGCGCGAAGCGAAACTGTCCGCGCTCGGCGTGGTCTCGGGCGTTTACAGGCCGGACGGCATCGTCGGCGATCTCGGCGGCGGCTCGCTGGAACTGATCGACGTCCAGGGCAACCGGGTTCGCGGCGGCGTGACGCTGCCGCTCGGAAGCCTGGCGCTGCAGGACTTGTCGCACAAATCGCTGAAGCGCGCCGAGCGCATCGTCAAGACCGAACTTTCGGGCGTCGCCCAGCTCAAGGCCGGCCGCGGCCGCAGCTTTTATGCGGTCGGAGGAACCTGGCGGGCGCTGGCGCGCATCCACATCATCCAGAGCGAATATCCGCTGGGGGTGATGCATGGCTATTCGATTTCCGCCGAAGACGCGCTTGATTTCGCGCGGCGCCTGCGCCGGCTGGTAGCGACGAACATGCTGGCCAATATCGAGGTCATCGCCGATGCAAGGCGGCCGCTGCTGGCCTATGCGGCGCTCGTGCTCGAATACATCATCCGGGTCGCCAGGCCGAAGACCATCGTGTTTTCGACCTTCGGCGTGCGCGAAGGCCTGCTCTACGAAAAGCTGCCGGAGGCCGAGCGCGCCAAAGACGGCTTCATCTGCGCCGCCCAGGAACTCAACGAGCTGTTGTCGCGCTCGGCGCGCCATGCCCAGGAATTGACCGAATGGACCGATCGTCTGGTGCGGGTGGTCAAGTTGCGGGAGACCGCGGACGATCGCCGCCTGCGCCATGCCGCCTGTCTGTTGTCGGACATCGGCTGGCGGGTGCATCCCGATCATCGCGGCGAGCAAACGCTCAATCTCATCACCAACGGCAATTTCGGCTCGGTCAGCCATCAAGGCCGGGCGTTCGTCGCGCTGTCGGTATTCTACCGCTATGCCGGCCTGAGCGAACAGAATGAACCGCCGGCCGCGATCAAGGCGCTGGTGTCGCCGGCGATGGTCGAGCGCGCGCGCCTGCTCGGCGCCGCATTTCGCGTCGCCCATCTGATCTCGGCGGCGCGGCCCGGCGTATTGCCGGCAATCCACTTTCGGAGCCAGGGCCGCAAGCTGATGCTGGTGTTCGAACACCGGCTGGTCGATCTCGTCGCCGATCGCGTCGGCAGCCGTTTCAAGCAGCTGGCCCGGCTGGTCGGCCGCTCCGGATCGATCGTGCGGCGCTAGGCCGTCAGCAGCCGGCGCCGTCGCCAGATCGATCCGGCGGCCAGCACGACGACGACGCCGAGCACGGCGCAAATCATTTCAGCGCCGGTGCCCCCGGCACCGAAGCGCGGCGCCACCCCGAATGCCGCCAGCCATGCATCGAGCTTCGCGCCGGCAAGACCGGCGGAGAGCGCCTGCAGCTTCGGCTGGATCGCGGGATCGGTGGCGATGACTTCGCCGGCGATCCAGCCCAGCAGGGCGGCGCCGGCCCATACCAGAAAAGGCAGCCGCGTGAGCAGCGCCATGATCAGCGCGGCGCCCGCCACGATCAGGGGAATGCTGATGGCGAGGCCGAGGATCAGCAAGGGGACGCTGCCATCGGCGGCGGCCGCGACGGCGATCACGTTGTCGAGGCTCATCACGATGTCCGCAACCACGACGATCTGCACCGCCGCCCACAGATGCGACGCGGGCTCCACGCCTTCCCCATCCTCGCGTTCGGGCACCAGCAGTTTCGCGGCGATCGCGATCAGCGCCAGCCCGCCGACCAGCTTGAGGTACGGCAGCTCCATCAAGGTGACGACGATTCCGGTGAAGACGATGCGCAGAAAGACAGCGGCGCCCGCGCCGAGGATCATGCCCCAGACCCGGTGACGCGGTTCCAGCCCGCGACACGCCATCGCGATCACCAGCGCGTTGTCGCCCGACAGCAGCACGTTGATCCAGATGATCTTGCCGACGGCGATCCAGAATTCCGGCTGCTGCATCTGGTCGTGGAACTGGGCGGCTAACACTCCGATGGTCGCGGGATCGAGGATGTGCAGCAGCCAGTTCACAGCGCATTCCCTCGGAGAGGCGACCCGCGCGGCAAGCGCCGGCCGCCTCCGTCCGGATCAGCCGACGATCTCGTTGCCCGAGAAGAACTGCGCGATCTCGATGGCGGCCGTTTCCGGAGCATCGGAACCATGCACCGAGTTTTCACCGATCGACTTCGCATGCACCTTGCGGATCGTGCCGTCGGCCGCCTTGGAAGGATCGGTCGCGCCCATGACGTCGCGATACCTGAGCACGGCGCCCTCGCCTTCGAGAACCTGCACCACCACGGGAGCGGAAATCATGAAATCCACCAGCTCGCCGAAGAACGGACGCGCCTTGTGGACGGCGTAGAAGGTTTCGGCCTGTTCGCGGGTCATCCGGATCCGCTTCTGGGCGACGATGCGCAGGCCGGCCTTCTCGATCAGCGCGTTGATCGCGCCGGTCAGATTGCGCGCGGTCGCGTCGGGCTTGATAATCGAAAAGGTGCGTTCAATCGCCATGATTTCGTCCTTGCAAAGCTGATGGGAATTGCCGGGCTTATATCGGCGCCGCCGGCCAACGGCAAGCGATCCGGCGAAACGCTTTCATGGCCCGAACCGGGCAGCCGAATTACAACAATTTCACGAAGATTAACCCTCTCTGAAACGAACGTGCCGGCTTCGTTCAGCTTGACGGCAATAGGCTGCCCTCGACCGGACGCCCCGCCCGGAGCGGGCGTTGACGGGAACAACCTCATCGATGGCGCCGCCGGCGCCGAACCAGAGGAGACGACCATGTTACGCAAACTCTCGCTTGTTGCCGTTGCAGCAGTTTCGCTTGGCGCCGCCGCTTTGGCCCCGACCTCCGCCTCCGCCTGGGGCGGATGGCACGGAGGCTGGCATGGCGGCGGCTGGCACCGGGGCTGGGTTGGTCCCCGCTTCTATGCCGGTGGCCCCGCCTATGGGTATGGCGGCTGTTACGTGCGGCGATTGGTCCCGACGCCGTGGGGGCCCCGCTGGCGCCTCGTCAATCGTTGCTATTGAGCGCATTCGTCGAAATCGACGGCCCCGGCCCCAAAGCGCCGGGGCTTTTGCGTTGAGGGCCGGACGGCCCCGGTTCCCGTTTATACAATTTTTACTAGAAAGGCATGCAATCCATCGCCGGCGGGAAACAATCCGTGCGCCGATAACTTGACTCAGTATCAATTCATCGAGATGGCCCGAAGCGGAACCCGTCATGAACGCAGGCATTAGTGAAAGCTCCGAAACGATCGATTACAAGACCAGCCGGTCGATCTGCGACGCCGTGGGCGAGAGGCTGCAGCAGAACCTGCGCCCCGAAGAGTCGCGCTTGTCCCCTCGCCTCCAGCAACTGCTGGACGAATTGCACAGGCAGGACGGCGAGGAACTTCGCAGGGGCTCCAGTTAGGGCACGGTTTCATGCCCGCTCTCCTCGTCGGCTAGCGCTATCCGGCAAATATCGGCTGCCAGTTCGTCGACCCGTTGCGGCGAAGAATCCCAGGCAAACATGAAGCGGGCCCCGCCGCCAATAAAAGTGTAGAATTTCCAGCCGCGGTCGCGCAGCGCGGCGAGTCTCGCCTCGCTCATGCGAACGAAGACCGCGTTGGCCTGAACCGGAAACAGGATCTCGAGCCCCGGCAATCCGCCGATCTCTCGCGCCAGCCGTGCCGCGCAGGCATTTCCGTGCGTCGCATTGCGCAGCCAGGCTCCGGTTTCGAACATGCCGACCCACGGCGCCGACAGAAAGCGCATCTTCGACGCCAGCTGCCCGGCCTGTTTGCAGCGATAGTCGAAATCCTCCGCGAGTTTGGCGTCGAAGAACAGGATCGCCTCGCCCACGGCCATGCCGTTCTTGGTGCCGCCGAAGCAGAGCACGTCGACGCCGGCGCGCCATGTCATGTCGGCGGGGCTGCAGCCGAGGCTGGCGCAGGCATTGGCGAAGCGCGCGCCGTCCATGTGCAGGCTGAGGCCCAGCTCGCGGCAGCACGCCGAAATCGCCCGCAATTCGCCGAGGCTGTAGACCTGTCCGGTCTCGGTCGGCTGGGTGATGGTCACCACGCGCGGCTTGGGAAAATGGATGTCGTTGCGGTTGGTCGCGATGGCGCGGATCGCCTCGGGCGTCAGCTTGCCGTCGCCGGACGGCGCCACCAGCAGCTTCGAGCCGTTGGAGAAGAACTCCGGCGCGCCGCACTCGTCGGTCTCGACATGGGCCGACGCCGTACAGATCACGCTGTGATAGGACTGGCAGAGCGAGGCCAGCGCCAGCGAATTGGCCGCGGTGCCGTTGAAGACGAAGAACACCTCGCATTCACTTTCGAACTGCGCGCGAAAGGCATCCGCGGCCCTTTCCGTCCACGCGTCCTCGCCATAGGCGGGCGCCTGGCCCTGGTTCGCCGCTTGCATCGCCGCCCAGGCCTCGGGGCAGATTCCGGAATAATTGTCGCTGGCAAATTGCTGGGGATCGCTCATGTCGCACCGCCTCCGGTCCATCGGGTCTCCGCCATCCCAGGGCGAAGCTGACGAAAGCTTGCGGCGCTGTCCCGTTTGTTGCCGGATCGGCCGCATCTCCCCGGTTCGGGGATGCCACCTTGCTCGGGAGCAGGTTGGCGTCGAGCGTCAGCTCAACTCTGGATGTCGACAACGGATTAATCGGAAAACTCCGAAGTGGCAAGGCCGGGCGCGCCTGGGGCGCGTGAGGAGCGAAGGCCTTCATGGAACGGATGGTCCAGACGTAACTCGGCGATCTCGCGACGCGATGCGCCCGAGGCGTTGGTGAAATTTCCGCCCCAAAGAGAGGGCGTGGGGAATGCCGGGTGCCCAGTGCACCCGCAGCCTCGTGTGCGAAGTTGGTAGTGCAGAATGCACACGAGTATTCACAGCGGTCGCACCGGAAATCACCCGGCATCCCCGCACGCAATGGTTTTACGGCTTATGTCGTGATCTCCCCGGCGATCGGGCTTTTTTGCCACCGTCGCTTGCGAATAGATCCGCAAACTTGACGCCGGCGTCGAGGCGTCAGGACCACACGATTTTGCCGTCCGCAAGCCAAAGCGCTCTCGTCAGAAGCGCCGCTTGCGGCCACCGCATCCAGCCCCGCGTCCGTGACGACCGCGATACGCCCCTCGAGTGGGGTGGACGGCGGCGGATATAAAAGTGATTTGCGGTTTCGGAAAACCAGAATATTTTTTCGGAAGGGGCTGGACAGGGCAAATCAGCTTGATCCGGCTTGGAGAAATTAGATTTTACGCGCAACTCCGCGGAGCGCGCGGAGGAGGCTCGCAGCTCGGATTAGTTTGATGGGTCGGCGCGCCGCGCGCGAGGCGGGATATCCAATACGACGTCTGCGAAGCTGCGATACAGATAAATTGAGTGCACTGTCACCGTGATTGCGTAATTCCTGTCGTTGGGAATATCCCCGCCTAGCATTACAGTTGCCCTTTCTGAAGATTTCTGAATCCATGGGCAACCATGATTCGAAGATCGTGGACGCAGACAGCGTCGATTGAAGAAACGCTTGGATTATGGGCTGCGTCGCTTCGTGAGGTGAAGAAGCGGATACGTCCGTTGTTCGGGCAAGAACGTGTTGCGAGGAACGCAGGCCTGTTTCTGGAGGGTCTGCTCGGCGATGAGCAACGCAAGACCGGTTGGATGCGCGCGGAGGCAGCTGGCGATCCTGGTCCATGGCGGCAGCAGGCGATCCTGGGTCGCAGGGATTGGGATGCTGATGCCTTGCGCGATATCGTGCGCGACTATGTCATTGAGCATTTGGCAGATGACGATGCTGTTCTCGTCATCGACGAGACCGGTTTTCTCAAGCAGGGCAAAGCTTCGTGCGGCGTAGCGCGGCAATACACCGGTTCCGCAGGCAAGATTACGAACTGCCAGATCGGCGTGTTCGCCGCCTATGTTTCGCGTCATGGCCATGCGTTCATCGATCGCGGGTTGTATCTTCCGAAGGAATGGACCGACGATCCAGATCGTCTGGAAGCCACGTACGTGCCCGCCGACACGGGCTTTGCGACCAAACCAAAGCTTGCGACGAGAATGATCGCACGCGCGATAGCCGCGTCTGTACCATTCAAGTGGGTTGCTGCCGATACGGTCTACGGTGTCGGAGATATCGAACAGCAACTACGCCATGCAGGCAAAGGCTATGTGCTCGGAGTCAGCAGCGCTCATGTGTTCAATTCCTGGGGCAAGCGGCGATCAGTCTCTGGCACCGCCGCGGAAATCGCCTCGACGCGACGTTCATCCGATTGGAAACGCCTGTCGGCAGGGGACGGAACCAAAGGACCGAGGCTGCACGATTGGTGCTATCTCGAGCTTGCCGATCTCGATGCCGCGCAGTTTAACAGCGCAAATGACGGTTTGTGGACACGCGGTCTATTGATCCGTCGTCGCATCGCCGATGATGACCTCGCCTTCTTCACCACCTGGTGCCCAGCAGGAACAGCCATAGAAACGCTGGTCGCGGTCGAAGGCCATCGCTGGGCGATCGAGGACAGTTTTGAGACTGCCAAAAACGAGTTCGGCCTCGATCACAACGAGAGCCGATCCTGGCATGGCTGGCATCGCCACGTGTCTATGGTGATGCTCGCCTTTGCCATGATGGCGGTGATCCGCCATCATGCCAATCCGCCGCAGCCAAAAAAAACGCAACGCCGAACCACGGCAAAAACAAAACCATCGCAGCGTCGTCATTGATCCGATGGTCAATCCAGGAAGTCCGGCGCATCGCCATCAGGCTCGCTCGAGAGCGGATCCAACCCGCACACATCATCGCATGGTCACTATGGCGCAGAGCTCACCAGGCGAGCGCTCAGCGTGCGCACCTCAAAGCAAAACGACAACTGTAATGCTAGTGCGGGGATTTTTACATTAATGCAGACGAATTGATTGTCGTTGAGACGGACTTCACCTCGCTTGTCGGTATGAAAATGACTTTTCCATCCTTCACCAGGATAAATCCGTTACTCGATGACCTAGCGATACGAGTTTGCTGAATATCCCCGTTTTTAGTACTGACGTCATAGGTTTGGTCGTCGAGTGGATGATTGGCCAATACTGTTCCAACTAATATGACACCAAAGCTGACAAGTACCGTGGATACTCCTACGAGAAAATACTCGACGCGCCTCGCCTGAACCCAAATCGAGCGCGCCACGGCTCCCGCGATACAGCCAAAAATAGGAAAGAGCACCGCCGAGGCATACATCTGGAGATCGCCCTCCAGGCTGCGCATCCACAATATGACCCCGACGGCCCCAAAGGCGAGCACCATAACGACGATGATGCGAACTGCAATTGGGGACGCTTTTATCGGCTCCTTCAATTGGTCAAATAGGAGCGCCAACATGCTGAGTAGTAGGATTCCTATGAGTACAAATAAGAACACGAATCCGAAGGTATAAACGAGATTGCTGACGTCTATGACGCCAATTAGATGAAAGCCAATTACGTAAAAGAATCCGATATTGAAGAGCGCGGACAGATAGAGGCTTGCCAGCGCCAAAAGCGATAACCCCTTTGTTAGATTATCGAGCATGCTGGCTCCTCCACAACCTCGAATTTAGCTGATTGTGGAATAGGCACCAGCTCATTTCACAATACGATGGAACGACGAATACGGCCAATCCCTGACCCGCGACTTCGTCCATCACATGATGGGTATCGCTGCGCTCCACCATCCGACCGACTTCCAATTTTTGGAATTTTGTGCCATCTTGGCGAAATGATCGTCATCGGCACGGGGGTGGTCGAAAGTTATTTCGCCGATCACGCTGGCCATAAGGGGATCAAGGCCGCACGATCGCAATACGAGGCATGGCTCGACATCGTGAGCCGTGCCCAGTGGCGCAACCCCGAGGATGTGAAAACATCGTATCCGAAGGCGAGCATTCTCAAGGCCGGCCGGGTTGTCTTCAACATCAAGGGCAACGACTATCGCCTGGTTGCGGCCCTCCAATATCAGGCAGGCGCCGTGGCGATCCGATTCTTCGGTACCCATGGCGAATACGACAAAATAGACGCGGAGACCGTGTGATGGATGCGACCCTGATCTTGATCGACAGCGATGCGGAACTCGCGCGCGCCCGCGCCCTTGTCGATCGGCTGTGGCAGTCGGATGATCCCGCCGACATGGCCCGGCTCCAGGCGCAAGCGCGCCTGATCGCGGCCTATGAGGAAAGCAAATGGCCGCGCCGCCCACCGAGCACGGCGGATCTGATCCGCCATCTGATGGATCAACACGGTCTCACCCGTGCGGACATGGTGCCGATCCTGGGAACGCCGAGCCGCGTCAGTGAGGTCCTGCGGGGAAAAAAGGGGCTGAGCATGGCCATGGTGCAGAGGTTGCGCGCCCGTTTCCATATCCCGGCCGACCTGCTGCTTCCGCCGCCGAAAAGAACGCCGGTCTCCCGCCCGACCAAACGGGCCGCGGCCTGATACGAAGTGAATTGCGGTGCTGGCACAGATTAATTTTCAAAAGCGAAGCACGGTCCTTCAGGTCGTCATTGCGAGCCAACGGGTCGCGCGAATGCGCGCCCGATGACAGGCTCCGCGAAGCAATCCATCGCGCAACAAGGAAGAAAGAGTGGATTGCTTCGCTTCGCTCGCAATGACGGCTTCAACACATGCGATAACTCTCGCGCGCATAACTCTCGCGCGCGGATGGCGTCCGAGGCGCCGACGGGACTTCCGCCCCGAGAGGGATTACGATCAATGCACTTCGCCTGCCACCAAGGCATGTTTTGGGCATTATCGGCTCGCAAAGCCGCATTCCCGCGAAAAAACAGGGTTGCGTTTGACCGCCGCAGCGGTGACAACGCCGCATGCTTTCACTCACCGAAATTTCGGTCCGCATCGCCGGACGGCTTTTGATCGATCATGGCTCGGCGCAGATCGTGCCGGGCGCCCGCGTCGGCTTCGTCGGCCGCAACGGGGTCGGCAAATCGACGCTGTTTGCCGCGATCCGCGGCGAACTGCCGCTCGAAGGCGGTTCCATCGCGATCCCGCCGCGCTGGCGGGTCGGCAGCCTGGCCCAGGAGGCCCCGAACGGGCCGGAAAGCCTGATCGAAATCGTGCTCAAGGCGGACCTCGAGCGCGACGCGCTGCTGCAGGAAGCCGACACCGCCCACGATCCGCACCGGATCGCCGACATCCAGACCCGGCTGGTCGACATCGACGCCCATTCGGCGCCCGCCCGGGCCGCGGCGATCCTCAGCGGCCTCGGATTTTCGACCGCGGACCAGGCGCGGCCCTGCCAGGAATTTTCCGGCGGCTGGCGGATGCGGGTCGCGCTCGCCGCGACGCTGTTCGCCGCGCCCGATCTCCTGCTGCTGGACGAGCCGACCAACTATCTCGATCTCGAGGGCACGCTGTGGCTCGAAGACCATCTGGCGAACTATCCGCGCACCGTGATCGTCATCAGCCATGATCGCGACCTGCTCGACACCTCGGTCGACCAGATCCTGCATCTCGATCGCGGCAAGCTGACGCTCTACAAGGGCACCTACTCCTCGTTCGAGGAGCAGCGCGCCATGCGCGAAATGCTCGACGCCAAGCACGCCAGGCGCCAGGCCGACGAGCGCAAGCGCCTGCAGGCCTTCGTCGACCGCTTCAAGGCCAAGGCCTCGAAAGCCCGCCAGGCCCAGTCCCGCGTCAAGATGCTGGAGCGGATGAAGCCGGTCACCGCGCTGGTGACGCAGGACGTGCGCGAAATCTCGTTTCCCGGTGCCGGAGAAGATGCTGTCGCCGCCGATCATCGCGGTCGACAACGTCTCGGTCGGCTACGATCCGAAGAAGCCGGTATTGAACCGCGTCACCCTGCGCATCGACACCGACGACCGCATCGCCCTGCTCGGCTCCAACGGCAACGGCAAGTCGACGCTGGTCAAGCTGCTGGCGGGCAAGCTGCCGCCGTTCTCCGGCCATGTCACCCGCGCCGACAAGCTCTCGGTCGGATATTTCGCGCAGCACCAGGTCGACGAACTCGACCTCGACGCCTCGCCCTGCGATCACGTCCGCCGGCTGATGCCCGACGCCACCGAAACCAAGGTGCGCGGGCGGACCGGCGCGATCGGCTTCTCGGGCAAGGCCGGCGACACCCTGGTGCGGAGCCTGTCGGGCGGCGAAAAGGCCCGGCTGCTGCTGGGGCTTGCGACCTTCTTCGGTCCCAACATGATCATTCTCGACGAGCCGACCAACCATCTCGATATCGACAGCCGCGCGGCGCTTGCGGAGGCGATCAACGAATTTCCCGGCGCGATCATCATGGTCTCGCACGACCGCTATCTGATCGAAGCCTGCGCCGATCAATTATGGGTGGTCGCCGATCACGCGGTGACGAATTTCGACGGCGACCTCGACGATTACCGGCGCATGGTGTTGTCCGCGCGCGGCATGCGCGCGAGTTCGCGCGACGGCGGCGGCGGCAATGAGCGCGGCCGCGACAAGGCGCCGCGGAGCAAAGGCGAAAAGCGCAACTCGCCGAAGCTGAGGATTTCCGACGCCGAGGCCGAGATCGCGCGCATCAACGGCATCATCGCCAAAATAGACAGCGCGCTGGCCTTGCCGGATCTGTTCAAGCGCGATCCGAAGCAGGCAGCCCAACTCGCCAAGGCGCGCGCCGGCGCCGAGAGCGCGTTGCAGCGGGCCGAGGAAGAATGGCTGGCGGCGAGTTCGGAACTCGACAAAGCGGCGGGTTGAGCCGGTTCAGGCGCTGCCGATTTCAGCCCGCTCTCTCAACCGTCATTGCGAGCGAAGCGAAGCAATCCATAGCCGCCAAGGAAAGAAAGAATGGATTGCTTCGTCGCTACGCTCCTCGCAATGACGAAGAAAAAATTTCGCAATGACCGAGTAATGCAGGATCACGTTGCCGCGGGCTTCTTCTTCGCCCTGGATTTTTTCGCCTTCGGCGGCGGCGCGACCGGCTGCGGCGCGCGCTCGATCGAGGTCAGGCGTCCGGCCGTGAAGGTGTAGATTCCGGCGCGCTGCCCCTGGTTATAGCTGATGACCGCCAGCCGATCGCCGCGTGGATTGCTGGAGAGGCTGACGCTGGCGGGCGCGCCGATGCCGCGCACGACGTCGCACTCGGTATGACCGAGCGCCACCGTTCCCGTCGTCGTGGGCACGACCGGCCCGCCCGCGGCACCATCGGCCGCGGCGTTGGCGTCGGCGGGGCCTGCGGCGGGCGGCGCCATTCCCGGGCAATAGCCCTCGGCGCTGACCAGATCTTCGGCCGCGACCGGCTTGTCGGGCGACAGCGGCGGCGCTTCGATGTTTCGGATGAACAGCCTGCTGGGGCCCGAGAACCAGTCCGCGTCCCGCGAGAGCAGATCGGACGCGCCCGAGCAGCCCGCGAGGACGGGCGCCAACACAAGCAGCGCCAGCAGTGGTTTTCGCCTGATGTTGTGGTTTCGCACGATCAACTAGATTCCCACCCCAGCGGTATAAGCGGTTGTCCCACCATCACTTTGCGGCACGACCGTGGCTATATGCAAGGCGGCCGGCCAAAAGCTCAGATTATCATTAATTGCCCGGCATCGCTAATCCCGCCGCTGCCACCGGCCGCGCTCGTCGGTCTGCCAATAGGTGACCTCGAAGCCGCGCGCCTTGCAATCGGCCCAGGCGCCCCGGGCGGCGGCGAGCGCCTCGGCGTCGTCGCCATTGAAAACCAGCACCATCCGCTCATAGGCATGGCAGTCCGCGGGCAGCGCGGCATTGTCGACCAGGAACCGGACATTGGCCCCGTTCGGGTTGCCCTCTTCCACCGCCAGCACGATCGGCTGGTCCTGCGCATCGCCGGCACGCCCCGCGTCGCCGGCGCGCCAGGTCGCGTGCGGCAGGAACGAATCGTCGCGCCAGGTCCACAGATGCGCATCCAGCGCGTCGGCGCGCTCCTGCGACGTCGACTGCACGACCACCCGCCAGCCGCGCTCCAGCGATTTCTCCAGCAACGGCGGCAGCACGCTTTCGAGCGACATGTTCTGCAGATGATAAAACAGCACTTCCGTCATCGGATTCTCAGGTATTTCCCGGCTATTGCTCCGCTATTCCTCAGCTATTTCCTGGCTTCGTAATGCTCGGCGACCAGCCGGTTGAGCAGGCGAACGCCGTAGCCCGACCCCCAGCTCTGGTTGATTTCGGATTTAGGCGCCCCCATCGCCGTTCCCGCGATGTCGAGATGCGCCCATGGCGTGTCGTCGACGAAACGCTGCAGGAACTGCGCCGCGGTGATCGAACCGCCGTGACGGCCGCCGGTGTTCTTCATGTCGGCGAACTGCGAATCGATCTGCTTGTCGTATTCGGGGCCGAGCGGCATGCGCCAGACCCGTTCTCCCGTCGCCAGTCCGGCGCCGGTCAATCGCTCCGCCAGTTCGTCATTGTTGGAGAACAGCCCGGCATGTTCGGTGCCGAGCGCCACCATGATCGCGCCGGTCAGCGTCGCCAGATCGACCATGAATTTCGGCTTGAACTTCTTCGCCACGTACCAGAGCACGTCGGCGAGCACCAGCCGGCCTTCGGCGTCGGTGTTGATGATCTCGATGGTCTGGCCCGACATCGAGGTGACGATATCGCCGGGGCGCTGCGCGTTGCCGTCCGGCATGTTCTCGACGATGCCGATGGCGCCGATGGCGTTGACCTTCGCCTTGCGCGCCGCCAGCGCGTGCATCAGTCCGACGACGCAGGCAGCCCCTCCCATGTCGCCCTTCATGTCCTCCATGCTTCCGGCCGGCTTGATGGAAATGCCGCCGGTGTCGAAGCAGACGCCCTTGCCGACGAAGGCAACCGGCGCATCGCCGCGCTTGCCGCCGTTCCAGCGCATGATCACGGTGCGGCCGGGCCGCGCCGAGCCCTGGGCGACGCCGAGCAGCGCCCCCATTCCGAGTTTCGTCATCGCCTTGACGTCGAGGATCTCGACGCCGACGCCGAGCTTGCGCAGCTGGCTGGCGCGGCGCGCGAATTCCTCGGGGTAAAGTACGTTCGGCGGCTCGTTGACGAGGTCGCGCGCGGTGGTGATGCCATCGACGACGTGAGCGTCCGGCGCGAACGCCTTCTTCGCGGCGGCGACATCGTCGACTGCGAGCGAAACGTCCGCCCGCAAGGCGGCCTCCTCGCCGTCCTTCTTTTTGGTCTTGTAGCGGTCGAATTTATAGGCGCGCAGCCGCACCCCCGAAGCGACCGCGGCCGCCTGCCCGGCTTTCATCGGCCCATCCGGCAATTCGGCGATGATCGTCACCGGCTCCTTGCCGGCCAGAAGCTTGCCGGCGGCCGCGCCGCCGAGCTTGAGAAAGTCGTTGTCCTTCAGGCCGGCGAGCTTGCCGGCGCCGACCACGATCAGCCGCGCCGCCTTGAGGCCCTCCGGCGCCAGGATATCGAGCGTGGAGCCACTTTTGCCCTTGAACTGGTTGGTCGCCGCCGCCCGGGCCACCAGGCTGGCGGCCTCGCCCAGCGCCTTGCGGGTCGCCGCGCCGAACTTCAGCGTGTCGTCGCAGAAAATCACGAGAATGCCGCGCGGGGCGGTGGAAAACGGGACGAAGCCGACCTTGACGGCGTCGGGCATAGGAAAATCCTCCAAAATCGGGGCTGTCGCTGGTCGGGAACCCGCCGGGCGGCGCGCGGAATGCTCTCATCCGGTCGCGATTCACGTCCGTCAGAACACCTCTTGCACACTAGGACCTGCCAGCCCGCCCTGCCAAGCGCCGGGAGTGGCCGGGAGGCCACATCACACGAATTATTAACCATATCCCGAGGGTGCCATGGCACAGCCATTTTGTTGACGGATCAAAGGGATGGTAGTGAGACTATGAGCTGACCGGATAATGCGCGGCGCGACCATCGGGGATCCCGGGTTCGGGATTGGTCGTGGAGCCGCAGGTCCGGTTCGTGAGGCGCGGGATCGTGCGGTGGCGATGGGGTCGATCGACAAGTACATTTTTCGAACGACGCTGGCGTCGTTTGCGCTGGTTCTGATCAGCCTGACCGGGGTGATCTGGATTACGCAGGCGTTGCGCGGCATCGACCTGATGACCAGCCAGGGCCAGACCATCATCACCTTTCTCGGCATCACCAGCCTGGTGATTCCGGCGCTGGTGCTGATCATCTCGCCGATCGCGCTGATGATCGCGATCTCGCATACCCTCAACAAGCTCGCGACCGACTCCGAGATCATCGTGATGAATGCGGCCGGCTTCTCGCCGTTCCGGCTGTTCCGCCCCTTCTTCTATGCCACCGTCGTGGTGGCGATCCTGGTTGCCTTCATCGCCGCCTATCTCGCGCCCGACGGCATGCGCCGCATCAAGCGATGGGACGCCGAGATCACCGCCGACGTCCTGACCAACATCCTGCAGCCCGGCCGCTTTGCCCAGCTCGATCAGAACCTGACCATCCGCATCCGGGAGCGGCAGCCGGGCGGCGTGCTCGCCGGCATCTTCGTCGACGACCGCCGCGATCCCAAGGAACGCGTCACCATCGTCGCCGACCATGGAACGGTGCTGAAGAACAGCAGCGGATCGTTCCTGATCCTGGAGGACGGGAATCTGGAGCGCTTCGAGGCCGGCAAGCGCGATCCCGCGCTGGTGGCGTTCGAACGCTATGCGTTCGACATGTCGAAATTCTCGAATCAGGGCCATGACGCCACGCTGGGGATTCGCGAACGCTACCTCTGGGAATTGCTGGCGCCGGCGCCCGACGACCCGGTCTACCTGCAATTGCCCGGACAGTTCCGCGCCGAGCTGCACGACCGCTTCATGTCGCCGATCTATCCGTTCGCATTTGCAGCCCTCACCTTTGCGTTTCTCGGCGCGCCACGCACGACGCGCCAGAGCCGCAATTTTTCGATCGGCAGTTCGATTCTCGCGGTGTTCGGGCTGCGCATAGCCGGATTCGCCTGTTCCGTCATGGCGGTCAAATCGCCGCTCGCCGTCCTCGTTCAATACCTGATGCTGGTGGCGTCGATCGCCGGCGGAACCTGGATCATCATCGCCGGCGTGGTGGTGGAGCCGCCCGCGGCGCTGATCGAAGCCATCGGCAGGACGAGCGCGCGCGTGGCGCGGCTGTTCGGGCGGCCCGTCGCAGCATGAGCATGATGAACAACACGCTCGGGCGCTATTTCGCCAGCCGCTTCGTGATCGCGGCGCTGGGCGTGTTCGTGGCCATCTTCGTGCTGCTGGTGCTGGTCGATTACATCGAAATGGTCAGGAAGACGTCGGGGCTGGCTTCGGCGTCCGCGATAACGGTGGCGGAAACGTCGCTGTTCCGCGTGCCGCAGCTGCTCGAAAAGATGATGCCGTTCTGCATCCTGATCGGGGCGATGACCTGCTATCTCGCGCTTTCGCGGCGGCTGGAACTGGTGGTGGCGCGCGCCGCGGGCGTTTCGGCCTGGCAGTTCATCGCGCCGGCGCTGGCCAGCGCGATCGCGCTCGGAATTCTGGCGACCACCGCTTACAACCCGATATCCGCCGATTTGAGCGAACGCTCCAAGCGGATGGAGGCGGAGCTGTTCGGCTCCGCGCCCGGCGGCGGCATCCAGGACGCCTCCGGCTTCTGGATCAATCAGGTGAACAGCGACGGCCAGGTCATCATCAACGCGGCGCGCAGCGAGCAGCAGGGCGTGCGGCTGACGGGCCTGACGCTGTTTCGATTCGACAACGACTTCCAGTTCAAGGAGCGAATCGAAGCCCGCGAAGCAACCCTCGAGGACGGGTACTGGCTGTTCAAATCCGCGCGCCGCTATTCCCTCGACGGACCTCCGGTCGATCAGGACAGTTTCAGGCTCGCGACCAGCCTGACGCCGGCCCAGATCCGCAATAGTTTCTCCACGCCGGAGACTGTGTCTTTTTGGCAACTCCCGAGCTATATCCGATCTTCGGAAAGCTCCGGATTTGCGACCGCCGGCTACCGGCTGCAGTACCATAAGCTGATCGCGCAGCCGTTTTTGCTGGCCGCAATGGTCATGCTGGCGGCGTCCGTCTCCTTGCGCTTCTTCCGTTTCGGCGGCGTGCAGAAGATGGTTTTGAGTGGCGTGGGCGCAGGCTTTCTGCTCTACGTTCTGTCGAAAGTAACCGAGGATCTGAGCAAGGCTGAGTTGATGCATCCGATCGCTGCGGCGTGGCTGCCTGTGTTCGTGGGCGGCCTCACCGGCTTTTTGGCCTTGCTGTACCAGGAGGACGGGTAGTGGCCGTTGTCGTCGCCGCCCGCCAGAGAATGTCGTCCGCGTTCGGGCGGCGCGCCCCTGTGCGCCGCTATCGCGGCCGCATGGCTGCCGTCGGCGGGGCCGTTTTCACGCTCATCTTCGCGGTCGTTGTCGCCGCGGCGCTCGTAGCTGCGGCCGCGACGCCGGCCTCGGCGCAGGGCTTCACCTACAATCCGCAACCTCCCCGGCCGGTGCAGCCCCATGTCGCCAACGACGGCCAGATGCTGGTCCAGGCGGTCGAGGTGGATTACGACTACAACAACTCGCGGGTGTCGGCCGTCGGCAACGTCCAGATGTTCTACAACGGCACCTCGGTCGAAGCCGACAAGGTGATCTACGACCAGAAGACCAAGCGCCTGCACGCCGAAGGCAACATCCGCATGACCGATGCGGAGGGCAAGATCACCTACGCCAACATCATGGATCTGAGCGACGACTACCGCGACGGGTTCGTCGATTCGCTGCGCGTCGACACCGCCGACGCGACGCGGATGGCCGCGACGCGCGCCGACCGCTCGAGCGGCAATTACACCGTGTTCGAAAACGGCGTCTATACGGCCTGCGCCCCCTGCAGGGACGATCCGAAGAAGCCGCCATTGTGGCAGGTCAAGGGCGCGCGCATCATTCACGACCAGACCGAGAAGATGCTGTACTTCGAGAACGCGCAGCTGGAATTCTTCGGCGTTCCGATGGCGTACATGCCGTATTTCTCGACCCCCGACCCGACCGTGAAGCGCAAGACCGGCTTCCTGATGCCGGGCTTCTCGGAGGCTTCGACCTATGGGTACGGCCTCGAAACCCCGTTCTACTGGGCGATCGCTCCGGACTACGACGCCACCATCAACCCGCGCTTCACGACCCGGCAGGGCGTGCTGTTCCAGGGCGAGTTCCGGCAGCGCCTGCTGAACGGCGCGTATCAGGTCCGCGCCTACGGCATCGACCAGCTCGATCAGAAGGCCTTCGCCGGACAGCCCGGGGACCGCCAGTTCCGCGGCGGCGTCGAAACCAAGGGCCAGTTCGCGCTCAACGACAAATGGGCGTGGGGCTGGGACGGCGTGCTGCTGTCGGACTACTACTTCATGTCCGACTACCGGCTGTCCCAGTACAAGGATACGCTGGGCTCGTTCCTGAGCCTGCCGACCGAAGCCATTTCACAGCTCTATCTGACCGGCGTCGGCAACCGCAGCTATTTCGACGCGCGCGCCATCTACTATCTCAGCTTTTCCGGCTTCCAGCAGCAGGTTCCGGTCGTTCATCCGGTCATCGATTATTCGAACGTCCTCAACAGCCCGATCTTCGGCGGCGAAGTCAGCTACAAGACCAACTTCACGAGCCTGACGCGAAACGACGCCGCCTTCGACCCGATCACGACGCTGGCCAACACCAACAGCCTGTGCACGACGGCGTCCGCCGATCCGCTGGCGCGGCTGCCGACGCAGTGCCTGCTGCGCGGCATGCCGGGCACCTACACGCGGCTGACGGCCGAGGCGCAGTGGCGGCGATCGTTCACCGATTCCGCGGGTGAAATCTGGACCCCGTTCGCGAGCGTCCGCGCCGACGCGGTCGCGGCCTCGATCTCGAACCAGCCCGGCGTCTCGAACTTCCTGCCGGTCGGCGATACGCAGGCCGTTCGCGTGATGCCGACGGTCGGCCTCGAATATCGCTATCCCTTCATCAACGTTCAGCCCTGGGGCACCACGACGGTCGAGCCGATCGCACAGGTCATCATTCGTCCGAACGAATCCTATGCCGGCAAGCTTCCCAACGAAGACGCCCAGAGCATGGTGTTCGACGCCAGCAACCTGTTCAGCGTCGACAAGTTCTCCGGCTACGATCGCGTTGAAGGCGGCGGCCGCGCCAATGTCGGCGTGCAGGCGACGACGCAGTTCGACCGCGGCGGCTCCGTCAATATGCTGTTCGGACAATCCTACCAGCTGTTCGGCCTGAATTCGTTCGCGGTGCAGGACGTCACCAATACCGGGGTCGATTCCGGCCTGCAGAACGCGCGGTCCGATTATGTCGGCCGCCTCAATTATTCGCCCAACCGCACCTATACGTTCAGCGTGCGCACGCGGGTGGACGAAGCAACGCTCAACGTCAATCGTTTCGAGGCTGAAGGCCGTGCGGCCTTCGACCGCTGGTCGGTCAGCATGTTGTACGGCAATTATGCCGCGCAGCCGGAACTGGGATACCTGACCCGCCGCGAAGGAATCCTGGGCACCGCCTCGCTCAAGGTCGCCGCGAACTGGGTGGTGACGGGAAGCGCCCGCTATGACCTCGAAACCAACAAGCTCAATCAGTACGTCGTGGGCGCCGGCTATGTGGACGATTGCTTCGTGCTGGCGGCCAACTACGTCACGTCCTACAGTTACTCCGCCGGCACCGCGCCGCCCGTGCTCGGTCACGCCTTCATGCTGCAGATCGGCTTGCGGACCATTGCAAATTCGGCCGCAGCCGGCGGAGCTAGCGGTCTTCAGTAGAACCCGGCGTCGGCGCGCTGCCGGAGGACCGGCTCCCGGCGTCGCCGCTGCAATTCGAATCGGCTGATTATGCGAATGCAACCATGACGACCATCTCCCATCGCCTCCTGTCTCTCGTTCTCGGCTGCGCCGCGGTGCTGGTCTTGATGGCCTGCGCCACGCCGTCGCAAGCGCAATCCGTCGCCGTCATGGTCAATGGCGACCCCATCACCAATTACGATATCGAGCAGCGCAGCAAGCTGAACTTCCTGACCACTCACAAGCCTTCCGACCGGCAGCAGGTGCTCAATGAATTGATCGATGAAAAGCTGAAGATCAAGGAAGGCAAGAAATTCGGCGTCGACCCCTCGGCTTCCGATATCGATCAGGCGTTTGGGTCGATGGCCGCAAGGATGCGAATCCCGCCGGAGCAACTGGCGAAGTCTCTCGAAAGCCAGGGCGTTCGGCCCGACACGCTGAAGGCCCGCATCAGGGCCGACATGGTTTGGACCAGCCTGGTGCGCGGCCGCTACAAGCAGAGCCTCGAGGTCGGCGAGAAGGACGTCGCGGCCGCCCTCCAGGCCAGCGGCGGCGAGGACAAACAGGAAGGCGACGCCTTCGAATACAAGATGCAGCCGATCGTCCTGGTCGTCCCGCGCGGATCCGCCCCCGCCGTCATCGAAGAAAGGCAGAAGGAGGCCGAGGCGCTGCGGAACCGTGTGCAGAGCTGCGCCGAGGCCAACGCCCTCTTCAAGTCCCTGCCCAATGCCGCGATCCGCGATATCGTGGTCAAGACTTCGGCCGACATTCCGGAAGTCCTTCGCGCGGTCCTCGACAAGACACCGATCGGTCATTTGACCGCGCCCGAGATCACCAAACAGGGCGTGGAGATGGTGGCGCTGTGCGCGAGGACTCCCACCACCATCGACACCCCGAAGAAGAGGGAAATCCGGGACAAGATGTATGCCGAGAAATACACGGCGAAGTCGAACTGGTACCTGCAGGAAATCCGCAAAGCCGCGATGATCGAATATCGTTGAGCCATGGCAAAGCCCCTCGCCCTGACTTCAGGCGAACCCGCGGGTATCGGGCCCGATATCACCATCGCGGCATGGCTGCGCCGGAATGAACTGAAACTCCCCGCATTCTACCTGCTCGGCGACCCCGACTATCTCAGGCACCGCGCGAAGGTGCTCGGTCTCGACGCTGCGATATCGGACATTCGCGCCGAGGACGCAGCCGGCGCATTCGCCGACGCATTGCCGGTCGTGGCCACCGGCCACCCTGCGACGGCGCAGCCGGGCCGCCCGGATAGCACCAGCGCGGACGCCGCCATCGCCTCCATTCGCCAGGCGGTCGGCGACGTCGCCGGCGGGCGCGCCAGCGCGGTCGTCACCAATCCGATTGCCAAGAGCGTGCTCTATCGCGCCGGCTTCCGGCATCCCGGCCATACCGAATTCCTCGCCGAGCTGGCGGCGAGCGGCGGCCACACGCCGCAGCCGGTGATGATGCTGTGGTCTCCTGCCCTCGCCGTCGTTCCCGTGACCATCCATCTGTCGCTGCGCGAGGCGATCGCGCAGCTGTCGAGCGAGCTGATCGTCACCACCGCGCGCATCGTGGTGGCGGATCTGAAAAGCCGCTTCGGCCTCGCCAATCCGCGGCTTGCGGTATCCGGTCTCAATCCGCACGCCGGCGAGGACGGCTCGCTCGGCACTGAAGATCTGACCATCGTGGCGCCGGCCGTCGAAATCCTGCGCGGCGAAGGCATCGCGGTCCGCGGGCCGCTGCCGGCGGACACCATGTTCCACGAAGCCGCGCGCAAGACCTACGACTGCGCGATCTGCATGTACCACGATCAGGCGCTGATCCCGATCAAGACGCTGGCTTTCGACGACGCCGTCAACGTCACGCTGGGATTGCCGTTCATTCGCACCTCGCCCGATCACGGCACGGCCTTCGACATCGCCGGGACCGGCAAGGCCAATCCGTCGAGCCTTGTCGCCGCATTGCGGCTGGCCGCCCGCATGGCGGCGGCGACGCAGGGCGCATGAGCGCGATCGACGACCTTCCGCCGCTTCGCGACGTCATTCGCCAGCATGCCCTGTCGGCCCGCAAATCGCTCGGCCAGAATTTCCTGCTGGACCTCAACCTCACCGCGCGGATCGCGCGCGCCGCGGGCCCGCTGGAAGATGCCACGATCGTTGAGATCGGCCCGGGGCCCGGCGGGCTGACGCGCGCGTTGCTGGCACTGGGCGCCCGGCACGTCATCGCGGTAGAGCGCGACCCGCGCGCGCTTCCGGCGCTGGAGGCGATTTCCAGGCGATATCCGGGACGCCTGGAAATCGTCTGCGCCGACGCGCAGCATTTCGATCCGCGTCCGCTCATCGGCGGCACAAGGGCAAAAATCGTCGCCAACCTGCCCTACAACATTGCGACCGCGCTTCTGATCGACTGGCTGTCGATCGAACCGTGGCCGCCATGGTACGACATGATGGTGCTGATGTTTCAGCGCGAGGTCGCCGAGCGCATCGTCGCGCGTGAGGATGACGAGGCCTATGGACGGCTGGCCGTGCTCGCCAACTGGCGCGCCGAGACCAAGATCCTGTTCGACATCTCTCCGGCCGCCTTCGTGCCGCAACCCAAGGTCACCTCTTCGGTGGTGCGATTGGTGCCGCGCAACACGCCGGAGCCGTGCGACCGCAAGGCGCTCGAACAGGTTGCCGCCGCCGCGTTCGGCCAGCGGCGGAAAATGCTGCGGCAAAGCCTCAAATCGCTGGGGGTCGATCCGGCCCGGCTGGCTGCGGCGGCGGCTGTCGATCCGACGCGCCGCGCCGAGACCATTCCGGTCTCCGGCTTTGTTGCCATGGCCCGCGAATTGACCGATATACGGACCGCAAAATCGAACGTGCCTTAAGGAGAGCAGCACCATGGCGCTGATGCGACGTCAATCACTGGTCAAATTCGATGCGCCGCTGTGCGAAACCATCGTCGATACGCCGAAGCCGTCGGCCAGGGAAGTCCTGGTCAGGATCGAGCGCTGCGGACTGTGCCATTCCGACCTGCATATCCAGGACGGCTACGCCGACCTCGGCGGCGGCAAGCGGCTCGACACCACCCGCGGCATGACGTTGCCGTTCACGCTCGGACACGAGATCGCGGGCGTGGTCGAGGAAGTCGGTGCCGACGTTTCGAAGGACCTGATCGGCAAGAAGAAGGCGGTATTTCCCTGGATCGGCTGCGGCCAGTGCCGCGACTGCGCCAATGGCGACGAGAATCTCTGTCTCAAGCAGCGCTTTCTCGGCGTCTCGATCGACGGCGGTTTCGCCAGCCATGTGCTGGTGCCGGACGCGAAATACCTGCTGGACTACGATCCGCTGCCGGTCAATCAGGCGGCGACCCTGATGTGCTCCGGCGTGACCGCCTATGGCGCGCTGAAGCGGCTGGTCGACCGGCCGCGGCAGCGCAATCTCCTGCTGATCGGCCTCGGCGGCGTCGGGATGATGGGCCTTTCGTTCGCGCAGGCCATGTTCAGGCAGAAAATCTCGGTCGCGGATTTGAGCGAGGCCGCGCGCGAGGCCGCGCTCAAGAACGGCGCTGCCGTCGCCTACGACCCGGCCGAGGCCGACGTGGTCAAACGCATCATCAGGGAAACCGAGGGCGGTTTCGACGAGATCGTCGATTTTGCCGGCAACGAGAAGTCGATGGCGTTCGCGGTCGCGGTGGTCGCGCGCGGCGGCAAGATCGTGGTTTCCGGATTGATGGGCGGCAATTTCAGCCTGCCCATGGTACAGTGGATCTACAAGCGCATGACGATCGAGGGCTTCATGGTCGGAACACTGGCCGAAGCGCATGAACTGATGGCGCTGGCACGTGCCGGCAAGATCAAGCCGACGCCCATGAAAGAGGAGCCCATGGGCGACGTTCAGAAATGGATCGATGAATTGCGGGCCGGAAAAGTCGTTGGGCGCATCGTGCTGAAGAACTGAGGCACGGCATCTTGTAAGCCTCGCCAAAAGAGGCAGAGTGCCATGTAGCCTCGCTTAAACAGGGAGGAAACTAATGGCTTGTTGGAGGAATCGTTCTGTTCTCGCCGCCCTGGCGGCGCTCGCATTCAGCCTGGCTGCGACGCCGGCCCCGGCACAGAAGCAATACAGTCCCGGGGCCAGCGACACCGAAATCAAGATCGGCACCACCACGCCCTATAGCGGCCCGGCGTCGGCCTATTCGGCCGGCGCGGTCTCCGCCACCGCCTATTTCGCGATGATCAACGACCAGGGCGGGGTCAACGGCCGCAAGATCAACTTCATCAGTCTCGACGACGCCTACAGCCCGCCCAAGACGGTGGAGCAGATCCGGCGCCTGATCGAAAGCGACGAGGTGCTGTTTCTGGTCAACCCCGTCGGCACGGCAACCAACATGGCCGTGGTCAAATACATCAACCAGAAAAAGGTGCCGCATTTGTTCATCGGCAGCGGCGCCACCGTCTTCAACGATCCCGCGCATTATCCGTGGACGATGAGCTGGACGCCGCACTACGCGTCGGAGGGCGAGATCTACGCCAAGTACATTCTGTCGGTGAAGCCCGATGCGAAAATCGGCATCCTGGCGCAGAACGACGATCTCGGCCGCGACTATCTGCTGGGATTCAAGCGCGGGCTCGGCGACAAGGCCTCGACGATGATCGTGTCGACGCAGACCTACAACACCACCGACCCGACCGTCGATTCCCAGGTGGTTTCGCTGAAGACTGCCGGCGCGGACGTCTTCTTCATCATCACGATCCCCAAATTCTCCGCGCAGGCCATTCGCAAGGCCTATGACATCGACTGGCACCCGCAGGAATTCGTGGTCAGCATCGGTTCGTCGATCGCGGGCGCGATCAAGCCGGCCGGGTTCGAGGCGGCAAAGGGCATCATCTCCGCCGCCTATCAGAAGGATCCGGCCGACCCGCAATGGCAGGACGATCCCGCGATGAAAGCCTGGAACGTGTGGATGGACAAATACAACCCGCGCATCAACAAAAGCGATTACTACGCGCCCTATGGCTACAACATCGGCTACGCGGTGGTGCAGCTGCTCAAGCAGTGCGGCGACAACCTGACCCGCGAAAATATCATGAAGCAGGCCTCCCATCTCGACATGGAGCTGCCGCTGCTGCTGCCGGGGATCCGCCTCAAGACCAGCCCGACGGATCTGCGTCCGATCAAGCAGATGCGGCTGGTGCGCTTCGATGGCTCGCGCTACGTGCTGTTCAGCGACGTGCTCGCCAGCGAGTGACCCGGCCCGGCCAAGAGGGCGGACGCCGCTTTTCGCGGCGCCCGGGCGCTGCTAGTCTGGCGAAACCTTGTTTGCGGGATGCAGTGGGATGCGCCGGCAGCGCTCGGACTGGCAAGCGGACTGGAAAGGACACAGCGGCACGCTGCTGGCGCTGATCGCCTGCCTGTCGCTGCTGTGGATGACCCCCGCGACCGCCGAGAAGCGCATCGCGCTGGTGGTCGGCAATTCCGCCTATCAGAACGTCGCCCGGCTCGATAATCCCCGCAACGATGCCGGGCTGATGGCCGACACGCTGCTCGGCCTCGGCTTCACCCTGATCGGCGGACGCGCCCAGCTCGATCTCGACAAGCCCGCGCTCGACCTCGCGGTGCAGAACTTCGGACGGCAGATCCAGGGCGCCGACGTCGCACTGTTCTATTATGCCGGCCATGGCGTCCAGGTGAACGGTTCGAACTATCTGGTCCCGGTCAGCGCCAATCCGACGCGCGAAGCCGACGTCGATTTCCAGATGGTGGACATCAATCTCGTGCTGCGCCAGATGCAGGGATCCGGCACCCGGCTCAACATGGTGATCCTCGACGCCTGCCGGAACAATCCGTTCGGCGCCCGCGGGTTGCGCTCCGCCGACGGCGGCCTCGCCCAGATGCGTGCACCGGAAGGCACGCTGATCTCCTACGCGACGCAGCCCGGCAGCGTCGCCCAGGACGGCAGCGACGGCCACAGTCCCTATACCAAGGCGCTGGCGGCGACCGTTCGGGTGGCGGGGCTGGACATCTTCCAGACCTTCAATCAGGTCGGCCTCATCGTGAAGCGGGAGACCGGCGGATCGCAGCAGCCCTGGGTATCGTCGTCGCCGATCGACGGCACGTTCTATTTCGTCGCACCCGCGCCGGCGGCAGCAGGGCCGCAGGTCGCCGTCGCCCCGCCGCAGCAGCAGCCGCGGCTCGCCGATACGCTGCGCCCGGATCCCGACTTCGTGCCGATCAAGGATCCCACGCTGCTGCGGGAATTGAGCGAGCGGCTCTACGAACACAATTTCGATCCGGAATCCGGCGACAGCAAAAACGGTCTGAAGCTCGCCATCAGCAAATTTCAGGAAAAGAGCAACATGGCACCGTCGGGTGAAGCGACCGAAGGCGTGCTGACACGCCTGCGAAAGCTCGACGATCTGAAGCCGTGGGGATCGATCGTCTATGGTCCGGACAGCGACAAATGGGGGATTTCCTGGAATCACGCGTCGCGCAAGGCGGCCGTCGACGACGCGCGGTCCAATTGCGGATCGGGAAAATGTCCGATTGAATTGAGTTTTTACGGACGAGGATGCGGAGCGTTCGCGATTTCGGACAAATCGTGGTCGCTGGTTCAACGCGATACCATTCAGCGCGCCAGGGACACGGCACTCGACGAGTGCGGCAGGGCCGGCAAATCTTGCCGCATTATTGGCGCGGTTTGTGCCGACGGGTCCGGCCGCTAGATTTCAACCAATTGGATTGGAAGCCAGGTGGTTATGCGAAATGCCATTCGACGCCGGATTGAAATCGCCCTGCTCTGCATGTCATTCATGGTCGCGATCGGCCCGGGCGCGGCATTCGCGCAATCCGGCAGCGCCGGCGGCAGCATCGGCAACGATGAAAAATCGCTGTCCGGTTCGCGCCAGACGACACCACGATCTGCCGAGCCCGAGCGGCCGGCGCGGCGCAGCAAACAAGAAGCCGGGGAGTCTCGCCGGTCGGGATCGCGACGAAGCGGCGGCGGCGGTGCCGGCTATTTCGACGGCGCATGGGTCGTCGTCGCCGTCGGCACCAGCTGCTCCGGCGGCAGCACGAGCGCAGTGATCGTGAGCAGCGGCAAAATCATCGGACAGGGCGTCAGCGGACGCGTCAGCGCCAACGGTTCCGCGAGCGCGGTCGGTAACTCCAACGGCATCACCATCATCAGTACGGGCCATCTGTCCGGCCGCAGCGGATCGGGAACCTTCCGGCAATCGGATGGCTGCAGCGGACGCTGGACTGCGTCGAAACAATAACAAACAACCGCTGTTTTTCGGACCAATATTGGGCATTGCGGCCGCAAATGCGGGCCTAAATTAAACCCTGCCCGTTCCGGAATTGGGGCTCATTGCGACCCAAGTTTTTGCGGAGATATGGCGCGTGACGTGTCGCGCATCATCACCGGAGGGACACATGCCAGACCGAGCTGCGAAATTCGTTTCCGCAATCTTCGCCAGCGTTCTCGCCGGCGCTTCTCTCGTGGCCATATCCCCCGACGCGGCACCCGCGGCGGACGATTGCCTTGCCGCTCCGAAAGCCGAAACGCCCGAGGGCAGCCATTGGTACTACCGCATCGATCATGCCACCAAACGCCATTGCTGGTATCTCCGGGCGGAAGGCGAAAAGCTTTCGCAAGCCGTCCCGCCGAATTCCTCCGGTTCAGCAAAGCCCGTGGCGGCGACAGCCCAGATTCCGCTGCAGCCTTCGGTCGCGGACGCGCATGCCGAACTGCCGGCGCAGACGAGCATCGAACCGGCCAACCGCAACAACGGCCTGGTCCCGGCGCTGCCGGCCGATCCGGCGGTGAGCGAAGATGGCGCGGCGGGCGCAGATGCGCAGCAATCGGTCGTCGCCTCGCGCTGGCCCGACCCGTCGGCCGCAAGTTCGACGGTCAGTCCGCAACCGGCGACCAGCCAAGCGGCTGCGAACGCGCAACCAGAGCCGCAATCCGATTCGCCTCAATCCATCGTCTCAATCCGATTCAGCGCTATCCGATTCAGCGGCAGCTCCGCCGCCCGCGGCTGCCGCGGTTCCACTCGCCGCGGCGGATTCGTCGCAAGGCTTGCCCGCGTCGCTCCCGATGCTGCTGGCCGTCATGACCGGCGCGCTGGCGCTCGCGGGCATCACCGCAAGCGTCGTTCTCAAAGTCGGCGGTGCGCGGCGCACGGTCCGTGTGAGCCGCGACAGGATATGGCAATCGACAGATCGCGACAGCATCGGGCTGCCGGCTCGCCCGGACGCCGATGTCGTCCCCCGCCGGCCCCACTTCCCGCGCGACCTCGATCAAGCGGCCGAGCCGAACGACAGGGTTGCCGAATTTTTCGCCCAGCTGTCGAAGCAGGCCCGCAGCTAGATCATGCTCCAGCGGCCTGCTATTTCTCCAGCTGCCGCTGCAGCTCCCGCACGAACGTCGTCAAACCGGTGCGGCGTTCGCGCTTCAGCCGCTCGGCCTTCAGGATCGACTGCACTTCGGCGAACGCTTCGTCGATATCGTGATTGATCACGATGTAATCGTATTCGGCCCAATGGCTCATTTCGTGGCTGGCGCGGCTCATCCGGGCGCGGATCACGTCATCGGAATCCTGGGCCCGGGAGTGCAGGCGCTTTTCCAGGTCGGCCGCGGACGGCGGCAGGATGAAAACGCTGACGACGTCGGCGCGGGCCTTTTCCCGCAATTGCTGGGTGCCCTGCCAGTCGATATCGAACAGCACGTCCTGCCCCGCCGACAACGCGGCTTCGACCGGCGCGCGGGGCGTGCCGTAGCGATTGTCGAACACGGTGGCCCATTCGAGCAGATCGCCCTGGCCGGCCATCGCCTCGAATTCGGCCTTGTCGATGAAGCGATAATCGCGGCCGTCGACTTCGCCAGGCCGCTTCGGCCGCGTGGTCGCTGACACCGACATCTTCAGACCCGGCATCCGGTCGATCAGGAGGCGCGACAGCGTGGTCTTGCCGGCGCCGGACGGCGACGACAGCACGAACATCAGCCCGCGCCGCTCAAAGCCGTGGCCATCAGCCGTCATGCCTCACTCCAGATTTTGAACCTGTTCGCGGAATTGCTCGACCACGTTCTTCATTGCAAGGCCGCTGTTGGTCAATTCGAGATCGTTCGACTTGGAGCAGCAGGTATTGACCTCGCGGTTGAATTCCTGCGCCAGGAAATCGAGCCGCCGTCCGATCGGGCCGCCCTTGCCGATCATCTCGCGCGTCTGCGACACGTGCGAGGCGATGCGGTCGAGTTCTTCGCGAATATCGGCCTTGGCCGCGATCAGCAGCGCTTCCTGGCTGAGCCGGTCGGGGTCGAAGCGGTCGGAAGTTTCCAGCAACGCCGCGATCTGCTCGGCAAGCCGCGCCCTGATCGCATCGGGCTTGCGGCCGGGAGCGGCCTCGGCCTTCTGCGCCAGCCGCTCGAGCTCGTCCATTCGCTGGATCAGGATCTGCCCGAGCGTCGCGCCCTCGCGCTGACGCATCTCGACGAGGTCGAGCAGCGCCTGATCGAAGGCGGCCGCGGCCGCAGCCTTCGCCGCCTTGTCCTCGGCCTCGTTGCTTTCGGGCTCGACGACCTCGATCACGCCCTTGATCGCCAGCAGCCCGTCGATGCTCGGCGCCACCGCATCGATCTTGCCGGCGAGCACGCCCGCCACCTTGATGATCGAGGCCAGTACCTCTTCATTGATCCGGATGGTCGAGACCGCGCCGGTGCGCTTGACGTTCAAATTGGCGTACACGGTGCCCCGCGACAGCACCTCGCCGGCGCGCTTCTTGGCGAAGGCTTCGAGTTCATCCCATCCGGGCGGCAGCCGCATCCGCAGGTCGAAGCCCTTGGCATTGACCGACTTCAGCTCCCATTCGAACGCATAGGGTCCGCTGGTGCCGTGGCTACGGGCAAAACCGGTCATGCTCGACAGCGCCATCGCGTGAATTTCCCCGGCAGGTGAAAGTGTGAGATTCGCAAAAGATGATTGGGGCGCGACCTTATCGCGTATTGCACGAAAGTGGATACCGGTTTTGCGCAGCCCATACGCGGAAACTGACGGTCGGCGCTTCGGAGTCCGGTTCTGGCCTGGAGCCCGCGCTCCTTGCGCGCTATTGCTGCACCACCCGCGGCGAGGCCGTCGACCGCACGGCGCCCTGCCGGGCCCGGGCCGCGCGCGCGGGCTTCTTCGGAGGCGCCGGCTTGGTCGTGGTGGCGGTCGGGGTGGTATCGGCCGGGGCGCTCGCCGCCGCCGGCGGAGGCTCGTCAGCCGGCTCCACGGTGTCGTTCTGGATCTGCTTCTCCATCGCCCGCAGCCTGGCGACGTTCTTCTGGTGCTGGTCGTAGGTGTCGCTGAAGGCGTGGCCGCCGGTACCGTCGGCCACGAAGAACAGGTCGCGGGTCCGCGCGGGATTGGCGGCGGCTTCCAGCGAGGCGCGGCCCGGGTTGGCGATCGGGCCCGGCGGCAGGCCCTCGACCACATAGGTGTTGTAGGGCGACGGCTGCAGGATTTCGCTGCGCTTGATCGGCCGCCCCAGCGTCCCCTTGCCGCCGACCAGTCCGTAGATGATGGTCGGATCCGACTGCAGCTTTATCTTTTGCCGCAGCCGGTTGACGAACACCGCGGCAACACGGCTGCGTTCGTCCGGCTTGCCGGTTTCCTTCTCGACGATCGAGGCCATCGTGACCAGCTGCTCCGGCGTCTTGAGCGGGAGGTCCGGACTGCGGCGCTCCCAGATTTCCGCCAGCGCGCGCTTCTGCGCCTGCTGCATCCGCGCGATCACCTGTTCGCGGGGGGTGCCGCGCGGGAATTTGTAGGTTTCGGGCAGCAAGGTGCCTTCGCGCGGTATCTCGTGGACCGTGCCCGAAAAGAGGTCGTTGTCCGAAAGCCGGGCCACGATCTGTTCGGAGGTCAGGCCTTCGGGAATCGTGACGGCGTGTTGCACCACCTTGCCTTCGACCATGGTGCCGATGACGTCGCGCAGACTGGCGTTCTTTTGAAACAGATATTCGCCGGGCTTGAGTCCCGAGCGCGCCTTCAGCGCAAACACGGCGCCGATGAACGCCCAGCGATTGTCGTCGATGACGCCTTCACGCTCCAGCGTCTCGGCAATGTCGGTCATTTTCGCGCGCGCGGGAATGTTGACGATCTTGTCCGCCTGCAGCGGACCGGGAGCCTCGATCTTCTGCCTGCCGTAGAAATATCCGCCGCCGGCGCCGATCATCAGCACCAGAATGATGGTGATGACGGCATTGCCGAAAACGATAAAGGGACTGCGGGCGCGCTCGGAGCGTTTCGGCGGCGGCGGAACCTGCTCGGGCTCCAGCGCGGCGCGCGGGCTACGTGGCGAAATGGGCGGCCTCTCACTCATCGATGCAACCTGAAATCCTGTCGGTTCAATCGTGACCTCGCGAAATCGCCGCGAGCTGCCTCTAGTCTACGCCCGTATCCAGGATTTAGCACCGAATACGGCGAATCGGTGGATTCTTCCCGGAAGCGCGTCAGTTGGCCACGCGCTGCAGGATCACGGAAGCGTTGGTGCCGCCGAAACCGAACGAATTCGACAGCGCGACGTTGATCTCGCGCCTGCGCGGCGTCTGCGGCACGAGATCGATCGCCGTTTCCACCGACGGATTGTCGAGATTGATCGTCGGCGGGGCGACGCCATCGCGAATCGCCAGGATGCTGAAGATCGTCTCCACTGCTCCGGCCGCACCCAGCAGATGTCCGGTCGACGATTTGGTCGACGACATCGACACCCGCGAGGCGGCGTTGCCCAGCAGCCGCTCGACCGCGCCGAGTTCGATCTCGTCACCGACCTGCGTCGATGTTCCGTGCGCATTGATGTAGTCGATATCGGACGAACTGATCCCGGCGCGCTTCATGGCGGCGCTCATGCTGCGGAACGCTCCGTCGCCATCGGGCGATGGCGACGTGATGTGATAGGCGTCGCCGGATAGTCCGTAACCGATCACCTCCGCGTAGATTCGCGCGCCGCGGTTTTTCGCGTGCTCGTATTCCTCGAGCACCACGATGCCCGCGCCTTCTCCCATCACGAAACCGTCGCGGTCCCGGTCGTAGGGACGCGAGGCTTTTTCCGGCGTGTCGTTGAAGGCGGTCGACAGCGCGCGCGAGGCGCAAAATCCCGCCATCGACAGCCGGCAGATCGGCGATTCGGTCCCGCCCGCCACCATTACGTCGGCGTCGCCGAGCGCGATCAGCCGGCTGGCATCGCCGATCGCGTGCGCGCCGGTCGAACACGCGGTCACCACCGAATGGTTGGGGCCCTTGAGGCCGTGCTCGATCGAGACATAACCGGAAGCAAGATTGATCAGGCGCCCGGGAATGAAGAACGGCGAGACCTTGCGCGGTCCGCGTTCCCTGAGCAGGAGCGCGGTATCGGCGATCCCGGACAGGCCGCCGATTCCGGAGCCGATCATGGTGCCGGTGGCGCAACGATCCTCTTCGGAGGCGGGATGCCAATCGGCGTCGTCGAGCGCCTGGCGCGCCGCGCACATCGCGAAGATGATGAAATCGTCGACCTTGCGCTGGTCCTTCGGCTCCATCCACTGGTCGGGGTTGAAAGTGCCGTCGGTGCCGTCGCCCCGCGGAATCACGCAGGCGATCCGGCTGGTCAGATCGGAGACGTCAAACGTATCGATCTTCCTGGCGCCGCTCTCGCTGTTGAGGATGCGCTTCCAGGTCGGTTCGACGCCACAGCCAAGTGGCGACACCATGCCGAGGCCCGTGACGACAACCCGCCTCATATCCAGCACTCCAGCCCAAAGTTCGCGGTCCACAACAAGAAACCGGTGGACCGCACGACCACGGCCCGCCCGGTTCCGTCAGCACCGCGCAGGGCGTCAGCTCTTCGCGTTCTTTTCGAGAAATTTCGTCGCGTCACCGACGGTCAAAATCGTCTCGGCGGCGTCATCGGGAATTTCGCAGCCGAATTCTTCTTCGAACGCCATCACGAGCTCGACCGTATCGAGGCTGTCGGCGCCGAGGTCGTCAATGAAGCTCGCGTTGTCGACCACCTTTTCGGGTTCGACACCAAGGTGTTCGACCACGATCTTCTTAACCCGCTCGCCAATCTCACTCATCGTTCAACCTCGTGCTTGTTCCCATTAGACCCCGTCCCCAAGACGATACGAGCCATCCTGGTCGGTAAACTTCCTTCGCAATCGCGCATAGTCTTGATTTGGCCCCGTCATAGCCGACAAAGGCCCGGCGAACGACGCAGGCTCCGCACCGCCAATATACAGGGTTTCAAATTCCTGCAAGGCGTTCTTTGCCCATCCGTTGGGGTTCGGTTATCATACTTCCCAAGCCTTGACTATAAGCCTCAACCGGCCTCCGGAAACCGCCTTTCGCGCCACCAGGAGAACCATTAACCGGCTCAAAACATGGCCATTCCGCCGTTGACGTGAATCGTCTGGCCGGTGACATAGGCCGCCTCGTTCGAACTGAGATAGACCGCCGCGGCGGCGATGTCTTCAGGCGTTCCAAGCCGCGCGGCCGGAACTTTCGAAAGAATCGTTTCCCGCTGCTTTTCGTTCAGCGCGTCCGTCATCGGCGTCTTGATGAAGCCGGGCGCAATGCAGTTGGCGGTGACGTTGCGCTTGGCATATTCGGCGCCCAGCGTCTTGATCATGCCGATCAGTCCGGCCTTCGAGGCGGTGTAATTGCCCTGGCCCGGATTGCCGGTGACGCCGACGATCGAGGTGATGGCGATGATGCGCCCGAACCGCTTGCGCATCATCAGCCTGGTCGCGGCACGGGCGAGGCGGAAGGTCGAGGTCAAATTGACCTTGATGACCTCGTCCCAATCTTCATCGCGCAACTGCACAAAAAGATTGTCGCGGGTGATGCCGGCATTGGCGACGAGAATATCGACCTGACCCATGGCCTGCTCGGCTGCCGGCACCAGCGCCTCGACCTCGGCGGAGTCGGAGAGATTGCAGGGCAACACATGAACCCGCTCACCAAGCTTGGCGGCGAGCGCGTCCAGCACCTCGCGCCGCGTCCCGGAAATGGCCACCGTCGCGCCCTGGGCATGCAGGGCTTGCGCGATGGCGCTGCCGATGCCGCCGGTCGCGCCGGTGACGAGCGCCGTTCTGCCAGTCAGATCGAACATCATTGCGTTGTCTCCCCTCGCTCAGGCCGTCTGCGCGGCGACAAGCGCGTCTTTCGCGGCAGCCAGATCATTCGGACCGCCGACCGGCACGCCGACGGCACCCTCGGCGATGCGCTTGACGAGTCCCGACAGCACCTTGCCGGCGCCGATCTCGAAAAACCGCGTGACGCCGTGGCTCGCCATGTAAGCCACCGATTCGCGCCAACGCACGGTTCCCGTGACCTGTTCGATCAGGCGGCGCCGGATTTCGTCCGGATCGGTAACCGGTGCGGCCAGCACGTTCGAAACCAGCGGCGAGGCCGGCGGCCTGATCGTGACATCGGCCAGCGCCCTGGCCATCGCGTCGGCGGCGGGCTGCATCAGGCTGCAATGGAACGGCGCCGACACCGGCAGCAACATCGCGCGCCTGGCGCCCCTGGTCTTGGCGATCTCGATCGCGCGTTCGACGGCAGCCTTGTCGCCGGAAACCACGACCTGCCCGCCGCCATTGTCATTGGCGGCCTGGCAGACCTGCCCCTGGGCCGCCTCGTTCGCTATCGCCACCGCGGCCTCATAGTCGAGGCCGAGCAGCGCCGCCATGGCGCCAACGCCCACCGGGACCGCCTTCTGCATGGCAAGGCCGCGGGTGCGCAACAGGCGTGCGGTGTCGGAGATGCTGAGGCTGCCGGCGGCGGCCAGCGCGGAATATTCGCCGAGCGAATGCCCGGCCACGAAAGCGGCGTCGCGACCAACCGAGAAACCGGCCTCGGTCTCCAATACCCGCAAGGTCGCCAATGAGACCGCCATCAGGCCGGGCTGGGCGTTTTCGGTGAGCTGCAGGGTCTCGGCCGGGCCCTCCCAGATGATCGCCGTCAGCTTCTCCCCCAGCGCCGCGTCGACCTCGTCGAACACCGCGCGCGCGGCTGGAAAAGCCTCCGCCAGCGCCTTCCCCATGCCGACCGACTGGGAGCCCTGCCCCGGAAAAGTGAATGCTGCCGTCATCAATACCCCTGGATCGCCTGGGAGGCCGCTGGAAATGCCTAAAGTCGGGCCGAAAGACACCGCGCGAGCCGGTTGTGTCAAGCCGCTGCCGGTTCCGCGGGTTCCGGCCCGGGTGCGTCATATCGCGTCGCTTTCCCTTGCCATCCCGCTCAAAATCCTTATAAACCGCGCCATCCGTGGATCCCGGCCGGGAGCTGAACGGACGGTCTCAGCAATTTCACCCGATCGGCGATTTTGATGTGACAGGGCCAGTCGGCCCGTCGTCCCGTGCTTCCGCCTTCTGAGCTTATCGTCGAGTCCTTTCCGAAGGTCTCGAAGGGCTTGCCGCCGGGAACCGCGCCAACACCAGGAAAGGACACCCATGCCTCTTTATGAGCATGTTTTTCTCGCGCGTCAGGATGCGAGCACCCAGCAGGTCGAAGAACTGACCACCCAGATGACCGGCATCGTCGAGGGACTCGGCGGCAAGGTCGTGAAGATGGAAAACTGGGGCGTACGCTCCCTCACCTACCGCATGAACAAGAATCGCAAGGCGCATTTCGTGCTGCTGAACATCGACGCCCCGTCGGCCGCGGTCACCGAGATCGAGCGCCAGGAGCGGATCAGCGAAGACGTGATTCGCTATCTCACCGTTCGCGTCGAAGAGCACGAGGAAGGCCCCTCGGCGATGATGCGCAAGGCCGATCGCGACCGTGATCGCGACGACCGCGGCGGCGGCTTCCGGGGCGACCGCGAGGGTGGCTTCCGGGGCGACCGCGATGGCGGCGGCTACCGTGGCGACCGTGGTCCGCGCCGTCCGCGCGACGACGACGCAGCAGCGACTGAGGAGTAAGAATCATGGCTGAAGCTGGTGCACGCCGTCCGTTTTTCCGCCGCCGCAAGACCTGCCCGTTCACGGGTCCGAATGCGCCGAAAATCGACTACAAGGATTCCAAGCTGTTGATGCGTTACGTCTCCGAGCGCGGCAAGATCGTGCCGAGCCGCATCACCGCCGTCTCCGCCAAGAAGCAGCGTGAGCTCGCGCGCGCCATCAAGCGCTCGCGCTTTCTCGGCCTGCTGCCCTACGTGATCCGCTAACAACATCTCTCGATCCGCGGCGTTCGCGCCGCGGATCGCAAAATTTCATAAGGCTTCCGGATCGCCCGGTCGCCGATGGTTGGGGTTCTCGAGGGAGCCTCTAACCGCTCGAAAGGAGCGGGACAGCTGATGATCGCGATCGTCCTCATTGCGCTTGCCGCCGGCTGTGCGTCGGCCCTGATGTTCGCCTCGATCATCTCGGGCGCGCTGATCTCGCTATTGCTGTTCTATCTGGCGCCGCTCCCGCTGATGGTGGCTGCGCTCGGCTGGGGCCCGCTCACCGCCACCATCGGCGGCATCGCGGCGGCAGCCGGTCTCGGCGCAATCTTCGGCCTGCCCTATTGCATCGCCTTTGCCGTCATGGTCGCGCTGCCCGCCTGGTGGCTCGGACATCTCGCGCTGCTCGGGCGGCCGATCGACGACGGCGTCTCGCCGGGCAACGACGCCATCGCGGTTGCGCCCGTTCTGGAATGGTATCCGGTCGGCCGCATACTGCTGTGGATATCGGGATTTGCGGTCCTGACCACGATCGCCGCGCTGCTCACGCTCGGCACCGACGCCGATGCCATCACCGCGACGCTGCGCCGCGGCCTGTTGCGAATTCTCGATCTGCGCGACGCAGTTCCGAAGGCCGAGACGGAGCAATGGATCGACGCGCTGGTGAGGATCGCCCCGGCCGCCGCCGCCCTTTTCGCCATGATGACGCTGACGCTCAACCTGTTTCTGTCAGCCAAGATCACCGCGACCTCGGGACGGCTGCACCGGCCCTGGCCTGACCTGAAGAGTGCGGCGCTGCCTCCGATGACGCTCGCCGCGTTATGCGTCGCGATCGCGTTCTGCTTCAGCGGCGGACTGCTTGCGATGCTGGCACTGATCGTCACCGCGGCCCTGATGATGGCTTACGCGCTGATCGGCTTCGCGGTGCTGCACACCCTGACGCTGGGGCTGAAGAGCCGCGCGGTCTGGCTCGGCTGCATCTACGCCGTCGTGGTGGTGTTCAGCTGGCCGGTTTTGACGATCGTCATTCTCGGACTCTGCGATGCGGTTTTCGGGATTCGGCGACGCTACCTGCAAAGCAGGCCGCCGCCTCTGCCCGCGTCCTAGATCTTATCTTCGACCCAACCCCTCGAACCTCATTACCCCAGAAGGAGAATAACCATGGAAGTCATCTTATTGGAGCGCGTCGCCAAGCTCGGCCAGATGGGCGAAGTCGTCCGGGTCAAGGACGGGTTTGCCCGCAATTTTCTGCTCAAGCGCGGCAAGGCGCTGCGCGCCACCGCGGACAATCGCGCCAAGTTCGACGGCATGAAGGCCGAACTCGAAGCCCGCAACCTCAAGGCCAAGGGCGAGGCAACCAAGGTTGCGGAGAAGATCGACGGCCGCAACGTCGTGGTGCTGCGCCAGGCCTCCGAGACCGGCCAGTTGTTCGGATCGGTGACGGTTCGCGACATCCTCGCGTCGTTCGAGGCCGACGGCGTCACCATCAGCCGCAGCCAGGTCATGCTGGATGCGCCGATCAAGACCATCGGCAAGCACAAAATCGCGATTGCCGTGCATCCGGAAGTCGAGGTCGGCGTGAGCGTGACGGTCGCGCGCAGCGCCGACGAGGCCGAACGCATCAATCGCGGCGAGGACATCTCGACCCGTCAGGAAGATCAGGATGCCGCCGCCGAAGCGCTCGCCGCGGCCGGCGAGTTCTTCGATCCGGAAGCCCGCCACGACGAGGAGCCCGAGGCCGAAGCGGCTGCGGAAAAGTAACGCAGGCTCTTTCGCCTGCATCGAAGCGAGGTGCTCAAGCCCGGCCTGACAAGGCCGGGCCTGGGATTGTTGCCGGGGCTTTCTCGAGCATCGCAATCGAGGCCAATGCGGTCGCGGTGTGGTTTTCAGCGCCGTCGATCACGCAGAAGACGTCCGCGGCGACGACCGCGAGCTGGCGTCCGGGCCGACGGCGAGCGTGCACGTCCGGCGCGCCAGTAGTCAGTCGAGCCAGCGGACAGCATTCCCGTTTCGCAAAACCTATTGGGAGATCGGCGGCGCCGGTGGTCCCGCGGGCGCAACGGGCGGCAGCGGCGGCGGCGCGGCCGTCACGGCCGGTGGCTCAGCCTGGGCGGGCGGCGGCGCGGAAGGCCCGGCAGATGGCTCCGCCGTCCCGCCGGAAGCCGCGGTGGAGACCGTCGGGGAAGCCGGCGGCGCAGGAGTGACGGGGGGAACCGGATCCGCCCGCAGCGCCGGGGGCTCTCCACTGCCCGTCTCTTTCGGTGTCTCGGTCTTGGCGGACTCGGATTTGCCCTCGGCGGGCGGCTTTGCGCCCTCAGCCTTGGTGCCAACGGGCTCGCCGCTCTGGACCTTGTCGGTTTCGCTCTTTGCAGTTTCGCCCTTGGAAGTTTCGCTCTTCGAAGTCTCGCTCTTGGAAGTCTCGCCCTTCGAAGTTTCGCTCTTCGAAGTTTCGTCCTTGGGCGTCTCTTCCTTTGCCGCTTCGCCCTTGGCGGCCTCTTCCTTGCCGGGCTCGGTCTTTGCGGATTCGGATTTGGCGGATTCGGATTTGGGCGCCTCTTCGCTGCCCGGCTTGCCGCGCTTGCCGAGTTTCTGCTTGGCCGACCATTTGCGGCCGTCCGGGCCGCGCTCGTTGGCCGCCCGCTCCGGAGCTTGCCCCTCCGCGGCAGGCGCCTCGCCCGGCCGCGCCAGGCGCTTGGCGTTGCGGCCATGACGTCCGGGCTCAAGTCCATCGGCATCCGGCTTGGCGGCCTCGCGCGGCTCTGCCTCGGGCTTGGCAGCCTCCTGCGCCGGCGCAGGGTGCAGCCTGCGGCCAAACCGGTCGAGTCGTTCCGGCGGGCTGCCGGGCTTGCCTTCCGGTTTTTCATCCTTGCCCGGCTTGGCCTGATTCCCGGTGTAACGGGTATCGGCCGCCCCGTTGGACATCAGGAAGGCCGCGAGCAGCGAAGCCATCTCGGGACTGGTCGTGTAATGCTGCTTTAGAAAACCCTGGAGCGAGCCCGCAGGCACGGTCTTCAACAGACCGCGCGGCCCCTTGTGGCAGGCCGTGCAAGTGCCGGCGAAAATCTGGGAGGGACTCTTGCCGGCCTCGAGATTCTGCGCCTGCGCCAGCGCCGGGTCTGCCGCGAAACAGCCGATCAGAAGCGTCACCGTCGCTAAACTGAGCGCTCGGCTCAACATTCCCTATTCTCCAGATGTGGATATTGCTTCCAATGCCCCCAAACCGGGCACCGGCGGCGGTCACCTTTTAGCCGATTATGCCGCGAATGGAAGCGCGCTTATGACGCAACTGCGTGAACGCGCCATTCCGGAATATCCGCTTTGTGTACAATGCACTAGCGCGCGCGTTCCATCGTCCCTATGATTGATGGGCGGCATAAGGGAGCCATTTGGTCCCAAATGCGTCGAGTGACGGCCGGTGCGTTAGCTCGTTGGGATCGCTCAGTGGGTGGTTTCGATGGACCGTTTGTTGCGCTATTTCCTGCAGCAGTTCATTCGCCGCGGCGCAATGAACTTTACCACTGCGAGCGGGACGAAATTCCGCTGCGGCGATGGAACCGGGCAGCCGGTGTCCGTGCGGTTCCTGACCACCGAGGCTGAACGCAGGGTTCTTCTCAACCCCGAGCTTGCACTCGGCGAAATCTACATGGAAGGCACCTTCGTCGTCGAGAACGGCACGATTGCGGATGCGCTGGCCATCCTGATGGATCAACCCGACATCGTGCCGCGCTGGGGCTGGCTGCAGTGGTGGCTGCGCTATCCGGTCAGGCATCTCAGGCAGTTCAACCGGCGCAGCCGCTCGAAAGACAATGTCGCGCACCACTACGATCTCGACGGGCGGCTGTATTCCCTGTTCCTCGATGCCGACAAGCAATATAGCTGCGCCTATTTTGAGGCGCCGGACGCAACCCTTGACGATGCCCAACTCGCCAAGAAGCGCCACCTTGCCGCGAAGCTTCTGATCCGGCGCGGCGATCGCGTACTGGACATCGGTTCCGGCTGGGGCGGATTAAGCCTTTATCTGGCGGAGGTGACCGGCGCCAGCGTCACCGGCGTCACGCTGTCGGCCGAACAGTTGCAGGTGTCGAACGCGCGCGCCGCCGAGAAAAATCTGACGGCGAAATTTTTCCTCGAGGACTATCGCGACGTGACCGGGCCGTTCGACCGCATCGTGTCGGTGGGCATGTTCGAGCATGTCGGCGTCGACTTCTACGAGACTTTTTTCAGGCGGTGCGCCGAGCTTCTCACCGACAATGGTGTGCTGGTGCTGCACTCGATCGGCCGCTCCGAGGGACCTGACGCCACCAATCCCTGGATTGCGAAGTATATCTTCCCGGGCGGCTATATCCCGGCACTTTCCGAAGTGATGCCCGCGATCGAGCACTCAGGGCTTCTGGTGTGCGACATCGAAATCCTGCGGCTGCATTATGCGGAAACCCTGAAAGCCTGGCGTCAGCGCTTCATGGCGCGGCGCGAGGAAGCGGTGCAGCTCTATGACGAGCGCTTTGCGCGGATGTGGGAGTTTTATCTCGCCTGCGCGGAGATGTCGTTCCGCAAGCAGAACATGATGAACTTCCAGATCCAGCTCACCAGACGCCAGGGCGTGGTGCCGATGACGCGCGATTACATCGGGCGCGAAGAAGCGAAACTGCGCGGCATCGAGCGCGGCCAGCGGCCCCGGCTGCATGTCGCCGGGGAATAGGCCAGAGCGTTTTCGGGCAAAAGCCTGCCCCGCACCTGGATGGCGGGGTGGGCAGCGGAGCGCGTGAAGAAAACGCGTCAGCAGGAAAGCGCTAGTTCCTCAGGCTGTAACGCGAAGCGCCGTAAGGATATGGCGAGGCCGGAGGATATGGCGAGGCCGGACGCGCGAGCCGGGCGCGAAGCGCGATCAGGACCTGCGGATCGCACGCGATCCCGCGGAATTCCGGGCGCGACACTTCCTCCATGGCCTCGACCAGCAACGACAGCCACAACCTGTCGCCGTTTCCCGATCTCCAGCCCTGAAGTCGCTGACCCATTGCCTGTCCTTGCGTTGCCTTGCCTTGCCCTGGCGGTACCAATCCGGAAGTCGGCCGTGCGTTCCTCCCCATCATGCCGCAAAGAAAATCGGCCAGATGTGAGATGCTTCACAGAGGGCGCCGGCGGCTTATCCTAAGAGTTCCGCCATGCCCCAGAGAACCTGCCAACCATCGTTCGAGTCCGAGTTCGACCTCAAGTTCGACCTCAAGGCCGAGCTCGGCACCGACTACGCCCTGATCGCCGGGAGCGTCGGAGCGGCCTTGATCGCGCTGATCTATCTGGTTCTGATCTGATCCAGCGCCGAGATCGCGGCCCGGGAAAAGCGTTGTCCCCAAGCCTCGACCCTGGGGATGGGTGTCCCGGGACGGCATAAGGTTCAGTCCGCGGCTGTCTTTTTCCGAAAGTTCCGGTCGGAAGACGACCGCGTCGGCTGGCGAAAACCCGTCAAGCGCCATCGCGCCACAGCGACGCGAATTCCCTACGCACATTGTGTGAATCGGGCATAAGGCGTCAGGGCGCTTCCGCTTGCTGCGGGACAGGCGCTTTATCGCCGCCCCGCATCCGCCCAGATTCCACGAACACTCGAGCACCATGGCCGCACTTGATTCGAACGTTCTGAAGCTCGCTCCCGACGCCGGAACTCCGGCCTATCGGAGCGCACCGCACAATATCGAGGCGGAACAGGCCCTGCTCGGCGCGATTCTCGTCAACAACGACGCGTTCTACCGCGTGTCGGACTTCCTGGAGGCGAAACACTTCTTCGAGCCGATCCATCAGACGATCTACGAGACCGCGGCCAGCCTGATCCGGATGGGCAAGGTCGCCACCCCCGTCACGCTGAAGACCTTCCTGCCGGCCGACGCCGATATCGGCGGCATGACGGTCGGCCAATACCTCGCCCGGCTCGCCGCCGAAGCCACCACCATCATCAATGCCCAGGATTACGGGCGCACGGTCTACGAATTGTCGCTGCGCCGCGATCTGATCGGAATCGGCGAGGACATGGTCAATGTCGCCTATGAGGCGCCGGTGGATTTCGCGCCGCGCGCCCAGATCGAGGATGCCGAGCGAAGGCTGTACGAACTGGCCGAATCCGGCCGCTATGACGGCGGTTTCCAGCGCTTTGCCCAGGCGCTGACCGTCGCGGTCGACATGGCGGCCAAGGCGTTCCAGCGCGACGGCAAACTCTCCGGCATCGCCACCGGCCTGCGCGACCTCGACACCAAGATGGGCGGCCTGCAGCCTTCCGACCTCATCGTGCTGGCCGGCCGTCCGGGCATGGGCAAGACCGCGCTCGCCACCAACATCGCCTTCAACGTCGCCAAGGCGCACCGCGCCGAGGTTCAGGCCGACGGCACCATGAAGTCGGTCAATGGCGGCATCGTCGGCTTCTTCTCCTGCGAAATGTCGGCCGAACAGCTCGCCACCCGCATCATCGCCGAGCGCACCGGCATCCCCTCGAGTTCGATCCGCCGCGGCGGCATCACCGAGGGCGATTTCGAGAAGATCCGCGATTATTCCATCGAACTGCAGTCGCTGCCGTTCTATGTCGACGAAACCGGCGGCCTTTCGATTTCGCAGCTCACCGCGCGCGCGCGGCGGCTGAAGCGGCAGAAGGGACTCGACCTCATCGTGATCGACTACATCCAGCTGCTTTCGGGTTCGGGCAAGCGCGGCAACGACAACCGCGTGCAGGAAGTCACGGAGATCACCACCAATCTGAAGGCGCTGGCGAAGGAGCTCAACGTTCCCGTGATCGCGCTGTCGCAGCTGTCGCGCCAGGTGGAAAACCGCGACGACAAGCGTCCGCAGCTGTCGGACTTGCGCGAATCCGGATCGATCGAGCAGGACGCCGACGTCGTGATGTTCGTGTATCGCGAGGAATATTACCTCGGCAACAAGGAGCCCCGCGCCGGCACGGAGGAATACGCGAAGTGGCAGACCGAAATGGATCTCGCGCACGGCAAGGCCGAAGTCATCATCGGCAAGCAGCGCCACGGCCCGACCGGCACCGTCGAACTGCACTTCGAGGCCAACGTCACCCGCTTCGGCGACCTCGCCCCCGACGGCCAGCTTCCGGATCGCGCCTATTGAGGCGGCTGGCCGGTTGAACCGCCGCGCCGTCGCGCGTAAAACGGCGGCATGAACATCGTTTCCGACCCGAAATCGGTCAGCGACCTGCTGTCACCCGAGGCCAATCAGGCGGCGGCGCTTGCGCCCGCCACCGGCGTATTGACCGTCGATCTCGACGCCATCGTCGCGAACTGGCGCAAGCTCGAGAAGACGGCGGTGCCGGCCGAATGCGCCGGCGTGATCAAGGCGAATGCCTATGGCTGCGGCCTCGATCCGGTCGCCCGGGCCCTGGCCTCCGCCGGCTGCAAGACGTTCTTCGTCGCAACGCTGGACGAAGCCCGCGCGGCGCGCGCCGCCGCGCCGTCGGCCGCCATCTATGTGCTCGACGGCTTCTTCCAGAATTGCGGCGACGCCTACGCCAAGATCAATGTCAGGCCCGTGATCGGCGATCTCAACGAGCTCGCCGAGTGGGACGTGTTCTGCCGGCGCTCGGGCTGGGAAGGCGGCGCCGGCATCCACATCGACACCGGCATGAACCGGCTCGGCCTCACGGTCACGGAGGCGCAGGGCATCATTCCCCGGATCAACGCCGGCGACCACGGCATCACGCTCGTCATGAGCCACCTCGCCTGCGCCGAGCTGCTCAATCATCCGCAGAACGCCAAGCAGCTCGCCACCTTCCGCGAGATCGCCAGTCTTTTCGCCGGCGTGCCGGCCTCGCTGGCGAATTCGTCGGGCGTCTTCCTGGGCGCCCAGTTCCAGTTCGACCTGGTGCGGCCGGGCGCTGCGCTCTACGGCATCAATCCGACGCCGGAAGCCGACAACCCGATGCAGGGCGTGATCGAGCTCAAGGCCCGCATCGTGCAGATCCGCAACGTCGAGAAGGGCGAAGCCGTCGGCTATGGCGGCACCTGGACCGCGCGGCGGCCGACCAAACTGGCGATCGTTTCCGCCGGCTATGCCGACGGCTATTTCCGCGCCGCCAGCAGCAATGACGGCACCCGCGGCGCCGAAGTGGTGGTCGCCGGCAAGCGCTGCCCGGTCGCGGGACGCGTTTCGATGGACCTGATCGCGGTCGACGTCACCGATCTCGAAAAGAACGCCGCGCGGCGCGGCCATATGGCGACGCTGATTGGCGAGGGCATCACGGTCGATGAACTCGCCCACCATTTCGGTACCATCGGCTACGAGGTGCTCACCAGCCTCGGCCCGCGCTATGCGCGGGTCTACAAGGGCGGCGCGGCCGAAGCCGCAGCCGTTGCCGCCGCGAGCTAGCGACGCTATTTTTTCTGGGCGTCGAGCACCTTCTTGCAGGCGGGAGCGAGCGCAGCGTACTGCTTGTCCAGGCAGGCGATGATGCGGCCGCCGCCGGGTATGGTGCCTTTGCAATACTTCTCATAGTCTGCCTTGCACGCAGCCTGCTGCTCGGCGGTCAGGGCCTGCGCCAAGGCCAGCGTGGAAAAGCCGGCGGTGGAAAATCCCAACACCGTGGCGGCGACGGCGAAACTCAGTTTTGGCATGTAACCTCCCATTTCAAATCGACATCCGCCAGTCTGCCCATGAAAATCGCAACCTTCAACATCAACAATGTCAACCGCCGCCTGCCCAATCTGCTGCGCTGGCTGCGCGCGGCGAAACCCGATGTGGTCGCACTGCAGGAGCTGAAATCGGCCGACGACGAGTTTCCGGCCTCCGCGATCGACAAGGCCGGCTACGGCGCGGTCTGGCGCGGGCAAAAGACCTGGAACGGCGTCGCCATCCTGGCGCGCAACGCCGATCCGGTGCTGATCCGCAACCGGTTGCCGGGCGACGCCGATGACCGCGAGGCGCGCTATATCGAAGCCGCCGTCAACGGCATCATCGTCACCAGCATCTATTTGCCGAACGGCAATCCGCAGCCCGGACCGAAATTCGACTACAAGCTCGACTGGTTCAGGCGGCTGAAGTCGCACGCCGCTAAATTCATCAAGCAGGAGATTCCGGCCGTGCTGGCGGGCGACTACAATGTCGCGCCGACCGGGCTCGATATCTATCCGACGAAATCGTGGGACAAGGACGCGCTGATCCAGCCGAAGAGCCGCGCCGCGTACAAGTCATTGCTGGCGCAGGGCTGGTGCGACGCGATCCGGGAATTGCACCCCGGGAAGCCCGTCTACACGTTCTGGGACTACAAGCGAAACCGCTGGCCGCGCGATGCGGGCCTGCGGCTCGATCATCTGCTGCTGAGCCCCGCCCTTGCGCCGCGCCTGGGCAAGGCCGGCGTCGACCGCAAAATCCGCGGTGAAGAAGGCGCCAGCGACCACGCGCCGGCGTGGATCGTGCTCAAATAGCCGAAAGGCGTTTGGTGTTGGCCGCGACATGCTCGCGATAGCGGTCGATGATGGAGGCCGGCGTTGCGCCGGCCATCAGGCTCGCACCGGCTTCGAACATGGCGTCGACCTTCTCGGCGACCATCAGCTGGGCTTCGCGTTCGGCGTCGTCGCCGCCGACCAGAAGCTTTGCCAGACGAAGACGGATCACTTCGAGAGATTCGCACGCCAGCATGGCCGAGGCATACCAGGGGAAGCTCGCCTCTTCGGATGCGTGGTCGCGCGGGGCCATGGCGGCGACGGCTTGAAAAGCGACGGCGGGCGGCGGCAGCGTGTTCTGGGGATTCATGACGCGATCCAAACTCCAGGGCGTATGAATTGAATACGCTTCAATTTTTAACGACCCAGGCGCGGGATCGCCGGCATTTCGGGATTCGCGGTGAGGAGCGGTTAACCAAGAGGCGGGTGCTCCACTCTCGTCATTGCGAGCCAACGGGGCGCCATGACGGGCTACCATCGTCCAATTCGCGGGAGACACGCCCCCTTGAACTTCCTGTTCGTGCTCGCGGTCGGCCTTGTTGCCGGCACCATCTCGGGGATCGTCGGCACCGGCTCCTCGATCATGCTGATGCCGGTGCTGGTGTACGCCTATGGGCCGAAGCAGGCGGTGCCGATCATGGCGGTCGCCGCCGTGCTGGCGAACCTGTCGCGCATCCTGGCCTGGTGGCGCGAGGTCGACTGGCGCGCCTGCGCCGTCTACTCCGTCACCGGCATTCCGGCCGCAGCACTTGGCGCCCGCACCCTGCTGGCGCTGCCCTCGCGCGCGGTCGACATTTCGATCGGCCTGTTCCTGATCGCGATGGTGCCGGCGCGGCACTGGCTTGCGCGGCATCAACTCAAATTCTCGCTGTGGCACCTCGCACTCGGCGGCGCCGTCATCGGCTATCTCACCGGCATCGTGGTTTCGACCGGGCCTCTGAGCGTGCCGCTGTTTCTGTTCTACGGCCTCACCCGCGGCGCGTTCCTCGCCACCGAGGCGGCGAGTTCGCTCGGGCTCTATTTCAGCAAATCCGTGACCTTTCAGCGCTTCGGCGCGCTGACCGGAGACATCGCGCTGAAGGGCCTGATCGCCGGCTCCTCCCTGATGTTCGGCGCCTTCATCGCCAAGCGGTTTGTGCTGCGGCTGGAGCCGGAAGTGTTTCGGCTGGTGATGGACGGGATCATGCTGGCGGCGGGGTTGTCGATGCTGTGGAACGCGGCGCAATCGAGCTGACCATTTCGTACCCAAATCGAATGCTTTAGCGGTCGCGCGATTCCCGCGTTATGGTATCTGCCATGAATCCCTAAATTGGCTGGGATGCTGGCCGCCCGGCGAGGCGGGAATTTGGGACCGGACGATCCCGATCAAGAAGGCTGAGGCGTGCTGTATCTGGAACTCGGGATCGTTGCGGTCCTGATCGTCGTCAATGGCCTGCTCTCGATGGCGGAGCTCGCCATCGTTTCCTCGCGGCCTGCACGGCTGGCCGGCCTGGTCGAGAAGGGCGTCACAGGTTCGCGCCGCGCGCTCGCTCTGGCCTCCGATCCCGGCAAGTTTCTGTCCACCGTACAGATCGGGATTACCCTGATCGGCGTGCTGTCCGGCGCGTTTTCCGGCGCGACACTGGGTCTGCGTCTGACCCTGCGGCTGATCGAAGCCGGGCTATCGCCGGCCTTCGCCGATGCGATTGGTTTCGGCTTCGTCGTCGGCGCCATCACCTATGCTTCGCTGATCGTGGGAGAACTGGTGCCCAAGCAGATAGCGCTGCGCGACCCCGAGGCTATCGCCGTCAAGGTTGCGCCGGCGATGATGTTGATGTCGCGGGCCTCGCTCCCGCTGGTGTGGTTGCTGGATCGATCCGGCAAGCTCTTGCTCTGGCTGCTCGGTCACCGCGGAAATGCCGACGACAAAGTGAGCGAAGAGGAAATCCGCACGCTCGTCGTCGAAGCCGAGAATGCCGGCGTCCTGGAGCCCGGCGAAAAGGAAATGATCGCCGGCGTGATGCGGCTGGGCGACCTTCCCGTCGGCGCCGTGATGACACCGCGTCATGAAGTCAGCATGATCGACCTGGCCGATCCCGATCTTGCGATGTCCAATGTCATGCTGAACAGCAATCATTCCCGTTTCCCGGTGTTCGACGGCAACCGGGACAGCGCGCTGGGAATCGTCAACGCCAAGGACATACTCGACGTCTATCTGTCGGGACAAACACTCGATATCCGGAAACTGATCCGTCAGGCGCCCGTCATCCCCGAATCCGTCGATGCGCGGGATGTCGTCGCGATCCTGCGCAAGTCGCCTGTGCATATGGGCCTCGTCCACGACGAGTACGGCGTGTTCCAGGGTGTCGTGACGGGTGCGGATATCCTGGAGGCGATCGTCGGCGCTTTTCACACCGAACAGGGGCCCGCGGAGCCGGCCTTCATGAAGCGGGCCGATGGATCCTATCTGATATCGGGCTGGATGCCGGCGGTCGAATTCGCCGATCTGCTCGGCATCCCGCTTCCGGCTTCGCGGCCCTATCAGACCGTTGCAGGCTTCCTGCTTCACGAGTTCGGCGCCATTCCCGGCGTTGGCGACAAAGTCGAAACCGGCGGCTGGAGTTTCGAAATACTCGATCTGGATGGGCGGCGCATCGACAAGCTGCTCGCAAGCCGACTGGACGCGGCATAAGGCTTCCCCGGCGAACGGGCGCGGTCGGCCTGAGATGATCTTGGGCATTGTCGCCGTGCGAATTCGCGCCGCCGGGCACTTACAGCCCGATCACACGATGCAATGCGTTCGAACCTTTTGCGGTCTCGGAGGTTGGTCATCGCTGCCACCAGCCCTTTCCTGGCCTTTCGCTTTAGCCCCCCAAAAATGGCTCATGTGGATACCCCGGTCGCTTTTGGGATCCCGATCAGCATGAAATCGAAATAAAGCATGGAAACACAGATACATGACGCCATGGCGGTTCGAGTGCCACCAGGCCTTGCCGAGCCGTTTGAAAAATTCCCGCTGCCGGTCTGGGACGTGGACCATTTGCGCCTGGCCATCGCGGCCGCGGGGGTTGCCCTTTGGTCGTGGAATGTCGACACCAATCGACTGACCATGGACGAGCGCGCTTTCGAACTTTGGGGCGTGCCGCTCAGCGCATATGTGGGGTTCGACGACCTGTCCGCCCACATTCATCCGGCCGATCGTGACCGGGTGAAGGCGGCGTTTGCCGCGACGCGCGCCATCGTCGGCCCCTATGAAATCGACTTCCGCATCATGCTCGGCGACGAGGTGCGATGGATATCGGCGCGCGGCCAGGGGAACGATGCGGACATTGTCGGTCGCATCATGCACGGAATCTTCATCGACGTCACCGGACGCAAGCAGGCCGAGGAAGGCCACGAGTTGCTGGCGGGTGAAATGAGCCACCGGGTCAAAAATCTTCTTGCCGTCGCGACCGGCCTCACCGCCATCACGTCGCGGTCGGCCAAAACCGCTGCCGACATGGCAGAGGAACTCACGCATCGGCTGACGGCGCTGGGTCGCGCGCATGATCTTGTCCGCCCCCTGCCCGGCCAGGAAGGAAAGGCGGCGCTTCTCGGCGACCTCCTCACGGTATTGCTGGCGCCTTACGACGACATGGCCGCATTCAGCGGCCGCGTCCGCGTCTCGGTGCCGCGGATGGGCGTTGGCGAACAGGCGGCGACCACGCTGGCACTCGTCGTGCACGAATTGGCGACCAACTCTCTCAAGTACGGCGCGCTGTCGTCGCCGGACGGCACGCTCGACATCTCATGCGCCCCCCACGACACCGAAGTGGTGGTGGTTTGGACCGAACGCGGCGGTCCGCCCGTCGCAGCCCCCGCCGGTGAAGGCGGATACGGCAGCAGGCTTCTCAACCGTGGCATGACCGTCCAGCTCGGCGGATCGATCACCTGCGACTGGAGCGCCGAAGGCGTCATCATCTCGCTTCAGATGACCAAGGACCGCCTGACCAGGTAGTTGTTTCGGCTGGCGGCGATAAGTCTGGGTACGGCGCCGGGCGCCAAGCCAGTTTTCTGTCGCGAACCGATCTTTAATCAGTTATAGAACAAAATAAGAACAATCGAATCCGGCGCACCTGCCCCCATGGCCAAATCCTCGCTCTCCTTCGTCTGCCAGAACTGCGGCGCGGCGTATAACCGCTGGCAGGGCAAGTGCGAGTCCTGCGGCGAGTGGAACACGCTGGCCGAGGAGGATACCACCGGCGCCACCACCATGCCGGTCTCGATCCGCTCGAAGCGGAAGGGCCGGCTGTTCAAGCTGGAAACCCTGACCGGCAAGAGCGCGGAGGCCCCTCGCCTGCCGTCGGGGATGGCCGAGCTCGACCGCGTCACCGGCGGCGGTTTTGTCAGGGGCTCGGTGCTCCTGGTCGGCGGCGATCCCGGCATCGGCAAATCGACGCTGCTGACCCAGGCCACCAGCCTGATGGCGCGGGCCGGGCATCGCGTGGTCTATATTTCCGGCGAAGAGGCGGTCGCGCAGGTGCGGCTGCGGGCCGAGCGGCTGGGCCTGGCCGACGCGGCGGTGCAGCTGGCGGCGGAAACCTCGGTCGAGGACATCGTCTCCACGCTGTCCGAGGGCGCGGTGCCGCGGCTGATCGTGATCGATTCGATCCAGACCATGTGGACCGACACGGTGGAATCCGCGCCGGGCACGGTGACCCAGGTGCGCGCCTCGGCGCAGGCGCTGATTCGATTTGCCAAGAAATCCGGCGCCGCCATCATCCTGGTCGGCCATGTGACCAAGGACGGCCAGATCGCCGGTCCCCGCGTGGTCGAGCACATGGTGGACGCGGTGCTGTCGTTCGAGGGCGAAGGCTCGCAGCAATTCCGCATCCTGCGCGCGGTGAAGAACCGGTTCGGGCCGACCGACGAGATCGGCGTGTTCGAGATGACCGGACTGGGGCTGCGCGAAGTCTCCAATCCGTCCGAGCTGTTCCTGTCCGAGCGCGATCTCGGCAGTCCGGGCACGGCGGTATTCGCCGGGATCGAAGGCACGCGGCCGGTGCTGGTGGAATTACAGGCGCTGGTGGCGCCGACCACGCTCGGCACCCCGCGGCGCGCCGTGGTCGGCTGGGATCCGAGCCGGCTGTCGATGGTACTGGCGGTGCTGGAGGCCCATTGCGGGGTGAAACTGTCCGGCCATGACGTCTATTTGAACGTCGCGGGCGGCCTGCGCATCCAGGAGCCGGCGGCGGATCTTGCCGCAGCCGCCGCCCTGGTGTCGTCGCTGGTCAATGCGCCCCTGCCGACGGATGCGGTCTATTTCGGCGAGATTTCGCTGTCCGGCGCGGTCCGCCCCGTCGCGCAGACCTCCGCGCGGCTGAAGGAGGCCGCCAAACTCGGCTTCGGCCGCGCCGTGCTGCCCGAATCGGCGCGCGGCGAGGTCGGCGGCGATGCCGGGCTCTCGCTCAATACCGTGGGCGGACTGACCAGCCTGGTCGCGGAGATCGCCGCGCGCGGCTCGCCGCGTGGCGGCCGGGACGCAAACCGGGAGACCGCGGCAGTGGAGAAAAATGCCACACCTGCGAGATTCCGGCGTCAGGAAGGCTAGCCATAGGTGACGTTGCCGGTCCTCGCCGCTATACCACCCGCGCGCGAGGGTCGGGATGGCGCGATTTCCGGCCTTGCGGGAGGGACCAGATGCCCCTCACCTTAGGACGGCACCGACATGCCGATTCGCGGTTTGGAACTCACGGGCGGACCTGACTAGCCGATGCCGATAACGATACTCGATCTCGTTCTGCTCGCCGTGATGCTGATTTCCGGCCTGCTTGCGATGGTGCGCGGCTTCATGCGCGAGATCCTGTCGATCGCGGCGTGGGGCGCGGCGGCGCTGGTCACGCTCTATGCGTTCGGAAAGCTGCTGCCGACCGCCAAGACCTATTTCAACAACGACACCGTTGCCAGCGTGGTGGTGGTGGCCGGCGTGTTCGTCGGTACCCTGATCGTGGTTTCCATCGTCACGGTGCGGATATCCGACATGATCCTGGATTCCCGGATCGGCGCGCTGGACCGCACCCTCGGGTTCCTGTTCGGGCTCGCGCGGGGCCTCCTGATCGTCGTCGTCGCCTATCAATTCTTCATCTGGCTGGTCCCGGACAAGCAGCGGCCGGACTGGGTCACCGGGGCCAAGTCCCGGGTGGTCCTGCAGGGAACCGGGGATTGGTTAATGTCGCTCTTGCCGGACGACCCCGAGAACACCATCTTGAAGAAATTCAAGAAGAATAAACCAGACGATGAGCAGACTGACACCGAGCCGGCTCCGCCGGCGTCCGGCGATGGCTACACCAAGCCTGCGCGCGACAGCCTCAAAAAGCTGATCGAGAAGCCCGCGGCGAAATGAAGCCAGGCCAAAAGAGAGGCGCGATGGACTGTAAACCGAGCCCTTCCGAAGACGCCGCACAATACGAACTGAACCTGGACCGACGCGATTTGGGTCCGATCGATCTGACAGACTCCGATCTGGATGGTGACACGCTGCGCGAGGAGTGCGGCGTGTTCGGCATCTTCGGCCATCCCGAGGCCGCCGCCATCACCGCGCTCGGCCTGCACGCCTTGCAGCACCGCGGCCAGGAGGCCGCCGGCATCGTCTCCTTCGACGGCTCGCGTTTTCACAGCGAGAGGCGGCTCGGCCTGGTCGGCGACACCTTCTCCCGCCGCGAGGTGATCGAGCGCCTCCCCGGCCCCATCGCCGTCGGCCATGTCCGCTATTCCACCACCGGCGCGACCATCCTGCGCAACGTGCAGCCGCTGTTCGCCGAACTCAACGCCGGCGGTTTTGCCGTCGGCCATAACGGCAATCTCACCAACGGGCTGACCCTGCGCCGCGAACTGGTGCGCAACGGCGCCATGATGCAGTCGACCACCGACACCGAGGTGATCCTGCATCTGGTGGCGCAATCCAAGCGCGCCCGCTTCATCGACCGCTTCATCGAGGCGCTGCGCGCCATCGAAGGCGCCTATTCCCTGGTGTCGATGACCAACAAGAAGCTGATCGGCGCGCGCGATCCGCTCGGCATCCGCCCATTGGTCCTGGGCGAACTCGACGGCTGCCCGATACTGGCCTCGGAGACCTGCGCGCTCGACATCATCGGCGCGAAATATATCCGCGACGTCGAGCCCGGCGAGATCATCGTGTTCGACGAGCGCGGCGCGCAGAGCCACAAGCCGTTCCCGCCGAAACCGCCGCGGCCCTGCATCTTCGAATACATCTACTTCTCGCGGCCGGATTCCGTCGTCGGCGGCCGCTCGGTGTATGACGTCCGCAAGGCCTTCGGCGCCCAGCTCGCGCGCGAAAGCCACGTGCCCGTCGACGTCGTGGTGCCGGTGCCGGATTCCGGCGTGCCCGCCGCCGTCGGCTACAGCCAGCATTCCGGCGTGCCGTTCGAACTCGGCATCATCCGCAACCATTATGTCGGCCGCACCTTCATCCAGCCGACCCAGAGCGTGCGCGAACTCGGCGTGCGCATGAAGCATTCGGCCAACCGCGCCGCGATCGAAGGCAAGCGCATCATCCTGATCGACGATTCGCTGGTGCGCGGCACCACCTCGAAGAAGATCGTGCGCATGATGCGCGACGCCGGCGCCAGCGAGGTGCATTTTCGTCTCGCCTCGCCGCAGATCCTGTACCCCGATTACTACGGCATCGACCTGCCCGACCGCGGCGGCCTGCTGGCCGCGACCCACACTCTGGAGGAAATGCGCGACATCATCGGCGCGGATTCGCTGGCGTTCCTGTCGATCGACGGCATGTACCGCGCCATGGGCGAACCCGGCCGCGACCCCGCCAATCCGAAATTCTCCGACCATTGCTTTACCGGCGCCTATCCGACCCACCTCACCGATCAGACCCAGGTCGAACCGCAGCCGCGGCAACTGTCGCTATTGGCGGAAGCGAGCTAATAGCGCGTCATTGCCGGGCTTGACCCGGCAATCCATCCTCTTCGAAAGACTCTCGCGAAGTAGATGGATACGCGGGTCAAGCCCGCGTATGACACCCTGTTTGCTGCTCCGGAATTTTCCTCAATGACCACCCTTCCCCTCGCCTCCCGTATCGCTCTCGTCACCGGCGCCTCGCGCGGCATCGGCTATGCCACCGCGCGCGCGCTTGCCAGGGCCGGCGCGCATGTGGTGGCGCTGGCGCGGACGCAGGGCGGCCTGGAAGAGCTCGACGACGAGATCCGCAAGGACGGCGGCACTGCGACCCTGGTGCCGCTCAATCTCACCGATTTTGAAGGTATCGCTCGGCTCGGCGCGGCGCTGCACGAGCGTCACGGCAAGCTCGACATTCTCGTCGGCAATGCCGGCGTCGCCGGCCCCTCCTCGCCGCTCGGCCATATCGAACTAAAGCCGTGGAACGACGTGATCGCGGTCAACGTCACCGCCAACTTCCAGCTGATCCGCTGCATGGAGCCGCTGCTGCGGCAATCCGGCGCCGGCCGCGCGGTGTTCGTCACTTCGGCCGCCGCGAGCAAGGCGCTCGCCTATATCGGTCCCTACGCCGCCTCCAAGGCCGCGCTGGAGGCGCTGGTGCGGGTGTGGGCCAACGAGACGGCATCGACGGCCATTCGCGTCAATTTGTTCAATCCCGGCCCGATCCGCACGAGGATGCGCGCCACCGTATTCCCCGGCGAGGACCCGATGACGCTGGACACGCCGGAGCAGGCCGCCGGATTCATCCTGCCGATGTGCGCAGCCGACTGGACCGAGACCGGCAAGCTCTACGACTACCCGACCCGCAAGCTGATGAGTTTCCGGGCGCCGGCGTAACGAGCGCAACGCGAAACGGCCGCAGCGCCGGGCAATTCCACTGGATCCACGCCATGGCGGTCGACGCCAAACGCAGCGTGTATGCCGCCGAATTCGATACCGGAAAGCGAATCCAGAAGTTCAAATTGACCTCGGGTGCGCCGCGATAACGCATTGCAGCAGAGCGCGAGAACGTCTATCGGGGAGCGGATTATCTGTTCGATCAAACCCTGACGGGACAAGGCTCCGGCAAGAGAGCCCCCGGTTTCAACATTTGGAGGATTCCTCAATGAGGACAACACTCGCGCGGCATACCGCCGCGCTTCTTGCGTGCGCCGGTTTTGCGCTCGCCGCCACATCCGCATTTGCCCAGGACAAGACGGTCAAGATCGGCGTGCTCAACGACATGTCGAGCCTTTATGCCGACATCGGCGGCCCCAATTCGGTGGTCGCGATCAAGATGGCGGTCGAGGATTCCGGCCTCACCAAGAAGGGCTGGAAGATCGACGTCGTCAGCGGCGATCACCAGAACAAGCCCGATGTCGGCGTCAACATCGCACGGCAATGGATCGACAACGACAAGGTCGATGCGATCGCCGACACGCCGAACTCCGGCGTAGCACTTGCCGTGAGCAACATCGTCAAGGAAAAGAACGCGGTGCTGCTCAACTCCGGCGCCGCCTCGGCCGACCTCACCGGCAAGGCCTGCACGCCGAACACGGTCTCGTTCACCTACGATACCTACATGCTCGCCACCGGCACCGGTAAGGCGCTGACCAAGGCCGGCGGCGACACCTGGTTCTTCCTGACCGCGGATTATGCGTTCGGCGCAGCGCTCGAGCGCGATACCACCGCGGTGGTCACCGCCAATGGCGGCAAGGTGCTCGGCGGCGTCAAGCATCCGCTCAATACCTCCGACTTCTCCTCGTTCCTGCTGCAGGCGCAGGCCTCGAAGGCGAAGGTGGTCGGCCTTGCCAATGCCGGCGGCGACACCGACAACGCGATCAAGCAGGCGTCCGAATTCGGCATCGTCGCAGGCGGCCAGAAGCTCGCCGCGCTGCTGCTCTTCATCAACGACGTGCATTCGCTGGGCCTGAAGACCGCGCACGGCCTGACGTTCACGGAATCCTTTTACTGGGACATGAACGACGCCACCCGCGCATGGTCGAAGCGGTTCGCCGCACTGGCGGACAAGACATGCGATGCCGTCGATGACCCAGGCCGGCAACTACGCCATGGTGCTGCACTATCTGAAGGCGATGGAAGCGCTCGGCGGCAATCCGCATGACGGCGCCAAGGTCGTCGCCAAGATGAAGGAACTGCCGACCGACGATCCCTTGTTCGGCAAGGGCCCGCTGCGGGCCGACGGCCGCCGCCTCATTCCGGCCTATCTGTTCGAGGTCAAGAAGCCGGAAGAATCCAAATATCCCTGGGACTACTACAAGCTGATCGCCACCATCCCGGCGGAAGAGGCCGCGAAACCGCTCAGCCAGAGCGAGTGTCCGCTGGTGAAGAAATAGCCACGGCCAAACTCAAGAGCATGGTCGGCCGGAAATCTCGATCCGGCCGGCCGCTGCAGTTGCCGCTAGTGGAAGAACTTATAGTTCAAGCCGACGCGGACGATAACGATGATGCCTTGATCGACGTGACGAAACGCCTGCGCCGCTTCCCGCATCTGCATCGCGATCAAAGAGTTAGATGGTTAGTGAATCGTTGACGACCCCCTGATTTGCGCGATCACAGGCCTAGCGTACGCGCACCACCGGCAGCGTGCGCATCGCGATCAGAAGCGCCGCCACCAGCAGCACCGATGCCAGGAGGAACGGCGCGCCCGGCAATTGCAGCGGCGCCTTCGCACCGATGAAATAAGCAAAGGTCAGCGTGAACAGGAACGGGCCGAGCATCTGTGACACGCTTTGCACGCTCGACGTCGCGCCCTGCAATTGGCCTTGCTGGTCGGGGGCGACCAATCGCGTCGTCAGCGCCTGGGTCGCTGCGCCCGCCACGCCCCACAGCGACATCACGGGAATGCCGAGCCAGAACAGCGGACCCGTCGGCGCGGCACCGTAAATCAGGAAACCGGCGGCGCCGGAGAAAAGCCCCAGCAGCAGCGCCCGGCGTTCGCCGAACTTCCTCACGATCGGGCCGATCGCAAGACCCTGTACCGCCATCGAGCAGATCCCGACCATGGCCAGCGTCAGGCCGACCGTGGTCGCATCCCAGCCGTAACGATAGGTCGCATAGAGCACGAAGGTCGACGGCAGCACCACATGCGCGACCTGGGCCAGGAAGTTCACCAGCGACAGCCCCGCGAGCACGCGGTCGGAGCCCAGCAGGCGCAGCGCGCCCAGCGGATTGGCGCTCTTCCAGCGGAACGGCGAGCGCCGATCTTTCGGAAGCGATTCGGGCAGGACCAAGAGGCCATAAAGCGCGTTGGTAAAGCTCAGGCCCGCCGCGACCCAGAACGGCAGCCGCGGATCCATGCCGCCGAGCAGGCCGCCGACCGCCGGTCCAAGAATGAACCCGGCGCCGAAGGCCACGCCGATCTTGCCGAACATCGCGGCGCGCCGTTCCGGCGGCGTCACGTCCGCGATGTAGGCGAAGGCGGTGGAGACGCTGGCCGAGGTGATGCCCGAGATCACCCGGCCGATGAAGAGCCAGGTCAAGGACGGCGCCAGCGCCATCAGCACATAATCCAGCCCGAGCCCGAAGTTCGACAACAGCACCACCGGCCGCCGGCCGAACCGGTCGGACAGGCCGCCGAGAACCGGCGAAAACACGAATTGCATCGCCGCCCACGCGGTGCCGAACAGCCCGAATATTCGCGCCGCGGTCGCGGTATCGTTATCGACGAAACTTTCCACGAGCTGAGGCAGGATCGGCAGGATCAGGCCGAGCGCGAACATGTCCAGCAGGATGGTGACGAAGATGAAGGCCACCGCGCCGCGGCGCGGCGCGCCCTGCAGGGGCGCCACGATCGTGTTCGCGGGCGGCTCGTCGGTCATGAATTTCGCGTCGGTTTGCTGGCGGACGGGCTTCGGGGCCGCAGACTAAGCCACGCAGCCGCATAACGCTTGAATCACACCCACAGCCGGATCATCAACCCGCGGCGGCCGAAGCGTGGCCGCTAACGTTCTGAATCGACTTCCGCTTTCGGCGTCACCGCGGACATGGCTCGACTTGCCGCTGGGTCGCCGCTGTAGCGAATGCCCCGAAGCAGAAACGAAACCAGACGAACTTGTACGCGTTTGCTTTTGGCGCCATCCTCGGATCATGACTTGCTCCGTTCTTCTGGACCTCGACGGCACCTTGATCGATTCGTCCCCCGGCATTTTGGCAAGCTGCCTTGCGGCACTGCGCGCCCTTGGACATGAACCGGATGAAACCCTCGATATAAGACGAACCATCGGGCCCCCGCTCGAAGATATCATGCAAATCCTGCTACAGGCATACGGAGACGACAGAGTCGGTGAAGCAGTCGCTGCCTATCGTCAACATTACGGTGAAAGCGGGTTTCTCGGAAGCGTGCCATATCCGGGAATTGGCAAATCCCTCGAAGAGATGAAGCGGACCGGATTGCGAATTTATCTCGCGACATCAAAAAGGGCGATTTTCGCAAACCGCATTCTGGAGCATCTGAAGTTTGCCACATACTTCGATGGCATCCATGGCTCAGTGCCGAGCGGCGAGCTGGATCATAAGCCTGAACTGCTCGCCCATATTGTGTCTGAACATGGTCTTTCGCCGTCTCAGAGTCTGATGGTCGGGGATCGCCGACATGATATTTCCGGCGCCCATGCGGTCGGAATGCGCGGTCTTGGCGTGCTCTGGGGTTATGGTACCCGAGACGAACTTGAAACTGCTGGCGCAGACCGGCTGGTGGATTCCCCTGCCGATCTCGCCCGTACGGTCCTCTCGATGGTCAATGGGAAGCAATCCCCAGGCTAAGGGCAGCTGCATTCAAGCAAGCAGCCGAATATCCGCTCCCGGCACTTGGCGTCGTTTCGCCGTGTTGCGGAATCCGCGGTCGAGGCGGACCCAGACGCGAAGCGCCGGGACATCCGCGTGCGGCTGGCTCACGACGGCCGCCTGCGCTTGTGGGCGAAGGGATTGGCCTTCTCGCGCAGCGAGATGCGCACCGGCGTGCCCGGCAGCTCGAAGAACTCGCGCAGGGAGTTGACGAGATAACGCAGGTAGGATTGCGGCACCGCGTCGGCGCGCGAGCAGAACAGGATGAAACTCGGCGGCCGCGCCTTGGCCTGCGTGATGTAGTTCAGCTTCAGCCGCCGGCCCGACACCGCCGGCGGCGGGTTGGCGTCCACCGCCTGCTCGAACCAGCGATTGAGGGACGCGGTCGGCACCCGCCGGTTCCATACCGCGTAGGCCTCTTCGATCGCGCTCATCAGCCGGTCGATGCCCTCGCCCATCAGGCCGGATACCGCGATGATCGGCATGCCCTTGACCTGCGGCAGCAGATGATCGGCGTCGGTGCGCAGCGCCGAAATCAGGCTGGACTGCCGCCCCATCAGATCCCATTTGTTGACGGCGATCACCAGCGCCCGGCCCTCGCGCTCGATCAGGTCGGCGATCCGCAGGTCCTGCTCCTCGAACTTGTTCTGCGCGTCCATCATCAGCACCACGACTTCGGCGAAGCGAATGGCGCGCAGCGTGTCCGCGACCGAGAGCTTCTCCAGCTTCTCCTCGATGCGCGAACGCCGCCTGAGCCCTGCGGTATCGAACACGCGGAAATCCCGGCCCTGCCAGTTGACCTCGACCGAAATCGAATCGCGGGTGGTGCCGGCTTCCGCGCTGGTCAGCAGCCGCTCCTCGCCGAGCAGAAAATTGATCAGCGTCGACTTGCCGGCATTGGGGCGGCCGACGATGGCGACGCGGATCGGCCGTTTTGCGATGTCCTCGTCGGTCTCGATGATGTCGTCATCGTCGAACGCCTCGCTCTCGTCGGCGGGCTCGGGCATCAATCCGCGCAGCGCGTCGTAGAGATCGCTCAGGCCCTCGCCGTGTTCGGCGGAAATCTGCACGGGATCGCCGAGCCCCAGCGCGTAGGATTCCATCGCGCCGACTTCACCGTGCCTGCCCTCGCTCTTGTTGGCGACCAGCACCACCGGCTTGTTGGCGCGGCGGGCGAAGTCGGCGAAGGTGCGGTCGTTCGGCGTCAGCCCGGCGCGCGCGTCGATCACGAACATCAGGGCATCGGCAAGCCCGATCGCGGTTTCGGTCTGCTCCTGCATCCGCGCGGTCAGCGAGCCCTTGGCGCCCTCGTCGAGGCCGGCGGTGTCGATGACCGTGAATTCGAGATCGCCGAGGCGCCCTTGTCCTTCGCGGCGGTCGCGGGTGACGCCGGGGACGTCATCGACCAAAGCGAGCTTCTGCCCGACCAGCCGGTTGAACAGCGTCGATTTTCCGACATTGGGCCGGCCGATAATGGCAAACGTGAAAGACATAAGGGGTCCGTGCGCCTGTTACGCGCGTATTCCGCAAAAGTGTGTAGCGGTTTTGCGATCGGAATACGCGCAGATTATTGAATCGATGCGCAAGTCAATCGATGAATGAACAAAATCAGCGCGTGAAGGTACCGCTCGGCAGCGGCGCCGGGAATGGCGCCGCCGATTGCTGCGGCTGCTGCGCGCCCTGTGCGGATTGACCAGGCTGGGCGGCGGTCTGATCGGGTGGCGGCGCGGTGGTGCGCCTGCGGACGATCTTCTTGGGCTTCGGAGCCGGCGGCAGTCCGGCGGCGGAGCCATCCTCCTCGGGTGCTGCGGCAGGCTCATTGGAGGCCGAGGCCGGCGGCCTGCCCTTGCCCCTGGATTTCGCGGCGTGCTTCGGCTTGGGCACCTCGGGCGGCGGCGCGGCGGCGGCCGCAGCAGCCTGGGCGGCCTGTTCCTGCTGCTCCCGTTGCTGCTGCTCGACATTATCCTTGTAGAGTTCCTTCGGAACGCCCTGCTCGAGGCCCGGCACGCCGTCGGGGAAAACCGGCTTGCGCTCGCCCGGCAGCTTCTTCTTGGTGTCGAGGAAATCGAGCAGATCGCTTGGATCCCAGCTGTAGAGACTGGAGCAGCCGGCCAGCGCGCTCGACAGCGCGATCAGGACGGCAGCTGCGATCAGACGTTGCGAGCGGCGCATGGTCGATTTCTCACTCAACTCATTTTTCCGCGGTCAGCTTTTCGCGACCGGCGGAAGCAACGCCTGCAGGGCCTCGGCGCGCGAACGCAGGGAGGGCGGCGTCTCGCCGTCATTGGCAATCAAATCCAGCCATTTGCGCGCCGCCGTCGTGTCATTGGCGCGCCATGCCGACAACGCGAGCAGTTCGCGCGCGGTATGGCGAAAGGTCGCCTCCGGCCCGGTCGAAGCCTCCAGCCGCTGCAGCATCTCGGAATAGGCAGCGGTATCCACCAGCAACTCGGCCGCACGGACCCTGGCGAGGTCCTGCTGTTCCGCGCCGATGCTGCGATCGGCGGCAATGTCGTCGTACATTTTCGCCGCCGCCTTGGGATCGCGGCTGGCCACTTCCGCCGCCGCGCGCAGCCGCGCCAGCATCCGATAGCCCGACGGCGCCTTGGCCGCGAGATCGTTGAAGGCCGCTTCCGCTTCGGTATGCTTGTTCGCTTCCGAGAGCTCGACCGCCTTGTCGAACATAGCCCCCGCCTCGGCGGCCTTCTTGGCCTCGAGATACTGGTAGCCGCGCCAGCCGCCGACCCCGGCGATGATCAGGAACGCGCCGGCGACGATGAAGATCGAATACTTGTCCCACAGCTGCTTGAGCTGCTCGCGACGTACTTCCTCGTCGACTTCGTCAAATAATTCAGACACTTAAAGGTATCCCATCCCGGATGAGCCAAGCCCAATCCACCGGCCTGCCATAGCCCCGGTCCCCACGGTGCGGCGGCGATACCCTAGCGATATGGCGGTGGCAAGGCAAAACCAGCCGGATCAAAGCGTTAACGCCGTTGTGGCGACCGCCAAGGCCGCCTCGGGCCTGTTCGAGGCCGCACGGGCCGGCCCGGCTCACGCCTGCCCCGCCGCCCAGGCCTCGCGCAATTGCCGCTTCATCACCTTGCCGTTGGCGTTGCGCGGCAGCGGCTCGGCCGTGAGCGCCATGGTCTCCGGCACCTTGTAGTCCGACAGCCGTTCGGCGCACCAGCCGCGCAGGGCGGCTTCGCTGACGTCGTCGGTCCGGGTGACGATCACGGCATGCACCCGCTCGCCCAGCACCGGGCAGGGTTTGGCGATGATGGCGCTTTCGACCACGCCGGGATGGGCCGCGAGCACCGATTCGACCTCGGCGGAATAGATCTTCAGGCCGCCGCGGTTGATCATGTCCTTCTGGCGGTCGAACACGCGCACGAAATCCGCGTCATCGATCGAGCCGAGATCGCCGGAATGCCAGAAGCCGCCGGTAAAGCTTTCGGCCGTCGCCTGCGGATTGTTCCAGTAGCCCTTGATGACCGAGCCCGAGCGAATCCAGATCTCGCCGATTTCGCCGCGCGGCAGTTCACGGCCACTGCTATCCACCACGACGATCTCGGCGCCGGGACAGGGCAAGCCGACGCTGTCGATATGCGCCGCGGTCAATTCCGGCGGCATGATCGTCGAAGGCGACGTCGTCTCCGTCGAACCATAGGCGTTGATCAGCTTGAGGCCGGGCACCTTGACCGCCAGCTTTTCGATGGTCGCGATCGGCATCGGCGCGCCGCCATAGCCGCCGATCCGCCACGCCGAAAGGTCGTAACGATCGAAATCCGCCTGCAGCAGGCAGAGATTGTACATCGCCGGCACCATCACCGTTTGGGTGACGCGTTCGCGCGCGGCGACTTTCAGGTAATCGGCGGCCTTGAATTCGGCGACGATGATCAGCGTTCCCGCGCAGCGCGCCATGCTCATGATATTGGCGACGACGCCGGTGACATGCGCCAGCGGCACCGCCGCGATCGAACGGTCGGCCGGCGTCAGTTCCATGCAGGCCTCGTAGACCATCGCGGAGTGGATGATATTGCAATGCGCGAGCATCGCGCCTTTCGGCCGTCCGGTGGTGCCGGAGGTATAGAGGATCATCGCCGTGTCTTGTTCGCCGACCGCCGCGGGCGCCGGCAGAGCCTCGTTCCCGAGCAGGGCGGAAAATTCCGATGCGCTTCCGTCATCGACGGAAACGCGATGCAGCAGGTCGGGAACGTCGCGCGCGTCGGGCACGCGATCCGACAGCGTCGCCTCGTGGATCAGCAATTTCGCGCCGCAATCCGTCAGCACATAGGCGATCTCAGGCTTTTGCTGCCTTGTGCTGAGCAGCACCGTCACCGCGCCGAGATGCGCCGCGCCGAACAGCGCCAGCACGAACTCGATGCGGTTGCCGAGCAGGAGCGCGATCCGATCGCCGCGCTGCACGCCCATTTTGCGCAGGCCGGCCGCGATCTGCGCCGATTGCCGCGCGACTTCGCGCCAGTTCATGCGCCGCTCGCCGCAGACCAGCGCTTCGCCGTCCGGATTCCGCGAAGCCGCCGCCGCAATCATCGCCCAGAGGCTGTCCGGCCGCTCGCAAAACGCCGGCACCACGCGGTCGCCGAAGCGCGCCTCGAGCCGCATGGCCGGAATGGAATAATGCGACCAGTCCATCGTCGCCTCCCCGATCTCAGACGCCGAAGACGGGGACGCCGATCACGACGGGATGAAATGCGAACCCGAGCGCGAGATAGGCGACGATCCCGACCGCGACGGCGATCAGGTCGTTACCCCACCCGCCCACGGGTATCGGCGGCGCGCCCGGATCGGTGCGGCGTTTGAGCGAGATGCGGTCGAACACTGCCCAGCCCAGGAACGCGCCGAACAGGATGATGCCGCCGAGATCGCCATTGGCGATCAGATGCGCCGCCGCCCATAATTTCACGCCCGACAGCATCGGGTGCTTCACCGCCGTGTAGATGCGGCCGCGGATATAGGCGGCCACCACCAGGATGACGGCGGGCAGCATCAAGGCGACCGCAAGGTGTTTCAGCGCCCTCGGCGGATGCCAGAGTTCGATCATGCCGGCGGCGCGATACTGGGCAAAACCCCAGACGATCAGCGCGAGCCCCAGAAGCGAGGCCACCGCGTAGCCGGCCTTGTAGCCGCCCTCGCCGATCGAGGCGATCAGGTTGGCGCGCAAGTCGCGCTGCGTCGTGAGCGTGTGGACGCCGAGGAACAGCACCAGCCCCGCGATCATCACCGCCAGTCCCATGATGTCCTCCTCCGCGAGCGCCGGTTTTGTGGGCTTCCGGTAACACTTTAGGGGCCGGTGCCGCAATGCGCCAGACTGCGCGAGGGGCCATACGCGCGTCACATCGCTTCCTGCTCCGTGTGCAGTCCGCGACTGCCGACCTCGCCGGGCGCATCGTCCCCGGCCAACGCGACGCGTCGATCATCTCGGTTCTGTCCGCGCAGGCATGGGCGGGCGCCGGCGGGAGAGCCGTTCTGACCACATATAACGCAGTCGGCTGCGGAACATTTGAGACGCTGGTCTATTGGCCCCTCGACACATCAGGAGAGATAGTCATGACAAGATTTGGAACGATAGGCGCGGCCTGTCTGGCAGTTGCGCTTGCGGCATCGTCCCCGGCGCTGGCGCGGGGCGGACATATGAGAGGCGGACATGGCGGCGGATTTGCTGGACCGGGCATCGCGGCCGGCTTGATTGCCGGTGCCGTCATCGGCGGCGCCGCATACTCCGGCCGTTACGCCCCGGGCTACTATGACGACTCATATGCCTACGATAACGGCGGCGGTTACGGCGCTTACGACAATGGCTACGCGATCCGCAATGGCTTCGTCTGCCAGCCGGGCACCTATTTCCGCGGTGAAGACGGTCGCCGGCATCTCTGCCAGTAATCACACCCGTTGCGAAAAAAGGCGGCCCGGTGGGCCGCCTTTTTTATGGCCATGAAAGGAAGATCGCCTAATTTTTCGAATAATTTGACCGGCTTTACCGCCTCAGCTCACGATTATCGACATAGCGGACCGCGATCGGCCGCCCCGCCAGCGCGCCGCCCAGCCCGCCGGAGAATTTCAGCGGCACACAGGCCTCGAGCGAGGCGTTGATGGCCTTGAGATAGGCTGCGCGGGTCTCCGCTGGCGCCCCCGCGGTGGCGTAGGTCATGCGCGGGGCTGCGATGATCCAGCCCGCCCGGTTGAAACTGAAGCGCACCGACATCTGCATGCCCTGGCGCGCGGTGTCGGCCGGCGGCGGCGACCAGCAGGAGCGCAGCGCCGCGAAGAGGTCGCCGATGGTGTCGAGATCATGGTCCGGTTTTTGGTACTTTGCCGCGTCGTCCCGCGGCGGCAAGGTTTGGATCGTGAGCTGCAGGTTTTCGCCGTAGGGATAATCCATCTCCGGAATGCACGGGCCGCGATTGAAAACGCTGCAGGTCGACGGCGTGCACGGCCGGCCGCTCAGCACGCTGCAGGGCGCGTGCGCAAACGGCGTGGCATCGATGTGGCGCGGCCGCGCGTCGGCCGCCGCGGCAAAGCCCAGGAGCCCTGCGATGAGACAGATCCGTCGAAGCATGATGTCAGCCCGTGGTGGTGATCGACTCCAGATAATGACGTTCGCGACGGATGCGCCAGAGCAACAAGATCAAGACACCGTCATCATTGGAGCTTCTCACGGCGACGATAAGGTTTAATCGCGCTCCGGCCTCGGATAGTGTGCGCGCGATCAACAGGGGAACGATATGAGCTTTTCCGCTATTTTCGCGCGTATCGTCGCGCTGATCGGCGCCGGAGCGCTGTTGTGGCGCCGGCTGCAGAGCTCAGAGCCTGAACCGGCCTGGGGCAGCGCGCCGGTTGTTCCCGAAGCGAAGCCGCAAGGCGCGATCCCTACGCTGAAGATGCCGTCGGCCAGGGGGTGGGCCGATGGGCAGATTCCAGTGGCCGCGCCAGGGCTCAAGGTCAATGCCTTTGCGACCGGCCTGAAGCATCCGCGCTGGATCCACGCGCTGCCCAATGGCGACGTCCTGATTGCCGAGTTCGAATCAGGTCGCCGGACCGGCGAGGAGCGTGTTCAGCTATGCGATGCAGGCGACAATGCGGCGTGCCTCTGCTCTCGGTGTCAGCGCAAACCGCATCACGTTGCTGCGCGACGCCGACGGCGACGGCATGGCCGAAACGCGCGAGATTTTCGTGGAGGGGCTGAACCAGCCGTTCGGCATGGCCCTGCTGGGCGACACCTTCTATGTCGGCAACACCGATGGCGTGGTGGCTTTCCCGTATGCGGCGGGTGTCGACCGCATCACCGCACCTGGGCGGAAACTCATCACCTTCAAGCCCGGCGGGCATTGGACGCGGAGCCTGCTGCCGAGCCCCGATGGCCGGAAGCTCTTTGTCGGGGTCGGTTCGTCCAGCAATATCGGCGAGAACGGCATGGCCGCCGAGGAAGGCCGAGCTGCCATCTATGAGCTCGATCTGGTTAGTGGCGGCAGCCGCATCTTTGCCGGTGGTCTGCGCAATGCCGTGGGCATGGCATGGGAGCCGCAGACCGGCGTGCTATGGACCGTGGTCAATGAGCGCGACGGCCTCGGCGACGAGACGCCACCCGACTATCTGACCTCGGTCCGCGACGGAGGTTTCTACGGCTGGCCCTATTGCTACTGGGGGCAGACGGTGGACGATCGGGTACGACAGGATCCGGCCGCGGTCGCCAAGGCAATCACGCCGGACTACGCGCTGGGCGGACACACCGCGTCGCTAGGTCTATGCTGGCTGCCCACCGGCACACTTCCGGGCTTTCCCGATGGCATGGCCATTGGGCAACACGGCTCCTGGAACCGAAGCACGCTGAGTGGTTACAAGGTCGTCTTCGTGCCGTTCGTGAACGGCCGCCCGGCCGGGCCGCCGCGGGATATTCTCTCGGGGTTTCTCGCACCGGACGAGCGGGAATCCTATGGACGACCGGTCGGGGTGACGCTTGGTCCCGACGGTTCCCTTCTGGTGGCGGACGATGTTGGCGACGTGATCTGGCGCGTCACTGGCGAACGCCAGCGCTGAGCCCGCGACTTGGGCGGCTCAGCGCGCAACAACCACCAACTGTCATCGCCCGCGAAAGCGGGTGATCCATTATTCCAGAGGCGCCAGCGATGGCACCGAGAGGCCGCGGCGTACTGGGTCCGCCGGTCAAGTGCCGGGGGACGACAACGGGAGCGGCGCAGCCGCGCCCCGCCCTCACGCCTTCTTCTTCACGTCCTTGACGCTGGAAAAGACGATGCCTTCGGCGCGTTCCTTGGTATAGCCGAGATAGAATTCATTCCTGGCCAGAAACACCGGATCGCCGTCGACGTCGTCGGCGACGCCGGAGCCGTTGGCGGCGATGAAGGCCTCCAGCTTCTTGCGGTCGTCGGACGAGATCCAGCGCGCCAGCTGAAACTCCGAGACTTCGAATTCCACCGGCAGGGAATATTCGGCATCGAGCCGCGCCTTCAGCACGTCGAGCTGCAGCGGGCCGACGACGCCGACCAGGGCCGGCGCGCCGTCGCGCGGGCGGAACACCTGCACCACGCCCTCCTCCGACATCTGCTGCAGCGCCTCTTTCAGCTTCTTGGCCTTCATCGCGTCGGTCAGCCGGACACGGCGGACGATTTCCGGCGCGAATGAGGGCACGCCCACGAAGGTGAGGTCCTCGCCTTCGGTCAGGGTGTCGCCGATCCGCAGCGTGCCGTGATTGGGAATGCCGACGACGTCGCCGGCAAAGGCCTCGTCCGCCAGCGCGCGATCCTGGGCGAAGAAGAATTGCGGGCTGGACAGCGACATGTTCTTGCCGGTGCGCACCAGTTTTGCCTTCATGCCGCGGGTCAGCTTGCCCGAGCACAGCCGCGCAAAGGCGATGCGGTCGCGATGGTTCGGATCCATGTTGGCCTGGATCTTGAACACGAAGGCGCTCATGCGCGGCTCCGCCGCCTCGACCTTGCGCAGATTGCTTTGCTGCGCGCGCGGCGGCGGCGCGAAACGTCCCAGACCTTCCAGCAGGTCGCCGACGCCGAAATTGCGCAGCGCGCTGCCGAAATACACCGGCGTCAGATGGCCCTCGCGGAACGCTTCCAGCTCGAACGGCTTGCAGGCTTCCGACACCAAGGCGAGTTCTTCCCTGATCTCGCCGACGTCGAGATTGGGATTGCGGCCGGCGAGATCGGCGATGTCGATCTGTTGCGCCGCGCCGGTCTTGGCGCCGCCGCCCTCGAGCAGGCGCACGCCGCCGGTCAAGAGATCGTAGGTGCCGAGGAAATCGCGGCCGCGGCCGACCGGCCAGGTCATCGGCGTGGTGTCGAGCGCCAGCGTCTTTTCGATTTCATCCAGCAGATCGAAGGTGTCGCGGCTCTCGCGGTCCATCTTGTTGATGAAGGTGATGATCGGAATGTCGCGCAGACGGCAGACCTCGAACAGCTTTCGCGTCCGCGCCTCGATGCCCTTGGCGGCGTCGATCACCATGACGGCGGAATCGACCGCGGTCAGCGTGCGGTAGGTGTCCTCGGAAAAATCCTCGTGGCCCGGCGTGTCCAGAAGGTTGAACACGAGGCCCTCGAATTCGAAGGTCATCACCGAGGTGACGACGGAGATGCCGCGCTCGCGCTCGATCTTCATCCAGTCGGAACGGGTGTTGCGCCGCTCGCCCTTGGCCTTGACCTGGCCCGCGAGATTGATGGCGCCGCCGAACAGCAGCAGCTTCTCGGTCAGCGTGGTCTTGCCGGCGTCGGGATGGGAAATGATGGCAAAGGTCCGCCGCCGCGCGACTTCCGCGGCGAGCGGGGTGCGGGATGGGGATTCGGTTGCGATAGTGAGGTCGGACATGAATCGAGCGTTTGGCAGGGAAACCGGGCTGGATCAAGGAGGATCGGCACGGTGCATATGGGGATTGCGCGGCCGAACTCCAATCAGTGGTGGCGCAACAACAACGATACCGCCCAATAGGCCAGCGCCGCGACGCCCGCGGAAGCCGGAATGGTAATCACCCAGGCATAGACGATCGAGCTTGCCACGTTCCAGCGCACCGCCGAGACCCGCCGCGCCGCGCCGACGCCGACGATGGCACCGGTGATGGTGTGGGTGGTCGAGACGGGAACGCCGAGAAAGGTCGCCATGAACAGGGTCGCGGCCCCGCCGGTCTCGGCGCAAAACCCCTGCATCGGCGTCAGTTTGGTAATCCGCAGGCCCATGGTGCGGACGATGCGCCAGCCGCCCATCAAGGTGCCCAGCGCCATCGCCGCCTGGCAGGCCAGCACCACCCAGAACGGAACGTAGAATTCCGTGCCCAGCTGCCCCTGCGAATAGAGCAGCACGGCGATGATGCCCATGGTCTTCTGCGCGTCGTTGCCGCCATGGCCGAGCGAATACAGCGATGCCGAGACGAATTGCAGGATGCGGAAGGCGCGGTCGACCGCGAACGGGGTGGAGCGCACCGACGCCCAGGACACGATCGCGACCAGCACCATCGCCAGCAGGAATCCGACCAGCGGCGACAGCACGATCGCGACCAGCGTCTTCGTCAGCCCGCTCCAGACCGCGGCGGAAATTCCGGCCTTGGCCATGCCGCCGCCGACCAGTCCCCCGATCAGGGCGTGCGAACTGGAGGAAGGTATGCCCAGCCCCCACGTGATCAGGTTCCAGACGATGGCGCCGATCAATGCCGCGAAAATCACCTGGGTGTCGATCACGCTGGGTTCGACGATGCCGGTGCCGATGGTGCGGGCGACGTTGAGCCCGAATACCATGAAGGCGACGAAATTGAAGAACGCCGCCCACAGCACGGCGTATTGCGGCCGCAGCACCCGGGTCGATACGATGGTCGCGATCGAGTTGGCCGCGTCGTGCAACCCGTTGAGGAAATCGAACAGCAGCGCAACTGCGATCAATCCGACCAGGATAGGAAGACCAAGCGTGGCGTCCAATTGATGGCCCTGCCCTATACCTGTTCGATCACGATACTATTGATCTCATTGGCAACGTCGTCGAAGCGGTCGGCGACTTTCTCGAGATGGTCGTAGATCTCGGCACCGACGATGAAATCCATCGTGTTGGCATTGCGGTGCTTGAGGAACAGCTCCTTCAGGCCGATATCGTGGAGATCGTCCACGCGCCCTTCCAGCTTGGTCAGTTCCTCGGTGATCGCGCTCAGCATCGCGACGTTTTCGCCGATCGACTGCAGCAGCGGCAGCGCGCGGCCGACCAGGTTGGCGCATTCCACCAGCAGCGTTCCCATTTCGCGCATCGGCGGCTCGAAGGTGCGGACCTCGAACAGGATGACGGCCTTGGCGGTCTGCTGCATCTGGTCGATGGCGTCGTCCATCGCGGTGATCAGGTTCTTGATGTCGCCGCGGTCGAACGGGGTGATGAAGGTCCGGCGCACCGCGGTCAGCACCTCGCGGGTGATGTTGTCGGCGTCATTTTCGAACTGGTTGACGCGCTGGCAGAAGACCGGGGTTTCCTCGCCGCCGCGCAGCATGCCCTGCAAGGCCAGCGCGCCCTGCACGCAGGTCTGGGAATGCCGGGCGAACAGGTCGAAAAACCGTTCCTCCCTGGGGAGAAAGGCGCGAAACCAACGCAGCATCGGATATGTCCCAAATCGACGGAAGAGGCCGGCCGAGACGGCCTGTCACAGAACTGTCATAGACCATTTAGCCGGCCAAGCGGGTGACCGGCGGCGCGGTGGAACCCGGTCATCCACCGCTTTGTGGGCCGAAAATGTTCCGAAAAGGGGCCCGTTCAGAGCGACCGGCGGAAATAATGCGCGATTTCCCCGATCATGCCGCGGCGGAACGTCAGCACGCAGACCACGAAAATCACGCCCTGGATCACCGTCACCCACTGCCCGAAACCGGCCAGATATTGCTGCATGGCGATGATCACGAAGGCGCCGACCACGGGTCCGAACACGGTGCCGAGGCCACCGACCAGCGTCATCAGCACGATTTCGCCGGACATGCTCCAGTGCACGTCGGTCAGCGAGGCATTCTGGGCGACGAATACCTTCAGCGAGCCGGCAAAGCCCGCCAGCGTGCCGGACAGGATATAGGCGAGCAGCTTGTATTGGTCGGTCTTGTAGCCCAGCGAAACCGCGCGCGGCTCGTTCTCGCGGATCGCCTTCAGCACCTCGCCGAACGGCGAGTTGATGGTGCGGAAGATCAGCAGGAATCCGAACAGGAAGCCGGCGAGGATGACGTAATAAAGGGTCGTCGCGTTGGAGAGATTGAAAATTCCGAACAGATAGCCCTGCGGAATGCCCTGGATGCCGTCCTCACCGTGGGTGAACGGCGTCTGCAGGTAGATGAAATACAGCAGCTGCGACAGCGCCAGCGTGATCATCGAGAAGTAGATGCCCTGACGGCGAATAGCGATAAGACCGGTGATGACGCCGAGCCCGGCGGCGCCGGCGGTACCGACCAGGATTCCGAGTTCGGGCGGCAGGCCCCAGACCTTCAGGGCATGCGCCGTGAAGTAGCCCGCCGTACCCAGAAACATCGCGTGGCCGAACGACAGCAAGCCGCCGTAGCCGATCAGCAGATTGAAGGCGCAGGCCAGCAGCGCAAAGCACAGCGCCTGCATCACGAAGAACGGATAAATGCCGGTCAGCGGCACGATCAGCAACAGCGCCGTCATGATGCCGAATGCGATCATCTCGTCGCGGATGGTGCGCGCCGTCACCGGCAGCGTATCGTCGGTCATAGCCGTCATATCAAGTCGCCCGTCCCGTCAGTCCCGAAGGCTTTACCAGCAGCACCAGCACCATCAGCACGAATACCACGGTGTTCGAGGCCTCGGGATAAAAGTATTTCGTCAGTCCCTCGACCACGCCGAGGGTAAAGCCGGTGATGATCGATCCCATGATGGAACCCATGCCGCCGATCACCACCACCGCGAACACCACGATGATCAGATCGGCGCCCATCAGCGGCCGGACCTGGTTGATCGGCGCCGACAGCACGCCTGCGAGCGCCGCGAGGCCGACGCCGAGCCCATAGGTCAGCGTGATCATCCTGGGAACGTTGATGCCGAAGGCGCGCACCAGGGCCGGGTTTTCGGTCGCGGCGCGCAAATTGGCGCCGAGCCGGGTCCGCTCGATCAGGTACCAGGTGCCCAGGCACACGATCAGCGAAAACACCACTACCCAGCCGCGATAGATCGGCAGGAACATGAAGCCGAGATTCATGCCGCCCTTCAGTTCATCCGGGATCGAGTAGGGCAGCCCCGACGAGCCGAAGTAGTTCTGAAACACCCCCTGGATGATCAGCGCCAGCCCGAAGGTCAGGAGCAGCCCGTAGAGATGGTCGAGGCCGGACAGCCATTGCAGCATGGTCCGCTCCAGGATCATGCCGAAAATGCCGACCACGATCGGCGCGATGATCAGCGCCGGCCAGTAGCCGATGCCCGCGACGTTCAGCAGGAAATAGGCGACGAAGGCGCCCATCATGTAGACCGCGCCATGGGCGAAATTGATGATGTTGAGCATGCCGAAGATCACGGCGAGCCCGAGACTGAGCAGCGCGTAAAACGAGCCGTTGATCAGTCCCACCAAGAGCTGTGCATAGAGAGCTTGCATCGATCAGATCTTTCGTAACGAACTCTTCCGACTGCCGTCAGACACCGAGATAGGTGTGCAGCTTGTCCATATTGGCCTGCAGGTCGGCATTGGCGAAGCCGTCGATCACCTTGCCATGTTCGACGATGTAGTAGCGGTCCGCCACGGTGGCGGCGAAGCGGAAATTCTGCTCGACCAGAAGGATGGTAAAACCCTCCTTCTTGAGCCGCGCGATGGTGTGGCCGATCTGCTGGATGATGACCGGCGCCAGCCCCTCGGTGGGCTCGTCCAGCATCAGGAAGCGCGCGCCGGTGCGCAGGATTCGCGCGATCGCCAGCATCTGCTGCTCACCGCCCGACAATTTGGTGCCCTGGCTGTTCAGCCGCTCCTTGAGATTGGGAAACAGGTCGAAGATCTGGTCGAGCGACAGGCCGCCGGGGCGCACGACCGGCGGCAACAGCAGATTTTCCCGGACGTCGAGACTGGCGAAAATCCCCCGCTCCTCCGGGCAAAAGGCGACGCCCATGCGCGCGATCTTGTCCGAGGAGACGCGGATGATCTCCCGACCGTCGAAACGCACCGAGCCGGTGCGCTTGCCGATGATCCCCATCACCGATTTCAGCGTGGTGGTCTTGCCGGCGCCGTTGCGTCCGAGCAAGGTGACCACTTCGCCGGCATTCACGTTGAAATCGATGCCGTGAAGGATGTGGAACTCGCCGTACCAGGCCTGCAGGTCCTGCACCGCCAGCACCGGCGCAGCGCCCGGCGCCGCTGTGGGCTTTGTCGCGGCATCGGCCATTTTCAAATCAGCCATGCCCCGCCCCCAGATAGGCTTCCTTGACGCGCTCGTCCTTGCTCAGATCGGCATAGTGACCTTCCGCAAGCACCTGACCGCGCGTCAGCACCGTGATGATGTCGGACAGATTGGCCACGACGTTGAGATTATGTTCGACCATCAGGATGGTGTACTTGGCGGAGATGCGCTTGATCAAGGCTGCGATCTTGTCGATGTCTTCATGTCCCATGCCGGCCATCGGCTCGTCGAGCAGCATCATTTCCGGATCGAGCGCCAGCGTGGTCGCGATTTCGAGCGCCCGTTTGCGGCCATAGGGCATTTCGACCGCGGGCGTCTTTGCGAACTCGCTCAAGCCGACATCGTTCAACAGTTCGAGGGCGCGGCCGTTGAAGCGATCGAGCACCGATTTCGACCGCCAGAAATCGAAGGACTGCCCGTGCTGGCGCTGCAGCGCGACCCTGACATTTTCCAGCGCGGTGAGATGCGGAAACACCGCCGATATCTGGAACGAGCGCACCAGGCCGAGACGCGCCACGTCAGCCGGCGCCATCGCCGTGATGTCCTGTCCCTTGTACAGGATCTGGCCCGCCGAAGGCTTCAGGAACTTGGTCAGAAGATTGAAGCAGGTGGTCTTGCCGGCCCCGTTCGGACCGATCAGCGCGTGAATACTGCCGCGCCGGACCCGAAGATCGACATCGCGAACAGCAAAGAACCCCGCGAATTCCTTGGTCAATCCGCGGGTTTCGAGAATGAACTCATCAGCCAATCAAATTTCCCCCATCAACCATTGCCGCGAAGCTCCCGCGCATGGCTAATTTTTCCTAACCAGGCAAGTCCTTTAAGGACGCACCGTCCCGGACCTGCCCCCTCCGGCGCGGGAATATGCCGTCAACGGCCCGCCCTGCGCAAGGTGGAAAGCTGGGCATTCGGCGAAGCGGACAGTTTCACGGATTGGCCCTAAGTCCAATTGCTTGGGAGGCGTTCCTGAGGGGTTCCCGGACGTTTTCGGCACCCTTCGAGCCGGTCCGGAAAGCCATCATTAACGGTGTTTGGATGCAGTCTCGCGGTTTCACAGAATATTTGCCCCTCCGGCCGATGGTTAGGTGTTTTGATTATTTTGGTATTGAGAACGGATTGCAGCCGTGGATTTCGAGAGCGCCAACCCGTCGGTCGTGAAATCGATCAAGCAGCGGGATCTGTTGAACACCTGGCTGCGGCTCTACTCCCGCGGGCAGACGCTGCCGCGCGTCGAGGACTACCAGCCCGAGCGCATCGCCGATGAGCTTCCGGACCTCGTCTATTACACCGTCGATACTGGGCCACAGCCCCCGCGCCTGACGATCCAGAGCGACGGCACGCGGATGTCGGACGCCTATGGGCACACCGGCAAGGGCCGATATCTCGACGAGTATATCGGACCAAGACTCGTCCCCGTGGTGATGCCGGTCTACTACCAATGCATCGCCTGCGCCCTGCCCGTCTACACCATCGCCAACATCGACGACATCTATGGACGGATCGTCGCCTATGAGCGGCTGCTGCTGCCGTTCTCGGAAGGCAGCGGCGTCAGCCACGTGATCGCCTCGCTGAAGACCATCAGCGAGGACGGCGGTTTCGAAATCAGGAACCTGATGCGGGGCAACGACGTCCTGCCGACGTCGAAGCTTCGCGCCGTGATCGACCGCGACCTGTTCCACCGCGCCCCCGGCCGCATTCCCAGCGGCGACGTGATCGAATTCGGTTGAGACTGGAATGCAATTCGAAAGCGCCAATCCCTCGGTTGTCAGATCGATCAGACAACGCGATCTGCTCAACACCTGGCTGCGCGCGGTGAGGAAGCCGCACCCGCTGCCCGTTCTCGCCGATTACCGGCCGGAGTGCATGGCGGACGAACTGCCGGACATGATGGGATTCGACGTCGAGGGCCGTGGCGACGCCGCGCGGTTCGTGATCACCCAGGAAGGCGCCACGCTGACCAAGGTCTATGGCAACGAGCACCTCGCGCAGCGGTCCAGCCGCTATCTCGACGACGCGATCGGCCCCGAGCGATACGCCCACGTGGTCACGCTGTACCGCACCTGCCTCGCGTCCGGGCGGCCGACCTATTCGATCTCCGTGGTGCAGGACCCGGACGGCAAGGACGTGCAATACGAGCGCCTGCTGCTGCCGTTCGGCGCCGCCGACAACGTCGAGCAGATCGTCGGCTCCTACAAGGCCATCAGCATCGAGGGCCACTTCAAGATAGGGAACCTGATGGGAATAAGGCCCCGGGCCGTGCCGGAGATCATCGTCAGGGCGATCATCGATCGGGATATCGTCCGCAGTTCCACGCATCTCCGCGCCTCGGAAGACGTTGTCGAACTCGGCTAGCGTTTCCGCGCCGCGGCCGACGGCTTGACTTCCTTCTCGTAAATTTCCGGCCTGAAACCGACCAGCAATTTGCCGCCGAGATCGAGCACCGGACGCTTGATCATCGAGGGCTGCGCCAGCATCAGGGCCAGCGCCTTGCGCTCGTCGAGGCTTTCCTTGTCGCTGTCGGGCAATTTGCGGAAGGTGGTGCCGGCGCGATTGAGCAGGGTTTCCCAGCCGACCGCGTCGCTCCAGCCTTTCAACTTTTCCTTCGCGACGCCTTCGCTCTTGTAGTCGTGGAAATCGTAGGCGACGCCGTGGCTGTCGAGCCAGGCGCGCGCCTTCTTCATGGTGTCGCAGTTCTTGATGCCGTAGATCGTAATCGAACCCATCAAACGTTCCTCCCCAACACGGTCACGTGCAAGCGCCGCCTGATCTCCATTCCCTGCCGCCGGTACAAGGCGATCGCGCTCTCGTTATCGGAAAAGACGTGCAGGAACGGCGTCTCGCCGCGGGCCGCAATCTGCCGCGCAATGGCTCCGAGCAGTGCCTGCGCGTAACCGCGACCGCGATAGTCCGGATGCACGCAGACCGCCGTGATCTCGGTATGGTCGGCCGGCTTCATCCGTTCGCCCGCCATCGCCACCAGTCTTCCGTCGATCCTGACGCCCAGAAACGTCCCCAACTCGTGGGTTCGCGGGGCAAAGGGACCGGGATTGGTGAGCTTCGTCAATTCCATCATCGCCCGCACGTCATCGGCGCCGAGCCTGACGATGTCGGCGGCGCGGCCGGCGTTTTCCGCGGGCATCCCGATCATCTGCTCGCCGGTCTTGGCGAGCAGGGTCTTGAACTCGGCCGGAGCGGCCACCGGATCGGGCGTGAACAGCACGACGAAATCGGATGGCGACATCAGCGCGCCGAGCGCCGCGAAACTTTGCGGAGACATCTCCGCGACGTCCGCGAACGGCGCGATCTCGGGCGGATAACGCCGCGCCAGTGCGCCACCCAGCGCCAGCGCGCCCTGCGTCGAGGTCAGCGCGTTCCAGACCGGGCGATCGAGCGGTTGCATCGGAAAGCTCTCGTTCAAGGCCGCTTGGGAATTTCCAGCCCGCGCCGCACCGCCGGGCGAGCCAGGCCGCGCTCGAGCCAGGCCGCAACATGCCCGAAGCTGTCGAAGCCGACCAGTTCGCGCGCGCCGTAAAAGCCGATCAGGTTGCGTACCCACCCGAGCATCGAGATATCCGCGATGGTGTAGTCGTCGTCCATGAACCACTGCCGTCCGCCGAGATGGGTCTCCATCACGCCCAGCAGGCGTTTCGACTCGGCCACGTAACGCTCGAGCGGCCGCTTGTCGGCAAGCTCCTTGCCGGCAAATTTGTGGAAGAAGCCGAGCTGGCCGAACATCGGCCCGATGCCGCCCATCTGGAAATGCAGCCAGGCGATGGTCTGCCAGCGCCGCGCGGCATCGGACGGCAAAAGCTTGCCGGTCTTCTCGGCGAGGTATTGCAGGATCGCGCCGGACTCGAACAGGCCGAGCGGCTGGCCGCCCGGGCCATCGGGATCCAGAATCGCGGGGATCTTGCCGTTCGGATTCAGCGACAGGAACTCCGGGGTCTTCTGGTCGTCCTTGTTAAAGTCGACCAGATGAACCTCGTAGGGCAAGCCGATCTCTTCCAGCATGATGGAAACCTTGACGCCGTTCGGCGTCGGCAGCGAATAGAGCTGCAGCCGGTCCGGATGGTTTGCCGGCCAGCGTCGGGTAATCGGAAAAGAGGAAAGGTCGGACATGCGCCTGGGACGGCTTTCGCTTCGATGGTTGGCCCGGACCTTTTTCGCTCCTGCCGCGGGACTATGTATGGCGCTCGCACGGCGTGGCAAGGGGACGAGCGCCAGGCAACGGATCATTGTCAGGAGCGCTCAGAGGCCATCTCAGCTGGCAGGCGCGACCAGGCCGACTTTCAAATCGTTGGCGACATAGACGCATGAGTCGTCAGCAAACACCCGGCCATTCGCAATACCCAGAACCAGCTTGCCGCGCCGTACCTTATGCATATCAACCTCATAACGCACGCGCCTGACGTCAGGCGTGATATGCCCGCTGAACTTCACCTCGCCGACGCCCACGGCGCGGCCTTTACCCGGCGAGCCCGACCAGCCAAGCCAATAACCGACGATCTGCCACATGGCATCCAAACCGAGACAACCCGGCATCACCGGGTCGCCGATAAAATGGCAATCAAAAAACCAGAGATCCGGCGTGATATCCAACTCACCGACGATGCGGCCCTTGCCGAATTCGCCGCCGTCCATGCTGATCTCCGTGATCCGGTCCATCATCAACATTGGCGGCGCGGGTAACTGCGCATTGCCCGGACCGAAATAACCCCCTTCGCCGGATCTGAGCAGTTCTTCCTTCGTGTAGGAGGTTCGTGGCGTGTGAAAAGCGTGTGGATCTGACAAGGCAACGCGACCTTCTTGCTTAACTGAATGGGCGCCTGGGCGGCGGTGGCGCAGAATCCCGCTCGATGTCTAGCCGCCCGTGCCGTTGTCGAGGCTCACGATCACGGCGGCGTTGGCGATGATGATGGCATCGCTGCCCTGCTCGGCAGGAATTTCGAGCCCGCCCTTGACCGCGGTGACGGTCACCGTCCCGTAAGGCAGCTCTTTCGCGACCGCAGCGGTGTCGACCGCGCCGGGGTCCGGCACGCCGATGGTGACATCGACGAACATGTCGTTTGCCGTCTTGCCCAGCATCCGAAAGAACCCGAGGCTGGAATGGCGGATGGCGTCGGAGACCGCGCGCCTGGCCGCCTTGGTGGCGTCCTTGCCGTGAACGTCGACGCCCATGCCCATTTCGGTGATACAGCGCACGCGTGCCATTGGATTTTCTGCTTTCGTCGGTGTGCGAGAGGCATCAATCTATGGGGGTTTGCGCGATGTGCCAATAGCAGCGCGTTGCCCGTCGGCGCGCAATGAACGTCCACGATCACGAACTGTCCGACCGTTGGCAGCGAGGCCGCGATCGAAGAGCGCGTGCTGGGGGCGCGCGATGCCCATCGCACGTCGCTTTTCCCGCATGTCACGATTGCCCGGACAAGTTTCGCCGGCCGGCGATCAGCTTCAGCCAGGGCGCCGAATGGAAGGCGCTCATCAGCAGATACATCGGGACCATTCCGCCCAGCGCCGACCCATCCTGCATCGCCGAGCAGAGCATGCCCGGCGCGCCGCGGCCAACAACAGCCGTCAGCAGCGCCATGATGGCGAAGGTCGGCGCCGCCGCGAGGCACAGCCAGTCGGCCGCGCCGAGGGCGGCGGCGTCAGCGCTTTCGGAACGGATCTCGCCGTGGGCGCGGCGGCCGGCCTGGGCCTCACTCATGTTTCTCTCCCTTGTGCGGTCAGCGATTGGCGTATTCGTCGTGGCGGCGCCACCAGGGACCGGTCTCGTTGCGCCCCCTGGGCGCGCGGTCGAGCCACTGGTACATGCCCCAGAGGCCGTCCACCCCGCGCGCATAGGTGGAATAGGTGTGGTAGACGACGCCTTCCTCGCGCACGAACGCGCTCAGGCCCGGCCTGTCGCGTCTAAAGGTGGGCGCGTCGGTTCCGCAGCTGGCCGCGAACTGGGCGACGGGCGCCGGAACCTGCGCCGCGTCCATCGCGTGACCGCCGCGCCGGTAGTTGTATTCGACGTCCCCGTCGCGCTGCTGCTGCTCGGTGAACGAGATATTGAAGTCGAAATTGAAGTCGTTGCCGAACGAGGACACCCAGGGAAACCCCCACCCCATCCGCTGCTTGTACGCCTGCAGTTTCGCGAGCGGCGCCCGCGACACCGCCGAAAGCGTGACGTCGTGGTTCGCGAGGTGGACGACGAAGCCATCGAACCCGTCCGCGATGGCCGAGCAGGACGGGCATCCCGCCTTGTAGTCCGGCCCGAACATGAAGTGGTAGACGAGGAGCTGCGAGCGCCCCGCAAACAGATCTTGCAGCGCCTGTTTGCCTTGGTCGGTGTCGAAGACATATTCCTTGTCGATGCGAACCCAGGGCAGTTCCTGCCGCCGCTGCGCCAGTTCGTCACCCTGCCGGGTCAGTGCCTTCTCGGCCTCGAGCAGTTCCAGCCGGGCCGCAAGCCACTCTTCACGTGTTCCCATCCGGTGTATCGTCATCGTTCTTCTCTCCTGTTTGTTTCGTGGCCCGGACCGGCGGCGAACGCAGTCACAACGGCTCCGGCCCAGTCGACGACGGCTGCGAGGAACGTTGGGGACAGGATCGTCCAGTCAAACATGACAGCGGCCTTCTGGTTTCGACGTACTGGTTTGTGGTCGTGAGATAGACTAGGACCGGGCCATCGGAGGGTGGGAGTGACAAGTGTGGCGGGATTTAAATGGACTCGCTGATCACGGCCGCAGGCCGCGCGCTCGCGGCGGGTGATCCCCTCGGCGCATTGAAGCGGGTCGCCCTGCGCGACGACGCGCCGGCGCTGGCACTGCGCGGCATCGCGATGGCGCAGCTCGGCGATCTCGTTCGAGCCAAGGCGCTGTTGCGAAGTGCGGCGCGCGCGTTCGGTCCGAAGGAGGCGGTGGCCCGCGCGAGGTGCGTCGTCGCCGAGGCCGAGATCGCACTCGCCTCGCGCGACCTGGGCTGGCCCGCAAAGGCGCTCGACGCGGCGCGGGCGACGCTCGAAGCGCATGGCGACCGCGTCAACGCCGCGCATGCGCGCAATCTCGGCGTCCGGCGGCTGCTCCTGATCGGGCGCCTCGACGAGGCCGAGCGCGCCCTTGCCGAGCTCGACCCCGCGCCCTTCCCGCCTGCGTTCAGGGCCGCCCACGAACTGGTCGTTGCGGGGATCGCGATGCGACGCCTGCGGACCAAGCCCGCGCGCGCCGCGCTCGCTTCCGCCGGGCGCGCCGCGCGCGACGCGAATATTCCGGCGCTGACGCGCGGAAGTCGAAAGCGCATCCCTCGCGCCTCGACACGCCCGCGGCGCGCCTGATTGCGGGCGGCGAGCGAGCGCCCGCTCCTGCTCGAGGAGGTCGAGGCGCTGCTGGCGTCGAAGGCGCTCGTCGTCGACGCCTGCCGCTATGCCGTGCGCGACGAACGCACGGTGGTCTCGCTCGCGAGCCGCCCGGTATTGTTCGCGCTGGCGCGCGCGCTGGCGGAAGCCTGGCCCGGCGACGTGCCGCGGAGCACGCTGCTCGCACGCGCCTTCCGGGCGAAGCACGCCGATGAATCGCATCGCGCGCGGTTGCGGGTCGAAATCGGGCGGCTTCGCGCGGAGCTGCGGGCGCTGGCAGACGTGAGCGCCACCAAGCAAGGCTTTGCGCTGGCGCCGCGCCGCGCCGGCGAGGTCGTGGTGCTGGCGCCGCCGGTCGAAGAGCAGCATGCGGCGGTGCTCGCCTTTCTCGCCGACGGCGAGTCGTGGTCGAGCTCGGCGCTTTCGATTGCGCTTGGCGCGAGCCCGCGCACCGTGCAGCGGGCGCTCGAGGAGCTGGCGGCGGCGGGCAAGGTGCAGTGGTTCGGCCGCGGCCGCGCGCGCCGCTGGATGACCCCGCTGGTGCCGGGATTCCCGACAATCTTGTTACTCCCCGGTCCGCTGCCGAGCGACTAGGCTGGCGCCTGCACGCGCACGAGAGGATGGATGCATGAAGCGATCTGCGGCCGAAATCGTCAGGGAGTATGGACCTTTTCCCGGTGTCGAGCGGGTCGGCGGTGTCACCTATGACGGCCAGCAGGTGTGGATTGCCGCTGGCGACAGGCTGAACGCCTTCGATCCCGCCGATGGCAAGACGCTGCGCTCGATCGAGGTCGCCGCGCATGCGGGAACGGCGTTCGACGGCCGGCATCTGTTCCAGATCGCCGAGGATCGCATCCAGAAGATCGATCCGGAAAGCGGCCGAGGCCGCCACGATCCCTGCGCCCGGCGGCGGCGGCGACTCCGGGCTCGCCTGGGCCGAGGGGTCGCTCTGGGTGGGGCATTATCGCGAACGGAAGATCCATCAAGTCGATCCCGCAGACCGGGGCAGTCCTTCGCACCATCGAATCCAACCGCTTCGTCACCGGGGTCACCTGGGTCGACGGCGAACTCTGGCACGCCACCTGGGAAGGTGACGAGAGCGAGCTGAGGCAAATCGATCCGCGAACCGGAGAGGTTCTGGAGCGGCTCGAGATGCCGCCCGAGCATCGTCGTGTCCGGGCTCGAGTTCGATGGCGGCGACCAGTTCTTCTGCGGCGGCGGAAGCAGCGGCAAGGTGCGGGCCGTGCGCCGGCCGGCGCGCCGCTGACGCGCGGCTCGCGCCGAACGTCCCAACGAAGATCATCCGCGATGATATAGAGCCAGGCGTAGCTGGCAAAGGCGTCGTAGATCAAACCGCCGGCCAGCGGTCCGGTCGCCATGCCGAGGCTGCCGGCCATGGCGGTTCCGCCGATCACGGTGCCCATCATGCGCAGCGGAAAGTTTTCGCGCGCCAGCACCGAATAGAGCGGCATGGTCCCGGCATAGATGAAGCCGAACACCGCCGCCACGGCGTAGAACGCGGCGAGTTCGCGCACGAAGACGTAACCGAGCGCACCGAACGCCTGGGCGAGCAAGCCGAGGACGAGTACCCGCTTGGCGCCAAAGCGGTCGCCGAGCAGGCCGAAGGCGATGCGGCCGCCCATCCCTGCAAGACCTTCCACGCTGTAGATGGTGACGGCGGCGATCATCGGAATGCCGCAGCTGACGGCGTAGCTCACGGTATGGATGATCGGCCCCGAATGGGTGGCGCAACAGAAGAAATTCGTCAGCAGCAGGATGATGAATTGCGGCGAGCGCAGCGCCTGCGAAAGCGACATCTCGGCCTGCGCCGGATCGCCTGATGGCGCGGACGGCGCGCTATCAAGCGCCGGCGCGCGGCGCACCAGCAGCGAGACCGGGATCATGATCGCGGCGACGACGAGGGCCACGATCCGCATCGAGGTGCGCCAGTCGTGGTGCGAGACCAGCCAGGCGGCGAGCGGCGACATGGTCATCGGCGCCATGCCCATGCCGGCCGAAACCAGCGACACCGCCAGGCTGCGATGGCTGTCGAACCAGCCGGTCACGCACGCCATCATCGGCGCGAAGATGGCGGCGGTGGCGGCGCCGACCAGCAGCCCGAACACGAACTGAAACGCGACCAGCGAGGTCGCGAGGCTCGCCAGTCCCAGGCTTGCCGCCAGCACCACCGAGCCGGTCAGCACCACCGGCAGCGGCCCCAGCCGGTCGGACAAGGTGCCCCAGATCATGCTGGTGAAGGCCATCGCGAGGAAGCCGATCGTCATGGCGCCGGACACGCCGGTGACCGACCAGCCGGTATCCCGCGCGATCGGCTGCAAAAACACCGGCAACGAGAACATGCCGCCGATCGCGACGCAGCCGAGCAGGCCGCCGGCCGCGACGATCACCCAGCGATAGCGAGAGTTGGTCATTCCTGGCCTCCACTGCATCTTTGCGAATGGAAGACGAACGGGGTGGGCCGGAACCGACAGGTCGATGGGCGTGCCTGATTATTTTTTTCTGGATCGCGGTCTGCTACGACCATTGTCAGCTCGTATCGCGCAATAGTGAGGCGCATTTCGCCGGTCATGCGCGATTGGCGGAACACGCTACGCTAATCTGCCCTGCGGGCTGCTTGTCGGGCTCGGCCGCCGTCGCCATCTCACCATAAAACAACCGTGCCCAATCGACATCGTGGAGACCTGACCATGGATTTTTCCGGCGGCTGCTCTTGTCGCGCCATCCGGTACAGCATCGCCGCGGCGCCGGTTCGCGGCTTTCAATGTCAATGCCGCGATTGCCAGATGGATACCGGCGGCGGCCATAGCTCGGTGTTCGTGTTCCCGCGAAGCGCGGTCGAGATCTCCGGCGACGTGCGCGAGATATCGCGAACCTCCGACAGCGGCGCGACCAAGCGAAAGGGGTTTTGCGGCAACTGCGGTGTACCGATCTACAACAAGCCGGACGAGAAGCCGGAGTTCATCGGCGTCTATGTCGGCAGCCTCGACGACGCCACGGCTTTCAAACCCGCGGTCGTGCTCTATTGCGCGCGCGGATACGCCTGGGATTTTCTGGATCCCGATGTTCCCAAACTGCCGGGCTGGCATCCGAAATAGAGGCAGCCCCTCAAACGTCGAACAGCGCCTTGACGTCTTCTTCCGTGAGAGCCGAACCGATGCCGCCGTCGCGATCGAACAGGCTGTCGGCCAGGGCCCGCTTTCGGGCCTTGAGTTCGTCCATCTTCTCCTCGATGGTGTCCGCAGCTACCAGCCGGTAGACGAAGACCGACTTGTGCTGCCCGATGCGGTGCGCGCGGTCGATCGCCTGCTCTTCGACGGCCGGATTCCACCAGGGATCGAAAACGATGACCGTGTCGGCCGCCGTCAGGTTGAGCCCCACTCCCCCCGCCTTCAGGCTGATCAGGAAAGCATCGCTCGCCCCATTCTGAAAGTCGTCGATCGCGCGCTTGCGGTCCTTGGTTTCTCCGGTCAGCAGGCTGTAGCGGATATGCGCCGCATCGAACCGGACGCGGATCAGCGCGATCATGGAAGTGAACTGCGAAAACAGGATGATCTTGCGGCCCTCGCTCAGCAGCTCGTCCACCATCTCCATCAGCCGCTCGAGTTTGGCGGCCGGGCGCTCGACCCCGTCATCGAGTTTCAATAGCGCGGGATGGCAACAGGCCTGCCGCATCCTCAACAGGGCTTCGAGCACCACGATGTGGCTCTTTGCCAGGCCGCGTTCCCTGATGGCCGCGCGGACCTTGGCCGACATCGACAGGCGAACGGAATCGTAGAGGTCGCGCTGGCTGCCTTCCAGGGTGATGCGCTCGATGATCTCGGTCTTCGGCGGCAGCTCCGTCGCCACCTCGGCCTTGGTCCGGCGCAGCAGAAACGGCTTGACCCGCTGGGCCAATGCCGCCGCGCGGCTCTTGTCGGCGCGCTTTTCGATCGGCGTACGCCATTGGCGCGCGAACGCGGTCTTTTCGCCGAGAAAACCCGGATTGGCGAAACTCATGATCGACCACAGTTCGCCCAGATGATTTTCCATGGGAGTTCCCGGTCAGGCAGAAGCGGTGTTTCGCCTTGACGCCGCGCAGCCAGCGGGTTGTGGCGGCGTTCGGATTCTTGATGGTCTGCGCCTCGTCGAGAACGGCGATGTGCCAGTCGCGGGACAGCAAGACCTCATGATCGCGCGCGATCAGGGGATAGGTGGTCAGCACCAGATCATGCTCGGCAATGGCCGCGAAATTCTGCTTGCGGCCGGCGCCATGAAGCACCAGAACCTTCAATCCGGGCGCAAACTTCTGCGCCTCGTTGAGCCAGTTGGACATCAGGCTGGTGGGAGCCACGACCAGCGCCGGGCTTGTCAGATGGCCGCGCTGCTTTTCCAGCGTCAGCAGGGCCAGGGTCTGAATCGTCTTGCCGAGGCCCATGTCGTCGGCCAGCACACCGCCGAGGCCGCTCTCGCGCAGCAGATCGAGCCAGGCCAACCCATGCGCCTGATAAGGCCGCAGCTTGGCCGTGAAGGCCTCCGGCAGGCGGATGTCGGCCAACCCCTGGGTGCGGAGCAAACCGGCCATGCGGCGAAGATTGTCGGCGCCCCTGAAAACGAATTCCCGATCTTCGAGGCCGAGCAGAGGCACGATATCGGCGCGCGAAAGCCTGATCTTGCCGGCCTGGCCGGCGGAGGCTCCACTCAGGGTCAGGGTGTGCAGCGCCAGCACCAGCGGGAGGAAGCGATCCGCCGCCAGTGACAGGTGCCGGCCGTCCGCCAGCGGCAGATAAAAATGCTCGCCGCCTTCGGCCAACTGCCTGATCCCGTCCGGCGTGAAGCCGGGGGTCGAGACCAGCGCGGCCAACACCGATGTCAGATCGCGCCGCTTGCCGTCGATTTCGATGCCGAGCCCCAGTTCGAACCAGTCGATCCCGCTGCTCTCGAATTCCGCGTCCAATTCGCTCGCCGACTCCGCCAGCCGGTACGGAAAGTCGTCGTCGACATGAATCTCGAAGCCCTGCGCGCGCAGGTCGTCCGCATCCTGGCTGAGAAAATCCAGCCAGTCGTACGGCTCCGGAAATGTCAGATCATGACGATGATGGGCGTCGAGGAAGGGATAGGCCTGTATCGCAGCGACGAAGCCCCGATCGGACAGACGGCCGAGCGCTTCCTTTTCCCGCGCGCGCCGCCGGGAGACCGCGAAGACCTGCCCGGCGTGAAATACCTCGACCTTGGTGGCGCGTTCGGCAAGCTCGATTTCCGCCGGGCCGTAACGAAAGCCGAGATGCGCAACCGGCATCGGCTTGAGTGTGTCATGATTGAAATAATAGTAGCCGTTCACCGCAGGGTGGGCCAGCGTCAGCCGAAGCACTGGCTTCGGGTCCTCGTCGACCGGCGTCGCGGCGACCGGCTCCGCGGGCAAGACGCCATGGTGGACGGCCGGCAATTTCTGGCCGAGGCGGCGCGCCACTTCCGCGACCTGGGCGCGCGGAATCAGCGGGGCCGACAGCATCCGGTGCGCCAGACGCGCCGGCAGACCGGTTTCGACGGTGCCGACCGTGCCGGAGGCTTCGTCGACATAGACCGGCGGCTCGGCGTCCAGCGCGGTCGCGCCTTCGACGACCAGGCACGAAGCCATGCCGGCCTTGCTGGCCTGCCGCCATTCGATGCGCCCCTCGCGTATCCCGCCCCATTGCAGCGGCGAGCTCTTGTGGTCGCGCCAATAGGCGCGCCCGGTATCCACGATCTGACGCAACAGCGGGACCGAACGAATGAGATAGAGGTCCGGTTGGGCGTAGGGCCGGGATTCCCGCGCCAGCCCCATGACGATGTCGAGGTCCGCGTCGCGGTAGAAGGCCGGCAACCGATCCGGATCGGTGCCCGGATTCGAACGCGACACATGCTCGGACAGCGTTCCGTCCTTGCGCAGCTTGACCGACAATAGCGACACGGCCAGATGCGGCATCCGGCTCTCCCGCGCATGGGGTTGCACGCAATAGAGCAGCCTTTGGCGCACGTCCGCGGGGTAGTCGTTGCCGCGTATCGAACTGGCGATTTTTTCCAGCCAGTCGTTCAGTTCGTGCGGCAAGACCGGCGCTGGTTCGGGCCGGGCGAAGCCGGGAAGCGTGCCTTGCCGCGACTCAGGCGCCGCGTCGGTCAGCGTTCCCTTCCTGTGCAGGGCTTCGAGCAGGGTCGCCGCGACGTGCTTGCAGTTGGAACCGATGAAGCAGGTACAGTCGCCGGCCAAATCGTCGAGTTCGCCGTTCCGGTAGCTCAGGAAAATATCGACCGAATAGGGTGTCCGCTCCGATCCCCGGACGCGGGCACGCATCTCCGTGAGATCGTCGCTGACCTCCAGCGCCGAAACCCGTCCCTGGACCTGGTAGGCGCTGCCCTTGCTCCAGGCCGAACGGCTGAAGAAATCGACGAGATCGTCCTGCTTCAGGATGTTCGAAGACACGTCACGCGGTCCAGTACGTGGCTGCGAAACAGGCGTCGCCATCCGGCAACCCTCCGGTCAAGTTCAAGGCTGCGAAATCACGCCCACCGATCGCCCCCGGCGGTTCCGGCGCCTCATCATAGACCGCCCGATAAACGCCGGACAAGACACGCGTCGCCTGGGATCGCGCCGGTCGCAGTTTTCAACAGCTGACATGCGCGCCCCGTTCCCGCGGCACGAGATGCCCGAGGTTTGCGCAATTTTCCCCCTCGCAAATGAGCAGAGGGCGCAGGGAAAGCCGGGTGCGCGCTGCACCCGCGGTCTCGCGTGCCAATGCACAAAACAAAACGCACACGAGCATACAGGTTCAGCGGAGGCAATCCGGCCTTCCCTGCGCAATGGTTTTACGGCTTATTTCGCGCTCTCCCTGGTGACCGGGCTTTCTTGCCACCATCGCCGCGCGAATACTTCCGCGCAACTTGACGCCAGCGTCGGGGCGTCAGGACCACACGACTTCGCCGTCCGCCTCAGCCACGTTCGTCTTCGTGACCTCGGCGTCCACCGCATCCCACCGCAACGTTCGTGACGATCGCGAGCCGCCCCTCTTTCGGGTGAGACGGGCGGAGTCATGCCGGTGATTTGCACGACATGTTAAGCGAAATATTTTTGCAGCTAGGGCTGGACAGACTTTTGAGTGATTTGCCCGTCGGGTCAATTGGTCGCAGGCGGAACGGCATTTTTTTCATTGCGAGTGAACCGAAGCAGCCCGTAGGGCGGGTCAGCGAATGCGCAACCAGCCATTGCAAGCACGACTCGGTGACAGGATGCGGTGGATTACGCCGGAGCCTGTCATCGGGCTGCGCCTTGCGCGGACCCGTTGGCCAATCCACCCTGCGAGCTGCTCCCTCGATGAAAGATGCATGCCGTGCGGCTGAGAAGCCTCGTGTTCGCGGCACCGCGCGAGCTCTCCGGCCTTATTCGATGACTTCGTCGGCGTTGGCGACGAGCATCGAGGGGATCTCGAGGCCCATCGCCTTCGCCGTCTTGAGGTCGATCACGAGGCGGTAGCGCGTGGGCTGCTCGAACGGCAGATCTGCCGGATTATCGCCCTTGAGAATGCGGTCTACCAACGAGGCAGCACGCCCAAAGCATTCGGCGAAATCGGGCCCGTAGGACATCAAGCCGCCGTCGCGGGCGAGATTTTCATATTCGTACATCGCTGGAAGGCGATGCGCGGCGGCAAAATCGAACACCCGCTTGCGATTGAGGATGGTCAGGCTGTCGGCAACCATGACGATGGCGTCGGGCATCTCGCCCTGCATCGCCGCCATGGCTCCGCTGAAATCATCCGGCTCGCCGACGCCAAGCGGTTGTATCGAGACATCAAGGAAATCGGCGGCCTTGGCAGAGGCCTGGTAGCGCAGGGTCATGGCGCGGTCGTTCTTGTTCCACAGCATCGCGACACGCTTGATGCCCGGCGCGACCTCCTTGAGGATTTGCAGGCGCTTGGCGAAAAGTTCCGTCGCATTGTCCGATATGCCGGTGATGTTGCCGCCCGGACGCGCCAGGCTGACGATCAATCCGGTCGCGACCGGATCGCCCACGGCATGCGTAACCACGGTCGGCAGGCCGGTATTCTTTGCGGCCAGCGCCGCCGGATAGCCGGTCGCGACGATCACCTCGACCTTGGCGTCCACCAGTTCCTGCGCCAGCCGTGGCAGGTTTTCGCTGTGCCCCATGCTGCCGCGCGCCTCCAGCACAAGGTTTTTGCCGACGGTGTAGCCGACCGCCGCGAAGCTGCGGGACAGAAGAGCCCCGAACGAACTCTGTGGAACGAAAGGCATCACCGGGCTGAGTGAGCCGATCCGATAAACCCTGCCCTGCGCGGCAACGCCACGCGGCCAGGCGGCGGCCGCGGCGCCGAGAACGGTCAGGAAATGACGCCGGTTCATTCGATCATCCCGTCGGTGCATGCGAGCAGCGCCTTCGCCGTCTTCAGATTGATACCTAATTTTAGTGGGTCGCAAAGAGACCGTCAGCCTTGACTGACATCACGCCTCCGCGCGACGGTTGATGCCTCCAATCATCCGTGATTGCACAATGTCATGGCCGAAGGCGACAACCAGCATAAGCGCCGTTTGACCGTTCGCGGCAGAGGGTGAAGAAATGCTCGAGCAAGTGCATGAGGCTCTCTGGGTCGGCGAAGGAGAGAATGTCAGCTTCTTTGGCATTCCCTATCCGACGCGCTCGGTCATCGCTCGATTGGAGAACGGCGATCTGTGGGTATGGTCGCCAGTCAGGCTGACAGCGGATCTGCGCGCCGAAGTGGATCGCCTGGGCTCTGTTCGTCACCTCGTAAGCCCCAATAAACTCCATCACCTCCACCTGCAGGAGTGGAAGTCTGCCTATCCCGGGGCATCGCTATGGGGGCCGCAATCGACAATCAGGAAGCGCTCCGACCTCTCCTTCCGCGAAGCGCTGAAGGACGGCCCGCCGCCCGAATGGCTTCCCGATATCGACCAGGCCTGGTTCCGCGGTTCCTTCGCCATGGACGAGATCGTCTTTCTTCACCGCCCCTCCGCCACCGCAATCATCGCCGATCTGATCCAGACGTTCAGCGATCACTTTCTCCGAAAACATTGGGGGTTGTGGCGCTTCCTGGCGCGCCTCGATGGCCTCACCCAGGACCAGGCCTGCGCGCCGCTCGAATGGCGACTGTCGTTTATCAACCGCGCACCGGCGCGCCGGGCGCGCGACAAGATGCTGAGCTGGAATTGTCAACGCGTCATTGTGGCTCACGGCGAGTGGCCGCGCGCGAACGGGAATGCCTTTCTTGCAAAGTCATTTCGCTGGCTCGGCGCTTGACCGGATGACATCGTTCACTGCGCACATCGAGGAGAGGTTGAGAGGGGCATTTGCCTGAGTCAGCCCGTATGGCGGGTTAGCGAATGCGTAACCCGCCATTACAAGCATGACTCGACGAAAGGAGGTGGTGGATTACGCCGGAGCCTGTCATCGGGCCGCGCATTGCGCGGACCCGTTGGGCCAATCCACCCTGCGAGCTATTTCAGCGGCAGAAAAAGTTCCGCGACCGTTTCATGCTCCGGTACTTCCGGGAACAAGCTCAGCCGCTGGCAGTAGATCGGGAAGTCGCGCGCTTCCTCGCCGCTGGCCGGAAGCCAGTCGCGATAAAGGTAGAGCGCGGCGGGCTCCAGATTGTCGGTGTTGCCGACGACGCGCAGCACCGCGCAGCGTCCGCCGGGGATCTCGCCGGCCTTGATCTCTTCGCCGTTCGCCTCGATCGGCTGGCCGGTCCCGACACACAGGTCCACGCTGTAATCGGCAGGCGACGCGGGACGCCGCTCGGAACGCCAGACATTGAAGGTCGGACTTGTCCTGGGGTGCAGGCCGGCGGCCTTGCGCCACGCGATGAAGCGCTGGATGGTGGCGCCGAGCGTCGCCGGGTCGCCCCGATGCTCCATGATCGCCACCGGCGTCGGCGGGCACATCGCGAATCGTCACGTCGTCAGCGGTAAAAGTGTTCTGCATGAGCTTGCTCCTCGCGTTGTCGAGAGGCCCGAAGGCCGCAAGCCACGGCTCCCAGTCGGGAGACTTCCGGAACGACGAAGGCGATTGCCCGAACCGTTGCCGAAAGGCGCGGGCGAAGGCGTCCGGTGCATCGTAACCGGCATCCATCGCGATCTCCGTGACGCTTTGGGCGTCCATGTAGGCCAACCGGTGCGAAGCGCGCTTCATACGGGCAAGCTGGACATAGCGATGCACGGATAACCCGAAGGTCGCCGTAAACTGCCGGTGGAAATGAAACTTCGAGAAGGCCGCAACACCGCTCACCGTTTCCAGGTCCAGATCACCGTCAAGATGCCGGTCGATATAGTCCAGCACCCGCCGCATCCGGGCCTGATAGTTTTGCAGCGCCGCCTTCATCGTCCCTCCTCCGTGGCGGCTCCAAGCTAATCGCTGACGGCCATCATTTGCTCGACCGATCTTGCGGTTTGGCGTGGATCGACCGGAATTTCCAACGGCCACTTTCAGGCAAGCCTCATTTAGGCGCGACGGGCGCCATCGACGATCCTGCTCAGAGATGTGCGATTGCGCCTCAGAGAACGCCGGCGATATCCGTCTTCGAGAAATCGTCGCCGACATACAGCAGGCGACAGGAATTTTCCTTCGCCACGGCGTAGGCGAAGCAATCGCCGAAATTGAGAGCCGCCGGGTTCATACCCTTTCCCCACTGCGCATACGCCAGCGCGATCCGCCGCGCCGAAGCCGGCATAACCGGGACAATGTCGAAACCCAACCCGTCGATCAGGCTCGCCACCTCATCGCCGACGTTCCGCCGCGCCGCCACGATCAGCGCCTCGGCGACGGTGCCGGCGGAAATCAGGATGTTGTCCTCGGCTTCCAGCGCCGCGATGCAGGCGACGGCTTCCTTCTCGTTGAGAGCGATCGCCATCAGCGCCGAGGTATCGACCGCAATCATCCCGGCAATCCGTCATCGCCGTAGAGAAAATCCTGACTGCGCGCGGCGTTCGGTCCGGTCTTCGCCTTTGCGGCACCGGATATCCGCGCCGCCTCCAGCAAGGCGCGACGAGACTTCCCGTCCAGCGCCGGCTTGATGGGGACCAGGCGGACCGCCGCGTGCCCATGACGCGTCAACACGACTTCGTCGCCGGCCTCGGCGAGCCGCACCAGTTCAGTCAGTTGTCCCTTGGCGTCGGTCACGGATATGCGCATGCGAATTGCCTCGGATTTATCTGGATTAAATTTAGACCACCCAATGGTCCAATTCAAGATCCTTCGAGGTTGACCGCGTTGCGTGATCAAGCAGGAACGTACGTCAACCTGACCGCGTCCTCGCCAATCCGGTCGCTGGCCACAAGGCGGAGCGGCGGCCGGGGGCCGGCGAAGAACGGCTTGCCGCGGCCGAGCACGACGGGGCGGAAGTAGAGCCGGTATTCATCGATGAGACCGAGGTCGGTCAGGCTTCGTGCCAGCTGCGGTCCGGCAACGGCGATCTCCCCATCGAGCTCGGCCTTCAGCCCGCGTATCACCGCCTCGATGTCATCCGCGACAAGTGTGGCGTTGGGACCGACCGACTTCAGCGAGCCCGACACCACCCATTTCGGTTGTCTCCGCCACGCCGCCGCGAAGTCGCGTTCCGCCGCATCCCACTCAGGATAGTCTTCGTCCCAATAGCGCATCACCTCGTACATGCGGCGACCGTACACACTGCCGGCCAGGTCGCGCACGTGCTCGGTGAAGTGACGAAACAGCGCGGGACCCGGCGCGAATTCCTGGTGGTCGACATAGCCGTCCAGGGACTGGTTCAATCCGAAGACGAGCCTTGCCATGCACGAACATCTCCAGCCCAGGTTCTTCAGAATAGCATGGGCCGCCGTTACGCAGAAGTGAGGTCGGCCATTAACTGCACACCGCTATGTCGGCGTGACGAATAGCCAGGCCGTAGGGTGGGTTAGCGAAGCGTAACCCGCCATTGCAAACACGACTTGATCAGGAGAAGTGGTGGACTACGCCTGCGGCTAATCCACCCTTGTAATAGCGCAATCGGTTAGCCGCCGCCCTACTCCCACTCAATCGTCCCCGGCGGCTTCTGACGTCACGTCGTACACCACCCGGTTGACGCCCTTCACCTCGTTGATGATCCGCGTCGCGGTCTCGCCCAGGAACTTCATGTCGAACGGATAAAAGTCCGCGGTCATGCCGTCGGTCGAGGTCACCGCGCGCAGGCCGACGACGTATTCGTAGGTGCGGCCGTCGCCCATCACGCCCACGGTTTTCACCGGCAGCAGCACCGCAAAGGCCTGCCAGATGGTGTCGTAGAGGCCGGCCTTGCGGATCTGGTCGATATAGACCGCGTCGGCGTTGCGCAGGATGTCGAGTTTTTCGCGGGTGATGTCGCCGGGGCAGCGGATGGCGAGGCCCGGGCCGGGGAACGGGTGGCGGCCGACGAAAATTTCGGGCAGGCCGAGTTCGCGGCCCGAGCACCCTCACCTCGTCCTTGAACAATTCGCGCAGGGGTTCGACCAGCTTCATGTTCATGCGCGCCGGCAGCCCGCCGACATTGTGGTGCGATTTGATCGTCACCGAGGGGCCGCCGGTGAAGGAGACGCTCTCGATCACGTCGGGATAGAGCGTGCCCTGCGCCAGGAAATCCGCGCCGCCGATCTTCTTGGCCTCGGCGTCGAACACGTCGATGAACAGCCGGCCGATGGTCTTGCGCTTTTGCTCGGGATCGGTGACGCCTGCGAGTTCGCCCAAGAAATACTTTCGACGCATCAACGTGAACCAGCGGGATGTTGTAGTGATGCCGGAACAGATCGACCACGGTCTCGGCCTCGTTGAGCCGCAGCATGCCGTGATCGACGAACACGCAGGTGAGCTGGTCGCCGATCGCCTCGTGGATCAGCACCGCGGCGACGGCGGAATCGACGCCGCCGGACAGGCCGCAGATCACCTTGCCCTTGCCGACCTGCTTTCTGATCTTCTCGATCGCCTCCTCGCGGAAGGCGCGCATGGTCCAGTCGCCGGTGAGGCCGGCGACCTTGCGGACGAAATTGCGGATCAGTTTTGCGCCGTCCGGCGTGTGCACGACCTCGGGGTGGAACATCAGGCCGTAATATTTGCGCTTCTCGTCCTGGATCACCGCGAACGGCGCATTCGGCGAGACGCCGGCCACCGCAAAACCCGGCGGCATCTGCGTGATGCGGTCGCCATGGCTCATCCAGACCGGATGCTTTTCGCCGACGCCCCAGGTGGCATCGAACAGGCGGCTTGCGGCCCTGACCTCGACATCGGCGCGGCCGAACTCCCGGTGATGGCCGCCCTCGACGGTGCCGCCGAGCTGGGCGGCCATGGTCATCTGGCCGTAGCAGATGCCGAGCACGGGAACGCCGGAATCGAAGATCGCCTGCGGCGCGCGCGGCGAGCCTTCCTCGTGCACCGATTCCGGGCCGCCCGAGAGGATCACCGCCTTCGGCTTCATCTGAAGAAACGCCGCTTCCGCCTTCTGGAACGGCACGATCTCGGAATAGACGCCCTCCTCGCGCACCCGGCGCGCGATCAGTTGCGTCACCTGGCTGCCGAAATCGACGATCAGAATCTTGTCATGCGCCGAGGCCACCGAAGGCGTCAACTCGCGGGCTGGCTGTGCGGCTGTCATGGCAAGCAATTACGCGACCGGGGCAGGCTCGCAACCCCGCAGAACCGTCATGGCCGGGCTTATCCCGGCCATCCACGGCCTTTTGGCTGCAGGTACCGTAAGACTGGATCCAAGCGATACTCGTCATTCCGGGACTGGTCCGAAGGACCGGATCTCGATTTGCGATTGTTTGGGGAAGCCGCGTCCGGGTGCGCGCTGCGCCGCATCCCGGAATGACGATGTTGGGCAGCGAACCTCACCGAAACCCCGCCGCAAGGACGGAGCTGAGTTTCAGGACTACGACCCTGCTTCCTCAGCATCGACACGAAAAACCCGTCCGTGCCGGTGCGGCGCGGCGTCATCAGCAGGCCTTCCGGGGATTGCAGCGTGGCCGCTGAAAATTCTTCCGCCTTGTCCCACAGCGCGGTGACGGTCTGCGCCGGCGGCACCACGGCGAAATCCGGATGGCGCGCGACAAAGCCGCGGATCTGCTCGCCGTTTTCCGGCGGCAGCACCGAGCAGGTGATGTAGGCGATCCGCCCGCCGGGTTTTGTCAGGGCCGCGGCGCGGTCGAGCACCGCGACCTGATCCTTCAGCCGCACTTCGAGCGCGCCCGGGCGCATCCGCCATTTGGCGTCCGGGTTGCGCCGCCAGGTGCCGGTTCCCGTGCAGGGGGCGTCGATCAGCACCAGGTCGGCCGAGGCGTGGATGTCGGCCAGCGTGTCGGTCTCGCCCTTGGGGGTGCGGACATCGCAATTATGGACGCCGGCGCGGGACAGCCGCTCGTGGATCGGCGCCAGCTGCCGCTTGTCGTGGTCGGTGGCGATCAGCCTGCCCTTGCCCTGCATCATCGCCGCCAGCGCCAGCGTCTTGCCGCCGGCGCCGGCGCAGAGGTCGATCACCTGCTCGCCGGGTTTTGCCCCCGACAACAACGCCGCCAGCTGCGAACCCTCATCCTGCACTTCAACGGCGCCCTTGATGAAATCCTCCTCGGCATGGATGCCGGGATTGCGGGCGTCGGCGCCAAGTTCGATGCGAAGGCCGACCGGCGACCACGGCGTCGGCGTGCACGCCGAGATGCGCCAGCGAGTGCAGCAGCTTCTCGCGTTTGGCCTTCAGGGTGTTGACGCGCAGGTCGAGCGGGGCGCGGCTCGCCATCGCGACCGCCTCGGCGACGCGGTCGTCGCCGAACACCTGCGCGAGATAGCCGTCGAGCCATTCCGGGTAGTCGCCGGCGACGGGCGCGGGCGCCTCGGCAAGCGATCGCGTGGTGAGCGCGGCGCGTTCGGCGTCGGTCAGCGGCTCCGGCGCAAAGCGAGCGCCGTCGCACAAGGCGGCGATGGCATCCGCATCCATCCCGCGCTCGAGCTTCAGCATGCCCAGCAGGCGCGCCCGCGGCGTATCGGCGTCCATCAGCCAGGCGCTGGAGGCGCGCCGGCGCAGCACGTCCCAGATCAGGCCGGAGATCGCGGCGCGGTCGCCGGAGCCGGCGAAGCGATGCGCGGTGCCCCATTCCTTCAGCGCCTTCGCCGCGGGAACACGCTCCTTGTCGATGGTCTCGATCAGTTCGATGGCGGCGGACAGCCGCGCGGCGGGGGTCATATAAAACTTTCGGTTTGCAAACTTGCGGTTTGAGAACGGGTTAGATCAGCAACAGAATCTTCAGCGCGAAGTAGATCCACATCGCGAGCAGCACCAGCACGCCGGAAAACCACGCCAGCCCGCGCTGCCGAACGTTGTTCGAGGTCACGAAAATCCCGGCATGGGCAAAGCGGGTAACCACGAACACCCAGGACATCAGCACGATGAAGAGATCGGCGTGGCGCAGCGGCAGGGCCAGCGCGATCAGGACGTAGAACAGCAACGGGATTTCGAACTGGTTGCTGAAGCAATCGCCGACCTGGGCCGCCCTGGCCGGCCATTTGGCCTCGCCCAGCGCGATGTCCTTGAAGCTGGTTTCCTGCGCCTTGACCGCCTGGCCCCGCGCCGAGGCCATCCATAGCAGCAGCGCGAAGGCGAGCCCGACCAGCACGAACACCGGCAGCAAGACCATTTGAACCGACATCGGAATTCTCCCGGGCTGAAGCGCTCAAGCCCCGCTATAGCGACCGCGCTCCTCCGTGACAATAAATCGCGCCCTGCGGCTTGAACCACAATCGCCGTTGCCGTGACCAACCCGCGATAGTTCCAGTCATATTTTCAGTCCCGAGCGGCATTGAGGCGATGAACATTACCTCCCCGATCCTGAAGGGCGCGGCGCACGCGGCCGCCCTGCCCGGCGATTCCGTGACCTCCTTCCTCAAGATGGTCGCCGACACCACCGGCCTGTTCGCCGACGACAGTTCGGACGGCGTGCTCGGCATGCTGATGTCGGGGCTGGCCGGCGTCGCCACCGCGCTCGCGGTCGCCATCGTGCTGACCGTCTATTTCCGCAGCCGCTACCGCAGCGCGCGCGATATCGTCCGGCACGGCGTGGCCGCCGCCGCGGTGCTCGGCCTCGTCGCCTTCGTGGCCTACGACATGCGGCATGCCGCGCTGGCCTATCTCGGCATCAACCCGGCCGAACCCGCGGTCGAATTCGAAATCCGGCTGCCGCAGGCGGCGGTGTCCGCCATCGCCGATACCCAGGTCGAACTGCACACCGACCGCAACCAGACGCTGGCCCGGATGCAGAGCGCGACGGCCTCGAACAGCGACGGCCTCAGCGTGATCAGGGGTTCGGTGCCGCTGGACTACCGCACCCGCGACCGCGTCGTGATCCTCAATCTGCCGGGGCTGGCGCAATGCGAGTTCAAGCTGCGGCTGCCGGCAGACCCGTCTCCGTCCGATCAGTTCGGGCCGTGGCATCTGGCCGACCGCGTGGCGTCGCCGACCATGGGCGAGGAAACGCGCAGCCAGCAGCATGACGCCTTCGCGATCCGCTATCGGGTGCTGTAGCCAGACGCCGTCACGAGGTGGCGGCAACCGGCCGCTAGCTCCGCGCGGCGTCCCGCAAATCCCGCTTGATGGTGGCCAGCAGCGCCTGCAAATTATCGGCGCGACCGGCCTGCGCTGCCGGCAATGGTTCCGGCTGGGGTTCCGGTCGCGGCTCGGCATGGACGAAATCTCCATGCAGGACGTCATCGTGGCGGCCCATCAGCCAGAGCGCCGCCCAATAGCCGGCTGCCAATGCGATCACGCAAAAAATACCGATCTCAAACATCTGTCACACCCTGAAATTACTCCATTATTTCAATGTCATCCGGGCCCGGTCAAGCAATTTGCAGGTCAGGCCGGGCCTGTTTCGAAGCGGCTGTGATCTTTGGGTCACGCTTTGCAGGTAGATGGATGAGCCGGCTGGAGGGAATAGCGCATGTCCGAATTTCGCCTGACCCAGATTTCCGATACCCATCTGGCCCGCCGCCTGCCAACCCTGACCGACAATTTCCATCGCCTGAGCGAATACATCGACGCCAGGCGGCCCGATCTCGTCGTCAACAGCGGCGACCTCGCCTTCGACGGCCCGACCAGTCCCGACGATCTCGAATTTGCCAGGTCGCTGCACGCGGCGCTGCCGGTGCCCTGCCGCTACCTGCCCGGCAATCACGACATCGGCGACAACCCGACCACGGTCGGCCCGGCCCCGTCGCAGCCGGCCACCGAACGGGACCGGCAGGCGTTCATTGCGACCTTCGGCGAGGACCGCTGGCGTTTCGAAGCCGCCGGCTGGTGTTTTGTCGGCCTCAATTCGCTGGTCATGAACACGGGGCTTGCGAGCGAGGCGGAGCAGTTCGACTGGCTGGCCTCCCAGCTTGCGAGCACGAACGGCAAGCCGGTCGCGCTGTTCCTGCACAAGCCGCTGTTTCTGCATACGCCCGGCGATCCCGAGCTTGCGGCCTCCGCGATCCGCTACGTGCCGATGCCGGCGCGAAGCCGGCTGCTGGCGATGCTGGGATCGGTCGACCTGCGGCTGGTCGCCAGCGGCCATGTTCACCAGCGCCGGGATTTTACCCATTCCCGGGTCAGGCACGTCTGGGCGCCGTCCGCCGGTTTCGTCATTTCCGACCGGCGCCAGGAGGTGATCGGGATCAAGGAGGTCGGGCTGGTGGAATACCGCTTCCGGCCGGACAGTTTCGAGGTGCTTCACCTCAGGGCGCCGGGCCAGACCGATGTCGACCTGGATTCCCTGCTCGCCGCCGCTTCGAGCTAGGGTCCCGGTCCATCTCGTGGTAGCGTGGCGGTCACGAAAACTGATCTGTCCGGGAAAGGGACCCGTCATGTCGCGCCGAGCCATCCTCCTGCTTGCTGCAACAATTATCGCCGGCGTCGCGTCCAGCGCGACGGTTTCGACCGATGCCTTCGCCAGGAAAGCCGTTCGGCATCCTGTCGCCGTCGTTGCCGTACCCCCGCCCGCCCCGGTGGTCTTCATCGACAATAATTACGGTCCGGTCGCCACCAGGATCCCGCGCTGCTTCGACTCTCCCATCCTCTATCCCTACCCGCCCTGCTACTGACGCGTCTTTCGAGCGAGGCGGCCTCCGCCACGGGATCGCGGAGCTGACGCCGTTTCGCGAACCGGTTTCCACCCCGCATCAGGTGCGGGGCAGGCTTCGCTCGAAAACTCTACGGAGGTTGCGGGTGGCCGAAGTCCGCGAGAGTCCGCCGGCGCGGGCCCGCCATTCGATGTTCATGACCGAATTAACGCCGGCAAAGTCCGGCGCGAGCCCGCCTATTTCCCGGCCGTATTGAACCGGGAAAGATCGCAATCGGGCTCGGCATATTTCGTCCGGCTCATTCCCTCGCGGTCTTCGACAACGGTCGGACGGCAACGCGCCTGCCAGGCGGCGCGCCCTTCCGCTTCGGCCTTCTGCCGCTCCGGCGTGAGCGACGGCTCGGCGCCAATGACGTTGCCGCCGTTGACGGTGAAGTTGGTGGATTGGCTCGGGCTGAGCGGAAGGCCGGCGGCGATGGCGGCCGCCTTGGCGTTTGCGGCAGCCTGCGCCTGCCTCGCCGCCGCCGCGGCGTCGGCGGCGTGTCCATGATCCATCGACCACGAGCCTTTTGGCGCGGGACCTTGCTGCGCGGACGCCGTCGACAAACTCGCCGCGGCGAAGAGCACGATAGCTGCAATGGTACGCATTTTTACCGGCCTGCAAGGAAGGCGTTAACCCCAGCCTCCTTGCTAGCCGGCAAGTGTTGCCGCCGGGTAAAGCAGGCTGGTTACCGCGCGCTCAACGGGATCCGTCGAATTCCAGCGATGGCGGGTTCCAGCGTCCGCTCCGGTGCGGAGCGGACGCAGTTTGCCCGGCTCACGCCCGGTCCGGCCCGACCCGCACCAGCTGCTTGCCGAAATTGGCGCCCTTCAGGAGCCCCATGAACGCGGCCGGCGCGCTGTCGAGGCCTTCGGTGACGAACTCCCTGTGCTTGACCTTGCCCTCGCGCACCCATTGCGACATGTCGCGCAGGAAGTCGCCGTGACGGGCGGCGAAATCGCTGACGATGAAGCCGCGGATGGTCAGGCGCTTGGTCAGCACGTTGCGCATCATCGCCGACGCCCATTTCGGGGCCGATGCCTCGGTGTCGTTGTAGTGCGCGATCAGGCCGCACACGGGAATGCGGGCGAACGCGTTGAGCAGCGGGAACACCGCCTCGAACACCGCGCCGCCGACGTTTTCGAAATAGACGTCGATGCCCTTGGGGCAGGCTTGCTTCAGCTTCGCCGCCAGGTCGGGATCGCGGTGATCGAGGCAGTCGTCGAAGCCGAGTTCCTTCCTGACGTAGTCGCATTTGTCCTTGCCGCCCGCGATGCCGACGGCGCGCGCGCCCTTGATCTTTGCGATCTGCCCGACCGCCGAGCCGACCGCGCCCGACGCCGCCGCGACCACCACGGTCTCGCCGGCTTGCGGCTTGCCGATGTCGAGCAGCCCCGTATAGGCGGTCATGCCGGGCATGCCGAGCACCCCGACCGCGGTCGATACGGGCGCGAGTTTCGGATCGATCTTTGTCAGTCCCTTGCCGTCCGACAGCGCATGCGTCTGCCAGCCCGCGCGCGACAGCACGACGTCGCCCTTCGCAAAGCCCGGATTGTTCGAGGCGATCACCTCGCTGACGGTGCCGCCTTCCATCACGCCGCCGATCGGCACCGGGGCGGCATAGGACGGACCGTCGCTCATGCGCCCGCGCATGTAGGGATCGAGCGACAGCCAGATGGTGCGCAGCAGCACCTGCCCCTCGCCCGGCGCCGGCGGCGCGTATTCCTCGATCCGAAAGTCCGACGCTTTGGGCTCGCCCACGGGACGAGAGACGAGAACGACGCGTTTTGCCGATTGAGACATCTATTTCCTCCAGTCGTTGTTTTTCGTCATTGCGAGCAAAGCGACGAAGCAATCCCGCTTTCTTTTCGTGGCGGCAATGGACTGCTTCGCGGAGTTTATCATCGGGCGCGCATTCGCGCGACCCGTTGGCTCGCACCGACGGTTTTGGGTTACGGTTTGGATTTAAGCCGTGATCTTCGCCAGCGCCGCGTCGAATGCCGCGGCAGCAGCCGGCAGATCCTTGAAGGGCCGAATCTGCCGCGTCTCCTGCGCGTCCTTTTCCGAGATGCCCGGCCGAACCTCGGCAAATGACTTGCCGCCTTCGATCATTCCGGCCGGCGCGCTGACGTGAAATTCATGGTCCTCGATCGGCGCGTCCTTGGGCAGCCAGACGCCGAGCGTCACGATATCGTTGCCGCGCCGGTAGGAGATATAGCGATCGACCGCGACGGTGCCGTCACGCTGCATGCCGCCGAGCTTTGCGTAACCCTTGGCGTCCAGCAGCTTGTGGGATCGAAATCCCTTCACGCCGGCCGATCTTGCCTTCGCGGTCTCTTCCGACAGGTCGTACTTTTCCGCCATCTGCTTGCCGACGGCGGCAAGCTGGGCGGACATGTCGTGCTCGAATTCCTTCAGCTCGGTGCGCGGTTTTGCCGCCTTCCGCGGCTTCAAGGCATCGCGCTTTTCCTGCTCGGCCTTGCACTGCGCGACCACGGCTGCGGCGGATTTCCGCTCCGCATTGACCAGCAGGTTCTTCAGATCCTGATCCGAAAGCGCGGCAATCCTGTCGTCCGACCAATCGACCATAAAACCAACTTCTCTTTGAACGTTGTTGAGAGGATTCCCGGAAATCGCCGGCAGCCGCGCGGACTGTCGGGGCCGCGCAGCGATCCCTTGAACACAGTACCGCGTTTCGGCGGCCTTGTGGCAGCAATTTGGGCCCGAAAAACTCAGACGCCGCCGGGATAATTCGGGCTTTCCCGGGTGATGGTGACGTCGTGGACGTGGCTTTCGCGCAGGCCCGCGCCGGTGATGCGCACGAACTGCGCCTTCTCATGGAATTCGGCGAGGTTTCGCGCGCCGACATATCCCATCGCCGCGCGCAGGCCGCCGGCGAGCTGGTGCATGACGTTGGCGACCGGGCCCTTGTAGGGCACCTGGCCCTCGATGCCCTCGGGCACCAGCTTGAGCGTGTCCTTGATGTCCTGCTGGAAGTAGCGGTCGGCGGAGCCGCGCGCCATTGCACCCACCGAGCCCATGCCGCGATAGGCCTTGTAGGAACGGCCCTGCCACAGGAACACTTCGCCCGGCGTTTCGTCGGTGCCGGCGAGCAGCGAGCCGACCATGGCGATGTCGGCGCCGGCGGCGAGCGCCTTGGCGAGGTCGCCGGAATATTTGATGCCGCCGTCGGCGATCACGGGCACATTGGCTTTCTTCGCGGCTTCCACCGCATCCATGATCGCGGTCAGTTGCGGCACGCCGACGCCGGCGACAATGCGGGTGGTGCAGATCGAACCCGGTCCGATGCCGACCTTGATCGCGTCCGCACCGGCATCGATCAGCGCCTGCGCGCCTTCCTGCGTGGCGATATTGCCGGCGATCACCTGCACGGCGTTGGAAAGCCGCTTGATGCGGTTGACGGCCTCCAGCACCCGCGAGGAGTGGCCGTGCGCGGTGTCCACCACGATCAGGTCGACGCCGGCGTCGATCAGCTGCTCGGTGCGCTCGAACCCGCCCTCGCCCACCGTGGTCGCGGCGGCGACGCGCAGGCGCCCCTGCGCGTCCTTGCAGGCCAGCGGATGGGCGACCGCCTTCTCCATGTCCTTGACGGTGATCAGGCCGACGCAGCGGTACTGATCGTCGACCACGAGCAATTTCTCGATGCGGTGCTTGTGCAGCATCCGCTTGGCTTCGTCCTGGCTGACGCCTTCGCGCACCGTCACGAGATTCTCGTGCGTCATCAGCTCCGAGATTTTTTGCCGGGGATCGGTGGCAAAGCGCACGTCGCGGTTGGTGAGAATGCCGACCAGTTTGCCGGGTATGCCCTTGGTCGCGCCGGTGACCACCGGAATGCCCGAAAAACCGTGATCGGTCATCAGCGCCAGCGCATCCGACAGCATCGCATCGGGGCCGATGGTCAGGGGATTGACCACCATTCCCGATTCGAACTTCTTGACCTGCCGCACCTGCGCCGCCTGGCCCTCGACGTCAAAGTTGCGATGGATGACGCCGACGCCGCCGGCCTGCGCCATGGCGATCGCCATCCGCGCTTCGGTGACGGTATCCATCGCGGAGGCGATAATCGGGATATTGAGCGGGATCGCGCGGGTGACGTGGGAGCGGATATCGGCTTCCGAGGGCAGGATATCCGATAGCCCGGGCTTCAGAAGCACGTCGTCGAACGTATAGGCTTCGCGAATACCCTGAAGTCCCCTTACAACCGCCATTGCCAACTCCGTTCAGCGGCCCAATCGCCGCGCTGGAACCCGAGGGATGAAAAGATCTTCCCGCGACGCTTTTGGCATCGCCGTCGAATCGCCCATCGGTAGGGTTGGCGGCGGTCGATAGCATGGCCCCATGACGAATCAAAGGGGCCAGGGCCTTTTCCGTTTCGACAGGATCGAAATCGGGCTCCAGCTTCTTGATTTGACCCGTTTTCTCGGCGCGAACCGGGCCCCGCTTCGCTTGAAAACGCTCTGCCGCCCTGAACCCGCTTTCAGCGCGGATAACCCGGGGTCACCAGAGGATTATCGTCACGCAGGATTTAGGTGATTTGCCGGGTTCCGCAATAGCCTGCACCGGCCCGGGGTGATACAGCCCCTGCTCCCGCCCTTCCATTCCTCCCCGAATCTTCATGAACAAAGAACGCCTGATCCCGCTCATCGTGGCCACTGCCCTGTTTATGGAGAACATGGATTCGACCGTGATCGCGACCTCGCTGCCGGCGATCGCGGCCGATATCGGCACCAGTCCGCTGACGCTGAAGCTCGCCATCACCTCCTATCTGCTGTCGCTCGCGGTATTCATCCCGGCGAGCGGCTGGACCGCCGACCGCTTCGGTGCGCGGATGGTCTTCAGCCTCGCGGTCGCGGTCTTCATGGTGGGCTCGATCGGCTGCGCGCTGTCCTCCTCGGTGACCCACTTCGTCATCGCGCGCATCGTGCAGGGCATGGGCGGTGCGATGATGACGCCGGTCGGACGTCTCGTGCTGCTGCGCTCGATCGACAAGAGCGCGCTGGTCAATGCCATGGCCTGGGTCACGGTGCCCGCCCTGGTCGGGCCGGTGATCGGACCGCCGCTCGGCGGCTTCATCACCACCTATTTCTCCTGGCACTGGATCTTCCTGATCAACATTCCGATCGGGCTGCTCGGCATTTTCATGGCGATGCGCTACATCGATCCGATCAAGAGCGAGGACCCCGAGCGCTTCGACCTCTACGGGCTGGTGCTGGCCGGCATCGGGCTCGGCGGCATCGCCTTCGGGCTGTCGGTCGCCGGCCTCAACCTGCTGCCCTGGACGATCGTCATCGCGCTGATCGCGATCGGCACCATTTCCATGACGCTTTATGTCATCCACGCCAGGCGAACCGCTTCGCCGGTGCTCGATTTCGCACTGCTGCGGTTGCCGACGATGCGCGCCAGCATCCTCGGCGGCTTCCTGTTTCGTCTCGGCATCGGCGCGCTGCCGTTCCTGCTGCCGCTGTTGATGCAGGTCGGGTTCGGCCTTTCGCCGTTCCGGTCCGGGCTGGTGACGTTTGCCTCCGCGGTCGGCGCCATGGGCATGAAGACGCTGGCCGCGCGCATCATCCGGACCTTCGGCTTCCGCAACCTGATGACCATCAACGCCGTCGTCAGTTCGGTCTTCCTCGCGGCCTGCGCGCTGTTCACGGTGACGACGCCGCTGCTCCTGATCATGATCATTCTCGTGGTCGGCGGCTTCTTCCGCTCGCTGCAGTTCACCGCGATCAACACCGTCGCCTATGCCGAGGTCGACACGGGGCAGATGAGCCGCGCCACCACGCTCGTCAGCGTCAACCAGCAGCTGGCGATTTCGGCCGGTGTGGCGATCGGCGCGTTCTCGGTGGAATCCACCATGCTGCTGCGCCACGTGAAGGAGCTGGACGCGACGGTTTTCGCGCCGGCGTTCCTCGTCGTCTCCATCATCTCGGCAATGTCGGCCTGGTTCTTCTGGCAGATGCCCGACGACGCCGGGCACGAGATCTCCGGCCGCAAGGCGGTCGAAATGTCGAGCCGCAAGGGCGCGGCGAAGGCTGCGGTCAAGGCCGCGACCGAAGGCACCCAGGACGCGCGCGACCAGCGGCTGGGATGACGGCCGAGCGGCGATCTACGCTCTCCTCATGCCGCGTTCGTCCGATTATCCGTCGGGAATCGCGTCAGGGGACGCGCGGAATCCTTCGGCTGATCCTGCGGAAACATCGAAGTCAATGAGACGTTCAGGATTTTGCAGATGTCGAACAGGCGTACCGCGCTGACGCCGTTGGCGCCCTTCTCGTAATTTTGAATTTGCTGAAACGAAACCCCCAGGGCTGCGGCAAGCTGTTCCTGGCTCAGATTGAGCGCAACTCGACCCTCGCGGATTCGAGCGCCAATATATTCGTCGATTTCCGATTTCGATCTGGCCTTCATGACAGAACTTGACTTCCAGTGATTTCAAGACACCCGCGTGATGTCCCGCCGCGGTCCGACCAGCCCGGTGCAACGAAATAACCCGCATTTGTTTCCGGAAATCTTCATGGCGTGGGAAAAATGGTTTCGTCCAGGAGACAATTGTTTCGTGGCCGCGAAGGAAGGAAACATCCCGCAGGCGGGTTGACCGAAGAACACATGGCGGCTGCTGACGTCAGCGCGACGCCAGCCGGTGCCATCTGGCTTCGATCCGCGCCTTGATGGCGCGGACACGGGCGTCATGGACGGCCCAGAAGGCCCGGCTGGCCGCGGGGGTGCCCTGCCGGTATTGCGCGTAGACGTCCTTTGCCGACATCGCGAGCGACTTCGGCTGGTTGTTCGCCAGCACCGACGCCGGAATGATGGCCGGCAGCGTCGCAGCTCCCGTCGCCAGCGGCGAGCCCAGCGCGGCGAGATGGTTTCGCGCCCGGTTGCAGTAGCGCACCGAGCGCGCCGTCATGACCTCCTCGCCATGACCGGCGCGATACTTCATCAGGGTGCGGCAGAGGTCGCCATTGGCCAGCCGCCAGGCCTTGCTCAGATAGGTCACGCCGTAGTGAATGTTGACTTCCGGCTTGGCCAATTCCTCGACACTGCCTCTGAAACCCAGCATCGCCGCGGTCTGCGGCCTGATCTGCATCAACCCGATCTCGCCGACGCCGCCGATCGTGTAAGGATTGTAGTTGCTCTCGACCTGCACGACGGCGTCGGCGATATCCGCCGGCAGGCCGGTCTTGCGAACTTCCTGCTCGACCATGGCGCGGACCGCCGCCCTGAAGGAAGGCCCCGGCGCCTCGGCGGAATTCGGCGCTTCCGCCTTTGGCGCGTCCGCCGCCTTCGACGGTTCTTGCAGCTCCGGCTGGGATGCGATCTGGGGTGCGGCGAGAACCGCAGCGGGAACGATCGGAACAGCCATGGCGGCAAGCAGCGCACCGGCCACAGCGTCGCGCAAGCCGAACACGCGCGGTTCCCGCCGCCGCTCATCCCTGCCTATTGCCTGATGCCGGAGATTCCCGTCCATCGATGCGTTCCTAACGCGAAACGACGTCGCATTGTCCAGCACAAGGATTTAACAAGCTTTGACGTTTGCGCCGGTGTCGCAATCTGTTGCCCAGCATCAGGGCATTTCTGAGGGCTGCTGCTTGGTTCGGCCGGCACGCCCGCCGATCAGGGCGTTTTCTTCGATCGGATCTTCTTCGCCTTTTTGGCCTTCTTCGCGGGTTTGGGACGGGATTTGTCCTTGGACGGCTTTTCACCGATCCCCTCGACCAGCAGCCACAGCAAATATTTCAGCTTCTTCTCATGAAAGATGCCGTCCGGCAGCGAATGGAGGATGGCCTGGGCGTACGCGCCGAGCAGGACGAGCGCCATATTGTTGGGATCTTCGTCCTTGCGGATCAGATGCTGCCGCTGTCCCAGCGCCAGGAGATCGCGGACCAGCAGTTGAAACGAGGCGCGGCCTGCCGGCGGCGAGACTGACGGTCTTACCGCCGGTCCGGTCAGGGCAAGACGCGCGATCGTCGGATTTGCCAGGCACCAACGCGCGCTTCCGAGCAGGGCATCCTGGAGAATCGCCAGCGCGTCCTCGCTGGCCGCCATGCGGGAACGCAGCACAGCGTCGTGGCGGGCCTCGGCGCGAAAAATGAGCTGGGCGACGATCTCCTCTTTCGAGGCGAACAGGTTGTAGACCGTCTGGCGCGTCAACCCCGCGCGCTGCGCGATCTCCTCCACCGATACCTCGGTGAACGAGGTTTGCCGGAACGCCGTCTCGGCGGCGTCCAGGATCAGATGGCGGGATCGGTCGGTTCGCTTGAGTGGCTTCATATTTTTACATCTGTCTAATTTTGTACATAAGTAAAGCTTGAGCGATGGCCCGGCAGGCGTTAAGAAAGCGTATTCGAAACCTGTGCCGGGAGGCACTTTCCGTCTCGGCGCGATCGAGCCGGCGGGTTTGAAACGGCGGAATCGCCGCAACCGCATTCAAGGGAGTTATACGATGAAACTCGCCAATGGGCAGGTCGCGGTCGTAACGGGAGCCGCGAGCGGTATAGGTTTTGCGCTCGCCGAAGCGCTGTGCAAGCGCGGACTGAGCGTCATGCTGGCGGATGTCGAGCATGGTGCGCTGGAAGCGGCACAACAGCGGCTGTCTCAATCCGGCCATAGCGTGGGGGCCCATGCCGCCGATGTGACGGATCCCGCCGCGGTGCAGCGCCTGGCGGCAGCCGTCGTCGAGCGGTTTCGGCATGTCGACCTCCTGGTTTGCAATGCCGGGGTTGGAGGCTCGCTCGGTCCGATTTGGACCAGCGATCCCAAGGACTGGACCTGGACGTTTGGCGTCAATGTGTTCGGCGTCGTCCACATGCTTCAGGCGTTCCTGCCGGCGATGGTGGCGCGCGGCCAGGGCCATGTCGTCAATGTCGCCTCGCTGGCGGGGCTAACCTCGCCCCCGTTCCTGGCGCCTTATGTCGCCTCGAAACATGCGGTAGTGGCGCTGTCCGAAAGTCTTGCGGGGGAACTCGCGGCCGCGAACGCGCCGATCAAGGTTTCAGTCGTGTGCCCCGGGATGGTGCAGACGCGCATCTTCGAGTCGGAGCGAAACCGTCCGGCCGAGTTGCGGGCGGAGTCGAAAACCCCGCCGCAGGTTCTCGACCGGCTCAGGGCAGCCTTGGTCGCCCGGATGGTCGCGCCGATGCCGGCGCCGGAGCTGGCCGACAAGGCGATCGCGGGAATCGAACAGGACGATTTCCTGATTCTCCACCCACCCCCAGTCCAATCCGGAAATCCTCGCGCGGCTTGCGCGGATGCAGTCGGCCGTTCAGGCAGAGGCTACGCGCTGACCGCCGCCGGCTGCCCCCGAAATCCCATGGCCAGCACGTAGCGCTCGGAGAAGTCCTGCCGGCTGGAGGCCGGCTTGACGTGCCTGACGGTGGCGTAGTCGCGCTTGAGCTGGGTCGCCAACTCCGCATCGGCGCCGCTCTGGAACACCTTCGCGACAAAAGTTCCGCCGGGGTTGAGCACCTCGGCGGCGAACGCCGCGGCGCCTTCCACCAGACCCAGGATGCGCAATTGGTCGGTCTTGCGGTGGCCGGTGGTGTTCGGCGCCATGTCGGACAGCACCACGTCGGCGCGGCCGCCGATCATCTCCAGCAACTTGGCTGGCGCATCCTCGGCCAGAAAATCGAGCTGCGCGAAGCTGACGCCCGGTATCTCCGGCATTTCCAGCAGATCGATCGCGATCACCTTGCCCTTGCCATTGGCCGTGCCGACGCGCTTGGCCGCGATCTGGCTCCAGCCGCCGGGCGCGGCGCCGAGGTCGACCACCGTGAGGCCGGGCCTGAGGAAATGGTACTTGTCGTCGATCTCGATCAGCTTGAAGGCCGCGCGCGAACGAAATCCCTCGCGCTTGGCCTGCGCGACATAGGGATCGTTGAGCTGCCGCTCCAGCCAGAGCTTCGACGACAGCTTGCGCTTGCCGCCGGTCTTGACCGTGACGTGCAGCCGTCCGGTGGTATCTTTCGCCATATCGGTTTGCTTGCTCTTGAGAACGCGTTCAGGCGCAACGGCGATCGATCACTGCTCCCTCTCCCCGCTTGCGGGGTGAGGGAGGACTCTCGTCAGGCTCGAACTCGGGGAGAGTCCCCCTCACCGGATCGTAAGAACGATCCGACCTCTCCCCGCAAGCGCGGCGAGGTGACCGGAATCGCGCATGCGAGTTCAACTTAGGAAACGATGCTCTAGCACATCGTCGGCCGCCGCGCCTACCGGCATCCGGCGAGCGCGCCGTCCTCGCGCATCATCTCCACCAGCATTCCCTCGCGCAGGCCGCGATCGGCGACGCGCAGCCGCGGCAGCGGGAACGCATTGCGGATGGCATCGAGGATGGCGCAGCCCGCCAGCACCAGATCGGCGCGTTCGACGCTGATGCAATTGTTGCCGGCGCGCTCCTGATAGCTCATGGCGCGCAGGCGCGCGATCACCGCGGTGATATCGGCGTCGCTCAGCCACACCCCGTCGATCCGGCGGCGATCGTACCGCGCCAGATTGAGATGGACGCCGGCCAGCGTCGTCACCGTGCCGGAGGTGCCGAGCAGATGCATATCCGCCAGGTCCGCGCCCTGCTCGGCCGCGAACGGCACCACGTGCTGCGCGACCTCATCGACCATCCGCGCATAGGATTGCTCGGTGACGTCCTTGCCGCCGAAATGTTCGGCCAGCGTGACGACGCCGAGCGGGATCGACATCCATGCCTTGATGCGCGGCGCGGCGTCCTGCTCGTCCGGGTCGCGCTCGATCCGGACCAGTTCGGTCGAGCCGCCGCCGATGTCGAACAGGATGGCGCCCCGCCCTTTCGGGTCGAGCAGCGGCGAGCAGCCGACGACGGCGAGTGCGGCCTCCGTCTCGCGATCGATCACCTCCAGCAGGATGCCGGTCTCGGCCGCGACCCGGTCCCGAAAACCGTCGGCGTTGGAGGCCGCGCGGCAGGCTTCGGTCGCGATCAGCCGCAGGCGCTTGGCCTTCTTCGAGTGGATCTTGTCGCGGCAGATGCTGAGCGCGGCGATGGCGCGCTCGATCGCGGCGTCGCTGATGCAGCCGGTCGCCGAGATGCCCTCCCCCAGCCGGATGATCCGGGAGAATGAATCGACCACGCGGAAGCTGTCGCCGGCCGGACAGGCGATCAGGAGCCGGCAATTATTGGTGCCGAGGTCGAGCGCCGCGTAGACGCCGCTCGCCGCGGCCGGCGAAGCGGCCGCGCCGGGCGCATCGCCGCTGCGCGGCGGCCTCTGGCCGACGTCTCCGCGCGGCGCAGGGCCGTCGCGAAGCCGCGTGTCATCGTTCATCCAAAATGTCTTTCCGCTGGCCCCAACGGGCCGACGAGGAATTTCCGTTCACGGAAACTTTAGCAGTGCCAAACTGTTGCGCAACAGCCCTCACATAGGAGCATGCCCCAATCAGGCGTTGTCGTCCGGACATCGGTACGTTATCTGAGGGCGGAAGCCAGCGAAATCGCACAAAATCGAGCATTTCAGGGACATTTCAATGCAAGATCACACGTCTTCCCCTTCTCTGGAAAATGCTATCGCACTGCAAAAATTCGGCGTCGGGCAGCCGGTCCGCCGCAAGGAAGACGACACGCTGGTGCGCGGCAAGGGCAAATATACCGACGATTTCGACCTGCCCGGCCAGGCCTATGCCTGGATCGTGCGTTCCAGCCACGCCCATGGCGTCATCCGCGGCATCGACACCCAAGCCGCCAGGGCGATGCCCGGCGTGCTCGGGGTCTGGACCGGAACCGATCTCGCTCCCGCCAATTACGGCCCCTTTACCTGCGGCCTGCCGCTGAAGAACCGCGACGGCACGCCGCTGTTGCAGACCAACCGCAGCGCGCTGATGACCGACAAGGTGCGCTATGTCGGCGATCCCGTGGCGTTCGTGGTCGCCGAGACGCTGGCGCAGGCGCGCGACGCCGGCGAAGCCGTGGCGGTCGATATCGATCCCTTGCCCGCCGTCACCGATCCCGAGGAAGCCGCCAGGCCGGGCGCGCCGCAGCTCTACGATCACATCCCCAACAATGTGGCGCTGGATTATCACTATGGCGACGCCGCCAAGGTCGAGGCCGCCTTCGCCGCCGCGGCGCATGTCACCAAACTCGATATCGTCAATACCCGCGTCGCCGTGGTGGCGATGGAGCCGCGCGCGGCGCTCGCCTCCTACGACAAGGCCAGCGAGCGCTACACCATCCAGGTTCCGACCCAGGGCGTCGCCGGCAACCGGCAAAACCTCGCCAAGAACATCCTGAAGGTTCCCAACGAGAAGGTTCACCTGCTGACATCAAATGTCGGCGGCTCCTTCGGCATGAAGAACATCAACTATCCCGAGTATGTCTGCATCCTGCATGCGGCGAAGGTGCTGGGCCGCCCGGTGAAATGGACCGACGAGCGCTCGACCAGTTTTCTCTCCGACAGCCACGGCCGCGCGCAGAAGATCCATTGCGAGCTGGCGCTCGATGCCGAGGGCAAATTCCTCGCCCTCAAGGTTTCCGGCTACGGCAATCTCGGCGCCTACATCACCGGCGTCGCGCCGAGCCCGCTCTCGCTCAATATCGGCAAGAACATCGCCAGCGTCTATCGCACGCCGCTGATGGCGATCGACATCAAGACCGTCTTGACCAACACCACGCTGATGGGCGCCTATCGCGGCGCCGGACGGCCCGAGGCCAACTATTTCATGGAGCGGCTCATCGACCGCGCCGCCGACGAGATGGGCATCAACCGGCTGACCCTGCGCAAGCGCAATTTCATCAAGCCGCAGCAAATGCCGTTCGCGGCCTCCTCCGGCGTCACCTATGACAGCGGCGATTTCCAGGGCGTGTTCAACAAGGCGCTGGAGATTTCCGACCACGCCAACTTTGCCAAACGCAAGAAGGAGAGCCGCAAGCAGGGCAAGCTGCGCGGCATCGCGGTCGGCTCCTATCTCGAAGTCACGGCCCCTCCCGGCGTCGAGCTCGGCAAGATCGTGTTCGAGGATGACGGCTCGGTCCGGCTGATCACCGGCACGCTCGACTACGGCCAGGGCCATGCCACGCCGTTCGCGCAGGTCCTCTCGGCGCAACTCGGCGTGCCCTTCGAAAGCGTCAAACTCGAACAGGGCGACAGCGACATCGTGCATACCGGCAACGGCACCGGCGGCTCGCGCTCGATCACCGCCAGCGGCATGGCGATCGTCGAGGCGTCAAAGCTCGTGATCGAAAAGGGCAAGCGCGCCGCCGCGCATCTGATGGAAGCCGCCGAAGGCGACATCGAATTCGCGGGCGGCCGCTTCACCATCGCCGGCACCGACCGCTCGATCGACATCATGGAGCTTTCGAAACGGATGCGCGACGGCAAGATGCCGGACGGCGTGCCGTCCTCGCTCGACGTCGACCACACCACCGAGCCGGTGCCCTCGACCTTCCCCAATGGCTGCCATGTCGCCGAAGTCGAGATCGATCCCGATACCGGCGTGGTGCGAATCGTACGCTATACCGGGGTCAACGACTTCGGCACCATCGTCAATCCGATGCTGGTCGCGGGCCAGCTGCATGGCGGCGTCGCCCAGGGCATCGGGCAGGCGCTGATGGAATGCGTCAGCTATGACAGCAGCGGCCAGCCGATCACCGGCTCGTTCATGGACTATGCGATGCCGCGCGCGGAAGACATTCCGCTGATGGAAGTCGGCGACCATCCGGTGCCGGCCAAATCCAATCCGCTGGGCACCAAGGGCTGCGGCGAAGCCGGCTGCGCCGGCAGTCTCTCCACCATCGTCAACGCGGTGGTCGATGCGCTGTCCGAATACGGTATCGCCCATATCGACATGCCGCTGACATCAGAGCGGGTGTGGCGCGCGATCCAGGACGCCAAGACGAAGGTGGCGTGAGCGCGCGGCGTCGTTGCGAGCACATCGCTCGCCACACGCACAACTGTCATCGCCCGGCTTGACCGGGCGACCCAGTATTCCAGAGACAGTTGTGATTAAGCCGTGAAGCCGCGGCGTACTGGATCCCCCGCTTTCGCGGGGGATGACAGCTATGGGCGAAGCGGCACCGCGCCTCACCTACGCCGCCGCCTGCTCGCGCGGCTGGTAGATCGCGATGTGCTGGCAATGGGCGAGCGGCGTCTTGCCGTTGGCGACGACCAGCGCGTCGAGTTCGACGAAGCGGTGGCCCTTCTTCTCGTAATTGCCGGTCACTTTCGCCCGCGCCGTGATCTCGTCGCCGGCTCTGCCGGCCGACAGCAGCTGCATCCGGCTGCCGACGTGAATCCATGGGCCCAGGACGGCGTTGTCGACCAGCACCCGGTTCATGACCCGCTGGATCAGGCCGGGATGGCCGAGCCCTTCCTTCGCGTAAATCGGATCGCGCTCGCGCACGTCGGTCAGATACCCCTCGGCGGCCTCGCCGTCCCAGGCGCGCGGCACGGTGCCGAGCCACTTGCCGAGTTCATAGGACGCCGCGCTAACCGGCCTGCGCTCGGCGACCGCGGCGGCTTCCGGGAAATCCGATAGCGAGACCGACGGCGCCGACGCCGGCAGCGACGCCGAGCCGGTGGCGCAGAGCTGGCCGCGGCTCTCGACCTCGATCGCGAGCACGCCGTCGCTGTCCTCGCCTTTGATCTCGGCGATCTCGCCGTCATAGACCGGTTTGACGAAACGCGCCTCGATCAGCCCGCGCTCCAGGAACGCGCGGCCCCATTTTGCCACCGGCAGGTGCATCATGTAGGCCATGACGTCGACCCCCGGCACCAGCCCGCCGGAAAAGCCGAAGCGCTTCGCCACGGTGTCGTCATGCATCTTGTTTTCGGACAATTTCGCGGTGTTGTAGGCCTCGACGCGGTAGGTTTCGAGCCGGCTTGGCATGTCCCGGGGTTTCCCTGATTTTTGTCATCCTTGGCTGACATGATGGTACGTGAACAAACTGCGGTGGCAAGCGTGTTCCATCCGGTGTTTTGCTCGCAATTCCGCTCCCGTTGGGGTACCACCCGCCTCCGGGGAGCGCGCAGCCAGCGCGCCCCGGCTCAATCTCAACCGATGATGTGAATTTGAACGCCACCCGCATCTATGTCGACGCCGACGCCTGCCCGGTCAAGGACGAGATCTACCGCGTCGCCGCGCGCCATCGCGTGCCCGTCAGCGTGGTCGCGGGCAACTTCATCCGGGTGCCGCACGATCCCCTGATCGAGCGGGTGGCCGCCGGCGCCGGCATGGACGCCGCCGACGACTGGATCGCGGAACGCGCGGGCAAGGGCGACATCGTCATCACGTCCGATATCCCGCTGGCGAGCCGCTGCGTGAAATCAGGCGCCGAGGTGATCGCGCCGAACGGCAAGCCGTTCACCGAGCAATCGATCGGGATGACCCTGGCGGTGCGCAATCTCATGACCGACCTGCGCTCCTCGGGCGAGGTGACCGGCGGCCCCAGATCCTACTCGCCGCGCGACCGTTCCGCGTTCCTGTCGGCGCTCGACCAGACCATCCGCCGCATCCAGCGGCAGCGCGCGGATCAATCCGCGCAGAAACAGAGTTGAATCGAATGGCGCCACCCCTGATCCAGTTGAAGGATATAAAACTGACCTTCGGCGGCACCCCGCTGTTGTCGGGCGTCGAGCTGTCGGTTTCCCAGGGCGAGCGCGTCTGCCTGATCGGCCGCAACGGCTCCGGAAAATCGACGCTGCTGAAGATTGCGGCCGGCCTGGTCCAGCCCGACAGCGGCAGCCGCTTCGTGCAGCCGGGCGCGACCATCCGCTATCTGCCGCAGGAGCCGGATTTTTCGGGCTTCGCCACCACGCTGGCCTATGTCGAGTCCGGCCTTGGCCCGGGCGACGACCACTACCAGGCCCGCTATCTGCTCGAGCAACTCGGGCTGCACGGCGACGAAGACCCCGCGCACCTGTCGGGCGGCGAGGCGCGCCGCACCGCGCTGGCGTACGTGCTGGCGCCCTCGCCCGATATCCTCCTGCTGGACGAGCCCACCAACCATCTCGATCTCACCACCATCGAATGGCTGGAGAGCGAACTCTTAAGCCGCCGTTGCGCGCTGGTCATCATCAGCCACGACCGCCGTTTCCTGTCGAATCTGTCGCGCTCGACCGCCTGGCTCGATCGCGGCCAGATCAGGCAGATCGACCGCGGTTTCAGCGGGTTCGAGGCCTGGCGCGACGAGGTGCTGGCGGAGGAAGAGCGCGACCAGCACAAGCTCGACCGCAGAATCGTCAACGAGGAGCACTGGCTGCGCTACGGCGTTTCCGGCCGCCGCAAGCGCAACGTCAAGCGGCTCGGCAATCTCTACACCTTGCGCGAGCAGCGGCGCGACTATCGCGGCGCCGCCGGCAATGCCAACCTCGCCGCGGCGGAAGCCGACAAATCCGGCAAGCTCGTGATCGAGGCCAAGCACATCGCCAAGTCGTATGGCGACCGCAAGATCGTCGACGACTTCTCGATCCGCGTGCAGCGCGGCGACCGCATCGGCATCGTCGGCCCGAACGGCGCCGGCAAGACCACGCTGATCGAGATGCTGACCGGCGCCAGCCCGCCGGACAGCGGCATGATCCGCTTCGGCGCCAACATCGAGATGGCGACGCTGGACCAGCATCGCGAAAGCCTCGATCCCAAATCGACGCTGGCCGAAGCCCTGACCGGCGGCCGCGGCGACCACGTGATGGTCGGCGGCAAGCCCAAGCACGTCGTCAGCTACATGAAGGATTTCCTGTTCGCGCAGGAGCAGATGCGCACGCCGCTGGAAGTGCTGTCGGGCGGCGAGCGCGGCCGGCTGATGCTGGCGCGCGCACTGGCAAAACCCTCCAACCTGCTGGTGCTGGACGAGCCGACCAACGATCTCGATCTCGAAACCCTCGACGTGCTCGAGGAAATGCTCGGCGACTACGAGGGCACCGTGATCCTGATCAGCCACGACCGCGATTTCCTCGATCGCGTGGTGACCTCGGTGATCGCGCCGGAAGGCAATGGCCGCTGGATCGAATATGCCGGCGGCTACACCGACATGCTGGCGCAGCGCGGCGCCGACCTGAAGCGAGAGGCGGTGAAGACTGCCACGGTCGAACGCGAAAAGGCCGTCACGGCCGGCACATCGCCGGCCACTCCGAAGCGCCGGCTGACCTTCAACGAGAAGCACGCGCTGGATACGTTGCCCAAGACCATCGCCAAATTGCAGGCGGAAATCGCCAAGCAGCAGCGATATCTTGACGACCCCAATCTGTTCCAGAAGGATCGCAAGAAATTCAACCAGGCCTCTGACGCGCTGACCAAAGCGCAGAAGGAATTGCAGGAGGCCGAAGACAAGTGGCTGCAACTCGAAGTGATGCGCGAAGAGATCGAACAGGCCTGACCCCATGACCACCCCCCTCGCCGCCAAGATCGCCCGGGAATACGGCACGCCTTGCGCCGTGATCGACATGGACCGGGTCGAGCGCAACATCGCGCGGATCCAGGCCGCCTGCGACGCCGCCGGCGTCGCCAACCGGCCGCATATCAAGACCCACAAGAGCCCGGTGCTGGCGAAACTGCAGGTCGCAGCCGGCGCTCGCGGCATCACCTGCCAGAAACTCGGCGAGGCCGAGGTGATGGCGGAGGCCGGCATCGACGACATCCTGATCAGCTACAACCTGATCGGGGAAGAAAAAATGGCGCGGCTCGGCGCGCTGCAGGCCAAGGCCGACATGACGGTGGCCGCCGACAATTCGACCGTCATCGCCGGCCTGCCGCAGGCGGCGGCGGCTTCCGGCCGGCCGCTCTCGGTCGTGGTCGAATGCGATACCGGGCGCAAGCGCGCCGGCGTCGAAACCCCTGCGGAAGCCATCGCACTGGCGCGCGAGATCGCCGCCTCCCGGGGATTGGTGTTCGCCGGCTTCATGCTCTATCCGACCGAGACCGGCTGGGCCGAGGCGCAGAAATTCTACGATGAGGCGCTGGCCGGCGTGCGCGCGCACGGGCTGGACGCCGCGATGGTTTCCACCGGCGGCACCCCGAATCTCAAGAACGTCGGCAAACTCAGGGGCGCCACCGAGCACCGGCCCGGCACCTACATCTACAATGACCGCATGCAGGTTGCCGCCGGCGTCGCTGGCTGGGACGATTGCGCGCTGAACATCTATTCCACCGTGGTGAGCCGCGCCGGCCCCGACCGCGGCATCCTCGACGCCGGCTCGAAGACGCTGACCTCGGACACCGGCGGCGGGCTCGACGGCCACGGCCTGATCCTGGAGCATCCCGAAGCGAAGATCGCGCGCTTTGCCGAGGAGCACGGCTTCCTCGACCTCGCCCGCAGCAACACCCGCCCCAATGTCGGGGACGTCGTGCGGATCGTGCCGAACCATGTCTGCGTCGTCGTCAACATGATGGACGAGGTGGTGATGGTGCGCGGCGAGGAGATTATCGGCACGCTGCCGGTGGCGGCGCGGGGCAAGCTGCGGTGATGCTGAGAAGCTATTCCGCTTTCTGATGTATCCTGCTGCCTCGAACGGGCGGATTTTTTTTAAAGACGATCATCGGATATTGACCGAACCTGCCGAAGAAACGAGGCCACGTATTTTCCATCCGAAACAGGAAACCTAGAAGCGACCGCCCGGCGAGCCAGGGCCTGGCGTAGATTTTGGTGAAATCCGGGCTGACGCTGCGCCAGCTATACAGCTCGTAAGTGAACGGCCATTTCCGACCGGCAAACCAGCCGTAGCCGTAGTGATGTCCATAGAGCGCTGGGCTGTCGGATCCGCCCTGCGAAGCCCTCCGCGCGCGAATGCGCCGGCTGAGCCAGTTCCAGACCTGAAACGGCATCAACGACAACAGCATGAGGGGCGACCGCGCGCCCCATGAGTAAACCACGACTGCGGACCGCTCCGTTGCAAGAACCCGGTAGACCTCGTTGAACGCGTTTTCCTGTTCCGCGGCCGGGACGTGATAGATCGTATGCAGGGAAACGACGCCGTCAAAGCTGTTATCGGCGAACGGCAAATTCGCGATGTCCGCCACGACGTACAACCCCTTGCCGCCTAGCCTCCTGCGAGCCTCAACAAGCGCCCGAAGGGAAATGTCCGCGCAGACCCGCCGCTCGTAGCCCGCGGAATAGGCGACGTAATCGTCATATTGAACTGGACCGGAGGCGACGTCGAGCAGATAGCGCCCGCTGTCCGGAAGGTGCAGTTTCACGCGCTGATGGCATCGACGGATATATTCGGCGGCGACCGGCCTCAGGTCCTCGTAAATCGAGGCGTCCGAAAAGCCGTCATCGGATTTGTCCCATCCGATATTGTCGTAGAATTCCTGAACGTCTTTCTTGATCGTGTCGCCCTGATCCATCCGGATAACTCCTGCCGTGCAGCGCGTGCCTTGGTGGTTGCTACCATTTTTGGTGTCCCGCTGCACCTTCGAAGCGAGAGTCACCGGTCCGAGGCCTGGCTCTCCAGCCGCCTCAGCGCCCCCTTCCCCGCCGCCGCGCCCGTCGCGAACGAGGCCTGCAGCAGATAGCCGCCGGTCGGGCCTTCCCAGTCGAGCATCTCGCCGGCAGCGAAGGTGCCGGGCAAGCGGCGGACCATGAAGTCGGCATCCAGTTCGTCGAATGATATTCCGCCCGCGGTCGAGATCGCGCGCGCGATCGGGGCGATGCCGTTGAGTTGGATCGGCACCGCCTCGATCAGCCCGGCGAGGTTTTCGGGCGACAGCGACGACAAGGGTGTGCCGGAGGCGATCGCGGCCTCCTGCAGCAGGCCGATGGCGACGGGCGAAAGCTGCGCGGCCTTGCGCAGCCAGTTCGAGAATGATTGTTTGCCCTTCGGCGCCGACAGCCGGGCGATCAGGGCGTTGATTTCGAGATCGGGCCGCAAGGCGATGTGCAGCGTCGCCTGCCCTGCACCCAGGATGGCTTCGCGCAACTCGGCCGACAGCGCATAGATCGCGCCGCCCTCGATGCCCGTCCGCGTGATCATGGCTTCGCCGCGCACGGCGTGCGGGCCGAGCGACAGCACGATGCCCTTGAGCGGCTGACCTTCAAACCGATCGCGGAACACGGCGGACCAGGCGACGGTGAACCCGCAATTGGCGGGCTTTAATGGCGAGATCTTTACGCCTCTCGCGGCAAGGATATCCACCCACGCCGCATCCGAGCCGAGCCGAGGCCAGCTCGCCCCGCCCAGCGCCAGCACGGTCGCATCAGCCTCGACGGCGATGGGTCCATCGGGACTTCTGAAACAGCAAACGGCCGTTCTCATCCCAGCCGGTCCAGCGGTGGCGCAGCGCGAATTTTACGCCCTCGGCGTCAAGCCGCCGCAACCACGCGCGCAGCAAAGGCGAGGCTTTCATCGCCTTGGGAAACACCCGGCCGGAGGAGCCGACGAAGGTCGGCTGACCCAGCGCCTCGCTCCATTCGCACAAGCGCTCCGGCGGAAATGCCTCAATCGCCGCGGTGAGTTGCAGCGCCGCCTTGCCGTAGCGGGTGAGGAATGCCTTGAGCTTCTCGCTGTGGGTCAGGTTGAGCCCGCCGCGTCCGGCCATCAGCAACTTGCGCCCCGCCGACGGCATCGAGTCATAAACCGTGACGGCCGCGCCGCCCTGCGCCAACACCTCGGCCGCCATCAGCCCGGCGGGTCCGGCGCCGATGACGGCAACGCTATTGTTGGGAATAGAAGACATAGGTCAGTGTAGGCCCCATCTGCCTGCCACAACACAGCCGTCGTGCCCGGGCTTGTCCCGGGCATCCACGTCTAACGTATCGGATGGCGCAAGACGTGGATGGCCGGGACAAGCCCGGCCATGACGAGAAATATCTTGTCATTCCAGCTTCGCGCTTCGCGCGCCCCGGAATGACAAGCTCAGAGCTTGATCCCCGCCCTCGCCGCGGCCTGGCCGACATATTTCTGGGTTTGCTCGAACGCGCCCTGCAACGCCCTCGCGTTCGACATGTCGCTGATCTCGGCGAAGTGGGCCGCGACCGCGTCCGGCGTCCAGTCGGACTGGGCGAGGTTGATGCCTTCGGTTTCCAGGATTTTGATCACCGCGAACGAACCCGCGCCGGCGCCCATGATGGTGCGGGTCGGCGCGTCCTCGCTCAGGAGATAAAGCACCGCCGGCGTGATGGCTTCGGGCTTCATCAGAGCCAGCGCCTGCGGCGGCAGCAATTCCTCGGTCATCCGGGTGGCCGCGGTCGGCGAGATCGTGTTGACGCGGATATTGTTCTTGCGGCCCTCCTCGGCCAGCACGTTCATCAGGCCGATCATGCCGGTCTTTGCCGCGCCGTAATTGGCCTGGCCGAAATTGCCGAACAGGCCCGACGAGGAGGTGGTGACGACGATGCGTCCGTAATTGCGCTCGCGCATGCCGTCCCAAACCGCCTTGCAGCAGTAGAAGGTGCCGGTGAGATGCACATCCAGCACTTTTGCAAAATCGGCGACTTCCATCTTGCCGAACGACTTGTCGCGCAGGATGCCGGCATTGGCGCAGAGCAGATCGACGCTGCCCCACTCCCTGGTGGCGCGGGCGACCATCGCCTGGACCTGCTCGAAATTCGAAACGTCGGCGCCGTCGGCCATCGCCGTGCCGCCGGCCTTGCGGATCTCCTCGACCACGGCTTCCGCCGGGGTCAGCGATCCGCCGGTACCGTCGCGCGCGCCGCCGAAATCGTTGACCACGACTTTGGCGCCGCGGCTCGCCAATCCAAGCGCATGCGCGCGTCCAAGACCATTGCCCGCGCCGGTAACGATGGCGACGCGTCCGTCAAACCTGATTGTCATGATTGCCGTTCCCAGACTTTCTTCTTCGTCATGCCCGGCCTTGTGCGGGCCATGGCGCACTACTCTTAAGCAAAATAGATCAGGCCGATCCAGTCGGCCACCAGAGCGGGCTTTTCCTCGCCCTCGATTTCCACGGTCACGTTGGTGCGCGACAACAGTTCGGTCGGCTTGCGCAATTTCGCTTCCGCCAGCGTAAAGCGGCCGCGGACCCGCTTGCCGGAACGCACCGGGGAAATGAAGCGCAGCTTGTCGAAGCCGTAATTGACCCCCATCGTGGTGCCCTGCGATCACCGGCATCACCTCGTAGGACATGATGCTCATCAGCGACATCGTCAAAAAGCCATGCGCCACCGTGGTGCCGAACGCCGTTTCGCGCCTGGCGCGCTCGGGATCGACATGGATGAACTGGTGATCCTCGATCACGTCGGCATAGACGTCGATCCGGCCCTGATCGACCAGATGCCATGACGACACGCCGACTTCGTGGCCGACCATGCCCTGGTAGGCCTCGAGCGAAATCGGCGGTTTCTTCCAGACTTCATTCATTCAACCATTCTCCACAGACCCGGCCGGCCGCATCTTCTGCAGCTCCGGGAAATCCTCTTCGCGAAATTCGGTGCCCCGCAGCGGATCCTCGCGATCATTGTCGTGCTCCAGCCGGCGCAGCTGGACGCGGCGGATTTTTCCCGAAATCGTCTTCGGCAACTCGGTCACCAGCTCGATCCTGCGGATCCGCTTGAACGGGGCGAGCCTTGTGTGCAGATGCCGGAAGATCGACAGCGCGGTCTCGCCCGAGCGCTCCGCGCCCGCGACCAGCAGCACATAGGCCTTGGGAATCGCGAGACGTATCGGATCGGGGCTGGGCACGACCGCGGCCTCCGCGACCGTTTCGTGTTCCAGCAAGATGCTCTCGAGTTCGAACGGGCTGATGCGGTAGTCGGACGACTTGAAGACATCGTCGGAGCGGCCGACGAAGGTCAAGTAGCCTTCTTCGTCCGCGAACACCACGTCACCGCTGCGATAGAGATCGCCGTCCGCGCCGCTCACCTTGCCGTCGTCGCCCTGATAGCCCTGCATCAGGCCCGCGGGCCGGTCGGCGCCGAGCACCAGCGTGACCTCGCCCTCTTTTGCGATGTGGCCGTCGATATCGGTGATCTGCACGCGGTAGCCGGGCAGCGGCCGGCCCATCGATCCGACCTTGACCTTCTGCCCCGGCGAATTGCCGGCGAGTGCGGTGGTCTCGGTCTGGCCGTAGCCGTCGCGGATCGTCAGGCCCCAGGCCGCGCGCACCTGGTCGATCACCTCGGGATTGAGCGGCTCGCCGGCGCCGCAGACTTCGCGCAGGGAGACCTTGAAATCGGACAGCCGCTCCTGGATGAACAGCCGCCACACCGTCGGCGGCGCGCACAGCGTGGTGACGCCGCAGCGGCCGATGGTGGCGAGCAATCCCTTGGCGTCGAAGCGCGGCTGATTGACCACGAACACGGTGGCGCCGGCATTCCATGGCGCGAACAAGCAGCTCCAGGCGTGCTTGGCCCAGCCCGGCGAGGAAATGTTGAGATGGATATCGCCGGGCTGCAGGCCCAGCCAGTACATCGTCGACAGCCCGCCGACGGGATAGCTGCGCTGGCTGTGCCGCACCAGCTTTGGTTTTGCGGTGGTGCCCGAGGTGAAATACAGCAGCATCGGATCGTCGGCTTTGGTCGCCCCATCCGGCGTGAAATCTTCCGGAAACTCCGCGGCCTGCTCGAAAGCCAGCCAGCCGTCCTGCTTCGACGGGGCGTTGACGACGATGCGGATGAGCTGGTCGCCGCCGAGGCCTTTGAATTTGGCGACCTGGTCCTGCGACGCCACCACCACCCTGGCGCGGCCGCGCTCGAGCCGGTCGCGCAATTCGTCCGGCGTCAGCAGCGTGGTGGCGGGGATCACCACCACGCCGAGTTTCATCGCCGCCAGCATGGTCTCCCACAGCGGCACGACATTGCCGAGCAGCAGCAAGAGATGATCGCCGCGCTTCAGTCCCTGCGCGCGCAGGAAGTTTGCCACCTGGCTGGAGCGGCGCGACAGCGCCTCGAACGACAATTTGGTCTCGCGGTTGCTGCCGGCATCGACGATCCACAGCGCCGGGCGATCCTTGCTGTCGGCATTGCGCGCCAGCCCCGCATCGAACCAGTCCAGCGCCCAGTTGAACGGCACCGGATCGGGCCAGCGAAATCCCTTTACCGCGGCATCGTAGTCGGTGCGATGCTTGAGCAGGAACGAACGAGCTTCCTGGAATGTCGTCATGGGATCCCCCGCTATTTTCCGGCCAAACCCCGGACGTGCTGGATGATCCCGGAGAAATCCACCCCGCCGTTTCCGGCGGCATCGAACGCCTTGTAGATTTCCTGCGCGTGCTTGCCGAGCGGCGTAGCGGCGCCGGCCGCCTTCGCCGCATCCTGCGCCAGCGTGAGGTCCTTCACCATCAGCGCCGAGGCAAAGCCCGGCTTGTAGCCGTTGTTGGCCGGCGAGGTCGGCACCGGGCCCGGCACCGGGCAATAGGTGGTCAGCGACCAGCATTGCCCCGACGAGGTCGAGGCGACGTCGAACAGCGCCTGGTGCGACAGCCCGAGCTTTTCGGCGAGCGCAAAGGCTTCGCCGACCGCGATCATGGAAATGCCGAGGATCATGTTGTTGCAGATCTTCGCCGCCTGCCCGGCGCCGGGGCCGCCGCAATGCACGATCTTCTTGCCCATGTTCTCCAGCACGGGTTTTGCTGCCGCGAACGCCTTGTCCTCGCCGCCGCACATGAAGGTCAGGGTCGCGCCCCTGGCGCCGCCGGTGCCGCCGGACACCGGCGCGTCGACCGAGAGGGCGCCATGCTTCGCCGCCAGCGCATGGGCCTGTTTTGCGCTCTCGACGTCGATGGTGGAGCAGTCGATGATCAGGGCGCCCTTCTTCATCGACGGAATGACATCGGTCCACACCGACAGCACATGCTTGCCCGCGGGCAGCATGGTGATGACGACGTCGGCGCCTTTGACCGAGCCGACCGCGCTGTCGGCGATCGCGGCGCCGTCGGCTTTGGCCTGATCGCGGGAGGCCGCCACCAGGTCGAACGCGATCACCTTGTGGCCGGCCTTGACCAGATTGGCGGCCATGGGCCCGCCCATGTTGCCGAGGCCGATGAATGCGATGTTTGCCATGGTCTCGTTCCCTCCGTCAGCAGTTTCTATTTTGTCTCGTCGAACAGCAGTTCGCCGGCGCCGATCTCCGCAAAATAAGGCGCGACCATCTCCGGCGTCACGTCCTCGATGGCGGGCGGCGACCAGCGCGGATTGCGGTCCTTGTCGATCACGGCCGCGCGCACGCCCTCGCGAAAATCGTCACTTCTGAACACTTCCAGCGCGGCGCGATATTCCCGCACCAGGCATTCCTGCAGCGAAGACGATTGCCGCGCCAGCCGCAGCAGCCTGAGCGCAACCACCATGCCGCGCGGCGACTTCTCGTTCAACGCCTTCAGCGTCGATTGCGCCAGTTCCGAACCGTCCCGCTTGAGGTCGGCGACAATATCCTCCATCCGGTCATGGGCAAACCAGCGGTCGATTTGCGGCTGGAGCGCCGCAACGGGGCCGGCGGTTTCGCCGGTCGCAAAACCATCGATCGCGGCTGTCACCTCGGCAGCGGTCACGCCGGCACGCAAGTTGACGAGCGTCTCGCGCAGCGCGGCGAGTTTTTCGGAGGGAACGACGGCATCGGCGAACCTGGCATAGACCGCATCCGGGCCGTTCATGGTCTGGCCGGTAAGCCCAAAATAGCTGCCGATCTCGCCCGGCGAGCGCGACAACAAAAAGGTGCCGCCGACATCGGGAAAGAAACCGAGGCCGACTTCCGGCATCGCCAGCCTGGTCTTTTCGGTCACGACGCGATGGCTGCCATGCGCGGACAGCCCGACGCCGCCGCCCATCACGATGCCATCCATGAACGCCACATAGGGCTTTGGAAACCTCGCGATGCGGGCGTTGAGAATGTACTCCTCGCGCCACAGGATCTTGCCGAGATCGCCTTTGACCTTCGAGCTTTCATACAGCGCACGGATATCGCCGCCGGCGCAAAGCCCGCGTTCGCCCGCGCCTTCCAGCAGGATCAGGCCGATCGCCGGGTCGGGCTCGAACCGGTCCAGCGCCTTCTCGATGTCGCGAAACATCTCCAGCGTCACCGCATTGATCGCCTTCGGCCGGTTGAGCCGGATGATTCCGGCCGCACCCTCGCGCCGCACGATCAGGTCGGGCTCGGACGCGACAGCAGCGGCCTCGGCGTTCATCGCGCGCCCTCGATCAGCTTGCGCGAGACGATCAGCCGCATGATTTCGTTGGTGCCCTCGAGAATCTGGTGCACGCGCAAATCGCGCACGATCTTCTCGATGCCGTATTCGCTGAGATAGCCGTAGCCGCCGTGCAGCTGCAGCGCCTGGTTGGCGACCTCGAAGCCGACATCGGTGCCGAATCGTTTGGCCATCGCGCACAGCATGGTGGCATCAGGGTCCTTGCGGTCGAGCGCGGCGGCCGCGCGCCAGACAAACGTCCGCGCCGCCTCCAGCTCGGTCGCCATGTCGGCGAGCCGGAACTGCAGCGCCTGGAATTCGTCGAGGCGCTTTCCGAACGCCTTGCGCTCCCTCATATAGGCCAGCGACTTGTCGAGCGCGGATTGCGCGCCGCCGAGCGAACAGGCCGCGATGTTGATGCGGCCGCCGTCGAGCCCGGCCATCGCGATCTTGAAGCCGATGCCTTCCTCGCCGAGCCGGTTGGCGACGGGCACGCGCGCATTCTCGAAGATCACCGCGCGGGTCGGCTGCGCGTTCCAGCCCATCTTGCGCTCATTGGCGCCGAACGAGAGCCCCGGCGTGTCGCCGTCGATCACCAGCGTCGAGATGCCGCCGGGTCCGTCGCCGCCGGTGCGCACCATCACCACGTAGAGATCGCCCTTGCCGGCGCCGGAAATGAACTGCTTCTGGCCGTTCAGCACATAATGCTCGCCGTCGCGCACCGCGCGGGTACGCAGCGCCGCCGCGTCCGAGCCGGAGCCCGGCTCGGTCAGGCAATAGCTCGCCACCAGCTCCATGGTGCAGAGTTTCGGCAGCCATTTCCGCCGCTGCGCCTCGCTGCCGAAGGCATCGATCATCCAGGACGCCATGTTGTGGATCGAGATGAAGGCCGACACCGTCGGGCAGCCCTGCGCCAGGGCCTCGAAGATCAGCGCCGCGTCGAACCGCGTCAGGCCCGAACCGCCGACATCGTCGCTGATATAGATGCCGCCGATGCCGAGCCTGGCCGCCTCGCGCATCACGTCGACCGGGAAATGCTTCTCCTCATCCCAGCGGAGCGCATGCGGCGCGATCTTTTCCGCGGCAAAATCCCGCGCCATATCGCGAACCGCAATCTGGTCCTCATTGAGAGCGAATTGCATCTGATGCCGGCGCGATCACTTCATCGTCGGAATGGAAAACTCCGCGCCTTCCTTGACGCCCGAGGGCCAGCGCGAGGTCACCGTCTTGGTCTTGGTGTAGAAGCGCACGGAATCCGGCCCGTATTGATTGAGATCGCCGAAACCGGAACGTTTCCAGCCGCCGAAGGTGTAATAGGCGACCGGCACCGGGATCGGCACGTTGATGCCGACCATGCCGACATTGACCCTGGCCGCGAAATCGCGCGCGGCGTCGCCGTCGCGGGTGAAGATCGCAACGCCGTTGCCGTAGTCGTGATCGGACGGCAGTCTCAGCGCCTCGTCGTAGTCATGGGCGCGCACCACCGAAAGCACGGGCCCAAAGATCTCTTCCTTGTAGATCCGCATGTCTTTCGTCACATTGTCGAACAGGCAGCCGCCCATGTAGAATCCGTTCTCGTAGCCCTGCATCTTGAAGCCGCGGCCGTCGACCGCGAGCGTGGCGCCTTCCTTGATGCCGATCTCGACATAGTTTTTGACGCGATTGAGCGCGTCCTTGGTCACCAGCGGACCGAAATCGGCGGTCGGATCGATCGAAGGACCGATCTTCAGGTTCTCGACGCGCGGAATGAGCTTTTCCATCAGCCGGTCGGCCGTGGTCTTGCCGACGGGAACGGCGACCGACACCGCCATGCAGCGCTCGCCCGCCGCGCCGTAGCCGGCCCCCACCAGCGCGTCCACCGTCTGGTCCATGTCGGCATCCGGCATGATGATGGCGTGGTTCTTGGCGCCGCCAAAGCATTGACACCGCTTGCCGGTCGCGGCCGCCCGCTCGTAGATATACTGGGCGATCGCGGACGAGCCGACGAAGCCGACGGCGCGGATATCGGGATCGTCGAGGATGGCGTCGACCGCTTCCTTGTCGCCATTGACGACGTTGAGGATACCCGGCGGCAACCCCGCCTCCAGCATCAACTCGGCAAGCCTCATCGGCACGCCGGGGTCACGCTCCGACGGCTTGAGGATGAACGCATTGCCGCAGGCAATCGCGGGCGCGAATTTCCACATCGGGATCATCGCCGGGAAATTGAACGGCGTGATGCCGGCAACGACACCGAGCGGCTGGCGCATCGAATAGATGTCGATGCCCGGCCCCGCGCCTTCGGTGTATTCACCCTTCATCATTTGCGGAATGCCGAGCGCGAACTCCACGACCTCGACGCCGCGCAGAATGTCGCCCTTGGCGTCGGGAATGGTCTTGCCGTGTTCGCGGGCCAGCAATTCGGCCAGGGCGTCATTGTCGCGCGCCACCAGTTCCAGGAACTTCATGAGAACGCGAACCCGGCGCTGCGGATTGGTCGCGCCCCACTCCGGTTGCGCCGCCCTGGCATTCTCGACCGCGGCGCGAAGTTCGGCCTTGGAAGCCAAAGCCACCTGGGCCTGGACGGTGCCGGTCATCGGTTCGAAGACGTCCGCGAAGCGCCCCGAAGTGCCCTTGACCTCACGGCCGCCGATGAAATGTCCGATTGTGCGCATGCGTCCCTCCAAGACCGTCCGGTGCAGATTTTGGCGGCATCTTGCAGTCTTTGAGGCGTTTGGAAAGGGTCTCGATGCGCGGCGGATTTGCGAAAATGCGGGCTTGGCCGGCGTTTTCGCACCCTTACGACCAACGTCGCATGGGACCGCCGCGCGCCCTTGTCAGGGCCGGGCCGGCGTGGCGGCCTTTTTGGCGACCGATTTCTTCGCCGCCCGCTTCGGTGGCGCGGCACGATCGAGCACGGCCTCGCGCCCGGCGGCGAGAATCTCGTCGGACAAGTCCCCGGTGCCGGCGATGCGGGCCAGCACCAGGGTACCCATCATGGTCGCAACCGTCGCCATCGCCTGCCTGCGTGCGGTCTTGCGCGGCAGCGCCGGAATCTGTTCGGCGAGCATGTCGATCATCTGCTCCAGCTTGGCCGCAAAGGCCTTGCGGGTTTTCGGGCTCTCGCGGGCGATTTCCGCGCCCAGCGTCGGCACCGCGCAGCCATGGCCGGGATCGTCGCGGTGGACGGTGGTCAGATAGGAGTCCACGATCGCCGCCAGCCGCTTGTCCGGCGGCGTCTGCTCGCCGAGCTTGCGCCAGCGCTCGGTCGAGCGATCCATCGCATAGGCAAAGGCCTCGATCACCAGCGCTTCCCGGGAATCGAAATGGGCATAGAACCCGCCATGGGTCAGCCCCGCGTCCTTCATCAGGTCGGCGACCCCGATACCGTGCGCGCCCTTCTCGCGGAGCCGCACCGAGGCGCGCTTCACGATTCGGGCGTGGGTTTCGAGCTTGTGTTCCCTGGAGTAGCGCATTGGCAGTCCCATAAGATGTTTGAAATCATATAATAGCTGAAATGGCCGGAAAAAGCTGTAGCTATTTGCAGATCTGCCAGCGAACATCGGCCGAGCGGTTAACCGCTCCCGACCCGGCACGCGCAGATCCGCTCACGCCTGCTTGACAAGCCGACGATTTGACCGGGAATAGCCCCTCCTCGATATCAATATTCATTCGCAACAGAGCCGAGACCGTCCATGCAAATGCTCAATCCCCATTGCGGCGTCGACCGCGACCCGCGCGGCGTCGTTCGCCTGACGATCTGCAATGCCGGCTCGCTCAACATCCTGGGATCGGCCGTGATCGACGGGTTGCGCGAAGGGCTGGAGGTGCTGGCGGCCGAGCGGCACATTCGCGCGCTGGTCATATCGGGCCAGGGCGAAAAGAGCATGATCGGCGGCGCCGACATCAAGGAAATGGCCACGCTCAATCAGGCTTCCGCGGAAAAATTCATCACCGGCCTGCGCGATCTCTGCGAGACGGTGCGGGCGTTTCCGGCCCCCGTGATCGCGCGGATGCCCGGCTGGTGCCTCGGCGGCGGCCTCGAATTCGCCGCCGCCTGCGACTTCCGCGTCGCCGCCCACGACGCCAAATTCGGCATGCCGGAGGTCAGGGTCGGGATTCCCAGCGTCATTCACGCCGCACTGCTGCCGCGGCTGATCGGCTGGGGCCGCGCCCGCTGGCTGGTGATGACCGCCGAGAATATCGACGCGCCCACCGCGCTGGCCTGGGGGCTGGTCGACGTGGTCGCCGCGGAAGGCGGCCTCGATGCCGCGGTCGAGCACACGGTCAAGGCGCTGCTGGAATGCGCGCCGGAAGCCTTGCGCGCGCAAAAGGCCCTGCTGCGGCAATGGGAGGAATTGCCGCTGAAGCAATCCGTCGACCTCTCGATATCGGTGTTCGGGCAATCCTATTTGACCGGCGAACCGCAGCGGCTGATGCAGGCTTTTGTCGACCGGAAACGATAGGCACCACGCGCAGCCCTCGGCGGCCGTGGACTTCCGCGGCCTTTGATCAAGGCTCCAGGCCGGCGCGACAGCACGGCGGCCGAAGGCCGCCGGCGAACCTCGACAGGCATATCCACTTCACGACGATTTATCCCGCGCCGCCGTTGCAATTCCTGCGACAGATCATATGATGATCGTCATGTAAGCAATCGATAAAGTGAGGAGCCCCGCCATGGCCGCAGCTTCCGATCCCGTCGTCATCGTTTCCGCCGCCCGCACGCCGCTTGGCCGCTTCATGGGCGAGTTATCGCCGTTTTCCGCTCATCAGCTTGGTTCCCACGTCATCGGCGCCGCCGTCGAGCGCGCCAAATTGCCGCCGGAGCGGATCGACGAGGTCTTCATGGGCTGCGTGCTGCCGGCGGGACAAGGCCAGGCACCGGCACGACAGGCCGCGCGCGGCGCCAGACTGCCGGATGCGACCGGCGCCACCACCGTCAACAAGGTCTGCGGCTCCGGCATGAAGGCCACCATGCTGGCGCACGACATCATCAAGGCGGGCTCCGCCGAGATCGTGATATCGGGCGGCATGGAGAGCATGACGAATGCACCGTACCTGCTGGCGAAGGCGCGCGGCGGCTATCGCGCCGGCCATGACCGCATCATCGACCACATGTTCATGGACGGGCTCGAAGACGCCTACGAGACCGGCCGCTCGATGGGCGATTTCGGCGAGGCCACCGCCGAAGCCTACCAGTTCACCCGCGCCGCCCAGGACGCCTACGCGATGGAAACGCTGACGCGCGCCCGCAAGGCGGTGCAAGGCGGCGCGTTCAAGGCCGAGATCGTGCCGATCACGGTGAATGAAAAGGCGGGCCTGCGCGAAATCGCCGATGACGAGCATCCGCTGAAAGTCGATCCGGGCAAAATTCCCGGGCTGAAGCCGGCGTTTCGCGCCAACGGCACCATCACGCCGGCCGCCTCCTCGGCCAATGCCGACGGCGCCGCGGCGCTGATCCTGACCAGACGGTCGCTGGCCGATCGCGACGGCCTCCCGACGCTGGCCGAGATCAAGGGCCACGCCACCCACAGCCAGGAACCGCAATGGTTCACCACCGCGCCGATCCCGGCGATCCGCAAGCTGCTCGACAAGGTCGGCTGGAACGTCGGCGACGTCGACCTGTTCGAGATCAACGAAGCCTTCGCGGTGGTGGCGATGGCGGCGCAACGCGATCTCGGTATCGACAGAGAAAAGCTCAACATCAACGGCGGCGCCTGCGCGCTCGGCCATCCGATCGGCGCCACCGGTGCCCGCCTGATCGTCACGCTGCTGCACGCGCTGGAAGCGCAGAACCTGAAACGCGGCGTCGCCGCACTCTGCATCGGCGGCGGCGAGGCCACCGCCATCGCGGTGGAGCGCATCGTGCACTAGGGGCCTGACTCGATACGATTGCGGCGGCAGAAGAATTGCAGCGATGTCCTGAATTGAGGGATATATGGCATTTCCGACAAAACTCGATCATGCGAGACCAGCCGAGGTCAAGCAAAATTCGAACGCCTGACCCACCACACCTCATCGTCATCCGAAATTCCGGCAAGGAACTTTCATGATCTCGAACTGGCTGTCAGCCGCCCTCGCCCGCCGCAACGTCCATTACGGCTGGGTGATGGTCGGCCTGACCTTCTTCACCTCGCTGGTCTCAGCCGGCACGGTCGGCGCGCCGGGCGTCTTCATCGTGCCGCTGCAGCATGAATTCGGCTGGAGTACCGCGGAGATTTCCTCGGCGCTGTCGATCCGTTTTATTCTGTTCGGGCTGATGGCGCCGTTCGCCGCGGCGCTTCTGAACCGCTACGGCCTGCGCAATGTGACCTTGTCGGCGCTGCTGATCGTAGCCTCGGCGCTCATTGCCTCGCTGGGGATGACGAAAGTCTGGCAGTTGATGCTGCTGTGGGGCGTCGTGATCGGCATCGGCACCGGCATGACCGCGCTGGTGCTGGGCGCCACCATCGCCGCGCGCTGGTTCGCGGCCCGGCGCGGGCTCGTGGTCGGCATTCTCACCGCGAGCGTCGCGACGGGACAATTGGTGTTCCTGCCGCTGCTCGCCGGCATCACCGAGCGGATGGGCTGGCGGATCGCGCTCGGGCTGATATGCGTGATGCTCGGCGTCGCCGCCTGCGCGGTGCTGTTGCTGATGCGCGACCGCCCCTCCGATGTCGGCTTGCGGCCGTTCGGCGATGAGGGCACGCAGCCGCTGCCGGCACCGCCTGCGAACAACGCGCCGATCATGGCGGCCGCGCTCGGCACGCTGCGCGATGCATCCAGGCAACGGGTGTTCTGGATCCTGTTCGCCACCTTCTTCATCTGCGGCGCCTCCACCAACGGGCTGATCCAGGTGCACCTGATTCCGATGTGCCTCGATTTCGGAATTCCGCAGGTGCAGGCCGCCAGCCTGCTCGCCGCCATGGGCGTGTTCGATTTCTTCGGCACCATCATGTCCGGCTGGCTGTCGGACCGCTACGACAATCGCTGGCTGTTGTTCTGGTATTACGGCCTGCGCGGGCTGTCGCTGCTGTTCCTCCCCTTCAGCAATTTCTCGTTCTACGGGCTGTCGCTGTTTGCGATGTTCTACGGGCTCGACTGGATCGCAACGGTGCCGCCGACGGTGCGGCTGACCGCGCAGCGGTTCGGGCCGGAGCGCGCCAACCTGGTGTTCGGCTGGATTTTTGCCGGCCATCAACTCGGCGCGGGCGCGGCCGCCTTCGGCGCCGGCCTGTCGCGAACGCTGCTTGCAAGCTATCTGCCGGCCTTCTTCGTCGCCGGCGCGCTGTGTGTCGTCGCAGCCTTGATCGTGCTGACGATCTCGCGGCCGCCGAAGCCGGCGGCGGCGTGAAGGTGGCGAGCAGCGAATGACGAGTAGCGAATAGAGAAGGTCTCACTTGCCATTCGCCACTCGCTACTCGCCTCTTTTCACGGCCTCGTCGCCATGTTGGCCGGCGGGCCCGGCGTGCGCAAGGGCTCCGCGAGCCGCGCGAAGTCGCACAACAGCGAACGGGTCTTGCGCGGGTCGATGATTTCCTCGACCCAGAATTTTTCGGCCGAGCGGAACGGCGAGCGCAATTTGTTGAGGCGGTCCTCGATCTCCTTCAGCTTTCCTTGCGGATCGTCCGATGCGTCGATGTCGGCGCGATAGGCCGCCTCGATGCCGCCTTCCAGCGGCAGCGAGCCCCAATAGGCCGACGGCCAGGCATAGCGCATCGAAAAACGGTTCGACGGCTGGTGCACGACGCCGGCCACCCCGAAGGCGTTGCGCACGATGATGGTGCACCAGGGCACGGTCGACTGGTTGACGGCCGCCATGGCGCGCACGCCGTGGCGGATGGTGGCCGACTTCTCGGCCTCGAGCCCGATCATGAAGCCCGGGCAATCCATCAGATACACCACCGGCAGGTGGAAAGTTTCGGCGAGATCGACGAACCGCACGACTTTCTGGCAGGCCTCCGCGGTCCACGACCCGCCGTAATGAAAGGGATCGCTGGCGAGCAGCAGCACCGCGCGGCCTTCGAGGCGGGCGAAGCCGGTGATGACCGGGCGACCGAAATTCGCGGCCATCTCGAAGAACGAGCCCTTGTCGACCACCGCGTTGATGATCGGCCGCATCTTGTAGACCTGGCGGCGGTTGCGCGGCACCGCCTTCATCAGCGATTCCTCCGCGCGTTCCGGATCGTCATCGCAAGTCACCGTCGGCGGCAGCCCGTAGACCGACGACGGCAGATAAGACAGGAAACGCCTGGCGCGCTCGAACGCCTCCTCCTCGGTATCCACGGCATCATCGACGCCGCCGGCGCGGGTCTGGATATCGGCGCCGCCGAGTTCCTGCTTGGTGAGGTCCTGGCCGAGCCGTTTGACCACCGGCGGCCCCGCGACGAACATCGCCGAGTTTTTCGTCATCACCGAATAATGGCTGGCGGCCAGCCGCGCCGCGCCGAGGCCCGCCACGGAACCGAGCCCCAGGCCCACCACCGGCACGCGCGCCATGTTCGCGATCGTGTACCAGTACCAGCGCGTGCCGCCGACGCCGCCGGGCAGATTGGCAGCCCCCTTGGTTTCGATGGTCTTCACCGAGCCGCCGCCGCCGGAGCCTTCGATCATCCGGATGATCGGCAGCCGGAAGTCATGCGCCATTTCCTCGGCCATCAGCGGCTTGGCCGAAATCGAAGCGTCGGCCGAGCCGCCGCGGACCGTAAAATCGTCGCCGACCACGACCACGGTGCGGCCATCGATCCTGCCGCGGCCGAACACGCAGTTCGCCGGCGTCAGGTTCTTCAGTTCGCCGTGCTCGTCATAGTCGGCCGTGCCGGAAATCGCGCCGATCTCGTGAAAGCTTTTTGGATCGACCAGGCCGTCGATACGCTCGCGAACGGTGAGCCGGCCCTGGTCGCGCTGCCGCTTGACCTTGTCAGCGCCTCCCATCTCGCGCGCGAACGCTTCGCGCCGCGCGAGATCCTCGAGCTCCGGCTTCCAGCTCATTCGTATCCTCCGTCTTGATGATTTTATTATTATGGGTCGATACCGGAACCGGCTTGTTCTGCGTGCGATCGTTGAATAGTTCGCCGTCGGCGCCCTCAAGCAGGCCGCCGATCGCGGCGCCCAATTCGAGAATCCGCGGCGCGACCTCCTTGTGCAGCCGCTTCTCATCGTACATCGCGGACAGCAGACCGATCGTGACCACGACGAATGTCTGATACTGCGGCGACCACAATGGCACGGCGAGCCCGTTGATATGCTGGCTCCACAGGCCGCAGGCGACGACATAGCCATGTTCGCGCAGGAACCGGCGGTTGTGCTCGAGGCGGGGCCGCAGCAGCTTGGCGCCGTCGGGAATTTCGCGCTCCATTTCCGCGAGCAAGGCGTCGCCGACTTCGGGATCGAGCGCCGCCGTATAGGCATGGCCTGCGGCCGTACTCGCCATGGCGATGCGACTGCCGGCCGTGGAATTCAGGCCGAGCGCGTTGGCGGCACGGCCAACGACGAGATAAACGAGGTGGAAGCGATCGGGAACGACGAAGCCGACGGTGCCGGGCAATTGCTCGGCGACATCCTGCAGCCGCAGCCGGATCAAATTGCGCAGCTGCACCCCGCGCAACATCGAGGTGCTCATCGCCACCGCGCTCGGGCCGATGCGATATTTCTGGTCGCGCGGCAGGTAGACGAGCTGTCCCAACCGGGTCAGCGTGTGGGTCAGGCGCGACACCGTCGATCGCGGCAGCCCGCAGCGATTGGAAATCTCCAGATTGCCGAGCCGCGCCTCGTGGCTCTCGAAGCAGCGCAACACGTCGAAAGCGCGCGATACCACCTGGATAACATCACCCTCGCCTGCGAGATCGCTGGCGAGCATTCCCTGCTTGCTGAGCCGCTCCGAGCGTCGTCCCATCTAGTTTCCTGCCCATTCATTCCGCTATGCGGAATAAAATTCCACTTGCAGATCAAGCTACCTCAGGCAATCTGCGGCCACAACAAAAAGCCGAGGGCGTCCGCCCTTCATGATGCGCGCATCTCGATTGCAGGGCGCGCGGCGGCTGTCCCCGGAGTGTGGTATGCCAGATATCAAGGTTGTGACCGAGGTGGCCGGTCGCGTGTGCGCGCTTCCCGTCGAAGCGGGGATGCGCATCGGCGACGGCGACGACATTGCATTCGTCGAAGCGATGAAAATGGAAATACCGGTTGCTGCGCCCGCCGCCGGAACGCTCAAATTGATTCTCGTCAGCATCGACGACGTCGTCGCCGAAGGACAGGTACTGGCGATTATCGAAACGTGAAGCGCCATTGCCGGGCGCAGGCTGCCCGATAAATGGCCATCAGGCCGGTTTCAGCCCCTGCCGATGCGACGTAAAGTCGTCTCGCGCGAACAGCTTCGCGCGGCATCGAGACGACATAGACGGCACGACATGAATGATTTGCGCGCCAGCGACTGGGCCGCCCTGAAACCGCCCTTGCTGCGGTTCCTCACCGCCTGTCACACGGATTTTCTTGACGAGACGGCGGGCAATGTAGCCGACTATATCCCGGAACTCGGCAAGGCCGAACCCGGTCATTTCGGCATCAGCCTCGCGACTCTCGACGGGCACGTCTACGAGGTCGGCGACAGCCGGATCCCCTTCACGATTCAGTCGATGTCGAAACCCTTCGTGTTCGCGCTGGCGCTGGACACGCTGGGGGCAGCAAGGGTGGAAAGCTCGATCGGCGTCGAACCGTCGGGCGATCCCTTCAACTCGATCCGGCTCAATGCCGACAATCATCCGTTCAATCCGATGGTCAACGCCGGCGCGATCACCTGTTCCGGCCTGATCCGCGAGGCCAAGGGCGACGGCGCCTTCGAATATATCCGCGCCGCGCTCGGCCGGTTCGCCGGGCGCGAGCTCGCTATCGACGAGGCGGTCTTTGCGTCCGAGAGCGCGACCGGCGACCGCAACCGCGCGATCGCCTACCTGCTGCGCAACTCCAGCGTGATCAGGGACGACGTCGGCAAGGTGCTGGAGGTCTATTTCCGGCAATGCGCCATCCTGGTGACCGCACGCGACATCGCAATCATGGCCGCGACGCTGGCCAACCGCGGCGTCAATCCCGTGACCGGCGAGCAGGTGATGACCCCCTACGCCATCGCACGGACGCTTTCGGTGATGACCTCATCGGGCATGTATGACTATGCCGGCGAATGGATCTATCGCGTCGGCATTCCCGCCAAGAGCGGCGTCGGCGGCGGCATTCTGGCGGCGCTGCCGGCGCGGCTCGGACTCGGCAGCTATTCGCCGAAGCTCGACAGCCACGGCAACAGCGTGCGCGGCATCAAGGTCTGCGAGGCGCTGTCGGCACATTATGACCTGCACATGCTCAATCGCAGCGACGACGCGCGCAACAGCATCATCGCCGACTACAATATCGGCAAGAGCCCGTCGCGGCGCAGCCGCCGGCCGCACGAACGGCACATTCTCGCCGCCCATCATCAGGCCGTCCGCATCATCGAACTGGTGGGACCGCTGACCTTTTCCAACGTCGACTACATCTCGCGCCGGCTCGCGGCCAAGCCGCGCCCGCAATTCGTCATTTTCGACCTGCGCCGGGTCGCGGCGATGACCCGCGCCGGCGTCCGCCTGCTCGCCGAGGAATTCCGCGAACTGGCGGGCTTCCATGTCACGGTGATTCTGTCCGGCATCAGGCGTTCCTCCACGGACTGGAAAATGATCCGGGAACAGGCCGGGGGCCTCTCGAACCTGCGCGACTTCTATCTGCTCGACACCGCCATCGAATGGGCCGAGGACCAGGTTGTCTACCGCCACGGCGGCGCGATCGACTTCCACGAGACTACCAGCCTGTCGGAACAGCCGCTGCTGGCCGGGCTTTCGGCGAAGGAGATCGGGGACATCGCCGCTCTCGGCGCGATGCGAAGCTATCGATCGGGCGAGCGGATCGTCGCCGCCGGCGATCCCTCGACGTCGCTGTTTTTCCTCCTCAGCGGCGTGGTCCACGTCACCCTGCCCGACGGCGTGCGGCTGGCGACGCTGACGGCCGGCACGGCGTTCGGCGAGATGGCGCTGCTGGAAACCCACCGCTCCGCCGACGTGCTCGCAGACCGGTCCGCCACCGCGCTCGAAATATCGCTCCGCGCGTTCGAGCGCTTTCGCGGGCAGCATCCGCGGATCGGCGAGCGCATCATGCGCAATCTGGCGCAGCTCCTGGCCGACCGGCTGATCGTGGCCAACACCAAGGTGGATCTGCTGACGACCACCTGACGCCGCCCGCCTCACACCACTTCGGTCACCGGCTGCATGTCGATCGCAAACGTTTCCAGGAACTTCGAGGTCATGATGTAGAATCCGACCGAGAGCTGCAGTTCGACCAGCGCGGCCGGCGTCAGTTTTGCGGCAATGGCGTTGAACGTCGCGTCGGTCGGACGGCGCAATCTTACGATTTCGTCGGTGAAGGCGAGTGCGGCGCGCTGCACCTCGTTGAAGCAGGCCGCGGACTTCCAGTCTTCCAGCGCCTCGTTCTGCTCGTCGGTAACCCCGACATTCTTGCCGATGCGCTTGTGCGCGACCACCTCGTAGGGCGCCTCACACAGGATTCCCGTGCGCGTGATCGCCAGTTCCCGCACCACCGGATCGAGCTCACCCTTGTGGCGGATCGCGCCGCCGAGCCGGCAGTATTGCTCGAAATAGCTCGGCGAGTGCGCCATCATGCGGAAGATGTTGGCGTTGCGGTTCTTGCCCAGGATTTCACGGGTGCGTTCGTTCGATTTCGAAGTATCGCAATAGTCGATACGGGCCATGGTTCTCCCCGGGGCGTTTTGGTTGAAGGCGACCTGCTTTTGGCAGGTTTCGCGCAAACAGTATCCGGCCGCCGAGACCTGGGCAACCGCCCGCGGCGGTCGCGCGCTCCGGTAGAGCGACAAAACTCGCTTTGAAAATTCCATTGCGCGCGCACAAACCGGCTGCACCCGAGCCAAAATGCCGCCGCATTACGGGTCGAACCTGAGACCGTCGATATTCGCCGAGTGGGGACTCATCAAAGCGAATACTCGTCGTGGGGTGTTCCGAGTAGAAAATCTGACCGTCGACGGGCGCGTTCGCGCAACGATGAGTCATGCCCAAGTCTAGGGAGATCGGCATGAGGGAAGCCACCAAGAGGGCGGCCTCGGAAACACTGGCGCAAATGCTGGCGGTGACGGCGATGCTCGTCATCGCCAGCTTCGTGTTCTACTGGCGATGAAAGCCGTTCGTCACCCTCCCCCGGCGAGACGAGCGGCGATTGTTCTCTGGGTCGCGGTGCATCACGCTTAGCGCGACCCGAGACGGGGTGGGGTGAAGGGCAGGTTTGAGTATCACCCCACCCCGGGCGCTTCCTGCCGGACGGCGCTCGGCGCCCTCACCTTGCGAAATAGGGAACGAGTTGGCCCGCGAATGGCAGGAACCGCGCGGTGACGCGATCGCCGATGGCAAGATCGTTGTCGCCATGGGCCATCATGCGAAAGCCCTCCGCGGTGTCGACGAGAACGATGTTGTAGGGAATGTGCGCGCGGGTTTCCGGCGTGGCGGCGCGGCAGACCAGCGAGGTCGCGTAAACCGTGCCCTCGCCGCCGGCGCGCTTCTCGACCGGGTCCGGCGCGCCGCAGGCAGAGCAGAAGCTGCGGCGGAAATATTGCAAATGCCCGCAAGGCTCGCAGCATTGATAGACGATCGCTTCCGCGCCCGTGGTCCAGTCCGCCAGCGGCTCCTTGCGTTCGCTCATCGCACCCGCTCCAGAAACATGCTGACATGCGACGACAACACGCCGCCGTCGCCATGCAGCAGCGCGATCGAGGCATCGCGCACCTGGCGATTTGCCGCCCGGCCCGTCATCTGCAGATGGGTTTCGACCAGATGCGCCATGGCGCCGCCGACGCCGCAGTGGCCGTAGCTTAACAAACCGCCATGGGTGTTGAGCGGCATTTCGCCGTCACGGTTGAAATATCCGGAGCGTACGCGGGACGCCGCCTCGCCGCGCCCGGCCAGGCCGAGGTCTTCCAGCAGCATCGCCAGCGTAATGGTAAAGCTGTCATAGACCGCGGCGTAGCGCACGTCCGAGATCGCGACGCCCGATGCCTGCTTCGCCCGCGCAATGGCAATCTCGGCGCCGAGTTCGCTCAAGGCCGGCGCCGCCGTGACATGCTGATGGGTATGCGCCTGCGCACAGCCACGCACGCGCACGCCGATCTCGCCGGTCCGCTCGCGGCTGATGACGAACGCCGCGCCGCCGTCCGACACCGGACAGCAATCCAGAAGTTTCAGGGGCAGCGCCACCGGTTTCGAGGCCATCACGTCGGCGACCGTGATCGGATCGTGAAACTGGGCGCCGGGATGCGTGAGCGCGTGGCTTCGCATCAGCACCGCGAATTCGGCGAGGTCTTGCTGCGTGACGCCGTATTCGTGCATGTAGCGCGAGGCCACCAGGCCATAATAGGCGGGGATCGTCGGGCCCAGCGGCACCTCATACTGGGGATGGCCGACCTGCGCCAGCGCCAGGATCGAGGCATCGCGGCTCTGTCCGGTCAGCCGGTTCTCGCCCGCCACCACCAGCACATGCTTCGCCACGCCCGCCTCGACCAGATGATGCGCCAGCATGGTCATGGCAAGGCCGGTGGCGCCGCCGACCTGCACGGCATGCGCGTAAGCCGGGCGGATTCCAAAATGCTCGGCGAACACGGTGGCCAGCATGATGTGCGGCGAAACGGTCGAATAGCCGCAGAGCACGCCGTCGATGTCGGCCCGCTTCAGCCCGGCATCGGCGATTGCAAGCGCCGCGGCCTTGCTCATGAGGTCGAGCGAGGACGAGCCCTCATGTTTGCCGTAGGACGTCAGACCAACGCCGGTGATGAAGCTCATCTCGGTACGACGCCCTATTCTTCGAATCCATTCCGCGATTGCGCGTTACGCCGATCGCGGACCTGCACCTAACGACGCATCCCGATGTGCAATTGCACATCGAGGTTCGGCATCTTCATCGCCCCGGAAGCAAACCTCAATACGATTTCGGCAGGCCCAGCACCTTCTCGGCAATGAAACTGAGAATGAGCTGCGGGCTGATCGGGGCGATGCGCGGAATCAGCGATTCCCGCAGGTAGCGCTCGACGTGATATTCCTTGGCGTAACCGAAGCCACCATGGGTCATGACCGCCTGCTCGCAGGCGTGGAAGCCCGCTTCGGCGGCGAGATATTTCGCGGCGTTGGCCGCAGGCCCGCATGGCAGGCCCTGATCGTATTGCCACCCCGCCGACAGCACCATCAGCCAGGCTGCTTCCAGCTCCATCCAGTTCCGGGCGAGCGGATGCTGGATGCCCTGGTTCATGCCGATCGGCCGGTTGAACACGATGCGGCTCTTGGCATAGGCCGAGGCCCTCGACAGCGCGATCTCGCCGAGCCCGACCGCTTCCGCCGCGATCAAAATCCGCTCCGGATTCATGCCGTGCAGGATATATTCGAAGCCGCGCCCCTCCTCGCCGAGGCGATCCTCCACCGGGATCTCGAAATTCTCGAAGAACAATTCGTTGGAGTCGACGGGCTTGCGGCCCATCTTCTCGATCTCATGCACCGCGACGCGCTTCTTGTCGAAGTCGGTGTAGAACAGGCTCAAGCCCTGCGTCGGGGTCCTGACCTCTTCCAGCGGCGTGGTGCGCGCCAGCAGCAGGATCTTGTTGGCGACCTGGGCGGTGGAAATCCAGACCTTCTGGCCGTTGACGATGTATTTGTCGCCCTTGCGCACGGCGCGGGTCTTCAGCTGCGTGGTGTTGAGCCCGGTATTCGGCTCGGTGACGGCGAAGCAGGATTTGTCCGCGCCGGAAACGATCGGCGGCAGCATGCGCCGGCACTGTTCTTTGGTGCCGAACACGACCACGGGATTGAGCCCGAACACGTTCATGTGCACGGCGGAGGCGCCGGACATCCCGGCGCCGGATTCCGCAATGGCTCGCATCATGATCGCGGCATCGGTGATGCCGAGGCCGGAGCCGCCGAATTCCTCGGGAATGCAGATGCCGAGCCAGCCGGCGTCCGCCAGCGCGCGGTGGAAGTCGGCGGGATAGCCGCCCTCCTTGTCCTTCTTCAGCCAATAGGCATCGTCAAAGCGCGAACAGATTTTGCCGACGGCGTCGCGGATCGATTCCTGGTTGGCTGACAGGGCAAAGTCCATGCGTCTCAATCCCTCTTGCTGTCGGGCGCCGCCCGGGTGACGCCGTCGCGCACCATCGCCGCGATCTCGTCGGCGGAATAGCCCGCCTCGCCCAGAATTTCCGCGCCGTGTTCATTGAGCCGCGGCGCCAGCCGGGCCGGCTCCACGGCCGTCTCCGACCAGGTGGCGGACACCTTCATGTTGCGGATCTTGCCTTCGCTGGGATGATCGACCACCGGAAAGAAGTCGGTCGCAACCAGATGCGGATCCTTCAGGATGCTTTCGAGATCGTGCATCGGCATCACCGGCACGTCGGCCTTGTCGAGCAGTTCGGTCCACTCGGCGGTCGTGCGCGTCTCGAAGATACGGGCGAGTTCCGCATAGACCATATCGATGTTGACGGCGCGCCCGGCGAAGGTTGCAAACCGGGGATCGCTGCGCAGATCGTCGCGGCCGGTGGCTTTGAAGAAATTTTCCCATTGCTTGTCGTTGTAGACGATCACGCAGATATAGCCGTCCGCGGTTTTGTACGGCCGCCGGTCGCGCGACAGATGCCGGGCGTAACCGCCCTTGTCGAGCGGCGGCTCATAGGTGAGGCCGCCCATGTGATCGCCCATGACGAAGCCGGCCATGGTCTCGAACATCGGAATATCCAGGCGCTGGCCGCGCCCGCTGCGGTCGCGATGCACGAGGCTGGCGCAGATCGCCCCCACCGCCGTCAGGCCGACGATGCGGTCCACCAGCGCGTTGGGGACATAACGGGGAACGCCGTCGCTGGTCTGCGCCATCAGGGCCGGCAGCGCGGTCGCGCCCTGGATCAGATCGTCATAGGCGGGTTTTGCCGCGTAGGGGCCATCCTGGCCAAAGCCGAACACGCCGGCATAGATCAGGCGCGGATTGATTTTTGCAACCACGTCGTAATCGAGCTGCAGCCGCGCCATCGCCTGCGGCCGCACGTTGTAGACCAGCACGTCGGCCGACGCGATCAGCCGCAGCACCGCCTCGCGACCAGCCGGCTTTTTCAGATCGAGGCAGATCGAGCGCTTGCTGCGGTTGGTGTTGAGGAACACCGGGCCCATGCCGGGATGCCGGGTCGGACCGATCAGGCGGGTGACGTCGCCGTCGAGCGACTCGATCTTGATGATTTCGGCGCCGTAATCGCCGAGCATCTGGGTGGCATAGGGCCCCATCAGCACGGTCGTCATGTCGATGACCTTGATGCCCTCGAGTGGTCCCATGGCCAAGTTTCGCTCCCGGATGTCGTTATTCCGATCTAGTAACGGCAGCGCGTCGCGAAGATCAAGGGTGCCAGGCGTATGGGCGTATGCGTGGACGGATTTCGCCGGGTGGGCAAAGCAAGCGTGCCCTCCATCGCCGCGGCACGTGAAGGTGGTGGGCACGGCGCCGGCGCGCCTTCGCCCACCCTACGGTTTTGCATCCCGCATCATCGCCCGCAGCTCGGTCTTCAGCACCTTGCCGTAATTGTTCTTCGGCAATGCGTCGAGATAGACGTAGCGTTTCGGCCGCTTGAAGCGCGCGATCGAGGCGAGGCAGTGGGCGTCCAGTTTGGCGTCGTCGGCCTTGCACCTTCTTCCAGCACCACGCAGGCGACGACGATTTCGCCCCAGTCGGGATCGGGAACGCCGATCGCCGAGACCTCGCGCACGTCCGCGTGCGTCAGCAGCGCTTCCTCGACCTCGCGCGGATAGATGTTGGTGCCGCCCGAAATGATCACGTCCTTGGAACGGTCCGACAGCGTCAGAAAGCCGTCTTCGTCGAGCCGGCCGACATCGCCGGTGCGCAGCCAGCCGTCCTTCAGCGTCTCGGCGTTGGCCTTCGGATTGTTCCAGTAGCCGAGCATCACCGCCGTGCCCTTGGCCTCGACCTCGCCGGTTTCGCCCGCCGGCAGCGGTTGACCGTCGCGTCCGGTGATGCGCACCGACATCACGCTTTGTGCCGTGCCCACCGACGCCAGGCGTTCGAGGTATCGCGGGTGATCGGTGCGGGCGTGCCATTCGCGGCTCAGCGCGGTGATGGTCATCGGCGATTCACCCTGGCCGTAGATCTGCACGAAGCGCTGGCCCATGGTCGCGATCGCGTCGCGCATGTCGGCTGTATACATCGGCCCGCCGCCATAGATGATGGTGCGGATGCCCTCGCCGTTCTCGCCGCGTTTCTTCGCGGCGTCGACCAGCCGCCGCACCATGGTGGGGGCCGCGAACATCACGACATTGTCGAGCTGCCGGCCGAGATTGAGCACTTCATCCGGATCGAAGCCGCCGGATTCCGGAATGACGTGCCGGCCGCCCATGCGGACATGGGGGAAATTGTAGAGGCCCGCGCCGTGCGAAATCGGCGCGGCGTAGAGCGATGCATCGTTTGGCGTGGCGTGGTCGACATCGCAGAGATAGCACAGCGACATCGCCACCAGATTGCCGTGGCTCAGCATCACGCCCTTGGGGCGGCCGGTGGTGCCGGAGGTGTAGAACAGCCAGGCGAGATCGTCAGTCTCGCGCGCCAGCGGCGCGGGCGCGCCCTCGCCGCTTCGCATTGAGAGAAAGTCGCCGCTGTCCATCGACAGCATTTTCATCGCCGCCGGCAGATCGCCCTTCGCCTCCGTCAAAGCCGCGATCGTATCGTCGGACACGAATGTCAGCCGGGCGCCGGCGTCGCCCAGGATCCAGGCGGCCTCGCGGCCGTGAAGCTTGGCGTTGATGGGGATCGCGACCGCGCCGATCCACCAGATGCCGTAGAGGCATTCGAGGTATTGCGTGCAGTTGGTCGCGAACAGCCCGACGCGGTCGCCGGGCGCGATGCCGTGGTCGCGCGAAAGGCCGGCGCCGATCGCCGCCGCCCGCCGCGCAAAGGTGGCGTAGTCGGCGTCGAGGTCGAAACCGGTCAGCAGCGCCGGCGCGTCGGGACGGACGCGCGCGGTCGCCGCCAGCCATTCGGCGATGTTCATCGCCCTAGCTCCCGATCGTGTAACGCCGCTTACCTGGCGGGCTCCAGCAGCGAGACGTAATTGGCCACCGCCGCGCCGCCCATGTTGAAGATGCCCGCGAGCTTTGCGTCCTTGATCTGCATGCCCTCGGGCGCCTGGTTCAAAAGCTGCATCGCGGTCATCACGTGCATGGAGACGCCGGTGGCGCCGATCGGATGGCCTTTCGCCTTCAATCCGCCGGAGGGATTGACCGGCAGCTTGCCGTCCTTCTGGGTCCAGCCTTCCTTGATGGCGCGCGCGCCCTGCCCGCGCGGCGTCAGTCCCATCGCCTCGTATTCGATCAGTTCGGCGACGGTGAAGCAGTCATGGGTTTCGACAAAGGACAGATCGGACAACTGCACGCCGGCCGACTGCAGCGCGCGCTGCCACGCGACGCTGCAGCCTTCGAACTGCAGGATGTCGCGCTTCGACATCGGCAGGAAATCCTGGGCGTGCGCGGTGGCGCGGATGTTGACGGCCTTGCCCATGGTTTTTGCCGTCTCGGCGTCGGTCAGGATCAGCGCGGCGGCGCCGTCGGAGACCAGCGAGCAATCGGTACGCTTCAGCGGTCCCGCCACGAACGGATTCTTCTCGCTTTCGGAACGGCAGAATTCATAGCCGAAATCCTTGCGCATCTGGGCGTAAGGGTTGGCGACGCCGTTCTTGTGGTTCTTGGCGGCGATCATCGCCAGCGCATCGGACTGGTCGCCGTATTTCTGGAAATAGGCCTGCGCGATCTTGCCGAACACGCCGGCGAAACCGCCGGGGGTGTCGCCGTCCTCCGGCAGATAGGACGCCCGCAGCAAGTTCCGGCCGATCTCGGCCGGCGGCGTCCGCGTCATCTGCTCGACGCCGACCACCAGCACGATTTTCGCCGCACCGGCGGCAATCGCGCGGATGCCCTGATGCACCGCGGCCGAGCCGGTGGCGCAGGCATTCTCGACCCTCGTTGCCGGCTTGAACCGCAAGGCAGGGTCGGCCTGCAGCACCAGCGCCGCCGTAAAATCCTGCGGCGAGAAACCGGCGTTGAAATGCCCGAGCACGATCTCGTCGACGTCGCCTGCCGAAATGCCGGCATCGGCCAGCGCCTCGTTGGCGACCTTGACGACGAGGCTTTCCACGGTTTCGGTATCGAACTTGCCGAACGGCGTGTGCGCCCATCCGACGATGCTGGCTGTCATAACGGTTCTCCCTGTCTGGTCCGATCGATATTTAGTGTATTGCCCGGAGGAATTCACGCCGGTTTCAACGATTTCATCGTCCGATCGCAAATGGCAGTTATGCCGGTCCAGTTGCCGGACCTGATATCCGCCGCCGGGCACAGCCAGGAACCACCCACCGCGACCACGTTCGGTTCACTCAGCCACCCCCTGGCATTGGCTTCGCCAATACCCCCGGTCGGGCAAAACCGCGCGTCCGGAAACGGCCCGGCCAGCGCGCGAAGCGCGTTGATGCCCCCGGATTGTTCGGCCGGGAAAAACTTGACGAGATTGAAGCCGTGGGCGAGCGCCTGCATCAGTTCGGATGCCGTCGCGATCCCCGGCGCGAACGGCAACCCGCTTCGCAGCCGCAGCGCCGAGCAACTCCGGGGTTGCGCCGGGACTGATGCCGAAGCTGACGCCGAGCGCTTCCGCCCGGGCAAGATCGCCCGCATTCAGGATCGTGCCGAGCCCGACGATGGCCTCGGGCACACTGGCCATGATCGCCTTGGCGGCCGGAATCGCAACCGGCGTACGCAACGTGACTTCCAGGACGCGCACGCCCCCTGCAACGAGCGCCCTGGCGAGCGGCACCGCGTCTTCGAGCCGTTCAATGGTCAGAACGGGGATGACTTGGGCCGCCCTGAACAGCGCGGCGAGTTTTTCCTGTTTTGCCGTCATCGTGAGGCCTTACGAGACGTTGGCGGATCCGGCAAGGTTTTTGCGGGCATGGCCGCGCGCGGGATAATCGCGCCGGGATGGCAGACCACCACGCTGCCAAGACGATGCCCCGCTTGCGCGGCTTCGACCGGCTCGGCGCCCGCCAGCCGAGCGGCGATGTAGGCGGCCGCAAAACTGTCGCCGGCGGCGGTGGTATCGACGACGGGCTGCGTCACACGCTCCGCCCTCACTTTGCGCGAAACGCCTTCAAACCGCACGATGCTGCCAGGCTCGACAAGCTTCAGGACCGCCTCGTGGCAGGGAATGCGCTCCAGCAGCCGCTCGTCGCTTTCGTTGGGGTAGAGCGGCAGCAGATCCTCCGTCGACGCCAGCACAAGATCGGAGGCCGCAAACGCGTCGTCAAAGACCGCGCGCGCGACGCCGGGATCGGGCCAGCCGCGGGCACGAAAGTTGGTGTCGAAGGCAACGCGGACTCCATGCCTTCGCGCGCGCTGCAGCGCGCCAATCAATTTCGCCCGCCCCTGTGCGTCGTAGATCGACAGCGTAATCGCCGACAGATAGACGACGTCGTAGCTTGCGAGCGAATCCAGGATGTCGTCGGTCTCCGGCAAATCCATCAGGTGACGTGCGGCCGCGCTCTCCCGCCAGTGAAAGAAGCGGCGGTCGCCAACATCGTCGGTCTGGATCATGTAGATGCCGGGCAATTTGCCGGGAAGCCGCGCAACCCGGCTGGTTCCAACGCCCTCGGCCTCCCAGCCCGCGATCATTTCATCGCTCAGAGTGTCGTCGCCGAGCGCCGTGATGTAGTCGACGTCGGTCCCGAGACGGGCGAGATAGACGGCTGTGTTCAGCGTGTCGCCGCCGTAGCCCCGCGAATACAGGCCGCCCTGGGAGTCGCCCTTGGCCTGCTTCAGCTCGATCATGCACTCGCCGAGGCTGGCCACTTTGCTCATGACCGCATCCCTGGGATCAGGCCACGAACTTGCCGCCGAGTTCATCCTCGATGTGAATGCGGATGATGTCGTCAAAGGTCTTTTCGGCGGTGGTGAAGCCGAGCTGGAGCGCCCGTTTCGGCTCGAAATCCCGCGGCCAGCCGCCGACGATGCCGACAATGAACGGATCCGGCTCGCGTCTGATCCTCGCCGCCACCTTGTCCCCCGCCACCCGCTTCAGCGCGGCGATCTGTTCGCCGACGGTCGCGGAAAGGCCGGGCATGGTGAGGTTGCGGCGCGGGCCGACGATCGCGGAATCGAGCGTCGCGGCATGGAGCAGGAAGCCGACCGCCGAGCGCGGCGTGGCATGCCAGTGGCGGACGTCCTCGGAGACCGGCAGGATCGCCTCCTTGCCCGCGAGCGGCTCGCGCAGGATGTTGGAGAAGAAGCCGGAGGCCGCCTTGTTGGGAAGGCCGGGGCGGATGCAGATGGTCGGCAGGCGGATGCCGATGCCGTCCATGAAGCCGCGGCGGGTATAATCGGCCAGCAGAAGCTCGTCGATCGCCTTCTGGGTGCCGTAGCTCAACAGCGGGGTGTTGAAGAATTCGTCGCCGATCTTGTCCGGGAACGGCGCACCGAATACCGCGATCGAGGATGTGAACACGATGCGGGGCTTGTAGCCATTTCCGACCAGCCGGATCGCATCCAGCAGCATCCGCGTGCCGTCGAGGTTGATGCGGTAGCCCTTGTCGAAATCGAGTTCGGCTTCGCCGGAAACGATCGCCGCCAGATGGAAGATCACGTCGGGACGGTCCGCGACCAGTTTTTCAGCGGCGCCCGGCACGGCAAAATCGCAGGTCACGGTGTCGACCGGAAATCCGGCCTTTTCCGGCTGCGCCGGGGCGACCACATCCTGCAGCGTCATCCGGGTGATATCGGTTTTGCCGAGACGCCCGTCGCGCAACAGCCGCTCGGACAATTTGCGGCCGACCATGCCGGCCGCGCCCAGTACCAGAATGTGCAAGACCCAGCTCCTTGTTGCTTTTGTTCTATAACGTTTTTGCGCGAACTGCGAACCGGTTCGCGTCGGAAAGACGGGTCAGGAAATCCGCCGCGGCAGCCGTGCGCTCACTCCTTCACGGCTCCGGTCATCGCCGACACGTAGTGCTCGACGAAGAAGGCATAGAGGATCACCAGCGGCAGCGAGCCGCACAGCGCACCGGCCATCAGCGATCCCCAGCGATAGACGTCGCCGTCGACGAACTCGTTGACGATCGCGACCGGCACCGTCTTGTTCTGGGTCGATTGCAGGAAGGTCAGCGCGTAGATGAACTCGTTCCAGCACAGCGTGAAGCAGAAGATGAAGGCCGAGATCAGGCCCGGAACCGCCAGCGGCAGCACGATCCTGATCAGGATCTGCCAGCGGCTCGCGCCGTCGATCAGCGCGCATTCCTCCAGCTCGAACGGGATGGTCTTGAAATAGCCCATCAGCAGCCAGGTCGAGAACGGGATCAGGATGGTCGGATAGGTCAGGATCAGCGCCAGCGGCGAGTCGAACAGGCCGTACTGGAACACGACGGTGGCGAGCGGGATGAACAGGATCGAGGGCGGCACCAGATAGGACAGGAAGATCAGCCCGCCGACCCACTGCGCACCGCGATAGCGTAAGCGAACGATCGCATAAGCCGCCAGCACGCTGGCGAAGATCGACAGCACGGTGGCGCCGACCGCCACATACATCGTGTTCCACAGCCAGTGCGGATAATAGCTTTCGAACAGCAGCTTGTGGATGTGCTTGAAGGTCGGGTTCCAGGTCCAGAACGGATTGTAATTGTCGAGATCGATCAGTTGCTCGTCCGGTTTGATCGCCGTCAATCCCATCCAGTAGAACGGAAACAACAGGATGATGACGATGATCGACAGCGGCAGATAGAGCGTGACCAGGCGGCGCGGCACCGACTGCAGATAGCTCATGCCCTCGGTGTTATCGACCATCGCAACCGTCGGCGATGAGCCCGACAGCACCGCCTTGAGATCGATCCGCGAGGTAGGAAGGTCGGTCATTATTCTCTCCCCGCTGCCACTTGCGGCAGCGCGCGCGGGGCCTGCCCCGTTCGCGCAAACAAGACGACGCAGCGCCCCGGCTCAGTCATTGTTTTCACCCTGCTGCCATTTGCGCCGCTGCAGCCCGAACCAGGAAATCATGATCGCGGCCAGAAGGAACGGGATCATCGCGCTCGAGATCGCGGCGCCCTCGCCGAGCTGGCCGGCGATGATGGCGCGCTGATACGACAAGGTCGCCATCAGATGGGTGGCGTTGACCGGACCGCCGCGGGTCATCGCCCAGATCAGCTGGAAGTCGGTGAAGGTGAACAGCACCGAGAACGTCATCACGACCGCGATGATCGGCGTCAGCAGCGGATAGGTGATGTAGCGGAACATCTCCCACTTGCTGGCGCCGTCCAGCGTCGCGGCCTCGTAGAGCGAGGGCTGCACGGTTTGCAGTCCCGCCAGCAGAGTGATCGCGACGAAGGGAACGCCGCGCCAGATGTTGGCGAAGATCACGCAGGCCCGCGCCCAGGTGGTGTCGCCGAGAAAATTGATGTTGTGACTGATCAGCCCGAGATGCTTCAGCGACCACGAGATGATCGAGAACTGCGCATCGAAGATCCACCAGAAAGCCAGCGCCGACAACACGGTGGGCACGATGAAGGGGATCAGCACCATCGCCCGCAGCATCGCCTTGAACGGCATATTCTCGTTCAACAGCAGCGCGAGATAAAGACCGACCGCGAATTTGATGGCGCTCGCGACCGACGTGTACAAGAGCGTATTGGTTACCGAGAGCCAGAAGATCGAATCGCCCCACAGCCACTCGTAGTTCTCGAGCCCGATGAACTCGCCCGGCTGTCCGATCTTGGCGTCGGTAAACGAAATCCAGATTCCCAGCCCCAGCGGATAGGCCAGGAAGAAGATCAGGAACCCCATCGACGGCAGCATGAACCAGAAACCGAGCCAGTTCTTGTTGGTCTTGAGCTGGTCCCACGCGGTGGCCTCGCGGATCTGCGGCTTGCCGGTGCGGGGTTGCAGTGCGATGTCAGCCATTGACGAAATCCCTCTGGCGTAGCGATGCCGTCTTTGCCGGCGCACGCCGTCGAACATCACGGCACGTCGCCAATTGGGCGGACTGCAGCCTGGGGTGCAGTCCGCCCGATTGCAGTTAGCGATAGATCCGCTTCAATTGCCGCTCGGCATCGGCAATCGAGGCCTTGGCGTCCTTGGTGCCGGTGCAATAGTTGGCGAACATGTCGACGACGATGAAGTCGGCGATCGCAGTCGCCGCCTTCTCGCCGGGCGTGCCGATGCCGGAAGCCGGCAGCGCGCGCTTGCTGGCCTGGCTGAACACCTGGTTCTTCGGGTCGGCGGTCCACACCGGCGCGGAGTCGTAGGCGTTGAGCGTATGGGTAAGATAGCCCCGCGCCCCCGAAAGCCACTTCTCGAACTGATCCTTCTCCAGCATGAAGGCAATAAAGGCCTTCGCGGCGTTCGGGTATTTGGTGAAGTTGAACGCCAGGATCGGAACGGCAAGCTGCAGTTCGGTCGGGTGGCCGACCGGACCGACCGGCCACAGCGCGTGGTAGGTGTCGTCCGCCAGATCCTTCATTTTCGGATCGTCCTTTTCGGCAACGTAGATCGAGATGCCGTTGGCGGTGCAATAAAGCTCGCCGGCGAGGAACGCCTTGTTGTTGGAGCCATCGTTCCACGACGCCGTGCCGGGAATGAAGGTGTCGGACAGCGCCTTGCAGTATTCCAGCGCCTTCGCGGTCTCCGGCGAGTTGATGATGACCTTGTCGTTCTTGTCGACCGTGTAGGCGCCGTGACCCCACAGCACCCAGTGCAGCCATCCGTTGGCGTCACCCGACGCGTGGCCGAGAGCGAAGCCGGCCGGCGTGTTGTTCTTCTTCAACCCCTTGCACATCTCGAGGAAGCCCGGGAAGTCGGTCGGGAACGTCTTGAAGCCAGCCTTTTCCATCGCCGCCTTGCGGTAGGTCATGTAGCCGCCGATGGTCGCGACGGGGATACCGAGCCAGTCGTTGCCCTTCTTGCAGGTCTTGGCGGCGGCATCGGTCCATCCGCCGTACTTCTTGCCGAGGTAATCGGCGACGTCGTTCATCTTCAGCACTTTGGTCGGGAACAGCTGGGGCAGCGTATGCAGGCCCCAGGCCAGATCGAGGCCCGAACCGGTATTCGCCGCGACCGAAGCCTTGGGCTGCACGTCCTCGAAGGATTCGCTGAACACGTTCATTTCGGTGCCGGTGGCGGCCTTGAAGGCCGCGACCATGGCGTTGAACGCGTCATCCTCGGCCGGCACGAAGCGCTTCCAGCGCATCACGGTCAGCTTGGCGCCGGGCTCGGCCTTCCACGGCGCGGTTTGCGCCCAGGCCTTGGCGAAATCGAACAGAGCCGGCCCGGTCAAGGCGCCGGCCGCCGCCAGCGCGGTGCCGCCCTGAAGAAGCGTGCGGCGAGTAAAGTCGTTCATAGTTCATCCTCCCTTTGGTCGTTTTTGATTTATGTTTAGGCGTTCAGTCGCTTGCCGGTCGTCTCGTCGAACAGATGCACGAGCGCCGGATCGGGTTTCAGCCGGACCTTGTCGCCCGGATTGAACTGATGACGCTCGCGAAACACGGCGATGACCTGTTCGCCGCCCAGTTTGGCGATGACCTGCGTTTCCGAGCCGGTCGGCTCGACCACCACGATCTCGGCCTCGGCGCCGTCGTCCGCGATGGTGAAGTGTTCGGGACGGATGCCGTAGACCGCGGGCTTTCCTTCCGAATTGGCGGGCGCGGTCGCCAATGGCAGCTTGATGCCGTTCGGACCCTCGAATCCCGGGCTGCCGTTGGCCGTAAGCTTGCCATTGAGAAAGTTCATCGCCGGCGAACCGATGAAGCCCGCGACGAACTGGTTGTCCGGCTTGTCGTAGAGTTCGAGCGGCGAGCCCATCTGTTCCACGATGCCGTCATGCATCACCACGATTTTGTCAGCCATGGTCATGGCCTCGATCTGGTCGTGGGTGACATAGACGGTGGTGGTCTTCAGCCGCTGATGCAGCTCCTTGATTTCGGTGCGCATCGCCACGCGCAGCTTGGCGTCGAGGTTGGACAGCGGTTCGTCGAACAGGAACACCTGGGGATCTCGCACGATGGCGCGTCCCATCGCCACGCGCTGGCGCTGACCGCCCGACAACTGCCGGGGATAGCGATCGAGCAGCGGCGTCAATGCGAGAATTTCCGCGGCGCGCCTGACCCCCTTGCTGATTTCATCGGCGCTGGCGCCGCGCAGCTTCAGCGAGAATCCCATATTGTCGGCGACCGTCATGTGCGGATAGAGCGCATAGTTCTGGAACACCATCGCGATGTCGCGCTCTTTGGGCTGGACATTGTTGACGACGCGCTCGCCGATCGAGATCGTCCCGGAGGTGATGTTCTCGAGCCCTGCGAGCATCCGCAGCAGGGTCGATTTGCCGCAACCGGAGGGGCCGACCAGAACGACGAAGGCGCCGTCCTCGATCGGGATCGAGACGCCGTGCAGCACTTCAAAGCCGCCAAACGATTTCCGCACGTCGCGAATCTGGACCGACGACATCTCATTCCCCTCCACGTTTCCCGGCGTCGTACGGCGAAGGCCGTCGCTGCTCTGATTTTCAACTTCGATCCGAAAATCGAATTTGATCGCGCATTGTCTGCAATTCCAGCACCATTAGCAATCCGGTGGTAGCGCTGTCAATCTTTGTTCAACTGGCGGGTTTGTTGTGATATGAGCGCATCATGGAGAGGAAACGAGCGAAGTCCGGCGAAATTAGGCTCACCGAGGTTGCGAAGCTCGCGGGGGTGAGCCCGATCACCGCATCGCGGTTTTTCAGGAACCCCGCGGCGCTATCCGTCAGCAAACGGGAACGGGTGGCGAGCGCGGCGAAGGAACTGGGTTACGTGCCGAATCTGGCGGCGCGCGCGCTCGCTTCGCAGCGCACCGAGGTGATCGGCGTCCTGATCCCCTCCCTGACCAACAACGTGTTCTCCGACGTGCTGCGCGGTATTTACGACGCCTCCGAGGGAAGCCGCTACAGCATCCAGCTCGCCAATACGCGCTACAGCATCCTGCAGGAGGAAAAGCTGCTGCGCCTGTTCCAGGCACAAAGGCCGGCAGGCTTGATCGTGACCGGAATTGACCAGACCGCGGAATCCCGCTCGGTCATGGAAGCCATGAATTGCCCGATCGCACAGATCATGGAAGTTGGACCTGACCCGGTCGACATGATGGTTGGATTTTCGCACTATGATGCGGCTTTTGCAGCGGTTTCCCACCTTGTTTCGCAGGGGTTCCGCCGGATCGGGTTTCTCGGCGCACAAATGGACCCCCGGGTGCAGCGACGCTTCGGGGGCTACCGCGATGCCATGAAGGCAGCATCGCTGTTCGATCATCGTCTCGTCGTTACAACCCCGGTGCCAACCTCCGTCACGCTGGGTGGAACGCTGTTCGCCGATCTCCTGGCAAGGTCGCCTGATAGCGACGCGGTCTTCTGCGGCAACGACGACCTCGCGCTCGGCGTTCTCTTCGAATGCCAGCGCCGGCATATATCGGTTCCCGAAGATATGGCGATTGTCGGTTTCAATGATCTGGAGTTCATGGCCTCCGCCGTTCCATCCCTGACCAGCGTAAGAACCAACCGCTACGAGATGGGCCGCAGCGCCGTCACCATGGTGACGGCGGCAATCGATGGTAATCGCCCACCGGAGCCGGTCGTCGACCTCGGTTTCGAACTCATGATCCGTCAGAGCTCGTCGGCCACGGGGGGCTTGATGGTCGAGCGCAGATCGGGCCCCCGGGTCAAATGATCGCAGCAAAAAAATGGTAGCGCTACCTTTTGGACGGGGCTAATACCAAATCTCCAGAACAACGACCCGGGACCAGCCCGGTTTGCGGAAGATGCACTTTTTGAACGTGGTGCAAACCGCTGCCGCGCGTTAGGCTGTGTTCCAAAGCATGCGCTGCGGAGGAAACAACAATGAACAAGCCGCTTACCGGCGTCACCAGGCGCAAGCTTCGCTCCAGCGAGTGGTTCAACAATCCCCACAACCCGGGCATGACCGCGCTCTATCTCGAGCGCTACCTCAATTACGGCCTGACGCGGCAGGAACTGCAGGCCGGCAAGCCGATCATCGGCATCGCGCAGACCGGCAACGATCTTTCGCCGTGCAACCGCCATCATCTGGAACTGGCGCATCGGGTGCGCGAGGGAATCCGCGCCGCCGGCGGCATCGCGATGGAATTTCCGACGCATCCGATCCAGGAAACCGGCAAGCGCCCGACCGCGGCGCTCGATCGCAACCTCGCCTATCTGGGTTTGGTGGAAATCCTGTTCGGCTATCCCCTGGACGGCGTGGTGCTGACCACGGGCTGCGACAAGACCACCCCCGCCTGCCTGATGGCGGCGGCGACCGTCAATATGCCGGCGATCGTGCTGTCCGGCGGGCCGATGCTCAACGGCTGGCACAATGGCGAGCGCTCGGGCTCGGGAACCGTGGTCTGGAAGGCGCGCGAGCAGCTTGCCGCAGGCGAGATCGACTACGAGGAGTTCATGAATATCGTGGCCTCCTCGGCGCCGTCGGTCGGCCATTGCAACACCATGGGAACCGCCTCCACCATGAATTCGCTGGCGGAAGCCCTGGGGATGTCCCTGCCCGGCTGCGCCGCAATCCCCGCCCCCTACCGCGAGCGCGGCCAGATCGCTTACGAGACCGGTGTCCGTATCGTCGAGATGGTGTGGGAGGATCTCAAACCGTCCGACATCCTGACGCGGAAGGCGTTCGAAAACTGCATCGTGGTCAATTCGGCGATCGGCGGCTCGACCAACGCGCCGATCCATATCAACGCGCTCGCCCGCCATATCGGCGTGGAACTGGACATCGACGACTGGCAGAAATTCGGCCACGACGTGCCGCTGCTGGTGAACATGCAGCCGGCCGGCTTCTACCTCGGCGAGGAATATCATCGCGCCGGCGGCGTGCCGGCCGTGGTGGGCGAATTGATGCGGCACAAGCGCATCCATGAAGACGCCATGACCGTCAACGGCCGCGCCATGGGCGACAACTGCCGCGATGCGGCCAAGCCCGACGGCGATGTGATCTGGGGCTATGACAAGCCGCTGGTGAAGGATGCCGGCTTCCTGGTGCTGCGCGGCAACCTGTTCGATTCCGCGATCATGAAGACCAGCGTGATCTCCAAGGAATTCCGCGACCGCTATCTGGTCAATCCCAGGGACCCGAACGCGTTCGAGGGCCGCGCCATCGTGTTCGAGGGCCCGGAGGATTATCACGCGCGGATCGACGATGCCTCGCTCGATATCGACGAGCACTGCATCCTGTTCATACGCGGCACCGGCCCGATCGGCTATCCCGGCGGCGCCGAGGTCGTGAACATGCAGCCGCCGGCCGCGCTGATCAAACGCGGCATCCTGTCCCTGCCCTGCATCGGCGACGGCCGCCAGTCCGGCACCTCGGGGTCGCCGTCGATCCTGAACGCCACGCCGGAAGCCGCCGCCGATGGCGGGCTCGCGATCCTCAAGACCGGCGACAAGGTCCGCATCGACCTCAACAAGGGCAGCGCCAACATCCTGATCTCGGACGAGGAGATCAAGAAGCGCCGCGCGGAGCTGAAGGCAAAAGGCGGCTTCCCCTATCCCGCCAATCAGACGCCGTGGCAGGAACTGTACCGCTCGACCGTCGGCCAGCAGGCCACCGGCGCGTGCATGGAATTTGCCACCCGCTATCACGACATCGCCGGCAAAGTCGGCGTGGCGAGGGATAATCATTAGAGCAGTCACTGTCATTCCGGGATGCGCGCAGCGCAGGCCCGGAATCCATGCTTCCCATCGTGGGTTATGGATTCCGGGTTCGCATCTTCGATGCGCCCCGGAATGACGAAGGAAAATTGACAAGGAGAAAAAAATGTCAGACCGCCTCAAGGGCAAACGCGCATTCGTGACCGCAGGTGCTGCGGGCATCGGGCGCGCCACGGCCGTCGCCTTTGCGCGCGAAGGCGCCACGGTTTTCGCCACCGACATCGACGAAAAAGGCCTCGCGGCGCTCGCCAGCGAGGGCGTCTCCGAAGTGGCGCGGCTCGACGTGCGCGACAGCGCAGCGGTCACGGCGATGGCAAAGCGTGTCGGCCCGGTCGACATCCTGTTCAACGCCGCCGGCTTCGTGCATCACGGCACCGTGCTCGACTGCTCCGACGACGACTGGGATTTTTCGTTCGACCTCAACGTCAAGTCGATGCACCGCACGCTGCGGGCGTTTCTGCCGGGCATGCTGGAAAAGGGCGGCGGCTCGATCGTGAACATCTCGTCGGCCGCCGGCGTGTTCAAGGCCGCGCCCAACCGCTACGTCTACGGCGCGACCAAGGCCGCGATCGCGGCCCTGACCCGCGCGGTCGCGGCCGATTTCATCACCAAGGGCATACGCTGCAATTGCATCTGCCCCGGCACCATCGAGACGCCGTCGATGCTGAACCGCGCCGCCGCCGCGGGTCCGCAGGGGCGCGAGATGTTCGTCAGCCGGCAGCCGATGGGACGGCTCGGCACCGCCGAGGAAATCGCCTCGCTCGCGGTCTACCTCGCCAGCGACGAGAGCGCCTTCACCACCGGCGTCGCCCACATCATCGACGGCGGCTGGACGCTGTAGACGCCAGGAAAAGGACCCTCCTCCATGAACAAGATCGATCTGAATGGCCGTTGCGCCGTGGTCACCGGCGGCGCGCAGGGGTTTGGGCGCGCGATCACCGAACGCTTTGTCGCCTCCGGCGCCAAAGTCGCGATCTGGGATCATGACCTGCCGTTCGCCGAGCGGACGGCCAAGGAAATCGGCAGCGCCGTCACCGCGTTCAAGGTCGACGTGTCGGATCTCGCCGCGGTCGAAAAGACGCGCGACGCGACGCTGAAGGCGCTCGGCAAGATCGACATCCTGGTCAACAATGCCGGCATCGCCGGCATCAACAAGACGGTGTGGGAAACCGACCTCGACGAATGGCGCAAGGTGCTGCGCATCAATCTCGACGGGCCCTTCATCTGCTGCAAGGCGATCGTGCCCTCGATGGTCAAGCAGGGCTACGGCCGTATCGTCAACATCGCCTCGATTGCCGGCAAGGAAGGCAACCCCAACGCGGCGCATTATTCGGCCTCGAAGGCCGGCCTGATCGCGCTGACGAAGTCGCTCGGCAAGGAGCTCGCCGGCTACGACATCACCGTCAACGCCGTGACCCCGGCCGCCGCCAAAACCGCGATCTTCGACCAGATGACGAAAGCGCACATCGACTTCATGCTGTCGAAGATTCCGAAAAACCGTTTTGTCCTGGTGGAAGAGCTGGCGGCGATGGTGGCGTGGCTGGCGTCGGAGGATTGCTCGTTCTCCACCGGCGCAGTGTTCGATATTTCCGGCGGCAGGGCGACATACTAAGGAGACCGGCTCGCATCATGATCAGGGAAGGCGGATGCCTGTGCGGCGCGGTCCGGTTCAGGGCCGAGGGCGAGCCGATCAATGTCCGGATCTGCCACTGCCGCATCTGCCAGAAGGCGATGGGATCGCCGTTCTTTGCCCGCGCGCTTTTCCCGCAAAGCGCGCTTGCGGTGGAAGGCGAGACCGCCCGCTATGCCTCTTCGGAGACGCTGGACCGGGTGTTCTGCAAGACCTGCGGCACGCGGCTGTTTTCCTGGCGGCGCAACGGCACGGCGGCGGGCGTTGCGCTGGCCACCTTCGACGACCGCAACGCCTTTGCGCCGACCGAGCACATCTGGGTTTCGGAAAAAATGGATTGGGTCAAACTCGACGACGGCTGGCCGCAATATCCGGGGACGGTGCCCGCCTGATGCGCAAGCCCCCTGTTGGAGCGGACCCTTCATGAATAGATGATAGCCCGGCCCATTACTTGAACCGGTCAGGACACAAGTGAACATCACCCTCTACGGCCTGTCGGTCTGGGTATTGCCGCTCATCATCGCCATCACCTTCCATGAGGCCGCGCACGGCTTTGTCGCGCACGCCCTCGGCGACAACACCGCCTTTGAACGCGGCCGGGTCAGCTTCAATCCGCTCAAGCACATCGATCCGTTCGGCACCCTGCTGCTGCCGGCCATGCTGCTGCTCGCCCACTCGCCGTTTCTGTTCGGCTACGCCAAGCCGGTGCCGGTGAATTTTCGCAACTTGCGCAATCCGCGGATCGACATGGTCTGGGTGGCGCTGGCCGGCCCCGGCACCAATATCGCGCTCGCGCTGGTTGCGGCGGCGGCTTTCCACGTCGTGGCCTACCTGCCCCCGAACACGGCGCAGTGGGTTGCCGACAACCTCAAAAACGCGATTCTCATCAATGTCGTGCTGGCGGTCTTCAACATGCTCCCGATCCCTCCGCTGGACGGCGGCCGGGTCGCGGTCGGGCTGCTGCCCCAGGCGTTGGGAGCCCCGCTTGCCCGGCTGGAACCGTTCGGGATGCTGATCCTGATCGGAATTCTGATCCTGCTTCCCGTCGTCGGTTCGCAGTTCGGTCTAAATCTTGATATTATCTCAACCATATTGCGAACGGTGACCGGCTATGTGATCCAGTTGCTTCTGGTGGTAACGGGGAACGCGTAGTCCTATCCGGGTAATTCCGTCTGATAACAGAACCAACAAGAGAAAACGCCGAAAAGGCTGAGGGCATGGTGATCAAAGCTGCCGACATGTTGATCGCGCGACGCGCCGACACCCGGGCCAGAGCCGACTTTGCGACCTGGAAGATGATGGCCAAGCTGAACGGCGCCTCCGCCCTGCCCCCGGAAGCCCAGACCTTCCTTGAAAGCTACAAGGCGCTGCTCAAGCAGATGCCGGAGCCAGAGGCGACCGAGGCTACCATCCAAATCATGTACAAGGCCTATTATGGCGAGATGGGCGGAGCCGGTGCGGCGCCCGAGCTTCCCGCCCAGTCGACCCATCAGGCGAAGGACAACGTCACCGCCTTCAAACGCCCGCCGGCCCCGCGCCAGCCCGCCGGGCCGAAGGCGAGGGGTGGCACGGATGCGAAACCCCGCCTCCCCGTCGCGCTGATATTCGCCTGTCTCGCCGTGGTGTATGTGGGCATCCGCTTTTATCTGCGGTGATGCGGACGGCAGCGCCATAGCGAGACGGCCCAGGTCAGCTCTTGCCCTTGACCCGGAAGATCACCGGCAGCGTAAAATTCAACCCCTGGTCGGCAACCGTTGGCGGCGGCGGCGGCACCGGATCGGATTTTCGCACCATCGCCAGCGCCGCCTGATCGAAAGCCGCGTCGCCCGATCCCTTGACGATGCTGGTCGACAACACGTGCCCCATCCGGTCGAGCGCGAAGGAGACCAGGATCTCGGCGCTCTTCAGCGAACGTTCCGCCGGATAGCGCTTGTGCTTGTCCAGATGCGCGATCAGCTCCTTCTGCCAGGTCGCGCGGATGCGCCGGGCGCTTTCGCCGGTGCCCTGCGAGGGAGCGACCGAGCGCTTCCCTTCCGGGATATTTTCCGAGCTTGGCGTCGCGGTCGCTTCCGCCGCGACCGATTCCGCTGAGGCCGCAGCCTGCACCGCGGCGATTTTTGCGTCGTCCTCTTGCGGCTTATGGGAATCGTCCGGCGTCACCACCCGATCCGGGTCTTCGGTTTCGGTCGGCGTGTCCTTCGGCAGCTCCGACTCTTTCAGCTCGGCTTTCTGTTCGGCAACCGCCGGCGACGCCACGGAAGCCTCGGCGTCCGGACCCGGCGGCAGATCGGTCGGTTCCAGATGCGGCGCCGTCATCTCGATGCCGATCTCGATCGCGGGCGCGCCGAGGTCGTCGTCGAGATCGACGGTGCGCAGATGCGCAACCGCGAGCGCCGCGCCGCCGAGGTGAAGCGCAAGCGCGCCGACGCCTGCGAAGATCCACAGCCGCCGGGACGATCTTGGTTCGGTGTCGAGGTCGGACATCGCGGTCAGCTCATACGATCAAGGTTTTGCACTCAAGGTCTTGCGCTCACGATTTTGCGCTCAGGGTTTTGGATTTTCCGGCGCCGGTGAGTTCGCATTCGGAACGCCTTCCAGCGCCACCAGCTTGATCTTCGAATAGCCGCCGGCACGCAGGAGTTCCAGCACGTCCATCATCTCGCCATACGGCACCGCGCGATCGGCGCGCAGGAAGATGAAGCGATCCTTGCCGCCGTCCGCCATCGCATCCAGCGTGCGCACCAGATCGCCGCGCTTGACCGGGCTTTCTCCGATCGCCAGCGCCAGATCGGGCTTGATCGTGAGGTAGGTCGGCTTGTCCGGCTTCTTCTGCGGGGTCGCGGTCGACGACGGCAAGTCGATCGGAAGATCGACGGTCGACAGCGGCGCTGCCACCATGAAGATGATGAGGAGGACCAGGATGACGTCGATGAACGGCGTGACGTTGATCTCGTGCGTTTCGGCGAAATCGTTGTCGTCATCGAGGTCGGTATCTGCGATCGAGAAGCCCATCGCCTACTCCGCCGCGCGCGAATTCAGGCTGCCAAGGGAGCTGCCGAGCGCCAGGAGCCGCCGAGCGAACTGACATGGGTGCGATCGAGATCGCGCGACAACAGCCGCGCCGCCGCGCCCGAGGCCCGGCCGGTCAGTTCCAGGTAACCCTTCGTTACCCGCGAAAAGTGGTTGTAGATGATGACGGCCGGAATCGCCGCGGCAAGCCCGAAGGCGGTGGCGAGCAGCGCCTCGGCGATGCCCGGTGCGACCACGGCCAAATTGGTGGTCTGCGATTTCGAGATGCCGATGAAGCTGTTCATGATGCCCCACACCGTGCCGAACAGCCCGACGAAGGGCGAGGTCGCGCCGACGGTCGCCAGCACGCCCATGCCGAGCCGGATCCGGCGCGCTTCGGCGCGCACGATCTCGGCAAAACTCGATGCCGCCCGCTCCTTGATGCCGGCGTCGCTGGAAATTCCCGCCGACAGCCGCCCCTCGCGCATCGCGGCCGCCAGCAGCGACGACAGCACGCTGTCCTTGCCGCCAAGCGCGAATTGCGCCTCTGCCAGCGACCTGGCGTCGCCGATCTTTTTGAGCGCTCCGCGCAACTTGCGCTGCACGACCGACAGCTCGATCATCTTGGCGATGAAAATGGTCCAGGTCATCAGCGAGGCGAAAGCCAGCCCGATCATCACGGCCTTGACCAGGATGTCGGCCGACAGGAACATCGACCACGGCGACAGCTCGTGCAGCCCGGTCGATCTTCACCGGCCTGCTCCCGGCATCGGCTGGAGCCGCCGCGGTTGCTTCGGAGGCTGCGGGCGCCTGCGCGGATGGAGCGGCCGCCGCTGGCGGTGGAGCCTGCAACGCCGGCGCGGCTGGCGCCGGAACGGCCGCGGGTTGCGACAGCACGGGAGCCTGCTGAGTTGCGGGGGCTGCGCCCTGTTGTTGCGCGGATGACGGCGACACCAGCAGCAGCGTCGCGAGCGCCGACATCACGCCAAGAGTCGCTCGAAGAGAAAAACTGTTCATATTTCGGTCCAGTAGCGGATCAGATTGTGACGCAGGCATCCGACCAGTCAAAGCGCGTGCGGAATGCCGGGAAAGACCACGACGCGGCCGAATGCAGCGCAAACACGCCCATCGCGGCCTTCGATGTCAGGCCATCGGCGGAGCGCGCGGCTGGAATGCGACACGAGTAGAGTTCGGTTCGGCACAGCGTGCGACGGCCACAAAATACGAAAATGCGATCGCCTGAGGCGACGGCAGTAAAGGCGGAACCGCGTCCACCATGGTGCCGGCCAGCGCCATGACGGCGCAGATCGCGCAATCGTCACCTGGGTGGCCCGAGGGCGCATGACCGGAAGAGGTCTTCAGCCGGACCGGGCGCAAGAGTTTTCCAGCCGAGGTTTGCTCCGGCGCGTTCAGCCGCGCGACCGCCATCCCCACCGCGCGGTGCAGTCCCGATCGCTTCGCGTCCATCGACGCCGCCGCCGCGCTGGCGCCGTGGAAATGTCCGAACGACAGCAGAAACTGGATCGCGAGCGCGAGCAGCGCCAGCCGCGACCCCAGCCTGATGTTTGATCGAAACCATTTCATGTCGGCACGTGCCTTGACCGGAATGTCTGGAAACCCGCCTCGGCTGCTCCCACTGTTACAGTATAACATCTCGGGGATCGCGCCTAGCGAAGTGTTCATACTTCGGCCCAGTAGCGAATGAGGTTGTGATAGATACCCGTCAATTTGACCGTTTCAGGGTCATTTCGTCCCAGACGCCGGACCAGTTCCTGGATCGCCGTATCGAGATCGAAGACCATGGTGCGGGCCTGGGCATCCCGGATCATGCTCTGCAGCCAGAAAAACGACGCCACGCGCATGCCGCGGGTGACCGGCGTCACCATATGCAGGCTCGACGAGGGATAAAGTACGAGATCGCCGGCCGGCAGCTTGACCTCGTGGGAGCCGTAGAGGTCTTCGACCACCAGTTCCCCGCCGTCATATTCGGCCGGCTCGGACAGAAACAGCGTCACCGACAGATCGGTCCGGATCCGCAAGCCGGTGAGACGGTCCCCGCGCACGGCGTTGTCGACGTGAATGCCGAAATGGTGCCCGCCCGCGGCGGCATAGCGGTTGAACAGCGGCGGAAAGATCTGCAGCGGCACCGCGGCCGAGACGAAGCGCGGACTGGACGTCAGCGCCGAGATGATGCGGTTGCCGAGCTTGCGCGCCAGTTCGCTGTCCGGCGGCAATTGCTCATTGCTTTTGACGTCGGCCGATTGCGCGCCGGCGGTGGAACGGCCGTCCTCCCACCCGTGGCGATCCATCAGGAGGCGGAAATCCGCCACCTCGCTCTTGCTCAGCACCTGGGGCACACAGATCAGCATGGCGATCAGAACCTCGCCGAGATGACCAGCGAGGCGCTGCGGCCTGGCGCCTCGAGAACGAATGGCGCCGCGCTCTGGTAAAACGCGTCGTAATAGAGCTTGTTGAAGATGTTGGCGACGAACAGTTTTGCGGTCCAGTTCCTGTCGATCCTGGCCTCGGCAAAAGCATCGAAACGCCAGTAACTCGGCAGCACCGTGCCCTGGTTCGCCGCGAGGAAGGTGCCGCCATACATCTTCGAGCGGTAGACCGCCTGCCCGCCGAGTTCCCAGACGTCGGTGAGCTGGTATTTGCTGAGCAGGCTGAAGGATTGATGCGCGACGTTGGCCAGTTGCAGCCCGACATTGCTCTTGTACAGGATCGTGTTCGCGGGCGGGATCAGCGACTTCGTCACTTCGGATTGCATCAGCACCAGACCGCCGAAGACGCTCCATTTGTCGGTGATCCTGCCGCCGGCTTCGAGATCGACACCGCGAATGCGATAGGCTGCGCCGGCGCTGATGCAAGCGACCGAGCCGGTCGTATTCGCAGGATACGGGCAAGCCGCCGTCGCGGTGGCGGCGGTGACGTTTTGGGATTCGCGCGCATTCTCTTTTTCCGTCTGGAAGACGGCGGCCGTCAGCAGCAAATGCCGGTCGAACAGCTCCCATTTGGTGCCGGCTTCGATCGCCGTGTTCTTTTCAGGTCCGAAGATCTGGTTTGCAGCGCCGTTGAGCGACGGCGCCAGCCCGCCATAGGCGGTGCTGGTGCCGTCGAACTCCGCGCCGACCGGATTCGACGAGGTCGCGTAGGCCGCGTAGACGCTGGCGATCGGCAACGGCTTGAGCACCACGCCGAGGTTGAAGTTCGGCAAGCCGAACTCCGCGGCTTGCGAACCGAAGACGTTCGCTTTCCCGTTCACCGTGCCGTAACCGCTGCTGGCGATGTTGTAGTCGTCATAGCGAATGCCGCCGTTCAGGATGACCAGATCGTTGTAGTTGGCGCTGTCCAGCAGATAGACGCTCTTGCTGTCGATGCCGATCTGCGTCGGCAGGCCCGACAGCGCCGCGGTACCGAACGGCAGGAACGTGGATTGCGGGGCAAAGACGCTGACGCCGCGGAGCGACCCGCTGCCGGTGAAGGGCGTGCCGGTCGTCACTTCCGAACTCAGTCCGGTGTATTTGTCGATGCTGGCCGCTTCACGCGAGATCTCGACCCCGCCGAGTGCGGTGTGCTTCCAGCCGCCGGTCGCGAACTTGTAGGTGGCTTCGGTCTGGTTGGCGGCAACGTCGGTGATCTGATAGCGGCTCTGCGGATTGGCGCTGAACGTCGACGCCGAAAGCGGATTGGCGAGCACCGGCGACTCCGGGATCGTGCCGATATAGTTCAGCGTCGAGCGCGACACCCTGACCTTGTCGCTCAGGGTCAGGTCCGGGGTGATCTGGACCTCGCCGTTGATGGTCCCGATGTCCTGCCCGACCCGGTAGAAATCGCGATTGACGAAGCCGTAGAAATTGTTGCGGTTGACGCCGAATTCCGGGAACGGCCCGCCGGCGGTGCTGGCAGTGCTCGGCCGGTAATAAGGCACGCCGAAATCCGGCAGCCCGTGCAGTTCGGTGTGAATGTAGCCAGCGGTCAACTTGACCGCGTCGACCGGCGTCCATTTCGTGGTGACGAACCCGCCATTGCGGTCGTCCTTGACATAATCGCGGCCCGCGACGCCGGCATCCTGGAACAATCCTCCCGCGCGCACCGCCAGCGTCGGACTGATCACCTGATTGACGTCGAGCGTGACGCGCTTGGTGCGGTCGGTGCCGAACGTGGTGTCCATGTTGTAAAAGCTTTTTTCCGTGGTCGCCTGCTTGCTGACGATGTTGATCGCGCCGCCGGTGGTGCCGCGGCCGGCGAAGCTCGAGCCGGGCCCGCGCAGGATTTCGACCTGCTCGGTGAAGAAGTTTTCACGCACGCTGACGCCGGCGTCGCGCACGCCGTCGAGGAAGATGTCGTTGCGGGCATCGAAGCCGCGGATGAAGAAGCGGTCGCCGAAGGCGTTGCCGCCCTCGCCGGTGCCAAGCGTCACGCCGGCGGTGCTGAGGATCGCCTGCTTCAGCGTGGTGGCATTCTTGTCTTCGAGGACCTCCTTGCTCAGCACCGTGACGGTCTTCGGCGTATTCAACAACGGCTCCGGGAATTTGCCCGATGCCTGCAGGTGATCGACCTTGTAAGGCGCCACGGCATCCGCGTAGGGGTTGCGGTCGGGCTGCAGCCCGCCCGCGTTGGGAAACGGCACCGCCGCGACCTGCGCCGGCGGCGTGCGCCGCGCGGCGCGGCGCAGCGCGTTGCGGGCGCGGATCTGGTCCGGAGTGGGCTTTGACATCGCAGGGCGCGGCCGTTCGACCGGAGCATCGACCGTCACCGGCGGCAGGTTGGATTGTTGCGCTTCGGCGCCCGAGAACGATGCGACGGCGATCAGGCCGGCGACCGCCGAGACTTTTCGCCCCGAATGATGATCGAAAGTTTCGTTGACCAGATTTACTGTCGCGATTGAACGCAACGACCTCGGTGCTATTGCCTGACCCATCCCGCTTGCCCCTCGAACCAGATCCCCATTCGCTCATGCGGTTCATTTGCAGCGAGCGATGCAGCGTTGGTATCGAGCGAAAAATTTCGGGTCAATGCGATTACGATCATGGTTTGCTTGAATACATCCAGATCAAATCGATTCTAAAGCCGAAGTTTGAAATCGTTCCAAATCAAAGTTTGTAAGGATTCTAAACTGCTGCAGAAAGTGGCCGTCAAATCGGGCTTTCCAGCATCGGATCAATCGGCGCTGGGCGGCTTCATCAGCGAAAACAATTCGTCGACGGTTCGCTGCGCGACCTGCCGCACGCGGTCCGTGTTGTCCATCCCGGCGATGTTGACGCCCTTCACCACGGCTTTGATTTCGTCGCGAAAGTCGCCGAGAAATCGCAGCGGATCGGGTGAATTGTTGGCGACGCGCGCGATCAGGCCGGTGATCAGAATCTGGCAGGCGATCATGCGTCCGTTCAATTCGTCCATCGTGCACTCCCAAGCTTTCGCGCGTCCCACCACCGAGGCCCGACGATCACAGCCGCCGTGTATGGACGACGCCCGCCGCGGTGACAACGCACTGCGGGACGATCCGGATTGGAAACGTTCAATTCAGAGAATGCGCGCGCCGCGTCGCGGTCGGCGCGCGATGCGCGCTCGACCGCGGCGAGCTTACTTGGCTGCGATGGTGCCGGGAGGTTCGGCCAGGCCCTTGATCCGCTCCTTGACGTCTCGGAGCGTCTGCAGGCTGGTCTCAATCGCGCCGTCCGGGATTTCCCGCAGCACATCTGACGCGATGGAATCGCGCAGGCTGTCGAGGTCATCGACAAGCTGTCGGCCGCTCGCGGTCAGGAACAACCGGTTGGCGCGGCGATCCCTGGGATCCTGCCGTCGCTCGAGCAGGCCCTGCTCGACCAGACGATCGAGCAGGCGCACCAGCGAGATCGGCTGCAGTTCGAGCACCTCGGCCAGATCGACCTGGGACAACCCTTCCTGCTGCCGCAACCGGAACAGCACGATCCACTGCGCCCGCGTGGTGCCACGGCCCTTGGCGCGGTGATCGATATAGTTGCGCAGCAAACGCGAGCTTTCGACGAGTTGCGCGACGAGTTGGCGTTTCAAATCGAGAGACATAGGCGTCCGGTCTCCCAAAGCTTTCCGATTGTTTAGGTTTCTTCAAATGATAGTGTGTTTACACATAAAGTGCACGCATATTATATTTGGTGCCGCTGGGAACTGTCTGAAGAGCCGTTACTTCTTATTTTTTGGAGCCCGTGAGCCGACATGAATATCTCGCGGTCGATCCGTTGGGTTCTGCTGCTCGCAGCGGTCGTCGTGCTGGGCTATTTCGGCTGGCATCGCTTCCACGGTCCCGATGTCGCGACCAAGGCCGAACAAAAATCGGCAGCCTCCGTGCGCATTGCCGCCGTTCCCGTCACCATCGCCCCCGTCGTAAAGGCGGATTTTCCGGTTTTTTTGAACGGGCTCGGAACCGTCCAGGGCTTCAATACCGTACTCGTGCGGACCCGCGTCGACGGCCAGATCGACAAGGTCGCTTTCAAGGAAGGGCAGCTGGTCAACAAGGGCGATCTTCTGGTCGAGATCGACCCCCGGCCCTATCAGGCGACGCTCGACCAGGCCAAGGCCAAAAAGGCGCAGGATGAGGCCAATCTGGCCAACGCCAATCTCGATCTGCAGCGCTTCACCAAGCTCGGCGAATTCGCGACCCGGCAGCAGACCGACACCCAGCGTTCCACCGTCGCGCAACTGACCGCGCAGATCACGGCCGACGATGCCGCGATCTTCAATGCCCAGACCCAGCTCGACTACACCCAGGTCAAGTCGCCGATCTCCGGCGTCGCCGGCCTGCGTCAGGTCGATATCGGCAACATCGTCAATGCGTCGACGCAAACCGGCATCGTGACGATCGCGCAGGTCGAGCCGATCGCGGTCATCTTCACCGCGCCGGAGGACCAGCTGCCCTACATCAGCGAGGCGCAGGCAAAGCAGCCGCTGAAAGTGATCGCGTTGACGACGGACGGCAAGAAGACCCTGTCGGACGGGATGCTGTCCGTCATCAACAATCAGGTCGACACCACCAGCGGCACCATCCGCCTCAAGGCGGTGTTCGACAACAAGGACCATGCGCTGTGGCCCGGCCAGTCGGTCTCGACCCGGCTGCTCGCGAGCACCCTGAAAGACGCGACCGTCGTGCCGGACAACGCGGTTCAGCACGGACCCGACGGCCTCTACGCATACGCGGTCGGTTCCAATAACAAGGCCGAGCTGCGCAAGATCAAGGTGTCGAGATCGATCGACGGACGCTCCGTGGTCGACGAAGGCCTTGCCCCCGGGGATCGCGTTATCGTGGCGGGCCAGTACAAGGTGCAGCCGGGAACGACGGTGGCGACGACGATGGCGAATTCCGAGGCAGCCCCGGCCAAGGCTGATTAGCCATGATCGAGAGCATCTCGTCGCCGTTCATCCGCTACCCGATCGCAACCTCGTTGCTGATGGCGGGCATCCTGTTCGTCGGCCTCGTTTCCTATCCCCTGCTGCCGGTCGCGCCGCTGCCGCAGGTCGATTTCCCGACCATCCAGGTTTCCGCCAACCTGCCGGGCGGCAGCCCTGAAACCATGGCGTCGTCGGTTGCCCAGCCGCTGGAACGGCAGCTGGCGCAGATTCCCGGCGTCGCGCAGATGACCTCGACGAGTTCGCTCGGGTCGGCCGCGGTTACCATCCAGTTCGACCTCAACCGCAGCATCGACGGCGCGGCGAACGACGTGCAGGCGGCGATCAACGCCGCGGGCGGCCAGTTGCCGAAGAACCTGCCGAGCCCGCCGACCTACCGCAAGGTCAACCCGGCCGATTCACCGATCCTGCTGTTGTCGGCGACATCGGATACGCTGCCGCTGACCGAGGTCAGCGACGATACCGACGCGCAGCTCGCGCAGCAGATCAGCCAGATTTCCGGCGTCGCCCAGGTGTTCATCGGCGGCCAGCAGAAACCCGCGATCCGGATCCAGATCGATCCGGCCAAGCTGGTGGCCAAAGGCCTGTCGCTGGAGGACGTCCGCAGCCAGCTTGCCATTACCACGGTCGACAGTCCGAAGGGCGCGATCGACGGCACGAGCCGCAGCTATACGATCTACGCCAACGACCAGCTGACCGCGTCGAAGGACTGGAACGACGTCATCATCGCCTATCGCAACGGCGGCCCGTTGCGGATCCGCGACATCGGCCAGGCGGTGTCGGGACCCGAGGACGTCAAGCAGGCGGCCTGGGCCAACGGCAAGCGAGGCGTATTCCTCGTCATCTTCAAGCAGCCCGGCGCCAACGTCATCGAAACCGTCGACAAGATCAAGGCGCAATTGCCGCGGCTGGTCGCGGCCATCCCGCCCGCCATCCATATCAATATCATCAGCGATCGCACCCAGACCATTCGCGCCGCCGTCGAAGACGTGCAGCTCACGCTGCTTACGACCATCGCCCTCGTGGTCATGGTGATCTTCGTCTTCCTGCGCAGCGTCTGGGCGACCATCATTCCGAGCATCACGGTGCCGCTGGCGCTGCTCGGCGCCTGCTCGCTGATGTGGGTGTTCGGCTATACCCTCGACAATTTGTCATTGATGGCGCTGACCATCGCCGTCGGCTTCGTGGTCGACGACGCCATCGTGATGCTGGAAAACATCTCGCGCTACATCGAGGAAGGCGAGAAGCCGCTTGCCGCCGCCTTCAAGGGCGCCCGTGAAATCGGTTTCACCATCGTATCGATCAGCATTTCGCTGGTCGCGGTGCTGATCCCGCTTCTCCTGATGGGCGGCATCATCGGCCGCCTGTTCCGCGAATTCGCGGTCACGCTGGCAATGACCATTTTCGTGTCGATGGTGGTGTCGCTGACGCTGACGCCGATGATGGCATCGCGCTTCCTGCGCGCGCACAACGAAACCAGGCACGGCCGCTTCTATCAGTGGAGCGAACGCGCGTTCGAGGCGCTGCTGCATGCCTATGAGCGCGGCCTGGACCGCGCCCTGAAATGGAGCAAGACGACGCTCCTGATCTTCTTCGCGACGCTGGCGCTGTCGGTCTATCTGTTCGTGATCATTCCAAAGGGCTTCTTCCCGCAGCAGGATAACGGGCTGATCACAGCGGCCTCCGAAGCGGCGCAGGATATCTCGTTCGCCGACATGAAGCGGCATCAGGAGGAACTCGGCGCGATCGTGCAGGCCGATCCGGCGGTCGCCAGCATCGCCATGTTCATCGGCGGCGGCGGCAGCGCGCTCAACACCGGCCGCATGTTCATTACGCTGAAGCCCCGCAACGAACGCGACGCCAGCGCCCAGCAGGTCATCGCGCGGCTTCGGCCGAAGCTCGAGAAGGTGCAGGGCGCAAGGCTGTTCATGCAGGCGGCCCAGGACGTTCGGCTCGGCGGACGCCCGACCCGCACCCAGTTCGAATACACGCTTCAGGACGCCAATCTCGGCGAGCTGAACGAGTGGGCGCCGAAGATCCTGGAAAAGATGAAGACGCTGCCGCAATTGCGCGACGTCGCCACCGACCAGCAGTCGTCGGGCACGACGCTGACGCTGACGATCAATCGCGACGCCGCCTCGCGCTTCGGTATCCAGCCGCAATTGATCGACGACACCCTTTACGATGCCTTCGGCCAGCGTCAGGTCGCCCAGTATTTCACCCAGCTCAACAGCTATCACGTGATCCTGGAAATTCTGCCGGAGCTGCAGGGCAAGCTCGACACGCTCGACAAGCTCTACATCAAGTCGCCGACCACGGGCGACCAGGTGCCGCTGTCGGCCTTCGCAAAATGGACCAGCGTGCCGGTCAGGCCGCTCTCGATCAGCCACCAGGGCCAGTTCCCGGCGATCACCATCAGCTTCAACCTCGCCCAGGGCGTCGCGCTCGGCCAGGCAACCCAGGCGGTGCAGAAGGCCGTGACCGACATGGGGGCACCCGCGACCCTCAGTTCGAGCTTCCAGGGCACGGCGCAGGCGTTTCAGCAATCGATCAGCACCGTCCCGCTGCTGATCCTGGCGGCGCTGGTCGTCGTGTACCTGATCCTCGGCATTCTCTATGAGAGCTACATCCATCCGCTCACGATTCTCTCGACCCTGCCCTCGGCCGGCGTCGGCGCGCTCGCCATTCTGATGGCGTTCGGATTCGATTTCAGCCTGATCGCCCTGATCGGCATCATTCTCCTGATCGGCATCGTCAAGAAGAACGGCATCATGATGGTCGACTTCGCGATCTCGGCCGAGCGCGACGAGCATTTGTCGCCGGAGCAGTCGATCCGGAAGGCCGCGCTGTTGCGGTTCCGTCCGATCATGATGACGACGATGGCGGCGATGCTCGGCGGCGTGCCGCTGATGCTGGGCACCGGCACCGGCTCGGAAATCCGCCAGCCGCTCGGCTATGCGATGGTCGGCGGCCTGATCGTCAGCCAGGCGCTGACGCTGTTCACCACACCGGTGGTCTATCTCTATCTCGACCGGCTCTCGAACTGGTTTTCGGGCTGGGGGCGATCGGGAAATGCCGATCAGGATCACCCCCAAAGCGAGCAAGGTTCGATCAAGCAAGCCGCCGAGTGACTTGACTTTGGCCTCACACCGGCACATCCGGGAGGTACCCATCCCGGAGCCGCTTCAGTGAAGATATCCGCAAAGCTTGCCATCCTCGTCGCCCTCGCCGCTCTGGGATCATCCAGCCAGGCCCAGACACACAAATCCAAAGCCGCGCCGCACGCGGCGCAAATCAACACGGCGCCGCCGGCGCCTCAAGCCGAAGCTCCGCCCGCCAACGCGCCGCCGCAGCCCGGCTGGATCGCCCGCTGCACCAGCGCGAGCCGGCAGGCGCCGCTGGAATGTGCGATCGAGCAGACCGCCGTCCTCACCAAGACCGGACAACTGATCGTGCTGGTCAACATTCGCGTCCCCAGCGACACCCATGCCCCGGTCATTCTGGTGCAATTGCCGCTCGGACTAAATCTCCCGATGGGCGCCAAGCTCGAGGTCGATGACGGCAAGGTCATCGACGTGCCAATCCAGACCTGCGAAACGCGGGGCTGCTACGCCAGCCTCCCGATCGCCCCCGACCTTTTGGCCGCCATGAAATCGGGCAAGCAACTGAAGGTGTCGTTCCAGAACCTCGGCAAGGAAACCATCACCATTCCGATGCCGCTCGCCGAGTTTTCCGCAGCGTACGACAAGATCAAATAATCAGGCCCGCCCTTCGTCCCCTCACTGCCTCGCCATTTCGGCGGCGCCGACGCCGTCGCCGTCGAGCTTCTGGTCGTTGTGCATGGCGACCGTGACCCGCAGCAGCCGCCCGGTGAATTCGAACGGCGCCTCGTAGTGCGACACCGGACTCGAGCGATCGCGCCCGATGTCGAGGCCGGACCACGAGATCAGGGTGTGGAATCCAAGCTGGGTCTGCAGCGATCCGGCGGGCTCGCCGTCGATCAGGAGCGTATAGTCGGTGACCCCGGTACGCGAACCCCTGGCGGGCGGCGTTTCGCGCACCAGCCGTTTGACGTGCACGCCGAGCCGGCGCGCGCCGGCAGGCACCTTGCGATCGGAACGGACGATCTCGTGCCCGCCGCCGATATTGAGATCGTGAACCAGGTGGCCGTCCTTGACGTAGAGGCTGTAGCCCGAGGTCGCGTCGCCATGCGCGATCAGAACGCCCTCGGCTCCGGCGTCGCCGAGTTCGACATGGGCTTCGATGGTGTAGCTGCGGCTGCGAACGTCGGGCGCCACGTCGGTCGGCACGTGCCCCATCCCGGCGTGGAAGACGAAATGGTTCCGCGCGCCCTGGAAGCGTGCGGCGTTCTCCGCAAAGCGCGGGCCGAAGCGGTCGTCGAGCGGCAGCACATTGTGCTTCTCCGCCTCGCTCCACCACAGCTTTATCAATTCAGCCAGGCGTTGCGGCTCCGTGGCGGCGAGGTCGTCGACCTCGGAGAAATCGCGGTCGAGATGAAACAACTCCCACTTGTCGTTCTCGAACGGCGTGCCCGGCGGATGATAGGCGACCGCCTTCCAGCCCTGGTGCCAGATGCCGCGATGCCCGAACATCTCGAAATATTGCGGCGATGATTTCGACGGCGCCGAAGCGTCCTTGATCGAGCGGGCAAAGCTTTCGCCTTCGATCGGCATTTGCGCGCAGCCGGCGATTTCCGCGGGCGCGCTGACGCCGACCAGCTCGAGCAGGGTCGGCACCAGATCGCTGGCGTGAACGAATTGATGGCGCAACTCGCCCTTCGCCGGCACCCGCTTCGGCCATGAAATGACGAAGGGGTCGCGGATGCCGCCGCCATGGGTGTTCTGCTTGTAGCGGCGCAGCGGCGTATTGGACGCCATCGCCCAGCCATGCGGAAAATTGGTGTGGGAGTCCGGGCCGCCGATGTCGTCGATGCGTCGCAGCTTTTCCGGGATCGGCTCGGGCCGGAAGTTATACGGACCCATCGCGTTGAAGAAACCGAGCGGACCGCCCTCCTGGCTCGCGCCGTTATCCGACAACACGAGGATCAACGTGTTCTCGCGCACGCCTGCGGTTTCCAGAAACGCGATCAGCCGCGCCAGATGCCGGTCGGCATGATCGAGCATGCCGGCGAACGCCGATTGCAGGCGGGTGAAGACCCGCTTTTCGTCGGCGCTGTGATCGTCCCAGGCCTTCACGCCGTCATTGCGCGCCGGCATCCTGGTCGCCTGCGGAACGATCCCCATCGCCTTCTGCCGCGCCAGCCGCTGTTCGCGCTCGACATCCCAGCCGTGCGCGAAAACCTCGTCATAGCCCTTGATGATATCGGCGGGCGCCTGATGCGGCGCGTGACAGGCGCCGAAGGCGAGCCAGGTCAGCCAGGGCAGATCGGGGCGGTCGGCGATGTGGTCGCCGATGAAACGGATCGCCTGGTCGACCAGATCCGCCGTCAGATGATAGCCATCGGCAAACGTCCCGGGCGGATCGATGTGGGTATTGTCCGACACCAGCTCCGGCGCGAACTGATCGGTCTCGGCGTCGAGGAAGCCATAGAAGCGGTCAAAACCGCGGCCGAGCGGCCAGCCGTCGAACGGCCCGGTCGCGCCGCTTTCGGTCAGCGGCGTGACATGCCATTTGCCGACCATGTAATTGCGGTAGGCGTGGGGTTTGAGCATTTCCGCCAGCGTTGCCGCTTCGCGCGCGATCTTGCCGCGATAGCCCGGATAGCCCGAGTCGAAATTGGCGAGGCAGCCGACGCCGACCGAGTGATGGTTGCGTCCGGTCAGCAGCGCCGCGCGCGTGGTCGAGCACATCGCGGTGGTGTGGAAGCCGGAGTAACGCAGGCCTTCGGCTGCAAGTGTATCGATGGTCGGCGTCCTGATCGGCGAGCCGTAGCAGCCGAAATCGGAAAAGCCGACGTCGTCGAACAGCACCACGAGGATATTGGGAGCCCCGGCCGGCGGCTTCAGCGCCGGCGGCCACCACGGCCTGGAGCCGGCGATGGTCTTGCCGATGGTGCCGCCAAATGCCGTATCGCTGCCTGCGCTCATGCGTTCCCTCCCTTGCCGACGCCGGCGGTTGATCCGCCGTTCGTCCGTGGCTTGCCGTGGTGCGTGGGGCCGGGCCCCCCGACATCACGGGCCGGCCTTGCCAGAAACCATAATCAGAATTATCATTATGATTATTTTGCATCGGAGTGCAACAGCAGGTGCGGCGCGAAGCGGGCCATCTGGACTTTCCCGGCGTGACGCCGTCGCGGCAAAAGCGAAGCCGCGAGATGACGGCGGCGCTGTTGCAGGCCGGCGCCGACATGCTGCGAACGCGCAGCCTCGCCGAATTGTCGATCGAGGCGCTGTGCGGCAAGGTCGGCGCCACCGTCGGCGCGTTCTACAGCCGGTTCGAGAGCAAGGAGGCCTATTTCAACACGCTGATCGAACTGGCCGCGCGCGACGGCGAGCGCCGGCTGGCGGCGATGACGGAAAATGCGTCATTGAAGGACGCTTCGCTCGCCGAACTCTGCCGCCTGCTGGTCAGCGGGATCATCGGCTGGATCCGACACCACGAAGGGGTGTTGCGCGCCGCGCTCCAGCACGACGATACAAGGCCGGACAAATGGAACACGTTCAAGGGCCTGGCGCGCGCAACCACGGCCGGCGCCACGCCTCCCCTGCTCCGCGCCATGGGCAAGGGCCGGCCAGCCGCCAAGACGCGCGGCATCGCGTTCGGCTTTCAGGTCGTGCTCGGAACGCTGGTGAACGCCATCCTCAACGATCCCGGACCGCTATCGATTCACGACCGCGAGATGGAGGATCGCTTGAGCGGCGGCCTGTTGCTGCTGCTGCAAGCCGAGACGAAGCCGGCCGGCGCTGGCAGGCGCAAAAGATAAGTCCGCTCCCGCGCGTCAGGCGGTGCCGAGATAGGCGCGCTGGACCTGCGGATCGTCGGCAAGCGCCGCCGCGGTGCCCGACAACACGCTCTTGCCGACCTGCAGCACGGTGGCAAAGTCCGAAACCTCGAGCGCGAGCTCGATGGATTGCTCGGCGAGCAGGATCGTCAGTCCTTCCTTGTGCAGCCGTCCGAAGGTCTCGTACATCGATTCGACCACGGCCGGCGCCAGGCCCAGCGACGGCTCGTCGAGCATCAGGAGTTTTGGATCGCTCATCAGGGCGCGGCCGACCGCCAGCATCTGCCGCTCGCCGCCGGACATGGTGCCGGCGCGCTGGCTGCGCCGCTCGGCGAGCCGCGGAAAGATGGCGTAGACGCGCTCCAGCAGTTCGGCGGCGCGCGCCTTGTTGCGCAACGGCGTCGCGCCCAGCAGCAGATTGTTCTCGACGCTCTGCTGCACGAACAGCCGCCAGCCTTCCGGCGACAGTGCGAGGCCCTTGCGCACGATCGAGAACGCGGCCTCGCCGCCGATCTCCTCGCCGCGAAATCCGATTGACCCGGAATGCACGGGAATGAGACCGGCGATGGCGTTGAGCGTGGTGGTCTTGCCGCCGCCGTTGGACCCGAGCAGCGCCACGACGCTGCCTTCCGGCACTTCGAGCGACACGTCGGAGACGCCGATCAGGTCGCCATAGCGGACTTCCAGATGCTCGATCCTGAGCAGCGGCGCGGTCATGTCGCAGGTCCGCCCATCAGCTCGATCGGCGTATGGCCGGCGGCGGCCCTGGCGGCGCGCTTGCCGAGATAGGCTTCGATGACGGCCGGGTTGCCCGTGACTTCGCGCGGAGTGCCGCGCGCGATCTCGCGGCCCTGGTGAAACACCACCACCCGCGTCGCCAGCGACATGATGACTTCCATGATGTGCTCGACGATGACCAGCGAGATGCCGGAACGATGGATGTCGCGCACCAGATCGATCGCAAGCTGCACCTCGCGCTGGGTAAGGCCCGCCATCGCCTCATCGAGCAGCAGGACCTTGGGCTGGGTGGCCAGCGCACGCGCAATTTCCAGCCGCTTGCGGCCGGGCGTCCCCAGCGAGCGCGCCGGCGCATCGGCGAGCCTGCTCATGCCGACCCGCTCCAGCACGGCGCGGGCGCGCGTTTCGGCCTCTCCGCGATGGGAGGTGCGAAGAAATGCGCCGATCATCACGTTCTCCAGCACCGACATGCTCTCGAAGGTCTGCGGCACCTGGAACGAGCGCGCGAGCCCGAGCCGCGCGCGCGCCTCCGGCGCGAGCGTGGTGATGTCCCGGCCTTCGAAGAAGACCTTGCCGGAGGTCGACAGGAGGTCGCCGGTCAGGCAATTGAAGAACGTCGATTTGCCGGCGCCGTTCGGCCCGATCAGGCCGAGAATGTCGCCCTGCTCCAGCGTCACCGAGGCCGCGTCCACGGCCTTGAAGCTGCCGAAGGCCCTTGTGATCTCGCGGGCTTCAAGGAGCATGGCTGGCTCCCGCCGCGACCGGTGCCGCCGGCGCCTTGCCGCGCCTGGCCCACAGCCGCTTGATCAGCGTCACGATGCCGCCCGGCTGAAACCGCGCGATCAGCACGATGATGGCGCCGTAGACGACGAAGGTGAGGCCCGCACCCTTGCCGCCGAGCAGATTGTTGGAGATTTCCTCCAGCGGCACCAGGATCGCCGCCCCCACCAGCGGTCCGAACAACAGCCCGGCGCCGCCGAGCGCCGCCATGATCAGTATCTTCACGGAGATCAGGATGCCGAGCCCGGATTCCGGATCGACGAAGCCGAACATCATCGCGTAGAGCGCGCCGCCGACGCTGGTCAGGCCGGCGCTGAGCATGAAGGCGTAGAGCTTGGTGCTGCTCGCAGGCGCGCCGAGCGAGCGCGCCGCGCGCTCGGAATCCCGGATGGCGCGCAGATAAAATCCCATCCGGCTGTTCGCCATCCACCAGGTGATGCCGAGCGTGAGACTGAGGACGGCCAGAAACAAATAGTAATATGGCAGCGCCGAGATGAAGGAGAGATCGAATATATTGCGCGGCACCGTGGGGCCGCTCAATCCGACCGCCGCGCCGAGATAATCGGTATTGGTGACGATCAGCCTGCAAAGTTCGGCGACCGCGATGGTCGCCATGCTGAAATAATGGCCCGACAGCCGCAACGTCGGCACGCCGATAATGGCCGCTATCGCGACGCTGGCGACGATGCCGGCCGGAATTCCAACCAGCGGCGAAAGCCCAAAATGCGCGTAGGCGCCCATCGCGGCATAGGCGCCGCAGCCGAAGAAGACGACGTGTCCGACCGACACCTGCCCGGCATAGCCGCCGACGATGTTCCAGGCCGATGCCGCGATCGCATACAGCAGCACCAGCGCGCCGAGCCGCTGTTCGAACGGCGTCGAGAACAGCAGGGGATAGGCGACGAGAAGCGCCAGCACCACGGAGACCCACAGAACGCGCCGCATCACGTCTTGCCCATGAGGCCCTGCGGCCGGAACCAGAGAAAGCCGAGGAACAGGGAATACACCACCATGTCCTTGTACACCGCGCCGATCCAGTACGCCGACAGCGACTCGATGACGCCGATCAGAAGTCCCGCCACCAATGCGCCGGGCACGCTGCCGAAGCCGCCGAGCGACACCGTGACGAAGGCAACGATGCCCAGGGTCTCGCCGACGGTCGGCACGATATAGAAGAAAGTCGCGATCAGCGCGCCGGCAAGCCCGGTCGCCCCGGCCGCGATCGCCCAGGCGATCGCCTGCATGGTATCGGGCCGGATCCCCATCAATTGCGCCGCGGTGGAATCCTCCGACACCGCCAGCATTTTCGATCCGAGCGACGTGCGCGTCAGCAGCAGGTGCAGCCCGAGCGTCACCAGCAGCGCGACGGCGCCGGCCAGCAGCCGCGAGGCCTGGAGGCGCAGGCCCAGGATTTCGAAGGTGCCGCCGACGATGTCTTCCGGCAGCGACAGGAAATTGGCGCCGAACCACCAGAACACCGAATAGCGCAACAACAGCGCGAGCCCGAAGGTGCCGAGAATCTGGGCCAGCATCGGCCCCTTCATGATGTCGCGGATCAGGCCGAAATAGACGATGACGCCGACGCTCGCGAGCACCAGCATGGCAATCGGCGCGCCCAGCAGCGGACCGGCGCCGAGCAGCGTATAGACCACGAACGCGACATACATGCCGAGCATGACGAAATCGCCATGGGCGAAGTTGACGATGTTCATCATGCCCCAGACCAGCGTGAGCCCTGAGGAAAACAGCGCGTAGACGGCGCCGAGCAGAAGCCCGCCGACAATCACCTGAACGAGGATAATGGACATGCCAGGGTCAAGTCTTGCGGGTTAATCTTGCGCCGGCGGCGACGCGGGGCAAACGATGAGGGCGGGACTCCTGCCCCGCCCTCCCGGTATCACCAGCCCTTGTAAGGCAGCACCGGCGCTTTCTCGGCGCTGGCCTTGGGCCAGACCGTGACGTAGTTCTCGCCGTCCTGCAGTTGAATCATGACGCCTGCCGCCAGGATATTCTGGCCCTTGTCGTCGAACTTGACGCCCTTGTAGCCCATCATCAGCTGATCGGGCTTCAGGTCGGTGGCCTTCAGCGCCGCCTGAATCTTGGCGGGATCGGTCGAGCCGGCGCGGTCGATCGCGTCGCAGAGCACGAAGAAGCCCTGCATCTGGCGCGCGGCGGTATCATCCATCTCGTCGCCGCTCTTCTTCTTGTACATGTCGGCGATCAGCGCGGTCGGCGAACCCGCAGGCCCGACGCTCCATGACGAGCGATTGAAAGCGCCTTGCGAGATCTTGCCGACCGCCTTGATGAAGGACGGATCGGAATATCCGGCGTCGTCGGCAATCAGCATCGCAGGCTTGTAGTCGAGCGCCTGCATGGTCTTGGCGAACAGGATGGCATCCGACGTGTAGCTGATCATGATCACGACGTCGGGCTTCTTCTCCTTGAGCTGCAGCACCTGGGCCTGCACGTCGGTCGCATTGGGCGCGTAGGCGATATCGATCGGGGCGTTCTGGCCGTTTGCCTTGAACACGCTGGTGATCACGGTGGCAACCGAGGTGCCGTATTCGGTGTTGTCATGCACCATGGCGACGCTGTCGGTCTTGGCGCCCGCGGCCTTCATGTCCTTGAGAAAGTCGAAGTAGATCTTGGCGAAGTCGGATGCGACCGGCGTGGTGCGGAAGAACCATTTGAAGCCGCGCTCGGTC
>CAVRIQ010000020.1:0-70089 GCA_963721275.1 uncultured Alphaproteobacteria bacterium | reverse complement strand
GCACAGGCGGTGCTGCTGAAGGACCGTCACGGCCGGCGCTGCGCCGAGCGGCTGTGCCACGTGCAGGACGAAATCATCCGCATCCTGTTCTCGGCCGCCACGCGCCATCTCTACCGCTCGCCGATCCCCTCCGGCGCCGAGCGCATGGCCGTGGTCGCCACCGGCGGCTATGGCCGCGGCTTGATGGCGCCGGAATCCGACATCGATCTGTTGTTCATCCTGCCCTACAAGCAGACCGCCTGGGGCGAGCAGGTCGCCGAAGCGATCCTGTACTGCCTGTGGGACATGGGGCTGAAGGTCGGCCACGCCACGCGCTCGGTCGATGAATCGATCCGGCAGGCGCGCGGCGACATGACGATCCGCACCGCGATCCTGGAGACGCGGTTCCTCACCGGCGACAAGCCGCTCTACGACGAACTGGTGGCGCGCTTCGACAAGGAAGTGGTGCAGGGCACCGCCGCCGAATTCGTGACCGCCAAACTGGCCGAGCGCGAAGAGCGTCATCGTCGCGCCGGGCAATCGCGCTATCTGGTCGAACCCAACGTCAAGGACGGCAAGGGCGGCCTGCGCGACCTGCATACGCTGTTCTGGATCGCCAAATATGTCTACCGGGTGCGCGAAGCCGATGAGCTCGTCGAACGCGGCGTGTTCGACGCCCAGGAATACCGCACCTTCCGCCGCTGCGCCGATTTCCTCTGGTCGGTCCGCTGCAACATCCATTTCTTCTCCGGCCGCGCCGAAGAGCGGCTGTCGTTCGACATGCAGCGCGAGATCGCGATCCGCCTCGGCTATACCTCGCATCCCGGCATGCAGGATGTCGAACGCTTCATGAAGCACTACTTCCTGGTCGCCAAGGAGGTCGGCGATCTCACCGCGATCCTGTGCGCCAAGCTCGAGGACCAGCAGGCCAAGCCCGCGCCGGTGCTGAGCCGGATGATGGCGCGGCTGCGGCCGAACCTGACCCGGCGGCGGGTGCCCGACAGCGACGATTTCATCGTCGACAACAACCGCATCAATCTCGCCGCGCCCGACGTCTTCAAGCACGATCCGGTCAATTTGATCCGCATTTTCCGGCTCGCCCAGAAGAACAATCTGGCGTTTCACCCGGATGCCATGCGCACGGTGACGCGGTCGCTGAAGCTCATCAACAGCCAGCTGCGCGACGATCCCGAAGCCAACCGGCTGTTCATGGAAATCCTGACGTCGAACGACGCGGAAATCGTGCTGCGGCGCATGAACGAGACCGGCGTGCTCGGCCAATTCATCCGCGCCTTCGGCAAGATCGTGTCGATGATGCAGTTCAACATGTACCACCATTATACGGTGGACGAGCATCTCTTGCGCTGCGTCGGCTATCTGCAGGAGATCGAACGCGGCGGCAACGACGAGTTCGTCGTCGCCAGCGACCTGATGCGCAAGATCCGCCCCGAGCATCGCGCGGTGATCTACATCACCACGCTGTTGCACGACATCGCCAAGGGCCGCCCCGAGGATCACTCGATCGCCGGCGCCAAGGTGGCGCGGCGGCTGTGCCCGCGGCTCGGCTTCAACGCCGCCGACACCGAACTGATCGCGTGGCTGATCGAGCAGCATCTGACGATGTCGACGGTGGCGCAGTCGCGCGATCTCTCGGATCGCAAGACCATCGAGAATTTCGCCGCCGTGGTGCAGTCGGTCGAGCAGATGAAGCTCCTGACCATCCTGACCACCGCCGACATCCGCGGCGTCGGCCCCGGCGTCTGGAACGGCTGGAAGGCGCAGTTGCTGCGCACGCTGTATTACGAAACCGAGCCGGTGCTGACCGGCGGCTTCTCCGAGGTCAACCGCGCCCAGCGCATCGCGGTGGCGCAGGCGGAATTCCGCGCGGCCTTCACCGAATGGCCGGAGCCGGAGCTCAACGCCTATATCGCGCGGCATTATCCGGCGTACTGGCTCAAGGTCGAACTGGCGCGCAAGATCCGGCATGCCCGCTTCCTGCGCGCCAGCGAACAGGCCGGCCACAAGCTCGCGATCAATGTCGGCTTCGACGAGGCCCGCGGCGTCACCGAACTGACCATCCTGGCGGTGGACCATCCCTGGCTGCTGTCGATCATCGCCGGCGCCTGCGCCTCGGCGGGCGCCAACATCGTCGACGCGCAGATCTACACCACGACCGACGGCCGCGCGCTCGACACCATCGCGATCTCGAGGGAATACGACCGCGACGAGGACGAGGGACGGCGCGCCACCCGGATCGGCGAGATGATCGAGGACGTGCTGGAAGGCAAATTGCGGCTGCCCGAAGTGGTGGCGCGCCGCGCCGCGGCACGCAAGATGCGGCCGTTCACGGTCGAGCCGGAAGTCATCATCAACAATCAGTGGTCGGACCGCTACACGGTCATCGAGGTATCCGGCCTCGACCGGCCGGGCCTGTTGTACGAACTGACCACCGCGATCTCGAAGCTCAATCTCAACATCGCCTCCGCCCATGTCGCGACCTTCGGCGAGCGCGCCCGCGACGTGTTCTACGTCACCGACCTGCTGGGCGCGCAGATCAACGCGCCGACGCGGCAGGCCGCGATCAAGAGCGCGCTGATCCATCTGCTCGCCAACGAACCGGCGGTGGCGCAGCCGGCGGCGTGATCGGCCGGTCGATCTTCGCGGCTTATTCCGGAATTTCGCCAAACGTCTTGCCGGACGCGAGTGGCGCAAGGCGGATGAGCCGGGAATCCTTCACCGCGGCCTGCCGATGTTTCACGGCCTCGCGATAGACGGGATCGCGGATCATTGCGACGAACGCGGCGACGTCGGGATATTCCGCGATGAAGCAGTGATCCCAGCGCTCGTCGGCCGGCCCGATCAGCATCAGTTCGAACCTGCCCTGCCAAATCACCTTGCCGCCGAGACGCATGAATACCGGACCGCTGTCGCGGCCGTAGGCCGCATAGGCTTCCGCGCCGCTCGCGTTCCGCCCGTCGGGATAGACGGCGCGGTCGAGCAGCCTGACCAGATTGAGCATGTGGATCGGCCCCTGGCGATTGTTGTCGCGAAACTGGGCGAACACTTCCTTGGTCGGATCGATATGGCCTGTCATGCTTTCCCCCTCGCCGTCGTGGCTGATCATCACGATCTGCCCCCCGCGTGCTAGCATCAGGATGGAGATTTCCTTGTCCGCGTCTTAGGGGGAGAGCATGGTGAACGCAATTGCCAACGCATTGGTGGCGCTGGTCGCCGCGCTGCATGTCTATTTTCTGGTGCTGGAGATGTTTCTCTGGACCCGGCCGCTGGGCCTCAAGACCTTTCGCAATTCGATCGAGAAGGCGACCGAGTCCGCGGTGCTCGCCGCCAATCAGGGTCTCTACAACGGCTTCCTCGCCGCGGGGCTGGCCTGGGGGCTGGTTCAGGGCACCCCCGCCTTCGCTTTCCAGATCAAGACGTTCTTTCTGCTCTGCGTGATGACGGCCGGCGTCTATGGCGCGGTCACCGTCAGCCGCCGAATTCTCTACGTCCAGGCCGCACCCGCGGCGGTTGCCCTGATTCTGCTCTGGCTGGCTTAACTTCGTTCGGCTTTCGGTCCGGCGTTATCTTGCATTGCCGCATCCTTTCCCTCACAATCCCGGACAGCGATGGCCTCCGCCCGGTCTAAAAAGACCGGACGGAAAAGACCATCGGCACAATCATACACGAGGGAACGCAGCGATATGAGAAACGGCATTCTACACCTGCTCACGGGAACCGCGGTCGCAATCGCGCTGTCGGCATCGCCGGCATCGGCGCAGAAAAAATATGACACCGGTGCGACCGATACCGAGATCAAGATCGGCCAGACCAATCCGTTCAGCGGCCCGGCTTCCGCCTATGCCACCATCGGCAAGACCCAGGCTGCCTATATCAAGATGATCAACGACCAGGGCGGCGTGAACGGCCGCAAGATCAATCTGATCCAGTATGACGACGCCTACAGCCCGCCGAAGGCGGTCGAGCAGGTGCGCAAGCTGGTCGAGAGCGACGAAGTGTTGCTCACCTTCCAGATCCTCGGTACGCCGTCGAACGCCGCGGTCCAGAAATATCTCAATGCGAAGAAGGTGCCGCAGCTGTTCGCCGCCACCGGCGCGTCGAGATTCACCGACCCGAAGAATTTCCCGTGGACGATGGGCTTCAACCCCAACTATTTCGTCGAAGGCCGCATCTACGGCCAGTACATCATCAAGAACCACCCGAATGCCAAGGTCGGAATCCTCTATCAGAACGACGACCTCGGCAAAGACTATCTGAACGGCATCAAGGCCGGCCTCGGCGACAAGGCGGCCAAGATGGTGGTGGCGGAAGCCTCCTACGAAGTCTCCGATCCCACCATCGATTCGCAGATCCTCAAGATCAAGGACGCGGGCGCGGACCTGTTCTTCAGCGCAACGACGCCGAAGCAGGCGGCGCAGGCGATCAAGAAGATCGCCGAGCTGAACTGGCACCCGGTCCACATCCTCGACATCAACGCCACCTCGGTCGGCGCCGTCATGAAGCCGGCGGGACTCGAGGCTTCCAAGGGCGTGATCAGCGTCAACTACGGCAAGGATCCGCTCGATCCGACCTGGAAGAACGATCCCGGCATGAAGAAGTATTTCGCCTTCATGGCGAAGTACTATCCCGACGGCGACAAGGACTTCGAGCTTCAACTCCTACGGCTACTCGACCACGCAGTTGCTCATCCATGTGCTCAAGGCGTGCGGCGATAACCTGACCCGCGAGAACATCATGAAGCAGGCGACCAGCCTGAAGAACGTGCAGCTCGACCTGTCGCTGCCGGGCATCGTCGCCAACACCTCGCCGACCGACTATCGCGTCAACAAGCAGTTGCAGATGATGAAGTTCAACGGCGAGCGTTGGGAACTGTTCGGCCCGATCCTCGAGGACAACGGCCCCACCGGCTGAGACGCCGCGTCGAAGCTGTCGAGATCATCATTGCGAACCGACGGGCGGTGCGAAGCGCCGCCCGTCGGCTCCTCAAAATACCGCGAAGCCCGCGGGCTTCCGTGCGCCGGCAGGGTTAGCCGGTAGGGTTAAGAATCTCTGAAACCCCTCAATTGCAGGCGCTTGCGCCGGCGCCGCTTCCTCCCGATTAACCATCGCTTAAGACGGCTTTAAATCCCGCCCGCTAATGTCAGGCATCGGGTGGCGAGCGTTGGCGTATGGCGTGGGGACGAAAAAAGAGCGGCGGCCGCAAGGAGCCGCAATTCGGGCTCGGCGCATCGCTTGCGGAATTGCGCCTCAGCCCGCAGGACCGGGTCACGGCCGCCGACGATGAAAAGCCGAAGAAACCATCTGCCAAACGCAAGCCCCGCGAACCGCTCGACGACGACGACGCGCCGCGCGAGCGCAAGCCGCGCGCGTCCCGCGTGAGCCGCAAGCGCAAATCGCGCGGCCGCGCGCGCGGCGGGCTGTTCCGCCTGTTCTATTGGGGCGCGGTGCTCGGCCTGTGGGCGGCGATCGCGATCGTGGGCGCCGTGGTCTGGGCCGGTGCGCATCTGCCGCCGATCCAGGCGCTTGAAATTCCGAAACGGCCGCCAACCATCGAACTCACCGGCGTCGACGGCAGCGTGCTGGCGACCCGCGGCGAGATGGCCGGCGCCAATGTTGCGCTGAAGGATCTGCCGCCCTATCTGCCGAAGGCCTTCATCGCCATCGAAGACCGCCGGTTCTATTCGCATTACGGCGTCGACCCCTGGGGCATTCTGCGCGCGGCGGTGGCCAATGTGCTGCATCGCGGCGTTTCGCAGGGCGGCTCGACGCTGACCCAGCAGCTCGCCAAGAACCTGTTCCTGACCCAGGAACGCACGCTGCAGCGGAAACTGCAGGAGGTCGAACTCGCGCTGTGGCTGGAGCGCAAGTATTCCAAGAACGAGATCCTCGAGCTCTATCTCAACCGGGTCTATTTCGGCTCCGGCGCCTATGGCGTCGAGGCCGCCGCCCAGCGCTATTTCGGCAAGTCCGCCAAAAACGTCACGCTGGCGGAGGCCGCGATGCTCGCAGGCCTCGTCAAATCGCCGTCGCGGCTGGCGCCGAACCGCAATCCGGAAGGCGCGGAGAAGCGCGCCCGGATCGTGCTCGCCGCCATGGCGGACGCCAAGTTCATCACCGAGGCGCAGGCGCAGGCCTCGATCGGACATGCCTCCTACAACGTGAAGGCGGCGGGCGCCGGCACCATCAATTACGTGGCGGACTGGATCGGCGAGGTGCTCGACGACCTCGTCGGCCAGATCGACCAGAACATCGTGGTGGAAACCACCATCGATCCGAAACTGCAGGCGGTCGCGGAAGCCGCCGTGATCGACGAACTCGCGGCGAAAAGCGTCAAATTCAATGTCAGCCAGGGCGCGCTGGTGGCGATGTCACCGGACGGCGCGGTGCGCGCCATGGTCGGCGGCCGCAACTACGCCGAAAGCCAGTACAACCGTGCGGTAACGGCCAAGCGCCAGCCGGGTTCGGCATTCAAGCCGTTCGTCTATCTCACCGCGATCGAGGCCGGGCTGACGCCGGAGACGATCCGGCAGGATGCGCCGCTGGACGTCAAGGGATGGAAGCCGGAAAACTACAGCCGGGAATATTTCGGCGCGGTGACGCTGACGCAGGCGCTGGCGATGTCGCTCAACACCGTCGCGGTGCGGCTGGGGCTGGAAGTCGGGCCCAAGAACGTGGTGCGCACCGCGCACCGGCTCGGGATCGCGTCGAAGCTCGACGCCAATGCCTCGATCGCGCTCGGCACCTCGGAGGTCTCGCTGCTCGAACTGGTCGGCGCCTATGCGCCGTTCGCCAATGGCGGCCTCGGCATTTCCGCGCATGTCGTGACCAGGATCCGCACCGACGGGGGCAAGGTCTTGTATGCGAGGCAGCCCGACCAGCTCGGCCAGGTGATCGAACCGCGCTATGTCGCTGCCATGAACACCATGATGCAGGAGACGCTGCGCTCCGGCACCGCGCACAAGGCGGAGCTTCCGGGCTGGATGGCCGCCGGCAAGACCGGCACCAGCCAGGATTTCCGCGACGCGTGGTTCATCGGCTACACCGCCAACCTCGTCACCGGCGTCTGGTTCGGCAATGACGACAATTCGCCGACCAGGAAGGCGACCGGCGGCGGCCTGCCGGTGGAAGTCTGGACCCGCTTCATGAAGGCCGCCCATCAGGGCGTGCCGGTCGCCGCCTTGCCGAATTCGCAACAAGGCGGCTTCTCCAACCTGATGCAGGCCGCCTCGCAAGTCAGCCGCCTTCGGCCGACCGCGCCGGTCCTGCCTCGGCTTCAGCCCGAACCGGCCCGTACTGACGCGCACCTCGGCGCGCCCGCAAGCCGCCGCCGGCCTGGACGGCTGGCTGGTGGACCGGCTGTTCGGACGCCAGCGCTAATCCTGAATGCCGTAGCGATGCAGGTCGTTGCCGGAAGTATCGAGCCAGGTCTTGGCGCGCTCGACGTGACCGCAGGCCCGGGCGACCACTTTCCAGAACCGCGGCGAATGGTTCATTTCGACCAGATGCGCCACTTCGTGCGCGGCGAGATAGTCGAGCACATAAGGCGGCGCGAGAATCAGCCGCCACGAAAACGACAGCGAGCCAGCCGACGTGCACGAGCCCCAGCGGCTCGACTGATCGCGGATCGACAGCCGCTTCACCTTCACGCCGAGCGCTTCGGCATAGAATTGCGCCGACTTATGCAGGTCGCGGCGGACTTCGCGCTTCAGGTAATCGTGCACCCGCCGCTCGATATGCTCGGCGCCGCCCGCGACGCAGAGAATCCGCTCGCCGCTGTCGCGCGTTTCGGTCCAGACCGTGCCGCGGCTGCCTGCGCGATGCACGATCTTGTGCGCGACGCCGCGCAGCGGCACCACGGTGCCCGGCAGAAACGGCGCCGCCTTCGGCAGGCGCCCGAGGCGCGCGGCGATCCAGCCGCCGTGACGCTGTGCGAAATCCCTGGCGTCGGCGATGGTGCCGCGCGGTGGCATGGTCAGGATCGCTTCGCGGTCGCTCGGATGAATGCGCAAGGTATAGCGGCGCGCGCGGCGGTGCCGGCGCAGCCGGACCGAATAGATTTGCGAGCCATGCTGGACCAAAAGCCGAGAAGGTTCGTAAGGCCGCCGATAAAGGAGGGCGCGAGTGGCCATGTCTGCGATTCCGGGGATCAGGAGTTCGCCCGGATTCTGCCATATCCGCCGCCAGTGAAATCGCTCGGCGCAAAAACAAATCATTTGCCCAATATACAGGGGCTGACCGCCTAATCGGCCCTACAGGATGGGCCTCCAACAAGAAATTTCGGCTAAAAAGTCACCGCGGCGGCCCCCTTAAGGAATGAGGCAAAATTCATTCTTTCGCGGAGCCGTGAATCGAGGTTTCCGCAGGCCGATTCAGGGGCTTAGCGCCCCGCCGAATCGCCCCGCCATCTCGGCTTCAACCGGCGATGCCGCGCCGGAATGATCCAAACGCCGCTTATTCCGCCGCCCCGGACCGCGAAGGCTTCACGGAGACCAATGAAGGCTTCATGTTCGCCGCCGACATCATGAAATCGCAGATGCGCGGCACGATTTCCGATTTGAAGCGGGAGCCGTTGAAGACGCCATAATGGCCGACGCCCTTCTGCACGTAATGCACGCGGCGATGATTGGGGATCGAACTGCACAGTTCGTGCGTCGCTTCGGTCTGCCCAAGCCCGGAAATGTCGTCGTTCTCGCCTTCCACCGTCATCAGCGCCACGCGCGTGACCTTGGACGGCTCGACCAGCTTGCCGCGATGGGTCATCTCGCCCTTCGGCAGCGCGTGCTTGACGAACACGGTGTCGACCGTCTGCAGATAGTATTCCGCCGACAGGTCCATGACGGCGAGATATTCGTCATAGAAATCGCGATGCTTGTCGACCAGGTCGCCGTCGCCCTTCACCAGATTCTTGAACAGGTTCTTGTGCGCGTCGGTATGGCGATCGAAGTTCATGCTGATGAAGCCGGAAAGCTGCAGAAAGCCCGGATAGACGTCACGCATCACGCCCGGATGCGGAAACGGCACCTTGGTGATGACATGAGCGCGAAACCAGTCGATGCCGCGCTCGGCGGCGAGATTGTTGACGGCCGTCGGGTTGCGGCGGGTATCGATCGGACCGCCCATCAGCGTCATCGACAGCGGAACGAAGGGATCGCGCTCGGCTTCCATGACCGAAACCGCCGCCACCACCGGCACCGAGGGCTGGCATACGGCGATCACGTGCATGTTGCCGCCGAGCACGTGCAGCATCTCGATGAGGTAATCGACATAGTCGTCGAGATCGAAACGGCCCTCGGTCAGCGGGACCATCCGGGCGTCGGCCCAGTCGGTGATGTAGACCTCGTGGGTCGGCAGGAAAGCTTCGACGGTGCCGCGCAACAGCGTGGCGTAATGCCCGGACATCGGCGCCACGATCAAGACGCGCGGCTGGGGGCTGCGAAGCGGCCGGATCAGCTTGCGATCGAAGTACAGCAGGCGACAGAACGGCTTTTCCCAGACGACGCGGATGTCGATCGGGGTACGCACGCCGTTGACTTCGGTGTCGGTGAGACCCCATTCGGGCTTGCCGTAGCGGCGGGTGGTGCGCTCGAACAATTCGCAGCCGGCGGCGACCGATTTGCCGAATTCGGTGTGCGACCACGGATTGAGCGGATTTTGAAACAGGATTTTGGTCGCATCGGTCACGGCTCGCGCCGGATTGAGCGACGCGTGGGCCATTTCATACATCCAGTACATCGGCGTGGTAAGCGCCGGACTGCCTTCGGCCACCAGGGGCGGTGCGCCGCCGAACTCACCAATTGGCATGTATTCCTCGCCTCTATTGCGACGCAGCATAGTGCCGAATGCGTAACAATGCGTCAATGTACAGATCGGTATATCTACGCGCAGTACAAGGCGAATATCCCCGATTCCACGGGATAAGTGGCTTATTCGCCACCCTGGAGCAGCGAGCCATGGCGGCGGGCGCTGCGCAAAAGAGCAAGAAACGCCGCAAATGACGCCATCAGGAGCACGACATTGATCGCCAGCGCCGACACCATCAGGTCGGCCCTGAACACGTGGTCGATCAAAAGCGCCCGCATGCCCTCGAACACATAGGTCGGCGGCAGCGCCCAGGCGACATATTGCAGCCAGTGCGGCAGCACCGTCACCGGGTAATAGATGCAGGCCAGCGGCATCAGGGCGAACATCAGCGTCCAGACGATGCTTTCGGCGCCGAGGCCGTTGCGCAGCACCAGCCCGGAGACGAAAATGCCGACCGACCAGCTGGTGAAGATCAGGTTGCAGAAGAAGGCGATCAGCGGCAGCCCGATGCCGTAGAAATTGAAACGGAACAGAACCATCGCCAGCAGCGTCATCGGAATGACGCCGATTGCGAGCCGGATCAGGCTCATCACCATCAGCGAGATCAGAAACTCGATCGGTTTTAGCGGGCTCATCAGCAGATTGCCGAGATTGCGCGCCCACATTTCCTCGAGAAACGAGATCGAGAAACCGAGCTGGCCGCGAAACAGGATGTCCCACAGGATCACAGCGCCGATCAGCGTGCCGCCGGCGCGCGCGAAGAACCCGGCATTCTGCGCGATGTAGGTCTGCAGGAAACCCCAGGTGATGATCTGCAGCGCCGGCCAGTACAGCAATTCCAGCAGCCGCGGCCACGACGACATCAGGAGATACCAGTAGCGCAGGATCATCGCGTGGATGCGATGCGGCGCGATATCCAGATGGACGGCGAGCCTGTTCACGGCGTCGTCTCCTGCACGCGGCCGCGCGCGACATCGAGAAACACTTCCTCGAGCGTCGCACGGTTGTAGCGGGCCATGATCTTGTCGGGGCTGTCGTCGTCCTCGATGCGGCCGCGCTTCATGATGATGACCCGGTCGCACAGCCGCTCGACCTCGAGCATGTTGTGCGATGCCAGGAGGATGGTCGCGCCGCGGATGTTGCGATAGGTCAGCAAATGCTGCCGGATCCAGTCGGCGGTATCGGGATCGAGCGATGCCGTCGGCTCATCCAGCAGCAACAGTTCGGGCTGGTTGATCAGCGCTTTCGCCAGCGCGACACGCGTCTTCTGCCCGGCGGAGAGTTTGCCGTTGGCGCGGTCGAGAAAGTCGCCGAGATCGAGATCGGCGGCAAGTTGCTCGATGCGCTCGCGCAGGTTCTGTACCGCGTAAAGCCGGCCGAAGATCGTGAGGTTCTGCCGTACCGTGAGCCGCATCGGCATGTCGACATAGGGGCTTTCGAAATTCATCCTGCCCAGCACCTCGGCGCTTTGCCCTGGCATCGAACAGCCCAGCACCCGGATGCTGCCCGAGGTCGGCAGCACCAGCCCCATGATCATGGCGATCGTCGTGGTCTTGCCGGCGCCGTTGCCGCCGAGCAGGCCGGTGACGCTGCCTCGCGCGATGCGGAACGAGACGTCGTCGACGGCGCAGGTGGTCTTGTAGAACTTGACGAGGTGCGCGACCTCGATCGCCGCCGACAGGGTCGGATCGGCGGCGGGCAGGGGTAGCGAGGCTGCGCCGTCGTTCATCATGCGGGCGGTTCCCTTGGAGGTTCTCTCGGCGGTTCTCTCGGCGGTTCCCTCGACCGCGCCTTTCTACTCTACCGCTGCTCTTTGCCGCTGCTCTTTACCGCTCTTGGGCCCTTGCTGCGGCGAGCGCAAGGCATTGGACCACGCCCCCACAGCGCCTGGCAAATTTGTGGTCCCGACCTCGCGCGGCTAGAGTTCCGGGATGATGGACGTCGCCGCCTCCGATTTTCGCCAACCGCGCCGCTATGTCCGCCTGGACACCATCCTGCGGCTGCGCTGGCTCGCGGTGCTCGGACAACTCGTCGCCATTTTCATCGTGGTGCAAGGGCTCGAATTCGACGTCGAGGTCATCCCCTGCGTCGCCATCGTCGGCCTGTCCGCCCTGCTCAACCTCGTGCTGCAGATCGCCTTCAACCCGATGCAGCGGCTGGAGCCGGTCTACGCCGCGGCGCTGCTTGCGATCAACATCGTCGAGCTGGCAGGCCTGTTGTATTTCACCGGCGGTCTGGAGAACCCGTTTTCATTCATGTTTCTGGCCCCGGTTCTGATCTCGGCAACGGCGCTGCCGGTACGGCTGACGATCGCACTCGGGCTCCTGGCGGTGGCCTGCGCCTCGGTGCTGGTGTTCTTCCATCTGCCGCTGCCCTGGGACAGCGATGACCCGCTGGTGCTGCCGCCGATCTATCTGTTCGGCGTCTGGCTGTCGATCGTGCTCGCGATTGGAGTCACCAGTCTTTATGCGTTCCAGGTCACCGAGGAGGCCCGCAAACTGTCGGACGCGCTGGCCGCGACCGAGCTGGTTCTGACCCGCGAACAGCACCTCACCCAACTGGACGGCCTTGCCGCTGCGGCGGCGCACGAGCTCGGCACGCCGCTGTCCACGATTTTCCTGATTTCGCGCGAACTGGAGAAGAGCCTGCAGGACACCAGCCCGTTCGCGGGCGACATCAAAACCTTGCGCGAACAGGCACAGCGCTGCCGCGACATCCTGGCCAAGATCACGCAATTGTCCGCAGCCGGCGCGCCGTTCGACCGCATGCCGCTGTCGACGCTGATCGAGGAAATCGTGGCGCCGCATCGCGATTTCGGGGTCGCGATCAAGGTGCGGATCGCGGTGGCGGGCGCCAGCGAGCCGGTGGGCACCCGCAATCCGGCGATCCTCTATGGGGTGGGCAACATCCTGGAAAACGCCGTCGATTTCGCCCGGACCACGGTGGAGGTGAACGCGTGGTGGAACAAGGACATCGTCGAGATCGTCATCTCCGACGACGGACCGGGCTTCGCCCCCGACATCATCAAGCGGATCGGCGAGCCCTATCTGTCGCGGCGGCGCAGCGCGGACGACGCCCAAAGCGGGCACCGCGGCCTCGGCCTCGGGGTGTTTATCGCCCGCACGCTCCTGGAACGCACCGGCGCCAAAGTCTCCTTCACCAACCGGATCTTTCCGGACCACGGCGCCGTGGTCCAGATCGCCTGGCCGCGCCAGCACTTCGAGACCGGCGAAATGCCAGCCGAACCAGCATCTTAGTCGAGTCCCGGTTCGGCGCCGGGGTGAGTGACATTGTGCGGCCTTGGCAGCGGCGTGCAGGAACGCCATATGATCTAACATCCGAAATCCAGGGACACCCGCACCGTGAATGCCATCGCCGAACTGACCGGCCACAATGACCGCTCGCTCCTGATCGTGGAGGACGACAAGCCGTTCCTGGAACGCCTCTCGCGCGCCATGGAAACCCGCGGTTTCACCGTGACGTCCTGCGACAGCGTCAGCGACGGACTGGCGCAGATCGGCAAGGCGGCGCCGGCCTTCGCGGTGGTGGATCTGCGGCTCGGCGACGGCAATGGTCTTGACGTGGTGTCGGCGCTGAAGCGCAAGCGCCCCGACGCGCGCGCCATCGTGCTGACCGGCTACGGCAACATCGCCACCGCCGTCACCGCGGTGAAGATGGGCGCGGTGGATTATCTTTCGAAGCCCGCCGACGCCGACGACGTCGTCGCCGCGCTGCTGGCCAGCGGCACCGAGAAATCCGAACCGCCGAGCAATCCGATGTCGGCCGATCGCGTGCGCTGGGAGCACATCCAGCGCATCTACGAGATGTGCAACCGCAACGTCTCGGAAACCGCGCGGCGGCTGAACATGCATCGCCGCACCCTGCAGCGCATTCTCGCCAAGCGCGCGCCGCGATAGCGCTTATCCAGAAGGTGCAGCCATCCATCGCCGCCCCTGCTGCACGTGCAGGCACGTTGCCGCATCTTTGATCACAGCCCCAGCAGTTTTACCTACTCCGAACTTCGCTGAGATAGGCGCGCGTTAAGCAACGGGCAGCAAATCTCATGCTATTACCGGCGCGTCCGGCGCAATCAACTGGACAGACCGAACCTGCCCCGGGGGAAGAGGCCGATGGTCGCTGCCATCAATCGTCGTACCAGCAACGCGATGGCCGCATCGTCGCAACCCGAGGCCGATGAAGACGGGTCGGATATTTCCACCCTGATCGCGCGATTGACCGCCGAGGTCGACCAGATCGCCTGCGAAAAGGCCAGGTCGATCCAGCAGATCACCAACCAGATGAAAATGCTGGCGCTGAACGCGCTGATCGAGAGTTCGCGCGCCGGCGTGCTCGGCGCGGGCTTTGGCGTAGTGGCGCAGGAAGTCCGCAGCGTCGGCCAAAAGGTGGAGACCATCTCCCGCGAGCTGGAAAGCCAGCTGACCCGGCGGACTGCAAACCTGATGCAGTCGATCGAACAGATGACCGAGCGCTCACGCGGCGAGCGCATGGTCGATCTCGCGCTGAACGCCATCGAGCTGATCGATCGAAACCTCTATGAGCGCACCTGCGACGTGCGCTGGTGGGCCACCGATTCCGCCGCGGTGGATTGCGCCGCCGATCCGTGCGCGGCGAACGTTGCCTATGTCGCCGAGCGGCTGGCGGTTATCCTGCGCGCCTACACCGTGTATCTCGATCTCTGGCTCTGCGACCTCGACGGCAATGTGCTGGCGAGCGCCCGCTCGGACCGCTACCGCGTCGAGGGGGCGAACGTCGCCCAGACGCGCTGGTTCCAGGACGCGCTCAAGCTGCGATCCGGCGACGATTACGTCGCCGGCGACATCGAGCGTCAGCCGCTGCTCGGCGATGCCCCGGTCGCGACCTATTGCGCCAGCGTGCGCGAGGGCGGCAATGCCCATGGCAGGCCGCTCGGGGTGCTCGCCATCCACTTCGACTGGGAGACGCAGGCCCGCACCATCGTCGAAGGCGTCCGCGTCGACGACGACAAGGCTCGCGTGCTGCTGGTGGATTCGAAATTCCGCGTCATCGCCTCGTCCGACGGCCAGGGCCTGCTCACCGAGCGCGTGCCGTTGACGCAAAAAAGCGGCAAGAGCGGAGTTTACAAGGACAGCTCCGGCCTGCAGGTGGCGTTTCACCTCACCCCCGGCTACGAGACCTATAAAGGTCTCGGCTGGTTCGGCGTGATCGTCCGCTAAACAGCCGGCGCTGCTAAAACTCCTGATGCCCCTGAGGATCGACCAGCCGGTTGAACCGCTGCGCCGCGGCGATGCGCAAAACGCACCGTCATCAGCTTGCGGGTCGGCGCCGGCAGCCGATGTTCCGGCGCCTCGCAATGCAGATGCGCGCCATAGGCGTCGGCCACGATGAGGCCGGTATCCGCAGGAAATATCTCGCAGGGCAGGTCCTGGGTGAAGGCGAAGAACAGCCGGTCGCAATGCATCCGGTAGTCTTCCCATTTGTGATCGGCGCGCAAATCCTCGATCGAGGATTTGATCTCGACGATCCAGATCTCGCCACGATCGTTCAGCGCCACCAGATCGGCGCGGCGGCCCGAGGGCAGCGGCAATTCGCTGATGCAGGAAAAACCCAGCGACCGTAACAGCCGGCCGGTGCCGCGCGCGATCGCCAGCGCCGTTTCCGACTGACGCCGGTCCGGCGGGGGCACCAGGCTGATCTGGCGGGCGGGCTGGTCCATGGCCGCACTTTATCCGATTCCGGTTTCGTTCTCCATCGTCGCGTGCGTCGGGAACCCGACCCGTGGCAGCCACTTGATACCGGTGACAGATGAAGAGGGGCTGACCCGCGAATGATCGACGACCTCTGGTACAAGAACGGCGTGTTCTATTGTCTTTCCGTCGGCACCTACATGGACGCCAACGGCGACGGGATCGGCGATTTCAAGGGCCTGTTGCGCCGGCTGGACTATCTGCAGGGCCTCGGCATCACCACGATCTGGCTGATGCCGTTCCAGCCGTCGCCCGGCAAGGACGACGGCTACGATATCTCCGACTATTACGGCGTCGATCCGCGCTACGGCACCCTCGGCGACTTCGTCGAGTTCACCCATGGCTGCCGCCAGCGCGGCCTCCGCGTCATCATCGATCTCGTCGTCAACCACACCTCCGACCAGCACGCCTGGTTCAAGCAGGCGCGGAGTTCGAAGGACTCCCGCTACCGCGACTGGTATGTCTGGGCCGACAAGAAGCCCGCCAACGCCGGCAAGGGCATGGTGTTTCCCGGCGTGCAAAAATCGACCTGGACGCACGACAAGCAAGCCAACGCCTGGTTCTTTCATCGCTTCTACGATTTCCAGCCCGACCTCAACACGTCGAACCCGCTGGTGCAGGCGGAAATCCTCAAGATCATGGGTTTCTGGATTCAGCAGGGTGTGTCCGGCTTCCGCATGGACGCGGTCCCGTTCGTGATCTCAACCAAGGGCGCCAAGGTCAGAACGCCGGTCGAGCAATACGACATGCTGCGCTCGTTCCGCGAGTTTCTGCAATGGCGCAAGGGCGATGCCATCATTCTCGGGGAAGCCAATGTGCTGCCCGAAACCGACATGGAATATTTCGGCGATGACGGCGACCGCATGCAGATGATGTTCAACTTCCAGGTCAACCAGCATCTGTTCTATGCGCTGGCGTCCGCCGATTCGCGGCCGCTGGCGAAGGCTCTCAACGCCACCAAGCCCCGGCCCGCCACCGCGCAATGGGGTCTGTTCCTGCGCAACCACGACGAGCTCGATCTCGGCCGGCTGACCAAGGCGCAGCGCGATCTGGTGTTCGCAAAATTCGGTCCCGACAAGAACATGCAGCTCTACGACCGCGGCATCCGCCGCCGTCTCGCGCCGATGCTGGGCGGCGACCGGCGCCGCCTCGAACTCGCCTACAGCCTGATGTGCACGCTGCCGGGGACCCCCGTGATCCGCTACGGCGACGAAATCGGGATGGGCGACAATCTCGCGCTGCCGGAGCGCAATTGCGCCCGCACCCCGATGCAATGGTCGACCGAACCGAACGCCGGCTTCACGCAAAGCGACAGGCCATGCTCACCGGTGATCGACGAAGGGCCGTACGGTTTCGAGCACGTCAACGTCGCCAGGCAGCGGCGCGATCCCAATTCGATGCTGAACTGGACCGAACGCATCATCCGGATGCGCAAGGAGGTTCCGGAGATCGGCTGGGGCGATTTCAAGGTGATCGCCGCGCGCGACCCGGCGGTGCTGGTCATTCGCTATGACTGGCGCAACAATTCGGTGTTGTTCGTGCACAATCTCGATGAGAAGCCGCGCGAGGTCTCGTTTTCCGTCGGCTTGCCCGGAGACAGCGGCAAGCTTCTGGTCAATCTGCTGGCGGAAGACCACAGCCACGCCAACGAACGCGGCCTGCACCGGCTGCTGCTCGAAGCCTATGGCTACCGCTGGTATCGCGTCGGCGGCCTCGACTATCTCTTGAAGCGCAGCGATATCGACGTCGATGCGGCCGGCAAGGCAGGTCACCCCGCGTGAGGCAAGGCATAAGCTCGCATGGACGCCCCGGCGAACGCCAGGCGTTGCGCGGTTCGTCGTGATCGGCGGCAAAGAGCGTTCTACTCCCCTCCCCCCGCGCAGCGGTGGGGAGGGGTCGGGGGTGGGGGGTGGTGCAGCAAGTCCCGCAGACAGCGGTTCCTGCCGATAGACCCCCCACCCCCGACCCCTCCCCGCCACGCGCGATGCGCGTGGAGGGAGGGGAGTTAACTGAGCCCCTCGTTCCCGGGCTTGGTGACGTGCTATCGGCCTTCTATTCTCACCAAGAGATTGATGATGAATTTCTGCAAGACCCTCGCCGGGACGACGTTTGTTTTGCCGTGCTATCCGATAATCACGCCCTCATTGCCGCGCAAATCGAGCGTGCCCTCCACTTTCTCGCCTTCCCTGTCCAGCATGGTTGAAAGCAGGATTTCACCGGCGAGCCCGGCGGCGTCCGACGCGATCGAGACCGGCTGGTCCCCCAGATTCAGCGCGATCACCACCGCCTTCCCCTCGCTCTGCCGCCGGTACAGCAACAGGTCGCCTCGCGCCGCGATCGGCACGTAGTCGCCGGATCGCAGTTGCGGCAGCGTTCTTCGCAGGGAGATCAGCACCTTGTAGAGGCTGAGGATCGATCGCGCGTCCGCCTCGAGATTGACCACGTTCTCATGGACGAAATCATCCGGCAGCGGCAGCCAGGGCGGCGAGGTCGAGAAGCCCGCGTGGGCCGTCGCATCCCATTGCATCGGCGTGCGGCAGCCGTCGCGGCCGATCCCGATCCCCGGCACATTCTTCTCGAAGGGATCGCGCACCTGTTCGGGCGCGATCGCGACCTGGTGCATGCCGATTTCGTCGCCGTAATACAGCGTGGGCGTTCCCCGCAAGGTCAACAGCAGCATCGCGGCGACGCGGGCCTGGTCCTGTCCCACCCGGCTCGCCACCCGCGGACGGTCATGATTGCCGAGCACCCAGTTCGGCCACGCACCCGACGGCAGCGCCGCTTCATAATCGGCAATGATCTTCTCGATCGATCGCGCGCTCCACAGCGTCGACAGCAGCGCGAAGTTGAACGGCAGATGCGCGCCGCCAAGGTCGTTGCCGTAATAGGCGACCAGACGGTGCAGCGGCAGGTAGACCTCGCCGATCAGCACGCGATCGTCGAATTCGTCGATCACGCGCCGCATCTCGGCGATCACCTCGTGCACTTCGGGTTGATCGGTGGAATATTGCGTCAGGATCCTCTCGTGCGGCGGCCGCCCCTCGTGGAAATGAGGATTGGGCGGATTGTCGCGAAATTCCGCATCCTTGATCAGATGCCAGATCACGTCGACCCGGAAGCCGTCGACCCCCTTGCGAAGCCAGAACCGCATCACGTCATGGATGGCCTCGCGCACCTCGGGGTTGCGCCAGTTCAGATCCGGCTGCTGGGCCAGGAAGGCGTGATAGTAATATTGCCTGGTCGCGGCGTCGTATTCCCAGGCGCTGCCGCCGAATTCCGACATCCAGTTGTTCGGCGGCCCGCCGTTCGCGGCCGGCTCGCGCCAGATGTACCAGTCACGCTTGCCGTTATCGCGTGAGCTTCGGCTCTCGGTGAACCAGGGATGCTGGTCCGAGGTATGGTTGGGTACGAGATCGAGGATGACTTTGAGCCCGATCGCGTGCGCGGCGGCCAGCAGCGCGTCGAAATCGGCCATCGTGCCGAACAGCGGGTCGATCCCGGCATAATCGGCGATATCGTAGCCGAAGTCGGCCATCGGCGAGGGAAAGATCGGTGACAGCCAGATCGCATCGATGCGAAGCGCCTGCAAATAGGGCAGCCGGTCGATGATCCCCCTGATGTCGCCGACCCCGTCCCCGTCGGAATCCTGAAACGATCGCGGGTAGATTTGATAGAACACACCCTCCCGCCACCAGATTTCGTCGTCCTGTTTCATCTCGAGATCATTTCTCTCTCGCCGCGCTGCGCGGGGTAACGCCGCACCCGCGATCGGGTTCAGGCCCGTCCACTTCCCCATCGCGCACCCCCCATCGGAGCGAACGACGCCGGTGCGACAGACGCGGCGGTCGCCCGGAGGGTTTTCGGATTCGGCTTGGGAATGCCGCGCCTCCGGGCTATCGTGCGCCTTCCTTGGGGGCGGGGATGTGACCGAGTTTGAGTTTTTTGCGCGTGCAGCCGATCTTAGTGTGGCCGAGATTGCCTCGCTGACCGGAGCGGAGCCGTGTGAGGGAGCCGATCTTTCCCGTCGTCTGACGGGGATAGCGCCCGTCGATCGGGCAGGCGCTGACGACCTGACCTTTGTTTCCGAGGCCAGATTTGCGGGCTCGCTCGCATCGACCCAGGCCGGGGCCGTGTTGACCAGCGCGCGCTTCGCGCGGCATGCGCCTGCCGGCGTGACGGTCTTGCGCGCCCGCAAGCCGTACGATGCCTTCGTCGCCGTCGCGCGCAAGATCTACAGCGGAGCGCTGCGTCCGACTTCGGGATTCGGCACCGAGGGCGTTGCACCGGGTGCGGCGGTGCATCCCACGGCGCAATTGGACCGTGGCGTAACGGTCGATCCATTCGCGGTCATCGGCCCGTCCGCCAGAATCGGCGCCGGTACGTTGATCGGCGCCCACGCCGTGATCGGCCCGGGCGTCATCATCGGAAGCGATTGCGCGATCGGGGCGAATTGTACGATCACCCATAGTCATATCGGCGACCGCGTCATCGTCCATCCCGGCTGCCACATCGGCCAGGACGGTTTCGGTTATCTGTTGAAGGCCGACGGACATACCAAGGTTCCACAAATCGGCAGCGTCGTGATCGACAACGACGTCGAGATCGGGTCGGGAACGCGGATCGACCGGGGCGGCATCCGCGATACCGTGATTGGCGAGGGGACCAAGATCGATAATCTTTGCCAGATCGGTCATAACTGCGTCGTCGGCCGTCATTGCATCATCGTCGCGCAATCCGGACTCAGCGGCAGCGTGACGCTGGAGGATTTCGTGGTGCTGGGGCCGCGCACCGGCATTGTCCCTCATATGACGGTCGGGAAAGGCGCGATAACGGCTTCACGGTCGACCGTCTATGAGAACATACCGGCGGGCGAGTTCTGGGGTGGCTTTCCGGCCAAACCCAAGCGGCAATGGTTGCGCGAAGTGATCGCGCTTGAGAAACTTGCAGCCAGCCACCGCAAGAATCCCGCGGATCGGGCATCCGAGACCTAGCCGCGCCGGGCGAGAGCCCATATCTCGGAGCAATGCCCGAAGGTTTTTCACGTGGCGGGCCGCAAAGGACAGGCATTGAGCTGACATGACCCAGGAAACCACCCAGGAAACCGAGACCAAGGCGAAGGCCGGCGCCGCCATCATTCCGGTGACGCTGTTCGAGCAAAACTGCACGCTGATCTGGTGCGAAGCCACCAGAAAGGCCGTCGTGATCGACCCCGGCGGCGAAGTGCCGAAAATACTGGAAGCGATCAGGCAAACCAAGGTCGACGTCGAGAAGATCTGGCTGACCCATGGCCATATAGACCATGTCGGCGGCGCCGCCGAGCTGCGCGACGCGCTGAAGGTGCCGATCGAAGGCCCGCATATCGCCGACAAGTTCCTGCTCGACAACGTGGTGTCGAGCGGCGCCCGCTTCGGCATGACCGGGGTGCGCGATTTCGCGCCGGACCGCTGGCTCGACGAAGGCGACCAGGTCTCGATCGGCGAACTCAACTTCGACATCCTGCACTGCCCGGGCCATTCGCCGGGCAGCGTGGTGTTCTTCAACAGGGAAATGCGCTTCGCGCATGTCGGCGACGTGCTGTTCAGCGGATCGGTCGGACGCAGCGACATTCCCGGCGGCAATCACGCCACGCTGATCAAGTCGATCGTCGACAAGCTGCTGCCGCTCGGCGACGATGTCGGCTTCATCTGCGGCCACGGCCCCGGCTCGAGCATCGGCCAGGAGCGGATGACCAACCCGTTCCTCACCGGCGCGATGTAAGACGCGGGCTTTAGGACGGCTGGGCCGGCTATTCGGCCGCGACCATCTCAGCCGTCTCGACCTGTGCGAGATGGCGCGCGCCCCGGTTGCGGATGGCGGCGATCAACGCTTTATCCCGAAATCATCGCGCGGATGCGCTGCGCGAGATGGTCGAGATCGAACGGCTTGGTGATCATTTCCATGCCCGGCTGCAGAAAGCCGCCCGCTATCGCCACGCTCTCGGCATAGCCGGTGATGAAAAGGATTTTGAGATCGGGCCTGGTCTCGCGCGCCTGGTCGGCGACCTGGCGGCCGTTCATGCCGGGCAGGCCGACGTCGGTAACCAGGAGATCGATCCGCTCGTTGGAGCGCAGGATCTTCAGTCCGGACGGCCCATCGACGGCCTCGCGCGTCCGGTAGCCCTGCTCGGCGAGCATCTCCAGGATGACGCCGCGCACCACCGGCTCGTCCTCGATCACCAGCACGGTTTCGCCGGTCGCGGCATGCCCGGTCGCCCCGGCGGACGAGGCATGGGTAGCGGCGATATCGCCGTTATGGCGGGGCAGATAGAGCCTGACGGTCGTTCCCTGCCCGATCTTGCTGTCGATGGTGACGTGGCCGTTCGACTGCCTTGCAAATCCATAGATCATGGAAAGCCCTAGCCCGGTGCCCTGCCCGATCGGCTTGGTGGTGAAGAACGGATCGAAGGCCCGCGCCGCTACTTCCGCGCTCATGCCGACGCCGGTGTCGGTGACGGTGATGCAGACATAATCGCCGGGCGAAAGGGCGGGCGTGTCAGCGGTCACGCTGCCGAGCCGCGCGTCGGAGGTGGCGATAGTCAGCCTGCCGCCGTCCGGCATGGCGTCGCGGGCATTAATGGCGAGATTGAGCAGCGCGCTTTCCAGCTGATTGGGATCGCACAGTGTGCTCCACAGATCGTCGGCCGCGATAATCCGCAGATCAATGGTCTCGCCGATGGTCCGGCGCAAGAGATCCTCCAGCGACACCACCAGCTGATTGACGTCGACGCTTTTCGGGATCAGCGGCTGCCGCCGCGCAAAGGCCAGCAGGCGATGGGTGAGCGCCGCGGCACGGTTCGCCGATGTCATCGCCGCATTGATGTAGCGCGCGACATTGTCGGTGCGTCCCTGGCTGAGACGGGTCTGCAGCAGGTCCAGCGAGCCGACGATGCCGGTCAAGAGGTTGTTGAAGTCGTGGGCGATGCCGCCGGTCAATTGTCCCACCGCTTCCATCTTCTGGGACTGCAGCAAGGCTTCCTCGGTGGCCCTCAAGCGCTCCGCCGCCGCCTTCTCCGCGGTCACGTCGCGCGCGACCGCATAGTTGCGATCCCGGTCCGATACCCCCGTCCACGACAGCCAGCGGTAGGAACCGTCCTTGTGACGAAAGCGGCTTTCGAACCGCATGGTGGTTTCGCCGGCGCCGGGCTTCCTGACCTGCGCCTGGGTCAATCCGATGTCGTCGGGATGCTCCAGCCATTCCGACGTGCGGCCGAGCAGCTCGGCCTCGCTCCAGCCAAGCGTCCTCGACCATGCCGGGTTGACCGTTTGCCAGACGCCGTTGCGGTCGGCGACCACCAGCAGATCCTGCGACACGTTCCAGATGCGGTCGCGCTCCCTGGTCTTTTCCTCGACCCGTTGCGCCAGCGTCGCGTTCAGCTCGGCGAGCTGGTCGGCAAGCTTGCGGTACCGCTCTTCGCTTTGCCGAAGCGCCTGCTCCGCCATCACCTGCTCGGTGACATCGGTATGCGCGCCGACCAGGCGTATGGCCGCGCCTTTTTCGTCGCGCTCGATGGTGGATTTGACCGAGATCCAGCGCGTCTGGCCGTCGCTGGGGCGGATAATCCGGTACCGCACGGTGTAGTCGCGGACCTTGGCTGCGATGGCATCGCGGAATTTTTTTTCGGTGGCTTCGCGGTCCTCGGGATGGATGCGCTGGACCCAGTCCTCGTGGGTTTCGTTGGCCGCATCCGGCGGCAATCCGTGGATCAGCAAATATTCCGGCGACCGGCGATTGCGGAAGCCGGTCCGCAAGTCGACCTCGAGGCCGCCGATCTGGCCGATTTGCTGCACGCGCGCCAATTCGGCCTCGCGTTCCCGCAGTTCGACGGCGGCAAGATAGTCCCTGGTCACGTCGCGGCAAACCACGAGCACACCGCCGACGCGATCGTCTTCATCGATCGGACTATAGCCGTAGGTCCAGTAGACCTGCTCCAGCTTGCCATGACGCGTCACCGGAACGAGCTGGTTCTCGTGCCAGGTCGCGCCGCCGCCGCTCATCACCTGTTCGATCTGGGGTCCGATAATGGGCCAGATTTCCTCCCAGCATTCCCGCCCACGCTGGCCCAGCGCGCTCGGGTGCCGCTCCGGCCCCATGGTCCGGCGATAGGCGTCATTGTAGAATTGAATGAGTTCGGGACCCCACCAGATGAACATCGGGTGGTTGGTATTGAGCAGGATGCGCACCGCCGTACGCAGACTCTGCGGCCAGGTCTCGGGCTTTCCGAGCGGCGTCGCCGACCAGTCGTGGGCCCGCGTCAGCGCGCCCATCTCGCCACCGCCGGCAAGAAAATCCGCAAGTGTCGGCCGGTTGATTTTCAGCATCGGGAGATGATCGGTGGCCAAGTTCAGCCCAGTTTGGCAGCTGGAAACTTAACCGCCTGTCACACGACTGGCAAACACGGCGCGCCGGCTTTGGTTCCAAAATATTTTTTCCGATACGGAACAAAATCGCCGGTTGGTGCGCGGCCCGGCCGTTAACCATCGCGGCGGGGGCTTGCCGCCCATGTCCGTGCCGCAACCGGGCCTACTTCATCAGGCCCGCCGCCGTCAGCGCGCGCGTGATGACACCGCCCACATCGATGCCGCGCCTCCCCGGCTTTCGCTCCGGCTCGAGGGGACGATGGACGGTCGTCAGCGGCCACAGCACCTTGCTGAGATCCGGCATCGGCACGGGGGCGGTCGGCGGAGCAACCAGCGGGATTTTCTTCGCTGTCGGCTTGGCTGGAAGCGCGGCAGCCGGCTTTGCAGGCTGCTGCCCGGCTTCCTGGGGCCGATGAATCCATTCGGTCAGGCCGAAGAAATTCGCAATGTGATACGAGGAGGAGATCCCCGCCTCGATCAGGAACGCGCCCTGCGCGCCGTAGCGCTCGTCGTTGTCGGCCGTTCCCAGCGGCGTGCCGTGGGCCATGTCGGTGATGGTGTAGGACTCGATGACGGTTTCGCCGTCCGCGTTCCACCAGACCTGACGCGGATGGCCATCGACGATACCCTCCGACATCGGTGCCGACGGCAGCTGATGGACGTCGAGCCATTGCTTGACGATCTCATTGGCGTTGGCGGGATTGACCGTGCGATCGGCGCTGCCGTGCCAGACCGAAAGCTTCGGCCAGGGGCCCTTATGGCTGGAAGCGTTGCGCACCAGATCGCCCAGCTCGGCAGCCGGACGCGCGGGTGACTGGAACATCCCGTTCAGGGCTTCCCGCACGTTGTTCGCCACGCCGTACGGCAGACCGGCGATGACGGCGCCGGCCGCGAACATTTCGGGATAAGTCGCGAGCATGACCGACGTCATGGCGCCGCCGGCGGAGAGTCCCGTGACGAAGATGCGCTGCTGATCGATCCCGTGGTCGCCAATCATCCGCGCGATCATCTGCCGGATCGAACCGGCTTCGCCGTCACCGCGCGCGGTGTCTTCCGGATTGAACCAGTTGAAGCAGCCATTGCCATTGTTCGACGGCTGCTGCTCGGGCATCAGCAGCGCGAATCCATAATGCCTGGCGAGCGTAGACCAGCCGGCGCCGAGATCGTAGCCGGCGGCGGTCTGACCGCAGCCATGGAGAACCACGACCAGAGCAGGCGGCTCCTGATGGTTAACGGGGACAAAGGAGAACATCCTGAGCGCGCCCGGATTCGAACCAAACCCGCTGGTTTCGACCAGCGGGCTGCGCAGACCCGGCCGCAGGTTTCGTCCGTAGGTCCCAAAGCCACTCAGGGCGTTCAGCTTTGGAAGATGCCGCAGGAATTCGACATTGTTGGCGAGAGACACCGGCAGCTCCTTGGCGAGAGACTTCTCTTCTTCTAACCCGACCTAGACCAGATAGTTGCTGCACTGCAAAATAAAAAGACCGTGTGCTGTCATTCCCCCGGAATTTCAGACGAGCGTGGCTTTTGCGCCGAAGCGCGACGCATCCATGACAGAAATGCGGCGCTGGCGATGATCGAGAGCGCAAACAGTGCGCATGCCGCAAAAAGCGCCAGTCGCGCGGAGCAAGCCGTCTCAATTGAAAAGAATACGGCGCCGATCGCCGCGACGCCGGCGGCGTTGGCGATCTGCGCCGTGGTGCCGTACATGCCGGAGCCCGACCCGGCGCTTGCGGGTTTCACCATGGAAAGCACCGCGCTGGACAGCGGCGCCATTACCAGCCCCTGGCCGTAGCCGAAAATCATCAGCACCAGCGCCAGCAACCCTGCGCCGGGGGACTCGATCGATGCAACCGTCAGCGCCAGCACCGCCAGGCCCGCAACCTGAATGGCGCAGCCTTCGATCAGCACCAGCGTGCCGCGCTGCCGCGCCCGTGCCCCGCTGTGCCGGGAGGCAACGACGAAGGTCAGCGCCAATGGCACGAAGACAAGTCCTGCCTGCACCGGCGGGATATGCAACGCATTCTGCATGAACATGGTCATGACCAGATAGAACGACAGGTTCGCAAAAAAGAAAAAGAAGGCGGCACACAGCCCGCGCATGAACGCCGCGTCCGACAGCAGCGCCAGATCGATCAGCGGCATGCCGCCGCTTTTGGCAACGGCACGTTCGAGCCGCAGGAACCCGGCAATGATGACGATCCCCGCCGCCATCAGCAGCCAGACCAAAGGCGACCAGTGCAGATCGCGACCGAACAATAGCGGGCCGATCAGGCACAACAGGCCGGCGAACAGCACGACCGCGCCCGACAGGTCGAGCCCGGTGCCGGCACGCCGCGGCACCGACGGCATGATTTTCAATGCCGCCGCCACGATGATGAGGCCGAACGGCACGTTGACGAAGAACACCGGGCGCCAGCCGAGCCCTGCGAGATCCAGTGTCACCAGCACGCCGCCGAGCAGAAAGCCGGCGGCGCCCGCCAGCCCCAGCACGATGCCGTAAATGGCGAAGGCGCGGCCGCGCGAGTTATCCGAAAACAGCAGATGCAGGGTGGCGAGGACCTGCGGCACCATCAGCGCCGCGGTCGCGCCTTGCGCCATCCTGGCCGTGATCAGCTCGAGGCCGGAACGGGCGAGACCGCACCACAGCGAGGTGACCGTGAAGCCGAGCACGCCGGCGAGAAACACGTTCCTGGTGCCGTAGATATCGCCGAGCCGGCCGCCGGTGACCACCAGCGTCGCATAGGCGATGAGATAGATGGCGATGACGGCCTCGATCTGGGCTGCGCCCGCATGCAGATCGACCGCGATGGTCGGGATCGCAACATTGACGATGAAGGCATCGATGCCGAACATGAACTGCGCGGCGACGACGATCGCAAGCACCGCCCAGCGGCGCGAGGAATCCACATGGGCTGAAACAAGCTGATGCATGGCGAAGCGGCCCGATCCGAAATCCCTGACATGGATTGATCAGGTTTCGATCATCCCGGCGATTACCCCGGGGGTAAGCATTGGCCTCGCAAGGTCGGCGAGCCGCAGCCTCGCGTCCTCGCCGCGCGCATTTCGCGCGGGTTTTGTCCTCCACGTCCCGCTTCGATCAGAGGGCGCAGGGAATGCCGGCGTCCCATGCGCCCGATAGCCGCGCGTGGCCCGGCCCAGGTCGATTCATGTTGCGCCGACGGCACGCAACCCGACCGAACGGATTTTTTAAGCTATAACCATTCCGAGGCTCGGCGGTCCGGCAAGCAGGTCGGACACCGGACGCTCGGCCGGGAGCCCGGGACGAGCTTGTGTGAGATAGTCGGGTGCCCTGGAATCAGCAAATGAGCAAGCGGCAGGGAGTGGCGGGATCATGGTCGGTGAGGTTGCCGGTCGCGGCGGCCGTTATCGCAGTCGGCGCTCTCATGGGTTGGGGTGTCTTCACGGGGCGCAACGAGGCGGCTATCGAGGCCGAGAGCGAACGGGCGATCAAGGTACCCGTTCGGGTCTCCAGCGAGAACGGCGAGCCGTTGATTGCGCTCGACACCGAGACACAACGGCGGAGCGGCATCGAGACCGCGGCGCTGCCTGCAGCGCCTCATCAGGAGCAGGTTCGCGGCTACGGGATGGTCCTCGATGTTGCGCGACTGACGGAGCTTAGCAACAACTACGCCAGTGCGAAGGCGCAGCTCCAGACGGCGCAGGCGAAACTGGCGATGTCGAAGCCGGCATTCGAGCGGGCGCAGCGGCTGTTCACCGAGCATCAGGTTGTCTCCGAAGCTCAATTGCAGGCGGCGGTGGCGGGTTTCGGCACCGACCAGGCCAGCCTCGCTGCGGCGGAGGCGCAGGTGCGCACGCTTAGCGCGACCGCATACCAGGAATGGGGTACGGTTCTCGGCAAGTCGCTAATCGACGAGTTGCCCATGATTGGCCGGTTGATCGAACGGCAGGACTTCCTGCTGCAAATCACCCTGCCGCCCGGTGTGATCCTCCCCGCTCCGCCTTCCACGGCTTCCATCGCGACCGGTAAGCCCGCACGGGCAGCGATCACGTTCGTCTCGCTGGCAACCCGGATCGACCCGAAGATTCAAGGCATGAGCTTCTTCTACACCGTGCCTGCGGAAAGCGGCGTACTGCCCGGCATGAACGTGCTCGCCTTCCTGCCCTCCGGCAAACCCATCGAAGCTGTTACCGTGCCAGCCTCGGCGATTGTCTGGTGGCAGGGTCGAGCCTGGGTTTATCGGCGCAGGGGTGGAGACAGGTTCGTTCGCGTCGAGATCGCGACCGACCTGCCGGCGCGGAGCGGCGGCTATATCGTGAAAGACTTGCCGAAGGATGCGGAAATCGTGATGCGCGGCGCGCAATTGCTGCTGTCCGAGGAATTCCGCGCGCAGATTCATGTCGAGGATTAAAGGTGAGCGCCGCTTTTCCCACCGGTCCGCAGGCGGCAATCGTCGCCTTCGCCATCCGCTTTCGCGGTATCGTCGCCGCGCTCGCCTGCGTTCTGGTTGCCTATGGCGTCTATGCGCTCGGTCGCGCCAAGTATGACGTGTTTCCGGAGTTCGCACCGCCCCAGGTCAGCATCCAGACCGAGGCCGTTGGACTGACGCCCGAGCAGGTCGAGATTCTCGTCACCCGGCCGATCGAGAACGCCACCAGCGGCGTTCCGGGCGTGCAGACGCTCCGCTCCACCTCGATCCAGGGCCTGTCCATCGTGACGGTATTCTTCGACCCGTCGAGCGATATTTATCGCGACCGGCAGGTCGTCGCCGAGCGGCTGGCCGCCGCCGCCCAGCAGCTCCCGCAGGGGGTGCAGCCGCCTATCATGACGCCGCTCACTTCGTCGACCAGCCGAATGCTGGTGGTGGGTCTCACATCGCCGACGCGCTCGCTGATGGATCTGCGCACGGTCGCCGACTGGACGGTCCGCTTGCGCCTGCTCGCTGTTTCCGGTGTTGCCAGCGTGACGGTGTTCGGGGGCGACAAGCGCTCGATCCAGATCCAGGTCCACCCTGACGAACTCATCCGATACGACCTGACGCTCAACGACGTCCTGACCGCTGCGCGCCGGTCAACCGGCGTCCGGGGCGCCGGCTTCGTCGACACCAAGAATCAGCGAATCGTCTTTCAAACCGAGGGACAATCCCTCAAGCCCGACGACATTGCCCGGACCGTCCTGCTGAGCCGCGGAGCCGCGAGCATCACCCTGGCGAACGTAGCCAGCGTCGTCGATGCGCCCGAACCGCCGATCGGCGGCGCGGGCATCCAGGGCGGCCCCGGCGTGATCCTCAACGTGGCGGAACAGTATGCCGCCGATACGCTCAAGGTGACGCAGAAGGTCGAGGCGGCGCTGGAAGAGCTGCGTCCCGCGCTTCAGGCGGACGGCATCACGATCCACAGCGATCTTTTCCGTCCCGCAGATTTCATCAATACCGCAACGGGCAATGTCCGGGATTCGCTGATCCTGGGCGGCGTGCTCGTGATCGTGGTCCTGTTCCTGTTCCTGTTCGACCTGCGCACGGCCGCGATCTCCTGCACCGCTATCCCGCTCTCCCTCCTCGCCGCGACCCTGGTGCTGGAGCGGCTCGGCGCCTCGCTCGACACCATGACCCTGGGCGGCCTTGCGATTGCGATCGGCGTGGTGGTCGACGATGCGGTGATCGACGTCGAGAACATCGTGCGCCGCTTGCGGGAGAACAGGAGATCGTCGCAGCAGCAGCCGTTGGCGCGGGTCGTGCTCGATGCGACGCTCGAGGTCCGCAGCGCGGTGGTCTATGCAACGTTCGCGGTCATTCTGGTCGTCCTGCCGGTGATGACATTGTCCGGAACCGCCGGCCGGCTGTTCGCGCCGTTAGGGTTCGCCTATAGCATGGCGGTGCTTGCCTCGCTGGCGGTCGCGCTGACCGTGACACCGGCGCTTTCCATGGCGCTTCTCGCGGAGAGAGTGCCGACGCGGGATCCGCCGATGATCCGATGGACGCGCGCCGGCTATCAGAGACTCTTGCGGCGGCTGGCGCAATGGCCCGGGACGGTGATTGCTGCAGCGGCGATGCTGACGATTGCCGGTTGTGCCGCGCTGCCGTTTTTCGGCGGCGGCTTCATTCCTGAGCTGAAGGAGGGGCACTTCGTCGTCCACATGTCCGCGGTGCCCGGCACGTCCATCGACGAGTCGCTGCGCATCGGCGCCCGTATCGCCGACGCCTTGCGAGGGTTGCACGAGGTGCGCTCGGTTGCGCAACGCGCGGGACGAGCGGAGGAATCCGAGGACAGCTGGGGTCCTCACTACAGCGAGTTCGAAGTGGATTTGAAGCCGGGGCTATCGGGAGACGACGCCGAAAAGGCGCAAGCGGATATTCGCCGAACGTTCGCGGGCTTTGTCGGCGTGAACGCCGCTGTCATGACTTTCCTCACCGAGCGTATCGAGGAAACCTTCTCGGGCTACACCGCGGCGGTTGCGGTCAACGTCTTCGGCAACGACCTCGACCTGCTCGATCGCAAGGCGCAGGAAATAGCCCGGACGCTCGGGCAAACCCCCGGCGCGACGGACGTTCAGGTCCAATCGCCGCCCGGCCTGCCGCAACTCACGATCCGTCTCCGCAAACCCGATCTGGAGCGGTGGGGTTTCGACGCGGTCGAGGTGCTCGAATTGGTCCGCGCCGCCTATCAGGGCGATGTCGTCGGCCAGACCTATGAAGGCGATCAGGTCTTCAACGTCATTACGATCCTCGACGCTGCAAGCCGGGACAACATCACCAAAGTCGGCGACTTGCCGATGCGCAGCCCGGGCGGTGCTTATGTTCCGCTCAAGCAGGTCGCGGATATCTATCAGACTTCGGGACGCTATCAGGTCCTGCACGAGGGAGCGCGCCGCGTGCAGACGGTGACCGCCAATGTTGCCGGCACCGATCTCATTTCCTTCGTCAAGGCGGCAAAGGCCCTCGTCCGCGCCAAGGTCGAACTCCCGGCCGGAACTTACATCCAGTTCGCCGGTGCGGCGGAGGCAGAATCGCGATCCCAGCGCGACCTCATGGTCAATTCGTTGATCGCAGCCGTCGGCATCATTCTCCTGCTGTCCATCATCACCCGCAATTGGCGCAATCTACTGTTGGTCCTGGCAAACCTGCCGTTTGCCCTGGTTGGTGGCGTGCTGGCTGTATTTGCGACCGGCGGGCTGTTGACGCTGGGTGGCATGGTCGGGTTCGTTACGCTTTTCGGCATCAGCCTCCGCAACTCGATCCTGATGATTGCTCATTACGAGCATCTTGTTGACGTCGAGGGCCGCCCGTGGGGACTGGAGACCGCGATCGCGGGAGCGGCCGACCGGCTCACGCCTATACTCATGACATCGATCGTGACCGGGCTTGGCATCCTGCCGCTCGCTATCGGCATGAACGATCCCGGCCGTGAAATTCAGGGACCGATGGCGATCGTCATCCTGGGCGGCCTTTTGACATCCATGGCGCTCAACCTCCTTGTGTTGCCGACGCTCGCGCTGCGCTACGGGCGCTTCGAGCGGGCCCGCGACGAATTCGCTCGAATCCAGGGCCGCTGAGCCAGCAGCTTTGAGAGGAGGCAGAGGTCGCTGGTTTCGTCCAAAAAATTCGCCCAAACCGGCCGTGTCGGACTCCATTGACCGGACCGCGCAAGCTCGCGGACTGCGTCAGCGCGTTATCACGCAACCAGGGCCCGGAGCCGACATGAACCCGAGCTGGCCGAGTTCGCTATGGCTTGACGTAGATGCTCTCATACAATCCTGAGTATTCCTCCTTCCAGCCTCTCTTGCCCACGAGAAACCGCCTTAACTCTTCATGCGCCTTCACCCAGAGCACCGTGTCGATCCGGTATTTCTCAAGCACCGCGTCCCAGGCGGCCTCGTCAATCTTTGATTCCGGCAATTTGAAATAGTCGCGCAGTAAGGTATCCGGATAAGCGGTAGCTGCCCGGCCATCTACGAACACGGGTATGGCGCCTCGCGTGAAGAAGATCAGAATTCCACCGAGGTTCCAGTGGTTCAGAAGCCGCGCATGCGGAAAATGTGTTTGAAGATAACGAGCATCCTGCTCCGAGATCATTTCCGCAAACCCGAGAGCCGGTTCTGTCCGCATGAAGGTCAACGGCAGAGCGCCCGCTCCAATGATGCCGGCAGCCAACAACGACTTTTGGATTTCAGAAATATTCAGCTGTTTAGGGAGCAGCCGATCAAGGTGAAGGGCCAATGGAACCGTCGAGAATATAAAAAAGAAGGACATGTATCTAAATTGATAGAGTCCCAAAAACAAAAAGAGCCAGGAAAGCAGCCGTGACTCCAAAGGACAACGCCCCCTGTAGCGCAGTTCAAGCCCGACAAATATCAAAATATACATGATGCCGGGAATGCTCCCCGGCATGGATATATTCTCAAAACAAGACAGCCACTCGGTGATGTACGCTTGCACAAAGTGGCCCAGCGTAGCCACGACGCCGTCGTAGATATGCCAGCCGATAGGATTGATGAATATCGCAAGAAAGCAACCGACTCCCGCGAAACTGTAGATTTTAAAACCGGCCCAATCCCATCTGAGCAAAGCCGCGCCGCAAAAAACGCCGACAATGGGAAAGCCAAGCAAGAAGCCGCCGTGCCCGGATACGAGGAAGCTCCGGTATTGGATTCACACCGCAGCCGGCTCAGGATTTAGCAGACCTCGATCGCGCTCCCGATCAGGCGCGGGTTTGTTTCAGGGCGGGGTGACGCGAACCGGCCGAGCCCGGATTCTGGCGCATGCTGAATTGATTGACTTGCCACGGTGCGAAACTAAGGTTGCTGCGCTACCCGAGGGAATCGATCGCATGACTTTGCCAATGAGCTGCAGCGAATGGGCGCAGCACGACGGAGTGGCGCTGGCCGCGCGCGTCAGCAAGGGCGAACTGACGGCAAAGGAATTGGCAAGCCAGGCGGCCGCAGGCATCGCGAAGGTCGATCCAGCGCTGTCGGGAGTGGTCGAACTCTTTGAGGACGCGATCGTCGATCCCGGCAAGGACGGCGCCGATCTGAAGGGGCCCTTCGCCGGCCTGCCTTTCCTGATGAAGGATCTGGGCCCGACGATGAAGGGGCGCTTGCAGGAAATGGGCTCGCTGCTGATGCGCGGCAATCGCGCCACCGCCGATACTTTCCTGACAGCGAAGATGCGCCGGGCGGGACTGAACCTGATCGGACGCACGACCACACCGGAGTTCGGCGTTTGCAGTTCGGCGGAAAATCCCGCCGTCTACGTTACCCGCAACCCCTGGAACACGGACTACACGACATGCGGATCATCGGCCGGCAGCGCCGCCATGGTCGCGGCGGGCGCCGTGCCGATCGCGCATGCCACCGACGGCGGAGGTTCGATCCGCATTCCGGCCGGGGTCAACGGCAACATCGGTCTCAAGGTTTCACGGGGGGTGTTCTCGCTTGCGCCGCACCTTTCGGATTTGTCGGGGCTCGTATCGATCCAGGGCTGCCAGTCGCGTTCGGTGCGCGATACCGCGGCCTTCGTCGATGCGTGCCGCGGCCCCGCGCCCGGCGAATTGATGCCGTTCTGGACCTCACCGGAGCCTTATCTGGATATGATCAAGCGTGATCCGGGTCCGCTCAAGATCGCGCTCTCGCACCAGTGGGGCGACTATCGGGCGACACCGCAGATCGCATCGGAGCTCGAACGAACGGGGCGATTCCTCGAAGGCCTCGGCCATCACGTCGATTACGCGTTGCCCGCCGTCGACTATCGCGCCGCCTTTGACGCCCAGACCACCTGCTACATCAGCAATTTTGCGGTCGTGATCGGCAACCTGCTCGCGGCACGCGGGCTGGACAGGCCGCCGGCGGACCTCGTCGAGCCCGTCAACATACGGATCTGGGAAGCAGGCCGGCACACGTCGTTTGCCGAGCGGGCGCGCATGCAGGCGGTCTTCAACACCACATCCCGCGGCTTCGGAGCGTTTTTCGAGCAGTGGGATATCATCCTGACGCCGGTCACCGCGCTGCCGACGCCGAAAGTCGGCACCGTCGAATATTTGACCATATCGGACAATCCATCGGTGCTGGACTGGTTCGGCAATCTATGGCGCAACTTCGCCTTCACGCCGCTCGCCAATCTGTGCGGAATTCCCGCGATCTCGCTGCCGCTGGCGGAACATGAGAACGGGTTGCCGCTAGGCATTCAGGCTCAGGCAAGGCAGGCCAACGATGGACTGCTGCTTCAGCTGGCGGCACAGATCGAGCGGGCGATCGGCGGCCAATGGAATTCCGGGCGGAAGCCCAGGGTGCACGTGACGAATGGCTGAGCGGCAGTCGAACCCGATCCCGGGCGCGCTGTCTTTTGCTTGCGTCGCAATATGGTCTAGAACGTCGGCATGTCCACGACACCAACAATCAACGTGCCGCTGCCGTTCGACGAACTCGTAGAAGCCATCAGGGGCCGCCGCTCCGTCTATGGTCACATCAGCGGACTTCGGCTCGACCGCGCCGCCCCCGGCGAAGCCTGGTCCAGCCTGCCGTACCGCCCGGTCTTCGTCGGCGACGCCGGGACCGGCGTACTTCACGGCGGCGTCGTAACCGCCATGCTCGACGAGAGCTGCGGCATGGCCGTCCAGCTCGCGCTCGACGGTACGCGCGCAATCGCCACGCTCGACCTGCGCATCGACTACCAGAGGCCCGCAACTCCCGGCCTCGACATCAAGGCGCATTCGGTTTGCTACCGCGTCACCCGCTCGATCGCCTTCGTGCGCTCGACCGCCTACCAGGAATCCGAGGACGATCCGGTGGCCACCGCAACGGCCTGCTTCATGATCGGCGCGAACCGGACCAACATGCTTCACGACCGGCCGATGGAGGATCGCGCGCTGCCGACGCTTGAAGTGCCGGAGGATCCGGCCAGCCCATTCGCCCAAAGCCCCTTCGCGCGTTGGCTCGGCATCCGCATCGGCGAGGATGGCACGCTGGTCATGCCTTTCTCGCCAAGGATCATCGGCAACCCGATCCTGCCCGCCATCCACGGCGGCATCACCGGCGCCTTCCTCGAAACGACCGCGATCGTGGGCGTGACGCGCGAACTCGGCGTGTCGCCGCCCAAGCCGATCGGACTGACGATCAATTACCTGCGCTCCGGCCGGGCGCTGGACAGCTACGCCAAGGTGGCGATCGTCAAGCAGGGCCGGCGCGTCGTCGCTTTCGAGGCGCAGGCGTGGCAGGACGACCCGGCCAGGCCCATCGCCTCGGCGTTCGGTCATTTCATGCTGAGGCAGACGCCGGGCGTGGACGAGGAATAGGCGCGTCCAGGCGGTTGCACGCCGCCTCGACAGGCTTCGCCTCCGTCACGGGCACGGCACTCGGCGCCATCGCTGGCTGCCGGCCTCGCTGGTCAGGCGGCGGGCGAGTGGCCCCGCGGCCCGCAGGCGACGTTCAGGCGTTTAGATGGAGCCATGGAAGACGAAGGCGAGCGACTTCAAAAGAAGTTGATCCCGCGAATGCGAAGCACATCACAATGGCTCCCCGGCAACCGGAATAGCGTCGCGGCTAACGTCACGGTCGGCGCGCGACGAACATTTTCGCCGGCGTGAACGACGTTTCGAAAACAGCGGCAGCCAGATTTGAGGAGATTGTCATGGACAGTTATCGTCAAGATTCCGCCTGCAACAGGACCTCCAGGCGGCCCGATACGCATTTTAGAACGCTAACGCCCGACGAGACCGTCACTTATCGTCGCTGGCGAAACGCAGTCCTTGCCCTTTATTGCTCGCTATTGGTGCTCGGCGGGCTTGCTGCCCTGATTGCCATCCCGGTTTCGAACCGGGAAATGGCGCAAGTCTCTTCGCCGCCAAACATCCCCTGAATTGATCGTTCCAGCATGATTCGAGGAGGCTCCGGTGAGTTTGCTCAATTTGCTCGGTTTCGCGGCAGCGCTGGCCGTCCTGGCGGGATTCTGCATGGATTCCATCCGGACTCTGCGGAGGCTCGCTCTGGCGAGCAACGTTCTGTTTGTACTTTACGGCTTGCTGGCGCACATCTACCCGGTGTTTTGCCTTCACATCGTTCTGTTGCCCATCAATTTGGTCAAGCTCATGCGCTCCGATGCAACGCCGCGCTAGGTAGAGTGTGCTGCCACACACACCAAGCCTTCCACAAACCCGGCGATACGCTGCTGCGGGGCTGATCGCGCCGGTCGCCGCCTTAAATCGCCTTCAATTTGCGATAGGCGAACCACACCATCTTCAACAGCAGCCAGCCGTCGCGAAACCGGGATATCTGGGTTTCACCGAAGGTGCGCGCCTTGTAGTGGATCGGCGTCTCGATGATCTTGAGGTTCTGCTTGGCGGCGCCGAAGATCAGGTCGAAATCGCCGAACGGATCGAAATTGCCGAAATAGTCGCGCTCGCGCGCCAGCACCTCGTAGTCCTTTCGCAGCAGCACCTTGGTGCCGCACAGCGTGTCCGTCAGCCTGGTATTGACGAGATAGCTGAACAGGTAGGCGAAGCAGCGGTTGGCGATGAAGTTGAGCGGGCGCATCGCCTCGTCTTCCATCGGGTAGATCAAGCGAGTGCCGTTGACGAACTCGGCCTTCCCGGTTTCGATCACGGCGTGAAATTTCGGCAGCGCTTCCGGCGGCATGGTCAGGTCGGCGTCCAGGATCATCAGCACGTCGTTCCTGGCCGCGGCAAAACCCTTGCGGACGGCGTCACCCTTGCCTTTGCCGTCCTGCTTCAGGACCTTGATGTCCCAGCTATCCCTGTAGGCATCGCGAACGCGCTCGCATTCCTCGAACGTCCCGTCGCTGGAATTCCCCTCCACGAACAGGATTTCCTGCGCGCTGCCGAATCTGGGCATGCGCAGGATCGCGTTCTCGATGTTGCCCTTCTCGTTGCGGCAGGGAATGAGAATGCTCGCGGAAAATTTCCGGTCGGGAAATTGCCGCACCGGACGCCCGACGAGATAGGTTCGCAGGCACAAATGCCGGATCCCCGGCAGTGGCGCGATGAATTTGTTGATGAACGGCCCAAGGCCGAGCCAGCGCCGCGGCAGCAGTTGCCGCTGCTCGGTGCTGATGACCTCGAAATCGGCGAGATCCATCAGGTTGCGGAAGTCGGCCGTGGCGATGTAGTTGATTTTCGGCTGCTTGCTTCGCAGATGCAGCGCTTCGGCGATCTTCAGGATCGGCTCCCACAGATGGGAGTAGTAGGAAATCACGATCCGCGTCGACGGCGCGCACAATTGATGCACCAGCCTCAGCGTGCCGTCGATATCCTCGAACATGCCGATGGTGTCGGCGATCACGATATAATCGAACGGCCCCTCGATCCCGGCCAGCGTGGCCGGATTCTCCACATCGCCCAACACGAAATACAGTTCCGGATGACGGGCGTTGGCTTTGGCGATGGTCTCGGCGCCGAAATCGATGCCGACGCCGTAAGACGGCTGCAGCGCGGCCAGCAAATCGCCCCGGCCGCAGCCCAATTCCAATATCCGCTTGCCCGGCGGAATCAGGAATTGCATGAATTTCTGATCGTCTTCATGATAGGCGGCATTGAATTCGCGCCAGCGATCCAGTTCGTCGCCATGAGCCTCGTAATGGTCGAGCAGGTCGCGCTTCCGCTGGCTGGAGAGCTGATGTGAAGCAGTTGCGTCGGTTTGCTTCAGATACATTGCGGCCTCGGGGCGAAAAGCGGGACCTCTCTTAGCCGAAGGGCCTGGAGGTGTAAATTCGGCGCCCGGCCCGCCATTTCAGCGGATTACCGGCGGACCTGCCCGATTCACGCCATCAAGGAGGCAGCTTGGTCGGCGCTTGTGGACATGACCCGGAGTTTGTAACCCCCTGCAGCATCATCCTCGCTGCCGGACCTCCGATTCGAAGTGCGTCGAGCTATTTTTCGACGTTCTACGTCCGCCTCACTTTGCGCATTCTGCCGATCTGCGCCGTGATGTTCGTCATCTACCTGATCGGCAGGCAGTTGGGCGGCAGTGCGCCGGTGCTGTTCGGCGGGCCGCTGCCGTGGGGGTCTTACGCCATCGGGCTGCAAAATGTCTGGATGACAATCCACCAGGACTACGGCGCAGCGTGGATGCTTCCGCGCCTGCTGATCGCGAATGCCGTCCGGCGGCGCAACCGCAGGCGCGACCTGTTGCGGGAGATCGCTCTGCTGGCGAGCGGTGCGGGCGATATCGCGGCTCGCACGAGGAACTGGTGCCGCTTTTGACCGATCCCTGCTGCGCCGTTCCGCTTGGCGTGGTGATAACGCGGCTGTGCGCAACCCGGCGGCGGCCGCGCGGTTTTCGGACACGACGGTTGCGGCCTACAGCCTGACGCCGCAGGCGATCCATCGCCTGCGCGCATGGCGCCATGCCGCATAGCCCGCGACGGTTCTGGACGATTGCCTTGGCCCGTTCCAGCACGTAGCCTGCGGGCCAAGAACAACAACAGCCGTTTCGGAGAGAACACCCATGGCGCGCCTCAAATTCGGAGCCTTCCTCGCCCCGCATCATCCGATCGGCGAGCATCCGATGCTGCAATTCCGCAGGGATCTCGATCTGGTCGAGCAGCTCGATGCACTCGGCTACGACGAATTCTGGTGCGGCGAGCATCATTCCTCGGGCTGGGAAACCATCGCCTCGCCGGAAATGTTTCTCGCCGCCGCCGGCGAGCGCACCAAGCGGATAAAACTCGGCACCGGCGTGGTCTCGCTGCCCTATCATCATCCCTTCAACGTCGCCCAGCGCATGGTGCAGCTCGACCATATGACCGGTGGCCGCGCCATTTTCGGCTCCGGCCCGGGAGCCCTGGCATCCGACGCGCACACGCTCGGCATCGATCCGATGACGCAGCGCGACCGTCAGGACGAGGCGATCGCGATCATTCGCCGGCTGTTTCGGGGCGAGCGCGTCACCGCCAAGAGCGACTGGTTCACGATGAACGACGCCGCGCTGCAGATCCTGCCCCTGCAGGAGGAGATGCCGTTCGTGGTGGCCTCGCAGATCTCGCCTTCGGGCATGACGCTGGCCGGCAAATACGGCATCGGCATCATTTCGCTCGGCTCGATGTCGACGCAGGGCCTGATGGCGCTGCCGACGCAATGGGGGTTTGCCGAGGACGCGGCGAAGAAGCACGGCACCACCGTGAGCCGCTCCGACTGGCGCGTGCTCCTGAGCTGGCACATCGCCGAGAGCCGCGAACAGGCGCGGCGCGAGGCGGGCGCCGGACTGATGCGCTGGCACAATGAATATAACGTCGGCACCCTGCAGCGGCCCGGCCTGCAGCCGTTCACTTCCCCCGAGGACGCCGTGGAGAAGACCGCCGGCGGCGAAGGCGCCGCCTCCACCATCGGCACCCCGGACGACCTGGTCAAAACCATCAAGAGCCTGATGGAAGTCAGTGGCGGGGTCGGCACCATCATCGGCTTCGTGCATGACTGGGCCAATCCGGAAAACACCCGCCGCAGCTGGGACATGGTGGCACGCTACGTGGTGCCGGAGATCAACGGCTACATCGACGGCCTGCGCAGATCGCAAAAATTCGTGATCGAGAACCGCGAGGTGTTCGAACGCGCAGGCCAGGCGGTGATGGCGAAGATCATGGAAAACGACAGGGCCGCCGCCGCGCTTCCCCTCACCGGTCCCGGACGCGTCGCGATCCCGACCATCAACGCGCCGGACCTGCAGAAGGAAGCCGCGAAGCGGACCAACAAGGCGTGAGAGACGCGGTGGCGCGGGGTCGTCCCCGCGCCGGAGGAAACACGACCGGGCAAAGCCGGCGGGCTTTGCACCGGCGAGACAAGCAGTTATTTTAGCGGCTTGGCCGATGGCCGCCGGCGCCCGCGGCCGCAATTATGTCGCGGCCCAGCATTAACCGAGACCAACCGGAGCAACTGCCATGTCGATGCAAAGTGTGGCCTCTCCCGCGATGGCCTTCACCCCGCCCAGGCGCAATTCGCTGACGCATATTCCCGGCGACGAGGGCTGGCCGATCATCGGCAAGACGCTGGAGGTGCTGGCGGACCCCAAGGGACAGGTCGAGCGGTCGGCGGCCCAATATGGGCTGCTCTATCGCAGCCACATCTTCGGTGAGACCAGCCTCACGCTGCTTGGGCCGGAAGCCAACGAACTGGTGCTGTTCGACCAGGCCAAGCTGTTCTCCTCGACCCACGGCTGGGGCCGGATTCTGGGCCTGCTGTTTCCGCGCGGACTGATGCTGCTCGATTTCGACGAACACCGGCTGCATCGGCGCGCGCTGTCGGTGGCCTTCAAATCCGGGCCGATGAAATCCTATCTTGCGGAATTGGATACGGGCATCGCGGCGCGGGTCAAGCAGTGGAAGGCGAAGCCAGGGCCGATGCTGTTCTATCCGGCGATGAAGCAGCTCACGCTCGATCTCGCGGCCACTTCATTCCTCGGCGCCGAAATCGGCCCCGAGGTCGACGAGATCACGCGCGCCTTCGTCGACATGGTGGCCGCCTCGATCTCGGTGATCCGCAGGCCACTGCCCGGCACCAAGATGGCGCGCGGCGTCCGCGGCCGCAAACGCATCGTCGCTTATTTTTCCGAACAGATTCCGATCCGCCGCGCCAGGGGCGGCGGCGAAGACCTGTTCTCGCAGCTGTGCCAGGCGACCCATGAGGATGGCGCATTGCTGTCGACGCAGGATATCGTCGACCACATGAGTTTTCTGATGATGGCCGCGCACGACACCCTGACCTCGTCGCTGACGTCATTCGTCGCCGCGCTTGCCGCCCATCCGGAATGGCAGGGCAAGTTGCGCGACGAAGTGAACGGGCTCGGCATCGCGTCCGATGCACCCACGACGTTCGACAATCTCGAAGCCATGCAACTCACGGAAATGGCGTTCAAGGAAGCGATGCGGCTGAAGCCGCCGGTACCGTCGATCCCGCGCCGCGCCATCCGGGATTTCACCTTCATGGGCTACGCGATTCCGGGCGGCACCATGCTCGGCGTCAATCCGCTGTTCACCCACCACATGCCGGAGATCTGGCCCGATCCGGAAAAATTCGATCCGATGCGCTTCACCGACGAGGCGCAGCGCAACCGCCATCGCTTCGCCTGGGTGCCGTTCGGCGGCGGCGCGCATATGTGCCTCGGGCTGCACTTCGCCTATATGCAGGCGAAATGCTTCGCGCGGCATTTCCTCCAGAACCTCGAGGTCTCGCTGGAGCCGGGCTATGCGCCGGGCTGGCAGATGTGGCCGATCCCGAAGCCGCGCGACGGATTGCGGGTGACGCTGAAGGCGGTGTGAGCCTGAAGGGCTGTCGCTGCCGGGCTTGACCCGGCAATCCGCTGTTGAACGAGAGCCTTTTCCGACAGATGCGCGGGCTTCTAGCGCGAAGACGCGCTTCGCGCCTTTGCTGCCGCATAACGGGCCTATTCGATAAACGTCGTGAGCTGCGCGCCCTCGTCCGCCACGAACACCGCGATCAGCTCCGCCGGCTCGGTGCTGCTGGCATTGGCCGAGACCAGATGGGTTGCGCCGGGCGGCTCGAAGAACGATTGGCCGACCTTGAAAGTCTCGACCGGACCGCCGGCGAGTTGCGAACGGATTTCGCCCCTGGTGATGTAGGCGGTGACCGAACCCGCATGGCGATGCGCGCGGGTAAATCCACCGGGGCCGTAGGACACGCGCACGATCGTCACGCGCTTGCCCGGCACATTGGGCAGGGCATAGGAGGCGATCGGTTCGACGGTGTCGAGCGCAGGGCCCGCCGAATCGGCGCACAGCGGCGCAACAACCGTCGAAACCGTGTCCATCGCGACCGGCAGCATCTTCCCGAGCAGGAAGGCACCTGCCAGCCCGCCGATAATGGCCATATGGAGCGGCCGGGCTTCAGTCCGGCCGAGCGACGCCACGTCGAATGTTGCCGTCATTGATGCTTCCTCCGGATTAGCCCGCGCCCTGGTCGAACGCCTTGCGCAAAGCGACATAGCCCTGCTGCTGCTGGCTCCAGTTGCGGCCGCCGGTAATGGCGCCGTCGACGACCAGATCGTGGCCGTTGATGAAGGTGGATTCGTCGCTGGCGAGAAACACCGCGGCATGAGCGATATCCTCGGGCAGGCCGGCGCGCGGGATCGGCTGCGCGGTCTTGTAGACCTCCCGCATCACGTCGGGGGTCTTCTCCGCCGCCTCGACCGACAGGCCCAGCGCCTTGCCGAAAATCCCGGTGGCGATCGCGCCCGGCGAAATGGAGTTGACGCGGACGCCGGCTTCCCCGAGTTCCATCGCCACGCATTTGGTGAGATGAATGACGGCGGCCTTGGCGGCGCCGTACACCACCGACGACGAGAAGCCGGCGAGCCTGCCGGCGATGCTGCCATTGTTGATGATGCTGCCGCTTCCCTGGCGGCGCATATGGGGCGCGGCGTGCTTCATGCCGAGCATCACGCTGCGCACCAATGTGGCCATCGCGGCGTCGAAGCGCGCGACGTCGAGGCCTTCGATGCCGCCGGTCTGCGCCGGTCCGCCGGCGTTGTTGAACAGGCAATCGAGGCGGCCGAACTTTTCCACCGCCTCGCCGATCAGCGCGCGCATCTCGTCCTCGACGGTGACGTCGGTCCGGCGGAAGATGCAGGTGGCGCCGAGCTGTTTCGCCAGCGCCTCGCCCTCCGGCACGCGGCGGCCGGCGATGACGATTTTCGCGCCTTCCGCGACGAAGATTTCCGCGGTGCGCAGACCGATGCCGCTGGTCGCCCCGGTGATGACCGCGACCTTGCCGCTCAACCGTCCCATGTCGTTCTCCTCTGGTGTTGTTTAGGACCAATTTATCTCCGGCCTGATGGAACAACGCAAGCCGGGCTTGCTTTCCATCGAATGATGGTTCCGACCCCGCGCATTCGCCTTGCCGGCACAGACCACGTATGCCGCTCCAGGCCCGGCCCATTTTTGGATTTGCCGATCGGCTGATGTAATGTGACTCATGGCGACATTGATCGACGAATTCCGGCGAGGCTGGCAAGGAACCTCCCGACCTTCGCCGCTTTTCAGCATCGGTTTTGCGGCGGCCTGCCTCGCTCTGGCGACCGCGGCGCGCTGGGCTCTTTCCCTGATGCGACCGGACATCTTCTTCACCCCGTATTTTCCGGCCATATTCTTTGCCACCGCATTCGGAGGCCTGCGGGTCGGGATCGTGACGGCGCTGGCCGGCGGCGCACTCGGCGTCGCCGTCAATTTTAGCGGCACGCCGGCCGATTCCGCCAGGCTGGTGCTTCTGGCCATCTACCTGATCGTGTCCGCCATGACGATATGGGGCATCGAGCACTACCGGTCGATCGCCGCGCAGCAGCGGGCGGTCTCGAAGCGCCTGATCGAGGAGGAGGTCTATCGGAGGCTGGTGGTCGACGAGCTTCAGCACCGGCTGAAGAACAAGTTGTCGACGATTCACGCGGTGCTGCATCAGGTGCTGCACGATCAGCCGCAGGTCTGGGTCAGAATCGATCAGCGGCTACGGGCGCTGTCGGCGACCGACGACCTCATCGCACAGGTTGACGGCAGCGGTTGCGACATCAAGGATCTCCTGCTCTCGGAGCTCGGACCGTACGGGCACGTCCGGTTTACCCTGAATGGCAATCCACTGTTTCTCCCCGCCAAACTGGCGGTGAGCCTGGCATTGATATTTCACGAACTCGCCACCAATGCCGGAAAATATGGCGCGTTTTCCTCGCCGCGCGGGCTGTTGCAGGTGTCATGGTCGGTGTCGGACGACCAGCTCATTGTCAACTGGGACGAAACCGAAGGTCCTCCGGTCGAAACGATCGGGGAAGCCGGCTTTGGCACCCGGCTCCTGAAATCGGCGCTGAGGCCGTTCGACGGCAAGACCGAGGTCGCTTTTTTGAAGACCGGGATTCATTGCACCATGCAATGCCGCATCCCCCGGAGCTGACCTGCAGGGTCTTTCAGCCTGCAGCAGCTGACGAGCGCGCTTCTGAATGCGCATTGATAGTCTGTTAATGACGATTGAGGCTGGCCCAATTCAATCTGCGCAATCACGCGCCTGTCATCGCCTTTCCGAGTTCCGCTTAACCAAAACTACAAACCAGTTCGTCAAAGTCGGTGATCATGCAAAGCCGCACCCCAAACGCCCTGCGGGTCACCGCGACGGAAAACGATGACGTACTCGCCGACGGCACCGAGCTGAGCATCCTGCGGGATGTCTTCAGACTGCTGCCGGCCGGCGTCACGGTTCAGGACGAGCACGGCCGTTTCCTGCTGATGAACGACGCCGCGGCCGTGCAGCTTGGCCTGGCCGCCGGCGGACTGGCCGCGTCCCCCTCGCCGGAACTGACCCAGCGCCGCGAAACCGGCCTCGAATTGCTGCGCGCGGGCCGTGCGGCCGTCACCGAGGAATGCGCGACCTCGGGCGAGGTCAGGCAGGTGTTCCTCACGGCGCATCGCCCGGTCCGCATCGCCGACCGCAATCTCCTGGTTTCGAGCTCGACCGACATCAGCGAGCAAAAGGCGGTCGAGGACCATCTGTTCCGCTCGGCCTATTATGACGAACTGACCGGCCTGCCGACGCGGCGGGTGATCGAGCACCGCACCAACCGCCTTCTGCAGACCGACGCGCACGGCCGGTTCGCGCTCGCCTTTCTCGACATCGACAATTTCAAGCACATCAACGATTACTACGGCCACGGAATCGGCGACGCGCTGCTGGTCGAACTCGCGCACAGGATCGGGCTCAACCTGCGCGACTCCGACATGCTGTCGCGGATCAGCGGCGACGAATTCCTGCTGCTGCTCACTCCGATCCAGAGCGAGCACGAGGTGGCGGAATACATCCGCTTCACGCTGGAACGGCTGAAGGCGCCGTTCTTCATCGACGGCTCGGAAATATTCGCCTCCACTTCGATCGGGGTCAGCCTCTATCCGGACCATGGAAGCAGCTACGACGCGCTGCGTCAGAACGCCGATATTGCGATGTATCGCGTCAAGAACGAGGGCAAGGGCGCCGCCGCCTTCTTCGACTCCAGCATGGAGCGCGAGGCACTGGCGCGCATGAAGATCGAGCAGTCGCTGCGGCTCGCCATCCTGGAAAAGCGTTTTTGCTGCGCCTTCCAGCCGAAAGTCGACATCAGGACCAGGGATATCAAGGGCATCGAGGCGCTGGTGCGCCTGCGCGACGACGAGGGCGTCATTCAGGCTCCCGGCACTTTCATCAACCTTGCGGTGGAATTGGGGCTGATCGACGAACTCACGCATCTGGTGCTGGCGGAGATCGTCAAGTCGATCGACCTCATCAACGAGACCTTCGGCCACGAAGCCTCGATCAGCATCAACGTCGCGGCGAAGCAGGCCGGCAATCCGGAGTTCATGCGTTCGTTTGCGCAGGCGCTGGAAGCGACCGGCTTTCCCAAGCGCTTCCTGATCGAGGTGACGGAGGACGCCTTCGTCGCCAAGACCCATTTCCAGGACGAGATCCTGCCGATCTTCCGCAAACTGGGCGTCGGGATTTCCATCGATGATTTCGGCATCGGCTACTCGTCGCTGTCGGCGCTGGCCGACATCACCGCCGACGAGATCAAGATCGACCGCTCCTTCATCACCGACATTCACAAGCGCCCGCGCAGCCAGGGCATCCTGCGGGCGATCGAATCCCTGAGCGAGGCGCTCGGGATGACCGTGATCGCCGAAGGCCTCGAATCCTTCGAGGAGCTCGCATATCTGCAGGCCGCCACCAAGATCCGCTACGCGCAGGGCTTTTACTTTTCCAGGCCGATCTTTCTGGAAGAGCTGAAGCCCGCGATCCCGCGTGCCAGCGAGGCGCGCATCAGCCTGGCCAGCCGCCCGGCGCAGGAAAGCCGCCCCGTCCATGCCCGCGGCAACAGCTATCGCCGCTGAGCCCGGTCGAGGGCGCGTCAAGGGCCAGATTTCACTATGTGAAATCACGGGGCGGTTTGATATGAAACAGGCAAGCTTCGGGTTGCGGTCTCCCGGCGAAACAGCAGTATAAACGGAGGCTGAACGGCCCCGCCTGGGAGGGACCTTCTCACGCCAGGTCGGATCGCCAGTCCATCGTCAGCGACTATTTCTTTCCGACCGGCGTGGTGGGACGGTTGCGCAACCTGCCGCGCAAGTCGGCGTAAAAGGGCATCCACCATGGCAAAAATCGAATCCCGCCTTGCTGTGCTGGGCCTGGTGCTGCCGCCCGCCTTCGTGCCGCCGCCCGGGGTCATCCTGCCTTTCGTCAACGTGCGCGTGATCGGCAATCGCGCGATACTCGCCGGGCACGGACCGCAGAGCCCCGACGGACCGCTGGCAAAACCGCTCGGCAAGGTCGGACGCGAGCTGACGCCGGAGCAGGGCTACGCGGCGGCAAAACTCACGGCGCTGTCGATGCTGGGCTATCTCCAGCGCGCGCTCGGCGATCTCGACCGCGTGACGCATTGGGTGCGGATTTTCGGCATGGTCAATTCCGCGCCCGGCTTCGTCCAGCAGCCCGCAATCATCAACGGCTGCTCCGATCTCATCCTCGAACTCTGGGGGCCGGAGGCCGGCGCCCATGCCCGCAGCGCGGTGGGGATGGCCGAGCTGCCGTTCGGGATGCCGGTGGAAATCGAGGGCGAGGTTCTGATCTCCGACTGAGCGCAATTCGGTTTGATTGTCCGGCGTGTCGTCCTAAGATCGGCAAGATCACTCCAGCTCCTGAAGAAATCGCATGCCCCCTGTTTCGATCTTGCTGAACGTGCTGTGGATCGTGTTCGGCGGCCTGTACATGGCATTGGGCTGGGTGATCGCCGGCATCATCATGGCCATCACCATCATCGGCCTGCCCTGGGCCAAGGCCGCATTCACGATCGCGGCTTATGCGCTGCTGCCGTTCGGGCAAACGGCGGTGCGGCGCGACAGCCTGACCGGCCGCCCCGATATCGGCACCGGGCCGCTCGGGCTGATCGGCAATTTGATCTGGCTGGTGCTGGCAGGCTGGTGGCTGGCGCTCGCGCACATGGTCACCGCGATCGTGCTGGCGGTGACCATTATCGGCATTCCCTTCGCCTGGGCGCACGTCAAGCTCGCAGGTCTGGCGCTCTGGCCAATCGGCAAGGAGATCGTTCCGATAAAGCCTGATCGGTTCTGATGCAATCAGAACCGATCAGGCTTTCGATTCCTTGTTTGACGGGTTTTCTTCACGCGAACCGATGTCCACTTCGCTCGAAAACGCTATGAACCTCAGCGCCAGCCTTCATGCGCTTCGCTGGGCTGGTCGCAGACCCAGTGCGGCCGCAGCAGGACCTGCAGGCCGGCCGCAAACGACAGAACGCCGACCAGCCGCGAATCCTGGTGGACCCTGATCGCCCAGGCTCTCGGAACCGAGGGATGTTCCTGAACCAGTCTTTGAACGATGCCCGCGGCGAACAGCATGGCGTCGATATCGTCCGCCAACGCCGCGCCGTCATGGCCATGACCGTCGATCCGGGTGACGGGATCGCACACATGAAATCTGTAAAACGCCATGAAATCATGATGCCCGGCCCCCGGGGCACCGCTTTGACATCGATCAAATGGCCGATGTCGCATGAAGGGAACCCGGGCCGGGGACAGGCCGTTACGGCCCTGGATTTTCAGGCGCTTGCCGGCCGGGCTTTTTTGCCTAGCACCTGAATGGCCTCCTCGACGCTGCGAAAGGCATGATCCGGGCCGAGCAGCTCGTTGATGCCGAATCGCGCCATTGCGGCCTGCGCCCGCATCGACTCCAGCCGCGCGATGGCGAAATCGACGCCATCGGCGTGACAGCGGCGAATCAGATCGCGCAATATCTGGGCCGCCGTGAAGTCGATCTCGACAATGCCCGTCGCCTCCAGCACCAACAGCCGCGCCGCCTGTGCCTGGGATTGCAGCGCGTCAAGGACGTCGCGCCGGAAATGATAGGCGTTGAGAAACGACAACGGCGCCTGAAATCCCGCGACGATGATTCCGGGCTCCTGTTCGCCGGGCAGGTTCGGGCTCGACGGCCACCAGATCGAGGTTCCGGGCACACGCTCGAAGACGACCAGCCGCGCCCGCGTCGTGCTCCAGATACCGTGCAGCAGCGAGAGCGCGATCCCGAGTCCGACGCCCTGCTCGATCGGGAGCACGATGATCGCCGCCGCCGTCACGACGATCAGCAGAAATTCGCCCAGCGATTGCCGGAAGATCGCGACGATCTGGTTGACGCGGACGATCCGCAGCGCGACGAACAGCAACACGCCGCCGAGCGCGGCGTTCGGAATTCGGCCGAGCAGCGATGCGCCGAAGCCCAGCAGGCCGATGACGATGGCGGCGGCGGTTAGCCCAGCGAGTTGGGAGCGTCCGCCGGTCTCGGATACGACCGCCGTGCGCGGCGGGCTGGCATCGACCGGAAACGCGCCGATCAGTCCCGACAGGATACTGCCGATACCGACGCCGACGAAGTCGCGATCGACATCCGGCGGATCGTCGGCGCTGGACGGAAAGGATCGCGTCGTCGCCGCCGTCTGCACCATGACGACGACCGAGATGATCAGACTGAGCGACACCAGTCCCGCCAACCGGTCGGCTGAGAGGTCCGGCAGCGCAAGCGCCGGCAACACGGCGGAGACCGCGCCGAGAACGCTGACGCCGCGGCTCTCAAGCCCGAGCAGCGCTACTCCCGCGCTCGCCAGCGCAAGGCCGATCAGGGCGCCGGGAATGCGCGCATCGATCCGCTCCGATACGGCGGTCACGGCCAGAACCCCCATGCCGATCACGAGCGTAAACGGATTGGTCTCGTTCAGATGCGAGGCGAGGGTCGCCATACGCTGCAGCATGGGGCCACCGGGCGCGGCGACGCCAAGAATCCCGGGCAGCTGGGAAACCAGGATGTGCACGGAGATGCCGGCAAGAAAGCCTGTCGTCACGGGGATCGAGAGCAGATCCGCGATCCAGCCCAGGCGGAAAATGCCGGCGGCGAAGACCAGGAGTCCGACCATCAGCGCCAGCGCCGCCGCCAGCGCCAAATATTGCGGATCGCCGGAAGCGGCCAGCGCGGCCAGACCTCCGGCAAAGATCGGCGTGATGGTCGAATCCGCGCCGCACGACAGGAAGCGATTGCTTCCGAACATGGCGAACGCCAGGGAGCCCGCGAGATAGGCGAAGAAGCCGAACTCCGGAGCAAACCCGCCGAGCCGGGCCGTCGCCATCTGCTCGGGAATCGCGATCGCGGCGAGCGTCAGTCCCGCGAACAAATCGTGGGTGAGGAATTGCAGGCGGTACGATTGCAACGAAGAGAACACCGGCCAGGCTTTGCCCGCGAAACCGGAATCCCGAGAACCGGAACTATTCGCCATCGGCCTGCCTCCCCGGCGCCCTGCTCTCGGTGATCAACACAACGCTATCACGCCGGGTTCCGGGATCGAACCGTGCGCCGGAACGATCGCCTGGGGGCATCCCGCAATGCGGGATAGTGCATGGTTTACTCATCATCTTGAGGCCCGAAATCCCGTTAAGCTTCCGGTAACCGGATTTGCTAACGGCTTATGCCATTTGCGCATTGTATGCATGTTCCCGGGGAGGCGGGAATGCGATTGGATTCGAGCATTTCGGGCGCAGTGAAAATAGCTGGGACCGCGGCGAAAGTGCCGCATCAAACGCCCGTGTCGTTTCGGCGGGGCCCGGTGCTCTGGCTCATCCTCTCCGGCATTCTGCTGGTCGCGGCGATCGCGATCGGCACCGCGGTCATGGTCGGCGAATACCGCGAGCGCGCGCTCAGCAACGGCGAGCGCGAACTGGAAAATACCGTGCTGCTGCTCAGCCGCCACTTCGACCAGGAGATGGAGGATGCCGAATCCATCGCCACCAATCTCATCTCGCAGCTGGACCTTTCCGGGATCGCGTCGCCCGAAATTTTCAGGGAGCGAATGTCCGGCCCTGACGCACATCAGACATTGAAGTCGAAGGTGAGCGTCCTGTCTTACCTCGACGACGTCAATATCTATGATTATGAGGGAGATCTCATCAACTCGTCGGGATCCTGGCCGCCTCCGCCGATCAACATTTCGGGCCGGCGCTATTTCAACATCTTCAAGGCGAGTCCGCCATCAGAGAAGTTCCGGGCCGAGGCGCTTCGCAGCTATTATACGGGACGCTGGACCACCGTCATCGCGCATCGGCTGACCGGGCAGGACGGTGTGTTTCTCGGCGTGATGACGCGGCGAATCGATCCGGCCTATTATGAGAAGTTTTTCGCGTCGCTGCCCCTCGGCAAGGATGCCGCGATCGCCCTGTTCCATCGCGACGGAACGATGCTGGCGCGCTACCCTCGCGTCGATTCGATGATCGGGAAGAAATTCAAGGGCGCTCCGCTGCTGCACAAGGTGCTGACCGAAGGAGGGCAGCAGACGCTGCGGGTGCAAAGCCCCATCGACAAGGCGGACCGGCTCGGATCGGCCGCGCCGCTGGGGCGCTTTCCAATCGTGGTGGTCGCGACCACGGCCGTCTCGGCGGTGCTGGCCGACTGGCGCGCGCAAACCAGATTCCTGATCGCGGCCGCCGTGCTGTCGGCGGTGGTGATCGCCCTGATCCTGTTCCTGATCGTCCGGCAGATGACCCGCCAAAATCGGGAAGCGCAGCAGCGGCTGGAAGCGGAGAAGCACCGGCTCGATACCGCCCTCAACAACATGACGCAGGGCCTCGTGCTTTATGACGCGTCGGCACGAATCGTCACCACCAACCAGCGCTATCTCGATATGTACAATCTGTCGAGAGACGTGGTGAAGCCGGGGTGCCTCTTCCGCGATCTGATCCAGCATCGCAAGGACACCGGATCGTTCGACGGCGACGTCGAGGAATTTTGTTCGAACATCCAGCGCAACGTCGCGGCGGGAAAAGTCACCCACGCCGTGATGGAGGGCGCGGACGGGCGTTCGTTTCAGATCGTCAACAAGCCGCTCGCGCAAGGCGGATGGGTCGCCACGCTCGAAGACATCACGCAGCGCCGAAACCTCGAGCAGGAACGCGACCGCAATTCCGCATTCCTGCGCCAGATCATCGACCACATCCCGACCCAGATTACCGTGAAGGACGTGCGCGACCGCCGTTACGTGCTGGCCAACCGGGTGGCAGAAACCCAGTTCGGCATGTCGCGCGACGACATCGTCGGCAAGACGGCCGTCGATCTGTTCCCGAAAGATGCCGCCGAGATCATCGCCGCGGACGATGAAAAGGCCCTGCAATGCCCCGACGGCCTGTTCCTGGACATCGGCCCGTGGCAAACCCAGGCGCTGGGCCAGCGCTTCATCACCTCGCGGCGCATCGGAATTCCGGATCAGTCCGGCGAAACGCGCTATATCATCAACGTCGTCGACGACGTCACCGATCGCCGGCGCGCCGACGAGAAGATCGCCCATCTCGCGCATTACGACCCCCTGACCGACCTGCCGAACCGCGTGCTGTTCCGCGAGCGGATCGAACGCGAGCTGCAGCTGGCCCGCCGGGGCAGGCAGTTCGCGCTGTTCTACATCGACGTCGACGAGTTCAAGGGCATCAACGATTCGCTCGGACATCATGTCGGCGATGAGCTTCTGAAGGCGGTGGCCGGCCGGATCAGGAGCTGCATCCGGGATACCGACCACGTCGCGCGGCTGGGCGGCGACGAATTCGCCGTCATCCAGACCGACGTCGCCGACACGCACGACGTGGTGGAATTCGTGATGCGCATTCAGGAGGCGATCCGGCAACCCTATGAATGCCTCGGCCACCACCTCACGACCGATGCCAGCATCGGCATCGCCATGGCGCCGCAGGACGGCACCGACCTCGATCAGCTGATCAAGAACGCCGATCTGGCGATGTACGGCGCCAAGGCCGACGGCCGCCGGACCTACCGCTTCTTCGAGAAGGCGATGGATGCCCGCGCCAAGGCGCGGCTTACCCTGGAGCGGGATCTGCGTCAGGCGCTGGTGGACGGCGGCTTCGAGATCCACTACCAGCCGCTGGTCGATCTCAAACGCGACGAGGTCACCGGCTGCGAGGCGCTGTTGCGCTGGCGCCATCCCGAGCGCGGCATGATCTCGCCGGCCGATTTCATACCCGTCGCGGAAGACACCGGCCTGATCGTCGAACTCGGCGAATGGGTGCTGCGAACCGCCTGCGCCGAGGCGGCGACCTGGCCCGATCATATCCGGGTCGCGGTCAACGTCTCGCCGGTCCAGCTGAAATGCCCGACGCTGGCGCTGAAGATCGCCGGCGCGCTCGCGGCTTCCGGCCTTGCGGCGAACCGGCTGGAGCTGGAAATCACCGAGGCGGTGCTGATCCGCGACGACGAGACCGCGCTCGCCATCCTGCATCAGCTCCGCGCCATCGGCATCCGCATCGCGCTGGACGATTTCGGCACCGGCTATTCCTCGCTGAGCTATCTGAAGCGCTTCCCGTTCGACAAGATCAAGATCGACCGCTGCTTCGTCAGCGACATCGCGGAAATCGACGGCTCCTCGGTCATCGTGCAGGCGGTGGTGAACATCGCCGCCGCGGGCAACATGACGACGACGGCGGAAGGCGTCGAGACATCGGAGCAGAAGGAAATGCTGCGCGCGCTCGGCTGCACCGAGATGCAGGGCTACTTGTTCAGCGCCGCCAAGCCCGGCCCCGAGGTACGGCGCCTGTTCGGCCCGCGCGACGAGAGCGTTGCGGCGGTGGCCTGATCTCCAGGGCGTTTTCGAGCGAAAGCCTGCCCCGGACTTGATCCGGGGTGGATACCGGTTCGCGCAACGAAAAAACGTCAGAAAGGAATTACGCCGCCAGCCGGCCGCGATTGTTCTCCGCGAGGATCGGGCGCACCAGCCGCCCAAAACGTTCGGCCTCCTCGTCATGCAGATAGCCGGACAGGCAGAAGGAGTGGCAGCCGGCGTCGATGAATTGCTGCAGCGTACCGGCGCATTGGGCAGGGTTGCCGACGACGGCGATCCCGGCGCCCGGCCGGACCCTGGTGATGCCGGTCCACAGATGCGGCAGCAGGAGATCGCCGTGCTCGCGGGCGAGTTCCTGCACGCGCCGGTTGGCCTCGGACTTGTTGTAGAGCGTCTTCATCTCCTGCTTTTGCCGTTCGGTCGCGTCGCGCACCAGGATATCGGCGGCCTCCCAGGCATCCCGTTCATCCTCGCGGCAGATCACCTGCAGCCGCATGCCGAAGCCGATGGTGTTTTCGCGGCCATGGGCCCTGGCCATCTCCCTGATCTCGGCGATGTTCGAAGCGATCCGCTCCGGCAGATCGCCCCAGAACAGGTGCACGTCGGAATGTTTCGCCGACATCTCCCAGGCCTGCCGCGAGCCGCCGCCGAGATAAAATTTCGGGAATGGCTGCTGCAGCGGCCGCGGCCGGATATGCGCGCCGGACAAGGTGTGGAATTTGCCCTCGAAATGCACCGGACCATGCGTGGTCCACAGCGCCTTGAGGATCGAGACCTCCTCCTCCATCAGCGCATAGCGCTCTTCCTTGGGATAGCGCACGCCCTCGCCTTCGACCTCGCTTTCGTTCTGGCCCGCGATCAGATTGATGCAGATGCGCCCGCCGGACATCTGGTCGAAGGTCGATATCATCTTCGCCAGCAGCACCGGATTGATGTAGCCGGGCCGGGCCGCGATCAAAGGCTTTATCCGGGACGAACGCGCGGCCATGAAGGCGCCGGTGATCCAGGCCTCCCAGCACACCGAGCCGACCGGAATCAGCAAATACTCAAAACCCGCCTGCTCCGCGGCCTGCACCACGCGGTCGCACAATTCGGGCGATCCCGGCACCTGGGCCTCGGGCACGCCATAGGCCGTGGTGTCACCGTGCGTGGGCAGATACCAGCCGAATTCCAGCGGACGCATGAACGTTCTCTCCCTGAAGGCGGCTTCGCCGCGCCATTTCCTCGAGGGGCCAGTTTACAGGCTGCGCCGGACGGAACAATCACCTCAGGCCGGCGGGGGCGGATGAACCGGCGGTGGAATTGAACGAAAATCAGGGGCCAATCGGCGGGCAAGCCTCATTTCGCCCGCGCCAGCCGCTCCCGATAGGCTTCCATCCCCAGGCGGACGTCCCTGTCTTCGACCCACTCCCCGCCCTCGTCCATGACGCCCGCCTCCAGCATCGCGGCGGCGCATGGCCAGTGCAGGTCGACCCAGCGCGGAATATCGGCCTCCGGCATGCCGCTGCGGCGGCAGATGCGCCCGGCCATCTCGCGGGCCAATGGTTCGATGTTGGAGGTCATGATGCTGGAAGTCACGACATCTGCGGGCTTGATATTGGAGGGCCTGGGATCGTCGTCCATTGCCCAGACCACGCTAAAACTGCCGCGGCTGCACGGGTCCCGGGCTGTAGACCACGGATGCTATCGCTTCTTCTTCTTTCCAAAAATGTCGTTCCAGTTGTCCTTGTAGGCTTTGGATACTGGCTTCTGACCCTCGCCCATACCTTGTTTTCTTGATGTAGCGTCCGGTTTGTTTTCCGGCTTGGTAGAGGATTCCGGCTTGGCTTCTACAATCTTGTTGTCGGTGATCGGTTTTTTGGGCGGAGTGTCTTTGGCCTTATCAACTGACATTGTTTTCCTTATGGGCATATTTTGCTCTCAAACCGGAGGAACGTAAGAGCCTCCATGCATCGGAGGCCCTTTGTTTCCCGTCGGATAAGGGGCGAAACAGGCCAGCACCTGCCCGCCTATGTAAACAGATCGGAAATTTGGAACAACTCCTGAACGATGCGAGGGCCGTGACGATTGCACTGGGGTTCAATGTCCGGGGTCAATCGCCACTAGGTCGAGCCAACCGGAAGGCTGTTACTGAATTCGAACCTCACGATTAGTTGGCTGTGTGAGCCCCATCACAGTCCCAATAAACACGACCGCGTAACTTCTGCGACGGAGATGATAGTTCACTTTCAAGCAGGAGAGCATCATGAATAACGAAACTCGCGAAATGAGTTTGGAAGAGCTAGACGCAGTCAGTGCCGGTGAAGTCACCCTCGTTGCCGACAAGGGCTACGTTGGTCTCGAAGTAAAGGTCGGTGGCTATGGCTTTGGTGTGTGGGTAACCGGCGGATCCGTCTGCGGCGCGATATACACGCCGACACACAATGGCGGAACTTGCGTTCCTTAACACACCATCGTTGCTGGGTTAGTGCGTCAGCAAAGCGGTTCGTTTAAGATGCTCCACCAGGCTTTCTCTTTTCATGGGGAGACTTGAAATGCTTAAGACCCAAAAGAGTTTTGGCGCCCTCAGCGAGGCCGAACTCGACAAAGCTGCCGGTGGAATGGACGTTCAGATTGGGCAGGTCTCATCGAACATAACGACTACCGATTCCGGCTCCGGTTTAGGCCCAAGTTTGCTGCAAAAGCTTGTTTCGACCATTGTCGACAGCATAAACCAAGCCCATCGCCCGCGCTAAAGCGGAATGGACGGGGCTGCTCACTTCCGCTCCGGGTCATTGGACTAACGCTCGCGCGGTAGGGCTCCACCGCCAGGTGCGCGGGGTGGGGAGAGATAAGGGGCGCGTCCTGTCTGAAGATGAGGAGTTGCAACCCTCACTCCAGACAGGAGCCTTCCCATGACCGACCAGGCAATGAGCCCGTTATGCCGGCGCATGATCGAACACATGACGATCCGTAAATTCGCGTCAAAGGCCCAACATGACTGCCTGCAGAGGGTCAAGAACTTCGTCGCCTATCTCGGCCGCTCGCTCGACACGGCGAACTTCGAAGACCTTCGTCGCTACCAGCTTCACCTGAACCGGTAACGCACCCGTAGCTCAGCTGGATTGAGCCTCGCTCGAGAGAGCCACGATATGGTGTGGTCGTCGTGTTGCCAGCTTGCTGGCGTCGAGGATGGCGGTAATTGCCGAATTGCCCTCGGCCTCCAGCGCAGCGATGGCCTCTCGGGCCCAGAGATAGGACGCATCAAAGATGTCTGTGTGGCGGTCGAAATCTGTCACATCGACCCCGTCCGGGAGCGGTGGCCGCATGACCATATCGAGCGTCGCGGTCGGCAGAATATCGTAACGCTGATGCGCCACGAGACTTCGCCACAGCACGTTGACCGCACTCGGCGCGGCGGGAAGCAGCTTCTTTCGGAACGGCATCAGCATCGCCGCGACCAGCTCGAGCCGTCCGGGCAATGCGGCATAGTCGACGTCGAACATCTCGGCCGCTGGTTCGCCGAAATGCACAACCAGATTGGGACCACTCTTTAGTTGGTGCATCGGCGCCAGCGGAACATTGTCAATGAGGCACCCATCGACAAGCATCGCGCCCTCTGGCGTGTAGAACGGCGACAATAGTCCAGGGATCGCGCTCGATGCACGCACTGCCTGCCAGAGCAGTCCCGACCGGATCAATTCAAGATTATGGGTCGAAAGATTGGTTGCGATCGCCGCGAAAGGCCGCCAGCAATCCTCGATCCGGCAGTCGCGGCCATATTGGTCGGCAAGGGCGCGATCGAACACCTTGTGATCTAATAGGGCGTAGCGCGGCCAAGTTGGCCGCCGGAAACTGCGACTCCTGACAAAGATCTCGTGTGTGCCGCGCTCGAGATCCTCGGCTTCGAGATTTTTTGCAAATCCCGCCGCCATGGCAGAGCCGACACTCGTGCCGACGAAGATATCGAATATCACGCCGCGCTCACGAAAGGCCTTGTAGATACCCACATGCGCCGTTCCGAAGCTGCCGCCGCCAGAGGCGACGAATCCAATCGCGCGACCGGATAGAAAGCGGATTAGACTGTCGATATCATCCTGATCTTCGAGAGCGACATGGTGATGCATGAAGGAGGGTAACCGAGCAAGCCAAGCCGCGGTGCCGCTGACTTCACCGCTCCGTCGGTCGTGAATGCGAACGAGGCGCCGCGCTGACGCCGGATGGACCTCGCAAGCGAAAGCTTCGACATCCGTCAAAGCTCCAGCGGGCGCAATTCCACGGCACGCGAGCACAACCATGTCGGCCTGGCGGATAGCCTTGCGCGCCCATGCCGAAGCATCACGTCCGCCGAGGTAGACCACCAGCGGCGCGGCGTGTTCGAGTTTGTTGAGCCAGTCGGCCACTTCGGGGGCATCGAGCGCGCGCCCCGGAAACATTACGTTGACGCGGGCGGGATCGACGATCTCGGCATCAATCGCAGCAAGCCCATCACGCATTCGGCGATCGAAAACGCCTGGTAACGGTTCGCATCCGCCGTCGATTAGTGCGACTGTTCTTGCCCTTGGCGACGCGCGAACCGGCGTGAGGCGCGCCGTTTCTTTCGCGAATCGCCGCGCAAGCGCCGCGAGCAGTGCTTCGATAAGGGCCGGCGCCTCCTGCGCAAGGTCCTGGTAAGCCGCGCGCGTGAGCGCCAGCACGCTGGTGTCGCGGATAGCAATCACATCGGCGGTGCGGGGGATATTTCCAAAGAAACCGATTTCGCCGACCACTTCGCCGGCGCGGAGCTCGGCGATAGGTTCGAGATGGCCGGATCTGCGCACAGCGAGCGCACCATGCAGCACCATAAACAGTGAGTCCGACGGCTCCCCTTGTGCAACGAGCAGTTGCCCGCGCATGAGATCCCGGCGGACCATTGCGCGCAAAGTCTTCAGACGCTGTTCCGAACTGAGCGTTCTGAACAGCGCAAAGTCCTCCAACACGTTTCCCCACGCAAACGTCGCGCTCGCTTCATTCATTGGCGAGACCCAGTTCGATGCACGGCCCAATGATAGCGCCGGGCAGCCTTCACTGCGAGTAGCATATGGGTCGGTGCGCCAGCCCGCCGCGGCGATGCACTTTCTGGAAGCGCTGCAACACGAATTGCGAAAAACCGCTTACTGCGGTCTGAGCGCCACCACTCCTCAGCTTAGAGGGGCTCATTTGCAGGCCCGAGCACTTAGCGTGTAAATGAAAGATTCTTCCGCCGCATCCGCGGTCGACGCCCTAGCTAGCCCGCCACAGTCCCGGCACCTTCGGCACGGGCTTTCCTGGCGCACCCGACACGATTCGAACGAGACCCTAGCCGCCCTGGAGGCGGCCCCGCCGATCGATGAGTTTTTCATTAACCTCGTCTTCTATTCTTGGCGCTAGATTATCCCGTCTGAACTATAAGATAAATTCACTCCCAGGACCTTGGGGGCCCATGTCGTATACCTTTCTGCTCGATGAACTAGAAGTCGCTGTCAAAGTCGGCTCTCCCGAAAAACGGGAGGAGACGCTGATGCGTATTACCAGCTTATTCCTCGATGAGTCTGACCGTCTCAATGAGCAGCAAATCGGCGTGTTCGGCGATGTTCTGGTCCACCTGATTCAGAAGATCGAGACCAAGGCGCTCGTCCAACTCAGCAAGAGCCTGGCCCCGGTCAACAATGCCCCGATTGAAGTAATCCGCCATTTGTCGCGGCATGACAAGATCAAGATCGCCGGGCCGGTGCTAACCCGGTCGAATCGACTTACGGAAGGCGATCTGATCGAGGTTGCCAGATCCAAGGGTCAGGGCCACTTGTTGGCAATCTCAGCACGGGCTTCTCTCCCCCAAGCCGTCACCGATGTGTTGGTCGAGCGCGGAAACGTGGAGGTGTGCCATGCGCTTGCGGGAAATTCCGGCGCGCAATTCTCGGAGGTCGGTTTTGCCGCGCTAGTGAAAAAGTCTGATGGCGACGAAAGCCTTGCGGAAAGGCTCGGTCTTCGCCTCGACATCCCGTTTCAACTGCTTCGGCAATTGCTGGCGCGTGCGACCGATCTGGTCCGATCGCGGTTGCTGGCGGCCGCATCGCCTGAAGAATCAGGAGCAGATCCAGAGAGCGCTTGGGAGTATTGCAAACGAGTTAAGCCAAAAAGCAGCTCGGCCCTGCGACTTTGCCCGCGCGGACAGTCTTGCTCACGAGCTCAACAGGTGCGGCCAGTTGACCGAGGCCGCGCTGGTTGACTTTGTAAAAGCGCACAAGCACGAAGAAATGACGGCTACACTTGCGCTATTTTCCGGAGTCAAGTCGGCGCTGATCGAACGCCTGCTCAAGAATATGAGCCATAAAGAGCTCGTTGTTGCCTGCAGGGCCGGCAACCTGACTTGGCCAACGGCCGCGCTCATCTTGAAATCTCCGTTTGCTTATCATTCGATTTCGCAGCAGGAGCTTAATGACGCCAGAGATGCCTTCCTCGAGTTGTCGCGGGCGGCGGCTCAAGAATCGATGCGATCCATGCAGGCTCAAGGGACAGCAAAAGCAGCTGGGTAATGGCGCGACGTTCTTGAACCCGTTCCCGACGCAAATGTCGACCCAATCATTGGCGACACCCAGTTCGACGGGGTCCAATGCCATCGCCGGCTGGCCTTCACTACGAGCCATATATAAGATCTGATGCGCTGCCAATGAACCCTTCATCGGCGCCGTCCATACGACGAAATCCGTCCGCCACAGTCCCGGCACCCTCGGCGCAGCCTTTCCTGGCGCACCCGACACGATTCGAACGTGTGACCTTTGCCTTTCGGGCCCTGCTCCGACCCCCTCCCCAGCCCCCAAAGGACATTGCCGAAAGCAGGGCAATCGGCTAGATGAACCGGTAACGCACCCGTAGCTCAGCTGGATAGAGCGTTGCCCTCCGAAGGCAAAGGTCACACGTTCGAATCGTGTCGGGTGCGCCAATCCCAGCATGTTGATGGCGTTACGAAATCCTCGGCGGCGGCGGCGGAACAGAGACTGGGCATTCAGACTCAGTATGGCCCTATTTTGATTTTGAACAGAGCGCGGCGGGCTGGTGCCACAGCCGACACAAAGTAGGCATTCGCGCCCTGCTTCCTGAAAGGGGGCCTCCAGCATCCGGCGAATTTGGCCAAGAGCTCATTTGTGATTAGATGCGGTTCATGGGGTACGGGGTTTTCATTCACCGTTCGGATTCGATCTACGACGACAGCCCGGCCGAGCGCTATCAGTTTCCCAGTCAATATCTTCACCGCGTTCAGTCCTGCATCGGCGATTGGATCATCTATTATGAGCCTCGCAAGGTGGCGGAGACGCGAGGTTACTTCGCAGTAGCGAAGATCGAGCGCGTCATTCCCGATCCTGCGGCACCCGGCATGTACTTCGCCCTGATCGAACCTGGGAGCTATCTTGATTTCGTAAACTCCGTTCCTTTCAGCAGCGCGTCGGGCGTGGTCGAGCAAGGTGTGCTGAACGAGCAAGGACGGATATCCGGTCGTGCGCAATCGGCCGTCCGTCCGATCTCGCCGGGCGATTTCAGTCGTATCGTTGCCTTGGGCCTAAACGAAGACGAGCCACTGCTCCCGCGCGTCGGCGAGGTGCTTCCGCCGTCGGGCCTTCGCGAGGAGCCAGCACCCTTCGAGTTCGAACAGAGCCGTGATCGAATGAGTTTTACCGCGTCGAGAATCGTGCGTGACCGTATTTTTCGCCGGATCGTGTTGCGAGCCTACTCCGAGCGCTGTGCCATCAGCGGACTCAAGCTGATAAATGGCAGCGGGCGGGCAGAGGTCGATGCAGCGCATATCCGGCCGGTTGAAGCGAACGGACCCGATATTATCAGCAACGGAATCGCACTTTCGGGTACGGTGCACTGGATGTTCGATCGGGGATTGCTCAGTCTGTCCGACGACCTGCACGTTTTAATATCGCGGCAGGCTAACGATCCCGAGAGCATTAGAACTCTTGTCAACAAGAGCGGCTTTGCGCTGGCTCCCCGGCGACCATTCGAACGTCCGCATCCTGGCTTCCTGCAATGGCATCGCGAGCATTGTTTCAAGCAGTAATGCCCGTGAAGCGCGGAAACCGATCGTGTTCGGCTCGTTGACACGGACGTTTTCGGCGACCGCGGGCGAAGCGCGGCGCATGGTCTCTTCCTGACCTTTTTTGGCACGAATGACGGCGGCGATGGTCAACCTGTCCAGGCCCCTTCCATGATAGGCTTCCCGCCAGACCGCCGAATGATTCGGGATCATTGCAGCAACCCGACGGATGCCTTTATTGGCGCTCGCCGAAAAGCGCTTGCAAAATACGGCCCCTGTCGCAGGCGAGAAAGCGAAGCCCGCATGAGCGAACGACTCGAGACGCTGAAAAAGGCGCGCGAGCGCATGGTCGAGGACCGCGACGCCTTCGCCAGGACGCTGGCCGCGCCGTTCGACCGCGACAAGGCCGAGCGGGCGCGTCTCAAATTCATCGAGACCCAGGTCGTGATCGACGCCATCGATCGCGCCATCGCCGGCGAGCAGAGCGGGCCGGCTGCGGCGGAAGGGGGCGGCGTGGCGCTGCCTCTCTGACTGCGGGGTGCCAAATCAGGGAGCAAGGAAAACGAGCGGCGCGCTCGGCGAGAAGGCAGCGGTCACATCGCCGACAAGATCGCCACTATGCACAAGGTCGAGCTTGCGCACCGGAGCACCCGGGCCGAAGTCGAGACCGTCGAGCCGCACCCACACGATGTTCGGGCTCAGCGTCGATTCGAAAAAATAAACGTGGTCGGTCGCGTCGGCCACCGTGCGCCAGATGGTGTGCGAAACTTCCGGATGGGCCGGGCTCGGTCTGCCGAACGGCTGTGCGACATTGCGCATGACCGACAAGATCTCTGCGACCGTCTGCCGGATGTCCTGCGGCTTGAGCAGATTTTGAACGTAATAAGCGGCGCGCACAAAGCGATCGGCGGCCTCGGCGGTGCCGGGCAGCGGGGCGGTGCCGCCGAAACCCTGGTATTGCTTCAGGTTTGCAAGCTGTTGCGCAAACGGCGGCGAATTCGTCATCACCGTATAGGCGCGATCGTGATGGATACTCAGCTTGCCGCCGTCGACGATCTCGATGACCGCGGAGTCTCCGCTGGCGTCCGCCAGCGCGAGATGGATGGTGGCAACATTGTCCGAGCCGGGAACCTTTAGCGGCATGATCTGGAAATGTCCCTGCTCGGATGCGGCGACCGCTTCCGCCACCGTGGCAAAGTTGTCGAGCACATATTGCACCCAGAGCGATAGCGACAGGCCGGGCACGTTCGGATCGCGCCGGCCGTAATCGGCCTCGGTGAGCCAAAGCATGTTGGCGACCAACCCCTTCTCGTTGATGCCATCGGCGGTGCCGATGCCATAGACGGAAGCCGCGACACTGCCGTATTTCGAGGTCCAGGTCATCGAATTGTCACCGGCGAGGCCGGAACGCGCGATGCCGCGCGGAAATGCCCACAGATCGGTGCGCATGTCCTCGTACCAATCCATGTTGCGGCCGACCACGACGGCCTGGCCGTTATCGGCCCACAGAACGCGCGAACAGGCCGCGGCGAGATCTGCGTTGGCCAGCATCGCGACCAGCCAAGCCGCGAAGCACAACATCCTGAACAGCATCAGATGCCTCGATTGCGCTTGAAGGAATCTATCTCAGGCGACCAAATACACGCACGCCGATGGGGCGACGCTGATCCAGATCAACGGGCTGTTCTTTCGGAAAATTGGAATCAAACCTCCGGTTCGCGACAATTCCGCTCCGGTTATCCCGCCCCGTCGACGCCCGTGACTGGGGTGTGACAGCACGCCGCTTTGCCCGCCGCAGGCGCATACTGGTCGCGCAGCCGCAGCCAGTCCATCGGGTAGGGCAAGCCCTGTTCGTGGCGGCCGAGCGGGGTCAGGTCGAGATAGTGATAGGCGGCGTTCATCATGTCGAGGCCGCGGGCGAAGCAGGAATAGGTGTGGAAGATGCAGCCCTCCTCGTCGCGATAGAACACGCTGATCCCCGGCGCTTCCTCGACGCCGAAGCCGGAGGTGCCGAAATTATAGACCTTGGCGCCCGATTGGATCTCCTCGGGCGTAAACGAGACCGCGTAGTCGTAGTTGAAATCGTTGCCGGCCGATGAATACCAGTCGAACGTCCAGCCCATCCGCGCCCTGAACGCATCGAGCTTTGCCAGCGGCGCGCGCGAGACCGCCACCAGCGTGGTGTCGCGCGCGGCGAGATGCGGGACCATGTGCTCGAAGCCGTCGGCCCAGAACGAGCAGCTCTTGCAGCCTTCGTTCCAATCCGGTGCGAACATGAAATGCTGTACCACGAGCTGGCTGCGGCCTTTGAACAGATCGGCCAGCGTCACCTTGCCCGCAGGCCCGTCGAACACGTAGGCCTTGTCGACCTTGACCCAGGGCAGCGCCCGGCGCTCTTCGCTGAGCCGGTCGCGCGCCCTGGTAAATTCCTTCTCATGGTCGAGATGGGTTTTGCGCGCGGCGATCCATTGCTGGCGCGAGACGATTGGGTGCGGTTGCATGGCCGGCTCCTGTGTCCTGGGGCGTTTCAGGGGAGAGAATTCTGCAGCTTGTCGAGCGCGCCGTTCCAACCGCGCTCATGGCCGTCGCGGGCGGCAGCATCGAAGAATTGCTCGTGGGTCAGGGTGAGCAGCGTGCCGTCGCCCTCGGACTTCAGCGACACCGTCACCAGCGATTCGCGTTCCGGCGTCGTATGCCAGGCCCAGCTGAAGACCAGCAGCCGGTTCGGCACCATCTTGCGATAGACACCGCCGACTTCGTGGTGCTCACCGCTCTCCATATCGAAGCTGATGCGGTAGCGTCCGCCGACCCGCGCGTCGATGCTGGCCCGCCCGGTCCCGGCCTTGACCGACCCGGGGCCGAACCAGCGGGCTATTTTTTGCGGGTCGGTCCACGCCGCGTAGACTGTTTCGGGGCGCGCGCTGAGATGGCGCTTGAGGGTGAGGCTCGGCTGGGTGACGAGGCCGGTATCGCCGGCAGCGCCTGATTTGACGGCCATTTGTCTTCCTCCACGAAAGCGGCGAGGCGGTCGAGGTTTTCCGACCAGAAGCGCTGGTAGCGATTGAGCCAGTCCATCGCCTGCGCCATCGGCGCCGCGGTCAGCCGGCAGTCCACGATGCGGCCGGTCTTGGCGCGCGCGATCAGGCCTGCGTCAGACAGCACGTCGAGATGCTTCATGATCGCGGGCAGCGACATTGAAAACGGCTGCGCCAGTTCGCTCACCGAGAGGCTGTCGTGCGCGCCGAGCCGCGCCAGCAGCGCGCGCCGGGTCGGGTCCGCCAGCGCGGCAAAGGTACGGTCCAGGGCTTGGGCACTATACTTAACCATATGGTTTAGTATAGGCGCAAACGAAAACGCGTCAAGCGCCCGGCTGAAAAATCTCAGTCGTAACGATAATGCCGATAGGCGCGGCCGCGGCGCTGCTGCTGGCCATACGCAAAGCGCGGATTGATGCCGCAATAGACGTGGCGTCCGGAAGCGCTGGCCTGGCACTGGGCATACGAACTGTAGGAACATTCGCCCGGATAGCCAAAGCCCCCGCCCTGAACGCAGTAGGGATAATCATAGTAGGCGGCCGCCGGCCCGGAGCCGGCCAGGGTCGCGGCTCCGGCCGCCGTCACGGCCAACAGGGCCAACATCGTATTGCGCATGATCTCGTCTCCTTCGCGTCAGCCGCCATCAGAGCCAAAACTCTCCCTCAAATTAGCCGCTCTGAGGGAGAAAACGGTTCAATGGATGGAACGTTCCGGCCGCCTTTATTCAACCTTTGCGCCGGAGAATTTGACCACTTTTCCCATTTGAAGTGGCAATGACCGGCGTTGTAACAAACAAAACACGATGCGGCCAGTGGCGTCAGGTCCGCTTCGAGCCGCCGCCAAGGGACGAGTCCATGCCAGTCAAGGTCAGCGCGATCGACCACGCCGTGGTCAATGTCAGCGATGTCGCGCGATCGGCCGAGTGGTATCAAAAAATCCTCGGCATGGAGATCAGGGTGTTCGATCCGGGCCCGGGCAAGACGCCCCGGACGTCGCTGGTGTTCGGCAACCAGAAGATCAATTTGCGGCCGCGCAACGCCGACAAGGCCGAGTGGTTCACCGCGGACCATGAGACCGCGGGCAGTGACGACCTCTGCTTTCTCACCTCCAGCACGCCGGACGAGGTGGTCGCGCATCTGAAGGCACACGGTGTTGCGATCGAGGAAGGCCCGGTCAGGAAGCAGGGCGCCCGCGGCGTGCTGCGTTCGGTCTATTGCCGCGATCCGGACGGCAGTCTGATCGAGATTTCATCGTACGAGGAACCGTCTGCCTGACGACCTGACGGCGTCATCCTGAAGGAGCCGCGCAATTGCGCGGCGTCTCGAAGGACGGGCCACGGGCTCCCCCGGTCATCCTTCGCGGCTCGCCGAAAGGCTCGCACTCGGGATGACGGATTTGCGCGCAGCGCCATCCAATGGCAGAACTGCCCGCAAGAAGATGACAGAAGCAGCCGGCAAGGCTGCACCGGAGGATTTGATGGTGGAATCACAGGCGCCGGGCGTGGTCGGACCGTTTGCCGGGATGGACGTGCCGTGGCTGCTGCGGATGCGGGCGGAGACCCGCCGCGACCATCCATTCCTGATCTGGGCGCCGTTCGAGGCGCCGGCACGGATCTGGCGTTACGGCGAATTCCACGAGCGGGTCGGAGCGCTGGCCGCGGGGCTCGTCGCGCGGGGCGTCGAGCCGGGTCAATTCGTGCTGATCCATCTGGACAATTGCATCGAGGCTGTCCTGGCCTGGTTCGCCTGCGTCGAACTCGGCGCCATCGCGGTGACCACCAACACCCGCTCGGCGCCGGCCGAGATGGAATATTTTGCCGGCCATTGCGGTGCGGTGGCGGCGATCACGCAGCCTTCCTATGCCGGGACGATCTCGACGCATTGCAAGAACCTGCGCTGGCTGGCGGTGATTTCGCACGATGCCGGCGCCGCGCCCGCGCCGGGCACCGCTCCGCAGCGCGCCGACAGTTTCGAAGCGCTGTTCGCCGCCAGCGCCGACCGGCCGCGCCGCGCGACCGATCCGCATGCTGCCTGCAGCGTGCAATATACTTCCGGCACCACGTCGCGCCCGAAGGCGGTGCTGTGGACCCACGCCAACGCGCTATGGGGCGCCAAGATCAACGCCGCGCATGAGGATCTGCATCAGGGTGACGTGCATCAGACCTACCTGCCGCTGTTTCACACCAATGCGCTGGCCTATTCCATGCTGGCGAGCCTTTGGGTCGGCGCTTCCTGCGTGATCCAGCCGCGGTTTTCCGCAAGCCGGTTCTGGAACGTCGCCGCCGAGCACGGCTGCACCTGGACCTCGACGATTCCGTTCTGCATGAAGGCGCTGCTGGAGCACGAAATCCCGAAGCAGCACAAATTCCGGCTGTGGGGCACGGCGGTCAATGATCCGCCGCCGTTTGCCGTGTTCGGCATCAAGACCATCGGCTGGTGGGGCATGACCGAGACCATCACCCACGGCATCGTCGGCGAGGTCGACCAGCCGAATACGCCGATGTCGATCGGCCGGGCGGCCGCGGAATATACCATCCGCGTCACCGGCGACGACGGCACGCCGACACAGGTCGGCGACACCGGCAATCTCCTGATCAAGGGCATTCCCGGGCTGTCGCTGTTCAAGGAGTACCTGCACAACGAAAAAGCCACCCGGGAGAGCTTCGACGAGCACGGCTATTTCGTCACCGGCGACCGCGTCACCCTGCTCGACAACGGTTTTGTCAAATTCGGCGACCGCGCCAAGGACATGCTGAAGGTCGGCGGCGAGAACGTCGCGGCGTCCGAGATCGAGCAGGTGATTGCGGTGGTGCCCGGAGTGCGCGAGGCCGCGGTGGTCGCGAAGAAGCATCCGATGCTGGATGAAGTGCCTGTCGTGTTCATCATTCCGGCAGCCGGCGTCGAAGCCGCGCCAAAGGATCTGCACGACAACGTCATGGCCGCCTGCCGCAATGCGCTGGCGGACTTCAAGGTGCCGCGCGAAATCCGCTTCGTCGACGAAATGCCGCGCTCGACGCTGGAGAAGGTGGCGAAGGCCGAATTGCGCAAGATGCTGGCGTAACCTGCGCCGCGAGGCGATCAATAGGTTCCCAACGCCACCGGGCGGAACGCCTGCAGCAGATGGCGGTCGAGCCTGCCGCCCATCTCCTCCATCGTCGCAAACGCCCTGGAGTGGGTAAACGGCAGCCGGTAGGCCCGCTTCTCGATCAGCGCCGCGTAGATGTCCACGATCGTCGTCAGGCGCACGATATCGCTGATCTGGTCGCCCCGCAGGCCGTTGGGGTATCCGGTGCCGTCGAGAAGTTCGTGATGGTGGAGGACCACATCCAGCATCTCCGGCGGAAAGCTGCCTTCGGCCGCCAGCGCGTCATAACCCTGACGCGGATGCGTGCGCATCACCAGCAGTTCCTCCTCGGCGAGTTTTCCGGGCTTGTCCAGGATGGACAGAGGAATGAACGCCTTGCCGACGTCGTGCAGAAGGGCTGCGCGCGTGAGCCGGCGCTGGTCGTCGTCGCGCATCCCGAGATGCTGCGCGAACGCGACGGCGAAGCCGGTGACGAAGAGGCAGTGGCGGTAGGTGTCGGTGTGATGGCGGCCGACGGTGTTCAGCCATTCACGCAAGGAAGTCTGCTTGATGGCGCGAAGAATCTTGCTTTCCGCTTCCAGGATGTCGCTGAATTTCAGCGGTATTCCAGCCGGCAGCTTCTCGAATATCTTGACCATGACCGCTTGCGCTGCGGCGACGCCCCTGTTCAGAGCCTTGCCGCTGGCGGTGGCGTCGAACCTGATCGTATCCGGAAACGCGGCGCGGATGCGCTGCAGAATGTCCTGCGCATCGAACGGCCGGGCGATGGTATCGGTGGCGCCCAGCGCCCAGGCCTGCATCGATCCGTGGTGAAGCGCGTCCGCCAGAACGAACAACCGCGGCACCGAGCGGTAAGCCTCTCCCCGCAGCTTGTTGCGGACCTGCTGCACGCTCTCCGGCGAGCGCAGATTGATGTCGACCACGATCCCCGAGACCTGATTGGCGGGAGCGTCGGGAATATCCGCCGTCGGGATGGTATCAACTTCGCCCACGGTCTGCAGAATGCCGGCCAATTCGCTGCTTCGATCGCTGCGGTCCGAGGCAAGCAGCAGACGGCGTTTGGGTGAAGTCCGGGTCGCTAAGGCTGTCATGGATCCCCAAGGGCTGGCGAAGGGCTGGCGCAGGATTGGCGGTGATCACCGGCGGCCAAGCTAAATGACAATGCGTTCTCCCGGACTTAAGGGGCATGATGAACGCCTTCGTATCGCGGACCGTACAATTTGAACGAATGCCCCGGGGCCTGGGCCAACCCGTCCGTCGTTGCGAGCGCAAGCATCCCGAGGAACGCCCACAAAAAATCCGCCGGAAGCAATGCCTCCGGCGGATCGTCGTGGTCGCGTAACTTGCGGCCGTTGCCTAAGCCTTCATCGCCCCCTTTATCGCCTCCGCCGTGATCGGCAGCGAGCGGACGCGGGCGCCGCAGGCATTGAAGATCGCGTTGCCGAGCGCGGGCGCGATCACCGTCACCGCCGGCTCGCCGACGCCGGTGGCTTTTTCGCCGTTGGCGATGACACTGACGGCGACTTCCGGCACCTGGCTCATCCGCAACGGCGTGTAGGTATCGAAGTTGGTCTGCTCGATACCGCCGTTCTTCAGCGTCGCCTTTTCATACAGGGCGAGCGAAAGTCCCCACAACGCGGCGCCCTCGACCTGGGCCCGGATATTGTCGGGATGCACCTGGGTGCCGACGTCGGTGGCGACGGTCAATTTCTTGACCTTGACCTCGCCCGACGGCGAGACCGCGACATGGGCCACGCAGGCGGTCCAGCTCGCCGTTGCCCGTTCCTGCGAGGACACGCAGGCCACGCCCATGCCTTCGCCCTGCGGCAGCTTCCTGGTGCCGTAGCCGGACATGCCCATCGCCGCCAGCAGGGTGTTGCGCAGGCGCTGCGCACCACCGTCGTTCTTGCCCTTGCCGTCGAGCATGTCGATGCGATACTGCGCGGGATCCTTGCCGGCCGCATGGGCGATTTCATCGACCATGCTTTCCACCGCCCAGAAGGTCCAGCCGGGTGCCACCGACCGCAGCTGGCCCGACGGGGTGGCGTTGTGCGCCATCTCGTTGAGGATGGCGCGGACGTTGTGATTGGGCACGGAATAGAAGAAATCCGAGCCGTTCACGGTGAACGCATCGAGCGCCCCTTTCTTGTCGACCGACGGCGACAGGAAATCCGGGATGCCCCAGCGCTTGGTCGGCCATGCGCTGACCACGTCGTGATTGAGCGCGACCAGCTTGCCGTCGCCGTCGAGACCGGCCTTGACCTTCTGGAACGTCAGCGGACGCGAGAAGTCCATGGTCATGTCGTTTTCGCGGCTGTAGATGACCTTGACCGGCTTGCCGACGGCCTTCGCCGCCTGTACCGCGGGCACCATCATGTCGGCGTCGAGACGCCGGCCGAAGCCGCCGCCCAGCCACATCTGGTGCATCACGACGAATTTGGGATCGACCCCGGCGGCGCCGGCCGCGATCGCGCCGGAGCGCGTCGCGAACTGGTTGCCGGAATAGATGTGCCAGATATCGCCCTTGAGCTCCGCCGTGGCGTTCATCGGCTCCATCGGCGCATGGATGTTGATGCTGGTGGTGTATTCCGCCTCCATCACCTTGGCCGCCGTGCCGAACGCCGCCGCCGTGTCGCCGTCCTTGACGAAGAACAGCCCGGAATCGTCGAGCGCCTGCAACCGCCTGGCTTCGGCGAGCAGCGACTCGCTCGACAGCTTGGCGTTGGGCCCGCCGTCATAGTCGATCTTCAGCGCGTCCGCCGCCTTGCGGGCGTTGGCATAGGTGTTGGCCACCGCCACCACCCAGCCGGTCGTGGTCGCGGTCTTGTCGTCGAGGATGACGGCCTTGATGAAGCCCGGCACCTTCTTCGCTTCGCTGTCGTCGACCGATTTGACGGTAGCGCCATAGCGCACCGGCGGCGTCACCACCTTGCCGTACACCATGCCGGGCAGCATGGTGTCGATGCCGTATTTCGCCGTGCCGTTGGTCTTGGAGGGAATATCCAGCTGGGGCACCGAAACGCCGATCATGGTGTACTGATCGGCGGGCTTGAGCTTGATCGCCTTGAGTTCGTCAGGCGTAAAGGTCTTGGTGATCTTGCCGCTCTTGACGATCTCGGCGAACGTCATCGACTTCTTCGATTTCGGATGCGAAACGACGAAGTCCCTGACGACCAGTTCGTCCTTGTAGTAGGGCGGCACGCCCATCGCGACCACCGCGGCGTCGACCAACGCCATGCGCCCCGCGGCGCCCGCGCGGCTCATCGCGTCGAAGTTCATCGTGGTGCTCCAGCTGCCGCCGGTGATCTGCGCGCCGAGCACGGGATCGTTGAACTTCGGATCGTTGGAGGCGAGTTGAACCCGCATATCCTTCCAGCTGGCGCCCAAC
>CAVRIQ010000019.1:0-25089 GCA_963721275.1 uncultured Alphaproteobacteria bacterium | reverse complement strand
GACCACCACCACTTCGCGGCCGACGGCCTTCTCGCTGCACCCCGGCGACCGCGCGCAGCCGCGCGACGTTGGAAGCAAAGGTGGTCACGGCAACCCGCCCCTTCGCCGCCCTCATCAGCTCGGTAATGGTTTTGGCGACTTCGGTCTCCGACGGCGAGCGGCCTTCCCGCACCGCGTTGGTGGAATCGCCGATCAGCGCCAGCACGCCGGCGTCGCCAAGCTCCCGCAATCGGCGTTCGTCGGTGGGCTTACCGATGATCGGCGTCGGATCGATCTTCCAGTCGCCGGTGTGCAGCACCGTGCCGGCGGAGGTGTGGATCGCCAGCGCATGTGATCTCGGGATTGAATGCGAGACGGACGAACGACATTGAACGGACCGAGGTCGATGCGGCCGCCCGAAGGCACCACGGTGACCGGGATTTTCGGCGGGTGGCGCTCGGACGCGCATTTGGCCTCGAACAAGGCCGCGCTGAACCGGGTGGCGTAGATCGGGCATTTCAGCTTCGGCCAGAGGTCCATGATGGCGCCGAAATGGTCCTCGTGGGCGTGGGTCAGCACCAGCCCGACCAGGTTCTTGCGCTCTTTTTCCAGGAAGCGGATATCCGGCATGATCAGATCGATGCCGGGTAGATGCTCCTCGTCGCCGAAGGACACCCCGAGATCGACCGCCAGCCAGGAGCGCTGGTGGCGGTTGCCGAGGCCGTAGATCGACAGGTTCATGCCGATCTCGCCGACACCGCCCAGCGGCGCAAATGTCAGTTCATCCGGACGCGCCATCAGACCGCTCCCGCCGAGGCTGCCGAGCCGAAATGGACGTCGCCCGCCGAGATCGGGACCCGCTTGCCGCCGATTGTCCGGACGATCATGCAGCCGGTCTCGTCGATGCCGTCGAACGCCCCCTCCACGGTCGCGCCGCCGGTGTGGATCGCGACCGGCTGTCCCAGCCCCGCCGCGCGCTCCAGCCACAGCCGGCGGATTTCGCCAAAGCCGCGTCCCCTGTCCCATAGCCCGCGGAATTCCGCCCAGGCGTCCGACAGTTCGGCAAACAGTTCCTCCGCGCCGATATGGATGCCCAGCGCCTTCAGCGAGGTCGCGGGCGTCGGCGTCCCCTCCGGTGCTGCGACGACATTGGTGCCGATGCCGACCACGACCGCCAGACCGCTGCCCGCGACCGCCTCCGCCTCCAGCAGGATGCCGGCGAGCTTTTGCCGCCCTGCCAGCACGTCATTGGGCCATTTCAGCGAAAATTTCATATCGTCCGATCCCGCTGACCTCAGCGATGCCTCAATGCTGACCCTTCGCAGCGCCGCCTCCAGCGCAAGCCCGGCGGCAAAGCCGAGCGTCGCCGCAATGGCAGGCGAGACGTCGAGCACCTCCAGGATGCTGCTGGCGAGATTACCACGGGCCGCGATCCACGGGCGATGCCGCCGTCCGCGTCCCGCCGTTTGTTCCGAGGTCACGAACCAGATCGGCCCCCGCTCACCCTCGCGGGCGCGCACCATGGCTTCCGCGTTGGTCGAGCCGATGTGATCGAAGGCGGCGAGCCGGTAACCCGCCGATTTGGCTCGTGGACCGAGCGCGAATGCCATCTAAAAGAGCGACTTCGCCGCCGCCGTTGCCACGCTGACCAGCGGCCCCGGATAGACGAAGAAGAAGATGTTGAAGAGCCCCGCCACCGCCAGCACCGTGCGCAGTTCGACGCGCACCGGATCAAGCTTGGCCAGCGGCTCGTCGAAATACATCACCTTGACGATGGAGAGATAGTAATACGCGCCGACCACGCTCGTGAGCACGCCGATAACGGCAAGCGTAAACAAGCCTGCCTTGATCGCCGCGACGAACACGTACCATTTGGCGAAGAAGCCCGCCAGCGGCGGAACGCCGGCCAGTGAGAACAGCAGCATGGCGAAGAAGAAAGCCAGCAACGGATCGGTGCGCGACAATCCCGCGAAGTCGCTGATATTTTCAAAATGCTGACCGTTGCGCTTCATGGCCAGGATGACCGTGAAGCTGCCGAGCGTCATCGCCACGTAGATCGAGATATAGATCAGCACGCCCTGCGCGCCTTCGGCCGTGCCGGCGGCCAGTCCCACGAGGGCAAAACCCATGTGGCCGATCGACGAATAGGCCATCAGCCGCTTGATGTTCTTCTGGCCGATGGCGGCGAACGCTCCCAGCGCCATCGAGGCGATCGACACGAACACCACGATCTGCTGCCATTGCGGGATGATGCCGGGGAACGCGGTCAGCGCCACGCGGGTGAACACCGCAAGGGCCGCGACTTTCGGCGCGGAGGCGAAGAACGCGGTCACCGGCGTCGGCGCCCCCTCATAGACGTCTGGCGTCCACATGTGGAACGGCACCGCCGAAATCTTGAAGCAAAGCCCCGCAAGCAGGAACACCAGGCCGAACACGATGCCGATGCTGCCGGTTGTCACCGCCGCCGCTATTCCCGTGAAGGCCACGGTGCCGGTGAAGCCGTAGATCAGCGAAGCGCCGTACAACAGCATGCCCGACGACAGCGCGCCGAGAACGAAATACTTCAGGCCGGCTTCGGTTGATTTGGCGTTGTCGCGATTGCTCGCCGCGACCACGTAAAGCGCGAGCGACATCAGCTCGAGCCCGAGATAGAGCATGATCAGGTCGCCGGCCGAGATCAGCACCATCATGCCGACGGTGGAGAGCAGCACCAGGATGGAATATTCGAAGATCTGCCGCGACTGATCGGCCAGATATTCGATCGAGAGGACCAGCGTCGCCACCGAGCCGATCAGCGCCAGGATTTTCAGGAACTTGGCGAAATCATCGACGATGAAGCTGCCGCCGAAGGTCTTTCCGACCGGCAGCCACAGCTCAAGCACGCCGGTCAAGACCAGCAGGCAAATCGCCAGCCCGGTGACGAGGCCAGTGGTCTGCGGCCCGCGATAGGCCCCCAGCATCAGCAGCACCATGGCGCCGGCGGCCAGCACCAGCTCCGGCAGCACGGGCAGCAACTGATAACCTGCACTCTCAAAGCTCATAGCGCGTTGTCCTGTGCAAGCCTCGACACCGCCGAGGCTCTTTCCTCTTTGTTTGACGCGTTTTCCTCACGCGAACCGGCTTCCACTTCGCTCGAAAGCGCCATGGCACGATCACTGCAGCGCGGCTGCCTTCACGGCAGTCACTGCGGTGCTGTAGTTGTTGACGAGTTGCTGCACCGACGACGCCGACATGTCGAGCACCGGCTTCGGGTAGAACCCGAACAGGAGGGTGAGCGCCACCAGCGGCACCATGATCAGGCCCTCCCGGAAGGTGAGGTCCTTGATGCTGGCCAGCGACGGTTTGGTCAGGGCGCCGAACACGACCTTGCGGTAGAGCCACAACGCATAGGCCGCCGAAAGGATCACGCCGGTGGTGGCGAAGGTGGCGGTCGGGATCGAGACCTTGAAGGTACCGATCAGCGTCATGAATTCGCCGACGAAGCCGGAGGTGCCGGGCAGACCGACATTGGCCATGGTGAAGACCATGAACACCAGCGCGTAAATCGGCATGCGGTTGACCAGGCCGCCATAGGCCGCGATCTCTCGGGTATGCAGGCGGTCGTAGATGATGCCGACGCAGAGGAACAGCGCGCCCGCCACGATGCCGTGCGAGATCATCTGGAACACGCCGCCGGCGACGCCCTGGGTGGTGCCCGCGAAGATTCCCATCGTGACAAACCCCATGTGGGCCACCGACGAGTAGGCGATCAGCTTCTTGATGTCTTCCTGCATCAAGGCCACCAGCGAGGTGTAGATGATGGCGATCACCGAGAGCGAGAAGATCAGCGGCGCGAAGTCGTGCGAGGCCAGCGGGAACATCGGCAGCGAGAAGCGCAGGAAGCCGTAGCCGCCCATCTTCAGCAGGATCGAGGCCAGGATCACCGATCCCGCGGTCGGCGCCTCGACATGCGCATCGGGCAGCCAGGTATGGACCGGCCACATCGGCATCTTTACCGCGAACGAGGCGAAGAACGCCAGCCACGCCCAGGTCTGCAAGCTGCGCGGCACGGCGGTGTGCATCAGCGCCGGAATGTCGGTCGTGCCGGCATTCCAGTACAGCGCCATGATCGCCAGCAGCATCAGGACCGAGCCGAGCAGCGTGTAGAGGAAGAACTTGAAGGAGGCGTAGACCCGGCGCGGACCGCCCCACACCCCGATGATCAGGAACATCGGGATCAGGCCGCCCTCGAAGAACAGATAGAACAGCACGAGGTCGAGCGCGGCGAAGGTGCCGACCATCAGCGTTTCCAGGATCAGGAACGCCATCATGTATTCGCGCACGCGCAACGTGACGGATTTCCAGCTCGCCAGGATGCAGAACGGCATCAAGGCGGTGGTCAGGATCACGAACGGCAGCGAGATGCCGTCGACGCCCATGTGATAGGTGATGCCGCTGGCGAGCCACGACGACTTTTCGACGAACTGGAAGTCGGGCTGCGCGGGATCGAAACGCCAGACAAGGATCACCGACACCGCAAAGGTGATCACCGTCGTCCACAGCGCGATCCAGCGCGAGTTGCGGCGCGCGGCCTCGTCGTCGCCGCGGCTGATATAGATCAGCAGCGCGCCGACAACGGGGAGGAAGGTAACGACGGAAAGAATGGGCCAGGTTGTCATCACTGGCCTCCCAAGCCGAACATGAACCAGGTGATCAATCCCGCGACGCCGATCAGCATCGCGAACGCGTAGTGATAGAGGTAGCCGGTCTGCAGCTTCACGACGTTGCGGGTCACGTCAAGCACCCGCGCCGACACGCCGTCGGGGCCGAAGCCGTCGATGATCTTGCCGTCGCCGACCTTCCACAGGAAACGGCCGATCCATTTGGCCGGGCGCACGAAGATCAGATCGTACAGCTCGTCGAAATACCATTTGTTGAGCAGAAACTGGTACAGCAGCGGCTGCTGCCGCGCGAGCTCGACCGGAAGATAGGGCCTGCGGACATAGAACAGCCACGACACCACGAATCCCAAGGCCATCATCGCCGTCGGCAGCAACTTCATCGCCTCCGGAATGTTTTCCATATCCTCGATGATGTGCGGATTCATCTTCACCGACTCGCGGAAGAATTCTTCCACGCCATGCCCGGCGAACAATTCCTTGAACGGGAAGCCCGCCAGGATCGACCCGGCAGCCAGAATGCCGATCGGAATCAGCATCCACATCGGCGCCTCATGGGCGGCCTCGTAATGCTCCTGATCGTGCGGCTCGCCGTGGAAGGTCTTGAAGATCAGGCGCCAGGAGTAGAACGAGGTCAGTCCCGCCGCGACCACCGTCATCAGGAAACCGTAGAGCGCGAACGGATTGTGCGAGGCATAGGCGGATTCGATGATGGCGTCCTTGGAGAAATAACCGGCGGTGAGCGGGAATCCGGTCAGCGCCAGGGTGCCTATCACCATCACGATGTAGGTGAACGGAATCCTGTCCTTGAGCCCGCCCATGTTGCGGATGTCCTGCTCGTGATGCATCGCGTAGATCACCGAGCCCGACCCCAGGAACAACAGCGCCTTGAAGAAGGCGTGCGTGAACAAGTGGAACATGCCGACGGAATAGGCCCCTGCCCCCATCGCCACGAACATGTAGCCGAGCTGCGAACAGGTCGAATAGGCGACGATGCGCTTGATGTCGTTCTGGACGAGGCCGACGGTCGCGGCGAAGAACGCGGTGGTGGCGCCGAAGAACATGACGACGGCTTGCGCGTTCGGCGCGAGCTCGAACAAGGGCGACAGCCGCGCCACCATGAAGACGCCGGCGGTGACCATGGTCGCGGCGTGAATCAGCGCCGAGACCGGCGTCGGGCCCTCCATGGCGTCCGGCAACCAGGTGTGCAGCAGGAACTGGGCGGACTTGCCCATCGCGCCCATGAACAACAGCAGGCAGGTCAGCGTCAGCGCATCGGCGTGCCAGCCGAAGAAATCGATGGTCTTGCCGGTCAGGCCCGGCGCGCCGGCGAAAATGGTCTCGAAGTCGGTCGAGCCGATCAGCGCGAAGATCGCGAAAATGCCGAGCGCGAAGCCGAAATCGCCGACCCGGTTGACCACGAAGGCCTTGATCGCCGCCGCGTTCGCCGACGGCTTCTGGTACCAGAAGCCGATCAGCAGGTAGCTCATGAGGCCGACGCCCTCCCAGCCGAAAAACAGCTGTACCAGATTGTCCGACGTCACCAGCATCAGCATCGCGAAAGTGAACAGCGACAGGTAGCTGAAGAAGCGCGGGCGGTACGGGTCCTCGTCCATGTAGCCGATGGAATAGAGATGCACGAGCGACGAAATGGTTGTGACCACCACCAGCATGACGGCGGTGAGCGTGTCGACCCGCAGCGACCACGCCACCTGCAGATCGCCCGAGCTGATCCAGGGAAACAGCGCGATGCGCGCGTCGTGATGCATGAAGCCGACATCGACCAGCGTCATCCATGACAGCGCCGCCGAAACCAGCAGCAGCCCCGTGGTGATCAGCTCGGCCGCGCGCGAGCCCGCCGCCGCCGGCTCGACCGCATGATGATCGTCGTGGCCGTGGTCGCCGGCGTGCTCGTCATGGGCATCCGCCGCATGGGCGGCGCCATGCCCGTCGCCGTGATGTTCGACCTCATCGCCGCTCGGATTGCGCGCATGCGCACCGAAGATGGAGATCAGCCCCGCGAGAACCGCGCCGATCAGGGGCAGGAAGACGATTGCCTGGATCATTGGCGGGTTAACCCTTCATCAGATTGACGTCTTCAACCGCGATCGAACCACGATTGCGGAAGTACACCACCAGCACCGCAAGGCCGATCGCCGCTTCCGATGCCGCCACCGTCAGCACCAGCAGCGCGAACACCTGGCCGACGATGTCGCCGAGGAAGGCCGAGAACGCCACCAGGTTGATGTTGACGGCGAGCAGGATCAGCTCGATCGACATCAGGATGACGATGATGTTCTTGCGGTTGAGGAAGATGCCGAGGATGCCCAGCGTGAACAGGATCGCGCCGACCGAAAGATAATGTCCCAGACCGATCGTCATTGCACCCACTCCGCCGCGTCCGCGTCCTGCAGGCCCTGGCCCGAGGCCACCTGGCGAACGCTCATCGCGATCGCCGGCGTCCGCGCGTTCTGCACGTTGATGTCCTGGCGCTTGACGCTGGCCTTGTGCCGCAAGGTCAGCACGATGGCGCCGATCATCGCCACCAGCAGCACCATGCCCGCCATCTGGAAGTAATGGATGTACTTCGTATAGAGCACGAGCCCGAGCGCCTCGGTATTGCTGACGTTGGCCGGTATCGCCGCCGTGATCGACTTGGCCGTGCCCGGATTGATGACCCAGCCGCCGCCGACCAGCAGCAGTTCGGCGAGGAATATCGCGCCGATGACGAGGCCGATCGGCAGATATTCGAGAAAACCCTCGCGCAGTTCGGCGAAGTCGACGTCGAGCATCATGATCACGAACAGGAACAGCACCGCGACCGCGCCGACATAGACCACGACCAGGATCATCGCCAGGAATTCGGCGCCCAGCAGCACGAACAGGCCGGAGGCGTTGACGAAGGCCAGGATCAGATACAGCACGGAGTGCACGGGATTGCGCGACACAATCACCATCACCGCCGAGGCGACGCAGATACCGGCGAACAGATAGAAGAACAGCGCTGGAAGGATCATGCCCTCACCTCACCGGTACGGCGCGTCGAGTTCGATCGATTTCGCAATCTCGCGCTCCCAGCGGTCGCCGTTGGCGAGCAGTTTCGCCTTGTCATAATAGAGTTCCTCGCGGGTCTCGGTCGCGAATTCGAAATTCGGTCCCTCGACGATGGCATCGACCGGGCAAGCCTCCTGGCACAGCCCGCAATAGATGCATTTCACCATGTCGATGTCGTAGCGCACGGTGCGGCGGGTGCCGTCGTTGCGGCGCGGGCCGGCCTCGATGGTGATCGCCTGCGCCGGGCAGATCGCCTCGCACAGCTTGCAGGCGATGCAGCGTTCCTCGCCGTTGGGATAGCGGCGCAGCGCATGCTCGCCGCGGAAGCGCGGCGAGATCGGCCCTTTCTCGAACGGATAGTTCAGCGTCGGTTTCGGCTGGAAGAAGTAGCGCATGGCGAGGAAGAACGCCGATACGAATTCGGACAGCAGAAGCGAACGGGCTGTGGCGTTGACATTGACACTCATAGCGACCTCATTGCGGAGCGATCCCCGCGAAGTGCAGCACGCCGGCGACGATAACGACCATCGCCAGCGACAGCGGCAGGAACACCTTCCAGCCGAGCCGCATCAGTTGATCGTAGCGGTAGCGCGGCACGATCGCCTTCGCCATCGCAAACATAAAGAACATGAAGAATAGTTTGAGCGCGAACCAGATCACGCCGGGCACCCAGGTGAAGGGCGCCACCGCGATCGGCGGCAGCCAGCCGCCCAGGAACAGGATCGTGGCCATCGCGCACATCGTGCAGATCGCGACATATTCGCCGAGCATGAACAGCAGATACGGCGTCGAGCCGTATTCGACCATGAAGCCCGCCACCAGTTCGGATTCGGCTTCGACCAGATCGAACGGCGGCCGGTTGGTTTCCGCCAGCGCCGAGACGTAGAACACCACGAACATCGGGAACAGCGGGATGAAGTACCAGTTCAGGATGGTCAGCCTGGGCAGGCCGATCAGGCTGGCGATTCCGCGGGTGTTCTGGGCCTCGACCACGGCCGAAAGGTTGAGCGAGCCCACGCACAGCAACACCGTGATGATGACGAAACCGATCGAGACTTCGTAGCTCACCATCTGCGCTGCCGAACGCAGCGCCGCCAGGAACGGGTATTTCGAATTCGACGACCAGCCGGCCATGATGATGCCGTAGATCGACAGCGACGAGATCGCGAAGATGTAGAGGATCCCGACATTGATGTCGGAGATCACCCAGCCGAGATTCATCGGGATCACCGCCCATGCCGCCAGCGCCAGCACGCAGGAGACCAGCGGCGCCAGCAGGAACACGCCCTTGTTGGCGCCGGAGGGAATGATCGGCTCCTTCAGCACGAACTTCAGGAGGTCGGCGAACGACTGGAACAGGCCCCAGGGGCCGACCACGTTGGGTCCGCGCCGGATCTGCACCGCCGCCCAGATCTTGCGGTCGGCGAGCAGGATGAAGGCGATTGCCACCAGCAGCAAGACGAGCAGCAGCAAGCTCTCCGCGACCATGATGATCAGTGGCCAGAGGAAGCCGGTCCAGAATGCGCTTGCGAAGAATTCAGCCATCAAGTCACGCTCACTCCGCTGCCGTCAGCATCTGCCCGGACGCCAGCCGGGAACATTCCGCCATCACCGCCGACGCGCGCGCGATCGGGTTGGTCAGGTAAAAATCCTCCACCGAAGACTTGAACGGCGCCTTCTCGACGCTGCCGCCCTTGCCGGCCAGCGTCTTGACGTCGGCCGCCTTGCCGGGCTCGATCTGGTCGATGCGCATCAGGTGCGGCACGGCCTTGAACAGCGCCTGGCGCAGCGCGGGAAGCGAATCGTAAGCGAGCTTCCTGCCGAGCGCATCCGACAGCGCGCGGATGATCGCCCAGTCCTCGCGCGCCTCGCCCGGAGGGAACGCCGCGCGGTTCGCCATCTGCACCCGGCCCTCGGTGTTGACGTAGATGCCGGATTTTTCGGTGTAGGCCGCGCCCGGCAAAATCACGTCGGCGCGATGCGCACCGCGGTCGCCATGGGTACCGATATAGACCACGAAGGTGCCGTCCGGCGCCTTGGTCTCATCGGCGCCGAGCAGGAACAGCACGTCGAGCGTGCCGAACGTCGTCATCTGCGCCGCGCTGAGGCCGCCCGCGCCCCCGGCAAAGCCGATATCGAGCGCGCCGACCCGCGAGGCCGTATCGTGCAACACCGCAAAGCCGTTCCAGCCATCCTTGATCGCGCCGACATCCGCAGCGAGCTTTGCCGCAGCGGCGAGAACCGCCGCCCCGTCATGCCGCGCCGCCGCGCCGGCGCCGACCAGCACGATCGGATTTTTGGCGCTCTTCAGCACGTCGGCGAAGGAGTGCTTGCCGGCGGCGAGATCGGCGAGCGAATCCGTGCCCGCGCCGAGATAGTCGTAAGGGTAAGTGAGGTCGGGCTTGGCGCCGATGACGCCGACCTTGAGCTGGCCCGAACGCCAGCGCTTGCGGATGCGCGCGTTGAGCACGGCGGCCTCCCTGCGCGGGTTCGAGCCGATGATCAGAAGCGCGTCGGCCTGCTCGATGCCGGCGATGGTCGGATTGAAGAGATAGGAGCCGCGGCCGCTCTTCGGATCGAAGGCGTCGCCGCCCTGCACCGCCAGATTGACCGAGCCGTATTTCGCCAGGAGATCCTTCAGCGCGAACATCTCCTCCACCGCGGCGAGATCGCCGGCAATGGCGCCGATCCGCTTGCCGTCGCTCATTCCGACCTTGGCAGCGATGGCGGCGAAAGCTTCTGGCCATGTCGCCGCGCGGAGCTTGCCGTTCTCCCTGATATAGGGCCGGTCGAGCCGCTGCGTGCGCAGGCCGTCGACGACGTGGCGGGTCTTGTCGGAAATCCACTCCTCGTTCACCGCCTCGTTGACGCGCGGCAAAATCCGCATCACCTCGCGGCCGCGGGTATCGACCCGGATCGCCGAGCCGACGCCGTCCATCACGTCGACCGACTGGGTCTTGCCCAGCTCCCACGGCCGCGCCGCGAAAGCGTAAGGTTTCGAGGTCAGGGCGCCGACCGGGCAGATATCGACCAGATTGCCCTGCAGTTCCGAGGTCAGCGCCGACTCCAGATAGGTGGTGATCTCCATGTCCTCGCCGCGGCCGGTCGCGCCCATCTCGGGCGCGCCGCAGACTTCCGCCGAGAAGCGGACGCAGCGGGTGCACTGGATGCAGCGGTTCATCGAGGTCTTGACCAGCGCGCCCAGATATTTGTCCTCGACCGCGCGCTTGTTCTCGGCGAAGCGCGAGGTGTCGACGCCGTAGCCCATCGCCTGATCCTGCAGGTCGCATTCCCCGCCCTGGTCGCAGATCGGGCAATCCAGCGGATGGTTGATCAGCAGGAACTCCATCACGCCTTCGCGCGCCTTCTTCACCATCGGCGAGCGCGTCAGAATCTCCGGCGGCTCGCCCTTGGGACCGGGACGGCAATCGCGCACGCCCCAGGCACAGCTCGCGACCGGCTTCGGTCCGCCCTTCACCTCGACCAGGCACATGCGGCAATTGCCGGCGATCGACAGCCGCTCGTGGTAGCAAAAGCGCGGAATTTCGGCGCCCGCAGCCTCACACGCCTGCAAAAGCGTGTATTCGGCGGGGACATCGATCTCTTTGCCGTCGATGATGAGTTTTGTCATAGCCATCAACCCTACTCCGCCGCGACCATGTGCGCGGGATCGAGAATGCCGGCATCGTCGACATCCGCCTTATGCGAATATTCGCTGATGCGCTCTTCGATCTCGTGACGGAAATGCGCGATCAGGCCCTGGATCGGCCACGCTGCGGCGTCACCCAGCGCGCAGATGGTGTGGCCCTCGACCTGTTTTGTGACTTCCAGGAGCATGTCGATCTCGCGCTTGTGGGCGCGGCCTTCGGCCATCCGGGTCAACACCCGCCACATCCAGCCCGTGCCCTCGCGGCACGGCGTGCATTGGCCGCAGCTCTCGTGCTTGTAGAAATAGGAAATCCGCGCGATCGCCCGGATCAGGTCGGTCGACTTGTCCATCACGATCACGGCGGCGGTGCCGAGACCGGAGCGGAGCTTGCCCAGGCTGTCGAAATCCATCGGCGTGTCGATGATCTGGTCGGCCGGCACCATGCGCACCGAGGAGCCGCCGGGGATGACCGCCTTGAGATTGTCCCAGCCGCCGCGGATGCCGCCGCAATGGCGCTCGATCAGCTCGCGGAACGGAACCCCCATCGCCTCCTCGACGTTGCAGGGACGCTCGACATGGCCGGAAATGCAGAACAGCTTGGTGCCGACATTGTTGGGCTTGCCGATGGCGGCGAACCAGGCCGCGCCGCGCCGCAGGATGTCCGGCGCAACCGCGATCAACTCGACATTGTTGACGGTGGTCGGACAGCCGTAGAGCCCGACATTGGCCGGGAATGGCGGCTTCAGCCGCGGCTGGCCCTTCTTGCCTTCGAGGCTTTCCAGAAGCGCGGTCTCTTCGCCGCAAATATAGGCGCCGGCGCCGTGCGCCACGTAGAGGTCGAACGGCCAGCCGTTGACATTGTCCTTGCCGATCAGTTTCGCCGCATAGGCCTGATCGACCGCGGCCTGCAGGTGCTCGCGTTCCCGGATGAATTCGCCGCGCACATAGATGTAGCAAACATGCGCGCCCATCGCGAAGCTCGCGAGCAGGCAGCCCTCGACCAGGAGATGCGGATCGTGCCGCATGATCTCGCGGTCCTTGCAGGTGCCGGGCTCGGACTCGTCGGCATTGACCACGAGATAGCTCGGCCGGCCGTCGGTGGATTCCTTCGGCATGAACGACCATTTCAGACCGGTCGGAAAACCCGCCCCGCCGCGGCCGCGCAGGCCAGAGGCCTTCATCTCGTTGACGATCCAGTCACGTCCCTTGTCGATGATCGCCTTGGTGCCGTCCCAGGCGCCGCGGCGGCGCGCACCTTCGAGGCCCCAGTCATGGAGGCCGTAGAGGTTCTTGAAGATGCGGTCCTTGTCATCGAGCATGACGTGAAGCTTCCTTGGAGGTCAGCGGTTGGACTGCGAATAGGCGAGACCGGCGGCGCATCCGCCGAGGACGATCGCCCATAACAGGCATGATTCAAGCGGGGCATGCAGCACGTAGCGCTGCAGCAGGAAAATGAATGCCGCCGCCGCGACGGTGTGCAAGGCGATGTAGCGCCAGTTCTTCATCGCACCGACACTCCCCGCGCCTTTCGCCTGCAATATGCGGTCAGGCTTCATGTGGTTTCCTTCAGCGTGGTCGGCCCGCCCACGGGAGCCGAGAACTGGCGGTCGATCTGCGGCCCCGGCTTCGGCGGATTGCCGGAGGCGAAGCCGTCCAGCACCTTGCCGAAGCTTTCCTTGGTCAGGTCCTCGTAGGTATCCTTCCAGATCAGCACCATCGGCGCGTTCACGCAGGCGCCGAGACACTCAACTTCCTCCCAGCTGAAATTGCCGTCCTTGGACAGGTGGAAGGGCTCGTGGTGGATGCGGCTCTGGCACACCTCGATGAGATCGCCGGCGCCGCGCAGCCGGCACGGCGTGGTGCCGCAGACCTGGACGTGCGCCTTCTTGCCGACCGGCTGCAGCTGGAACATGGTGTAGAAGGTCGCGACCTCCAGCACGCGGATATAGGGCATGTCGAGCAGATCCGCGACCGCGCGGATCGCCACTTCCGAAACCCACCCCTCATGCTGTTCCTGCACCCGCCACAGGATCGGGATCACCGCGGAGGCCTGGCGGCCTTCCGGATATTTGGCGATCTGTTCCTTGGCCCAGGCGAGATTTTCCGGCGTGAACGTGAAGTTCGCGGGCTGCAGTTCCTTCGGAGCGAGGCGGCGGACGGACATAGTCGTTCAGTCTCTCATTGCATGCGGCGCGCGGCGTTCGCGTTCAGGGCGCTGATCCGGTTTTGCCAGAAGGCGCTTGCGGTGCCGAACACGTTGTAGCCGACGTGAGTGGAAACCTTGATACGGTCGAGGATCGAAAGCTCGGTCACGGTTTCCAGACGATTGGAGCGGGGATCGTAGACGATGAGCTGAAGCGGGGTCTGGTCGAGGATATAGCGCGACACCGTATGGTTGCGGTCGCTGCCGTGCTCCTCGCACAGCAATACGCTGTCGCCCCGCAACAGCCGCGCGCCGCCCTTGATGGCCTCGACTTCGACGCCTTCGACGTCGAGCTTGACGAGGTATTTTCCATTGGGGGAAATCTTGCCGTCGTCGAGCAGATTATCGAGCGCGACGACCGGCACTTCCTCGCCGTCGCTGCCCGCGTGGCCGGCGATGCTGAACGCTTCGTGCTTGGTGCCGGACAGCCGCGCGGTTCCGCGCGCGGCTCCGATCGCGCACTTCATCACCTCGAAACGGTTGCCGTTAATTTTAGCGTTGTTCGCGAGCTTGGCGAAATTCTGCGACGACGGCTCGATCGCGATCGCCTTGTGCGAGCCGTAGGGCGCGCTCGAGACCAGCACCGACCAGTAGCCGAAATTGGCGCCGCAATCGAGCAGCGTGTAGTCGACGTCGATGGAATCCCGAAACAACAGCTCAAGTTCGTCTTCATAGCTATAGGAGCGATTGAGCAGCTTGCTCCAGTAACCGTCGCCATAGGGAAATTCGAATGTCGCATCCGGATTGAGTCTGATCGCGATGTTGCGCTCGGGCAGCGTCTTGCGCAGCAGATTGGCGCAGCCGATGTAGCCCCGATGCGAAAAGTGCGACGATATTTTCGAGCCCGCCGCCAACGCCAGCGCCGCCGTCCGCTCCCACAGGTTCGCGCCCTCGAGCGAACCCGAAGCCCGGTCAAACTGGATAGGCGGCAGTGCGATCACCGGTCGACCTCTCCGAACACGATGTCGAGCGAGCCGAGGATGGCGGAAACGTCGGCCAGGAGATGGCCCTTGCAGATGAAATCCATCGCCTGCAGATGCGCAAATCCCGGCGCGCGGATCTTGCACTTGTACGGCTTGTTGCTGCCGTCGGAGACCAGAAAGACGCCGAACTCGCCCTTGGGCGCCTCGACCGCGGCGTAGATCTCGCCTTCCGGCACGTGGAAGCCCTCGGTATAGAGCTTGAAGTGATGGATCAGGGCTTCCATCGAGCGCTTCATCTCGCCCCGGCGCGGCGGGGAGATCTTGTGATCGTCCACCACCACGGGCCCCTGCCCGTCGGCGGCGCGCAGCTTCGTGATGCACTGCCTCATGATGCGCACCGACTGACGCATCTCTTCCATCCGGATCAGATAACGGTCGAAGCAGTCGCCGTTCTTGCCGATCGGAATGTCGAAATCCATCTCGGCGTAGCATTCGTAGGGCTGCGCCTTGCGCAGATCCCACGCCGCCCCCGAGCCGCGCACCATCACGCCGGAAAAGCCCCACTCCCAGGCCTGCTTCAGCGACACCACGCCGATATCGACGTTGCGCTGCTTGAAGATGCGGTTGCCGGTCAGGAGCCGGTCCAGATCGTCGACCACGCGCAGGAACGGATCGCACCAGGCCTCGATATCGTCGATCAGCTTCGGCGGCAGGTCCTGGTGCACGCCGCCGATGCGGAAATAGGCCGCATGCATGCGCGAGCCGGAAGCGCGCTCGTAAAACACCATCAGCTTTTCGCGCTCTTCGAAGCCCCACAGCGGCGGGGTCAGCGCGCCGACGTCCATCGCCTGCGTGGTGACGTTGAGCAGATGCGACAGGATGCGGCCGATCTCGCAGTACAGCACCCGGATCAGCTGCCCGCGGCGCGGCACCTCGATGCCGAGCAGCTTTTCGGCCGCGAGACAGAAGGCGTGCTCCTGGTTCATCGGCGCGACGTAGTCGAGCCGGTCGAAATACGGGATCGCCTGCAGATAGGTCTTGGTCTCGATCAGCTTTTCGGTGCCGCGATGAAGCAGCCCGATATGCGGATCGACGCGGGCGACCACTTCGCCGTCGAGCTCCAGCACCAGACGCAGCACGCCGTGCGCGGCCGGATGCTGCGGCCCGAAATTGATGGTGAAGTTACGCAGTGCGGGTGCTTCGTTCATGGTCAGACTTTCGGGCCCGCCTTCTCGTCGCCGGGCAGAACCGGATAATCCGCGCCCTCCCATGGCGAGAGAAAATCGAATTTGCGGAATTCCTGATTGAGGCGAACGGGTTCGTAGAGCACCCGCTTCTCCTGGTCGTCGTAGCGGACCTCGACGAAGCCCGTGGTCGGAAAATCCTTGCGCAGCGGATGGCCGTCGAAACCGTAGTCGGTCAACAGCCGCCGCATGTCCGGGTGACCGGTGAAGATCACGCCGTAAAGATCGTAGGTTTCGCGCTCGAACCAGTCGGCGCCCGGAAACACCTCGATGATCGACGGTACCTGCGTGGTCTCATCCGCCGCGACGCGCAGCCGGACTCGCGCGTTCAGCGTCGGCGACAGCAAATGATAGACCACGTCGAAACGCTTCTCGCGGCCGGGATAGTCGACCGCGGTGATGTCGGTGAAATTGACGAAGCGGCAGCCGGCATCGTCGCGCAGAAACTTTACGACATCGACGATCTTGTCGGCCTGCACCGCCACCGTGAGCTGCCCGAACGCGACCGCGTGACCGGTCGCGGCACCCGGAAGCGCGCTAACAATCGTCTGCCCCAGGGCGTCGAGCCTGCCGTCATCCATTCCAAAACCCTTAGCGTTCGATGGTTCCGGTGCGCCGGATCTTCTTCTGCAGCAACAGCACGCCATAGAGCAGCGCTTCCGCCGTCGGTGGGCATCCGGGCACGTAAATGTCCACGGGCACGATGCGGTCGCAGCCGCGCACCACCGAGTAGGAATAGTGATAGTAGCCGCCGCCATTGGCGCACGACCCCATCGAGATCACGTAGCGCGGCTCCGGCATCTGGTCGTAGACCTTGCGCAGCGCCGGCGCCATCTTGTTGGTCAGCGTGCCCGCGACGATCATCACGTCGGACTGCCGCGGCGAGGCCCGCGGCGCAAAGCCGAAACGCTCGACGTCGTAGCGCGGCATCGACACCTGCATCATCTCGACCGCGCAGCAGGCGAGCCCGAACGTCATCCACATCAGCGAACCCGTGCGCGCCCAGACGATCAGGTTGTCGGCGGTGGTGATGAAGAAGCCCTTGTCGGACAGTTCGTGATTGACCTCGAGGAAATACGGGTCGTTGGCGCCGACCGGCTTGCCGGTGGAAGGATCGAGGATACCGGTCGCAGCGGGTGCTACCGCCGGCGCAAATCCGGGCGTTGTGGCGGTGGGGCTCAATCCCATTCGAGCGCGCCTTTCTTCCATTCATAGGCGAAGCCGACGGTCAGGACGGCGAGGAAAACCACCATCGACCAGAAGCCGGTTGCGCCGAGCTTCCCGAACGCCACCGCCCACGGGAACAGGAATGCCACTTCAAGGTCGAAGATAATGAAGAGGATGGCCACCAGGTAGAACCTGACGTCGAATTTCATGCGGGCGTCGTCGAATGCGTTGAACCCGCATTCATACGCCGAGAGCTTTTCCGGATCGGGCTGCTGGAAGGCGACGAGGAAGGGAGCGATCAGCAGCACCGCACCGATCAGGGCGGCGACGCCTATAAACACGACAAGTGGAAGATAATTCTGCAGGATGCCGGTCATCGGCGGAGCCTTTTCCTGCGGTTGCTGACGGCCGCAGATTCGTTGATTGGAATTGTTCTGAGGCTTAGCGCAGCGCAACAAGGGGCGCAAGACAAGCTATTTTGACGGGGTCTGGGGTCTCCAGATGGGGCGGGAAAACGTTGGAACACGACGCCGGGTCGGAGCTGGCCCCTGCGGAACGGATAAGCTGCTATCGGCCGCAACTTCACCTTGACGTAAATCAAACCGACCGCCGCAAAGCTGTGAATCCGGCCCAGAGCCGATGAACATCGCCCCGGAGGGATCGCGATTCCCGCGCCGGCCGTGCCGTCGGCGCCCGGACCAGAGGCTGTGGGGTTGCTGTCAGCTCAAGTCTTTTTCGGCTTCGAGCATTTTTGCGGCGGTGTCCGTCAGGCGATCGATATGCCCCAGCAGCATGGCCGCTTCGTCCTTGCTCAGCCGTTCCAGCAAACGCTGGTTGCGCTCCAGCGCCCCCGCCACAATTGTCTCATGGGCGATCAGGCCGGACCGGGTCAGGCAGACCAGCACTTCCCGGTTATCCCGTGGGTTGACCGCTCTCGAAACCAGCTTGCGCGACACCAGCCCGGCCAGCGCCCGGCTGATTTGCCCCTTGTCCATGCCTACGGCGTCCGCGAGGCTGGCCACGCTCATCGGCGGCCGGCGCCCCAGCGAGGCCACCAGCCCGAACTCCACCGAGGAAAGCCCGGCCAGACGCTTGTAGCGCAGGATGGCGCCGCGCTTCAGAAGATTGGCGAGCACCATCAACCGCGACGACATCATCGCCGTGATCGGCGCAAGCTGATCGTCCTTGGCGGGGTTCGCCGGCAGGACCGCCCTCTTCGACTTCTGCTTCATGGGCGAGGTGTGCCAACAAAACCCCGAAATGCCAAGGTCGCCGAAACCGTTGACATTGTCATCGATCTACCGTTCACTTTGCGAAAAGGTCTCATTGTCAAAAAAGCACGGCGGTAAAGCCGGCATGGAGGAAGCGGCGATGAACATCACCCAGCGGGATCGCGATCTCGGCACCGCCTATGCGATGAGGCCGCGCGCCACCCGGACGGAATTGACCGAGGTCGGCCGCGGCACGCCAATGGGGGAACTGCTGCGGCGCTACTGGCACCCGATTGGCCTTGCGGCCGACGCCGCCGACGTTCCTCGAAAGGTCCGCGCGCTGGGCGAGGACCTGATCCTGTTCCGCGACCGGCACGGCCGCGCCGGCCTGCTGCACGCCCGCTGCTGCCACCGCGGCACCACGCTCTACTATGGCAAGGTCGAGGAAGACGGCATCCGCTGCTGCTATCACGGCTGGAAATTCGACACCGAGGGCCGTTGCCTGGAGCAACCCTGCGAGCCCGACGGCGGCCCGTTCAGGGACAAGGTGCGCCAGCCCTGGTACCCTGTTCAGGAGCGCTACGGGCTGATCTTCGCCTATATGGGACCGGCGGAGACGAAGCCGGTTCTGCCGCGTTACGAATGCCTGGAAAAGATGGACGACGGCGAATTCGTCGAGGCCGACGACAGCTCGATCGGCGGCGGCGGACCCGCCGTCATTCCCTGCAACTGGCTGCAGCATTTTGAGAACGTGGTCGATCCCTACCACGTCCCCGTGCTGCACGGTTCCTTCAGCGGCCCGCAGTTCACCAACATGATGGCCTCGATGCCGGAGGTGAAGTTCGAGATGTCGCCGCGCGGCGTCACCGTGCGCTCGATCCGCAGCCAGGACGACGGCAAGATCTTCTACCGCGTGACCGAAGCCGCGCTGCCGACGCTGCGGGTGGTGCCCAATCCCAGGGTCGCGCAATTCGCCCGCGTCGAATCGATCGGCTGGACGCTGCCGATCGACGACACCTCGTTCCGCATCTACGTCGCCGGCCGCGTCAGGACGTCGGGCGACATCGGGCGGATGCGCTCGAAGTTCAACGGCAAGTTCTGGTGGGACATGACCGAAGCGGAGCACCAGCAATTCCCCGGCGACTACGAGGCGCAGGTCGGCCAGGGAGCCGTGACGCTGCATTCGGAGGAGCATTTCGGCCAGAGCGACCGCGGCATCCTGATGATCCGGCGGATGCTGGGCGATCAGCTCGAGGCGCTGGCCGCCGGGCGCGATCCCATCGGCGTCTCGTTCGATTCCGACGCGCCGCCGGTCGAATTCGAGGCCGGGAATTTCATTCGCGAGGCGTAAGCAACCGAGCCTCGCCAATAAGAAAATCTTCAGGGGGAAACCATGGTCACGACCATGGTCGCAGCGCTGGCGGCGACCTCGTTCCGGGTCGGCGCTGAAGAATGATTACGGTGCCGACGCGGTGCGCTATTCGCTGCTGTCGGCCGCGGTCACGACCACGCTGGGCGCGCTGTTGTTCGTCTGGGCGGCGGCGTCGATCCGCGCCGACATCAAGCGGGCGAACTGACCGTCAGGTCAGCGGCCCCCGTATACTTCTCCAACAGCGCCCGGGCCTCGGCGCCGCAGGTTTTCGGAGCGAAAAGCCGCCAGCTCCCTGCCCCGTCGACGAAACCATTTTCGGGAACCCACGAAACCACCCTGAAACAAACGGGGGGTATTTCTACGGCCAACAAAGCGGGCGAAGCCCCGCCTGGAGGCTCACATGAACCACTCACTTCACTCGGCGGACCGCAGTACCCACCTGAAAATCGTGGTTGTCGCGCTCGTGGCTGGCATCGTGGTGGCCGGTTTGGGTATCTCGGCCCGCACCAACGCGGACTACACCCAGACCGCTCATGTCATCAAAGCCGGGAAGCCGATCGCGGTGACCAGCTCGGATACAATGGTCGTCCGCTAGGCCAGGTCCGGCCTATTGCGACTATGAAGGACGGGCCGCCTCCGGGCGGCCTTTTGTTTTTCGCTTGAGTTTCCACGGACAGAACTGCCGACAAGCGACTGATTCAACTAAAATATGTCGTTTCATTCCTGTTCGGCCGCGCGCCGGATTTTCTCGCAGGCGATGCCCAGCGTGTAGACGTGGATGCCGTCCACCATGCACTGATCCGGGTTCAACTCGAGCAGGCCGCTCGAGGTGGTCGCGTTCAGCGCCTGGGAGGTCCGCACCACGATGCACGGATATTCCGCCGCCAGCCGCGCGTAGCTGTAGGGCTGAAAATCCCGGAGCAGCAGATGGCGGTAGAAGCTGTGGTCGAGCAGTGGCACCTTGAACGCGCGCTCGTAGGCCGCGGAGAACCTGTCCACCATCTCGGGGACGCCGAGGGTCATGTCCGCGCCGTGATTGAGTTCGTTCTCCGGCGCCCGCACGAACATGCCGGAAACGTTGGCGCATGAAGGACCGGCCGTCACGACGGCCTTGGACAGCTTTGCCCCGGCATCGTTGAGAGCCACCCATTCGAGGGCCTCGCGCCTGATCTGAAACAGCGTTGTCGAGATCAGCACGGCGCAAATCAACGCTGCCGCGCCGACGATCGCGCGCGGCGAGACCGCCGGGAATAATCGTCGCGTTTCGATAACGGTCAGGACGAGGACGCCGCCGCTCAGCACCCATGAAGCCATCATGTAGTGAAGCGCGAAATGTTTCGACGTGGCCACGAGTTGCGCCGCAAAGGCGAGGAAGGACGCGAGCAGCGTCAGGCTGACGGGATCGAGGTAGCGCCGGCTGGTCAGCATCCGCACCAGCGCAGCGAGCGCGCCGGCCGTGAACACGGCAAAGACAAGCGGTGCGGCCGAGATGATTTCACGCCATGTTCGGCCAGAACAGGTTGAAATCGATAAAGCCCGGTTCGCCCTCGCCGTAGACGCCCTTGTGGGTCGCCAGACTGACCAGCCAGTGGAAACCGCCGGTAAAAACCAGCGGGTTGAGCACCCGGTTGAACAAGAAGAATCGCAATAATGCCGGCCAGGAAGGCGGCTGCGAACGCCCGCGGGCTTCTGAGCAGGGACACGCCCAAAATGGCCAGCGGCAAATGCAGGTATTTGGACGACAGGCCGAGCGCGAAGCTCACTCCCTGTGCGATGCCGAGAGCCACGCCTGGCGGCCTTTCGTCCAGTGCAGCCTTGACCACCAGCGCCATGCCGAAGATCGCGCAGGACACCATCAGGCTTTCCGGAATCAGTATGACTTCGAAATGCAGCGCCTCGGGGTGGACGAACGGCGCCACCTGAAACAGCATCGCCGCGAGCGTGCTCCTCGTCGCGTTGCGGACGATGATCCCGGAAGCCAGCAACACGCCGGAAAGGATCAATGCCTCGGCCGCGCGCGAGGCGTAGATGATCGCGTCATAGTTTTTCAGCCCGAACTCGATGACGTCGGAACGGCCCGTGAAAAACGTCCACAGCTTGATGATGATCCCGACCAGCAGGATCGTGGTCGTGCCCGGATGGTCGTTCTTCATCATGGGATAGCCTGCCGCCCAGGCGAGGCCGTTCATCGCATAAGCCGATTCGGGATCCACCTGCCGGCCCCAGGGCGCGGAATAGGCCGAATAGACGAGCGCCACGATCAGATAGACGAGCGGAAGAGCCGCAACCGCATATCTCGACCAAAGGCCGCCGGCCCGCTCGTCCGGAAAATATTTCATGGCTCTGCCTGCCCTGGCGTCCGGCAATGCGGCTGCGGGCGCGACCGGGTGGTGATACGGGAGTTTGAACAACGAAGGGCAGACGTAGGCGTCGAATCGCGGGGAAAAATGATGGCTAAGTGCTTGAAACGACTGGCGCGAGAGACGGGACTCGAACCCGCGGCCTCCGCCGTGACAGGGCGGCGCTCTAACCAACTGAGCTACTCCCGCGGATGCCGTAATCTCTGACCGATCCGCGCAGGAATGAGGGCTTAAAGGCGTGCCTCTGTTTAGTCAAGGTCGTTGCGAATCCTCCCATTTGTCGGGCCTTTTTTGAATGTCGATGCAAATAATGGGCTGTTTACAGGCAAAACATCATAGGCAGCCGCACCCCGAATCGTTTAAGGCCTGCTACGTCTTAGGTTCCTAAGCCATCAAACAAACGAGGAGGGCCAATTATGGCGAAGAAGGCAGCGACCCCGACCACCGTCACGCTCAAGCATCTCGCAGCGGCAATCGCCGAAGACCAGGAACTGTCGAAGAAGCAGGCAGAAGCGATTCTCAACGATCTGGTTACCCGGATCACCAAGCACCTGAAGAAGGGCGAGCGCATCCGCATCGTCGGCCTCGGCATCCTTCAGGTACGCAAGCGCGCCGCCCGCATGGGACGCAACCCCGCCACCGGCGAAGCGATCCACATCAAGGCCAGCAAGAAGGTTGCCTTCCGCGCGGCCAAGGAACTCAAGGAAGCCGTTTAAAGACGCCCTTTCCGATCCGACTTTCAAGCGTCATTCCGGCTCGCGACGCGGCCCCCGGGATGGCGCTTTTCTGTTATAGAGCCCTCCCGTTTCCCATCTTGCTGCGGATATCATGTTGGCCACGTCCCTCGCCTTTACCCACACCGTGACCGAGCGCTTTCTGCGCTACGTGGTGATCGACACCCAGTCGGATCCCGCCTCCCCGACCTGTCCCTCCACCGAAAAACAGAAGAATCTCGGCCGCCTGCTCGCCGCCGAGTTGCAGGCGATGGGCCTGCGCGACGCCCATCTCGACGACCACGGCTACGTCTACGCGACCATTCCGGCCAATACCGACAAGCAGGTCCCGGTGATCTGCTTCTGCTCGCATATGGACACCTCGCCCGACTGCACCGGCAAGGACGTCAAGCCGCAGATCGTGCGGAATTATCGCGGCGGCGACCTCGTGCTGCCTGGCGACACGACGCAGATCATCCGCGCCGCCGAACATCCCGCGCTCAAGGACCAGATCGGCAGCGACATCGTCACCTCGGACGGCACCACGCTGTTGGGGGCCGACAACAAGGCCGGCCTCGCCGAGATCATGGACGCGGCGCATTTCCTGATTCAAAATCCGCACATCAGGCACGGCGCCATCAAGATCCTGTTCACGCCCGACGAAGAGATCGGCCGCGGCGTGGACAAGGCCGACCTGAAGAAGCTCGCGGCCGATTTTGCCTACACGATCGACGGCGAAACCGCCGGCAATATCGAGGACGAGACGTTTTCCGCCGATGGCGCCACCATCACCATCGAAGGCGTCAGCGTCCATCCCGGCTTCGCCAAGGGCAAGATGGAGCACGCCATCAAGATCGCCTCCGCCATCGTCGACCGGCTGCCGAAAAATACCTGCTCGCCGGAAACCACCGAGGGCAAGGAAGGCTTCCTGCATCCGATCGGCATCTCCGGCGCGCTGGAGAAAGCCACGCTCAGTTTCATCGTGCGCGACTTCACCGACGAAGGTTTGAAAGAAAAAGAAGCGCTGCTGGAAAACATCGTCAGGGACGTGATGAAGGGCTTTCCGCGCTCGAGCTACCGGCTGGAGATCAAGCCGCAATACCGCAACATGAAGCAGGTGATCGACCGTCACCCCGAGATCGTCGACCATGCGATGGAGGCGATCCGCCGCGCCGGGCTGAAGCCGGTGAAGACCTCGATCCGCGGCGGCACCGACGGCTCGCGGCTGTCGTTCATGGGGCTGCCCTGCCCCAATATCTTCGCCGGCGAGCACGCGTTCCATTCGCGGCTGGAATGGGTGAGTGTTCAGGACATGGAGAAGGCCGTGCAGACCATCGTCCATCTCGCCATGATCTGGGAAGAGCGGGCTTAGAGCATGATCCGGAAAAGTGGGAACCGGTTTTCCGAAAAGATCATGCTCAAACAAAAAAGTTAGGCTCTTCGGCGGGGGCCCGGACATAAAACTGCCAAAACAACCCCATGCACCGTAGGGAATGGGCCGCACACCAGCCAAAAACACAGGATATAGCGGTGCTTAGTCAGCCGGCGCGCGCGGTCACGATCCAGACCGCGGCGGGAAGCGGCACCGATTGCCCCCTTAGATAAGGCGTCAGCGCCTCGCGCATCGAAACGGTGGCGGCGGCGACCACCTCCGGCGGCTGCTCGGCAAGCGCGCGGGCGGCCGGTCCGATCTCCAGCGCGCTTTTGACCGCGGTATCGAGGCCGCGCCCGATCGCGATATCGAGCGAGAGATTGCACGGCTCCATGGCGATGGCGGTGAAGCCCGCCTCGCCCAGGACTCGCTGCACGCGTGCCTCGGAGGCGAAAGCGAACGGACCGGGATCTTCGGGCCCCTGCTGCGGCAGCTTGGGGACGTGCTTGTACACGGCCTGCAGCGGCGCCATGAAAAACGGATTTTGGCGCGGTTCGCGCCAGCAGGCGAAGGCCAGCCGGCCCGACGGCTTCAGTCCCCGGCGCAGATTGGCGAAGGAGATCGCAGGCTCGGCGAAGAACATCACCCCGAAGCGGGAGACCAGAAGATCGAGGCTTGCCGGGGCGAACGGATACACGGTCGCATCCGCCAGCACGAATTCGACCGGCAGGCCAACTGGGGCGACCTGGCGTGCGCGGGCCAGCATCGGTCCGGAAATGTCGATGCCCAGTACATGCCCGGCCGGGCCGACCTTCTGCGCCAGCGCAATGGATATGGCCCCGCTGCCGCAACCGACATCGACGATCCGTTCGCCGGCCGCGGGCCTCGCGCGGTCGATCAGGAGGTCGGCGACCGGCGCCAGCAGGATGTCCTGCGATTGCTGGCGGTCGGCCCAGCGCTGGCCGCCCGGTCCGTTCCAATACGCAATCTGGTCCGCGTTCAGGTCGTGGCCGACAGGTGTGTCCATGTTTCGAAACTCTTTGTTGCTCCGCCTTCGTCGCTTCGCAACTTCGGCGCGACAGCCATCGCTTCTCGCGCTTGCGGCTTGCCGAGCCGAAGCTCGGAAAGAGCGAAGGCTGGTAGGCGGCGACGGATTCGAACCGCCGACCCTCTCGGTGTAAACG
>CAVRIQ010000018.1:0-8964 GCA_963721275.1 uncultured Alphaproteobacteria bacterium | reverse complement strand
TGCTTCAACTCGTCGAGATAGGCCCGGTACGCCAGCCGCATGCCGTCCTCGAGCGAGGTGCGCGAACGCCATCCAAGTTTCGCGAGCCGGCTGACGTCGAGCAGTTTGCGCGGCGTGCCGTCGGGCCGCGAGGGATCGAAACTGAGCGTGCCGGTATAGCCGACGGTTTTCGCCACCACGCGGGCGAACTCGGCGATCGTGATGTCCTCGCCGGTGCCGATATTGACCAGTTCCTCGCTGGAATAGGTCTTCATCAGATGGACGCAGGCGTCGGCGAGATCGTCGACATAGAGGAATTCGCGCCGCGGCGTGCCGGTGCCCCACACCACCACGTCCTTGATGGCGGACAGCTTCGCTTCGTGGAACCGGCGGATCAGCGCGGCGACGACGTGACTGTATTCCGGATGATAATTGTCGCCCGGCCCGTACAGATTGGTCGGCATCACGTTGATGAAGTCGCTTCCGTACTGGCTGCGATACGCCTCGACCATCTTGATGCCGGCGATCTTGGCGATCGCATAGGGCTCGTTGGTCGGCTCCAGCGGCCCGGTCAGCATCGAATCCTCGCGCAGCGGCTGGGCTGCGAGTTTCGGATAGATGCAGGACGAGCCGAGAAACATCAGCTTCTCGGCGCCGTTGACATGGGCGGCGTGGATCACGTTGGCCGCGATGATCAAATTGTCGTAGATGAATTCGGCGCGCAGCGTGTTGTTGGCGACGATGCCGCCGACCTTGGCCGCCGCCAGAAACACCGCCTGCGGGCGCTTTGCCGCGAACCAGGCCGACACCGCGGCCTGATCGCGCAGGTCGACCTCGCGGCGCCCGACCGTGAGGAGTTCGACGCCTTCCTGCGCGAGCCTTCGCACCAGCGCGCCGCCGACCATCCCGCGATGCCCGGCGACGAAGACCGTCTTGCCCTTCAGGTCAAACGGGGTCTTTGCCATTGGCCACCTCACGCCGCGCGATCGCAAGATCGCCTGCCACCATTTCCTTGACGAGCTGCGCAAAACTGATCTTCGGCGCCCAGCCGAGCTTCTGCCGCGCCTTGCTGGCATCGCCGATCAGAAGATCGACTTCGGTCGGGCGGAAATAGGTCGGATCGATGCGGACCACCGTCTTGCCGGATTTGCTGTCGACGCCGGTTTCATCGACATCCTTGCCGCGCCATTCGATACCGCGGCCGACTTCCGCGAACGCCAGTTCGACGAACTCGCGCACCGAACGGGTCTCGCCGGTCGCCAGCACGTAATCGCCGGCCTCGTCCGCCTGCATGATCCGGTACATGCCCTCGATGTAGTCCCGGGCGTGGCCCCAGTCGCGCTTGGCGTCGAGGTTGCCCAGATAGAGCGTGTCTTCGAGGCCGGTCTCGATGCGGGCGACGCCGCGGGTGATCTTGCGGGTCACGAAGGTTTCGCCCCGGATCGGGCTTTCATGGTTGAACAGGATGCCGTTGGAGGCGAACATGCCGTAGGCCTCGCGGTAGTTCACCGTGATCCAGTAACCATAGAGCTTGGCGACGCCGTAGGGCGAGCGCGGATAGAACGGCGTGGTTTCCTTCTGCGGGACTTCCTGGACCAGGCCGTACAGTTCCGAGGTGGAGGCCTGATAAAACCGCGTCTCCTTCTCCATGCCGAGAATGCGAATGGCTTCCAGCAGCCGGAGCACGCCGACCGCGTCGGCGTTGGCGGTATATTCCGGGCTTTCGAAACTGACGCCGACATGGCTCTGGGCGGCGAGGTTATAGATCTCGGTCGGCCGGATCTGCTGCATCAGCCGGATCAAATTGGTCGAATCCGTCATGTCGCCATAGTGCAGCAGGAACGGCACGTTGCCGGCGTGCGGATCCTTGTACAGATGATCGATGCGCGCGGTGTTGAACGAGGACGACCGCCGCTTGACGCCATGCACGGTGTAGCCGAGGCCAAGCAGATATTCGGCGAGATAGGCGCCGTCCTGCCCGGTCACCCCGGTGAGGAGCGCAACGCGCCGTTTCGAATCCTGAACCGTCATCTTCACTCCAACAGGGCGCCGGGACTGCCGATAGGCAGTTCAACGCCGGAAAACCCATAGACATCGGGCTGGACCAGCCCGCGACACATGACCCCGTGAACCTAGGGCCCGGCGGCCCAAACCCCTACCATGACCCTATTTCCTCAAGCAAATTTGGCTGGCGCGTCGCCTCGGCCGGAGGGCAGCGGGCTTGCGGCTTTCGAACCAAAGTCGTGGCGCTATCCTGACACGAGAGTCGGAGGAAGCGCTATGGCAGACATGCTTCACGGCAGTGCCCGCACAACGCCGCGAGTTCGAACCGAGTTCCAAGCGTCGAAAAAGGACGACCGGTAACCCTTCCCGCCGTTACGGCTTGAGCCGAACGACCGTTGCCAGGTCGAGGTCCCGGGCGACCACATCGGGTGCTCCCATGGGGCCTCGCGATCCCAAGAGCAAGGTGCTCACGCCGCTCGAGGAGGCGATGCTTGTCGAGTATCACCAGCGGACACTGCTTCCGCTCGATGATGTCCTCGGCTGCCTGAAGGACAGCATTCCGAAACTTACGCGGTCCAGTTTCCGCAGCGTTGGCAAACGCAGCTGTAAAGGGCGCAATGTATCCAGCGTCGCTTCTGCCGGCCCGAGGATTTCTGGCGTGTCGCAACTCGTTACGACAAACTCGCCGGGAATTTCCTGGCTGCCGTCCTCCTCGCCGCCATCGTAGACTATTGGACTAATTGAGTCTGAACCCTAGATCGACCAGCGCTGTGATCGTATTAAGGTCGCCTTTGATCCAGAAGCTCGTGGTTGCCGGGCTCAGCATGCGAGAAACAGGGAAGGACCTCAGCTTGTCCGACGAAAAATCGATCCGGCGTCACAGCTCAGCCAAAGCTGAGCGGCGAGCAGATATGATTGAGCAGATACTTGATACCGCTGAACTTCTCTTTTCCAAAAACGGATTTTACGGGGTTACGTTAAAGGACGTCGCAAAACGCATCGGCGTGCATCATACGCTGATTAACTATTATTTCGAAGACAAGAAGCAGTTGTTCGACGCGGTCTTCGCACGACGCGCAGTGATAACGAGCGAGCGACGCATGAGGTTGCTCGATGAGTATGACTTGGCGACGGGGGGAAAGCCCTCGGTCGAAGGTGCCCTGCGCGTGTTCTTGGACAGTGACCTCGATCTTTACATCGAGGGAGGCGAAGGTTGGAGGAACTATGGTGCGTTGGGTGCACAGGTGGCGAACACACCCGAATGGGGCGCCGAAATGATGGACCAGCATTTCGATCCTGTGGTTCTGCGCCTGATAGCTCTCCTCAAGAAGGCTCTTCCGGATTGCGCGGAAGAGGACATTTTTTGGGGGTACCACTTTGTAACTGGTGCATTGATGCTCACGCTCGCGCAAACCGGGCGTATCGACAAGCTTTCAGCTGGCTTGTGCAAGTCCAATGACTACGCCGCCGTTAAGGAGCGCATGGCGACTTTTATGGCGGCAGGATTTCTGGCCCTCTGCGAGCGCATAAAAGCCGAACAGCGAAATGGGCGAAAAGGTCTTGCCGGCGAGGATATCTTGTGAATATGATATTCACTCACTAGTGAGCCAATAATCCGTTCAAGCGCGAACGGAGCTCCGGATCGCGTCGCAGCCTTCACAGGCTCCGGTCGAAAATTGGGACGGTGTCGTGGGCTGGTGTTGGCCAGCCGGGCATCCCGATGCCGGCGAACGACCCGGACGGAACGAGCGCGGAGCGTGGTCTGGAGACAAACGCGGCAGCAGGGACGCGCCAAGGTAGCTACCAAATCGATGGGACTTTCAATCGCAGTCGATTGCAACTGACATCCAATCGCAGTCGATTGCAACTGACATCGACGCGTAATCATTCAAAGGGGAAACATCTCACAATCTGTCGTCAAAGTTTTTCCAACGAAAAAACGCCTGTGAATAATCTGGGCGTAGGCGGCCATCGTCGTCATTCGGGAAATGGTTTCCCGTTTCAAGGGGACGGTTAGGTCCAACGAGGAGGAGATCCATGAGGAAGACACTTGCCATGACAGTGGTCGCGCTGTCCGTGCTCGGCGTGACCGCCATGTCGGCGGCGGCTGAGGACACCGTCAAGATCGGATATATCGACCCGCTATCGGGCGGTGGCGCCAGCATCGGTGAAGGCGGGCTGAAGACCTTTCAGTACCTCGCAGATGAGCTCAACGCCAAGGGCGGTATTCTCGGTCACAAAGTCGAAATCGTCCCGTTCGATAACAAGGTCAATCCGCAGGAAAGCCTGATCCAGGCACAGAAGGCGATCGATGCCGGTATTCACTATATTACCCAGGGCAACGGTTCGGCAGTCGCTGCGGCGCTGGACGATTTCGTTGCCAAAAACAATACGCGCAACCCCGGCAAGGAACTGCTCTACTTCAACTATGCCGCGGTCGATCCTAGTTTGACCAACGAGAAGTGCAGCTTCTGGCACTTCCGCTGGGACGCCAACTCGGACGTCAAGATGGAAGCGCTGACCAACTATATGAAGGGGATTCCGTCGATCAAGAAGGTGTACTTGATCAATCAGGACTATTCGTTTGGTCAGTCGGTTCGCGCCGAGGCACGCAAGATGCTCGCGGCGAAGCGGCCCGACGTCCAGATCGTTGGCGACGAACTGCACCCGCTTCTCAAGGTTACGGACTTCTCGCCTTACATCGCCAAGATCAAGGCCTCCGGTGCCGATAGCGTGGTGACCGGAAACTGGGGCCAGGATATCGCGCTTCTGCTCAAGGCGGCCGCGGACGCCGGGCTCAAGGTCAACTGGTATACCTACTATGCCGGTGGCGCCGGCGGCCCCACCGCGATCAAGCAGGCCAACCTGGATCATCAAGTGTTCCAGATCACCGAAGGTATCCCCAATGCCGGCTATCAGCCGGCGGTGGACTTCGAAAAGGCATTCCGGGCGAAGGTCGGTATGTCACTTTGGTATCCGCGAGCGGTCAACGAAATGCGGATGTTCAAGCTTGCAGCCGAAAAGGCCAAGTCGCTCGACCCGGTGAAGGTCGCATCGGCGCTTGAAGGCATGAAGTTCGACGTGCTCGACGGTGGCGAAGGTTTCATGCGCAAGGAAGATCATCAGTTCTTCCAGGCGATCTACATTTCCTCGTTCGGCAACCTTACTGCCAAAGAGCCGTTCGATGAAGAAAAGACCGGCTGGGGCTGGCACCTGGTGTCGAAGATCGACACCCCGCAGACCATGCTGCCGACAACGTGCCAGATGAAGCGGCCGTAACCAGCAAGCGCGCCCGCCCCCGTTTCGAAAAGCGGGGGCGGTCGCCTCGAGCCGCCGCCTCCATATCGGGATCGATTGGGCCCCTTCTTCGAATCGTTGCTCGCAACTAATCTGCTCGGGGAAACCAGCGAGTGCATCGTGCTTGAATTGATCGTGATTTCAACCCTGAACGGCGTCTTGTTCGGGATGCTGCTGTTCTTGCTGTCGAGCGGTCTGACCGTCATCTTCAGCATGATGGGGGTGCTCAACTTCGCGCATGCCAGTTTTTACATGCTGGGAGCTTTTTTCGGCTACCAGCTCACACGATGGATCGGATTCTGGCCGGCCCTGGTGCTCGCGCCGCTGCTTGTGGGCGCGGTCGGGATGGCGGTCGAGCGTTACGGTCTGCGCAACACCCACAAACACGGTCATGTGGCCGAATTGTTGCTGACATTCGGTCTGGCCTTTGCGATCGAAGAAATCGTGTCGATGATCTGGGGCAAGAGCCCGGTCGACTTTCGGGTGCCGGCGATTCTCGACTTTCCTGCCTTCACTTTGTTCTCCACCAACTATCCCGCTTACAAAATCTTCATGTTGGCGGTGTCGGTGTCGATCTTCGTCGCGCTGCTGATTACGCTCAAACGGACTCGTGTCGGCCTCATTGTGCAGGCGGCGTTGACGCATCCAAACATGGTCGGCCATCTTGGTCACAATGTCGGACGGGTGTTCATGCTGGTGTTCGGCGTCGGCACGGCGCTCGCAGGGGTTGCCGGCGTCATCGCTGGTCCCGCGCTGGTGACACAATCCGACATGGCCGGGCTGCTCGGCCCGATTCTGTTTGTCGTCATCGTGTTCGGTGGCCTCGGATCGCTGCCCGGCGCGTTCATCGCCTCACTCGTCATCGGACTGGTCCAGACCTTTGGGGTTGCGCTGAACGGCTCGTTCGCCAGTGCGTTCGGGCCGCTCGATCCAAGTCTCGGTCCATCAGTGCTCACCGACATCTGGAATGTCACGATCGCTCAGATCGCGCCAATTCTGCCCTATGTGCTGCTGGTGTTGATCTTGATTGTTCGCCCCATGGGCCTTATGGGGACGCGCGAGACATGATCGGTGCCACGATTTCCGCGCCGCACACCCGGCCAACCACCCGCGGCCAAAACCTGCGCTTCTATGGCATCTGGGTGATCGCCGCGATTGCGCTCATTGTATTGCCCCTGATATTCTCCTCGGGCGGCTCGCTCACGACATTCAGTCTGATCGGAATATCGATCGTCTTCGCCCTGTCCTACAACATTCTGCTGGGCCAGACTGGCCTGCTGTCGTTCGGCCACGCCGTTTACTACGGTCTCGGCGGGTTCCTCGCGATTCACACGATGAATGCGGTCGTCGCGCACGAATGGCCGATCCCGCTCCCCTTCATTCCGCTGTTTGGCGGTCTCGGCGGACTTGGCTTCGCTGTCGTGATCGGTTGGGTGATGACCAAACGCGCCGGCACGGTGTTCGCGATGATTTCGCTTGGTATCGGCGAACTGGTTGCCTCGTCCTCACTGATCCTGCGCAGTGTGTTCGGTGGAGAATCCGGCATTACCACCGACCGCACGACCCTGCCACATATGTTCGGCTGGAGTTTCGGGCCGCAAATCCAAATCTATTATCTGATCTCATTCTGGTTGATGATCTCGGCGATCGCGATGTACGCGCTTACGCGTACGCCGCTCGGGCGAATTTGCAACGCTGTACGCGACAATCCGGAACGCGTCGAGTTCATTGGATACGATCCTCACGCCGTCCGTTATTTCGCCTATTGCTTCGCCGGTTTCTTCGCCGGCATCGCCGGCGGGCTCACCGCAATCAATTTTGAGATCGCGAATTCCGCCTATCTCGGCGCGGCGCAGTCGGGCATGGTACTGTTCGCGACCTTCATCGGCGGCACCGCGCACTTCTTCGGCCCAATCCTGGGTGCCATTCTCGTTACCTACCTGCAACTGGGGCTGACCAACGTGACCACCGTATGGCAGCTTTATTTCGGCATCATCTTCATTGGCATCGTGATGTTCGCGCCGGCCGGCATCGCCGGTCTTGTGATGATGCACCGGCCGTTGATCCGCGCCGGGACGCTCGGAATGATGATCCCGTCCTATCTGCTGTCACTGATACCGACGCTGGCGCTGGCCTACGGCGTTGTCCTCGCAATCGAAACGGTCGCGCACTACACCGACAGCGAGGGCGAGGGCAAGGTCATCAATCTCTTTGGCGTGCCCTTTAACTCGACTTCCCCGCTGACGTGGGGCGTCGCGGCCGTATTGGTTATTGGCGGCTTCTTCGTCGCCCGTATGACCTGGCGGGTGGTCGCCGCAGCCTGGGACCGTGCCACCACTCTAGCTCGTGACCGGGGGTGCCTGGCGTGACGGCAGCCATCGAAATTCGCTCGGTCGAAAAGCGCTTCGGCAATGTGAGCATCATCCGCGATCTCGACCTGAGCGTCGCGCGGTGCGAGCGCCACGCCATCATCGGCCCCAACGGCGCCGGCAAATCTACAACCTTTAACCTGATCAGCGGCTATATCACGCCGACTTCCGGTGAGATCCGGCTGAATGGCGATTTGATCTCGGGGATAAGTCCATTCGCGATCAATCGGCGCGGTCTGTCGCGTTCGTTCCAGATCACGAACGTCTTCACCAACATGACCGTATGGGAAAACCTGCGCTGCGCCGTGCTGTGGTCGACCGGCCAGCGCTACGCGTTCTGGAGGAATATCGACAACCTGCCTGAAGTGCGCGACCGTACCGCGCAGATTCTCGCCGACATCAACCTGACCGCCCGGCGCGACGTGCCGGCCGGGCTTCTGACCTATGCCGAGCAGCGCGCGCTGGAGATCGGCATCACGGTTGCCGGCGGCGCCGACGTCATCCTGCTGGACGAGCCGACCGCGGGCATGAGCCGCGCCGAAACCGAGCGCGCGGTCGCCTTGATCCGCCGCCTCACCGAAGGTCGCACGCTTCTGATCGTCGAACACGACATGAGCGTGGTGTTCGGCCTCGCCGACCGGATTTCGGTGCTGGTGTACGGCCAGATCATCGCCTCCGGCACGCCCGAGGAAATTCGCGGCGATCCCAAAGTCCGGGAAGCCTATCTCGGCGAGGAGGCGGCGTGATGCTGGAGGTCGCCGACCTGCATGCCTATTACGGCAAGAGCCACATCCTGCAGGGCGTCGACATGCATATCGACGCCGGCGAGGTGGTCAGCCTGCTCGGACGCAACGGGGTCGGCCGCTCCACCACGGTCAAGGCGATCATGGGCGAGGTGCCGCCGCAGGGCTCCATCAAGTTCAAGGGCATCGACATCGCGGGATTGCCGAGCTACCGGATCGCCCATCTGGGGCTGGGCTACGTTCCGGAGCATCGCGACATCTTTCCCAGCCTCACGGTCCGGCAAAACCTGATGCTCGGCATCAAGGATACCAGGCGCGCCGGCAAGTGGCGGCTGGAAGACATGCTGGCGATGTTTCCCAACCTCGCCGCCCGCGCCGACACCGCGGCCGGCGTGTTGTCCGGCGGCGAGAAGCAGATGCTGACGATCTGCCGCACCCTGATGGGCGATCCCGAACTGATCATGATCGACGAGCCCACCGAGGGCCTGGCGCCGCTGATCGTGCAGCAGGTCGGCGATCTCATCGCCGAAATCGCCCGCCGCGGCGTCGCCATCCTGCTGGTGGAGCAGAAA
>CAVRIQ010000017.1:0-42011 GCA_963721275.1 uncultured Alphaproteobacteria bacterium | reverse complement strand
TGCTTCGACTCGTCGAGATAGGCCCGGTAGGCCAGTTGCATGCCATTCTCGAGCGAGGTGCGCGAACGCCAGCCGAGCTTGGCGAGCCGGCTGACGTCGAGCAGTTTGCGCGGCGTGCCGTCGGGCCGCGAGGGATCGAAGCTGATCGTGCCAGTGTATCCGACCGTCCTGGCGACCACGCGCGCGAATTCGGCGATCGTGATGTCCTCGCCGGTGCCGATATTGACCAGTTCGTCGCTAGAATAGGTTTTCATCAGATGGACGCAGGCGTCGGCCATGTCGTCGACATAGAGGAATTCCCGCCGCGGCGTGCCGGTGCCCCAAACCACCGCGTCGGATACGCCCGTAACCTTCGCTTCGTGAAACCTCCGGATCAGCGCGGCGACGACGTGACTGTATTCCGGATGATAATTGTCGCCCGGCCCGTACAGATTGGTCGGCATCACATTGATGAAGTCGCTTCCGTACTGGCTGCGATAGGCTTCCACCATCTTGATGCCGGCGATCTTGGCGATCGCATAGGGCTCGTTGGTGGGCTCCAGCGGCCCGGTCAGCATCGAATCCTCGCGCAGCGGCTGCGGCGCGAGCTTCGGGATAGATGCAGGACGAGCCGAGAAACATCAGCTTCTCGGCGCCGTTGACATGCGCGGCGTGGATCACATTGGTCGCAATGATCAGGTTGTCGTAGATGAATTCGGCGCGCAGCGTGTTGTTGGCGACGATGCCGCCGACCTTGGCCGCCGCCAGAAACACTGCCTGTGGGCGCTTGGCCGCGAACCAGGCGGACACCGCGGCCTGATCGCGCAGGTCGACCTCGCGGCGCCCGACGGTCAGGAGTTCGACGCCTTCCTGCGCGAGCCTTCGCATCAGCGCACCGCCCACCATCCCGCGATGCCCGGCGACGAAGACCCTCTTGCCCTTCAGGTCAAACGGGGTCTTTGCCATTGGCTACCTCACGCCGCGCGATCGCAAGATCGCCTGCCACCATTTCCTTGACGAGCTGCGCAAAACTGATCTTCGGCGCCCAGCCGAGCTTCTGCCGCGCCTTGCTCGCATCGCCGATCAGAAGATCGACTTCGGTCGGGCGGAAATAGGTCGGATCGATGCGGACGACCGTCTTGCCGGATTTCCTGTCGACGCCGGTTTCATCGACATCCTTGCCGCGCCATTCGATGCCGCGGCCGACTTCCGCGAAGGCCAGTTCGACGAACTCGCGCACTGAACGGGTCTCGCCGGTCGCCAGCACGTAATCGCCGGCCTCGTCCGCCTGCATGATCCGGTACATGCCCTCGATGTAGTCCCTGGCGTGGCCCCAGTCGCGCTTGGCGTCGAGGTTTCCCAGGTAGAGCGTGTCTTCCAGGCCGGTCTCGATGCGGGCGACGCCGCGGGTGATCTTGCGGGTCACGAAGGTTTCGCCCCGGATCGGGCTTTCATGGTTGAACAGGATGCCGTTGGAGGCGAACATGCCGTAGGCCTCGCGGTAGTTCACCGTGATCCAGTAACCGTAGAGCTTGGCGACGCCGTAGGGCGAGCGCGGATAGAACGGAGTGGTTTCCTTCTGCGGGACTTCCTGGACGAGGCCATACAGTTCCGAGGTGGACGCCTGATAGAACCGCGTCTCCTTCTCCATGCCGAGAATGCGAATGGCTTCCAACAGCCGGAGCACGCCGACCGCGTCGGCGTTGGCGGTATATTCCGGGCTTTCGAAACTGACGCCGACATGGCTCTGGGCGGCGAGGTTATAGATCTCGGTCGGCCGGATCTGCTGCATCAGCCGGATCAGGTTGGTCGAATCCGTCATGTCGCCATAATGCAGCAGGAACGGCACGTTGCCGGCGTGCGGATCCTTGTACAGATGATCGATGCGCGCGGTGTTGAACGAGGACGACCGCCGCTTGACGCCATGCACGGTGTAGCCGAGGCCAAGCAGATATTCGGCGAGATAGGCGCCGTCCTGCCCGGTCACGCCGGTGAGGAGCGCAACGCGCCGTTTCGAATCCTGAACCGTCATCTTCACTCCAACCAAGCGCTGGACCACCCAACGGGCAGTTCAACGACGCCGAAAAAAACCAGGACATATTGCGCTGGATCAACCCATGACTCTTCGCCCCATGGGAAAATGATCAGATAGATGGGCAAACCCCTATCATGACCCTAATCCCTCAAGCAAATTGAGCGAGGAGGCCGTTTTAGCAGGTAATTACGCGGGCTTACGGGTTTTTGAACCCCCGGCCCGCAATTGTCCCATCCAAGGGCCTTGGATCACTGGAATCTAAGCCATTCCAGCGTCCGGACCCTCTGAAATTCCTTAAGAAAAGCAAATTCCAGGGAGGAATGAAATGCGCAGGTTTATGGTGGCTGTCGCTCTTTCGCTGCCGATGTTCGGCGGCGCGGCGATGGCGCAGGAGACGCTCAAGATCGGTTATATCGACCCGCTATCGGGTGGCGGCGCCAGCGTCGGCGAAGTCGGGCTCAAGACCTTCCAGTATCTTGCCGACGAAGTGAATGCCAAGGGCGGCATCCAGGGCAAGAAGGTCGAGATCGTCCCGCTCGACAACAAGACCAATCCGCAGGAAAGCCTGATCCAGGCGCAGAAGGCGATCGACGCCGGCGTCCGCTATCTGACCCAGGGCAACGGCTCGTCGGTGGCCGGCGCGCTGTCCGACTTCGTCACCAAACACAACGAGCGCAATCCCGGCAAGGAAGTGCTGTATTTCAACTATGCCGCGGTCGATCCGGTCCTGACCAACGCAAAGTGCAGCTTCTGGCATTTCCGCTGGGACGCGAACTCCGACATCAAGATGGAGGCGCTGACCAATTACATGAAGACGGTGCCGTCGATCAAAAACGTCTATTTGATCAATCAGGATTACTCGTTCGGAGAATCCGTTCGAACTGCCGCCAGGGCCATGCTGGCCGCCAAGCGGCCGGACATCAAGATCGTCGGTGACGAGAAGCATCCGCTGTTGAAGGTCACCGATTTCTCGCCCTACATCGCCAAGATCAAGGCCTCGGGCGCCGATAGCGTCATCACCGGAAATTGGGGTCAGGATTTCGAGCTGCTGCTGAAGGCGTCAGCGGATGCCGGACTGAAGGTGAACTGGTACACCTATTATGCCGGCGGCACCGGCGGCCCGACGGCGATCAAGCAGGCCAACCTCGATCATAAGGTGTTCCAGATCACGGAAGGCATCGCCAATCTCGATCACCCCTCGTCGCAGGAGTTCGAGAAGGCGTTCCGCGCCAAGTACGACGTGAGCGTGTTCTATCCGCGTGCCGTCAACGAAATGCGGATGCTGGCGGCAGCGGCGGACAAGGCCAAGTCGATCGATCCGATCAAGGTGGCGGAGGCGCTCGAAGGCATGGAAGCCGAAGTGTTCGACGGCGGCAAGGGCTACATGCGCAAGGACGATCACCAGTTCTTCCAGCCGATCTATGTTTCCTCGTTCGGCGATCGCAGCGCCAAGGAACCATTCGACGAGGAGCACACCGGCTGGGGCTGGAAGCTAGTCGCCAAGGTCGATACGCCCGCAACCGTGGTTCCGACCACGTGCAAAATGGAACGGCCGAACTGATCGTTCGCCTGCTTCGTACGTCCGCCCCGGAAACATCGGGGCGGACACGTCTTTCATCCCGGGGCGGTGAGTCGTGCTTGAACTGATTGTCATATCCACGCTCAACGGCGTGCTGTTCGGCATGCTGTTGTTTCTGATGGCGAGCGGTCTCACCGTCATCTTCAGCATGCTAGGCGTGCTCAATTTCGCACATGCGAGCTTCTACATGCTCGGTGCGTTCTTCGGATTCCAGATCAGCCGCTGGTTTGGCTTTTGGCCGGCGCTGCTGATCGCGCCGCTGCTGGCGGGCGCGATAGGCGCCGGCGTCGAACGCTACGGGCTGCGCCGCGTGCACCGCAACGGCCACGTCGCGGAGCTGCTGTTCACCTTCGGTCTGGCGTTCGTGATCGAGGAAGTGGTGCAGATCATCTGGGGCAAGAGCCCGGTCGATTTCCGCGTCCCGGCGCTGCTGGATTTCCCGGCGTTTACGATCTTCTCCACCAACTATCCCGCCTACAAGATGTTCATGCTGCTGGTGTCGATCGCCATCTTCATCGGGCTGTTGATCGTCCTGAAAAGGACGCGGATCGGTCTGATCGTCCAGGCCGCGCTGACCCATCCGCACATGGTCGGCCATCTCGGCCATAACGTCGGGCGCATCTTCATGCTGGTGTTCGGAGTCGGCACCGCGCTCGCCGCGGTCGCCGGCGTGATCGCCGGACCCGCGCTGGTGACGCAGTCGAACATGGCGGGACTATTGGGTCCGATCCTGTTCGTGGTCGTCGTGGTCGGAGGGCTCGGCTCGCTGCCAGGGGCCTTCGTCGCCTCGCTGCTGATCGGCCTGCTGCAGACCTTCGCGGTTTCGATGAACGGCTCGCTGTCCGGCGCCTTCGGTCCGCTCAGCCCCGCCTATGCCTCGACCTGGCTCGCTGACATCTGGGGCGTGACCATCGCGCAGATCGCGCCGATCATGCCGTATCTGCTCATGGTGCTGATCCTGATATTCCGCCCGATGGGCCTGCTGGGGACGCGCGACACATGAGCGAGATCACCGCCAGCGCCGCCCCGCCGCCTCCGGCCGCGGCCGAAAAGCTCAGATTCTACGCATCGTGGCTGGCGGCCGCGATCGTGCTACTGCTGTTGCCGAAGATATTCACGTCCGGCGGCTCGATGACGACGTTCAGCCTGATCGGCATCTCCATCATCTTCTCGCTGTCCTACAACATCCTGCTCGGCCAGACCGGCATGCTGTCGTTCGGGCATGCGGTGTATTACGGCCTCGGCGGCTTTCTGGCCATTCATTCCATGAACATCATCGGCGCCCACAAGCTGCCGATCCCGCTGCCCATCCTTCCGCTGATCGGCGGCCTCAGCGGGTTGTTTTTCGCCGTCCTGCTCGGCTGGGTCTCGACCCAGCGCTCCGGGACGGCGTTCGCCATGATCTCGCTCGGCCTCGCCGAATTGATCGCCTCGTCCGCGCTGATCCTGCGCAGTTTCTTCGGCGGCGAAGCCGGGGTCTCCACCAACCGCACCAAATTGCTGAAATTGTTCGGCTGGAGTTTCGGTCCGCAAATCCAGATCTATTATCTGGTGGCGGCCTGGACCCTGATCGCCGTGATTGCCATGTATGCGCTGACCCGCACGCCTCTGGGACGCATGTGCAACGCGGTACGCGATAATCCGGAACGGGTACAGTTCGTCGGCTACAATCCCCATGTCGTGCGCTATCTCGCGTTCTGCTTCGCCGGCTTCTTCGCCGGGATCGCGGGCGCGCTGGCAGCGATCAATTTCGAGATCGCCAACTCGGCCTATCTCGGCGCGGAGCAATCGGGCACCGTGCTGTTCGCCACCTATATCGGCGGCATCGGCTTCTTCATCGGTCCGATCGTCGGCGCGATCTTCGTCACGTTCCTGTCGCTCGGCCTCAGCGATCTCACCCAGGTATGGCAGCTCTATTTCGGTCTGATCTTCATCGCGGTGGTGCTGTTCGCGCCGGGCGGCATCACCGGTCTGTTGATGATGCATCGTCCGCTGCTGAAGGCCGGCACGCTCGCCGAAAGTGCTGCCGAGCTATCTGATCGCCCTGGTGCCGACGCTGGCGATGATCGCCGGACTTGTTCTGTCGATCGAAACCATCGTGCATTATACCGTCAACCCCGGCGACGACCCCCACATCAAGGCGTTCGGCGTCGGCTTCGACGCCGCAAGCCCGTATATCTGGGCGCTTGCCGTCATCCTCCTGATTGGCGGATTCCTGGTTGCGCGCAAGACCTGGAGCTGGGTCGGCCACGCCTGGGACAGCGCCACCACCATGGCGCGTGAAAAAGGAATCGCCGCATGAGCGCTGCGATCGAACTGCGCGGGGTCGAAAAGAGCTTCGGCGAGGTCGCCATCATCCGCAACATCAACCTGAGCGTGGCGCAGGGCGAACGCCACGCGCTGATCGGCCCAAACGGCGCCGGCAAATCCACCACCTTCAACCTGATCAGCGGCTATATGGCGCCGACGTCCGGCAGCGTGCTGCTGCGCGGCGAGGTGATTTCCGGCCTGCCGCCCTACCAGATCAACCGCCGCGGGCTGTCGCGCAGCTTCCAGGTCACCAACGTCTTTGCCAACATGACCGTATGGGAAAACCTGCGCTGCGCGGTGCTGTGGTCGACCGGCCAGCGCTACGCGTTCTGGAAGAATATCGACAACCTGCCAGAGGTGCGCGACCGCACCGCGCAGATTCTCGCCGACATCAACCTCGACCGCCCGCCGCGACGTGCCCGCGGGCCTTCTGACCTATGCCGAGCAGCGCGCGCTGGAGATCGGCATCACGGTCGCCGGCGGCGCCGACGTCATCCTGCTGGACGAGCCGACCGCGGGCATGAGCCGCGCCGAAACCGAGCGCGCGGTCGCCCTGATCCGCCGCCTGACCGAAGGTCGCACGCTTCTGATCGTCGAACACGACATGAGCGTGGTGTTCGGCCTGGCCGACCGGATTTCGGTGCTGGTGTACGGCCAGATCATCGCCTCCGGCACGCCCGGAGGAAATTCGCGGCGATCCGAAAGTCCGGGAAGCCTATCTCGGCGAGGAGGCGGCATGATGCTGGAGGTCGCCGACCTGCACGCCTATTACGGCAAGAGCCACATCCTGCAGGGCGTCGACATGCACATCGACGCCGGCGAGGTCGTCAGCCTGCTTGGACGCAACGGCGTCGGCCGCTCCACCACGGTCAAGGCGATCATGGGCGAAGTGCCGCCGCAGGGCTCGATCAAGTTCAAGGGCAGCGACATCGCGGGACTGCCGAGCTACCGGATCGCGCATCTGGGCCTGGGCTACGTTCCCGAGCATCGCGACATTTTCCCCGGCCTGACGGTGCGGCAAAACCTGATGCTTGGCATCAAGGATACCAGGCGCGCCGGCAAGTGGCGGCTGGAAGACATGCTGGCGATGTTTCCCAACCTCGCCGCGCGCGCCGACACCTCGGCCGGCGTGTTGTCGGGCGGCGAGAAGCAGATGCTGACGATCTGCCGCACCCTGATGGGCGATCCCGAACTGATCATGATCGACGAGCCCACCGAGGGGCTGGCGCCGCTGATCGTGCAGCAGGTCGGCGACCTCATCGCCGAAATCGCCCGGCGTGGCGTCGCCATCCTGCTGGTGGAGCAGAAACTCTCGATCGCGATGCGGATATCGCACCGCGTCTACGTGATGGGCCACGGCCGCATCGTGTTCGAAGGCACGCCTGCCGAACTCAAGGCCAACGAGGCCATCCGCAAGGAATGGCTGGAAGTCTGAGACCGCCCGATCCGGGAGTTCGATCACTCGCCGTAACGGCGCAGGCGCTCGAGGTCGAGAATCGTCACGCCGCCATACTCCAGCCTCAGCAACCCCTCCTTCTCCAGTTTCTTCAGGCACTGGTTGGCATTCTGGCGGGAGATGCCGGACAAAGCGCCGATTTCCTCCTGGGTGATCTCGAGGTGACGGGTCAGGTCCGGATAGAGAATCGGATTGAACAGCGAGGCGATGCCGCGGGCGAGACGCGCCGTCGCATCCAGCGTGCGGCCGTATTCGAGCAGGCCGATGAATTGCCCCAGGCGCTCATTGAGCTGCCCGACCAGGAAGCGGTTGAACGCCACGCTGTTCTCGAACAGCCAGAAGAAGGTGCTGCGGTCCATCATCGCCAGACGGGTGTCCCGCAAGGCCACCACATCGTAACGACGGGGCTCGTTCTTGAGCACGGTGCCCTCGCCGAACCATGCGCCTGCGGTCAGACCGGTGAAACTGGTGGCCTTGCCGCCGCGGGACACGATGCCCATCCGGGCCAGGCCGGTGACGATCCCGGTCCAGTAGTCGAAGCGGTCGCCCCGCATGAAGATGAATTCATCGGCGCGGTAGGATTTTTCGACGATGCCGGCGCGCGCGACCTCGGTCTCCCGCTCATTCAGCTCGCGCGACCAGACCGCGATACGCTTCAGGTAATCCGCTGCAATCATGACCCGGTCGAACCCGTTCCCAATATCAGCCCCATTGCCGTTCTCATGCTGCGCCGCAACAACATTCTGCCCGCGCCATCGAGGCGCGGGGGCATGCCGGCTGGCGAAATTTGCCGGCGAATTGTCAGGCACAAGACATTTCAACGTACCGCTTTACCCTAAGGAGGGTCATCACACACCGTCTATTGCCCAAAGGACGATTGGGAATGGACGGACCGAAGGTTGGGTGCGGCGTTTCCACACATGACCGGTTGCAGCGGGAAATGCTCGAAATCCGACCGATGCGTCAATTGCGGGCGTGACGAACGCGAGCGGCACCCGCTCACGTGCTAATCTTAGGTCCGGTTGACCAGCCTCAAAGAACCGGCTCGGTCTTCCTGATAACAAGCCGGAGAGCGCCGAGAAGCGCCGCAAACGGAGGGAATGCGTGGAACACGCTTTGGAGGTGCGCGGGGTTTCGCTACGCTTCGGTGGCGTACGTGCGCTCACCGATGTCAGTTTTGGCGTGCACGACGGCGAACTGTTCTCGATCATCGGCCCCAACGGCGCCGGCAAGACCTCGATCATCAATTGCATCTCGGGCCGCTACCGGCCGACCGAAGGCCAGCTGTTCTATCGCGGGCAGGACATCACCGCGCTCAATCCCAACGCCCGGCCCCGGCTCGGCATCGGCCGCACCTTCCAGAACCTCGCGCTGTTCCAGCACATGAGCGTGCTCGACAACATCATGGTCGGGCGGCATCACCTCCTGAAGAACAACTTCATCACGGGATCGCTGTACTGGCTGACCGGCGCGCGGCGCGAGGAACTCGAGCATCGCCGCAAGGTCGAGGAGATCATCGATTTCCTCGATTTGCAGTCGGTGCGCAAGGCCACCGCCGGCACCCTGCCCTACGGCCTGCGCAAGCGCGTCGAACTCGCCCGCGCCATGGCGCTGGAGCCGCAGCTGATCCTGCTCGACGAGCCGATGGCCGGCATGAACTTCGAGGAAAAGGAGGACATGGCGCGCTACATCGTCGATCTCAACGAAGAGTTCGGCATGACCGTGATGATGATCGAGCACGACATGGGCGTGGTGATGGACATCTCCCACCGCATCATGGTGCTGGATTTCGGCCGCAAGATCGCCGAAGGCGATCCCGCCGCGGTGCTGGCCGATCCCCACGTCAAGCGCGCCTATCTCGGCGAAGAGGACGAGGTCCTGGTCGATCCCGACGACAGACCCGCCGCCCCGGAGTGCGCGGCATGATGGATTACGCGGGCCGGGTCGAAGCGGCCGATACCTACCCAAAACTGTTGCGGCTCAACGCCAGGGAACATGGCGGCGAGATCGCGCTGCGCGAAAAGGATTTCGGTCTCTGGAAGGTCTTCACCTGGAACGACTACCAGGCGCGGGTGCACGACTTCGCGCTCGGCATGATCGAACTCGGGCTCGGCCGCGGCGACGTCATCGGCATTATCGGCGACAACCGGCCGGACTGGGTGTCGGCCGAAATCGCCACCCACGCCATCGGCGCCATGAGCCTCGGCCTCTATCGCGACGTACTGGATGAGGAAGCCGCCTATCTCCTCACCTATGGCGAGGCCAAACTGGTGTTCGCCGAGGACGAAGAGCAGGTCGACAAGCTGCTGACGCTGGCCGAGCGCGTGCCCAACCTCAGGCACATCGTCTATTCCGACCCGCGCGGCATGCGGAAATATGACGATCCCCGCCTGATGGAAGCCGACAAGCTCGCCGCCATGGGCCGCGAGCGTGCCGCCCGCGAGCCCGGCCTTTACGACAAATTGGTGGACGAGACCCGCGGCGAGGACGTCGCGATCCTCTGCACCACCTCGGGCACCACGGCGCATCCGAAGCTGGCGATGCTCGCCGCCGGGCGGGTGCTGCGGCATTGCGCGACCTACCTCGCCTTCGATCCGAAGGGGCCGGATGACGAATACGTCTCGGTGCTGCCGCTGCCCTGGATCATGGAACAGGTCTACGTGCTCGGCAAAGGCCTGCTGTGCCGGATGAAGATCAACTTCGTCGAGCAGGCCGAGACCATGATGAACGATTTCCGCGAGATCGCGCCGACTTTCGTGCTGTTTGCGCCGAGGGTCTGGGAATCGATCGCCGCGGACGTGCGCGCCGGCGTGATGGACTCTTCCCCGCTGAAGCAAAGCCTCTATGAGCTCGGCATGAAGACGGGCCTTTCGGCGCTGGCGCACGGCAGGCATTCGGCGCTCGCCGACCTCGTGCTGTTCCGCGCCCTGCGCGACCGCCTCGGCTTCACCCGCCTGCGCTCGGCCGCGACCGGCGGCGCCGCGCTCGGTCCCGACACCTTCAAATTCTTCCAGGCCATGGGCGTGCCGCTGCGCACGCTGTACGGCCAGACCGAACTGCTCGGGGCCTACACGCTGCATCCTTTCGGCAAGGTCGATCCGGATACGACCGGCGTGCCGATGGCCGACAACATCGAGATCCGCATCGAGAATCCGGACATTCACGGCGTCGGCGAAATCGTGGTGCGCCATCCCAACATGTACCTCGGCTACTACAAGAACCCGGAAGCCTCCGCCGCCGACATGAAGGACGGCTGGATGCACTCCGGCGACGCCGGCTATTTCAACGATCACCGGCAGCTCGTGGTGATCGACCGCATCAAGGACCTCGCGCAGACCGCGCGCGGCGAACGCTTCTCGCCGCAATATCTCGAGAACAAGCTGAAATTCTCGCCCTACATCGCCGAGACCGTGGTGCTGGGCGACGGCCGCGACGCGCTGGCGGCGATGATCTGCATCCGCTTCTCGATCATCTCGAAATGGGCGGAGAAGAACCGGATCGCCTTCACCACCTACACCGACCTCGCCTCGCGCCCCGAGGTGTACGCGCTGCTGCAAAAGGAAGTCGAAGCCGTCAACGCCACGCTGCCGCCGGCGCAGCGCATCTCCCGCTTCCTGCTGCTCTACAAGGAACTCGACGCCGACGACGGCGAGCTGACCCGCACCCGAAAGGTGCGCCGCAGCGTCATCAACGAGAAATACGCCGACATCATCGACGGCATCTATGGCGGCAAGCGCGAGATTCCCGTCGACACCGTGATCCGGTTCCAGGACGGCACCACCCAGCGCATCCGCACCACGCTCCGGGTCGTCGACCTCGCCCGCAGCACGCCATTCGCGGAGGCCGCGGAATGAGGCACGAATTATTGGAACAACCAGTCGTCATGCGCGGGGTTGTCCCGCGCATCCATCTACCTCGCAAGAAGAGCTTCTCTGAGCGATGGATTGCCGGGGCAAGCCCGGCAATGGTGGTCAGCACCATGGGCTACCCACGATGAACATCCAGTTCCTGATCCAGCTTCTGGTCAACGGCCTCGTGGTCGGCACGCTCTACGGCGTGGTCGCGATGTCGTTCGTGCTGATCTACAAGGCCACGCAGGTCGTGAACTTCGCGCAAGGCGAATTGCTGCTGATCGGCGCCTGGGTATGCTGGGCGCTGCTCACCAAATACCAGGTGCCGTTCTGGGTCGGCATGCCGCTGACGCTGGTCTTCATGTTCGTATTCGGCATCGCGATCCAGATCGTGATCCTGCGGCCGATGATCGGCGAGCCGATCATTTCGGTGATCATGGTCACGATCGGGCTGTCGACGGTGTTTCAGGCCGCGCTGAAATGGATTTTCGGGGTCAATCCGCAGCCGTTCCCGCGGGTGTTCGCCAGCGATTCCGTGAGCCTGTTCGGGCTGCAGATCCAGACCGTCTATGTCATGAGCCTCGTGGTGTCGGTGGCGATGATGATCGGCATGGCCTGGTTCTTCCGGGTATCGAAATACGGCCTCGCGATGCGCGCCACCGCCTTCAACCAGCAGGTGGCGCAGTCGCTCGGCATCTCCGTCAAAAGCGTGTTCGCGATGGCCTGGGCGATCTCGGCGACCGTCTCGGCGGTCGCGGGCGTGGTGGTGGCCGTGGTCAACGGCGTGTCGTCGGGCCTGTCGGCCTACGGCATCAAGGTGTTTCCGGCGGCGATCCTCGGCGGGCTCGACAGTATCGGCGGCGCGGTGCTCGGCGGCGTCATCATCGGGCTACTGGAAAACATCGCCCAATACATCGACAGCGAATATCTGCACTGGGGCAATCTCTACGAGATCGCGCCATTCTACGTGCTGATCATCATCCTGATGATCAAGCCCTACGGCCTGTTCGGCACCCACGACATCGAGCGGATCTAGCCAATGGCAACGCCTTCCCTGATCCCGGCCGGCGATTTCCGCACCAGCTATGCGGCCGACACCACGATCTTTCCGACCGCCACCAGCCGCAACATGGCGGTCGTGGGCGTGGTGCTGATCTGTTTCGCGCCGCTGGTGCTCACCGGATACTGGCTCTCGATCCTGATCCAGATCGGCATTTTTGCCATCGCAGCCCTCGGGCTCAACATCCTGGTCGGCTTCACCGGACAGATCTCGATCGGGCACGCCGCGTTCTTCCTGTTCGGCGCCTTCACCTCGGCCTATATCTCGAACAACCTGCCGATCCCGGTGTTCTTCGCCATTCCGCTCGCGGGCGTGGTGACGGCGCTGGTGGGCTTGATTTTCGGCGTGCCGGCGGCGCGGCTGAAGGGGCTCTATCTCGTCATCGCGACGCTGGCCGCGCAGTACATCCTGCTCGATTTCTTCTCGCGCGCCGACTGGTTTTCCGGCGGCTCGGTGCCGGCCAGCGCCAATCCGTTTTCGATCTTCGGCTACGCCTTCCGCGGCGACAAGCAATATTTCTACGTGGTGCTGGCCTATCTCGTGGTCAGCTACCTGCTGGTGACCAACCTGATGCGCACCCGCGACGGCCGCGCGCTGGTCGCGATCCGCGATCACTATCTCTCCGCCGAGATCATGGGCATCAACCTGACGAAATACCGCACGCTGTCGTTCGGGCTGGCGGCGTTCTTTGCCGGCATCGCCGGCGCGCTCTATGCGCATTACCAGCTGGTGGTGTCGAACGAAGGGTTCGGGATCGAACGCTCGATCATCTTCCTGGCAATGGTCATCATCGGCGGCACCGGCTCGATCATGGGCACGCTGATGGGTACCGCCTTCGTGGTGCTGCTGCCGGAATCGATGGAGTGGATCAGCGCCGGGCTCAAGGGCTCGGCGATCGACAAGGCGCTGTCGCTCAACAACAACATCACCTTCCTGCGCGAGATCGCGATCGGGCTGATCATCATCGCGTTTCTGATGTTCGAGCCCGACGGGCTCGCGCATCGCTGGCGGCAGATCAAGACCTACTGGAAACTCTACCCGTTCTCGCATTGAGAACGGCACGCACTACAATCGCTACCAACAACCAAACGGAGGAAACAAAATATGACGATGAAATCCCTTTTGAGCACGGTATCGCTCGCGCTGCTGCTCGGCGGCGCAGCGTCGGCCGCGCAGGCCCAGATCGCGATCGGCCATCTCGCCGATTATTCCGGCGGCACCTCGGACGTCGGAACGCCCTACGGACAGGGCGTCGCCGACACCTTCGCCTGGATCAACAAGAACGGCGGCATCGGCGGCAAGCAGCTCAACGTCGATACCAACGATTACGGCTATCAGGTGCCGCGCGCGATCGCGCTCTACAAGAAGTGGTCCGCTCCCGACGGCAAGGTCGCGGCCATCATGGGCTGGGGCACCGCCGATACCGAAGCGCTGACCGGCTTCCTGGCGCAGGACAAGATCCCCGACATCTCGGGTTCCTACGCCGCCGCGCTGACCGATCCGGAAGGCACCAGCGGCAAGGCAAAGCCCGCGCCGTATAATTTCTTCTACGGCCCGAGCTATTCGGACGCGCTGCGCGCCGAACTGACCTGGGCGGCCGAGGACTGGAAGGCCAAGGGCAAGCCGGGCAAGCCGAAATTCGTGCATATGGGCGCCAACCACCCCTACCCGAACGCGCCGAAGGCGGCCGGTGAAGCGCTCGCCACCGAACTCGGCTTCGAAGTGCTGCCGCCGCTGGTGTTCGCGCTGTCTCCCGGCGACTACAGCGCGCAGTGCCTGAGCCTGAAGAGCTCCGGCGCCAACTACGCCTATCTCGGCAACACCGCGGCCTCCAACATCTCGGTCATGAAGGCCTGCAAGACCGCCGGCGTCGACGTCCAGTTCCTCTGCAACGTCTGGGGCATGGACGAGAACGCCGCCAAGGCCGCGGGCGACGCCGCCAATGGCGTGATCTTCCCGCTGCGCACCGCGGTCGGCTGGGGCGGCAACGCGCCCGGCATGAAGACCGTGATGGAAATCTCGAAAATGTCGGACCCGACCGGCAAGGTCTATCGTCCCGTGCATTACATCGCGGCCGTCTGCTCCGCGATGTACATGAAGGAGGCGCTCGACTGGGCCGCCAAGAACGGCGGCGCCACCGGCGAGAACGTCGCCAAGGGCTTCTACCAGAAGAAGGATTGGGTGCCGGCCGGCATGGAGGGCGTCTGCAATCCCTCGACCTGGACCGACAAGGATCATCGCGGCACGCTCAAGGTCGATCTCTACCGCTCGAAGATCTCCGGCGCCACCGATGGCGATCTCAACGATCTCATGGCCAAGGGCACCATCAAGCTCGAGAAGGTCAAGACCGTCGAACTGCCGCGCAAGCCGGAATGGTTTGGGTGGTGAGCTAGCCGGGTTGCCCACGGGCGACCGAACGCACCCAGCTGTCATCCCCGCGAAAGCGGGGATCCAGTACGCCGCAGCGTCTCGATTTATCGCAGGCGCCTCTGGAATACTGGATCACCCGCCTTCGCGGGTGATGACGGTGGACGGTCGAACGGAACGCGCCGCGTCACTGAGCACGACAGGATCAAGGCATGGCTGAAACAGCTCAAATCGATCGCCCACCAACGGCAGCGGCGCAAGCCATTGCCCCGCTGCTCAGCGTGCGCAACATCGAGGTGGTCTATGACGACGTCATCCTGGTGCTGCGCGGCCTGAGCCTCGAGGTGCCGCAGGGCGCGATCGTGGCGCTGCTCGGCGCCAACGGCGCCGGCAAGTCGACCACGCTGAAGGCGATCTCGGGACTGCTCAAGACCGAGGACGGCGAAGTCACCCGCGGCGAGATCGTGTTCGACGGCGAGCGCATCAACGGCATCGATCCCGACAAGATCGTCCGCCGCGGCATCTTCCAGGTGATGGAGGGCCGCCGCATCATTTCCGACATGACGTCGCTGGAAAATCTGCGGCTCGGCGCCTTTACCCGCAGCGACAACGAGGTCGGCGCCGACATCGACATGGTCTTTCGATATTTCCCGCGCCTGAAGGAGCGCACCGGCCTCGCCGGTTATCTCTCCGGCGGCGAGCAGCAGATGCTGGCGATCGGCCGCGCGCTGATGGCGCGCCCGAAGATGATCCTGATGGACGAGCCGTCGATGGGGCTGTCGCCCTTGCTGGTCAAGGAAGTGTTCGCGATCATCAAGGAGATCAACCGCGACCTCGGCGTCACCATCCTGCTGGTGGAGCAGAACGCGCGCGCCGCGCTTTCGGTGGCGAGCCACGGCTACATCATGGAGCAGGGCAAGGTGGTGCTCGACGGCAGTGCCGACGAACTGCGCGACAATGAGGACGTCAAGGAATTCTACCTCGGCGGCGCCGGCGACCAGCGCAAGAGTTTCAAGAATTTGAAGAGCTTCAAGCGACGGAAGCGGTGGCTGTGAGCCGTCGATTCTCGCCATGCGTCATTCCGGGCGCAGGCGAAGCGTAAACTCGCGAATCGTGGATAGATTCCGGGTCTGGTCCGTCGGACCGTCCCGGAATGACGCCGAAGCGCGAACGCGAGATGACTTCATGACCGACCACTACGACGCCCTCGAAACCCGCGCGCCCGCCGATGCGCGAGGCGGAGCTGTTTTCGCGGCTGCCGGAGGTGCTGCGCAAGGCGATGGCCGCGCCGGCCTATGCCGAGCGCCTCAAAGGCATCGATCCCGCTGGCATCACCAGCCGGGCGGCGCTGGCGGGCCTGCCGGTGCTGCGCAAGGCGGAGCTCCCTGCCCTGCACAAGGCCGCCCCGCCGTTCGGCGGCTTCGTCCCCGGGCTTCCCGGCTCGTTTGGACGGCTGTTCACCTCGCCCGGTCCGATCTTCGAGCCCGAGCCTGTTCATGCCGACCCCTGGCGCGGCGCGCGGGCGCTGTTCGCGGCAGGCTTCCGCCCGGGCGACGTGGTGCTGAACACCTTCAGCTATCATCTGACGCCCGGCGGCTTCATCTTCGATGCTTCGGCGCGCGCGCTGGGCTGTGCGGTGATCCCGGCCGGTCCCGGCAATACCGAGGCGCAATTCGAGCTGATCGAGGCCTACCGCCCGGTCGGCTACAGCGGCACCCCGGATTTCCTCAAAATCCTGCTCGACGCGGCCGCAAACCGCGGGCCGCGACGTCTCCTCGATCAAGCGCGCGCTGGTGTCCGGTGCGGCGTTTCCGAAATCGCTGCAGGAAGAGATCAAGGCGCGCGGCGTCGAGGCCTATCAGGCGTTCGGCACCGCCGATCTCGGCCTGATCGCGTTTGAGACGCAGGCGCGCGAAGGCATGGTCGTCAACGAGGACCTGATCCTGGAAATCGTCCGGCCCGGCACCGGCGATCCCGTCACCGAGGGCGACGTCGGCGAGATCGTCGTCACCTCGCTCGATCCCGATCATCCCTGGATCCGGCTTGCGCTCGGCGACCTCACCGCCGCCCTGCCCGGCCCGAGCCCGTGCGGCCGCACCAACATGCGCATCAAGGGCTGGATGGGCCGCGCCGACCAGACCACCAAGGTCAAGGGCATGTTCGTGCGGCCCGAGCAGATCGCGGAGATCGGCAGGCGTCATCCCGAGCTCGGACGGCTGCGCCTCGTCGTCACCCGCGAGGGCGAGACCGACGTCATGACGCTGAAGGCGGAAGCTGCAAACCCGGACACGGCGCTGCGGGAAGCGGTCAACGCCACGCTTCGCAGCGTGACGAAGCTCGGCGGCAACGTGACCTGGGTGGCGCCTCGGTCGCTGCCGAACGACGGCAAGGTCATCGCGGACGAGCGCGGTTAGCTAACGCATGCCGGCGTGGTCGTTCGAGCGGCCGCTCCGCTCAGAACTTGCGAATGAGATCGATCACCTCGCGCTGCTGCTCCGGCGTGATCTCCGCGAACATCGGCAGCGACAGGATGCTGCCCTGATCGCGATGCGCATTCGGAAACTGTTCGGGACGATGCTCGAAGCGGCCATAGGCGGCGAGAAACGGCAGCGCGGTCGGATAGTTGATCGCGGTCTGGACGCCATTGGCGTTCAGATGCGCGGCCAGCGCGTCGCGGCGCGGATGCTTGATCGTGTAGAGATGATAGACGTGGGTGCGGCCCGCGGCGACCTGCGGGCACGACCACGTCCTCGATCTGATTGAGGCCGGCGTCGTAGATCTTCGGCGGCCTCCTGCCGCGCCTTGGTCCAGTCGGGCAGATGCGGCAATTTGGCCGACAGGATCGCCGCCTGCATGCCGTCGAGCCGGCTGTTGATGCCCTCGATGTGATGCTGATGCTTGATCAGGCCGCCATGGCGCGCGAGCATCGTCATGTGCTCGGCGAGCGCGCTGTCGTTGGTGACGACGGCGCCGGCATCGCCCATCGCGCCCAGATTCTTGCCCGGATAGAACGAATAGGTCGCGGCCGCGCCGAAGGTGCCGATCTGCTGGCCCTTGTAGCGCGCCAGATGCGCCTGCGCGCAATCCTCGATCACCCAGAGCTTGTGCTTGCGCGCGATCGCCATGATCGCGTCCATGTCCGCCGGCTGTCCGTACAGATGCACCGGAATGATGCCGACCGTCCGCGGCGTGATCGCCGCCTCGATCGCCGCCGGGTCGATCGTGAAGGTGGCGCCGTCGGTATCGCAGAACACCACGCGTGGCGCCGGCATGGGTGATCATCGCCGACGTGATGATCCACGAATGCGCCGTGGTGATGACCTCGTCGCCGGGCTTGACCTTCGAGCGCGGCCATGGCGAGATAGAGCGCATCGGTGCCGTTGGCGCAGGACACGCAGTGCCTGACGTCCACGGCGGCGGCGAATTCCCGCTCGAACGCATCGACATAGGGTCCGCGGATGAACGCGTTGTCGCGGATCACGGCGGCGATCGCGCCGTCGATCTCGCCCTTGATGGTCTGATACTGAAGCTGCAGATCGGCGAAGGGTACCGGCATCCCTCGATCTTCCTTATCCGCGCGACGGCAGCCGGCGCGCCGGATTGCCCGCATAGGTGCCGGCGGTCGTGATGTCCCTGGTGACGACCGCACCCGCCCCGATCACGACATCGTCGGCGATGCGCACCGGCAGGATCGTGGCGTTGGAGCCGATCGAAACCCGATTGCCGATCACGGTCTCGCGCCACAGTTCCTTGCGCCCGCGCGCCGGGCCGCCGGTCGAGAACGTATCGTTGATGAACATCACGCCATGGCCGACGAAGCAGTCCTCGCCGATCGTCACCAGTTCGCAGATGAAGGCATGCGACTGCACGCGGGTACGCGCGCCGATCGCGCACGCCCTTCTGGATTTCGGTAAAAGGCCCGACAAAGCAATCATCGCCGATCTTGCAGCCGTAGAGATTGCACGGCTCGACGATCCTGACCCGCGCGCCGAACTCGACGTCGCGCACGCCGGCCTGATGCATCTCGGGCTGGTTCACGACGCCACACCGAGCCGGCACAGCCGGGGCGTGAAATGCAGCGGGACTTCCTGCGCCGGTCTCGATCGACTCGTAGAGCGCGGAAATCAGTTCCAGGCTCTTGCGCCCTTCGAGACCGTCCACCAGCGCCGCGCGCTGATGCACCAGGCAATCGATCACGTGCTGATAATAGGCCTGATGGCCGAAGCCGTAGACGTTCGGCGGATTGACGGAAAATTTCTCGATCACGTCCTTGTCCGACGGCAAGTTCATCGACAAAACGCCAGTGCCTGATCTGATTGACGGCAAAGCCGGCGATTTCGACGGTGCCCTTCTCGCCCAGGATCGACAGCGAGCCTTCGAGATCCGTCGGTCGCGCGGCCGTCGTCGCCTCGATGATTCCCAGCGCGCCGTTGCGGAACTTCAGCGTTGCCACCGCGGTGTCCTCGGTTTCGATTTTTGCGAGCGCCGTGACCGCGCGCGCATGAACGCTCACGACATCGCCAAAAAACCACTCCAGCATGTCGACGTGATGGCTGGCCTGGTTGGTGAGCACGCCGCCGTCATAGGCCCAGGTGCCGCGCCAGTCATCCTGATCGTAATAGGCCTGGTCCCGGCACCAGCGCACGCGCACCGTGCCCAGGAAAAGCCGGCCGAACCGGCCGGCCTCCAGCGCCTCGCGCGCCTTGACGACCGGAACGTTGAAGCGATTCTGCTTGACGACGAACAGCTTGACGCCGGCCTCGTCGCAGGCGCGGATCATGTCGTCGGCATCCTGCAGCCGCAGCGCCATCGGCTTTTCGACGACCACGTGCTTTCCCGCCTTGGCGCAGGCGATGACATGCTCGGGATGCATTCCGCTGGGCGTCAGGACCGCGACGGCGTCGATGTCCTTCCGCGCCAGAAAGTCGTCGATATCGTAGTGCGCGGGAACGCCGAATTTCGACGCGATGGCGTCGGCGCGGGCGCGGATCGGGTCGCAGACCGCGACGAGGCTGGCCCGATCGATATGACTGCCGCCCAACAACTCGGAATGACGCTTGGCGATGCGTCCACATCCGAGCAGGCCAAATCTGATCATGGCACTTCCTTCACGGCGGCAATCATGAGAATCCCATCGCGGGATCGGCACAGGAGAGAGAAACCAGCGTTCTTTAATAACGAAAATGACCACAAATCAAGGAATTAGAGGCCGCCGAGCGGCGCGGCCCGTCACCGCCGCATCGCGGTGATCCCGCCATGCTAGTATCCGCACCGCCGGGCCGGTTTTCGCCGATTGTGCGGCTCTTTGCGATTCGACTATCCGGCATGGATGAAGGATTGCCAACGCGAAATGATTGCGAGCGAAGAATGCTAGATAGTCGTCCGCGCTCTCGAGAAAGCCTGACGCTCGGAGCCCTGATATGCGTTTACATCGTTATCTGCTGCGTCTCGCTCGTCTATACCGCCTATTACAAATTTCCGGGCGGCCAAGACCCCGCACAGTTTCACCTCTTTTACGATCCGTCTCTCTTGCGCAGCGCAGCCGCCGCGGTGGCGGCTTTTGCTCCCTTCGCGCTTCTGCTGGTCTTCGCCCGATTCAGTTTCGGCTACTTTGCCGGCTTCTATTTCTACACCATGGTCCTCGGCTTTCTCTGGCTGAGCCGTTTGACGAACCTGGTCTATGATCGCCAGCTGGCGCAGCTTTCCGCCGCGGCGTCGGCAATCGCGTTTCTGCTGCCTTCCCTGTTCATCACCTCGCCGATCCGGCAGCGATACGTGCTGTCAACGGCGGCGTTCGACAGACTCCTGATCGGCATCCTCCTGCTCGGCGCCGCCACGATCGTGGCGGGTGCTACCTATAATTTCAAATTCGTCGGCATCGAACAGATTTACCAGTTTCGGGACAAGGTAGAGCTGCCCAGGCCATTGGGATACCTGATCGGGATGATGTCGACCGCGCTGTTGCCGTTTGCCTTTGCCGGATTTGTCGCGCGCAAGGCCTATTGGCGGGCCGCCGCGGTTCTGCCTGTCCTGATTTGCCTTTATCCGGTCACCTTCAGCAAGCTCGTCCTTTTTGCTCCGGTGTGGCTCGTCGCGATATTGCTGCTTTCAAGGCTGGTCGAAGCCAAAATCGTCGTTGTCCTGTCATGGCTGGTACCGATTGCCGTCGGGGTTCTACTGATCAGCCTGTGGCCGGCAAATGGATTGCTGCAGCTCTATTTCGGCGTCGTAAATTTTCGGATGGCAGCAATCCCATCGGTTGCCATGGACGTCTACAATGACTTTTTCTCCCGACATGACCTCACCTATTTTTGCCAATTGTCGGTCCTGAAAAAGGTCATGAATTGCCCTTACCAGGACCCGCTGTCGGTGGTGATGGAAAAGGCTTACCACCTCGGCAATTTCAATGCTTCGCTGTTCGCGACGGAAGGCATCGCATCGGCTGGGTTGCTTTGGGCGCCGGTTGCCGCCTTCGTATGCGGACTCGTGATCGCGTGCGGCAATCGCCTGTCGGCCGGGCTGCCGGCACGCTTCATCCTGGTCTCGGGAGCGATCGTCCCCCAGGTCCTTCTCAACGTGCCGCTCACGACGGTTCTGCTCACGCACGGCATGGGGCTGCTGTTTCTGCTGTGGTACGTGACCCCGCGCGCCATTTTCGAACCCGCTCCGGTCACGCAACCGGCTGCGCCGGCCAGCTAGCGTAAGCCGGAACCGACCTTCGGCTCGCCATTGACGATCCAAATCCGGCCAACTATCACCTCCGCGCCGGCGAAATAGCCGCCGCGGGCGGGGCTTTCTGCGTCCGGTGCGACCGGCGCAGCTTCGGCCGGCCAGATTACCGCTTGTGTTCCGGCGCGGACCACGTTTTATCCTTTCCGGAAAGCACCCTCGGGTGAAGGCAACGCAGAGGTTCCGATGCAGAGCGTTCTGATCACCGGCGGCGCGGGTTTCATCGGCCAGAACCTGGTGCATGCATGGCGCGCCGCGCGTCCGGACGACCGGCTGACCGTCGTCGATGCCATGACCTATGCGGCCAACGTCCGAAGCCTGGAGCCGCTGATCGCCGATCGCAGCATTCAGTTCGTCAAGGGCGACATCCGGGACGCGGCGCTGATGCGGCGGCTGTTCGACGAGCATAAATTCACGCGCGTCGCTCACCTCGCCGCCGAATCCCATGTCGACCGGTCCATCGTCGATCCCGAGGCCTTCCTGCAGACCAACGTGCTCGGCACCTTCACCCTGCTCAAGGCGGCGCTGGACGCCTGGCGCGCGTCGGGCGCGATCGATCGCGCGCGCTTTCTTCACGTCTCGACCGACGAGGTCTACGGCTCGCTCGGGCCGGACGATCCCGCCTTTTCGGAATCCTCGCCGTACCGTCCCAATTCGCCCTACGCCGCGAGCAAGGCGGCGAGCGACCATCTGGTGCGCTCATTCGTCGCGACCTACGGGATGCCGGCCCTGATCACCAATTGCTCGAACAATTACGGTCCGTACCAGCACCCCGAGAAACTGATTCCGCTGATGATCATTCACGCGCTGGAGGGCAAGCCGCTGCCGGTCTATGGCGACGGCTCCAACGTCCGCGACTGGCTGCACGTTTCCGATCATTGCGAGGCGCTGATGAGCGTGATCGAGCGCGGCCGCGCTCGGCGAAACCTACAATGTCGGCGGCGGCAACGAACGCAACAACCGCGAAGTGGTCGGGCTGATCTGCGACACGATCGACGAGGCGTTCGCCGCCGATCAAGGACTCGCCGCGCGCTTTCCATCCTGTCCGGCGGCGTCGGGGGCGAGCTGCCGCTCGCTCATCTCCTATGTGACCGACCGGCCGGGCCACGATCACCGCTATGCGATCGACGCCACGAAACTCGCGACCGAACTCGGCAATCGATGCAGCGTCGGGTTCGAGAGCGGACTGCGCCAGACCGTTCGCTGGTACCTCGACCAGGAAGATTGGTGGCGCGACGTGACCAGCGGCGCCTACCAGGCGTGGATCGACAAGAATTACGGCTTCCGGATCGCGGTCTGAACCAGTCATGCGCATCCTCGTGCTCAACGCGGATTATCCGCGCTTCCTGGCTTGGCTTTATCGCCGCCAGCCGGGGCTCGAGAAAGCCTCCTACGCGACGCAGATGGCGGCGCGCAACGCGAGCCTGTTCGGGGTCGCGGATTTCTATTCGAGGAATTTTGCGGCGTTGGGCCACGCGGCGGCGGAAATCCACGTCAACAATCCATGGCTGCAGTCCGCATGGGCGCGCGAACACGGTATGGCCGTCGAGCCGCCGGAAGCCGCAAGTCTCGCCGAGCGCCGCGCGCTGCCCGGCTGGCTGCAGCGCGCCGTGACGCCGTTCAAGCCGATGCTGAGGCCGCTGGTCCGCAAGGTCGGATTGAGCCCGCGGCTCGACGCGCAGACCGAGCAGATCCTGCTGGCCCAGATCGAGGATTTTCGGCCCGACCTCGTGCTCAATCAGGACGTCTTTCACGTCGATACCAGCTTCATGCGACGCATCAAGGCCGTCGGCAACCCGATCCTGATCGGACAGGTCGGAATCGAACCCTCGCGCGGCGAGGACTGGACCGTCTACGATCTGATGATCTCGCAACTGCCGGCGACGGTGAAGCTGTTTCGGGCGCTCGGCGTGCGTGCGGAAGTGAACCATCTGGCGTTCGAACCGGCCATTCTCGACGCGCTGCCGGCGGCGCCCGCGGCGGACGTCGACGTCTCCTTTGTCGGCACCGTCTCGCTCGACCATCGGCAGCGGATCGCGCTGCTGGAGGCGGTCGCCGAACGCTACGATCTCAAACTGTGGGGAAACCGTCCGCAGGCCCTGCCCGCCTCCTCGCCGCTGCACCGCTGCTTCCAGGGCGAAGTCTGGGGCGCCGACATGTATCAGGTGCTGCGGCGCTCGCGCATCACGCTCAACTCGCATATCGATCTGGCCGGCCGGGAAGCCGGAAACATGCGGCTGTTCGAGGCGACCGGCGTCGGCACCTTCCTGCTGACCGACTTCAAGGACAATCTGCACACGCTGTTCGCCCCGGATCGCGAGGTTGCGGCCTGGCGCTCGATCGAGGAATGTGTCGAAGCAGATCGAGCACTATCTTGGAGACGACGACGGCCGCGCCGAGATCGCGCGCGCCGGCCAGGCGAGGACCATGGCGCAGCACACCTATCGCCATCGCGCCGCCGAGATTCTCGGATTCGATCGACGGAGCGCGAGCGCCGCGATGAAGCTCCCCGCCATCATCAGGCAGATCGGCAAACGCGTCGTCAAGGCAACGCCGATCCTGCGCCGGCATATCCTGTCGTCGACCGATTATCGCGTGCTCGGCGGCGTCGAGGAAGCGCGCGAGCATGGCCGCATCATCCGGCGGATGGCTGGCGGCGCGCACGGTGGCGCGACAGGAACGCGCCTATCAGGACCTGATCGCGGCCATGAAGCGCGGCGAGCCGCGGCTCGATTTCAAGGTCGCGGCCGAGGCGATCGCCGCCACCGGGATCGCCCGTCCGCGCGTGCTCGAGGTCGGCTGCGGCAGCGGCTACTATTCGGAAGTGTTTGCCACGCTGCTTCCCGGCGGCGTGCAGTACACCGGGATCGATTACTCCGACGCCATGATCGCCCGCGCCCGCGCGCACTATCCGTCGATCGCCTTTGAAGTCGCCGACGCAACCCGACTGCCCTACGCGGACGGCGCGTTCGACATCGTCTTCAACGGCGTATCGCTGATGCACATCGTCGACTACCAGGCAGCGATCCGCGAGGCCGCCCGCGTCGCGTCGCACTACTGCATCTTCCACAGCGTGCCGGTGTTCGACGATCATCCGAACGACTTTCCTGAGGAAATACGCCTATGGCGCACCCGTCGTCGAAGTCGTGTTCGGCAAGCAGGAACTGATGTCGCTGTGCCGGGAGGCGGGACTGCGCTTGGAGCGCGAATGGTCCGGCATTCCCTACGACGTATACGACGTGACCGGACATCATTCCGGCACCGAGACCTATCTGTTCAAACTCTGATGCAAGCGGGCTCAGAGCGGGGCAATGACGGTCCGCACATAGGGTCCGACAATGTTGTCCAGCAAGATCATCTGCTTGATCTGGGACAGGCTCGCCCATCGATAGGTCGAGCCGTCGAACGACAGCCGGCTCGCGTCCTTGACGAACAGGATCATGTTTTCGTTGGATTTTTGCCAGAACCGGCTACCCTCCTCGTTGTGCTTCGACCTGTAGATGACACGGACATTGTCGGAAGGATCGAGACATTCCGCGAATGGCGCGCGCTTGGCACCTTTCAGGCCGCGAATGTTTTCCCACGTGCTCTGGATCGTCGGACAGAACTGCAGATAGCCGATATTGCCCGGATCGGCCTTGGCCTGCAGCAGGAACTCGATGCCCGCAGCCGGCGTCTCGCGGCACAGCAAGGCGAGAACGCCGCCTTCCGACTGCGTGAAGATCGGCTGATCCCAACCTGCAATCTCTCTCACGCCTGGCGCGCTTTTCACCCGGACGCCTTCGATGCGAAAAAACTGGCCGGTCGCGTGATAGATGTTCCCGTTGTCGGCCTGACGCCAGTTCGCCACCTCCCGCAACGGAATCAATTCGGCCGAAAACGGCACATTCCTTCGTCGCGTCTCCAGCCAGTCGAGCAGTTCCGCCGGGTCTTTTGGCTCGAGCGCAAGCGACGCTTGCAGGCGCTCGCGCAGCCAGCCGATGTTTTCCTGATCGGCCATCAGATCGCAGCCCTCACGACTTCGATGACTTCGTCTACTTCTTCGTCCTTCAAATGCGGATAAATCGGCAGCGAAAAGATCTGCTGCGCCTTTCGTTCGGCCACCGGAAACCGGCCCGCCCGATAGCCCAGATCTTCATACCCTCTCATCAGGTGGACCGGCCATCTGTATTGCACGCCGCACTGGAGACCGCGCGCTTCGATGCGCTGCAAGGTTGCGTCGCGATCGCCCGCCGTCTCCACCACGAACAGATGATAGACATGCCGGCCATAGTCGTTTTCCTTCGGCATCCGAAGCCCGCTGCCCGCGAACCCCTGCCGGTACCGGCTGGCGATTTCCCGGCGGCGACCGATCCAGCCGTCAATCCTGGGAAGCTTCAGCGCAAGAATTGCCGCGTGAACTTCGTCGAGCCGCGAATTGTAGCCGTGCCTTTCGGCATAGTAGGTCGTCTTCCATGCCGTAGAAGCGCAATGACCGGGCCAGGCCGATGACCGCCTCATCGTCACTCAGCACCATGCCGCCGTCGCCATATCCGCCGAGCAGCTTGGTCGGGTAAAACGAGAAGGTCGATGCGGTTCCCGATGCTTCCGCATCGACGGTTCTTGTAGAGCGAGCCCTGCGACTGGGCGCAGTCCTCGATGACCTTCAGCCCGTGCCGCTTCGCGATCTCCATCGAGCGGATCAAGGTCGACGCACTGGCCATAGAGGTGGACCGGAACGATGGCCCTGGTGCGCGGCGTAATCGCGGCTTCGATCTGGCTGACGTCCATCAGAAAATCGTCATCCCTGATATCGACGAAGACCGGACGCGCGCCGAGAACCTGGATCGCCGACACGGTCGGCACCGCGGTGTTCGGCACCGTGATCACCTCATCGCCGGCGGCAACCCCCGCCGCCGCCAGCGCGATATAGATCGCGTCGGTCCCGCTATTGACCCCGACGCCGCCGGCTTACGCCGACATACGCCGCCATCGCGCGTTCGAACGCGATGCCTTCCGGCCCGAGGATGAGTTTTCCGGACTTGAATACGCGATCGACGGCCGCGAGAATCTCGTCCCGCAACTCGTCATACTCGCGTCGATAGTCCCAAAATGGAGGTAACATCGCTTGCCAGTTCTTCCCGCGTTCCAGAACTAATACGCCGTACCGCGCAACACAAGAAATGCGCGCCCGGTCACCATATCCAGCAGCTGAAACATGCGGCTGCGCATGTTTCGCATCTTGCCCTCCAACCGCTGCCTGATATCGACGACGGCCGACCGGCGCTGAGGCTTCACATCGGAAACCTGCAGGATCGGGCCGAGCTTCCTTTCGATCGCCAGCAACTCGTCGACATAGGGTTTATAGATGTGTTTGCGGACGTCCCGTGAAAACGGTGCGCGATAGACGCGATGGCTGTTGAAAATGAACCAGCCAAAACCCCTCTTCAGGCCCTGGAAGTGGAAAAATATCAGCGGGCAGCTTGTATCGACCATCACCCTGTCGTCGCGGAAATCGATCCCGTAGTTGCCGATATTCCAGGGCGCGAGGTTTGCCCCGATATTCTCGATAACCCTTACGCGTTGAGATAGCGTCGAGAACGAATTGAGATAACCCTGGTCGGCGAAGCGCTCGCCATCGACGTAGTCATGACACCACTCGATGCATTTCTCACGCCACCAGTCGATGCACGGCAATGCCGTCCGGCTCGTTGCGCATCCCCACCCACCCGACGTTGTAGGTTCCAAACTTCAGCAGTCTGCTGTTCCTGGCGGTATAGCGATGAGGAATAATGGCGACCGCGGCTCCCTGCAATTCCCGCGTAGATCGCCTCGGGCGAGGCGAAGAAGAACAGATCGCTGTCGAGATAGGTGACCCACTCGGCGTCCGGCTCGCACTTCAGCACGAACAGCATCCAGGCCGGCGAACAAGTGAAGTAATATTCGATCATGCTGCGGGTCGGCCGCGTGGCGGCGACCTCGGGATCAGCCGCTTCGAAATCCGCCAGCCGCCGCGGAATCAGGTTCGGCAAATCAAGCGCCGCGAGCGCTCGGTAACACGCTTCGCTCAGGCAAAGAACCCAAAGGCGGGAGCCCGGCGCATGCCGCTGCAGCGAATGATAAAGTGCAAGTCCGCGCGACAGGTAGCTGTGATCGAAATACGTGCAATAGACGCGGTTTGCCATGATCGCCGTTGTCAGTCGCGTCGCGGAGCGTACCGCAGCGATTGCGTGAATTCCGTTGCCGAACGTCGCCCTGAATTATTCCTATCGCAGCGGTCCAAAAGGCGCAATGCGGTCGAACCTGTCCCGCAATCCATTGATATATAGATAGTTTAATGCGAGCGCCGCCAAACACCGTGGCTCCGGTCAATATCGCCGGAAGCCGTGCCGGGCCGCGCCCATATGCCAAGCCGACATCCGACATGAAAGCGTTTTGAGATGGGGAAGCGCGCGTGTTAACGAGACCCGTCGCAATCCGACCAGCGAAGAGCACCGCGTATGAACCGCAAAGGGATCATTTTGGCCGGAGGCCGGGGCACGCGGCTCTATCCGCTGACGCTGGCAACGTCGAAGCAGTTGCTGCCGATCTACGACAAGCCGCTGATCTACTATTCGCTGACCACCCTGATGCTGGCCGGCATCCGCGAACTGCTGATCATCACGACGCCGGAAGAGATCGCGCAATTCCAGCGCCTGCTCGGCGACGGCACGGCAATGGGGGATCGAGCTTTCCTTCGCGATCCAGGATCATCCCGGCGGCATCGCGGAGGCATTCCTGATCGGCCGGGATTTTCTCGCCGGCAAGCCGTCGGCGCTGATCCTCGGCGACAACATCTTCTATGGCGACAATCTGCGCGCCCTGTTGCGGGATTCGGCGCAGCAATCCCGCGGCGCGACCGTGTTCGCGTGCTGGGTCGACGACCCCGAGCGCTACGGGGTCATCGAATTCGACGCGGCTCACCGTCCGCTGCGGATCGTCGAAAAGCCGAAAGCGCCGAAATCGAACTACGCCGTCACCGGCCTGTATTTCTACGACGAGCGCGTGGTCGATATCGCGCGCGAGCTGAAGCCGTCGGCGCGGGGCGAACTCGAGATCACCGACGTCAACCAATGGTACCTCGAGCGCGGCGAACTTCATGTCGAGCGGTTCGGCCGCGGCTACGCCTGGCTCGATGCCGGCACGCACGAATCGCTGCTGGAAGCCTCGCAATTCATCCACATCGTCGAGAAGCGGCAGGGCTTGAAAATCGCCTGCCCGGAGGAAGTCGCCTTCACGCAGGGCCTGATCGACGCCGAACAGCTGTTGCGGCTCGCCGAGCCGATGAAGGGCACGGCTTACGGGCAATACCTCATTCGCCAGGCGAGCCTGCTGTCCTGACGGCCTGAGGTTAGCGCGGCATGGCTGCGATCAGCCTGTCGCGAAGCCCCTTGCTCGCCAGCGGGCTGGCAAGCAGCGCCGCAGCGGCCAGCCAAAGCGTGCATTCCATCAGGAAATGCAGAATTCCGGCTCCCGGCAGGAAATATTGAATCGTCAGGCCGGCCACGACTCCGGCCGAAACAACGGCCGTCATCATCGCGATCAGCAACAGGGCGTGGCGTATCGGATGCTTCAGGGTTTCGCCCACGATGATGACGAACAGCACGCCGGATTGCGCAACGATGTCGCTCGATACCAGCGCGATCGCCGCTCCCAGCGGGCCCAGCCGCGGGATCAGCACGATCGACAGAACCAGGAAAATCACGAGCTGCAGCGACTTGGTCCAGAGCAGAAGCGGGCCGCGATTGCTGTAGTTCGCGTAGCTCAGCGCCAGAATGGCCGGCGCCCCGACGCACATCCCGAGCAGCAGGGTGACCGCCAGCGACGCATCGTAGGGAATGGCGCCATGGGTCCAGATCGCGAAGAAATCCGGCCAGAACACCAGTGCGCCGGACGTGGTTGCGCTTGCAAACAAGGCCAGCCCGATCGATCCCCTGGCGTAGAGCCGTTGCAGGCTGTCTTTTGCGCCGACCGCGTGATCGTGCCCGAGTTCGGCCGCCAGCGGCAACGTCATCTGAACGCAAAGCCCTCTCAGCATGGTGGCGATCGTGCGCGTCAGGCCCCACTGGGCGATGGCGATACGATCCGAAACAAAGACGCCGATCAGCAGGACCGAAATATAGCTGAGCCCGGCCTCGGCGAAATTCATGATCGGCGAAGGGAAACGCGCCGACGAATTGCGCCACCGTCCAGCGCCAGGAAATCCGCTGACGAAAATTCTTGATGAAGGGAAATTGCCGGCGCACGTCCGACGAACAGGATGAAGACCATCGTCGCCAATTGTCCTGCCGCATAGGCCAGCACGACAACCAGCAGGCTGCCGGTCGCGATGACGCCGACGATCTGGCCGAGTTGCCCGATCGCCGTCCCCCATGCCTGCACGGCCACGATCCGTCCGTAACGTCCGCGCGCACGGTAGAGCGAACTCGCCAGATTTACGGGCAGCGTGAACACCACACCGAGCGTCATGATGGCAAACGCCAGGTCGAAGCCCGGCTCGGCGGAAAATCCCAGCACCTTCGAAGGCGCGATCAGTCCGAATACCGAGAGCAGCAGCACGGCAAACAGCGCGGTAAACCAGACGAAAAGCTGAAACACGGCGCCGTAATAGCGGCTGGTCCGGCGGTCGCAATCGTGGCGTGCCTTGAACGAAAGAAAGCGGTTCAGCGCCCACGCATGCAGGCCGGCATCGGCGGCAAGAACGAGATTGCCCGCGGCAAAAATCGTCAGCCAGGCGGACAGGGTATCGCTGGTCCAGAATTTCAGGAAAAGCGGAATCAGGACGATCTGCTGCGTCAGGGCCAGCAACAGCTGGACGATGTTGGCCGACCATCCGCCAAGAATGCGACGCGCGCGGCTCGAAGCAAAAAGCGTCACGTTTCCTCACAGCTACCGGCTTGCCGGAGATCGGCGGCCTTGCGTTCCCGGCGATGGCGCCTAAAGCGACCCGATCGCACTTGATATATGTCCGCCTGGTCGATACTCGGTATAGAGCCTTTATTGTGCCGCGGGTAACCAGACAAGAGGCCCCGATTTCGGCACGGCGATTTCATGGGTACGAGGAATTGTCAGCCAAGGCACATTTTAACGATCAAGCGGAATCTTCGGCGAAATTGTTGGCGCGTGCCGCCTCATGCGACGTGACCCCGCGAGACCGGGCGGTCCGGCTGGCGGGCTATGCGTCGCGCAAGGCTCCGGTCTCGACCGTCCTCGACCCGATCGAGATTTCCGTCGTTTTGCTGGAATGCTCCGGACAGCGCTGCCTGATCTTCAGCTTCGATCTCATGATCGTGGGATCGGAGCTTCAGGATACGATCCTCGCCAAACTGCAACGGATGGGGTTCAGCCCCGATGAGGTCGTCCTGCTGGCGTCGCACACCCACGCCGCTCCGGCGACCGATCGGGCTTGCGCGCGTCTCGGAATACCGGAAATCGAATTCGTCAACGAGGTGGCCGAGGCTGCGGACAATCTGGTGCGCCAAATTCAGCGGCAGCAGCCCTCGGAAATCAGCCTGGAGGTTTTTCAGGGGCGCCTGGACCATTCCATCAACCGGCGCCGCTATTGGCCGTTTCCGACCCTGGGACGCACCTACGGCTTCAGGCTGACGAGCACGAGTTTTGCGCCGAACCCGTCAGGTCCCAGGGACGAGCGCGCGACGGTCGCGCTGCTGCGCAAGGCCGACGACGGGCAAGTGCTCGGCGTGCTCTGGCATTACACCTGCCATCCGACGGCCGTGGTTCCCGACAACGTCATCAGCGCCGACTATCCGGGAGCGGTGCGCCGCGCACTGCGCGAGCGCTTTGGCGACATTCCATGCGTGTTTGTGCAGGGGTTTTGCGGCGACATCCGGCCGAACATACCGGTTTCGCAACCGGCCGGTGTGGGCGAGCGGCTTCGCCGGGTTGATTCGCACCATCGTGTCAGGCCCCATGTTTGCATCTCCCTCGGCCGGAGGACTGGACGCGTTGGAGCCAGAGCCTGGCCGCCAAAGTGTGCGACATGGCGCAGGGTAGCCCAGCCAAACGCTTGTCGCCCGCCAGCCTGCGGACCGGATCAGCCCGAATTCCTCTTGGCGATTTCTTTGAAGGCTCCGCTCCCGACAAACCGCTGGCGGTTCAGGTCGTCCGAATCGGCGAGGAGTTCGAGATCGTGGCGCTATCGGCGGAAGCCTGCGTGGAATGGGAGCGCATTCTGGACCAGGCCGTCCCGCCCCCGGCGGGCCGGATCAGGCTTTATGCGGGTTACCTCGGAGCGCTGTTCGGCTATCTTCCGACCGCGGCCCAGATTCCGGAAGGCGGCTATGAAGTCGAGGGATTTCAACCATTGTTTGGTCTGTCGGGCCGCTTCGATTCCGGCCGGATCGGCCCCGCAATTGCCGGGTGCGTCGACCGCGCGTTTGCCGACCTGGAGCGCGCAGGAGATCGCGTGACGGAACCGGCGGCGCCGCCGCCGGCGCAGCGATGACGGGATTGCAGGGCCATTGATGACCGACGAGCCGCTCGCCAGCCGCAGCTTCCGCCCGAACGACCAGATCGCATTCGCCCGGCTCTCGTCCGATTGGAATCCGATGCATCTGGATGAGGCCTTCGCACGTCGCAGCCAAATGGGCGCGCCCGTGGTGCACGGGATTCACACCCTCGCCTGGGCGGCGGATGCCGTGCTGCAGCGCTTTCCGTTCAAGATTGCCAACATCCGCGCCCAGATTCCTGCAGCCGCTATACCTCGACGAACCTGCATCGGTGCGAATTCGCGACCGCAGCGACAGCCGGATCGAATTCGAGGTGGTGGCGGCAAACACGGTGGTCGCGCTGATCAGGCTTTCATCGGAGCCCGGAAAATCTCTTGGCTCGAGCGCGCCGTCGCCGCCGCCGGCGCCTGCGCCGATGTCGCAGCCTGCCGATCTCCGTTTCGACGACCTCGCCGGTCAGGCCGGCGCCGTTGCGACCGGCGATGGCGACGTCCGATCGCTATTCCCCGCGCTTTCGGACGCGATCGGCGTTGCGGCCGTCAAGGCGCTGCTTGCGACGTCGCAGATTGTCGGCATGGCGTGCCCGGGACTGCACTCGCTGTTTGCAGGGCTGGAGGTGAATTGCGTTGCCGACGGCGAGCAGCAAAGCGCCCTCGCCTATGCGGTGAAGAAGGTCGATGCGCGATTTCGTTCGCTGCAGATCGACGTTGCGGGCTCCGGTATCTCCGGCCGGCTGGATGCCTTCGCCCGGCCGGCTCCGCCGTGCCAACCGGGCATCGCCGAGATATCCGCGCGGGTTGCCGGGAGCCCGTTCGCCGGACAAAGATCGCTCATTGTCGGCGGCTCGCGCGGGCTTGGCGAAGTGACGGCGAAGATCGTCGCTGCCGGCGGCGGACATGCTGTCATCACCTACAAGGACAGCCGGCGCGAGGCCGAGCGGCTCTCCGCCGAAATTCTCGGCGCCGGCGGCCGATGCGAAATCCTGCGTTACGACGCGCTGATGCCGGCGAGCGAGCAACTCGAGCAGCTGGGCGCGATCGATTGCTGTTACTACTTCGCGACCCCGAAGATATTTCAGCGCAAGTCGGCTTTGTACGAGCCGGAAAAGCTGCGCACGTTCCTGAGCTTCTATGCCGACGGCTTCTTCGACCTGTGCACCGCGCTGGCTCGATGCCGGACCGGGAAAGCTCGCCATGTTCTATCCGTCGACGGCAGCCATCGACGAGGGCGTCAGCACCACGGCGGAATATGCCATGGCGAAGATGGCAGGCGAAATCCTGGCAAAGTACCTGAACGAATTCATGACCAACATTCAAATCATCTCCCGTCGGCTGCCCCGCGTCCTGACCGATCAGACCGCCACCGTCGGGGTCGCCAGCACCGACAACGCGTTGGACGTGATGCTGCCCATTGTATATGAGGTGCAGGAGATGGCGCGGCCCGAGCCGGCCCGGCGCGGCTGAGGCTTCCGTACCGAAGCATCCGCCCCGAACCACAGCACCTCGCCCCGAAACATATTGTCCCGCCAGCATGTCTCGCGCCGTCCGCAGCTCCGTCAAACGCCTTGCCCAGAAGCTCGTGGGAACGAGCGACGTGCGCGGTTATCTGCGCAAGCAAAAACTGTGGCTTTCGAAAAAGATCTACCGGCGCCCGGTTTCGATCGCCGATCTCCGGCAACAATTGATCGATCTGGGGGTGACGCCTGGCAGAACCCTCTGGGTCCACTCGTCGTGGAACGAGTTCTACAACGTTCCCCTGCGCCCCAGCGAAATGATCGAGCTGCTGCGTGACCTGCTCGGCCCGGCCGGAACGCTTGCGATGCCGGCGTTTCCGATCGATCAGAATCCCGACAAGGTTTTCCTCGTCGACAGGGCGCCGGTCTATACCGGCCTGCTGTGCGAAGTGTTTCGTCGCACGCCCGACGTACGCCGAAGCATCCACCTGTCCTCGTCGGTGTGCGCGATCGGTCCCAACGCGGATTTTCTGGTGCGGGATCACCACCACACCCTGATGCCCTGGGGCAAGGAAAGCCCCTTCTGCCGGCTGGCGGAGCTGGATGCGCGCATCCTCGGGCTAGGCGCCGGATTCAATTTCCTGACTCACCTGCACACCGTCGGAATGCCTGCTTTACGACGAGGTCCCGTTCTTCCGGAGCGTATTCGACGGCACGATCAAGTACCGCTGGAAAAGAGCCAGCGGCGAGACCGGCGAGCACGAATTCATGCGGCGGATCGGCGACATCCGGCCGCAACGGCTGCGCCGCCATTTTGGCCCGGATGTCTGCGTCGAGACGAAAATATCGAATTTGAGGATACTGGCCGCGGATGCTAAACCCTTCATCGAGCGCGCGGTTACCCTTGGTCGCAACGGCATTACGATGTATATCCAGCCCGTTCCGAGGCCGGAACTTTTCGTCTCTTCGAAGGGATCGACGACCCGATGGTGAACGCGTCTGAAAAACTGACTTGCGTCGGATGCCATACTGGCCAGAGTTCAGGACGTTTTCCGCGCCGAACTCGACGACGAAGATCTGGTGATCGGGCTCGGAACGAGCCAGAAGGATCTCAAGAGCTGGGACAGCCTGGCGCATATCCGGCTGGTGAGCGGCATCGAGAGCGAGTTCGATATTCAATTCAATCTCACCGAGATCGAACAGATCAGTTCGGTGCGGCAGTTTGTTCAGCTGATCGAGGAACGCTCGCAGTGAGTGAACCCGGGGTGCCGACGAACCAGGCGACGAAATTGCCGTTGCAGGCGCTGCCATGGCTTCCGCGCCCTTCCGGCAAGATGCGCGAGCGGCTCGCATCGCTGCCGGCCGAACCTCTGCAGGCGCTGCAGTTCCTGCAGTCGCTGGCGCAGGCGGCCTGGGGCGACGCCGATCTGCGCGTTCTCGGCCGGAAAATCACCGGCATTCTGAAGTCGGCGCCCGCGAGCCTCACCGCCGAGGCCCGCAAGCACGGCCTCGTGCCGGTCCGGATCCTGATCCTGTCGGCCAGCACCGCCTCGCATATCTCCGACGCCCTGATCGGCACCGCCATCCGGTTCAAGTTTCTGCTCGACGTCACGATCGCGGAATATGAAGAGCCGGAGCCCTGGCTCGAAAGAAACAGCGGTGAGCTGAGGGAAAATCCGCCGGACTTCGTCCTGGTGGCATCCGACCATCGCATGCTGAAGCTCGCATCTCCGCTCGGCGACGAGGCGGCCGCAGCGCAGATCGTCGAAGCGGCGCTCGCCCGGATCGGCAGAATTGCCGAAGTCGCCGAGGCGGCGACGGCCCGCCCCGTCATCCTGCAGACGCTCGCCGGCGATCCCGACGCCATTCAGTTCAACATGGACCTCGGCCTGCCGGGCAGCCCGCGGTATCTCGCCGAGCGAATTCAACCGGCGCCTGGTGCTCAAGGCGCGGCAGGATTCCCGGCTGGTGCTCGACGTCAATGCGCTGGCCGGCCTGGTCGGACAGTCCGCCTGGTCCGCCGGACGCTATTGGTATGCCGCGAAGTATCCGTTCGCGACCGCCATGATCCCGCTCTACGCCGACAACGTCATGCGAATCCTGGCCGCGCAGATGGGACGATCGCGCCGCGTGCTGGTTCTCGATCTCGACAACACGATGTGGGGCGGCATCGTCGGCGACGACGGGATCGAAGGGTCTCGCACTCGGCAACGGCAGCGCGCTGGGCGAAGCCCATTCGGCGCTGCAGCGGATGGCGCTATCCCTGAAGGAGCGCGGAATCATTCTGTGCGTTTCCTCGAAGAACGATGAAACCATCGCGCTCGATGCCTTCCGCAACCATCCCGAAATGATCCTGAAGGAAGACGACATCATCGCCTTCCGGGTCAATTGGGAAGACAAGGCCGCCAACATCAAGGCGATATCGGAGGCGATCGACCTCGGTCTCGATTCCTTCGTGTTCCTCGACGACAACCCCGCCGAACGCAAGCGCGTCCGCGATGCCCTGCCGGCGGTTGCCGTGCCCGAATTGCCGGAGGATCCCGGCGACTGGCTGCCGGTGTTTCAGGCCGCCGGATATTTCGAGCAGGCCGGCTTTTCGAAAGAGGACCAGCTCCGCGCGGGCTTCTACAAGGCGAACGCGCTGCGTGCCGCGCAGCTCGAGCGGATCGGCGATCACGACGACTATCTGCGCTCGCTCGGAATGACGCTGTCGATCGCGCCGTTCGACAGACGCCGGCCGCAAGCGCATCGCCCAGCTGATCTCGAAGTCAAATCAGTTCAACCTGACCACCCGCCGCTACAGCGAAGCCGAAATCGCGGCGCTGCAATCGAGGCCCGATGTATTCGCGATACAGGCGCGGCTGGAGGATATTTTCGGCGACAACGGAATGATTTCGACCGTCATTTGCCGGCAAACCGGCCCATGCTGGGAAGTCGACAGCTGGATCATGTCGTGCCGCGTGCTCGGCAGACGCGTGGAGGAAACCATCCTTCAGTACCTGGTCGAACAGGCCCGCCTGAGAGGGATCACCGCGATCATCGGGCGCTACATTCCGACCGCCAAGAACGGCCTGGTTCGCGATCATTTCAGCCGACTAGGTTTCGTTCAGACCGGCTCGCAGGACGACGGCGAAACCACCTGGCAGCTTTCCGTCGGCGGCTACTGCGAGAAGCCTCTGCCGCTGAAAGTCGATCTGCCCCAACAACGGAAACTCGCGTCCGCCGGCAGCTCCTGAATCGATCGCAGCGCCCGGGCCGCCCGCCGGCCCGAACGGACCTGAACGGCCAAATGCCGGTGCGTCAGTCGAGGTCGGCTCAGAGGCCGTCCGACTCCCCGTTCTTCGGTGTCGAGCGGGGGACGAAGGGCGCAAAGGACGTGTTGCCGCCCGCCGTCGGCACGACCGGGCCGGGTGCGGCCGGAGCGCCGGCAACGCCCGCGGAACCATCCTGGCGCTTCAGGACGAGAACCTCGGTGCGGTCGGCCTTCTTGAGCGTCACTTCGCGGGGCTGCACCGAACTCAGTTCCCAGCCGGAATGGCTTTCGCCCTGCCGCAAGCGGACAATCTTCTGATTCGTCTGATCGAGGAAAACCGCAATGGCGTCGCTCTCCCCGACCACGGCTCCGATCAACGCCAGGGAGAGACGCTCCGGCGCTGCGACTTTCTGGGGAGGCGCCCTGACCTGATCGACCGGAGCGGCAATCACGGCTCGCTGCGGCGGCCGCCGGGAGGCCGAGAAGATCGGCCGCTCCTGCGTGGCAGTCAGGACCGAGAGCGGGATGCCCCATAGCGGGTTTCCACTCGGCAGCCGCCTGACCGCTTCCCGGCTCGGTGTCGAGATCGGCTTTACCCTGCCGAGGTCCACGGTATCGGCAACCCCGCCCGCGGCATCGTCAGGCAGGATGTCAATGGTGGCCGAGGTCGCAGCCCACGCCTGCGATACAGAGCCGGCCGTAAGCACGCCGCCGGAGAACAGGGTCACACCGAGAATTTTAAGCCACCCGACCATGCCGGTCCCCAGCCGCCGCCAAGCCAAAGCCGGTGGCGAATTTGCCAGCCAGCCTAGCCGCAACCACCCTCGCCTTCAACACGACTCAAACGTTCAAGCTGTTGCCGTTCGACGGCCTGAACGGTTTGGAATCAACTTCTTCGGGAACTTTCCGGCTCCTCGCGCCCGCAATTGTTGCCGAATGGACACGGCTTCGAAAATATCAAGCGTGCTGGTCTGCGGTTCGCCGACAAAATATCGCCCGGTTCGTTGCACAGGGCAGCTGGGCCGTGAGAATATGGGCCAAGCGGGCGTTCGTACTGTGTTGCCGATTTTCCGGGAGGGGCGGCTTGAAAAGGGGCGAGGAAACCTGGTCCGTGGGCCTCGGCAGACCGCAAGCCAGTCGCGTCAATTGAACAGCATTTTCGATGCGATTTGAGAAGGATGCCATGGTCGATCCGACAATCCGGGTATCGAAAACCGGACGCAGCCTGCGATCGGTCGCCGCGGCAATCGCTTGCGGTGTTGCTGGCGACGACCGCGCTCGGCGTGGTCTCGGCGCACGCGGTCGACGCGACCTGGGTTGGAGGCAACGCCGGCGATGTCAATGAATGGGTCGAGCCCAACAACTGGACAGGCACGACCGTACCGGACGGAATCGCCACCTTCACCGATACCGGTGTAACAACCGTCGCCAACGACAACGGCATCGTCATCATCGGCGAGCTTCTGTTCACCGCCGCGCCCAACGCGCAGGCCTACACGATCAACATCAACAACCCGTTCATCGTCAACGCGCTCGGCGATCGTCAACAACTCCACCAACACGCAGACCTTCAACGTCTCGTCCGGAAATTCGCTGGTGTTCCAGAACGGCAGCTCGGCGAGCGGCGGCACCGGGCCCGGTCACAATCAACAACCTGAACGGCGGCTTCATCTTCTTTCAGAACACCAGCACGGCCGGCACCGCGACGATCGTCAACAACAGCATCCTGCAGTTCAACGACACCAGCACGGCGGGCAGCGCCAACGATCACGAACAACATTCAGACGGATTTCTTCGACGCCTCGTCGGCGGGCAACTCGACCATCACCAATGCCGCCACGGGTACGCTGACCTTCAACAACACGGCCACGGCCGGCACGGCGACCATCGGCAACAGCGGCTCGATCCAGTTCAACAATTCGAGCACCGCCGGCACGGCGACCATCGCCAACAGCGGCACTCTGGACTTCAATAGTTCGGCGACAGCAGGCAACGCCGCCATCACCAATAACAGCGGCGGCCATCCTCTTCAACAATACAAGCACCGCCGGCAGCGCCGCGATAAACAACCTTGTCGGCGGCACTATCCAGTTCCTCGACACCAGCACCGCCGGCAGCGCGACCCTTGCCAACGCCGGGAGCGTAAGCTTCAGCGCTTCGGCGACTGCAGGCAACGCCCACATCACCAACAACAGCGGCGCATTCGATCAACTTTTTCAATTCGTCGAGCGCCGGCAGCGCGGTAATCATCAATAACGGCACCGGCAACGTGCGGTTCAACGACACCAGCACGGCAGGCAATGCCGTCATCACCAACAACGCGGCCCTCGTATTCACCGGCATCGAGCACCGCCGAGCCGGACGGCGACACATCACCAACAACGTCAGCGTGGACTCTCGAAAACTTCGGCGACGGCAGACAATGCCAATATCACCAACAACAACGGCAGCAGCATCACCATTCATCAGATACAGAGCGCGGCAGGCAGCGCCACAATCACCAACAATGCCGGCGCGACGACCCAGTTCTTCGACAGCAGACCACCGCCGGCACCGCGATCATCACCACCAACAGCGGTGGCGACGTATTTCTTCGTCGACACCAGCAGCGGCGGTCAGGCGCACTTCATCACCAATACCGGCGGTGTGTTCGACATGTCCGGGCTGACGTCGGCCGGCATGACCGCCGGCTCGATCGAGGGCGCCGGCAGCTACGTGCTCGGCGGCAAGAATCTCACCGTCGGCGGCAACAATCTTTCGACCACCGTCTCTGGCGTGATCTCGGGCGTCGGCGGCTCGCTGACCAAGGTCGGCGCCGGCAATCTGAACCTGTCGGGCATCAACACCTATACCGGGCCAACCAACGTCAATGGCGGCATCCTCAGCGTCAACGGATCGATCGCGACGTCGTCGCTGACCACGGTGAATGCCGGCGGCACGCTCGGCGGCAACGGCATCGTCGGCAACACCACCGTCAATGGCGGCACGCTGGCGCCCGGCAATTCGATCGGCCTGCTCACCGTGCAGGGCAACCTCGTGTTCACGACGGCGGCGACCTACATGGTCGAGATCTCGCCCGCCAATGCCGACCGCGTCAATGTCACGGGCACCGCGACGCTCGGCGGCGCGACCGTGAATGCGGTGTTCCTGCCCGGCAGCTACGTCGACAGGCAATACACCATCGTCAACGCCACCGGCGGCGTCAGCGGCACGTTCAATCCGACCGTCGTCACCAACATGGCGAACATCCAGTCGACGCTGAGCTACGACGCCCATGACGTCTTCCTGAACATCAGGCTGAACTTCGTTCCCCCGGGCGGCGCCTCAACGTCAACCAGCAGAACGTCGCCAACGCGATAACCAACTTCTTCAACGCGAACGGCAGCATTCCGGCGGCGTTTGCCGGCCTGAATGCTGCCGGCCTGACCATCGCCTCGGGTGAACTCGGCACCGGCATCATCCAGTCGTCGATCAAGGCGGACGACCTGTTCCTCAATCTGCTGCTCGACCCCATGGTGGCCGGCCGCGCCGGCGGCTTCATGACGCCGGGCGGCGGCGCCTCCCAATTCGCCGATGACGATGCGAGCCTGGCCTATGCCGCCAAGCGCAAGGCCTCGCCCGGCGAGCGCGCGGCCTACGCGATGGCGACCAAGGCGCCGCTGCTGGCAGCCCCGCCGGCCAACCGCTGGAGCGTCTGGGGCGCCTCCTATGGCGGTTCCGAGACGATCGGCGGAAATGCCGTCGTCGGATCCCAGGACACAAGGTCGAGCGTCTGGGGCCTCGTGGCCGGGGCCGACTACAAGGTCACGCCGGACACCCTGGTCGGCTTCGCGCTCGCGGGCGGCCAAACCGCTTTCTCGCTGGCCAACGGGCTCGGCAGCGGTTCGGCTGACGTGTTCCAGGCCGGCGTCTTCGCGCGGCAAAATTTCGGCCCGGCCTATCTGTCCGGCGCGCTGGCCTATGGCTGGCACGACGTCACCACCAACCGCACCGTGGCGCTGGCCGGCGTTGACCTGCTGCAGGGGCGCTTCCGGGCCGAGACCTTCTCGGGCCGGTTCGAGGGCGGCTATCGCTTCGCCACGCCTTTCGTCGGCATCACCCCCTACGCCGCAGCGCAGGTCATCAGCTTCAACCTGCCCGCCTATGCCGAGCAGACCCTGGCGGGCACCGGCATGTTCGCGCTGAACTACGCCGCCCAGACCACGACCGACACCCGCACCGAACTCGGCCTGCGCAGCGACAAGTCGTTCGCCCTGCAGGACGCGATGCTGACGCTGCGCGGCCGCGCCGCCTGGGCGCATGATTACGACCCCAGACCGCGCGGTGACGGGCATCTTCCAGACGCTGCCGGGCGCGAGCTTCGTGGTCAACGGCGCGCGTCCCGACGCCGATTCGGCGCTGGTCAGCGCCGGCGCCGAAATGAAGTGGCTGAACGGCTTCTCGCTGGCGGCGACCTTCGAGGGCGAATTCGCCGGCAACGTCACGAGCTATGCCGGCAAGGGCGTCGCCAAATACGCTTGGTGAATTCGAGCACTTCTTGACATCACCTTATATTGTAGCTACAATATAAGGTGTGAAGATCCTTTGGGATGAGCCAAAGCGCCTCGCCAACCTTGCGAAGCATGGTTGGACTTCGCCGATCTCAATGAGACATTTTTCGACAATGCACTGGTCTTGCCTTCGTACCGCAAACGTTGGGCTGGCATTGGCAAAAACATCCGCGGCGTGATCGTCGTAGTGTTTGTCTCCCTGGGTAAGGAGGCTATCAGCGTCATCAGCATGCGCCCGGCCAGCAGAAACGAAAGGAAACTCCATGCGGAACGCCAAGAAGAAGGGTTATAGCGCCAGCGATCTTCGCGAAGTGAGCGATAATCCAGAATGGACCAGGAAAGACTTCGCCAAGGCGCGGCCATTCGCTGAAGCCTTGCCCGAACTCGCTGCATCGGTCCGTAAGGGTCGCGGCCCGAACAAGGCGCCGACGAAAAAGCTGGTTTCCCTCCGGCTGTCCGGACAGGTACTTGACGCGTACAAAGCCAAGGGGCGCAACTGGCAGTCACGGATCGATGAGGACTTGCGCCGCATCAACAAGATCAAGTGAACCTTATGGACGAGCCAGCCAGCCCTAACTCGGCAGTGGCGAGGTCATGCTACCGACAGAAGCATTGGATGCTCCCGTCTACTTATTCCCCTGCCACTGGCCTGACACGCCGAGCACGACCTTGACCCGCCCCGATCCGGTTTCATTCAAGGCCGTCGTCTGCGGCACCTGGACGTCGAGCTGATCGACGAACAGGAACGGCATGCCGGCCTCCAGATCGTAGAGCAGTTTCTGCAAGGCAGGCTGTTCCATCTCGCAACTGACGACCAGACCGACCAGGCCGTCCCTGGCCTGGGTGCCGAGCACGTCGACCTGCGACGACTGGATGGTGCCGCCGACCTTGCCGACGGCAGC
>CAVRIQ010000016.1:0-75070 GCA_963721275.1 uncultured Alphaproteobacteria bacterium | reverse complement strand
TTCTATCTGACCGAAGGGATCGATTTGGGCGACTACGATAGTCGAGGTCGGTTACGAAGGGCCGCGAGAAGGATTGTACAGCGCGGCTTGAGCGCTCGACGCGCCTCTCGCTGATATCGCCGTCAGATCGGCGGGCGCCATTCCCACAGATCCCGAAAGCGGCTGCGGCACCGGCCAAAGTACGTCCCTACGGCCCCGACAACTCGTTGAAATAGCTATCGTGAGAATCCGGCGTTCTAACGCGCAAACCTGGCTACGCCGGGCAAAGTACGTCCTCGCAAGAAGTCCGCCTTTGAGGCCCTTATTGTTAGAACCGCATACGCTGCGGGCCTCGACGCGTTATCGCTTGAGGCAGTCGTCTCTGGAATGGAGGGCCTCGCAAGCCTTGCGAAAGCCGATCCGATGCCGGCCGCTAAGGCCCCCGTTGCCCCGGCGGGCAAGTCGGGCGGCGATGACGTTAAGCAGGACGAAGGCGCCATCGAACTCATCGTCGACATCGGTCGCAGTACGAGTGAGAAGCGGTTTGCCGTACTGGACAAGTATCTGACCTGGAATGGCAGGATTGGTGAGTGGTCCGGCAAAGTAACCCCGGCCGTACTTACCATATTCGAGGCTCTATTCGAGCCGCGACGCCTGAAGTATTCGGTGAATGAACTGAAAAGCTCCGGCGGAAAATCGTCGAATACCCCCAGTCAGACCATCGACAACGTTGCTGATGCAATGAGGTTCGAGGAGGACATTGTGCGGGCGGCCATCGTGGCAGAACACCGTTCCGAGCGCTGAAAATTCAAATTAGGACACTACCAAGCGACGCGCGCTTACCGTCTTGATATTGCTGATACCGGCTCCAGACAGCATGAAATCGGCGTATTTATTACCGGAGAATGCGGTCCATGGGGGAGTTGTTTTCGGGATCTGAGATGTGATTCGCTGTGACCATCTGATTTCGGGAGGAGCAGATGGTCAAATGCAGTAAAGCCGAGGTTCGGCGGCTCCAGACGGCGCTGCGATGGAAGCTTCCGTCGACGCAGCGAGAGCGCATCCAGATGGTGCTGCTGCGCGAGGGCGGGATGACGCAGCCGGCGATTGCGGCGGCCATGGGCGTTTCGCTGAGTGATTCACAAAAAGTGGAAAACGCTCTAGTGGCTCTGCACAGTGATTATGACTTTTTCGGTAGTGGTGGGATACCCTGAATAAACGGTTAGCAGCCTAGCTGTGAATCTAGCTCACGAATTTAGCGCGCTGGGATCGACAATTGTGTATCCAGCAATCGAGCGCGGGTGCTCTCTCGTTACGTGACCACCCGAATTGCCGTCGTGCACGTACCAGACATCCCCGGCGACATGTTGTTGCAAAATCATGACGTGCCCGGATCGAACTGCTGCCATTCCCGGAGCTGGGGCAGCACGCGGGAAACGCCGCCAGTTGGCTGCAAGATTTAACTGAGGAATGATCCGGCCAAATCGGAATAGCGATGCCTCACAGCCGCAAAATGCATGGGGACATCCTGAGGGTCGGCTGCCTAAAACTCTTTCGGAGGTTTGAGCATCACCAGCGAACAACGCCATGGACTGGTAATAACGGTGATGATGAGAATGGTGAGGACGAGCCTGAGCTTGGGCTGAAAAAGCTAACAGGAACGCTACCGGTAAGCACGCTTTCCACATTAGGGGAGACTCCGTTTTGCGAAATCCCCTGCCGCCAAAATGGAAACAAGCCAAGAAACGTGTCGGCATCTTGTTCGAATGAAGGCAAAGGTCGGATGCCCTTGGTCACGGTCCGGCTCCAGCAGGTGGCGAGGTTTCTTGTTGCGTCGGCGGCGAGACCACGCCGACGCTCCCTGACAAGGCGCACAGCCGACCCTTCGAAGATCGAGCTCGTAGGCCGGCATGAGGGAAAAGAAAAACCGCGTGCCCCATCCTACCGAGATCACTTCACTCGGATGGTCTTGGGGCGGGTTTTCGCCACGAATCGGTCGCTACCTAATCGCGCCCGCGTCGTGTATGGGCGGAGTAGCCGGGCGCCGCCCTTTCCTCCTACCCCAGAGTGGCAAGCGCTCGGTTACTTCGTGGGTAGCTGCGCATCAAAGCGCTGAAATCGCCGCAGCGTAAACGGTCAAGGCTCCGGGCTGGAAAACGGGCTCCTCTGCACGCATATCTACGGCATGGATCAAATTCTGCCCCCAGAGCTAAGCGCTTTTGAATTTGACGCCCTGCGGCAGATCGCGGCACATCCTGCGTCATGCCACATTCCGTCTAATGTCCAATGCCGCCTCATAGATGTCGGCTACTTGAAAGAAGTGTTGGGCGGTATCGTTGTGACCGCAGACGGCCTGCAGCGCATCGCGATGGAAAAACGGTAGTAAGCGGCCGGGCGCAGGATCTGCGGACTATGCGACTTGGAGGTGTTTGCGCGAAGCGCTCGTAAAGCAAAAAGCCGCAGGCATTTACGCGCTGCGGCTACCCGGGTTCGAAAATTGATCGTCATTAAAACCTACCCAGCCCCGGTTCAAAGAGCTAAGGCCACATAGCGCCGGAGGTAAATCCAAATGTTGGGTTCCTGGGCAGGAACAAAAGTTTTGTTGCTGGCCCGCCACACGGACAAAGCCCGACAGCGACAAGGCTTTACTGATCCCTTCTTCGGCTTTCGCATTCCCCAATGCCTGTCTTTCGGTCGGCATCGAGTACGATCACCATCTTCCTCGGCAATCGCACGGTAGACTTGGCCGCCGTGCCCGCGGGCTTTCTGTGGCAATCCGACCGAATCGGTCAGGATGTGGACATCGGCCTCGTCCGCCTGAACTACCGATGGGGCGGCCCGGTGATCGCGAAATACTGACGGTCTTCATCTTCTTTTGTCGAAAAGGCGAAAAGGCCGCCTCACGCCGGCCTTTTCCTGCTACGGGACCGCCCAACTTGGCGGGCCGCCGCAGCCGGCGGTCTGCCACCGCGGAGCGGCGAACCGGCAGCCGAACGCATCGGCGTCCAAAATTTTGACCCCCCCTCGTCGGCGAGCGCGATGCCACTTGGCTGGGGCTTGTTCCCAAGCAGATATCGACCGGCGACCGTACCATCCTCGGCAAGACATCCAGGCGAGGGTTCGACCAGCCGAGGTTCTTGCGCTCAGGTACGACAAAGTACTAACCCGCCAATTGTTCCATCCGAGCTTGAAAATATCGACGGCAACAGAAGACAGCCGAATTGATCCACCGCAACGACATTTGATCGTTTCCGGCGAATATGACCATTCAAAAATAATTGGGAGGATCGTCATGTCAAATGCTCAGGAAGCTTTTGCAATGACCGCCGTGCTTTTTGGCCTATCGTTCGCTGGCATCTTCTTATTTTGGTTTGCCGAGAAGTTTAGGCCTGCCCGAGGGCCGACAATTCGGCGTTAGTTCTCGGTTAGCAAGGTGACCTCGCGCAGCTCACTGCGACGGCCTGCCGGTTGGTCGTTATACCTCTTCCTCGATCCATCGATTGATTTCCAACGCTGTAATGTTGCGTCGTATGGGCTGGTGAGGGCTCAATGTGCCGGCTGTGACCTTCATTCCTTCGGAAAGCTTCGCCTTAGCAAATTGCTTGGCCTCGTTCTCAGTAGGGAATGATTTTGTCTGTCTCGCAGAAGGTGCCCGCGAGGAAACAGGTCCCTGTTGTTTCGGCGTATCGGCCGAAACGAACCAGTGATTGATGATTGCTGTACCTCTGGCCATGCTGGCCGCTGTGGGGCAATTGAAGATATCGAACAGTGTCACAAGAGAAGCGCGTCTGCCAGTGATCCAAATCAAATGCGCTCAGATCGGGCGCTAATCATCGATCCCGCGCCAACTTGCGGCGTCCCCAATGCTTTTCCTTCCGGGACGGATCAAACACCCGCTCCACATGACAATTCAGCGCCCGCATCACGCCTATCCGGGAGAACAGTCGAGGACGGCCCGGCGCCGCCACAGCAGGCTCCAAGCCCGACCGGCCGTCAGTGCGGCGGCTTGAGCTCGCCGGCAAGCCAGCCCAGCGCATCGCTCTTCATGGGATCCACGGCGAGGGAGATCTTCTCCGTTCGCCCGCAGGTAGCGCACTCGAACGTACGCTCCTCGAACCCGCGCTCGCCGGGCGAAATCCGCGCCAAGGCCATCCGGTGTTTGCACACAGGACACATCGGCCGCTCGTTGGTCGAACCACTCATCGCTAGATCCCAAGGCCGGATCATGACCATTTTGGTCGCCGGAGTCTCCATCCTCCGTCATGCCGACGAGAATTTTTTCTGCGTACCGCTCCTTGGTGAAAGTGGTCAAAGCGCGGCTCCATGGGCGGCCGGCGGCGCCGCGCGAACCAGTCGCCGCCGCAGGGTGGTCCGGGGGGCCTTGCGCAGTTACGACTTTTCACCGCTCTGGTTCGACCATCGGCTTCGACCGCCTTTTCGATCTCACAGAAACCGCTCGGCGCGCGCCTGAGGACAGCCATCCGCCCTACAACATCGAACGGCTCGGTGACGAGCGCGGGTACCGACGAAGCCGGCCATGCATTCCAATTTGAAGCCGGCCGGGTATTCCGATCGGAAGCCGGCCACCCTTGGCGTCAATCGCATGGGTCGATTTGATGATGTCGCTGAGGGACGAGAAGGTCAAGTGACCGATTGATCTGGAGCGGATTGCTTTTGCTTTCTGAGGCTCTCTCCTTTGAGTTCGATGCGATAGGCGTTGTGGACGAGGCGATCGAGGATTGCGTCGGCGATGGTGGGATTTCCGATAATTTCGTACCAGCGATCGACGGGCAGCTGGCTGGTAACGATGATCGATCGAGCTTCATATCGGTCCTCGACGATCTCGAGCAGATCGCGGCGCTGATCGGCGTCGAGAGGCTCCGGTCCCCAGTCATCAAGAATGAGCAGATCGAGGCGAGCGATAGCACGCAGCATCTTGGTATAGCGGCCATCGGCGCGGCCGAGTGCCAGGGCCGCGAAGAGACGTGGCACGCGATGGTACGCAACTGAGAAGTCGTCCCGACAAGCCTTGTTGCCGAGGGCGCAAGCGAGCCAGCTCTTGCCGACGCCGCATGGCCCGGTGACGAGGAGATTATGCCGTGCCCGGATCCAGTCGCCCAGCGGCGAGCTTCAGAAAGAGAGCGCGGTCGAGGCCGCGGATAGCGCGGTAATCGACATCCTCGACGCAGGCGGCATGACGTAGCTTGGCGGCTCGAGCTCTGCTTTCGAACCGCTTTTGCTGGCGCAGCGTTTTCTCGTGTTCCAGGAGCAAAGCCAGCCATTCGGCGTGTTCGAGGCTACGCGCTTCGGGTTGGGCATCGAGGTCCTTGAAGCCTTTGGCCATACCGTGGAGACCGAGGCTAAGCAGCAGGTCGAGGGTGGGATGGGTCAGCATGCTGGCAATCCTTTCAATGGAAGTAACCGGGGCCGCGCAGATTGGGATGTTCGATGATCGCGTCCTCGGTATCGCGAGAACTGCGTTCGAGCTTGTTGGCGATGATGGAGGCGATGCTCTTGTAGGTCAGTGCGCTGACCGCGACGGCGCGGGCCGCGATCAGCTCGGCGCGTTCGGGATCAACATCCTTGAACAGCCGAAGCACGCCGAGACAGGTCCGGAATCCCTGTTCGGGATGAGGCCGATTGGCCAGGATGGCGAGGACGAGCCCCTCGGTGTTGGGCCCGATCGATCGTCCCCAGCGCCGGAACCGATCGGGAGTCCACTCGGCGTAACGCCGATGCGCACTGGGCATGTGATCGGGATCGGTGCCGTGCCGGCGGCCGCCATAACGGCGCTGGTGAGCAGCAACACGCAAACCCCGATGGAACAGCTCGATGGTCCGGATGGTGGCGCGAACGTCGACCTGCTCCCGGATCAGGCCGTGTGGAACTGAGTAGAAGAAGCCGTCGACCTCGACGTGATAATCGAGCGAGACGCGGGCCAGCAGCCATTCCGCGAACTGATAGTCGGCATCCGGCAACGGCGCCAGGACAGGCATCTCGACGGTCTCGAACAATTGCCGGCGGCTGACACCAAGCCGGCGCATGACGTGTGCGTTGATGCGCTCCAGCGCGGCGGCGATTGCCGCGTTCGCCTCAGCCAGCGAGAAGAAGGTCTGCCGGCGAAGTCGCCCGAGGATGTAGGTCTGGGCAAAACGCACCCCGGCCTCCACTTTTGCCTTATCCCGGGGCTTTCGTGGCCGTGCCGGAAGGATGCCGACGCCGTAGTGGGACGCCATCATCCCGTAGCTGCGATTGATCTCAGGGTCGTAGAACGAGGCCCTGTGGACGCCGGATTTCAGATTGTCGGGGACGACAAGCCGCGGCACTCCACCAAAAAAGCGGAACATGCGGACATGGGCCTCGATCCAATCCGCCAGTTTCTGCGTCCAGGTCGCCTCGGCGTAAGTGTAATTGGAGGCGCCAAGGACGGCGACGAAGATCTCCGCTTCACGCACAACACCGGTTGCGCGATCGACGATCATGATTTTCTTGCCGGAGTAATCGACAAAGACCTTGTCGCCGGCCGGATGGTCCTGCCGCATGGTCGGCGACAGGCGCCGCTCGAACTCCCGGAACAGATCGCAGAAGCGGCTGTAGCCATAACCTGCCGGGTCAACCGCGCGATACTCTTCCCACAGCACCATCAGATTGACGCCGGGCCGCTTGAGTTCGCAGGCGAGCGAGCCCCAATCTGGCTCGGCTCGCCGGCGGAACCCGCGCTTGACGCCGGCATGGGCGAACAGACGTTGTTCAAGAACGCCGTCCGTGAGATCGCCAGCCAAAGGCCACGCAAGCCCGGCGGCTGAGGCCCGCTTGAGATTGTCCTGGATCGTGCTCCGCGCCACCCCGAGCGTGCGTCCGATCTCCCGGGCGCTCACCCCGTCTCGGGCAAGCCGTAGCATTTGTCGTATCTGTCGCATGGTCAGTTCTCTCTTGGCCGGCATCCGCTTTCCCTCGTTGATCAACGAGGGACTTGATGCCTGAGGGACTGACCCAAACGAAAACGCCGACCTTCTCAGAAACCCGGCCGGAAATTGATCGGAATGGCGGCCGGCTTCATTTCGGAATGGTGGCCGGCTTCAAATCGGAACGGTGGCCGGCTTCACGTCGGAATACCCGGCCGGAATAAATCTACCAGGTCTCGGTTGCGGTGGCCGGCTTCTCGCGCGACGAAATCTCCGTGACCGCCGAGCAGAACGTCGTGACGATCGAGGGCAACAAGACCGAAAAGACCGAAGGTGAATACCCTCTACCGCGGCGTCTCGACCCGCGCGCTCAAGCGTCAGTTCAACCTGGCCGACTACGTCCAGATCAAGAACGCGTCTTCGACAACGGACTGCTCAAGATTGAAATGGTCCGGGAGATTCCCGATGCCTTGAGGCCAACTTGCTTCGGATGGCGCTTTCTTTGAACGACTGAATCCGATGACCGGGGAAGTCGTGTCACGTGCTGCGGCGGCAACGCCAAGGTCTCGGGCCGATGCCTTGAACAGGAGGTAGTAGCCGATTGCCTTGTTCTGGTAGGCGATGTCGGCGATGGCCGCCGGCAACGTGAACACCACATGATAGTACGGCACCGGCAGCAGATCGGCCTCGCGCGCGGCTTGTGGCCAGCCCCGCTTGCGCTATTTTCCGAGGTTACCTTTTATGTTTATGCGGCAAGCGTGCCCTAAAATCGGAGTCCGTAAATGACCTTGAAAGCTCCAAAATCGTTGAAGTGCCTGTTGGCATGAAATCAATATGTACGCTTGCGCGGCACGTAAATAACAGCTTCGCGAACACCTGCTAGGCCAGGAGCAAGTTTTGGCTCGCTCCTGGACCTGCAGGGAATCCGTTTGAAACCGCCACAGTCAAATCCAAGTTCAAAGCAACGTTCCGTTTTGACCGTCTGGTCCTCGCCGATTCCGGATTCGACTGCACTGCAGATCAAAAGCATTGTGAACTCATCGTGGCAGTTAATTTAATTTCGGTATCAGCTTCTTTGTTCGCCACAATTCCTATTTCAAAAAACACTGAAGAATTGTGGCCGCTTGCAACAGGAGAGGCGACGCCCCATTACCTCCCTCACCTGTAACAGTCGCCATTGACAATCATTCGGACCGGCGCATTGATGGTGCTATTCCCCCGGCAGCGGTAATTGCCCGTTAGAATTGGGGCATCACAGGGAGGCATCCATGAAACTTCGTTTTCAAACGACGGTGGCATTATTGTCGCTGGCCGCTTGGCCGGCTGCGGCGCAGCCGGCGCCGCCCGCGCCTAGCACGCTCGAAACATTAGGTGCGATGCACCAGACGGGCAGCACGGCTGATTGGCCGACGGTGCCGCAGACCGGAGCGAAAGCGGATACGGTCAAACAGAATTTGACGAAAATAAAATTGCCGGCAGGCTTCCACATCTCGCTCTACGCTCTCGTGCCGGATGCCCGCCACATCGCGGTCGGCCCACAGGGCGTCGCGACCTTTGTGGGCACGCGCAAGTCGAAGGTCTGGGTGGTGACCGACCGCGCGCGTGGCGGCGTGGGAGACGAAGTGAAGGAGTTCGCTCCGACCCTGCCGAAGAAAATTCCCAACGGTGTATGCTTCTCGAAGGACGGCTTCCTGTACATCGCCGAGCAGAACCGGGTGCTGGAATATGCGGCGGCCGAGTTCTTCTATGAAAGCCCGGATGTCGTCGCCGGCAACGTCGTTCCGGAAGGCGATCTGATTCCAAAAGCGGATGAGAGCTATAATCACACCGCGCGAACCTGCCGGATCGGGCCGGACAACAAGCTCTATATTCAGCTAGGTCAGCCTTATAACGTGCCCGCGAAGGATAAGTTCGACCTATACCGTAAAGTCGGCATGGGCGGGATCATCCGCATGGACCGTGACGGCAAGAATCGCGAAGTCTATGCCATCGGACTACGTAACCCTGTCGGCATGGACTTCAATCCAAAGGACAAGTCGCTCTGGACCAATGACAACCAGGTCGACGGCATGGGCGACGATATTCCCCCGGGCGAGATGAACCGCATCACCGCTATGGGGCAGGATTTTGGCTTCCCCTGGTATGGCGGCGGTCATACACGCACCAACGAATACAAGGCTGATACGCCGCCGGCCAATGTGATCTTCCCGGAAGTCGAGCAAGTCGCTCACGCGGCGGACCTCGGCCTCATGTTCTACACCGGCACCATGTTTCCGAAGAAATACCAGGGTGCAATTTTCTCGACACAGCACGGCTCCTGGAATCGAACCGTGCCGGTCGGCGCCCGGGTGATGGTGACCTTCCTCAAGGATGACGGCCACGCCGCAGGAAAATCCGAGCCGTTCGCCGAAGGCTGGAACGACAATGGCTATTATCTTGGTCGTCCGGTTGATGTGGCGCAGTTGCACGATGGTTCGCTGCTCGTTTCGGACGATCTGGTCGGAGCTCTCTATCGCATCTGGTACGACGGCAAGTAACGCATGATCTAGGTGATGGCTCCTGACAGGGGGCCATCACGCCTTCCATCGTCCAGCTTTCGTGAGGTAAAGGTGAACTCTGCACAGTCGAAGGCGGCACAGATCGCGGTCTGCCTGTTCGCGTCCGGCCTTTTTCTCACGGCCGGTGCAAGCGTCTCGACGGCGGGCGACGTAAAAGCCGGTCGCGCGAAGGCGCTGATGTGCCAAGCCTGCCACGGCCTCGATGGTCTATCAAAGACCCCCGACTCGCCGAACATCGCGGGCCAAGCCGAACCCTACCTCGTGGCACAGCTGCAGGCGTTCAAATCGGGCGCGCGGAAGAACGACGCAATGTCGGTGGTCGCGCCGTCCCTGTCGGACAAGGACATCGAGGATCTCGCGGCCTATTTTTCGGCGATTGAGATTAAGGTTGTCAAGATCCCCGGCGAATAGCAAATATTGGTTCAGCGACGTTCGAAGAGCCTGTTGTCCCGGGTACATTTTCTCCCGGCATCAAGTTATGGAAGCCGGTTTGCCTTCGCGACGAAGTCGGGACCGTTGGAGATCTTGAAGCTGCGCACGAGATGCGGCTTGAGGCCGTGTTCGGCCCAGATGCGCTGCACATTCGTGTGGCTGATGCCCATTTCTTCCGCCATCAATCGCACGCTCCAGTGCGTGGCATTGGCGGGACGCTCCTTCACGGTCTTCTCGACGACCTTGAGCTTCATGGCTGCGCTGAGCGGCTTTCGGCCAGGGGCATCACATTCCATTCTAGACCCGTCGCATATTGAGCTGGCCTTGGCAGGAACTGATTGGAAGTGGACGCACGGGAATGCGGGCCAGAACGCTCAAAGTCGTTTGTCTCTTGATAGCACAAAACGGACATGCTCATTCACTAGCCACATGTCTGCTGTTCGAGGAGTCAGATAGATTTGTCTGGAACGCGGCCCGCTAACGATTGCGACTCGACTTCACATTCTTGGAAAGGATCAAACCAATTTCGCGGGCTTTCTCTTTTACGGATCCCACATGGCGACCAAGCAATTCTGCCACTATGCCCGCGGTTATTTTTCTCTTGGCGAGCACCTTTAGCCGTTTCAATTCGCTTTCGGTCCATTCTTTAGGCCGCGTCCGCATTATCGTGTCTTCGCTCTTCACCCTCGCTCGATGCCGTAAGGTCACGGCGAAATCTCGTAATTGCCTGACAGTCTCGCGCAACCGAAGAATGAGAAACGCAAGCCGAGCCCACCTGACTGAAGTCAGAAGGATGCACGCTGCTCGCCCGTGCCAGCTGCCGATCTGGAATGTTTGCTGTCCGGTCGTTATCGGAGGTAAACCGGACATGGTCCAAATGGTCCAATTTGGTCGAAAATGCCCCACAACCGACTAATGGGACACCACCCGTGACGCCTCTGCCCTAAGGCTAGGCTGAGGAGAGCTTTGAACCTCCGGTTCGCCACATAGACCTATTTCTTGAGTACCCGTGCCCGCTTGAGGGGGGCGTTATCTCGAATGGAGATTGCGAAACCGATTTTGTCGTTTCGTCTGGATGAAGAAACGCTGACCATGACGATTTCCGCGGTCGCCGAACTCGGACAACTAGGAGGAAGTGATGAGCAACATCCTAATTTGCGGCGGAGGCGTGATTGGATTATGTGCAGCGACCATGCTTGGTCGCGACGGTCACCGCGTCACGGTCCTGGAGGCTGACCCGGCAGGTCAACCTATGGCCCCCGTCGAGGGGTGGGCCTCTTGGGAACGCCCCGGAGTGGCTCAATTCAGGCAACCCCATAATCTCAGTTCACGATTTCGGATGATCAGCGATCAGGAACTGCCAGGGTTGACAGATGACCTGCTTCAAAGTGGCTGTGTTTGGGTGGACTATCTCGACAGTCGATCTCTTCCCCCAACAATTACGGATAGGGCACCACGTCCGGGTGATGAAGCCATGCGTTTCGTCACCGGCCGGAGGCCGATCGTTGAATGGGCCGTAGCTGCAATGGCACAAGCCGCGCCTAACGTAACTATCCGTCGGGGGACCAAGGTTCGCGAATTGATCACGGGTGCATCAGCCGTCTCTAGTGTGCCGCACGTTGCAGGGATACGCACGACATCTGGCGAAGAAATTCGCGCTGATCTGGTAATCGACGCCATGGGACGGCGTAGCCCGGTCTGCGAATGGATCCTCAGCGCGGGGGGCCGCAGCCCGATCGACGAGGCCGAAGATAGCAACTTCGTCTATTTTACACGATATTTCTCGGGGAATGAGCGGCCTCGCAGGATGGGACGCGCGCTCACGCCGATGGGCTTGTTCTCGATCCTTACGCTGGACGGGGACAACGACACCTGGTCGATCACCTTGTATACCTCATCGAAGAACAAGGCGATGCGAGCCTTGCGTGATACGGCCACGTTCCATCGTGCAGTCTCAGCATGCCCGAGGCAAGCCCATTGGCTCGACGGAGAGCCAATAACGCCCGTCCTTCTGATGGCGGGAGTTATCGACCGGTACCGACGGTTTGTCGTCGATGGTCAGCCCGTCATCACAGGGTTCGCCGCAGTTGGTGATGCATGGGCATGTACCAACCCGTCCGCCGGACGGGGCCTGAGCGTCGGACTTCTGCACGCGCAGGTGCTCCGCAATGTTGCTCGCCGACACATCAACGATCCCGGGGCGTTCTCCCGGGAATACGACGCTGAGACCGAAAGCCAAGTCGGTCCGTTTTATCGAAACCAGATCGCTGCGGACCGCGCGCGGATCGCCGAGATGAACGCTTTGGAAGCGGGCATGCCGGTGCCCGCACCCAACCCGGTCATGGCCAAGCTTCTCGTTGCCTCATCCCAAGACGCCGACGTGCTCCGTGGCATAATCGAAATCGCAATGTGCGTTGCGCTGCCCCAGGAGGTCACCGCTAGACCGCACGTAGCCGCAAAATTGGCCGAATTGAACGACTATCCATTACCGTCGGATCCCAACATCATCGATCGACATCGGATGGCGGCACTGCTGGACGGCTGATTTTTACGAACCCGGCCCATCATTCCCGCGGGAGGACATCACGAGCTGCGCTCGATGAGAACCGAAGCGTCCGTTCCCTTTGCTAACCGCGTTTGTTCAATTCACAGATAAATGCGCCACCGTTGTCGGCTCATCGCACGGACGGACATTCCGACCCGGCGTGACGATGTCTGCTGTCGGGAGTAGACCGGAGGTGCCGTGCGAACGGGGATACTTCCGATTTTGACCCGATGCCTTAGCGCGCGGATGACGCCAAACGAATCGACCTGGTGGATCCAAGTGCAGCTGTCCTGTGATTTCTGATTGCCAGTGGATCGCGGCCCGCGCTATGAAATCAGAAAAGATTCCGAAAAGAAACGGCCCCAGCGCGGGGGGCGGCTGAGGCCGTTCGGGGTAGTGATTGTGCCGATGGGCAGAAGCGGCACGGTTAGATAATGAAAGGCAGTCATAATAGTTCCCGAGCTAGGGCCTAATTCCGCCAGTACCGATCAACGGACGGCCAGAATTGCGCCCTCAGTTCTGGATTGTTTTCTAAGCTGCCAGGCTCGTGTCCGTGCGATGACATTAGGGAACGAATCCCGCGATCGGCGCTTGAATCCCCTGGTTGTGTGGAGTTGAGGTCGTGACCTGGGAACGCCCGTTCGATCAGCCTGTCCCGTTGCCGAATGCCCCGCCGGCACGCACGCTCCGCGACGCGGCCAACTACATCAGGAAACTCCCCGCTTCAGAGCGCGACACGCCGGAATGCTGCTTGGCAATCCAGATGCTGATTGATGCGGCTGAAGGCCACGGACCAATGCTGTCTGCAAAGTCGGGAATCGAACGCGCCTTCTACAGACACGCGGAGCGGCTCCCTATCCCAAAGCCTCGAACATAGGCCGGCGGAAGTTGGGATGGGATTAGATGATCGGACGACGCTCTGGAGCCCGCTGCGGACCGGCCCTCGCTACTGCGGAATACTTCGCTAAATCCAAGGCGCCGAGCGGCAGATTTTTTTGCGCTCTCTCACTGCCTGGTTGAGATCGGGCCGAAAGGCGCAGGAGGAATGGATTGCCCGTAATAAAATCACGTGGCCCTAAGTCGGACGAGTGGCAGACCCGGGCCGATACATGTTCACCTTCGGCTGGCTAACGATCACCGCAGAAGATCTTGCGGTGTGGAAAGCGTATCCGAACGCGGCGTTCACTTTGCTGCAGACGATGACTTCGTGCGGGAGAACATATCGCTTAGCGAGGAATTCTAACAAGCCGGAGGCGTCGACGTAGTCTTTTCGAGCGATCGCGGCGGCCCGAATGGCCATCGATCGTCGAAAATTGCCGAACATACGCTCAAACACCCCGTTGCTCACTAGTAACCTGGTGTGAACCAACGGCTTGGATTGTGCAGCGTTTCTGCCGACTAAGACAGCTTTTGCCCCGGCCACTGGCGACGAATGAACAGCAGTCCAAAAAATAAGAAAATTCCCAGGGCGAAGATAATGATCAAGCCTCCCATGTTGGCGTTAGCGTCGTAAAGGGCTTGCCGCATGGGTTGGTGCGTTTCCTGATGCATATCAACCGCTCGAGAAATCAGGAGACTCACCAGAATGAACGGCATCAGAATGAAACAAACCTTCAAGATTCGTAGTCGAGTGGGAGAGAGTACGACCGCAGGCGTTGTAGTGCGCATATCAGCTCTAGTGATTCGCTCGTCGGTTGTCGGTAGTCCAGCGGTGATGGGCCGAAGCCGAGACAAGAGCACGCGTCGGGATATAAACAACGCTCCATAGACGGAAAAGACCACACTGGTCGCAACGAGGACATCTCTAACGCCATGAGAGGGAGATTGAGCTGCCCAAAGAGCTGCCGTTCCGAAGAGGATCGAAAGGGTTACCCACGAAGCGGCTATGATGGGAAACAAAGGCACCGAGTCCATCGTTTTGATGATCGCAGCCTTTTGGCCGTCGTCGACCAACACGTGTACTCCGGAGCCGAAAACCCACGCATTTGGGATACGGTAGACATAGCCACCTGGTACAGGCTTGAAGATGACGTATTTTGAAAGATTGCTCATTTATCTGTCCTGTTAGGCATTGCCTTATCTCATCGTTTTTGATGTCTTGAAGCGTGCTTGAGAACTCGTGGCGAGCTTTCCGGGCGGCTTACGCGCCGTGATTTTTGCGGTAGTCGGAATTATCGAAAACAAGAGCCAGCAGAGGAAAAGAACATTCGAACTGGGGCTAACCCACGCCAAACCGCTCCCACTGAAATTGCTCGCTGTAGCGGCCCGGGGTTAAAAGCGTTGAGAGCCACCATTAAGACTTAGATTGGCTTTGAGCACTCTGTTTTGCAATTTCGAATTGTCCGGTCATGGCTATAAACCTTTCGTGTCGAATGGTCGGCATGACCACAAACTGCAGGTCTCCTGCATCGTCAGCCAGTTGGCGGCACCTCAGCGCTCTCTCGCGCAATCTTCCGCTCAGTCAGCCTGAAGCTGCCCTTACTTGGTATTATCCTTCCATACCCAGACCACAGAAAGGCCGCCCGAAAGCGGCCTATCCGTTCTTAGATGTGATTGCGTAGGCCGTTGCGCCTCTTTTGGGTAGACGCAGGGAATTTACACAACCGCGAGGCCATTGCCATCGTGCAGCGCACAAAATCCTGGTCCAAGCTCGCTTTTCTTGGCGGGCATCGGCGTTTCGCCTGGCGAACTGTTGGAAAATTACGGTCGGCCCATGGAGTTCGAGCAAGGGTAGGGAGTTAAAACAAAAGGGCTTCGGCGCGTCGGAAATTTCAAAGACGCTCTAACGACTGCGCCGTGACGCCGTAGCAGGGTGTTTAACCAAGCCCAGGGCTGGCCGAGAGCTTTACCGGTTGTTCAACCTTGAGATGATGTAATCGCCCCGTTGATTGAATTCTTTTTGTTTTGGAACTTGTTCAAGCTGCGAGCCGCTGCCATGGCTGTCACCGCATCATTCTTAGTCGATTTGGAAGAGGCTGTTTCAAGGGGGAATCCCGAGAGCTGTCTGCGGGCGCTATGGCATGCGACCGATGTGCTGATCGCGGGCACTTACTCCGAGGATCAAATCTGGACGTTTGGCGAGATCATCGGTCGTCTCGCTCAGGAGATTGAAACGACCGCACGTGTTCGGCTGGCAGGAAAGTTAGCCTGCACTCACAACGCACCCTTCAAACTGACGCGCCAATTGGCCGACGACGACTGTATTGACGTCGCCTGGCCCGTTCTCAGCCAGTCGGATCGCCTCGACGCCAAGACGTTGATCTCTTGTGCCAAAAACAAGAGCCAGCAGCACCTGCTCGCGATCTCCAAGCGCAGATCTGTTCCGGAAGCTGTGACCGATGTCCTGGTGGTGCGCGGTTCCAACGATGTTGTAAGCTCGGTCGCATCAAACAAGGGAGCGAGCTTTTCAAACTCCGGCTTCCTGCACTTGGTGCGGCGGTCGGAGGGGGATTCGATCCTGGCTGAGTTCGTGGGGCTTCGAAAGGACATTCCACGGCACCTCTTCCATCAGCTGATCGCCAAGGCCTCTGAAGAGGTACGACGGAAGCTCGAGCAGGAGCGCCCGGATATCGAGCCAGAGATCCATCGGGTCGTCGTTGATGTCACCGGCGCAATCCAGGCCACATTTGGTCCGGCCTCGAAGGATTATTTCGCGGCCAAGCGGACGGTGGCAAAGTTGCGCGAGCGAGGCGAGTTGACCGAAGACAAGGTTTTTGAATTCGCTCACTCGCTCAAATTCAACGAAACGGCCGTTGCGCTATCACTACTATGTCCACTGCCGATCAACATCGTGGAACGCGCATTGATCGAGAAGGATCGCGAGCCTGTGTTGATCCTGGCTAAATCGCTGGATTTCTCCTGGCCGACTACGATGGCGCTCCTGTTCCTGGGGGCGCCCAATTGCCGAATCACGGCGGGTGATCTCGAGCGATTGAATCTAGATTTCCATCGCCTGAATGTGAAAACGTGTCGGGGGGTCATAGCTGTGTATCGATCGCGAAAGGAGGAGGGCGGCAGCGGACTATTTCAGCGATTCCACGCGCCTCTTTGATCAGATCTAATTTCCCTTGCCTCAAAGCGAGAGTGCACCGGGCGTATGAGTGGATGCAAAGCGCGAAAAGCGTACCTCTCTTGGTTTGAACGAGATCCCTGTGCACTCTGAACGCTCTGGCCGGCAGCTCCATCTCATACGCGAATGACGTCGTCTGAAAAATGCCTGGCTGAAAGGGCAAGCAGAACGGCACCCGAGATGGCCGTGATCGCGACCATGTTGATCAGGTTGTGGGCAGCCATCGATACACGCGAATCCCAGCGTCGGCCTCGCTTGCTCAAGACAACTTTAAAGGTTGGCAACCGATCGAGCATTTCGTCCGGAGCTTATCTGTTCGACTTTATAAAGATATTCGGGACCGGCGGAAAAATCCATGTGGCGAACAATGAGTTCACGCCGCATTACGCAACCTAAAAGTTCGTCCACGCCTTAAAACTTCGTGTTGCGGAAACTATTTCAAGCTTGAAGCTTTACATGGAAATGGTATGACAAATAGTTTTTGAAAATCCACCCTGTGCATTTGTGCGTTTGCGTTTCCCTAATCTCCTACGGCGATCAAGATATCAAAGCCGCTTCAGCGGGCAAATCCCGCCGTTGGCTATTTGAAGGTAAATCCTAGATGCTATCTTCCTCAAATAAGCTTGCGTTGTTCATCGATGGCGCCAATCTTCACGCAACAGCCAGAACGCTTGGTTTCGATATCGATTACAAACGTTTGCTCAAGGAATTTCAGAGCCGCGGTACGTTGATTCGCGCGTGCTATTATTCCCTGATCATGGAAGATCAGGAATTCTCGCCGATCCGTCCGCTGATCGATTGGCTGAACTACAACGGCTACACGGTCGTCACAAAACCCGCCAAGGAGTTTGATGATGGTGAGGGCCGTCGCAAGTTCAAACGCAACATGCACATCGAAATCGTGGTCGATGCGATGGAGTTTGCCGAAAAGGCCGATCAGATAGTGCTGTTTTCCGGCGACGGTGATTTCCGCTCGTTAGTCGAAGCGATTCAGCGTCGCGGCGTCCACGTTACCGTGGTTTCGTCGAATGCGAGCCAGCCGCCGATGATTGCCGACGAGTTGCGGCGGCAAGCGGATGTCTTTACCGATTTGATTGAACTGAAATCGAAGATCGGTCGCGATCCAATAGAACGCCCGGCTTCCCAGGAGACACGGCATAGCATTCCCCGGCAGTGAAGCGGCCGGCATACAGCGTGCTCGTTCAGTCCAACAAGAACTGCACGTCCAAGGAGCGGGACGAGAAGCGGGGCTGATCTAATTACCGGCGGGATCGCAAGTAGCTCGCTCACGGCCGCACGCAATCAAGACCCCGCTTCGGCGGGGCTTTTCTTTGTCAGTCCTACACTGGGTATTATTCCGAAGACGTGAAATTAAACCCCAGCATCGTCATTGAAACGCCCGCGGGAACACCTAAATTCGCCCTCACAGGGCGGCATTAAGAACCGAGCAGCGATTGCTCGGGGGGGCGGCCATACAGCGCTACCGTTGCATTCGGTGCGGCTGTTTTTGGGTGCAACGCAACGCGGCACCACAACCATTAAACGCTCATGAAACTCGGTATTCCTCCGGTCTATCCGGCCAGTTCGAATCGGTATCTGTGGTGATGATGAAACTAAGTAGAGTTAAAACGATGAAGCGCGATGATTTTAATTCGATGTCCGTTGAGGAGCTTTGGGTTCTGCGTTCGGAAATCAGTTCTGTTCTCGCTAGCAAGATAGCAGCGGAAAAAACCAAGCTTGAAAAGCGGCTGCGGCAACTTCAGTCAAACCGTGTATCAAGCGAAATCGTTCGGCGTGAACGACGGCCTTACCCACAGGTGTTCCCGAAGTATCGAAATCCCGCCGATCCTGCAGAGACCTGGGCAGGCCGCGGGAAGCAGCCGCGTTGGGTGACTGAGCAGCTCAGGTCCGGCAAGAAGCTCGACGATTTCCAGATTCAGTCGGAGTCTGGTAACGCGCGGCGATCGGCCGGCGGACGCAAACTGAAACGCGCGCAAGGCCGGTCTTAAGTCTTTTGTTTCGACCGGCGATCTGAAGCTCAGCCCTTAAGGCTGACAGTATTCGATCAAGAACGGCGATCCGCTTTGATAATCGTTCCGCCTCATGTGGAAATGGAGTGCGTGCTCTCCGCGAAACTTGTCGTCCGTTACTCATTTGATACCCCCAACATCGGAAAGCGAGTTGGTTATCGCAATCGCCATGCCAAGTCGGTTCAATAATGCACCCAGGAACCGCCCGCCTAGCAATCAGACTGATACCATCAGATACCTGACAGAATTGCTACCAGAAATTGGCATCGCACCAATTGGGCGAGATCAAATCGCCGACCTTGATTCCCACACACGCAAACAGTGTCCGGAACCGAACAGATAATCTCAGCTCATCGATCCCGCGCCAGCTTACGGTGTGTCCTTACGGGAAGGGTTGAAGTCCGGCTCGACGTGACGATTGAGCGCCTTCAAAGACGAAGCCACGTTACCGCGTCGGAACGACAAAGATCTGGCCGGGATAAATTAGGTTGGGATTGCGGATCTGCTCCCGGTTCGCCTTGTAAATGACGGCATATCGCGTGCCCGCGCCGTAGGTGAGGCGGCTGATGCGCCACAGGCTATCGCCGCGGGAGACCGTGGTGGTTGCGATCCGCGGCACAACCACGGCTGACGGCGAGCCTTCGTCTGACGGAACGGTGGACGCGGTCGCCGCAAGCTGCGGCTGCTGTGCGGCGGCAGTTTCCGGCCGTTTGGACGCCGTTGCATGCGTGGGCACAGACGCGGTGACCAGAGTGTCGGGAACTGTGAACGGCACCTCGGCGCGTGCGTGCACCGTACCGGAATTCGACTCAACCTCGTCCAGCCTGACGCGGTAGCTGCCGGGCACTACCCCTTCGTTGATCGTGACCGCAAAACGTCCATCTGCGCCGGCGATCACCGAACTAACGAAGCTATCGTTGAGATAAAGCCTCACTGCGGCGCCAGGGCGCGCGTGGCCGCTTACATGGAGTTTGCCGCCCGGCTCGGTCTCAACCGTCTCCACAACCACTGCCCCGGCTATCGGCTTTGGCGTGGCCGGCTGCGACAGCACGATGGTGGGTTTGTCCGGCCTCATCAGCGCCACGACCGGTGCCTCTTTCGCACTGGGCTCAAGCACGACCGCCACGCTCTGTTTGGACGTGGCCAGCTTGCCGTCCCGCTGCTTGGATCGCAACGTGAGGTCATAGGTGCCTGGAGGAAGCCGGGGCGGGATCATGGCGAATTGTCCGGATTGATCCGCGACCGCCCGATCATGCAGTTCGCCGTTGCGCAGCAGTTCCACGGTTGCGTCCGGCGCCGCCCGGCCCGCGATAACCGCTTCGCCCGTCGGCTCGATGCGGGCAATGTCGAAGGTTGGTACTCCGTCGCCGCTGTCCGGCCTGTCAGGCGAACCGGCCAGCGCGGCTGCCACGGCGTTTGCTTCCGATTGCGCCGCCGCAAGTGCGGCCGGTTCGTGCTTTTGCACGCCTGGTGTCTGCTTTGAGGGCGCGGCGGACACGGATTCGGTGGTAACCGGCGGTTCGCGGCGGACAGATTGGATGATCAAAACCAGGGCGACACTGCAGGCCGCAACAAATGCCGTCAATGGCACGACCATTCTCATAGATCTGGCAGTCATGGTGTTCGCCCCGCCGGCCGGATCGTCAGCTAATGGACATCATACAGCGTTTTCCAGCGCAGTGGTCAACGATACTGCCCGTCCCCGCCAGCTCAGTAGGCGAACGGAATCTCGGACGATCGGAGGCATGATTTTACCTAAGTCAGGTATTGATCCGCTCGAAGGCGGACCCACTTTCCGGCCTCCCTCAACTATGGCACGGTTTCGAGTTCTTCCGGCCCCGGAGAAGGTTCGAACCCAGTTCCTCTCCCTTCAGCCGATAAGTTTCGTAGAACTTTCGCTGAAGAGTTGTAGGACCTTCGTCGGCTGGAGTGCGAGATAGCCATATCACTGAGTCAGGCGATGCTGCGACCGCCGGATAATCACCGGTGACGCAAGTGCGTGGCCACGTCGATCAGGCCGACCATGATCAGCGCAAGGGCCAGCAGGGGCCACATCGATGTACGATAGGAGCCGGCGATATGTCGCGGCACTCCAAAATTTCGAGCCATTGATCTGCCCCCTGCAACGGCACCAGTCTGCATGCGGGCCGGAGAAACATCCAGGGTGTGTCGCAAATCAACTTGTGGAAAATGCGTTCGAGCCTTGTTCTGCAGCCGATTAGATCCGGCAGTTCCAGCGCAGCACGCAGCACCGACAATCATCGGCACCTGCATCAGCTGCGCGCCCGGAAGCTTTGGCGCAACACTGGCTCTGATTTGGATAGGGGCGTTGTGGGGCGCTCAGAGCGCCGTACGTTGGTCGCAGCTAAAACCCGAGCAGCGCCAGGCCAATCCAGCTGATCACGAAGAGTGATACTGCCGAGGTAGCGACTGCTACCAGCGAGACTGAAGCTTTGATAATCTGAACGCTCATAATCGGATGCGAGTTACAAAGAGCTGCCAGCGGCATTTCGCTGGCGGTTTTCAGTGGGAGGGTCGGGCATGATCGTCCCGGACCAATGTACGTCTCGGCGCTATGTCAAATGGTTCAATGGGACAGCTAAAAACAAAGTCGCCAGGCGGAATATGATCGCCTGACGGCTTTGCTGGTGTGGGCCCGGACGCTTGGGGAAAATGGTCCAGTGCGGCAATGATACCGCAGGCGGGTGACACCGCAACGAAACTCGCGAATTAAGCTTGATGCTCGGGCTTCGGGTTAATTCTGGAACCGGGTGCCTTGAGTTCGACGCCGTGCGGAAAACGCAAACGCTCTGCTTCCTGCACCATTTGCCTAAGGCGCTTCAATCTTTGATAGCGCCCTGCAAACTTGAGTTTCGGAACGCCTGAGGGCGCTATAATTGATGTTGGTTTGCTCATGGCCGGCCCACCCCCCAAATTAAAAATGCTACTACCGATGTTTTTGATCCGTCTGTACGATAGGCAACTCACAAACAAGAAGACCGCCCGAAGACGGTCCACTATCGAGGTTTGCGAATTGGTCCGGTTGCCCGGAGAAAGCCGCCACTAATTTTAATTCAGAGGCTTGGCGCTCATGATGTCAGGGACGGGCTGTTTGAGTGTTCGGTCGACCGTGCACAGCACTCCTCGCTCGGCTTCGTCGGCGATCTTCTGCAAGAGCGCGGCCTTAGCCTTGTCTGGTTCAGCGAGAGCTAGTCGCCGGTATCTTACCGCCCGATCGTGGTTTATGTCGCTCATGCTCGAAGTGTCTCCGCTTCAGGGCCAAGCCGCAATCAAAGGCCGTTGTTAAGATTGATGTCCGCTGGGTCAGTTAAATCCAGCCTTCCGAACGACGGCAAGGTGATCGCGGACGAGCGCCGGTGGCGTAACGATCAGGCGGGTGGCAGCAGCCGGTTGGCCTGGAATTCGGCGAAGTATTTGGCGAACATCGCCTCGGTATCCATCACCTCGGTGAAGCCGGCCTGCATCAGCTTGATGGTGGAGACAATCGCCGGCGGCCCGGGCTTATTGCGGCCATAACCCATGGTGTAGTCGGCGTATTCGAAGGACAGGCCGACGAAGTCGCGCAGATTGCCCGAGCGCAGCCCGTGCCGGGCGCGGATCGTTTCCCATTCCGCCTCGCGCGGGCGAATGTCGCGGTCGAGCGAGAGCGGCACGTGACCGCCCGGCCGCATGCCCAGCGACGCGGCAATGGCGGGCCAGATGTTTTCCCAGACGAACACGTCGCCGTTGGCGATGTTGAAGATCTCGTTGCGGGCGCTTGCTGCCTCACCGGCCCAGGCGATGGCGCGGGCCAGCAGGTCGGCGTCGATCGCTTGGGCTACGCGCGGCGCGCCGCCGGGGAAGGGCAGGTCCAGTCCTGCCTCGCGCCGCAGGGCGGCATAGACGCCAAGGGCGGGGATCACGTTCATGGCGCTGCCGGTGGAATAGCCGACGATCAGCACCGGGCGCAGGATCGACCAGGTCCAGTCCTTGCCCCGTTGCAGGGCGCGCAGGTGGTTTTCCTGGTTCCAGTAGAAGTTCGGCTGCTCGTGCATTTCCGAGCGGTTTTCCCGCGCCGGCACCGAAAGCGGGCGGACGTGTACGCCATAGGCCTTAGTGCCCTGCAGCAGCGTCACATGGCGTAGGTTCTTCGCGTGCCGTTCCAGCGGGTCAAGCAGGTTGCGCAGCATCCGGTCGTTGGTCTCGATCTGCTCGCGTTCCTGCCAGCCGGCAACCAGTCCGGGGCGTTCGTACAGTGCGGCGTATACCAGATGCGTCACGCCGGGCAGGCTCGCGGCAAGCTGCTCGCAGGCGGCGGCGTCGGTCAGGTCCAATGGCAGGAAGCGCGCGCCATGCGTATCGTCGGGCGCCCGCCGCGACAGGGCGATGACGTCGCAATCTGGATCCGCGCCGAAATGCCTCATCGCCGCATAGCCCACCAGCCCGCTGGCGCCGGCGATCAGGACCTGCTTGCGCGGCATGGCTCAGGCCTCGTGCGGTGCGGGCGCGCTGGAATGAAAGGCATTGGTTCTTGACCTCATTGGCGTGACTTCAGCATGGCCGGCCTGTGTGGACCTTAACGGCTCCGCAGATTTCGTCCGCAGCCCAAGCGCAGGCTTATATAGCTCGCATACGGCCAAAGAGTGGGGTAACTTTCAGGCCGCAAGTGCAAGAATAAATATATGCCTCGGAAAAGAAGAGGCGTAAGGGAGAAAAGACATGCTCAAGCTGATCGGCGCCGCACTCGCTGCGGCCTTTCTTGTTACGACATCGGCAGCGCCGGCCGCCGAAAAGCCGAAGGATCCGGACATTATCCATATTGGCGCCCTGTTCGCCATGACCGGCAAGACCAGCTTTTACGGCACGGTAATGAGCCAGGGGATGAAGCAGGCCATCGACGAGATAAACGCCAAGGGCGGCGTCGACGGCATCAAGCTGGAAGCCGACATCGAGGATCATAAAGGCGGCGTGGCCAAGGATGGAGTGGACGGTTTCACGCGGCTGCGTAACCTCTACAACGTGCAGGCGGTGATGACTTCGTTCACGCCGCCGACTTTGGCCATCGCGCCGATCGCCGACGAGCAGAAAATTTTCCTGATTAACGGCGGCGGCGTCAGCAACAACCTGGTCGGCGCCTCGAAATACCTGTTCCACAACCGTTCGCTCGCCTCCGATCTCGGTCGCGCCGCGGTCGGCCACGCGCACGATCTGGGCTTGAAGAAGATGGCCGAGCTGGCCTGGAACTCGGACGCCGGCGACAATATCGTCAAGACCGTGGACGAGATTTGGAAGAAGGACGGCGGCACGGTGGTGGCGTCGGAAAAAATGGATGTCGGCGCCGCCAACATCGATACCCAGATAGCTAAGATTTCGCGCCGGCAATCCCGACTTCGTCGCCCTGTGGCTGTTCAGCCCCGACCCGGGCCTGGCCGCCAAGCGCATACGCGATTTCGGCCTGAAGGTGCCTTTGATCGGCGTGGAATATACCGCCGACGTGCAGAAGCTCGGTGGTGCGGCGCTGGAAGGCTACGAATTCACCTCCGACTATTTCAAACCCTCACCCGACGAGCCTTGGTCGGCCGCCTTCGCCAAAGGCTACAAGGAACGCTACAACGCCGATCCGGATTTCTATGCCGCAAATTACTATGAAGGCGTCTATGTCATCGCCGAATCCATGAAGCGGGCCCGCGCCAAGGGTGGCGATTGGTACCATGGCGACAAGATCGCGGCGGCGCTGCGCGAGGACCCGACCTTCAAGTCGGTCTATGGCGGCAGCATGGAGTTCCAAGCCAACGGCGTGGCCAAGAAGCGCGTAGCGCTGTTCAAGGTCGAGAACGGCGACAAAGTGTTCGAGAAATACATCGAAGCCAAGTAGCAGGCCCGTTCAAGGAATGCCGGGCCCCATGGCGAGGTGGTCGGCGCGCGGCCACCTCGCCATGACGGTTCATTACGGCTTCCACACGTCGAGGGGTGCCCGCTGGGCGCATCTCGAGGCAAACGGGAGCATGGCCACACGCCCGCCTGAGTTCAATCATGGATCTTCTTGCGCAGCTTTTCGTCAACGGCCTCATCAACGGTAGCCATTACGCGCTGCTCGGCGCTGGCTTCGGCTTGATCTTTGCCACCACCCGCATCGTGCATTTCGCGTACGGACCGATCTTCACCGCCGCCGCCTATGCAGCCTGGTTCGCCGCCAATGTGCTGGGCCTGCCGATCGCCGCCGCCATGCTCTTCGCGGCACTGGTCGCCGCCGCCCTCGGCACCGCCACCTATCAATATCTTTATCTACCCTTCGAGCAGCGTCAAAGCTCGTCGCATGTGGTGCTGATTGCCTCACTCGGCCTGTTCATCGTGCTGGAAAACCTGATTGCCATCGTCTTCGGCACCGGCGGGCGTGTGGTCGAGAATTACCAATACGGCATCTTTCTTATCGGCCCGGTCTATTTCAGCTCGGTCCAGCTCGGCCAGGTGGTCGCCATGATCGTACTGACCGCGTCGCTCGGTGTCTATCTCGCCCGCACCCGCCACGGCAAAGCTATCCTGGCCACCACCGACAATCCGGAGATGGCGCGCATCATAGGCATCGACACGGTGAAGGTGTCCCGGCTGGTGTTCGCGATCGGCTCGGCGCTGTCGGCCATCCCGGCGACGCTCATCCTGCTCAAGGACGGGGCGACGCCGAGCATGGGCTTTTTTGCTGTCTTCATCGCCTTCGTCGCCGTCATCGTCGGCGGGGTCGGCTCTCTGCGCGGCGCCATCGCCGGCGGCCTGGCGCTCGGCATGGTGGAAAGCTTGGGTCTGTGGAAGATTCCGACCGAGTGGCAAAGCTCCATCGCATTCATCGTGCTGTTCCTGGTAGTGCTTCTCAGGCCGCAAGGCTTGTTTGGCCGGGCGGTGAGCTGACATGGAATATGTCCTGCACGTCCTGGTGATGGTCTGCATCTACGGCATCCTCGCCATCTCCTTCAACCTGTTGGTCGGCTTCGCCGGCTTGTTCGCGATGGCCCAGGCCGCCTTCTACGCCTTCGGCGCCTATGCTACCGCCATCCTCACCCTGAAGCTCGGCCTGCCTTTTCCCCTCGACCTGCTGATCGGTGTGGCGGTGACCGGCTTCATCGGCGCCCTGGTCGCCATCCCGGCGATCCGCATATCCGGCACTTATCTGGTGGTGGTGACCTTGGCTTTGCAGGTGATCGTCATCGCCGTCGCCACCAATTGGAAAAGCCTCACCGGCGGAACCGACGGCCTCCGCGGCGTGCCAAGCCTGCATGTCTTCGGCTATGCCCTCAACAATCCGGGGCGGTTCCTTCCCGCCGCGATCCTTGCGCTCGGCGTCTGCTTCTGGATCGCCTGGCGGCTGACCAATTCGCCCTTCGGCCGCGCGCTTCGCGCCATGCGCGAGAATGAATCCGCCGCCGAGGCGATCGGCAAGGACCTGCTTTATATGAAGGTCGCTGTCTTCGCCTTTTCGGCCGGGCTCGCCGCCGTCGCCGGCTCATTGTTCGCCCGTTATCTGAACTACGTCGGCGCCGATAGCTTCGGCATCGATGAGACCATCTACATGTTAGCCATGGTGATCCTGGGCGGTACCGGCAATCTATGGGGCTCGCTGATCGGCGCCGCGGTGCTGGTGGTCCTGCCCGAGTTGCTGAAATTCGTCACCTTGCCAACCGAGATTGCCGACAAGTCGCACCTCATCATCTACGGCGTGCTGCTGATCGCCATCCTGCGGTTGCGCCCGCAAGGGTTACTCGGCGAGCGCAGCACCACGCGCCATCTGCCCCATGTCGACAGCGCAAGTAGCCACGGAGTGTCCATGCCCAAGCCGCTGCCGAAGGGCGAAGTCACCCTCTCGGGGCGCGACCTGCATCGCCGCTTCGGCGGCATCGTCGCCGTAGCTGGCTTCGATATCGTTCTGAAGAGCGGCTCGATCACCGGCCTGATCGGACCGAACGGCGCCGGCAAGACCACGGCCTTCAACCTGTTGACCGGCTTCCTCTCGCTGGATGCTGGCAGCATTAGCTTTCGCGGCCGCGACATCACCGGGCTGAAGCCGCATGACATCGTGCGCGCCGGCGTCGCCCGCTCGTTTCAAGATCTGCGGCTGTTCACCAAAATGACGGCGCTGGAGAACGTCATGGTGGCGCTGCCCGGCCAGACCGGCGATCGGGTGCTCGATGTATTCTTCCGGCCGATTAAAATCCACCGCGAGGAGCACGAGAACCTGATCCGCGCCCGCAACGTTCTGGATTTCGTCGGCCTCACCCACAAGGCCTATGAGACAGCGGAGAACCTCTCTTATGCCGAGGAGAAACTGCTGGTCGTCGCCCGTCTGCTCGCCACCGGCGCTGAGGTATTCCTGTTCGACGAGCCTTTGTCCGGCCTGGACCGCAGCACCCTGGCGGAAATTTTTCCGATCGTGCGCAAGCTAGCCGACAACGGCAAGACGATCTGCATCATCGAGCATAATCTCGACGTCATCAAGGAGTTGTGCGACGTGGTCTATTTCCTCGACGAGGGCCATGCCATGGCCATCGGTACCCCTAGTCAATTGATGAACGATCCAGCCCTGGCATCGCGGTATTTCAAATGAGCGCCGCCATCCTGGAAGTGCGCAGCCTCGCCGCCGGCTACGGCAAGAAGCAGATCGTCAACGGCATCGATCTGTCGCTCGGCCGCGGCGAGATCCTGCTGGTGCTGGGCCATAACGGCGCCGGCAAGACCACACTCATGCGCGCCATCTTCGGCCTGCTGAAGCCGACCGCCGGCGAAGTGACTTATGACGGCAAGCCGATCGCCGGCCGCTCGCCTGGCGACAATGTGGCCGAGGGTATCGCCTTCGTGCCGCAGGGCCACGGCATCTTCCGGACTTTGAGTGTGCGCGACAATCTGGAACTCGGCGGCTTCATCATGGCCAATAAGGCCAGGCTGCCGGCACGCATGCAGACCATCTTTGAGCTATTTCCGATCCTGGGCGAGCGCCAGCAGCAGATCGGCGGCACGCTCTCCGGCGGCCAGCAGCAGATGCTGGCCATCGGCATGGCGCTCATGCACGAGCCGCGCGTGGTCATACTGGACGAGCCGTCCATCGGCCTGGCGCCCAATCTGGTCGACCGGGTGATGCAGAGCATTGCCGAGATCAACCGGAGCTTCGGCACCTCCATCCTGATGGTGGAGCAGAACGTGCACTACAGCCTGCCTATTGCCAACCGGGTGGCGGTACTGAAGGCCGGCCGCAAGATCTACGACGGGCCGCCGGAGCATTTGCAGGACGACGTCGAATTGATCAAGCTGTTTTGAGGCCTGCCTGAATCGGAAATCGTGATGAAGTCCGCCGAGTGTCGCGTCCCGCGGCCTCACTCGGCTGCAGCGAGACTCCGTACGACCAGGGACACGATCCTGCGGATCGCTTCCGACGTCGGATACGAGTCGGAAGCTGCCTTCAACGCGCATTCGAGATCGAATTCGGCCCTACCGCCAGCTCAATACCGGAAGACATTAGGGCGCTCCGAAACGCGTAAGCGGCGCCAAGAGCGTCATTTGAGGGTCGACATCGGCACATTTGCTTGGTACAAAGCGGGCATCTGAGGTGGCGTTAAGTTGTTGATTTTGCTCAACTAAATGGGCCGAGGCACAACCCGCCCCTGGGCACCATCTCGCGTCATGGGTACAAAGATTTCAGATAGTTAGTGCGCGATTTTGCCCTGAAACCGCCTTTCGAAGCGGAGCGTCGCGATGGGGAAGTGCCTTAAATGCGGCTTTAACTTCTTCGGCATCCCAAATTGTTCGTTCGTTCAGGAGGCGAGGAGGAGGCATCCGTCCGTGGGCTACCATCCCATCGGGTTTCTGATTGGCGTGGCATTGCATTGAACTCAGCTGCTGCTTCCACGAAATAGCTCGGCAACCGCGGCAATTGTACTCTCCGTAACCGTTCTAACTTGGGTTAGGTCGCCGGCGGGTAGTCTTGCGGCAGCCCATTGGCGCAGGTCGTGAAGCGACATTGGTGGGATAGTTTCACGATACGCAAGTTCAGCTTTGTAAGTGTCCTTCAAGTAGTCCGCGGGATGTGCGCCTGCACCTGCAAGGACAGGGTCAATAGCCTGGCCTAGGATAGAGATTTTTGCCTCAAGGCGAGGTCCGGTGACGCTGATAAACATCTCCACGCCGCCCGTGACACTAAATGGCTCTCTATCAACGTGCTTGGACACATCGGCAGTCTGCTCTAATTTTCCCCGCGAATAGCTCTCTATTAGAGTAGTGAGCGCATCGCGAAATGTATGGCCAACTCCAAGCTCTTGCAGAACTTTCAAATCTGCCGGCCAAGTGACGGCTGAACTGAAATCTTGGGCCGACAACGCGGCATACCTTTCAAAGTTTTTAGCCGTATCACGTACGTGCGGACCAGCGATCGGCGCCGCGATGACTGCGATGATCAAACTGGCTGCGTCCAAAGCGCTCACCTTTGCGGCACTGCGACCCCGACCCCCTGTTTTTCGATGACCGTTGGCGGCCAGAATTCGATCGTGGAGCGCCACAGTCTGGTGGGGCAAACCCAACGTGCCGGCAACAGTTTCGACAAGTTGATTAGGAAAGACCATCGAATCGTCCTTTATCCATGAGCTAGCACGCAAATGGATAAGCCCAACCCATTTGTGCTGGGCTCCGATGGAAATCAGGAAGCGCGGCAGGCTCATAACCTGAAGGTCATAGGTTCAAATCCTATCCCCCACCAATCAAGCTATTGATATTTTATCGTTTTTTGAAAAGTCGTCTTTATTGGCGGCCTATTTTCTTTTCGGAATCGTCACAGAGTCGCCACCAAGGGACTTCGATTGTGCGCTGTTGCCCCGGGGCGCGGGCTGGGCATCTTCCAAACCCCGTTTTCGCGAGGCGTCTGCGAGAATCACATTTTGCCGAGGTCGCGCTCCAGCACAGAAGACGCCATCGATGCGCCCAGCTATCTCCGCCCTTTGACGGAAGGGGGCGACGCCAGATGATAAATGTTCACCGCACTTTGAACCCAACGGCCGCAATCACCGACAACCTTGTCTGAGACAGCGAGGCTGATCTTATGTCACTCGAGAGCAGGGTGCTGCAGGTGCTCGACGGCCCGACGGTCGCGCGCATTCGCTTCCGGTTTCCTATCAAAGGCAGTCACGTGACGATTGCGCCACAGACATTCCACCTTGTGGCACGCGCGGTCCGGTCGGGTAAGGTCATCGTCCGACCTCCGACGGATCTCGATCCTACTGCGGGCGCGCAGTACAACGACGTCGCGCGCACCCGTAAGGACGGCACCGTGGTCCGCGCCAATACGCTGGAGGTCAACTCCGTGGCCGGCCGCTTCGACGAGGCCACGGTCGTGCATGAGAGCCTGCACGCGGCCTACGACCTGCTGAGTGTCGCGGGGCTTGATGCAAACTCGGAAGAGGCCTCCGCCATCGTCTGTACCGCACTATGCTGCCGCATGACCGGCCTGCCTCGTCCGTTATGGACCGGCAGCCGGATCTTCGCCAATGCCGAACGGGTAGCCCAGACGCTCCTCACGCAATATCAGAAGGGCGATCGCGGCATTCCCATGGTAGGCGCGGCAGAATGGAAGACGCTTCGCGTTGGCGTCCTGCTCGAGCCGGCTTATTTCCTTAGGGGACCCGCCGGTGTTTTCGGAACGCTCGCCAGCGTGGAATATACTCACGATGGCTGACCCGTCAGAGAGCTGTCTCGCTCGCATTTCAGGCCTAAACTAAGGCTCCCGCATCCCGCTTGCTTTGCCGGCGGTACTAGAACCTGAAACCGAGCGTGAGCGTGCCGGCCGTCTCCATTTTGCCGTCGGTCGAACAGGTTCCGCTGAGTGCAATGTTGACTCGCCCGAACTGCGCCACATCAACGCTGACCCCGACGCGGGAAAAATTATTCGGCGAACTCGGGATGATGAAGTTGATGTGATCGAGCGCCCAGAACGGCAGCTTGCCCTGCAAATCGGTCTTCCAGAGCAATTCGACGAAAATGTGCCGCAGCGCGTCGGGATCGACGATGACGTTTCCGTTTGCATCTGTCACCACGAATCCCATCTCGTCGATGTGCACGTTGCACATCCGCTTTGAAACGGCGCAATGCACCGACGTGAGATCGGGCAGGTTCTGGGAATCGCCAAAGCGCGCCGAGGCATTGGCATCCATGGCCGGACCCGTCCTGAGGTCGCTTGTTGCGGTCGGGCGTTCGGCGGGAGAGGTCTGCCAGATTTGCCTAAAGCCGATGCCGTCGGTAGCTAGGAACGAAGCGTTGCCAACGAAATGGCCGCGCGCAGATCTCGCTCCGCGAAAAAAAACCTTGTCACCGACGGGATATTTTAGATTGGTCAGTTCGTCCAATAGGCGGTTGTGGTCTTTGGCGACGAAATCGATGCCATCGAGTGTGAGTCGCCCTGCTTGCAGACGGGAGCCGATGTGATCGTCGAGGTCGATGCCAAGGCTCTCCATTCGTTTGTAGATCTTCTTGAAAACGTCGGTACTTCTCGCCGTGACGACCACAGCGCGCCGCAGCGTGTCAAGGCGTCGCGCGTCGGCTTCTTCCAGAATGTAGATCCGGCACAGTCCTGGCCGGTCGATCGCAATGTCGAGATGCACATGCGGTGGTTTACCGGTCTGCGTGAAGCCGATGCTCTTGATACCGGCCTTGAGCCAATTGTCATAACCAGGCATATCGATCTGGTCCGATCCGAGCCGTGGCGCGTTCTGAGCCGCGTCGAGCAGTTGCCGCCAGTTGTCGCACATGAAATCAAAGCCCAGCGGATTCCAATACGGCACGAGGTCGTGGATCTTGTAGTAGCCGTAGAGCTGGATGCCGGCCTCGTGCAGCTTGAGCGCGACGTTGTTCATTTCGCCCCGCATGGCTGCGCGGTCTTTGGCCGTGAGCGTGGCTATCGGTGCCGTGTCGGGATTGAAGGGTCTAGGCGTCATGTTGCGATGTTCTCCTCGCCCCTTCCTGGAAGATTAGCACTTGACGGTAACCTGCCAGTTCAGACCCGCTCTTGCGGCGGGCTCGCGATATGAAAGCGCCTCTACACGGCATCATCGGCCGGGACGCTACCGAAAGAAAATCCAGGCATCGATTGGCAATTGATATATCAGAGTCTACCCAATCGATCCAGAAAACCGCCCCGTGCGATCATGTAGTGGATGTCCTTCGGGAAAGGAAACGCCTCGCGAACGTTCTTGATCGCATTCTGGAGAAATTCACCGTGCGGCTTTGGTTTATGCTTTGACGGAGATCCGTCGGTCGCTGGAGGAATCATGAAACTGTCGACGAAGGAGGGGTCGAGATCGTTGACCTTAACCATCTGGCCGAATGCGGGAAATGCGTCGTAGTGGCCGATGCGCACGTTGAGGTTCTTGAGCGCGGAGCGGATCGGCTCAGCCTTGTTGCCTTCAGGCGTTGCCAGTCCACGCGCCATCAGGTCGAGCTTTACAGATTGCGGAAGGGTGGATGGACCATACACGATTTCGAGGGTCTTGGCGTCCGGTCCCGACAACCATTGATACCAGAAGGTAGCGTCATCGGGCTTGGCGTTCGCGCCGTAGAGACAGTCAAATCCCCAGCATGCCTTGAGATTCGATTGATATTTTCCCAGGCCCCCGACGAGACTGCGCATCCCGTTGCCGCCTCCTGAATGACACGCAATGACGAGCTTGCCGATTTGAAATTGAGGCGGAGGGTTCAGGTCCGGAAACTGGAAGCGGGAAATGGCTGCAAGTATTTCATCCAGGTAGCGCTCGCCCCATTTGGGCGTCGCCAGGTCCTTGACGCTGTAGTTACCGGCAAGATTGTCGCCGACGGCGTATTCGAAGCCCAGGAACGGTGCGATCAGCACCACATCCCTGTTGGAATCGCGAACCTGTTCGCGTAATCGCGCAGGATCGTTGCGGAACAGAAATTTGTGGTTTCTGACATAGAATCCGTGCAGCCAGATCACGACGTTGAACTTGCGGCCCGCGAACTCGCGCTTGGGCGGAAGATAGACGGCCGTCGGCTTGATGCAGTGCGCGGCCTCCTTGCTGAACAGCGTCGTGCCGGGAAAGGTGCCGATATCGTCCTCTTCCAGCTCACAAGGCATACAGGCTGCTCCACCCGGCCATTTCGCGCAGATGCCGACAGGCCGATGTTATGTGCGGCTTTTTCATCATCCTTCAAACAGCGGCTGGCTGCCGCGCCATGTATCGCATGCCATACCGCTCAATTCCAAGCATACGCGAAATCGTTGTTTTCGATCGTTACCCGTGCTTGCGTGATTCCCTCCTTGGCCAGGGATTTCCTGAGGAATTCCCGGGATAGTGCCGGGAGCAGCGTGTTGGTGATGATGTTGTCGATCATGCGGCCGCCCGAGTCCGGGTCGTTGCATTTGGAAACGATGTGGCTGACCACCGCGTCATCGTAGATAAATGACGCGCCATGGTTATCGCGAATTCGTTGATCGATACGACCGAGCTGCAGCCGGACGATGCCATCGAGCATGGAACTCGACAGCGGGAAATAGGGAATGGTGACTATGCGGCCGAGCAGTGCCGCGGGAAACACGTTGAGCAGTTCCGGTCGGAGTTTCAACGCAAGTTCTTCCGGGTCGCCACGATATTTCGGGTCGCGCGACAGATCCATGATCAGGTCGGTGCCGACATTGGTGGTCAGGATGATCAGGGTGTTCTTGAAATCGATCCTTCGACCGTTGCCGTCTTCCATGATGCCCTTGTCGAAAACCTGAAAGAAGACCTCGTGCACGTCGGGGTGGGCCTTCTCGACTTCGTCAAGCAGAATCACGCTATATGGCTTCCGCCGTACCGCTTCGGTCAGCCTGCCACCTTCACCGTAGCCCACATAGCCTGGAGGCGCGCCTTTCAGGGAAGAGACGGTATGCGCCTCCTGGAACTCCGACATGTTGATGGTGATCATGTTCTGCTCGCCGCCATAGAGCGCCTCGGCCAACGCCAGCGCCGTCTCGGTCTTGCCGACGCCGGACGGCCCCGCGAGCATGAATACACCGATCGGCTTTGACGGGTTGTCGAGCTTGGCTCGGCTGGTCGCTATCCTCTTGGCAATCATCGCCAACCCGTGGGACTGGCCAACGACGCGGCGATTGAGGATTTCCGGCAGCTTCAGAACGGTCTCGATTTCGTCACGCACCATGCGGCCGACGGGGATGCCCGTCCAGTCCGATACCACTGAAGCAACCGACTGCTCGTCGACATGAGCGTAAATCATGCGCTTTTCGGGTGTGATTTCCTCCAGGGCATCGAACTTGCCGCGCAATTCGGTGCGTTTCGCAGTCGCATCGTCACCCTCGTGCGGCTCCGCCAATATCTTTCGGATGCTTCGAATATCGTTGACGAGAGCCTGCTCCGTGGCCCATTCGGATTCGAGACTGGTGAGTTTCGTCTTGAGCGCCGCGATATCCGCATCGAGGCCTTTCAAGCGCTCGTCGTCGGTGGTTCCCAGATCGGCATCGCTGATTAGGGCGGTTTTCTCCGCCTCGCGGGCGACAATAGCGACGCGCGCGTCCTCGATCAGGGCCGGCGTGGTGCTTTGGCTGATCGCTACCCGGGCCGCCGCAGTGTCCAGCAGGCTGACAGCCTTATCCGGCAACTGCCGCGCCGGGATATAGCGGTGTGAAAGATTCACGGCGGCGACGATCGCCGCGTCGGAAATTCGCACACCGTGATGCTTTTCCATCGGCCCCAGCAGCCCGCGCAGCATGATGCAGCAGGTCGCGACGTCGGGCTCCTCGATCTGGATGGGCTGAAATCGTCGAGTCAGCGCCGGGTCCTTTTCGATATACTGGCGGTACTCGGCCCAGGTCGTCGCGGCGATGGTGCGTAGCGTGCCGCGCGCGAGGGGAGGCTTGAGGAGATTGGCCGCATCACCGGTGCCCGCGGAGCCGCCGGCGCCGATCAGGGTGTGGGCTTCGTCGATGAAGAGGATGATCGGGATCGGCGAACTTTGAACCTCGTCGATCACCGAACGCAGCCTCTGCTCGAATTCTCCCTTCATCGACGCGCCCGCCTGCATCAGGCCGATGTCGAGCGCGCAGAGCCGGACATTCTTCAGTGGCGGCGGAACCTCGCCCGAGGCAATACGTTGCGCAAAGCCTTCGACGACCGCGGTCTTGCCGACGCCCGCCTCGCCGGTGAGGATCGGATTATTCTGTCGCCGGCGCATCAGGACATCGATCAATTGCCGGATCTCGTCATCGCGGCCGAGAATCGGATCCATCTCGCCGGATCTCGCCTTTGCGGTAAGATCTTGCGAAAACCGGTCAAGCGGTGTGGTGCCCTTCGCGCCGCCAGTCTGTTGTGCAGCGCTCACCGCAGGCCCCAACCCCGAATCATCCATCGGGCGGAGGGTCTCTTCCTCGGAGACCGCCCAGATCTTGCGGTATTCGTTAGTCAAGACGTCGACCGACATCTTGTTGAACTCGGATGAGAGATTCTTGAGTGCGCGGTCAAGGTCGCGCGATTGCATCGCCCCGACCAGAATGTGTCCGGTTCGTATCTGCGTTTCACCAAAGAAGAGCGTGGCGTAGTGCCAGCCTCGGTCGAGCAGGTCCATCACCGTGTTGGAGACGGTCGGCATTTCGGTTTCGTTCTTGCGAAATCCTGCGATCGCACCGTTGATGTCCATGAGCAGCTTGTTGCGATCAAGCTTGAAGTGATCGGCCGTCAGCACGATGTCTGTGCGCTCGCTTTGCAGGAGATGGACGAGCCAGTGAGCGAGTTCGACATTGCGATTGCCGGCGCCCTTCGCCTGGCGCAATGCCTTGAACAAGGCTTCGTAGCCGACGCGGTTGAGCTTGCCTGCCACCGCCTCAAGGTTAATGTCGGCCATCTGCGCCTCCCTCGCTGCCGGCCTGCCGCATTTTCCGCTTCCGTTCCATGCGATCTGCAGGGTGAAATCTGGCGTCGCGCCGGTATGCTTCTCTCGTCGCCCAGTCGGGTGCCATCCATGTTGTCCAGCCCAGCTGTCCGAAATGGCCGAGACGCATGGGCTCAACCGCGCTCGATGGAATGGCCAGTTCGGCATCCCAATCGAGCTGGGCTCCGTTGTAGAAATATACGAGATCCGCGAGCGGCTCGCACAGGTCTCCGCTGGGCAGAAATCGAATATACTGGGCGAGGCCCTTCGTGTAGATACGGATCCTGATTTTGTCCTGCACGCTATAGACGCCCCGGCCGAGCATTGCGTCCTCGCCAAGCACGCTATGACGCCTGCCCAGGATCGTATATTCCTGAACGTCGAGCATGAGCCGCGTTCCGACGAACTCGTCGACCTCAGCTCTCACCTCGAACAGACCGCAGAGAGCGCCGACGAGACGGGAAGGGGATTTCGCCTGGGCTCCCAACAGGCCCGCAAAGCAGATTTTGGCGGCGTCAGGAATGCTGTCGAGATTCCTGTAGGGCTCGGAGCCGATGCCGACGGCCGAGCCGATATAGGCCAAAAAGCGGTCTTGCTTCGGGCGGTCGTGTTGAGCGATAGGCCGCGAATTGGCCCAGGCACGAAAGAACAACTGAAGAAAGCGGTGATTGAAAACGTCGAGAAATCGCGGGAATGCGTCGTCGTTGGCGAGGATATAGTGATAAGCCTCCTCTGTCGTCGCAAGCGGCAGCGCGCCTTGAGGTCCCAGCATTCCCATGTATTTGACGAAGACCTTGAGGGGCTTGTCTTCGGGTTGTTCGACGCGGGCGAGGTTCGAAGCCGGAAACTCCATGAACGGGTCCTGTCCGAGAAGGACGAGTTCGTCGCGCAGGCTTGCACTGTCGCCGATGCGAGGGTGGTCTTTGTGGACGCGTTCGAGGTGCCTGAGCAAGGTGAAATAATCGAAACGCCACGGCTCTGCTTCCAGATCGCGCAACAGGCTGGCTGCTATTTGAAGGGCCCAGCTCATAATGGCCTGCGCATTCCCATGCGGGGAGGCCATCGCATGATCTCGCCGCGATCGACGGAGCGGATCACCGTCTGGGTGAAATGATTGAAGCCGGAGTATTCGGCAAAGAAGCGATCGAGCACGGCGCCCAGAAGAAACGCGCCGGTACCTTCGAACGCCTTCTCGTCGATGGTGACGGTGATCTCGATTCCGCGCGCCACCCCGACGCCGCTGCGCTGACGAATACGCCGCACGATGGGCCGACTATCGACGTGACGAACTCCCCGGATGCGACGTTCGGTGGCGCTGTCGGCCATGTCCGCGAAGAGGGACAGAGTTTCCCGAACTGCTTGCGCATTGCGTCCCGCGCCGCGATCGACCAGACCGAGATGATTCGTCGAAAGCAGGTTCACGAGCCTCCAGGTGACCGTGCCGGTGTGCGCGGTTTCGCTGCGGCTGCGCAACTGCCGCACGACGGGCTCGCGCGGCGGCGTTGGCCCCGCGACGCAGACGAGATCCATGGTGAAATCGTCGACCAGCCGGAAGTCGGCTCCTCCAACCCCGATCGGCAGATGCTCGGTCAGGTGCCGATTTGAGCACAATGCCCGCACGCTCAGTTCGGCAATCGCCTCTTCGTCAATTCCCCCGAGTTCGCTCAGCGAAATGAACATGTCCGTGCCGGTATAGTCCGATGATGTGCCGGTGCGCTTCTCTTCCACGGTGCGACGTCGCGGCAGGCGACGGATCGAAAAACAGGTTTCGGACGCAAGAGGAGAATCGTGGAGCGACGCCGAGTAAAGCGGCCGCACCGGCACCTTTTCGCGCCCGCCGGGATAATGCGCATAAACCTCGAGTACCCGATGGGGCTCGTAATCCAGGTAGTGGCTGCGGTCGGGGACGACGTGGTATTCATGCTGACTGGATTTGAGCTGAATGCGGTCGGCGGCTTTCTCGAACAGATTGATGGCAGGGGCAGCATAGAGCGCAAAAGCCTGCGGCCGAACCCCGGCTGCGAGCCGCGTATTCAGTTCGTCGAACGCAAAAACAATATCGACGGTTCTCGCCTTGATACGAGGGAGGAATTCATCAATGCCGGTAAGCCGGCAGCCGAGAAACTTGCGCGGAAAGGCGAAATATTCGCGCAACAGGTCGAATCCCTCGAACACCCGATGGTCGGTGGCAAACAGTGTATCGTCGCGGTCGAATCCGAGCTGCTGTAAACATTCCGGCGAGGCCTGGAAGACGACGGGATCGCCGAAATGGTCGAGGTGGCGGAAGTAGATTCCCCGGCAATGGGCAAAAAGCTGTTCGTACAGCGCAACCGAATCGGCCTCCGGGCCGACGAAATACAGCGGCAGTTGGGAGGTTCGGCAACCCGCAATCGTCAGTTCGGGCTTCTTTCGCGCGTCGGCATCGGAAGGCTCGTCTTCCGGCCGCGCCGTCGAACGGTGTGTCAGCGTTATTCGGATGCCTGCCAGCACCTCGCCGCCGACAGGAACCCCAAGCGCCTGCATCGGTGCCGGCGATGAATAGTACTCTGCACCAACCAGTTCGAACGGCCATAACGTGATGTCCCCGCATAGCCGGTAGCGGCATGCGATCTGGCGGTCCTGCTGCCGGAAACTGGCGTCAAGATAGGAACCGCGCGCTATCGCGCGCCCCTCGCGCAGTGCCGGGTCGCCGAACACCGGGTTCGCCTTGACGAGCATCATGGAAGGCGTCGGCGCGAGATAATGCGGGACGAGTTGCTCCAGCAGATTCTCGGTGAATTCGGGGAACTCGTGCTTGAGCTTGAGCTGGACCCTTGCTGCAAGGAAAGCGGCTCCTTCCAGCAGCCCGCCGACCAGCGGATCTATACGGTCATCCAGAATGCCGCCGAGACGTTCCGCGATCCCCGGATATTCTTCAGCGAATTGCCGCGCCTGCTCGTTGAGGAGCTGAAGTTCCGTGTTGTAGAGATCGAGGAATTCCCGATTCATGCGCTCTCACAATCGATTGACGACAACTTTTCCGGATTCGACAATGTCGGCAACGAACTCGACCGGAACGTGCACCGGATGGCACACGAGTTCGCCGCGGATCACGAAGCGTATCTTGAGCTCGACGGGATCGACTTGCTTGTCACGCGCAATCCGCAGCGTATTTGCCGCGATCCTCGGCTCGTAGTTGACGATTGCGGTTCGGATCTGATCAGGAATCTCGTCGATACCGGTCTCGTCAATGGTGTGGAGGGCGATGTCTGGAAGCCCGAAGTTCAAAATCGACCTGCGGACATTGGGCGCGTTTTCCATATCGATCGTCGATTCCAGCGCCACCGTGTTCAAGAGGGCATCGAGATCGCGGGAAACTTCGCGGCGGAGCATGCTCTCGGTGATGACCTGGCGAGCCCGCAACCTGCGGCTCGCAATCAGGCGGTCGCCCGCTTCATTGCGCTGATCGATCTTCTGTTTGGCGTCCCTTGCCTCGTGTGCGGTCCGGAAAACCTGCATGAGGGGCGGGCTGAGACGAGATTGCCGACTCGATGTAGCCATGAACAACCTCAGTTCGAGAGCGACGAACCATGACGGCCTTTGCCCCGCTTGCGGGAACATCTCCCACCAATTCCCCAAAGCCGGGGCGGGTGAATGGTGCGTCCATCCACCCTTCGCCTGGGTTTATCCATCTCCGACGGCCGCGGCGCTGGGCCGTTGGCTCAGGCAGTCACGTTCTGCTGCAGGTCCCATCCGAAGTCGATGTTTCCGGCCGGATCGCCTTCGTTGCCCTGTGGCTGGTAGTGCGACTGCACCTTCACGAAATGAAGGGTGAGCGATTCCATCGGGAGTTGTCCGTCGCTGCCGGCTGCAACGTGGAAGGACGTTACAACCACGTTCGTCAGTTCCAGTACGAGGTACGGAATCTTCGTTTCCCCGGACTGTTTGAGCAACGAAAGCTTTCCGCTATCGATCGGCTTGCCGTTCACAGCCCTCTCCATCAGCTTCAGCGAGGATTTATCGGTGAACTTGCTGCATGAGATGTCGTGAATCTGACCCTTGCCGATGCCTGAGCCGGTACCTGACGCGTAAGAGCTGTTGTTGCTCGCGCCCCATGAAAAGGACTGGAGCTCGATCTTGCCACTGTATTCGGAATCCTGGGATTCCCCCGGAATTCCTTCGAGGTCAAGGAATGCATAAATGTCGGCCATTTCAGTATCTCCAGACGTTCAAAGATGTCGGTGAGTGCCCGGTTTGGCAGCTATTTCCGAGCTGCACTTCTTGGTTGCCCGCTCTTGCGTACCGGTTCAAACGAGAATTATTTTTTTGCAACGGGCAATCGCGAGACAAGCCGCAATCCGATATCCATGCCCTCGAGCTGGAAGTGAGGCCGAAGCTCGAACGTTGCCGCGTAATAGCCCGGGTTCTCTTCGTTCTCCATGATGGAAATTTTCGCGGCGGCGAGGGGTCTTCGGCACTTTGTTGCTTCCGACGAGTTCTTCGGATCCGCATCAATGTACTCATTGATCCAGTTGTTGAGCCACCGCTGTAGCTGCTCTCTTTCGTAATACGACCCGACCTTGTCGCGCACCATTACTTTGAGGTAATGCGCGAACCGGCAGCAGGCGAACATGTAAGGCAAACGGGACGACAGATTGCTCGACGCAGTCGCGTCCGGGTTGTTTTGATAGGCCTTTGGCTTGAAAAGCGACTGAGCACCGATGAAAGTAGCGCGATCTGTGTTCTTGCGATGAATGAGCGGGATCAGTCCCGACTTTGCCAGCTCGGCTTCGCGGCGGTCGCTGATGGCGATTTCCGTCGGACATTTCAGGTCCACCCCGCCATCATCCGTCGGGAATGTGTGGGTCGGCAAGTCTTCCACCTCGCCGCCCGACTGCACGCCACGGATGCGCGCGCACCACCCGTACTCCTTGAAAGCGCGGTTAATATTGGCTGCCATCGCATAGGCCGCATTCATCCATGCATATTTCTCGCCCTTGTGGCCGTCCGTGTCTTCTTCGAAGGCAAACTCGTCCACGGGTTCGGTCTTGGCGCCGTATGGCAGCCGGGAGAGCACTCGGGGCATGCAGAGGCCAACATAGCGCGCGTCGTCGGAATCACGTAGCGATCTCCATGCGGCGTATTCCGGCGTGTCGAACAGCTTGCTGAGATCCCGCGGATTCATCAGTTCGGTCCACGAATCCATGCCCATCAGGGTCGAATCCGCCGCAGTGAAGAACGGGGCATGCGCAGCGCCGGCGATCTTGCTGAGGTCACGCAGCAACTGCACGTCGGTCGCCTGATGGCTGAAGCTGTAGTCGCCGATCAGGCAGCCGTATGGCTGCCCGCCAAGTTGACCGAATTCTTCTTCGTAGACCTTCTTGAAAAGCGGGCTCTGGTCCCAGGCGGCGTTCGGATATAGCCGCAGATGCCGGTAGAGCTCGTTCTTCGAGACGTTCATCACGCGGATTTTGAGCATCGCGTCTGTCTCGGATTGGAACACCAGATATTTCAGGCCGCGCCAGGCACCCTCGATTTGCTGGAATTCCGGCGCGTGCATGATTTCGTTCATCTGCGCCGAGAGCTTCTTGTCGAGCTGCGCGATCATCTCTTCGATCGTGTCGAGTACATCGGATTTGATGAGGCTGGTATCGGCAAGCGCCTGCTCGACCAGGGTCTTGACGGCATTATCGAGTTCTGTCGCCGCACGCTCGGTACGCGGTTTGAAACTCTGCTTCAACAGCGCAGAAAACTCATCCGCATCTCGCGTTTGAGTTTGCGCGTCCTGCTGCTGGGAACGGACTGTTTCGGTTGCCATGATACAGCTCTCTAAGAGTTGGAGATTATTAATATTGCCGATTATTGCTCGCCTTCGCCGCCTTGCTCGACGGTGCGATTTTTCAACGCCAGCATCAATTGCGGATCGGCCAGCAGCTTGCGTAGTTGACCCTCGGCGGCAGCTTTCCCGTCCACGTAGCGTTGCAGGTTCGCCAGTTGCATTCTCGCTTCGAGAAGCTTTGCAACCGCTGGAACCTGCTTGGCAACGGCCGCCGGTTCAAAGTCCGCGATCTTCTCGAAACGCAGGTCGACACCGATCTTTTCGTTGGAATCTTCGACGAGCTTATTCTGTACTCGGAAGCTGATGCCCGGCTGGATAGCCGCCATTCGTGCATCGAGATTGTCCATATCGAAATCGAGGAATTTGCGCTGGGCGATTTCGGGCTTCTCGACACCAGGCATGTTGCCGGAGAGATCGGCCATGACGCCCATGACAAACGGAATCTCGATTTTTTCTTCGGCATTTGCCGGGTTTTCGTAGGTGATGTGAACCCGAGGAGGACGATTTCGGCGAATGAATTTCTGACCACTTTCCCGTGCCATATGCTCTACCTCATCTTTGGAGTTAGGCCGATCGCAGCCTAAACGATTACAATTGGAACGAATTATCCTTACCGCGTGTTGAATGCCGCCTCATTGAACGTTCCGGACACCCGGCGTCGCATGGGGGTGAGATGAAATGCCAGCTCCGAAGTTTATCCCTTTCACTCTTGATATACCGGCGGATGACCATGTCATTTTTCGGCGCCGAAATTTTTCAGCGCAGCCTTCGGCAGCACCTCTCTTAGCACGGCCATGAAATCCCGCTCGGCGAGAGCGCGCGCACGGTCGCACAGCATCGGCACCGGGCTGGAGGGCTCGGCGTGGCGGAAGAATTGCTGGACCTGCTCGAGCAGCGCGATCGCCTGCGCGCGAGACTCGATGCGGTATTGAACAGATCCGTCGCCTTCCGACGGCCTAGCCTGGCCATCGGGCGACGCCGCCGCTTCAGGCAGCTTTGAGAGCTTGCCGAGCGGCAGTTCGAAGAACTGGTCGGCGCCGATTTGAAACGCCGCCTTGTCCATTTGGGTAGGGACGAGGATGCTCATTACCTCGAAGAAGGACTTGCCGATGAGCTGATGCGCCTGGCGCACCAGAGGCAGCGTTGGGCTTGAGGGTTCCGAGCGGCTGTAATAGGCTGCGATCGCTGCCAGCGCCTGCTGTGCTTCCGCGAGGGATGCCGGCGGCTCGCCCACGGCTGCTTCGGCGATCCGTTCTTTCGCAGGGGCCGAAATGTCATGGCCTTCAGCGAGGTGAGGGGCCGTCTCTTCGTGAAGCACGGCACGGGGATCAACGAACCCCTGGATTTTGTCGACAAGTGCCGGCAGGTTCTCCAGGCCGAGCGAACTGCCCTGCATCATGAAGATCTCGCCGATCCGGCCGAGCGATGTCTTGATCATCGCCACGTGTCTGCGCGTTGCCGCCAATGTATCGGGGGCTGCATCCGCGATTGCCTCGGTGAGCGCAGCCGGCGGGTGCTTCTGCTCGCCGGGGCGCGGCTTTACTTCGCCGACAGCGATCATCCAGGCCCGGTAGGGTACCGCCCCAATTCGGCGGCCTTCGCATAACGGTGCATACTGCAGCGGGAACACGACGGTAGGGAGGTCGAGCGCGCCCAGCGCCGCGACACGCGCACCAAAATCGCCATCGGTGGCTCGCGGATGGACATCGTCCCAGAACTTGTCGAGCCACTGCGCAATGGCGGCAATCGCCGTCGCGAAGCCGCCGAGATCCCGATCCAGGATGAGCAGCCGTGCCCGCATGACAAGCAATCGTAAGTCGCGGGAGCGCTCCCACAGGGGGTTGATCGCGTCGACCTGGCTGCGCAAGTTGATGCTGGATCGATCGAACGGCTTTCCGTCGTCGCTCGAAAAAAACGAACTCGGAAGGATCCCTTCCGTCTGGGCGAAGAAGTTCAGGTAATCGGCGTCGCCCGCCAGGTCGAGATCGGGCCCGCTTGGATCGTCTTCCGACAGCGGGATGCACAGTTCAGCAACCGCGGGGGCAAGCACCGCAGGCGGTGCGCCTATTGCAGGTTGGGCGGTCGTGTCGATTTTCGCCAAATTGGATTGATCGATTGGCGCCGGATCGGCGGCCGCAGCTTCGGGTTCCGGGGGCGTCGTCGCGGGAGACAAAATCTCCATCGCGGGCGAGGGCCTCGCCACCGCTGCGTCATCTTGAAGATCAGCCGAGAACGCCAGTTCCGCCACCGAGAGCCCCTCAGGATCGGCTTCATGATAACCGATCTTTCGCCCTTAAAGCGATAGAATTCTAGACAGTTAGTGATCCCCGCGAAACTTAGGTTCAAGGGAAAGCGAGGGGAAGGGAATAAACCCGGCGCCCAACAGGCGGGTCGAAGCGGACAATGAGACGATAAGTGTCTTCGATCGGGGTTCCGGCAACGTCATCCGATCGGATGATGGTGCACTGCGAGCCATGCGCACGAGCAGGAATATCACCGCTTAGGTCGGCGGGAAATGGAACCCGTGTTGCGTCATGGAGCTTCTGCCCGGACGATGACGCGCGGTTTCCGCCCTGGCGCACGCCCGATGGCGGCCAAACTGGCATTTTGGAATGGCTGAAGTTGAACCTGGCTATTCCCGAGCGCACTAACGGAGGTCGGTATTCAGCCGCAAGAATCCCGCGGTGACGAGAGCTCTGCATGCCCGCCTTTTTCCAGGAAGTGTTTGCATCTGCAGGTGTCGACGAGGACGCCAAGCCGTCCCCTGGAATGATCGTGGCCGCGGGCGGCTCGAATATCGCGCGTCTCGCGGGCGGAAAGGGTTTGCGGCTCCAGGCGCCGCGGGGCTTGAAATTCCAAGAGCTGTCTCCAATCCCATCCGCAATTTTGATCGCGCTGTTGTCGCCCCCCAACCTGGTGAGCTTGCTGAAGCCCGGCGCGCTTACGGACGCCAGGTACTTCCGGATTTCCGGCAGCGCTCCGATCGGTCCGCGGCTCGCCCAGGTGAAGGCCGTTGCAGCGGGCAATTCCCGACCGGAAGCCGTGCTTGATGTCGCGGTGTTGAAGCAAAGAAAGGTGAAACTCGCGATCCGTCCGGTGCAAATCCGGGCTCCGCAAGGTGGGTTCGTCTCTCACAGCAAGAAGCCGTTCGATACCAAGGCAATGGTGGAGCAGATGAATTCCATCTGGACTCCCCAGGCAAACGTCGCTTTCGAGCTTGTTTCCTCGGATCCGGCTCAAATCACAGACGAAGCCGAAATAGCGAAGATTCTCGATCTGAAGACGAGGAAGGAAACCCGATTGCCCTCAATGGTCGTGTTGCAGCGTTTCTCGGACGTGTTCGTCAGGTTCAAGAACAAGGGCGCGGACCTGACCATGTTCCTCGTCGAAAGCGCCGGCGATTTGAACGATCCAAGAGTCCTGTACTCGCACGCAAATAAGGTGAACGGGATAACGGACCCGGCGCTCGGGATATCTCTCATCAGTGACGCCCGGACGTCGCAGCGTGACGTCATGGCGCACGAGGCAGGGCATTTCGTCGGCTCTCGTGCAGGGCGGGACGGCAAGCTCATGATCTTCGGACACCGAGGAGGAACGCGCGACCTGATGCAGGATGGCGGTTCGGATGCCGCGAGAATCCCTTTCCACGACGTGATCGACTTTTTCAACCGGCCCTGACTGGCGACCGGATCGCCCGCGCCAAGTCGCGTACCGGACCAACCGAGAAATGAAGCGCAAGCGGACAGCCGCCCGGGCCCTGGTACAGGAACAAGAGTACGCGTCTTGATCCTTTTTGGGGAGAGCAGCCAAGTCCGGCTTGCTTTATGAGAGGAGCGAACATGAACAATGCTTGGGCCAAACGCTACGAACAACTTCCATCCGCCGAACGCGACGACGTGAACCAGGAGGTGGATCGCCAGTTCCGTAAGCGGACGGGCGTTTCGCGCACTCTCGATTCAAAGAAAGACGGCGCCCTTCTCGTCCAATGGCTCCGCATCCGGGACGAAGTCATGGCGCAGATGGGCGGAAAGGGAGGGGCAGATCACCGAAAAACCAGCATCGGTCTCTCGTTCATGCTGCCGTCTCCTGTGAAGAACATGGCCTTCTTGTTGCTGTACAATTACGATATCGGCGGCGCTGAACCCAAGGCGGAACACCTGAAGGTGCTCGATGCGGTGATGCGCCCATTGATGAAGACGCAGCTGGAGCTCAGGGTTGGCGTAATCGGCCACGCCAGCCGATCCGGCGGGGAGACCTACGACAATAGTGGCCTATCCGACCGCCGTGCCAAAGCGGTGGACAGCTATCTTCGCAAGATTGGCAGCGGCTCGATCAAGTTGTTCCTTAAGTCTGGCGGCACGGGATCGAAGGAGGAAGTGTCAAAGGATCCTAACTACCGCGAGGCCTGGCCAAAGCTGGAATCGCTCGACGAGGATGAGCGCGACCGCTCGGTTGTCGTCCTGATCCAGTGGCAGCAGCCTGGCGCGATCGATGAGCTCAATCAGCCGGTCGTGGACTGGAAGAAGGCATTTGACCAGGCTGCGCAGCGCGCGGGTCTCATGTACGCACTGAAAATGGGTATCCTGGTTATTGCAGACTACGCGCCCTCTCCCAAGATCGGGGGCGTTTCCTCTCCATGGAACCCGGTTACAGGGTGGCCGAACAGCTGGACGACCGGCAGTCCCGACGCGGACGCCGTGATGAAGGCGATGGGGTCGATGATGATCGACGAAATCCAGATGGCCGTCAGGAGCAAGGGATTAAAGATCACCCGCGACGAAATCATCAGCCACTACCAGGACTGGCTGCGTGATCCGAAGAACAAATGGGTCAATCCGTGAGGTGGCCAAATCGGTCCTAGCCAGGAATTCTGGTATCGCATTGAAATTGAACCCTGTCATATTCTAGGCCGACTATATGGAGCGGGCGAATTGGCGCTCCGCCGTGGCAGCCGTCGAGGGATCTGATGGGACAGCTCAGTCAAGCCAACTACGCGGCCGCACTCAAGACGCCTCTGGGCGATGATGTCCTGGTGCTCAAGAGCTTCTCAGGCAGCGAGGGATTGGGCGAACCGTTCGAATTTCAAATCGAAGCCCTGAGCGAACAGGAAAACGTTGATTTCGATAAGGCGCTGGGCCAGGCCTGCACGATCAGGCTTAAAACTTACGAGCAGAAGCAGCGCTTTTTCTGCGGTATCCTCACCAACGCGCAATGGGTCGGCAGCGAAGTGGGCGAACAGCAGGACTATTCCCAATACCGATTGGTGCTTCGGCCGTGGTTTTGGCTGCTGGCTCACCGCGCCAATTGTCGGATCTTTCTTGATGAGAACGTGAAGGATATTATCCAGAAGGTGTTCACGGATGCCGGATTCTCCAACGGAACGGATTTCAAGTTCCGTACCACCGGCAACTACGACAAGATTAAATATTGCGTTCAGTATCGCGAAACCGATTTCGCCTTCGTTTCCCGGCTGATGGAGCAGTATGGGATCTACTACTACTTCGAGCATAAGGATGGCCAGCACACGATGGTTCTTGCCGACTCGCGTGCCTCCCACAGCGCGGTCCAGGAACTGCCGCAGGTCAAGTATCATTTCCAGACGGAGGCCTATCGCCGGGTCGAACAACAGATCGATTCATGGGTATCGGATCGCCGGTTCCGCACCGGCAAAGTCGAATTCAACGACTACGACTACCTCAAGCCCCCCAAGCAATTGCGCGCATCGAAGGAGGGGTCGGAGAACTACACGCGGTCGAGATTTGAAGTCTACGACTATCCCGGGAAGTATGATGAGCAGGACAAGGGCAAGCAGTTTGCGCAATTCCGGCTGGAGGCAGAGCAAGCTACGGACCACCGGCGCAACGCTGGCGGCGAAGCCCCCTCCTTGTTTGCCGGAGGCCTTGTCACGGTCGAAAAGCATCCCGCCTCGGACGAGAACAAGGAATATCTCGTGGTTCGCGCCAGTCACAACTACGGTGTTCAATCCTATGGCACGAGCCAGTCGGGTCTGGCCGGCTACAACGGAAATTACCAATTTTTGCCGAGCGATCACCCGTTCCGCAGTTTGCCGTCGACGCCAAAGCCGCGCATTGGCGGTATCCAGACCGCGAAAGTCGTTGGCAAGAAAGGTGAGGAGAGCGAGGAGATATCGACCGACGAGCACGGTCACATCTGGGTCCAGTTCTTTTGGGATCGCGAGCCGAAAAAGTCCTGCCCGATCCGGGTTGCCCAGTCCTGGGCCAGCAAGCAATGGGGCGAACAATTCATTCCGCGGATCGGGATGGAGGTAGTGGTCGAATTCCTCGAAGGTGATCCTGACCGGCCGCTTGTGACGGGATGTGTATACAACGGCGACAACAAGCATCCCTATACGCTTCCCGATGACAAGACCCAGTCCGGGCTGAAATCCGACTCGTCCAAGGGGCACAACGGCTACAACGAGTTCATGTTCGAGGACAAGAAGGACTCGGAAAAGATTCGCATGCATGCCGAGAAAGATCACGAGGTCACTATCAAGAATTCGCAGACCGTGACAATCGGCGAGGCTTTCATGCCCCCGAAAGGCAGTCCGTCACGCAGCGTCACACTGAAGAATGGCGACGACCAGCTCACCATTGAACTCGGCGATCGTACAATTTCAATCCCCATGGGAAGTCAGAGCACAACAGCCATGCTCTCAATCAGCCATACGGTTGGAATGACGACGGTGACACTTACCCCAGCGGTTTTTTCCGTTGAATCTCCTGTGATCAACGAAACCGCAGAAGCGACCATCAACCATACGGCGGGTGCTACAATTATGCTCACGGCTCCACTAATCAATCTCAATGGAATGGTGCTAATCAACGGTATGGTTCCGGTGCTACTCCCGGCTTAAGCTCCAGATTGCGCGAGCCGGGCGGTCGCCGAAGGAGTCAGATTGCATCGACGTTTTGGCGCTTAGGTTTAGATATGTCCCAGACTCGCTTCGTGACCACCCTCGCGCTGTTCGAAAGTTTTCCGCGGTCCGTGACTAGGATTGCGGCCGAACCGACCGACGAGCCGCCGCCGATGTTTTTGAAAAAGCTGTCGGCACAACATAGATTCGGGGACGCCATAACTTTTTGCGCTTACTTGCTCCCGCGCCGGGAGGCGGTCTGGTGGGCTTGCCGAAGCGTGAGGGCCCTGCTCGGTGATATCGCCCAAAGTCGGGCCGAACCTATTATCGCGGCCGAAGCATGGGTGTATGATCCCGATGACGAACATCGGCGGACTGCGCTTGAAATTGGTAAGCGGGGCGACAGCAACGACCCCTTGAGCTGGCTCGCCCTGGGCGCCGGATGGTCGGGCGGGGCACTTCTGGCGCATCCCCAGTTCCTGGTCCCGATGCCGGCCTATATGACCCCGAGAGCAGCTCGCATTGCCATCTTGCTGAGCGCCCGAACCTTCAAGCCCGAACAGTACACCGCTCGGATGCAAGCGTGTATAGCGGACGGTATTGAATTAGCCGAGACGGGATTGTGACACCTCCTGGGACTTCACTTTCAGATGTATGTCGACTTGAGATCATTCGAAACTCCAATCCGCAGAACCGCGGATATTGCTTGAACAAGGCCTGATTGGACCTAAACTAGAGTCCGAACGTGAGAATTGAGCGCGACGCCTCAAAGCACCGACCGATCCGGTAGATCGACCGCAATGACCCTGATGCTCCGAATAGAAAACCACGCGACGCTGCCCGACGGTGGTCCACTGAGTGTTTCGATCAAGGGTAAGCGTGGCGTCGATATCGGTCGCGATCAGTATCTGGATTGGACCTTGCCCGATCCCAGCCGTTTCATCTCGGGCAAGCATTGCGAGGTACGCTGGCACGATGGCGCCTATTGGCTCCACGACATCTCGACCAACGGCACGTTCCTGAACGGCGCCGAAAGCCGCCTCAAGGCCCCGCATCGATTGCGGGACGGCGATCGATTTATCATCGGTCAGTACATCATCGCCGCGACGATAGACGACGAAGTCACCGAACCAGACGAGGCAGCGCCGCCACGTATAGAATCTCGCGACGATAACCTGTGGGACGGCGGACCGGATGCAGCCGATCCGATCGACCCGCGGCAGCTGAAGGGCCCGCATGATGCGGTTCCGGTCCGACCGGATTTTCTCGATTGGGCGGTCGACGTGCCCGTCCCGACCCTGCATCGTGCACCACCGGCGGCAGCCCCCGCGTCATCCATCCGCAGGTTGCCGATAGCCACCGAACACGATAGTTGGGCTGAGGGTCCGCCGCCGCCACCCGCTCCGCAGCCCGAAATTATCCCAGTGCCGACCCCGAGGCGTCCGGACACTGGTGAGGCGAAGCAGCCCTGGTCCGCTCCGGGGTCGGATCCGCCGGCGACCTCGCAGCGCAACGGGGACACAGATGCAATGGCGAAATTTGCCCAGCTCGTGGCGCGCGGCGCCGGCCTGCCGGACGATGCATTCGCAGAGCGCGACCCCGCTGAGCTGGCCGAGCAATTTGGCCGCCTGATGAAGCTTGCCACCGACAATATGATGCAACTGCTCGAGGCTCGTCAGCAAGCCAAACGATTGGCGCGCAGTCCCAACCAGACGACGGTTCAGGCGATCAACAATAGCCCGCTCAAGTTCGCGCCAACGGCGGAAGACGCCCTTCGCATCATGTTCGGCTCCCAGAGCCGGAGTTATCTGGACTCCGAGAGAGCGTTTGCCCAGGGCTTCGATGATTTGAAGAAGCATCAAATCAAGACTTATGCGGCGATGCAGCAGGCCGTCACGCTTCTAATGAAGGACGTGGACCCTGCGGCGATTGAAGCCGCCCCCCAATCCGATCGGGGTCTTGCGGGCATGATGGGTTCGCGCAAGGCGCGGCTGTGGGACATCTACGTTGCTCGCTGGCAGGCCCATGCGAAGCGGCACGACAACGGGATCCTGGACACGTTTATGGACTACTTTGCGCGTTGCTACGACGGCGACTGAAAATGCGCTGGCGTTGTTGCAGTCCGCTGTGTACATTGAGTTTTTTCGCGAAAAACTCGACACTTGTTGCGCTAGGTTCGAACGTGGCTTGTTGTACCCAACGGGGGAGAATTCCTGTTCGCCTTTGAACCAAAATCGGACCGAGCTGAACCAAGATTGGAGTCAGCCGGATAAAATACGGGATGGTTGGCGCGCTCGGGGACCATCCGGCTATTTCGAGAGATCCGATAGATGTCCTGGTACACCAAGGTTGCCTGGTCAGAAGGCCTCTTCCTTCGACCGCATCATCTGCAACAGAACGATCGCTATCACGAGCACCTGCTCGAATCGCGCGTGCGGCCTACGACGCCGTATCCGTGGGGCTTCTCCGAGCTGGAGATCGATCGGGATCTGGCTCAGCAAAGCAAATTCGCGTTGCGGCGAGCCGCGGGCATCATGCCTGACGGAACTCCCTTCAGTATCCCGGCCGATAGTCCGTTGCCTCCGGCAATTGTCGTGCCCGAGGCCGCCGCCGGCCAGATCGTCTGGCTCTCGATGCCGATCGCTTCCGCCAACACGCGTGAGACGGACGATCGCGAGGCGGAAAGCGCGGCGCGCTTTGTCATCGGCGCCGAAACCTTCATCGATTCTTCCTCGACGCTGCGCATCGAAGAGGAAATCGACCTTGCCTTTCCGCGGCTCGGATTCGAGCTGCGCAAGACCGCCAAACCCGGCTACATCGGCCTTGGCGTCGCCAGAATTGTCGAAGCGCGGGACAAAACGATCGTTTTTGATGAAAAATATGTTCCTCCGGTCCTGCTGTGCCACGCTCATCCCGTCGTCGCGGGATGGATCGATCGTGCGATCGGCTGGATCGACAACAAACTCGAAGAGCTCGCGCGCTACGCAGCGGATCCGACCGCGGGCGGCGGACTGCAGAGCGTTGAGTATCTGGTTCTGCAATTGCTGAATCGGCACATTGCGGTGCTCGGGCATCTCCGGAGTTCCAGCTATGTCCATCCCGAGCGCCTGTTCCAGGAATTTCTGAGACTCGTCGGCGAACTCGCCACTTTCGCAACGGCCGAGCGTCGAGCCCGCACGTACCCCCAGTACGATCAGGACGACCTGGAAAATGTTTTCGGACCGGTGATGCGCGACCTACAGGATTTCCTGAGTGCGCAACTCGGCCGACGCGCGATCCGGCTCGAAATAATTCAGTTGCGGCCCAACGCATTTTCATCGCCTATTCGCGACCGATCTCTGTTCCGCAATGCCACGCTGGTCCTCGAAGTCGCGGCGCGGCGTCCGCTGGTCGAAATCCAGAACGACTTTCCGCACCTGTTCAAGGCCGGACCCAACACCAAGATGAACGAGATCGTGCATGCCAACCTGCCGGGGGTGCCCCTGGTGCATCTGCCAACGCCGCCGCCACATATTCGTGCGATCACCGATCACGTCTACTTCTACCTGGATCGTAAATCGCCGCTGTGGTCGGAGTTCAGCAAGGCGGCATCGATTGGGATGCACTTCTCGGGCGACTGGCCGGAGCTCGAACTACATTTATGGGCGATTTTGGAAGACCGCCAATGAACGACAAGGACAAGCCCGCAAATCCTTTCGGTCGGGTCGAGCGGACGATCATTCGTCCAAATCCCGGTGGAAGGTTGCCGCAGGTTCCTGATCCTCTTCCGCCGTCCCCTGACCTAGGGCGGCCGCCGCGTGCTCCGTATTCGCCCACGCCGCCTTCAACGAGTCCGTCCTCTGCTTATTCACCGCAGTCGCCGGGCTATGCGGCGGCGCCCACGACCCCAACACCCGAAGAATGGGTATCCACACCGGCAACACCGCAACAGCCGCGGTTCGCGGAGCCGGCCGGACCGGTGCTCCGTGTCGACGAACTGGTGGCGCCGAATGCCAATCCGATCATGCGCGCCGCCGGACCGCTGCTGCAGCTGCTCGGCCGCCTGCGCGTCGCCCTGATGCGTGCGTCATTTGCGAGCCTGATGGAGCAGGTCGCCGATGCCGTAAAATTCTTCGAGACCGATATCCGATCTGCTGGGATCTCCGAATATCAGGCCAACACCGCAAAATACATTCTGTGCGCGACGGCCGACGATATCGTGCAGCATATTCCAACTGAAGAGCGTCACGTCTGGACGCAATATTCGATGCTGAGCCGCTTCTTTGGCGAACGCGTCGGCGGTGTACGGTTTTTCGAAATCCTTGATCACCTCAAGTCCGATCCGCTGGTCAACTATCCGGTTCTCGAGCTGCAGCATGCGTGCATGGCTTTAGGCTTCCAGGGCATGCATCGTACCTCGGCGAACGGTATCGCTAGCCTGCAGATCATTCAGCGCAACCTTTACGAAACGTTGCGCCGGGTCCGGCAGAAATCCGACGCCGATCTGTCGCCGCACTGGCGCGGCCAGAGACTGGCCAATCGTCGGCAGGGCACGCGGGTGCCCGTGTGGATGGTGGCAGCGGTGGTCGCGGCGCTGCTGACAGGAGTTTATTTCACGCTGCGGACGTTGCTGTCCGCCCGGGCCGAAAGCGCTGCCGAGGTGGCACTTGCACTGCATCCCGCCGATCCCATCGAATTGAAGCGCCTCGTTGTCGCGCCGCCTCCGCCGCCGCCGCCGCCGCCGCCTCCCGACCGCATCACTCAGCTGCAGCGGATTCGCAACGCGCTGGCGGCGGAAAAGCTCGCCTGTGTCATGACCGCTGATCAGACCGGAAGCTTCATCGTCATCCGGGTCTGCGATCTCGTCCTCTTCGACCCTGGACGGGCCGTCGTGCTCGACGCTTTCAGGCCGGTCGCGGCCCGCGTCGCTGCGACGCTGGACAAGGAACCGGGACGCATCAAGATCGTGGGACATACCGACAATTCACCGATCCACAACGTACGTTTCCCTTCCAATTTCGAACTCTCGGTAGAGCGCGCGAAAGCCGTTGCCGCCGTGCTCAAGCTGGGTCTCACCGATTCAAGTCGGGTCGATATCGAAGGAAAGGGTCCGGACATCCCGATCGCAAGCAACGCGACGCCCGAAGGACGCGCCAAGAACCGGCGTGTCGAAATCTTTATCGAGCGCAGCGAATAGCCGGGAGTGGGTAAAGGTAGCATGCTTCCAAAGCAAATTTTCCGAATCGTCCTATATGGCGTCGGGCTCGGCTCGCTGGCGGCCGTCGTCTATTTCGCTGGCCCGTTCATCGCCTTCGGCAGCTGGCATCCGCTTGAAAATGCGATCGTTCGCAACATTATCATTCTTCTTCTCCTCGCTGGCGCGGCAGGAATTGCCGGCTTCGGTTTCTTGCGGCGTCGCAACGGCGCGAAGCAGATCGCGGATGGCATCAGCGGTACCGAGCAAACGGTCAATGACGAGCCCGTGCTTAAGGAGCGAATGAAGGATGCGCTCGCCACGCTGAAGACCTCAAGCGGCAACAAGTCCGGTTATCTGTATGATCTGCCGTGGTACGTCATCATCGGTCCGCCCGGCGCGGGCAAGACCACGGCACTGGTCAATTCCGGACTGAAATTTCCACTGGCGGGGGGCGCGACGCCCGCAGCGGTGGCGGGCGTCGGCGGCACACGCTACTGCGATTGGTGGTTCACGGAAGAGGCCGTTCTGATCGATACGGCGGGGCGCTATACAACGCAGGATTCCGACGCCAAGAGCGACAAGGAAAGCTGGTTCTCCTTCCTCGATCTGCTGAAGAAAAGTCGGCCGCGACAGCCCATCAATGGCGTCCTGGTTGCCATCAGCATCGAGGACATCCTTACCATGTCACGACAGGACCTGGCAGCGCACGCCGAAGCGATCCGCATGCGGTTGCTCGAACTGCACCAGCGGCTTAAGGTCAGTTTTCCGGTCTATGCGCTGTTCACCAAGGCCGATCTGGTCGCGGGCTTTACCGAGTATTTCAGCTACCTCAATGAGGCCGGCCGGCGACAAGTCTGGGGCGCGACGTTTCAAACCGCGGACAAGAACAAGAATCTGATCGGCGACATTCCCAACGAATTCGACCTACTGCTGGAGCGGCTCAGCGAGGAAACCCTCGACCGGTTGCAGGACGAGCCCGCTCCGCAGCATCGCGTCCAGCTGTTCGGCTTCGCGGCGCAAATGGCGCGGCTGAAACCGCAGGTTCACAATTTTCTCAACCAGATCTTCGAACCCACCCGCTATCATGTCAACGCCAGCTTGCGCGGGTTCTATTTCACGTCGGGAACCCAGCAAGGGACGCCCATCGATCAATTGATCGGATCGCTGGCGCGGACCTTTGGCGCCGAAGAAGTCTCCGCCGGAGCCTATCACGGCTCCGGAAAAAGCTTCTTTCTCACGAATCTGATCACGAAGGTCATCATCGGGGAAGCCGATTGGGTCTCGACGGATCGCGGCGCCGTGCGGCGCGCATTGGTCATCAAGACTGCCGTGCTTTCGCTGATCGGCCTCTGCGCGATTGGACTTAGCGTTGCCTGGCTCACGAGTTACAAGAAAAATTCCGACCTGATCGAACAGACCGTGAAGCTCGACGATGAGTATGCATCGGCTGGGGCGCCGCTTATCAAGCAGACGATTATTGCCGACCACGATCTCGATAAGGTCCTGCCGCTGCTGCATCGTCTGCGCAACGCGCCGGCCGGTTATGCCACTCGCGATGTGCAGGTGCTGCTATCCGAGCGTTACGGGCTCAGCCAGCACCCGCGGCTGTTGTCTGCATCGGATGCGGCGTACCATACGGCGCTCGAACGCATGTTCCGTCCGCGCATGCTGTACCGGCTGGAGGAGCAGCTTCGCGCCAGGATCAGTGAGCCGGCCTTCGTCTACGAGGCGCTAAAAGTATATCTCATGCTCGGCGGACAGCATCCGCCGGATCGAGGGTTGATCAAATCCTGGATGCAGCGCGACTGGGCCGACAATCTCTATCCGGGCGCGACCAACGCGGAAGGCCGTCGGTTGCTCGAAGATCATCTTACCGCAATGTTCGATCTCGAAACCGAGCAGCCGCCGCTGGTCGAACTTGACGGCCGTCTGATTCGGGAGGCGCAGAATTCACTTGCTCGTCTTAGCGTGGCGCAGCGGGCCTATGAATTCCTGAAATCGGAAGCGCGCACCTCGACAGCGGACGACTGGGTTGTGACGCGCAAAGGCGGAGCGGACGTGTCGGTCGTTTTCGAGAGCACGGCGGGGCAGTCGCTCGACAACGTCCGCGTTCCGGCCTTCTTCACCTACAATGGCTTCCAGCAGATGTTTGTTGGGAAGCTGGGTGGACTGTCTGAACGGATGAACCGTGACCGCTGGGTGCTCGGCGACGCAGGGCAGCAGGCGGCAATCGGCCAGCAATATGCGGCCCTGGCCGGTGATCTCCTGAACATCTATTCCAATGATTTTGTCACCACTTGGCGCACGGCACTGGGAAACCTTCGCCTGAAAAAGCTGCTGACGGACAAGCCGAAATACGATGCGCTGCGCGCGCTATCGGCGCCCACATCGCCACTGCGGCAGATTCTGGAGTCAATCCGCGACGAAACCGCGCTGACCAAAGAGCGGCCAAAGTCCGCCAATTCGCCTGCGCCGGCGGACGCGCTGGCGCGGCCGTCGCCGGCACTGTTCAATACGCAGGATGGTTCCCCCGGCGCCGGGATCGAAGCGCAGTTCAAATCCTTTCATTCAGTGCTGGAGGGAGACAGCACCCGCCGGCCGATCGATTCCGTCATTGCCAACCTAAACGACATCGCGCAGAATCTGACGCTGATCGTCGAGAACCCGCAGATGACCGCGCAGGCGACCAAGTCGCTGCAGACGGAGGTCGCGGCGCTGCGCAACAACGCCTCGCGTATGCCGCCTCCGTTCTCCGATATGCTGCGCGGCGCAGCGGTCGAGTTCGAAGGCAGCGTGGCTGCCTCGACAGCCGGGCAATTGCTGCAATCGTTGCGTGATCAGGTTACTCCTGTTTGCCAGCAGACGATCAATGGTCGGTATCCTTTCGTGCGTGGAAGCAATAAGGAAGTTCCGCTCGGAGATTTCGCGAAGCTATTCAGCCCGAACGGCATCATCGACAGGTTCTTCACTCAGTTCCTGGCGCCATATGCCGATACCTCCCGGCCGGACTGGACGTGGCGGAAGGATAGTCCCGTGGGCCGGTCGCTGTCGCCGGACACGCTGAAGCAGTTTCAAAACGCCGCCTATATCCGCGATGCCTTTTTCCAGACCGGCGGCAGCATGCCGCTGGTATCGCTGGCCATCAAGCCGCCGCGCGCCGCCGGCCCCGGCGTCGAGATCAAAACCGAAATTGGCGGCACCGTCATTGCAAGCCCGAGCGCTCCGGGCGCAGCATCGGCCTTTGGTGCACCGTCACCGCAACCGAGCGCTGGCCCGTCGACCGTGCAGTGGCCCGGTCCGTCGGCGCGCACCGCAATCTCCGTCGGCAGCGAAACTGGGCCGCCCTCGGTGCTCGAGCGGATTGGGCCCTGGTCGCTGTTTCGGATGCTCGAGGCCGGGTCGCTGAGGACAAAAGGCGAAACCGCGAGCGCCACCTTTATCGTGGCCGGCAACGAACTGGATTATCAGATCTCGACCGGGTCGGTTCGCAATCCGCTCAATCTGGCGACGCTCAGGGAGTTCCGCTGCCCCAGTGGAATTTGAACACCTTCATGCGATGCGGTCTGTTCGGGAAGCTGGGTGCCAAGCGCGACTTCATCGCGCTCGCGACGCCGCGAAATTTTCTCGAAGCCTGGGAGCCATGGATGCAATCCTGCCTGTCGGCAAGCCGTCACCATCTGGGTGACGGATGGCAACAGGCGTTCCTGACCGCTCCTGTCTGGCGGTTCTGGCTCGGCGCCGAAATTTGCGGCACCACGGTCCTGGGTGCAGTCATGCCGTCGCTGGACGGTATTGGGCGCTACTATCCGCTCGCGCTGCACGCGATTGCGGACGCCGATGCGCCAATTTCGCCGCCTGACGTCGACCCTCAGGATGAATGGCTCAGCACGGCGGAGGATTTTCTGCTCTCGACACTCGCGCGCGATGTCACTTTCGATGATATCTCCTCGCAGCTGGATGGGTTTGTGGTTCCACGAACTCGGTCCCGCGCTGCGGCCGCTACGAGCATTGTGCCGCTCGGTGACGGCATGGCCGGAATGGTAACGGACGGAGCGGATTTCGCGACCCCGCTGTCGGCGCTTCGGGCTGCCGGCCCCGAAGTTTATGCAGCCGCAAGTTTCTGGTGGACGGCAGGAGGCGGCGATTTTCCTCCGCTGGCGGTGAGTTGCCGCGGCTTGCCGGACCCATATCGCTATTCCACGTTGCTTACCGGAGATCTGGGGGAAATGATCCATGCGAGATGAGGTTTTCGCAAAGTTAGGGTCCGAGTTGTCAAGCCAGTCGATGCAGGCAAATGGATGTATCGCCGTTAAGTTTTGACGTTTGCAGCGTGACACACCCCGGTAAGGTGCGCGAGCGCAACGAAGATTCGTGCCTGGTGCGCACCGACGCGGGCTTCTGGGCCGTAGCCGACGGTATGGGCGGCCACGAGGCAGGCGATCTGGCGAGCCGGATTTTGGTGGAATTGCTCAACGCAATTGAGCGGCCCGAAGTGGCGCTCGATCTCCTGGAGCAATGCGAGGCTCAGATTTTTCGGGCCAATCAGCGGATCATGGACTTGAGCCGGGCGCGCAACGGCGCGACTATCGGTACCACGGCTGCGGTCCTGCTTGTCCGCGACGAGCATTATGCGTGCTTATGGGCCGGGGACAGCCGGATCTATTCGATAAAGGGCGGTGCGATCAGACAGCTCTCACGAGACCACACCGAACTTGAGGAACTGGTCGTGGCCGGGATGCTGTCCCGTGAAGACGCCGAGAACTGGCCCAACAATGTGATCACCCGTGCCGTCGGCGTCGCCGAGGAACTCGAGCTCGAGATAGTCACCGGGCCCGCCGACCCGGGCGATATCTTTGTGATCTGCAGCGATGGCCTGACCAAGCACCTGCGTGACGACGAGATTCTCGAATACGCCGCCGGCCGCAGTACCCAGGCTGCTTGTGAGGTGATGCTTGAGTTGGCGCTGGAGCGTGGTGGTCTCGACAACGTAACGGTTGTCGTCGTCCGGTTGTTGTCGGCGGAGCGTTCATCGGAGCCGACAAAGTCGCCTGTCGTGGGTGGCAGTCCGGAGTGGCGGTCGTGAATCCCAAAGACCCGTTCCAACCATCTTATCGCGGCGTGCTACCCGGTACACGGCTCAACGGCATCTACGAAATCGACCAGATGATCGGCGCTGGTGGCATGGGCGAAGTCTACAAGTGCCACGAGATTCAGACAGGCGCCGCCGTGGCGATCAAGATGCTTCTGCCGGAGATGGCGGAAAACGAGGCCGCGTTGGCATTGTTCCGGAGAGAGGCGGCGGCGCTTCACCATTTGCCGCATGAGGCCATCGTTCGTTATTTCGTCTTTTCTGTCGAGCCAGTTCTACAGCGGCCGTACCTTGCCATGGAATTCGTCGATGGCCGGTCGCTGTCGGATATCCTGGCGGACGGCCCGTTGACCTTCGAGGCGCTGTTGAAGTTGATGCGGCGCATCGCGTCGGGCCTGCAGGCGGCCCACGAACGTGGAATAATTCATCGCGATGTGTCTCCAGACAACATCATCGTCCCGTTGGGCGATGTGACACGGGCCAAGATCATCGATTTCGGTATCGCCCGCTCGACCCGGTTGGGCGACAAAACCATCATCGGCTCGGGCTTCGCCGGCAAAGACAACTATGTTTCGCCGGAACAGGTCGGGCTTTTCGGCAGCGACGTAACGGCAAAATCCGATATCTACAGTCTCGGCCTGTTGCTGTTCTATGCCTTGACCGGACAGAAACTCGACATGGGAGGAAGCCAATTTCAACTGGTCGAGAAGCGCCGGCGCGTGCCTGATCTCGGCGGTGTTGACATGCGGATCCGTCCGTTACTCGAACGGATGCTGCAGCCTGATCCGGCAAACCGGCCTGAAACGATGGCGGAGATCGCGAGCTGGCGGATTGCATCGTCAGCTTCACGAGGTTTCGATCCGCTGGAGCCTGTCGAGCTTTCTGCGTTCCGGCCGGAACGGCATATGGTGCCGAGGCCGAATCGCCGCTCACTCTGGTGGATCCTCGCGGCTGCCATTCTAGCGGCGGTGGTCGGGGAGGGGGGCTATGCGTTCTATACCCTGGTCTGGTCGTCACCGGACGTCGTCAATCCCCCCCCGTTGCCGGAATTCGGACAGACATCCCACGCTGCCCTGCCGGAGCCGAAAGCCTCGCCGCCATTGCCGGCGCAGAGGCCGACAGCACCGATGCCGTCGACCGGTGATGCGGCAGGCCGCACGGATCGCATTCGTCGATATGTCGAGCAGTATAAGGGAGGTGACTGTTTTTTCATTCTTCCGGTTGCGATCAGTTCGAGCGCGGCGGTTATCGAGGGCTTTGGAGCATCGGCGGCGCCGTTCGACGCCCTCGACAAGGCGTTCAAGCGCGACATGGGTTTTGAGGCCTCGATCGGCGCCAGGCTGGTCACACAGGCTCAGTGTCCGGCGATAAAATTCCTCAGCCAGCTCGGCGACAACCAGACGCGAGCACCGCGCATCAACATCAACTCCATTGAAGTCAAGAATGGAGAGACGCTGGATGGCACCATCGAGAATTTCGCCAATCGAGTTGTCGAATTGCTGTTGGTGTCCGACAGCGGAGAGGTGCAAAACCTGTCCTATTTGCTGAAGCCGGGCACCGATTCCCTTTCATTCTCGATAGGGGTTCAGCGCAGTGGCGGAGGCGATGGTCCGCAATTGGTGTTGGCCGTAACGACGCCGCAGGTTCTCGATTCCTTGCGGCAGCCCAAACCCATGGCCGCTGACACCTTCTTTTTGCAGGCAATCAGCGAAGCTCAGCGCAACAATGTAGCGATCGCGACAGCAGCGCGTTATTTCCGCCTTAAAAAGTGAAAATCGATCTCGATGCGGTCGTGATACAAAAAGGGTCAAAAGCGGCCAACGATCAGGATCTTCAAGTCGTCTTCGGGCTTGAAGTCCTTCGCGGTAAATTCCAGCGCATTCGACGCGGCTGGCTTTAGCCGGCCCGGGCAAAAACTGACCAAGCGATCGCTGGCGCCGGGATCAATGGTCAGCTTGAACGAGCGGATCGGTCCGGCCCAATTGGCACCAGTCTTGAGCACGTAGTTGATCCGCCGTTCCTGAATCATCGACGTGTTGGAGACGCCGTTGCCCGCGCGCTTGTCGAGTTGCGCCAGAAATGCGTCGGAGACGCAATATTCCTTTCGATATCGTTCCACTTCCGGGGAGAGAGATTTGTTGTGGCGGAGAATCGATCTCAGGATGCTGTCGGAGCTCGTGCCAACGCTCGGCCTGTACTGGTGCTCGACGATGACCTTGCGCTCGGGCGGGAATGTCTGCTGGCGAAGGGCGGTTGTTTTTACGACCCAGGCCACGTTGTATTGCTGGCGGCCTTTGTCATCGGCTCTCACCGGCATCAGCAGGCCCTGATCCGCGAGCTTGGTGCGGGTTGCTTCGGGCAGATCGGCGACTTGGATTTCGCGGTTTCCGACCGGCAGACGCGGAAGCCTGAATTGATCGAGCAGGGCGCTGACATCCTTGTCGCCAACCATTGCACGCTGGTCGATCTGGAACCGGGCGGGAACGCCGTCGATACTGGTTTCGAAATCGACGAAGTTGACCGGATCGCCCGAGGGAAGCGCGATGTTTTCCGCCTCCGAGAGGTCGATGTCGGGCAGCGGGAAGGCGACAGTCAGCGTGACGGGCTTTCCGGAGGTGTTGGCGAACTGATAGCGCACGGTAACGCGGTCGAGCGATATCCGCAGATCCTCGCTCTCCATTGCAACTTCGTTGGTGCGGACAAACTGCAGTCCGCCGATCGAGAGCTCAGCGGCAGAATCATTGGCGCGGGCCGCGCAGGCGACCGCCAACATGGTACCGCCAACGATGGCGATGGAACACATATTCAGCCGGTCCATGACCGCTCCTCTACATCGTGATTTAACATATCATGCGCCGGGATTCAATTGACCGGGCGGCCGGCCGATCTTTCTCAGATCCGTCGGGCTCGCATTTTTGATCCGTGTTCCACACCGTCTTCCGTGCCCTGCATTTTGTCTTAAACAGTTGATAAAATTGGTATATATGAGAGATCCTGAGCGATCGGGTGACACCGTCTTGTCGATTTGCGCGCAGAAGTGATCGAACGCAACAGGCCGGCAGCGCGTCCAACGGGCGATACGAGTTGGTCGGAGGATACCGGTCGACAGTTCAGTTGATTTGTTGAATATTGAGGCGGACATGCTTCGTCGAAAGTGGTTGTTTCGGACCATCGTGATGGGATGGGCCGCCTCGTTTGCGGGGGCCGCCGCAGCCGCGGACACCGTGGTGCGGCAATTCTCCATCGGGGCTACCTCCACGACGGTCGGCATCGCCGCCGCCGGTGAAGACGTGGAGCTGACCGGTCCACAGGCGCTGACATCCGACGCGCAGGGCAATCTGTTTGTGCTCGATCAGATCAACGGCCGCATTCTCCGATTCAATCCGAAGCAGCCTGCCAGCGATCCGGGCATCTTGAAAATGCCCGCGGATGTCCAGGGAAACGACCTCGTCGTGCGCAAGAACGATATCCTGGTTTGGGATGGTTCGATCCGCACGCTCAAGGCTGCCAACGAACAATCCACCCGCAGCATCGACAACGATGTGGTTCAGCTCGAGGAAGTCCTCACGCGAGGCGTCGACGATCAATTCGCCGTCTCGGCGTTCGCGCAGATGGGCTCGCAGCCGCCGGGAAGCGCGGCTGATTTGCTCGACCAGAACACCCGCGCCGCGGTCATAAAAAAGGGCCGGCAGCCCGATCGGCAATATATCGCATCCCGCGGCATGGGATCGGTGATTGCCGACATCATTCCCAACAAAGGTGACAGCGTTCGCATCGAGGTTCAGACCATGGACACGAACGAGACGATCGCCCAGCTCAGCCTGCGCGTACCGAACAAGCTGGGGACAGTGGAATTTCTCGAAATCGACAATAGCGATCGCTTCTATGTCCTGGGCGAGAACGTCCCGGATTCGGGACGACAAGCCTCGACCTTCGTGGCGCGTTACGCGTCGAACGGCAGGCTCGAAGGCGTTTATGATCTTCCTTTGGAAAACACCCCGCTAACCCGGCGCTTCGTCACTATTTCGGGTGATGGCGACGTCTACTTTCTGCGTACCACAGCGGGCGGGGTCGACGTTGTAGGCGTCGGTTTCCGCCCCCTTGGCAATACCTCGGTGATCGACCTTCGCCTGCCGAGCACCTCGGCCAAGACGCTGGCGAAGGGAAGGTTTGACGGCAAGTTCGATGCCGTCGCGGCCGTGCGGCCTTCCAATCGCCAGCAGACCATCGAAACGGCGTTTGCGTTCGAAGGAGTACAATGGAAGCTGACGCCGGCAAATTATGGTCCCGATCCGGATACTTCCTGCACCGGCTTCAATCGGATTCGCCGCCCCTGGTATCTGCAGGGCAAGGTCAATCAGGAGGTCCGCGGCGTGCCCTACTGCTGGGGTTGCCATGGTTCGCTTGCCAATTTCCGCCTTCGCATCGAGGCCGGAACCATGGCCGGAAACGTCTGCACGCGCAACGCGCCGCGAGCCGATGTTGCCGGAGTAGATTGTTCGGCTTTCGTTAGCGCGGCATGGGGATTGTCGGTGCACTACACCACCGCCGCCATTCCGGCGATCGCCAAACCGATCGTGAACCCCTGGGATCTGAAGCCGGGTGATGCCCTGAACAAGCCGGGGTCGCACGTCATGCTGTTCCTCCGCTTTACCCCGGATCGCAAGGCCGAAGTGATGGAAGCGTCAACGGGCGGCTGCAACGGTCGCGTCTGTCGCAATGTCTATCCCTTGGCCGCACTTCTGGAGCGCGGCTACGTTCCGGTGCGGTTCCGCGCCTTGGCCGACGATGGGACGACGGTTTCGGCGAGTGCCTATCAGGATACGGACTCGCCGACTGGGCGTTCGAAGAAGCCGGGTACCTTAAAAAGGTGAACCTCCTGCAGGGCAACGACGACGAACGTTTATTCGCCGCGGCAGGCCCTCTCGAAAGGCCCGCGTCGCGGCGCGCCAGGATGATATCCAGCCCTTGCTCGGGGTTGCGGAGCCGTGGGCCGGCCTGGTGAAGTCGATTTCGCTGAGGTAACGAGCCATGCGCGGGGCGTTGAAGATCATTCTCACCACAGCCTTTCTCGTGGCGCTGAGCGTTCGCCCGGAAAGCGCGCAGGCGGCGAGCACGCTGCAGCTCAGTGATCCCGACGGTGGCGAAGTGCGGGCGCTGGTTATCGGCATCGACGACTATCAGCATGTCCGAAAACTGAAAGGCGCGACGGCGGACGCCAACGACATCGATTCAAGTCTGAGGGCGATGGGTGTTCGGGATGTGACGGCTCTGCTCAACGGCCAGGCCGAACGGTCGAACGTGCTGCGCGAGATAAGCGCCTTGGTCGAGCGCACCAAGACCAACGATATCGTCTTTCTGTCGATTGCCGGGCATGGATCTCAAGAGCCCGAGCGCATCAAGGGATCGCAGCCCGATGGAATGGAGGACGTCTTCCTGTTGCCCGGCTTCGAGCCCACACCAACAGGTTCGCAGCAACGCATCCTCGGCAGCGAATTCAATCACTTTATCAGACAATTTGAGCTGCGCGGAGCTAAGGTTATTTTCGTCGCGGATACGTGCCATGGTGGTGGCATGGTGCGTGACATTGATCCGCGCGCCGCGGAAATGAGCTTCCGGCAGATTCCGAACTATACCTTGTTGGTCGATGAACTGAAACCCGTTTCGGATCAGGGTGATCCGCGCTCGGAACTCGATCTCGACCATACGGCCTTTCTCGCAGCGGTCGATCGCCATACCAAGGCGCCGGAAGTCCATGTTCCGGGCATCGATGGATTGCGAGGCGCGCTGAGCTACGCCGTTGCCCGAGCCATCGAAGGCAATGCCGATGCGAATCACGACGGTAAGGTCACCTTCAAGGAGCTTTTCGCCAATATCCGGCAAGTCGTGTACCAGCTATCCGATCAGCGGCAGAACGTGGTCACCATGACCTCGCCGAACCGGTCGCCCGACACTGACGTCGCGTTCGGCCTGACGCGCGGCGTCACGCTGATCCAGGGGCCTATTGAAGGAGAGCCTCAGACGCCGGCGTCTCCGTCACTGGCGTCCGTGCCGCCGTCGTCTGCGAGCCCCGCGGCCGGCAGTATCGCGCCGATCCGGTTGCCGGGTCCGGTGCCGCAGATCGTTGAGCGGGTGAGTGTGCCGATCAGGCTGGCAGCGCTTGACGGCAAGACCAGTTACTTTCCTAGTCTGAAATCAAGCGAATCGAAGTTTCAGGCGGTGCAGCCCACGGACAATCCAGACTTGATTTGGGATCCGGTGTCGCACGACGTCATCTCCTGGGGCGACGTCATCGCCTATCGGGTTGACTTGGCAGATCTTTCCACCGTCATCGATAGGACCGCGGCGATCCGCACTCTTAAAGGCATCGCGACCAAGTCGCCCCAGGTTATGCGTGTCTCGCCGGACGATCGTCTGCATCACAATGATGAGACGATCAATATCGATCTGTCCGAGGTGGGGGGACGCGCGGTGGTACTGTTCAACGTTTCCGGTGATGGCACGATTCAAATGCTTTATCCGATTGGCTCCGATGCGTCGCCGGTCCGATCGGCCAATTTGCGGCTTCCGCTGCGTGTACGCGAACCGTTTGGCGCCGAACAGATCGTCGCCGTAACGTCGCAGCAGCGCATGCCCGACCTCGAAAAAGTCCTTCAGCAACTGAATCGTCGGCGTGCATCCGGGCAGGCTATCAAGAACCTGGAGCGCTACATGCCGGCTGACGCGCGGATCGGTTCGATCGGATTCTTTACTATACCCTGACGGTTCCCCAGTGAGAGCGTTGATGCTGCCGACCAGATCGATCGTGGGGTGGTGCCTTGGCATCCTCGTGGTGCCGATCGGAGGCGCCGTCGCAAAATCGCCCTCTATCCGTCCAACGAAGTCTGTTTGCGCCGAGTTCCCGTCTTTCGAATCCCTTGCAGCCTTGACGGCGTCGCGGATCCCGCTCGCTTCGCGCGCGATCAGGGTCGCGCAAAACGCGTCCGATCGGAATAATGTTCCGGCCAACATTCCAAACTCTGCGAAAGTATCTCTGCAGATGAGCCCAGATCAGTTCGTCAGCGTCGGCACAAAAATTTCGTTTCGGGTAATGACCAAAAAGCCAGGTTATCTGCTGCTGGTCGACATCGATGCGGACGGTAAAATGTCCCAGATTTTTCCGAGTCCCGAAATGATCGTTCAATCCCAGGAAGCGGCGATGAATTTCATTAAACCGGGCGAGGAGTTACTGATCCCGGATGCAGCAGCCAAACAGCGCGGCTTCGAATATGTCATAACGCCGCCGCTGGGCGAGGCGGCGGTCGTCGCAATTCTCAGCGACCGGCGGGTTCAAATTATCGACCTGCCCGATAACGCGCCGAAGCAGCGAACCGAGGCTGAGACGATCAGCTATCTCACGGGATGGACGAGCGAGTTGCGGGTACCGGATCCCGGCACCGGCAAGCTGCAGCCGAGCAACTGGTCGTTCGATATCAAGCAATATTCCATCAAGTAGTGTGCGACGCCGGCTGGTCCGGCGGCACTGTCGCACGGCCCCCGCGTTCGTGTACAAACGGGCGTTCCGGCATCCATGGGCAGTGAGGAATTTGAATCGATCAAATCGCGCTGGTGAGAGCCAAGCCAAGCGGCAGCGTTCGCGCGGTTCACTTCAATTGCAGATTTGAACGTTGCCGCCGCCACCCCCTATCGGGCCACCTTGCGCGGTCGTTCTGTACTCGATGTGACAACCCCGGGCGACCGGACGGCACAGGTAGTCGTCGCACACGATCTGACCGGTTGCTTGCGGCCTGGCCGGCCTGGGCCGGCCCTGGGCCGCGCGATCGGGACGCTGGTCTCGCTCGCGCTTCGCCGCCGGCGTTTTTGCCCGGCGCTTCACGCATTCATTATCGTCGTCGAGGACCGAGCCTTGCGCGCAGACGATCTTGCGGCAGTGGTCGCCGTCTGCCTTGGAGCCGTGCTCGCAGATCAGCGGGCAGACCCGCGAAGGCTTCAGCTTGATCGCATCGAGCGCATCGAGGCTCGCCAGCTTGACGTCGAATTTGGTTCCGGCGTTTTTGTTGAACAATGCCAACGAACGCTGCGACGTCGCGTTCCATTCGCCGTCGGCGGTAGCGGTCAGGCAGCCGACGCGACGCAGCTCGGTCTGTACCGACTTTACGAGCTCGACCTGTGGCGGTCCGTCGCTCAGAGATGCAAGGTTCGGCCCTTGCGTCCTTTCAATCACCGACGGGCCGCCAGCAGGGTCGTTGGCGGATGGATCGGCGGCGGCCATCTTGCTTTCCGGAGGTGCGCCAGCTGCGGGCGTGCCGGCCGGGACCTGCTGCCGTTCGGCCTCGGCGACTTGCTCCTGCGCCACCTGCTTGGTCTTTTCGGCGGCGATTCGAATGTCCTCAGCTGACTTCGCGTCTGCGGCTGCCTTCTCCTGGTCCGTCCTTTGTGCGCCCTCGGTGGCGAGACGCGCCCGTTCCTGTTCGGCCAGCCGGGCTTTCTCGGTCGCCGCAACGCGTGTCTGCTCCGCAGCAACCTTAGCAAGCTGAAGCTTGGCCAGGTTCGCGTAATATCCTTCCGGATATTGGGCAAGGAAGGCATTTAATGCGTCCTTGTTACCAAGCTGCAACGCCAGCTCGTAGGCCTGGCGCATCTCTGACTGAGGGTTGGCCGTCGGCGTCGACGCAACAAGCTTGGCGGGCACCAGCGCAACATCTGCGCCACCGAGCGAGCCATAGACATACGGTTCCTGGCGGTTGCCGGTGGCTTGCAGAACATCGTCGCGGATGAATCCGAATGCCCTTCGCAAATCCAGGCCCGGCTTCGCGATATACTTCACTACGGCTGTCGCATAGGGACTGTTTTTGCTGTTGCCATCGAGTGCCGTCAAACCAGCCTTGGCGGCGAAGGCGACCAGCGTATTGGTCGTTGTCGGCTCGATCCTGGCGAGGCCACGGCTTACGGTCCGCGAGGTGACTGTTCGTTTCATCGTATCGGCAAAAGGATTGTTGCGGCACGCATCGACGATCACAAGTCGCAGCTGCCTCGCAGGCTCAATTGTCAGCAAGACGCGGTCAAGCGAAAACGCCTCGTCATAGATGTCTGTATCACGCTCAAGCCTAGCGTCCGTTGGGATCAGATAATTCGTACCATCTATCTCGATACCGTGACCTGCGTAATAAACGACAGCCATGTCGGAGTCGCGAGCTTGATCAGCGAAATCTCGCAGCACTCGCCGCATGTCGGCAATTGAAAGATCGAGCCTTGAGTCAACGATATCGAAACCCGCCCGTTTCAGAGTCGCAGCGACGGCTGCGGCGTCGTTGGCCGGGTTCGGAAGCACCGCCGCGTTCTTATAATTGGAATTGCCGATCACCAGCGCCACGCGCTTCTCGGCTGAAGCCGGCTGACAAACCAACAGGAGCGCGGCGACAAGTAAAAACTTGCACGAAAAATTCATGGCGAACCGTCCCGCAGTATCCGCCTCAATGTACCACATACCTTGGGGTGGATGGTTGAGGCAAGAATGTCTTGTTCACATCTTGCTATCGATAAGGCTAACTTCAGTTCATTAGTCCACTTCCCGGGCCCAGGCGTTCTATCACGAACGTGTTACTGTGGCGCCCGAGGCTGTTAATAGCTGACATAGGTGGGTCACTCTTGGCACAAGATAGTGCCGGAACGCTGAGAGCGCCCGACTGTTTGTCGGAACCGCGTAGTAGGCGAAGTGGCCAGCCACGACCTGCCTCAGCTATTTCCCTTGCTCTGGAATCGGCTGATGCATCCTGCGCAGTAGCCCCGCCTTGATGTCCCGAGCTTCCGCTACATGCGGTCGCGTCGGGTATTCCGTTGAAGCTGGAAGTTGCCGCGGCGAGATCGACCACAGATGAAGGTGAAGCCCAGGAACGCGAAGGTTTCCGGTTTTCCAAGCCCGCGCAGCTTGCGATCGTTCGCAGCATAGCGGCCGAACTCAATCAAGCGTGTCTTGTCCGGATGGAGCTCACAGTGCAAATTCCCCGAGCCTGACATGCATCGCATCAAGGAAGCCACGTGCGTCCTCATGAGCCGATCGGCGTCGGGACCCGCGCCGACTAACACTCGTCCGTATCATGTGGTTCCACCTGCTTGCCCGCCGCTCTTCGTGGAGCAGGCTTGAGAATTCCCAACCACCGATTGACCACCGAAACCCCGTGAACAAACGGCGATACTGGTGGTCAAAGCTGTCCGCATTTAATTGATTTTACTAGCGTTTCCCAACAGGGCGTGACGTTCGGGACACAGGGGTCGCAGGTTCGTCGTGATCCACTTGACCACAATGAAAATCGCATGTTGCCGGTTCTGAATCGAACCGGATTGCGGCGTGCTAAGCTGCTAATTTAACGAATTCTTTACGATCGTGAGCGCGTGCCGATTCGGCTCCAACAGGTTGTACCGCAGGCTTCTCTTGAGCCCTCGAGTCGCGAAAGGAGTCGAATGCGCGCCGATGAGATTTGACCGGCGCGGTATGGTGCGACTCGGTTTATAGCCCAGAGCAGGCACCGCGCTGCATCTAAGAGGCAAAGAGATGCCGAATCCGCACGACGTGATAGTTGAAAGCAGGATGATGTGGCTGCAGTTTCTTGTGCAACTCATCGTTGGGATCTCGGCCTTTGCGGGAGCTGCAGTGATGCTGGTTCAAGCGCTGCCTCCACTTTTGAACGGCCTCCAGTAGATAATGGATCGTGAGCTTGCTGCGTTGATGATTATTTGGCGTGGCAGTCGTGGGACGGCCCATTGGTTGCTGGTGGTTTGATGAGCTATTTCGTTCATTTGCGAACGCCAGACGACATTCGAGCTCAGAGCAGCATCATCATCCCTAGAAAAACTAGACACAGCCATGCAGAAGCCCAATGAACCCAGTGGGATGATCAGGTGTCTAGCTCTTTATTAACCAATTGTTATGCCTACCAAATTCGGTAACGCGTCTTTAATGGCGCGTACGTAGGGTTCCTGTTGCGCAGCTCGGGGTGGGCGGCGCCATCGTCCAGAACGGCCGATCGTTCGCATGCGCGTTGGAGTTCCCATGGATATTATGACGCTCGTTGGGCTGTTGTGCGGCATCGCCGTCATCTCCGTCATCATGCTGTTGGGCGGCAGTCTTGAAATGTTCTGGAGTGAACATGCTGTCATCATCATCTTCGGCGGATCAATCGCCGCCACCATGATCCGGTTTCCGCTCGGCGCGATCATGCATGGTCTTCCGCTCGGCGCGAAATTCGCCTTCACCATGAGCCGCCTTGCGGCGCGCGATCTCGTCGACGAACTGGCCCGCATCGCGGAGATCGCCCGCAAGCAGGGCCCGGTCGGTTTGGAAAAAGTCGAAACCGACGAGCCCTTTCTCGCCAAGGGAATTCGCTACGTCGCGGACGGTTATGACCTCGAATTCATTCGCGACAATCTGGAGCGCGACCGCGACAACTTCCTGATGCATCTGGACGAAGGCGGCAAGATCTATCGCGCCATCGGTGACTGCGCGCCGGCGTTCGGCATGGTCGGCACCCTGATCGGCATGGTGCAGATGTTCGCCAACATGACCGACCCCTCCAAGCTCGGTCCGTTCATGGCGACCGCGCTGCTGGCGACGTTGTATGGCGCGCTGGTCTCGAACCTGTTCTGCCTGCCGATCGCCGACAAGCTGCACGGCAAGCTGCTCGACGAGGAGACCAACCGCACGCTGATCATCGACGGCATTCTGATGATCCGGGATTCCAAGAGCCCGACCCTGGTCCGAGAGATGCTGCTGGCTTACCTGCCGGAAAAGCACCGCCACGAAGAAGGCGAGCCGGTCCCGGCCTGATCGGCCTGGTGGCGGCGGTCCGGGAAACAGGCCATGGCGAAGAAAAAACGCGGCGACGCACATGGAGGAGGCCACGGCTGGTTCGTGACTTTCGCCGATCTGATGGGCCTGATGATGAGCTTCTTCGTAATGCTAACGGCATTTTCCACCATGGACAACGACAAGCTCAAGATCGTCGCCGGCTCGATGCGGGACGCATTCGGCGTGCAGACCGAGGCGCGCTATTCCGGCATCATCGAATCCGACGGTCTGCCGACGCGGGCGAAACTGAAGAACGCCGCACACATTTCGCCGGAGGAAGCATCCAACACGCCGACCCCGGATCAGCAAGAGAACAGCCTCGCCCAGGGCGCCCACCTGAAAATCGATCGCGAATTCGCGCTGGCCTCGGCGTCGTTGCGGCAGGCATTGCAGGACATGCCGGAACTGACCGAAGTCTCCAAGCACATCATGTTCGAGGAAACCAAGCTGGGCCTCAACCTGGAAATCGTCGACCAGGAAGGCCGCTCGATGTTCGCCGACGGCTCCAAGGTGCCCTACGACCGCACCCGCCGGCTGATCGAGAAGCTTGCGGTTCCGCTCAAGGCGACGCCGCTGCGCATCTCCATCGTCGGTCATACGGCGGCGGGCTTCGTGCCGACCCGAAGCGACTACGGCGCGTTCGACCTGTCGGCGGATCGGGCAAACGCGGTGCGCCAAATTCTGGAGCGGGAAGGCGTGCCGATGGGACACTTTTTTGCGGTTTCCGGAAAGGCCGATACCCAGCCGCTGTTTCCCGACGATCCCATGCTGGCGGCGAACCGCCGCGTGACCATCACCTTGATGCGTGAAGATCCGCCGCTGCCTCCCGGCCTTAAGCCATAGTTCCCACTACTATTTTACCTAACCGGATAGGTGCGGGTGTGACGCTGTGGAGACAGGCGGCACCAGCCGCGGGTGCTATGGTCGAGCCGTTGACAGGCTTTCCCGGAAAGCGTCGATAGCCGGCCGGATCAAATCAACCGATAGAGCGTTTTTCCATCATGGCCGTGAGCGTCACATCAACCGAAGCCCATGAAGGGCCGGTCACGACGGGCTTTTGGCCCCTGACGCTGGGAAGCATCGGCGTGGTGTTCGGGGATATCGGCACCTCGCCGCTCTATGCCTTTCGCGAGGCTGTCGCAGGCGCCGCGCAGGGCCAGCCGGTCACCCGCGTCATCGTGCTCGGGGTGCTGTCGCTGATCCTGTGGGCGCTGTTTATCGTCGTCACCGCGAAATACGTGCTGCTGCTGTTGCGCGCCGACAATAACGGAGAGGGCGGCACGCTTTCCTTGATGGCGCTGGGTCAACGTGCGCTGGGCCGCAGAAGCTGGCCGCTGCTGGCGCTAGGCGTCGTCGGCGCTTCGATGTTCATCGGCGATTCCGTGATCACGCCGGCGATTTCGGTTTTGTCCGCGGTCGAAGGTCTCAAGCTCGCAACGCCGGCGCTCGAGCATTATGTGGTGCCGCTGACGGTCTTCATCCTGGTCGCGCTGTTCGCGGTTCAGAGCGGCGGCACCGCGCGGGTCGCGTCGGCCTTCGGGCCGGTCATGGTGGTCTGGTTCTCCACGCTTGCGGCGATGGGCCTCGTCCATATCAGCGACGACCCTTCGGTACTGGCCGCGATCAATCCCTGGTACGCCCTCGATTTCCTGCTTACGCACGGGACCATCGGATTGGTGACGCTGGGAGCGGTATTTCTCGCCGTGACCGGCGGTGAGGCGCTCTACGCCGATTTGGGCCATTTCGGGCGCAAGCCGATTCAGGCCGGCTGGCTCTACTTCGTGTTGCCGGCGCTTCTGATCAACTATTTCGGCCAGGGCGCGCTGGTGCTTTCCCATCCCGCCGCGATCGAGAATTCCTTTTATCGGATGGTTCCGGAAATCCTGCTGTTGCCGCTGGTCGTGCTGTCGACTGCGGCCACCGTGATCGCGAGCCAGGCGGTGATCACGGGAGCCTATTCGCTGACCCGACAGGCGGTGCAGCTCGGCCTGTTGCCGCGCTTCGAGGTCCGCTACACGTCGGAAACGCATGCCGGGCAAATCTATCTGCCGCGCGTGAACCGGCTGCTATTGATCGGCGTCTTGCTCCTGGTGTTCTTGTTCCGCACCTCGAGCAATCTGGCCTCTGCCTATGGCATCGCCGTCTCCACCACCATGGTCGCCGACGGCATCATGGGTTTCGTGGTGATCTGGAAATTGTGGAATTGGCGCGCCGCCACCGCGGCGGCGCTGATCATGCCGTTCGTCGTCGTCGACACGACGTTCTTCAGCGCCAACTTGCTGAAACTGTTCGAAGGGGCGTGGGTGCCGCTGCTGTTCGGGCTCGCAATGGCCGTCATGATCTGGACCTGGCGCCGGGGTTCGGCGATCCTGATCATGAAGACCCGGCGTATCGAGGTTCCGCTGACAGACCTGATCAAGAGCCTGGAGAAGCGTCCGCCTCACATCGTCAAGGGCACCGCGGTTTTTCTGACCAGCGACCCCAATTTCGTGCCGACGGCGCTGTTGCACAATCTCAAACACAACAAGGTGCTTCACGAGCACAATGTGATCCTGACCATCGAGACCGCGCAGACGCCGCGGGTCGACCTGGCCGACCGCGTCCGGATGGAAACCATCAGCGACAGGTTTTCAACCGTGCGGCTGCGCTACGGCTTCATGGAATCGCCGAACGTCCCCAAGGCGCTGGTGATCGCGCGCAAGCTCGGCTGGCAGTTCGATATCATGTCGACGTCGTTCTTCGTCTCGCGGCGGGCGCTGAAGCCGTCGGCGCAGTCCGGCATGCCGCTCTGGCAGGACCATCTGTTCATCGCCATGAGCCGGTCGGCCAACGATGCCACCGATTATTTCCAGATTCCGACCGGGCGGGTGGTTGAAGTCGGGACCCAGGTCATTATCTAGGGCGATCTATGCTATTTTGCATGGCGATGGCCCAGAATCGGGCTAGGCCGTGCTCCAAACGCAAGCCTATAAGCCGCCCTCGCTTTGCTATTGTGCAGTGAAGCATTTTGAGGCCTCCACCCCAATGACCACCGATGTTGTAGTTCCCGCCCCGGAAACGGCGGCGGCCGATGCGCGTGGCGAAACCCATTCCACCGCCGGCTTCAAGGCGCTGATGCTGGGCAGCATCGGCGTCGTCTATGGCGACATCGGCACCAGCCCCCTCTACGCGCTGCGCGAGGCCGTGATCGCCGCCAGCGGCGGCCCGGGCGGCGTCGTCACCCAGCAGGCGGTACTCGGGGTGGTGTCGCTGATCCTGTGGGCGCTCATCGTCGTGGTTACGCTGAAATACGTCGTGATTCTGCTGCGCGCGGACAACAACGGCGAGGGCGGAACGCTGGCGCTGATGGCGCTGGCGCAGCGCGCGGTCGCCTATGGCGGCAGTGCCATCGTGCTGCTCGGGATCGTCAGCGGCGCGCTGTTTTACGGCGACGCGGTGATCACCCCGGCGCTGTCGGTGCTTTCGGCAATCGAAGGCATCAAGCTCGTGACCGAGGCGTTCGAACCCTATGTGGTCCCGCTGACGGTCCTTATCCTGTTTGTGCTGTTTGCGGTTCAGTCGCGCGGCACGGCGCGGGTCGCGGCGTTCTTCGGGCCGGTGATGTGCATCTGGTTTGGCGTCATCGCGATCGCGGCGATTTCCCCGATCACGCGCCATCCCGAGATCCTGTTTGCGCTCGATCCGCTCAATGCCGTTTCGTTCATGCTCCATCACGGCATCATCGAATTCGTCACGCTCGGCGCCGTGTTCCTCGCCGTCACCGGCGCCGAGGCGCTCTATGCCGACCTCGGGCATTTCGGCAAACGGCCGATCCAGACCGCCTGGCTCTTCATCGTGCTGCCGTCGCTGGCGCTGAACTATCTGGGGCAGGGCGCGCTCGTCCTGGGCGACCCCAAGGCGGTCGCGAACCCGTTCTTCCTGATGTTTCCGGATTGGGCCCTGATCCCGATGGTCGCTCTCGCCACCGCGGCAACCGTGATCGCGAGCCAGGCCGTGATCACCGGCGCCTATTCACTGACGCGCCAGGCCATCCAGCTCGGCCTGCTGCCGAGATTTGAAATTCGTCATACGTCAGAAGCCCATTCCGGCCAGATCTTCATCCCGCGCATCAACATGCTGCTGCTGATCGCGGTGGTGCTGCTGGTATTGATGTTCCGCTCCTCGAGCGCGCTGGCGTCGGCCTACGGCATTTCCGTGACCGGAACCATGGTGGTCACGGGGATGATGGGCTTTGTCGTGATCTGGAAGGTCTGGAAATGGTCGCCGTTTGCGGCCGCGGCGCTGATCGCGCCGTTCCTGTTCCTCGATCTCACCTTCCTTGCGGCGAACCTCTTGAAAGTGTTCGAGGGCGGCTGGGTGCCGCTGGCGCTGGGCGCCGTGGTGATGCTGCTGATGTACACCTGGCGGCGCGGCAGCCGGCTTCTGTTCGAGAAATCGCGCAAGCTGGAGTTTCCGCTGGCCGATCTGGTGGCGATGCTGGAAAAGCGGCCGCCGCAGCGGGTTTCCGGCACCGCCGTTTTCCTGACCAGCGATCCCATCAGCGCGCCGACAGCCCTGATGCACAGCCTGAAGCATTACAAGGTGCTGCACGAGAAGAACGTCATTCTCACCATTGAAACCGCGCCGACGCCGCGGATCGACCGAGCGAGCGGGTAAGGCTGGAGGAGATCAGCAAGACCTTCTCCAAGGTCACGCTGGTTCGGGTTCATGGAATCGCCAACGTGCCGAAAGCGCTGGCGATCGCACGAAAACTGGGCTGGCAATTCGACATCATGTCGACGTCGTTCTTCCTGTCGCGGCGCGCGCTCAAGCCCGCCGCGCATTCCGGCATGCCGCGCTGGCAGGACC